>NZ_JASNRD010000011.1 GCF_030412015.1 Massilia sp. YIM B02763 | reverse complement strand
ATTATTATCCCGGACAGCAGTGCGCCTGCGCGGGGACGACGGCGCCTCGTTACTTGGCTGGCGTCGCCAGCAGCATTTCGTTGAGGCGCTTCACGAAGGCCGCCGGATCCGTCAGGCTGCCGCCTTCGGCCAGCATGGCCTGGTCGAACAGGATGTGGGCCCAGTCGCCGAAGCGCGGGCCGGCGGCGTCCTCGTACTTCAGGCGCGTCACCAGCGGGTGGTTCGGGTTGATCTCGAGGATGGGCTTCGATTCCGGCGCATCCTGGCCCGCCGCCTTCAGCATGCGCACCAGGTTGGCCGACAGCTCGTGCTCGTCCGCCACCAGGCAGGCCGGCGAGTCGGTCAGGCGGAACGTGACGCGCACGTCCTTGGCCTTGTCCGCCAGCGCACCCTTCATCTTCTCGACCAGGTCCTTGTACTGGGTCTCGGTCTCTTCGTGTTCCTTCTTCTCGGCCTCGTCTTCCAGCTTGCCCAGGTCCAGGCCGCCCTTGGCGACGGAGACCAGTTCCTTGCCGTCGAACTCGGTCAGGAAGGACAGCATCCACTCGTCGACACGGTCGGACAGCAGCAGCACTTCGACGCCCTTCTTGCGGAAGATCTCCAGGTGCGGGCTGTTCTTCGTGGCGTTGTAGCTGTCGGCGGTGACGTAGTAGATCTTGTCCTGGCCTTCCTTCATGCGGCCCACGTAGTCATCGAACGAGACGGTCTGCTCGGCCGAGTCGTTGTGGGTCGAGGCGAAGCGCAGCAGCTTGGCGATGCGGTCCTTGTTGGTCGCGTCCTCGCCGATGCCTTCCTTGAGCACCTGGCCGAATTCCTTCCAGAAGGTGGCGTACTTGTCCTTGCCTTCCTGCTCCTCGCTGTTGGCCAGCTCTTCCAGCATGCCCAGCACGCGCTTGGTCGAGCCTTCGCGGATCACGCGCACGTCGCGCGACTCCTGCAGGATCTCGCGCGAGACGTTCAGCGGCAGGTCGTTCGAATCGATCACGCCCTTCACGAAGCGCAGGTAGACCGGCATCAGCTGCTCGGCGTCGTCCATGATGAACACGCGTTTCACGTACAGCTTGATGCCGCCGCGCTTGTTGCGGTCCCACAGGTCGAACGGGGCGTGGCTCGGCACGTACAGCAGCTGCGTGTATTCGCTGCGGCCCTCGACGCGGTTGTGCGTGTGGGTCAGCGGCGGCTGGAAGTCGTGCGAGACGTGCTTGTAGAACTCGTCGTACTGCTCCTTGGTGATGTCGGACTTCGAGCGGGCCCACAGCGCGGACGCCTGGTTGACCGTCTCGAATTCGTCCTTGACGACGTTTTCCTTCTTCTCGTCATCCCACTCTTCCTTCTTCATCACGATGGGCAGGGAGATGTGGTCCGAGTACTTGCGGATGATCGACTTGAGCTTCCACGACGACAGCAGCTCTTCCTCGCCGTCGCGCAGGTGCAGGATGATGTCGGTGCCGCGGCTGGGCTTGTCGATCTGCTCGATCGTGTAGTCGCCTTCGCCGGTCGATTCCCAGCGCACGCCCTGCGCGGCGTCGGCGCCCGCGCGGCGGGTCTCGACGGTGACGCGGTTGGCCACGATGAAGGCCGAGTAGAAGCCCACGCCGAACTGGCCGATCAGCGCGGCGTCGGCCTGCTGGTCGCCCGAGAGCTTGCTGAAGAATTCCTTGGTGCCCGACTTGGCGATCGTGCCCAGGTGCGACACGGCTTCGTCGCGGCTCATGCCGATGCCGTTGTCGGAAATGGTGATGGTCTTCGCTTCCTTGTCGAACAGGATCGCGATCTTCAGCTCATGGTCGTTGCCGTACAGGGCATCGTTGTTGATCGCCTCGAAGCGCAGCTTGTCGGCGGCGTCGGAAGCGTTCGAGACCAGCTCGCGCAGGAAAATCTCCTTGTTCGAATACAAGGAGTGAATCATCAGTTGCAGCAGTTGTTTTACTTCTGCCTGGAAGCCAAGGGTTTCTTTTTCGGCAACAGCCATCTTGTATCCTCGTTGAAAAGCAATTGGTTGGACGGACCGGGCCAATATTGGGATACAGAAAAGAATTTCAAGAGCCTTTTTGATAAGAAATAGTGCCGCGCCCTACCCGATCGGCATGCGGCGCCCGCACGCGGCCGCTCTTTTTGCTCGACATTGCCGCCAGCCCGGCATACCGTATCGCCGCAGCCGAAATTTTTTTGCATCCGATGTCGAGATCCGGAAGTGCCGTTCGTCGTACCAATGGCAACACCCACAACAACCCGGAACAAGGAGATCCATCATGCAGCAGGCACGCCCCATCCCCGAAGGTTTTCACACCGTCACCCCGCACCTCGTGTGCGAAGGCGCCGCCGAGGCGCTCGCTTTCTATGCCAAGGCCTTCGGCGCCGTCGAGATCGGCCGCATGGAAGGGCCTGGCGGCAAGATCATGCATGCGGAAATGCGCATCGGCGACTCGCGCATCATGCTGGCCGACGCCTTCCCCGACTACGGCAGCCGCGGCCCGAAGGCGCTGGGCGGCTCGGCCGTCGCGATCCACTTGTACGTACCCGATGCGGATGCCGCCTGGGAGCAGGCGATCGGCGCCGGCGCCACGCCCGTCATGCCGCTCGACGACGCGTTCTGGGGCGACCGCTACGGCCAGGTCGCCGACCCGTTCGGCCACCGCTGGTCGATCGCCACCCATCAGCGCGACCTGAGCCTGGAACAGATCCAGGAAGCCATGAAGACCATGATGCCGGCCGCCGGCGCGGGAGAACAGCCATGAAATTCATCGTCTTCGCCAAGGCCAGCGCGGCCTCCGAAGCGGGCGTCATGCCCAGCGAACAGCTGATTGCGGACATGGGCCGCTTCAACGAGGAACTTGCCATGGCGGGCGTGCTGCTGGCCGCCGACGGCATGCATCCCAGTTCGAAAGGCGCGCGCATCCTCTACGACGGCGACAAGCGCACCGTCGTCGACGGCCCGTTCACGGAAACCAGGGAGCTGGTGGCCGGCTACTGGATCATCGAAGTCGGCTCGCTGCAGGAGGCGATCGAGTGGATGAAGAAGGCGCCGTCGCCGCAAGAGGGCACCGTCGGCGAAGTCGAGATCCGCCAGATCTTCGGCGAGGAAGACTTCGGCGAAGCCATGACCCGGCAACTGCGCGAACAGGAAGACCGCGTGCGCGCCCACTTGGCCGCGCGCTGAAGGAGGGACCGATGCAATTCATGATCATCCGCAAGGCCGATGCCGCCAGCGAGGCCGGTGCCCATCCTTCCGCCGCGCTGATCGGGGAGATGGAGGCCTATTTCAAGCAGCTTGCCGACGCCGGCGCGCTCGTCATGGTCCAGGGGCTGGAACGCAGCAGCCGCGCGGTGCGCCTGCGCCTGGGCCCCGGCGGCGATCTCCTCGCCAAGGGCCCCTTCCCCGTCGCCGAGCTGGCGGCCGGCTTCCTCGTCATCGAAGCGGCATCGAAAGACGCCGCCGTCGCGTGGGCCAGGCAGTGGCCGGCCGCCGATGCCGGGCCGGACAGCGAGCTCGTGCTGGAAGTGCGCGAAACCGGCTGCGTGGGCGGTTGCGTGCAGGTGCCGCCGCCGGCCGACGCGGGCGCCGGGCGCAGCTACTTCATCCTGCTGCGCGCCGACGCCGACACCGAACGCGACTTCATCCCCGAACAGGCCCGGCTCGATGCGCTGGATGCCTTCAACGCGCGCGAGGCCGCGGCCGGCACCCTGCTCACGGGCGACGGCCTGATGGCCAGCGCGCGCGGGGCGCGGGTCCGCATCGGCGCCGGCGGCTCCACCGTCGTCGACGGCCCTTTCGCCGAAGCCAAGGAACTCATCGCCGGCTTCTGGATGATACGCGCCGGTTCGCTGGACGAAGCGGTCGCCTGGGCCCGCACCGTGCCCTATCCGACCGGTCCCCAGGTCGTGGTCGAGATCCGCGCGGCGCACGGCAGCGAGGAAGCCGGCATGGACGCGGCGCTGTCCGCCGCCGATGCGCGCGCGGACGCCAACCTGCGCGTCGGCCTGCTCGACGAGGCCTTGCGCAACGAGCTGGCCCCGCGCCTGGCCTGACGCGGCCGTGGGCGGAGCCGACATCGGCCGGACCGTCGAGGCGGTCTGGCGCATGGAGGCGGCGCGCATCGTCGGCGCGCTGGCGCGCATGGTGCGCGACGTCGGCCTGGCCGAGGAGCTGGCCCAGGATGCCATGCTGCAGGCGCTGGAATCCTGGCCCGCCGGGGGCGTGCCCGAGCGCCCCGGCGCCTGGCTGATGCAGGTGGCGAAGCACCGCGCGCTGGACCACCTGCGCCACCAGGCCCTGCATGCCGGCAAGGAGGGCCAGCTGTCGTGGGAGTTCGACGAACTGCTGCGCGACGGCCAGCGCCAGCCGGACGAGCTGGCCGAGCTCGCGGAGCTGGGCGAGCTGGCCCGCCCCGGCACGGGCGACGACGTGCTGCGCCTCGTGTTCGTGGCCTGCCACCCGGTGCTCTCTCCCGAGGCGCGCGCGGCGCTGGCCCTCAAGCTGATCGGGGGCCTGTCCACCGCCGAGATCGCGCGCGCCTTCCTGGTGCCGGAGGCCACCGTGGCCCAGCGCATCGTGCGCGCCAAGCGCACGCTGGCCGAGGCGAAGGTGCCGTTCGAGGTGCCGCGCGGCGCGGAACTGACACCGCGCCTGGCCTCGGTCCTGCAGGTGATCTACCTGATCTTCAACGAAGGCTATGCGGCGAGCGCCGGCAGCGACTGGCTGCGCCCCGGCCTGTGCCGCGAAGCGTTGCGCCTGGGCCGCGTGCTGGCCGGCCTGATGCCGCGCGAAGGCGAGGTCCTCGGCTTGCTGGCGCTGATGGAGATCCAGTCCTCGCGCGAGCGCGCGCGGCTCGGCCCGGACGGCGAACCGGTGCTGCTGCCGGACCAGGACCGCAGCCGCTGGGACCGGCTCGCGATCGGGCGCGGCCTGGCGGCGCTGGACGGGGCCGCCCGTCTGGGCGCCTATGGCCCGTACGCGCTGCAGGCCGCCATCGCCGCCTGCCACGCGCGCGCCCTGCGGGCCGACGACACCGACTGGGTGCGCATCGCCGCCCTCTACGATGCGCTGGCCCAGCTGCAACCTTCGCCCGTGGTGGAGCTCAACCGCGCGGTGGCGCTGGGCATGGTCTACGGCCCGGCCGAAGCCCTGCCCCTCGTCGACGCCCTGTGCGCGGAACCGGCGCTGCGCCACTACCACCTGCTGCCCAGCGTGCGCGGCGACCTGCTGGCCAGGCTGGGACGCCATGCCGAGGCGCGGGCCGAGTTCGAACGCGCCGCGGCGCTGACGGGGAACGAACGCGAGCGCACGCTGCTGCTGGCGCGCAGCCGCGCCTGCCACCTCCCCTGAAAAGCGGCGGAAAACCGCACACCGTTCCGGCTTTCCGCACTATCATATGATGCGGATTTTTTTGATGCATCGCAACAAATGAATCGAATCAGCAACTTGCGTTTGCTGGGCGCTCTGGCACGGAAGCTGCTAATTCGGGAATAACGATAACCCACCCGGAGACACCGCATGAAACGCTTCCCGAAAGTCCTGTCCATCGCCGTCGCCCTGGCCGCCGCCGGCGCCGGCACCACCGCCAACGCCCAGGAAGTCGTCCGCCTCGGCAACCTGAAATTCGCCCATTACGGCGCCGTCTCGTACATCAAGGAAATCGCGCCGAAGTGCGGCATCAAGGTCGAGGAGCACGTGTTCGCCAAGGGCCCGGACGTCATGCAGGCCATCCTGGCCGGCGAGCTGGACGTCGGCGCCACCGCCTCCGAGGCCGCGATCCAGGGCCGCGCCAACGGCGCCCCGATCTACGTCGTGGCCGGCTTCGCCAAGGGCGGCGCGCGCCTGGTCGCGCGTCCGGACGCGAACATCAAGTCGGTCAAGGACCTGAAGGGCAAGAAGGTCGGCGTGACCCGCGGCGGCATCCACGAGGTGCTGCTGGCCGCCGAGCTGAGCAAGGCCGGCCTGACCTGGTCCGAGCAGCCGGGCAAGGACGTGCAGCTGGTGCTGCTGGCCTTCGCCGACCTGAACCAGGCGCTGCTGGGCAAGAACCTGGACGCGATCATGCAGTCGGAACCGCAATCCTCGCAGGCCATCAACAAGGGCTATGGCGTCGAGGTGATCAAGCCCTACGACACCCCGATCGGCGAGCCGGTGCGCACCATGGTCATGAGCGAGAAGTTCTATAAAGAGAAGCGCGCCACCGCCGCCAAGTTCATGAACTGCTTCGTGCAGGCGACCAAGACCTTCATCGACAACCAGGCCGTGGCCGAGAAGTACGTGCGCGAATCCGTCTTCAAGAACCAGATCACGGCGGACGACTTCAAGGATGCGATCAGCAATTCGCCGTACACCTACGACGTCACCGCCCAGCACATCCAGATCACGACGGACGTCATGAACAAGACCGGCATCGGCAAGATGCGCAAGCCGCCGGTGGCCACCGAGTGGGTCAAGACCGACCTGCTGGACGAGGCCAAGAAGTCGCTGAACATCAAGTAAGGAACGGCACCCATGGCTATTCGTAACTGGCGCCAGGCCGCCGTCGGCGCCGTCGTCCCGGTCGTCGTGATCGCGCTGTGGCAGCTGGCGTCCCAGCTGGGCTGGATCAATCCGCAGATCCTGCCCTCGCCCTGGGACGTCACCAAGAAATGGGTCGAGTACGCGCTGCCGCTCGCGCCCTACGATCCCGCGCAGCAGTCCTGGCTGGGCTGGGCGTTTTCCGGCGAGCTGATCCACGACACGATGGGCAGCATGTACCGCGTGCTGGTGGGCTTCGCCGTCGGCGCCGGCCTGGCGCTGCCGATCGGCCTGTTCATGGGCGCCAGCAAGCGCGCCTACGACTGGCTCAACCCGCTGATGCAGGTGCTGCGCCCGATCCCGCCGATCGCCTACATCCCGCTGTCGATCCTGTGGTTCGGCCTGGGCAACGCGCCGGCGATCTTCCTGATCGCGCTGGGCGCCTTCTTCCCCGTGCTGATGAACACCATCGCCGGCGTGCGCCAGGTCGACGGCATCTACATCCGCGCGGCGCGCAACCTGGGCGTGTCGCAGCGCGCCATGTTCGTGCGTGTGATGCTGCCGGCGGCCGTGCCCTACATCCTGTCGGGCGTGCGCNCGCAACCTGGGCGTGTCGCAGCGCGCCATGTTCGTGCGTGTGATGCTGCCGGCGGCCGTGCCCTACATCCTGTCGGGCGTGCGCATCGGCATCGGCACCGCCTTCATCGTCGTCATCGTGTCCGAGATGATCGCCGTGAACAACGGCCTCGGTTTCCGCATCCTGGAAGCGCGCGAGTACTTCTGGTCGGACAAGATCATCGCCGGCATGATCAGCATCGGCATCCTGGGCCTGTTGATCGACATCGGCATGAACCGCCTGAACAACCACTTGCTGCGCTGGCACCGCGGCCTGGAGAACTGATATGAGCGTCCACATCGACGTACAGGGCGTGAACAAGGTGTTCGCGACCTCCGAGCGCGAAGTCGTCGCGCTCAAGGACATCGACCTGCAGATCCCGCACGGCCAGTTCGTCTGCCTGCTGGGTCCTTCCGGCTGCGGCAAGTCGACGCTGCTCAACGCCATCGCCGGCTTCTCGCTGCCGACGTCGGGCACGCTGACGGCGGACAGCAAGGCCATCACGGGCCCCGGCCCGGACCGCGGCATGGTGTTCCAGGAATACGCGCTGTTTCCCTGGATGACGGTCGAGAAGAACATCGCGTTCGGCCTGGAGATCAAGGGGCAGTCGAAGGCGCAGATCGCGGCGACCGTGGACAAGCTGCTGGAGATGCTGTCGCTGTCCGACTTCCGCAGCCGCTATCCGAAGGACCTGTCCGGCGGCATGCGCCAGCGCGTGGCCATCGCCCGCGTGCTGGCGCTGGACTCGCCCATCATGCTGATGGACGAGCCGTTCGGCGCGCTGGACGCCCTCACCCGCCGCAACCTGCAGGACGAGCTGCTGCGTATCTGGGCGGAGCTGAAGAAGACCATCATCTTCGTCACCCACAGCATCGAGGAGGCGATCTACCTGGCCGACCGCATCGTCGTCATGACCTACCGCCCCGGCACGGTCAAGCGCGACATCCTGGTCGACCTGCCGCGCCTGCGCGACCCGTCGGCGCCCGAGTTCAATGCCTTGAAGCGCGAACTGGGCATGCTGGTGATGGAAGAGCAGCAGCGGCACCACGATGCGGAAATGAAGCTGGCGGCGGTGGACTGAACCGCCATATTCACCCGTCGCCCCTGCGCAGGCAGGGGTCCAATTCTGCATGCTTCACCGCCATGCGCGCAGAGCTTGGGTCCCTGCCTTCGCAGGGACGACGCCGGTTCAGTTTTCGTATTCCTCCATTCCGCGCCACAGTACAATCCCGCATGCGCGCCAAACAGCCTCTCCTCCTGCTCCTGTGCCTGATGGCCTGCGCCGCCGTCATCGCCGGCGCCTTCCACCTCGGCAGCCGCCGCGCCCACGCCGACGTGATGGAACAGGGCAGCCGCCAGCTGCAGCTGATGGCGCCCGACCTGCAGTCGCTGCTGGAACGCTTCGAGACGCTGCCCTTCGTGCTCGGCCAGCAGCACGAGGTCGCGGACGCGCTGGCGCACGCGGACGACCCCGCGGTCGTCGCGCGCATGAACGCCTCGCTGCAGGCGATCCAGCGCCAGGCCAAGGTGGGCGCGCTGTACCTGATGGACCGCAAGGGCCTGACCATCGCCGCCAGCAACTGGGACCAGCCGCTCGGCTTCGTCGGCAAGAATTTCTCCTACCGCCCCTATTTCAGCGAAGCGCTGGCCGGCCGCGCGGGCCGGTTCTACGGCATCGGCACCAATACCGGCGAAGCCGGCTACTTCATCGCCCAGCCGGTGTACCGCCACGGCAGCGCCGGCGGTCCCATCGACGGCGTCATCGTCGTCAAGATCACGCTAGACGAATTCGAAAGCACCTGGGCCAGCAGCGAGGACCCGATCGTGCTGGCCGACCGCAGCGGCGTCATCTTCCGCACCAACCGCCCGGCCTGGCGCTACCACAGCCTGCATCCGCTGCCCGCCGCCACCCGCGCCGAGCTGGCGCGCACGCAGCAGTACATGGGACAGGCCATCGCGCCGCTGGCCGAGCCCACGGGCCCCTATGTCACCCGCGCCGTCGGCCGGCTGGGCTGGCAGCTGATGCTGTTCCCGGGGCGCGAACGGGCGCTGCGCGCCGGCATCCAGTGGGCCGCCGGCGCCGCCCTGCTGCTCGCCTGCGCGGGCGTGAGCGGCTGGGCGCTGCACCAGCGCCGCCGCCGGCTGCAGGAACGCACGGAATCGCGCGCCGCCCTGCAGCGCGCGGCGCGCGACCTGGAGCGGCGCATCCAGGAGCGCACCGAGGAACTGTCGGAAACCAACCGCCACCTGGCGCAGAAGTACGCCAAGCTGCAGGAGGCGGAGCGGCTGCTGCGCAGCACCCGCGACGAATTCGTCCAGGCCGGCAAGCTGGCGATGCTGGGCCAGATGGCGGCCGGCATGACGCACGAGCTGAACCAGCCGCTGGCGGCGATCCGCGCCTTCGCCGACAATGCCCGCACCTTCCTGGCGCGCGGCATGCCGGAACAGGCGGACGGCAACCTGGGCCACATCAGCGACGCCAGCGCGCGCATGGGCGCCATCATCGCGCAATTGAAGGGCTTCGCGCGCAAGGACGAGGCGATCGCCAGCGTCGACCTGGCGCGCTCCGTGCAGGCGTCGGCCTTCCTGCTGGAGAGCGAATTCAAGCGCCGCGGCGCGCGGCTCGACATCGATACGGGAGCCGCGCCCCTGCACGTGACGGGCAACGCCGTGCGCATCGAACAGGTGCTGATCAACCTGCTGCGCAACGCGCTCGATGCCGTCGACGGCGCGGCCGAGAAGCGCGTGTGGGTGGCGATGGCGCAAGAGGACGGCGCGGCCGTCGTTCGCATCCGCGACAGCGGCCCGGGCATCAGCGAACAGGTCGCCGCCCACCTGTTCGAACCCTTCTTCACCACGAAACCGTCCGGCCAGGGGCTGGGACTGGGCCTCGCGATCTCGTCCTCGATCGTGCAGGCGATGAACGGCCGGCTAGGCGCCCACAACCCGGAAGGCGGCGGCGCGCAGTTCGAACTGCGCCTGCCGCTGCAGGCGCTATCGAACCACAACGACAACGCGAACAACGAGGAGCACACCCCATGAGCACCCAGCAGGCGATCCTGGTGGAAGACGAGGCCGCGCTGCGCCTGGCCACCGCCCAGACCCTGGAACTCGAGGGCTTCGCCGTGCGCGCCTGCGCCAGCGCCGAGGAAGCGCTGGACCTGCTGCGCGCCGACTATCCCGGCGTCGTCGTCACCGACGTGCGCCTGCCCGGCCTCTCCGGCCTGGAACTGCTGGCGCAGGTGAAGGCGCTCGACGCCGAACTGCCCGTCATCGTCGTCACCGGCCACGGCGACGTGGCGATGGCCGTCGATGCGATGCGCAGCGGCGCCTACGACTTCATCGAAAAACCGTTCTCGTCCGAGCGCCTGGCCGACGCCGTGCGCCGCGCCCAGGAGCGGCGGCGCCTGGTGCTGGAAAACCGCGAGCTGCGCGCGGCGCGCGTGCTGCATCCGGACACGCCCGACCTGGTGGGCCAGTCCCCCGCCATCGAGCACCTGAAGACCGTCGTGCGCAACGTCGCGCCGACGGGCGTCGACATCCTCGTCAACGGCCAGACGGGCACCGGCAAGGAAGTGGTGGCGCGCCTGATCCACGCGGCCAGCGGCCGCAAGGGCAACTTCGTCGCCATCAATTGCGGGGCCCTGCCCGAATCCGTGTTCGAGAGCGAGATCTTCGGCCACGAGGCGGGCGCCTTCACGGGCGCGCAGAAGCGGCGCATCGGCAAGCTGGAATACGCGAACGGCGGCACCGTGTTCCTCGACGAGATCGAGAGCATGCCCCTGAACCTGCAGGTCAAGCTGCTGCGCGTGCTGCAGGAGCGGCGCCTGGAGCGCCTGGGCGCCAACGAGGCCGTGCAGCTGGATTGCCGCGTCATCGCCGCCAGCAAGGCCGACCTCCTGCAGCTGGCCAGCGAGGGGCGCTTTCGCGAAGACCTCGTGTACCGCCTGAACGTCGTCACCATCGACCTGCCGCGCCTGCGCGAGCGGCGCGAGGACATTCCCCTGCTGCTGGCCCACTTCGTGAAGGACGCGGCGCTGCGCTACCAGCGTCCGCTGCCCGCCTGGACGGCGCAGCAGATGGCGAGCTGGCAGGCGGCCGACTGGCCGGGCAACGTGCGCGAGCTGCGCAACTTCGCCGAGCGCCTCGTGCTGGGGCTGGGGCCTACCTTGGCCGCCGCATCTGTCGCACCTGCCGTCGCACCAGCCGTCGCACCATCGGCCGCGTCGTCCCCGGACGCGGGCGCGTCCCTGCCCCAGCAGGTCGACGCCTTCGAGCGCGACCTGGTGCTGCGCGCGCTGGCGGCGGCCGATCACAACGTCGCGCTGGCGGCGGACAACCTGTCGATTCCGCGCAAGACGCTGTACGACAAGATGAAGAAATACCAGATCGGCACGGGCCGCAGGTAGCGCGCTCAGGCGACCCGTTCCTTCCTTGCGACGAGCACGACGGTATGGCCGTTGCGCAGCTGCGGTTTCTCCCTGGCCACCCGCGCGGCCAGGGCGTCGCGCACGCCGGGCAGGCGCGCTATCCGCCCGATGCCCTGGAAATACGCGCCCACCTCCACGCCGATCCCGCGGTACAGCTGTGCCAGCTCGGAGGTATCGCTCGGGTCAAACGATAGTATGCTTGCCGAACCATTTCAGGAGATCCGACCCATGCCATTGCCCGACCTCGCCGATATCGAAGACGCCGCCCGCCTGGTGTACGCCGCCATGCCGCCCACGCCGCAATACGGCTGGCCGCTGCTGGACGACGCGCTGGGCACGAGAACCTGGATCAAGCACGAGAACCACGCGCCGACGGGCGCCTTCAAGGTGCGCGGTGGCCTGGTCTACATGGACCGCCTGCTGCGGCGCGCACCGGGCCTGCGCGGCGTGATCGCCGCCACGCGCGGCAACCACGGCCAGTCGGTCGCCTTTGCCGCGCGCCGCCACGGCGTCCACGCGACGATCGTCGTCCCGCACGGGAACAGCAGCGAAAAGAATGCGGCGATGCGCGCCCTCGACGCCGAGCTGATCGAGCATGGGAGCGAATTCCAGGAAAGCCGGGAGCACGCGCTGGCGCTGGCCGCGCGCGACGGCCTGCACATGGTGCCGTCCTGCCACCCCGACCTGGTGGCGGGCGTGGCGACGGGATGGATGGAGTTCTTCCGCGCCTGCCCGGACCTGGACCTGGCGCTGGTGCCCATCGGCCAGGGCTCGGGCTTCTGCGGCGCCGCGGCGGCCCGCGCGGCGCTCGGCCTGTCGGTGCGCCTGGTCGGCGTCGTGTCGACGCAGGCGCCCGCTTACCAGCTGTCGTTCCGCGCGCGCCAGGCCATGCCGGCGCCGGTGACGACGGCGGTGGCGGACGGCCTGGCCTGCCGCGTGCCGGATCCGGATTCGCTCGCCGTCGTGCTGGAGCAGGCCGACGACGTACTGGCCGTGAGCGACGCGGAAGTCGCCGACGCGATGCGCGTGCTGTACCGCTGCACGCACAACCTGGCCGAAGGCGCCGGCGCGGCGGCCCTGGCCGCGGCGCTGGGGCTGCGGGCGCAGGGCCGCCTGGGCGGCAGGAAGGTCGGCCTGCCGCTCACGGGCGGCAACGTCGACGCCTCCCTGTTCGCACCGATCCTGGCGGGAGGCTGAACGACGGCCGTGGTCAGTTGTTGACTTCGCGCGTGTCGGCCACGTAGACGCGCACCGGGGCCACGTTCACGCCGGCGGGAGCGATGGCGTCCAGCTTGACGACCTGGGTCTGCGGATAGGTGTCGAAGTGGAAGGTGAAGTTCTGGTCGCCGGAGGCGAAGGTCACGGTCTCGCCGTTCTTCACGTTGACCCAGCGCGTGTTCGGCTTGATCACGATGGTGCGGTCGGCGGTCTTGACGGCCGCGGTGCTGCCGTAATACGAGGCGTCGTGGGCGACATCGGCGGCCTGGGCGCTGCCTGCGAACAGGGCGGCGGCGGCGGTCAGGGACAGGAACAGCGAAGCGGTAGTGGTTTTCATGATATGTCCTTTCTTGTGAGAGAAGGATTCGCGGGCTTGCGATGCCGTGAACCCATGGACACAGTGTAGGCCTGGTCCTCCCCCGCAGCCATGCCCGCCGCGCTCGACGATTTGTCCGATCGTCTCGACCTGCGACGCTCGCACTGGGCGAGTAGTGCAATGAGCCGCGCAAGCAGCGAATCGAGCCGCCGCGGCATGGCCGCGCGTCGATCCGCTCACTAGACTGGCCGCTCCACAACTCAAGGATGCACCATGTCAGTCTACGAACAATCCCTCCGTACCCTGGGCCGCGCCGACAAGCTCGGCACCCACCTGATCCGCCTGTCGATCGCCATCGTCTTCATCTGGATCGGCCTGCTCAAGTTCGTGCCCTACGAAGCGGACAGCATCACGCCGATGGTCGCGCAAAGCCCGTTCATGTCCTTCTTCTACAAGCATCCCGACCAGTACAAGGAACACTTCACGCACGAGGGCGAACTGAAGCCCGAGCAGCGCGCCTGGCAGACGGCCAACAATACCTACGGCTATTCGAACGGCCTGGGCACCGTCGAACTGGTCATCGCCGGCCTGCTGCTGCTCAATCCCGTCTCGCGCAAGGCCGGGCTGGCGGGCGGCGTGCTCGCCTTCTTCACACCGTTCGTGACGCTGTCCTTCCTCGTCACCACGCCGGAAGCATGGGTGCCCGCGCTGGGCGACGCCCAGCACGGCTTTCCCTACCTCTCGGGCATGGGACGCCTGATCCTGAAGGACACGATGATGTCGGCGGGCGCCGTGGTGGCGATCGCGGATTCGGCGCGCGCCCTGCTGCGCGAGCGCGGCGCGGCATAGGCCGGACACCGGCATCGGTCCGGCACCCGCATGGACGGTGCGCCGGCCGCATCCCGTGGGGTGCGGCCGGCGTTTTCCTTTGATGGAATGGGACAGCGGAACGATGGAGCGCAGTCTCAGGCCTGCGGTGTGCGCCGGTAAGCGCCGGGGCCGACGCCGAAATGCTTCTTGAAGGCGCGCGCGAATGCGGCGTCGGACTGGTAGCCGGCCGCCAGCGCGACGGCGGCGATCGAGCGCCCGCCGCGCGCCAGCCAGCGCGCGGCATTGGCCATGCGGATCTGCAGCAGCATCAGGGCCGCGCTGGTGCCGCTGGCCTGGTGGAACAGGCGCACGAAGGTGGCGCGCGACATGTGGCAGGCGCGCGCCATGTCTTCCAGCGTCCACTGGCGCGCCGGCTCGGCGAACATGCCCAGCAGGGCCGGCTGCAGGCGGCGCTCGGCGAGCGCGCCGAGCATGCCTTGCAGCGCGTGCGTCTCGTCGGTCCAGGCGCGGATCAGGAGGCCGAACAGCACGGACGACAGCTGCGACACCAGCACCGCGCCCCCGGGACGCATGGTCCCGGTCTCGCGGCGCAGCATCGCGATGAGCGCGCGCAGGTCGCAGAATTCCGCCTTGTCGGCGCTGCGCACCAGCAGCATCTCCGGCAGCGCGGCCAGCAACGCCTGTCCGGCCGCGTCGTCGAACACGAAGCGACCGCACAGGATGTCGCAGGAGGCGCCGTCGCCGCCATTGGCTTTCACGCGCACGGGAAGGCCGGCGTTGGGCACGTCGCGCGGCGCCGGCGCGGCCGGTTCCGCTCCCGCGCCCGTCCCGGCGCGCAGGCGGTGCGCGCTCCCGCGCGGGAAGACGACGATGTCGCCCGCGTGCAGCAGGACGGAAGGATGGCCCGCCATGTCGAGGCGCGCCTCGCCGGCGACGACCACGTGGTAGGTGGCGACGCCGGCGGCTTCGCGCTGGTGCTCGAGTTCCCAGGGGGCGTTGAGGTGGCAGCGCACGTCCAGGCTGCCGCTGGGCGCGTACAGCGCCAGGAAATGGCTCAGCGCGTCCATCGGTGGCGATGGACGCGCGTGTCGAAGAAAGGCAGGGGTGCCCGTCCGCTCATCCGCGGTTCTCCGGCGACTCCGCGACGTACACGCGCACCGGCTTGATGCTCACGCCGGCCGGGGCGAGGGTCGCCAGGTCGACGACCTGCGTGGTCGGATACGTCTGGAAGTGGAAGGTGAAGCGCTGGCCGTCGGCGACGAAGGTGACGGTCTCGCCATTGGTGACGTTGACCCAGCGGGTGTCGGCCTTGATCTCGATCTTGCGCTGGGCCGTGTGGTCCGGCGCGGCGACGCCGTACCAGGCGGCGTCATGCTGGTCGGCGGCCTGGACGGCGCCGGCGAACAGGGTGGAAGCGAGGACCAGGCCGGTCAGGGAAAAGGAGCGCAGTGTGTTCATGATATCTCTCTTGTGGTGGTTGGACGGGATCCGTGCGCCGCTGCTCGTCAGTGGCGTTGCGGTAGAGATAGTGTATGAAGGCAAGACTTTGGCGGCCATGCCTGCCTGGCTCAATAAACTGCCGCGCCGTCTCATTCGCGCGCCGCGGCGTCGTACAATACCGGCTCTTTTCAAGCAACCTGGGGAACCCATGTCCGTCTACGACAAACTCAAAGAACTGAACATCACCCTGGCCGCGCCGGCGACCCCGGCCGCCGCCTACGTCATGTACGTGCAGACCGGCAACCTGGTCTTCATCTCCGGCCACATCGCCAAGAACGCCGACGGTTCGCCCACGGTGGGCATCCTGGGCAAGGACAAGACCACGGCCGACGGCCAGGCCGCGGCGCGCTCCGTCGCGATCGACCTGATCGGCACGCTGCAGGAAGCCTGCGGCGGCGACCTGAACCGCGTCAAGCGCATCGTCAAGGTGATGAGCCTGGTCGCCTCGACCCCGGAATACAACGAACAGCACCTGGTCACCAACGGCGCCTCGGAACTGATCGGCGAAGTGTTCGGCGAGGCCGGCAAGCACGCCCGCTCCGCCTTCGGCGTTGCGTCGCTGCCGCGCGGCACCTGCGTGGAAATCGAATTGATCGCGGAAATCGCTTAAGCTTCACGCAGTACCCGACGGGGCCTGCCCACCAGGCGGGCTCTATTATTAAAAGCGGCCTACCCGGCGTGCTTTATAATGGCCGACGCACCAACGCCGTCCTTCCTGTGAGACCAGTATGAAAATCGAAAATCCCAATCCCATCCAGTGGCAGTTTTCGGAACGCGCGCAGCAGCTGCAAAGCTCGGCGATCCGCGAGATCCTGAAAATCACCCAGCGTCCGGAAATCATTTCCTTCGCCGGCGGCCTGCCCTCGCCCGCCACCTTCCCGGTCGACGTCATGAAGGCGGCCTATGACAAGGTGCTGACCGAGACCGGCAAGCAGGCCCTGCAATACGGCCCGACCGACGGCTACGCCCCGCTGCGCGAGTGGATTGCGAATTCCCTGTCCACGGAAGGCACGAAGATCCTGCCGGAACAGATCCTGATGGTGTCCGGCTCGCAGCAGGCGCTGGACCTGCTGGGCAAGGTGCTGGTCGACGAAGGCAGCCCGGTGCTGGTCGAGACCCCGAGCTACCTGGGCGCGCTGCAGGCGTTCTCCGTCTACCGTCCGGAATTCCGCTCGGTCGAGACCGACGACGACGGCCTGGTGCCGTCTTCGATCGCCGGCCTGGCCGACGGCGCCCGCCTGCTGTACTCGCTGCCCAACTTCCAGAACCCGACCGGCCGCTCGCTGTCGCTGGCGCGCCGCCAGGAACTGGTCGAGACCTGCGCCCGCCTGGGCCTGCCGCTGATCGAGGACGACCCGTACGGCGCCCTGTCGTACAAGGGCGAGCCGATGCCGCGCATGGTGTCGATGAACCCGGACGGCGTCATCTACATGGGCTCGTTCTCGAAGGTGCTGACCCCGGGCATTCGCCTGGGCTACGTCTGCGCCCCGCTGCCGCTGGTGCGCCGCCTTGAGCTGGCCAAGCAGGCGGCCGACCTGCACACCGCCCAGCTGACCCAGATGGTCGTGCACGAAGTCGTCAAGGACGGTTTCCTGGACCGCCACATCCCGACCATCCGCACCCTGTACGCCAACCAGTGCCAGGTGATGCTGGACGCGCTCGACGAGCACTTCCCGGACAGCGTGACCTGGACCCGTCCGGAAGGCGGCATGTTCATCTGGGTCAAGCTGCCCAAGCAGCTCGACGCCACCAAGCTGCTCGAACAGGCGCTGGCCGCGCGCGTCGCCTTCGTGCCGGGCGCGCCGTTCTACGCCAACGAGCCGGCCTCCAACACGCTGCGCCTGTCCTTCGTGACCGTGCCGCCGGAACGCATCCGCGAAGGCATCGCGACCCTGGGCCAGATCATCAAGTCGCAGCTGTAATCGCCTGGCCAGCCACGCAACATCCCCGCGCGCGGGCCGCCCGGCCCGCGCCGCCCTCCCCGCCGGCAATGTAACTACCGGTTTCGACATTTGTTCAAATCAGTGAACAATTGTCGGTTGTACAAAAGTCACAAAGTTTTCCAATCGTCAAACGATTAATTGCGCAATCTTAAGATGCGGGGTGTATGATTTCGCACGCTCCCTCATCCCTGCAGCCCTGACAAGGCACAGTATGACCAATCTCGCCATCGCCCCCCTGGCCGACCTGCGCAAGCCTGCCATCCTCATCGTCGACGACGCGCCCGACAACCTGGGGTTACTGCGCACGATGATGCTGCGCCAGGGTTACCAGACCTTCGTGGCCACGTCCGGCGACCGCGCGCTCGACATCGCCCAGCGCATCAAGCCCGACCTGGTGCTGCTGGACGTCGTCATGCCCGGCATCGACGGGCTGGAGACTTGCCGCCGCCTGAAGGCCAATCCGGCCACGGCGCGCATTCCGGTGATCTTCATGAGCGCGCGCGGCGAGACCGAGGACATCGTGGCCGGCTTCGACATCGGCGCGGCCGACTACATTCCCAAGCCCCTGCGCATGGAGGAAGTGTGCGCGCGCGTGCGCGCCCAGCTGCGCCTGCGCAGCAGCAGCGAGACCCAGACCGCCCAGGCCGACCGCCTGCGCATGATCGTCAACAGCATGGACCAGGGCCTGCTGATCCTGGAGCGCTGCGGCCGCGTGCAGTATGCCAACCCGGCTTGCGACCGCTACCTGGGCTACACGCCGGAAGACCTGGTGGGCCGCTCGCTGGCCGACCTGCTGGCCGACGCGCCCGACGTGGGGAATTGCGCCTCGCTGGAGGCGATGGGCGGCAGCGGCACGCGCGAAGTGCAGATCCGCCACCGCGACGGCGGCCTGCGCGCGATGGACCTGACCATGACGCCGATGCATGCGGCCGACGGGCTGTTCGTCGCCCTGCTGCACGACATCTCGCACCACAAGCAGTCGGAAGACGCGCTGCAGCGCGCCGCCATGGTCGACCCGCTGACCAAGATCGCCAACCGGCGCCACTTCGACGCCTTCCTGGAAAAGGAATGGCAGCGCGCGATCCGCAGCAGCCAGCCGCTGTCGCTCGTCGTGCTCGACGTCGACCACTTCAAGCTGTACAACGACACGCTCGGCCACGCGACGGGCGACGTCTGCCTGCAGAAGGTCGCGCAGGCGCTGCAGGAACACGCGCTGCGTCCGACCGACCTGGCGGCGCGCTACGGCGGCGAGGAATTCGTGCTGCTGTTCGCCGACACCCCGCTCGAGGGCGCCACGCTGCTCGCCGAGAAGATCCGCGCCGCGGTGGAAGCGCTGGAGGTGCCGAACCCGCGCTCCCAGACCTCGCCGTGGCTGACCGTCTCGGTCGGCGTGGCGACCATCGTGCCGACCCAGCTGGACCAGATCGAGCACCTGTTCGTGTGCGCCGACCGGGCCATGTACGCGGCCAAGGCCGCGGGCCGCAACCGGGTCGAGACGGCGATCGCCGGCGCCGCCTGGGATGCGGTGAAGGACGCGGCGCTGTACTGAAACCCGTCGCGGCAGGTAGCAGGGGGCCGCGGGGGGGCCGCGGCCATGTCCGCCCTGCCCGTTTGCCGTTATACTGGCCACGACGCTGCGCCGTTTAGTAAACACATTGCGACGGCCGCGCAACGCGGGCAATCGGACCGTGGGGCGCTTCAGCATAATAAAAACTACCGATTCTCGTATTGCGGATTCATGCCAAGCGTTTGCTCCAACCTGCCAGCCGCCACGCCGCGCGTCACCGGCGCCTACCTGCTCCCCCTGCTCGAAACCGCGGCCGAACGCGGCATCGATGCGGCGGCCCTCGGCGCCGCCGCCGGCCTGGCGCCGGACACGCTGCCGGCGCTGCCCCTCGCCGATCCCGGCTCCTTGCCCGAGTCGCTGGCGGCGCACGAATACATCGCGCTGCTGGACGCCGGCGCGCGCCTGGGCAACGATCCGCACTTCGGCCTGCACGTGGGCGAACGCGTGCGCCCCGGCACCTACAGCGTGCACGGCGTCGTGCTGATGGCCTGCCAGCACCTGGGCCAGGCCTTCGAGCTGACGCAGCGCTACGAACAGCTGGCGCACGACCTGGGCCGCTCGCAACTGGCGCTGGACGGGGACACCGCCCGCTACACCTGGCTGACGGCCTACCCGAACGCAAGCCGGCACCTCGTGGAAAGCGTGTTCGCCGGCATCCGCATCTTCGGCTGCTGGCTGGCCGGCCGTCCGCTGGCGCCGCGCGAAGTCCGCTTCGCCCACGACAGCGATGCCGACCCGGCCGAGTACGAGCGCGTGCTGGGCGTGGCGCCGCGCTTCGGCGCCGGCGCCAACACGGCGGCCTTCGAGGCGGCCATCCTCGCCATTCCCGTGCCGAACGCCGACCCCGGCCTGTTCCCCGTCCTGCGCGAGCACGCCGAGCGCCTGCTGCGCGAACGCGCCCGCCACGGCGTCGTCGGCGAGGTGCACGAGGCCGTGCTGCGCCGCCTGAGTCCCGACCTGGCGCGCGCGCTGGCGCCCGAACCGGTGCGGCTGGCGAACGTCGCGGCCGACATGGGCACGTCGGCGCGCACGCTGCAGCGCAAGCTGGCCGACGCCGGCGCCAGCTTCCAGCAGGTGCTGGACGGCGTGCGCCACGCGCTGGCGCTGGACTACCTGCGCCAGGACGGGCTGTCGCTGGTCGACATCGCCTTCCTGCTGGGCTACCAGGAGCAGAGCGCGTTCACGCATGCGTTCAGGGAGTGGTCGGGCGGCGTGAATCCGGGGGCGTGGCGGGAGCGGCAGCGGATGAATCGCTGCTGAAAAACCGTCGCCCCCGCGCAGGCGGGGGCCCAATCTTGCGGGCGTTACTACTGCGCGACCTTGGGTCCCGGCCTGCGCCGGGACGACGGTGCAGGCAGGAAGACGGCGTCAGCGCACGCGCCGCGCCAGTAAGCCCAGGTCGTCCAGCGCCGGCACGATCGCCAGCACGCACAGGAACAATGCCAGCGGCACCGTCGCCAGGTAACCCACGTGCGCGAAGCCGATGGCGCCGCCCACGCCGCCGGCGAAGAAGCACAGCAGGAGCAGCGCCAGCAGGCGCAGGCGGGCGTGGTCGGCCGCGACCTTCGGCCGCAGCGCGTCGCGGTTCCAGTAGGCCAGCTTGCCCAGCTCGATGCCCAGGTCGGTGACGATGCCCGTCATGTGGGTGGTGCGGATCTCGGCCTGCGACAGCTTGGTCACCAGCGCGTTCTGCAGCCCCATCATGAAGCACAGCAGCATCACCGTGGCCGGCACGAAGAGGCCGTCGATGGCGGCCAGGCGCGCGCCCAGCATGCCGAACACCAGCAGCAGCGCGGCCTCGAGCAGCAGCGGCAGCGCGTATTCGCTGGCCAGCGCATGGCGGCGCGCGTGGTTGACCATGACCGCCGTGCAGGCCGCGCCCAGCAGGAAGCACAGCAAGGCGCCCAGCGCATCCAGGGCCAGGCCGCCGGCGCCCAACGCCAGCCGGTCCGCGGCCGCCGACACGATGCCCGTCATGTGCGAGGTGTACTGGCGCACCGCCAGGAAGCCGCCGGCGTTGATGGCGCCGGCCACGAAGGCCAGCGCGCAGCCGAGGTGGCGGTTGGCGCGCGGGCTGCGCGCATGGCTGGTCAGGGCACGGATGTAGGCGATCGGCATGAAGGCGCTCGGGATGGATTCCCGCGAAGTGTTCCCACCGTCAATACTACGGCAAGCGGAAAAGACTGGCGAGCCGGGCCGCCGAGCAATGATGCGCGGGAGCCGCGCGGCGTGGCTATAATGGATCTTCACCCAAGAACAATGTTTCCATCACGCCGTGAATCCACATCTCGACAGACTGCATCCCTACCCGTTCGAAAAACTGCGCCAACTGTTCGCCGGCGTCACGCCGCATCCCGGCCATGCGCCCATCAGCCTCGGCATCGGCGAACCCAAGCATCCGACGCCCGCGTTCATCCAGAAGGCGCTGACGCACGGTATCGCGGGCCTGGCCAACTATCCGAGCACGCATGGCGGCGAGCCACTCCGTGCCGCGATCGCCGGCTGGCTGGAGCGCCGCTACGGCGTGCCGCCGATCGATCCGGCCACGATGGTGCTGCCGGTGAACGGCTCGCGCGAGGCGCTGTTCGCCATCGCCCAGTGCGTGGTCGATGGGAGCAAGCCGGGCGCGCTGGTGATGTGCCCGAACCCGTTCTACCAGATCTACGAAGGCGCGGCCTACCTGGCCGGCGCCGAGCCGTATTTCGTGAACTCGGAGCCGGCGCGCAACTTCGCCCCCGACTACGGCAGCGTGCCGGACGAGGTGTGGGCGCGCGTGCAGCTCCTGTACCTGTGCTCGCCGGGCAACCCGACCGGCGCCGTGCTGTCGCTGGACGACTGGCGCACGCTGTTCGAGCTGGCCGACCGCCACGGCTTCGTCATCGCCTCCGACGAGTGCTATTCCGAGATCTATTTCGGCGCCACGCCGCCGCTGGGCGCGCTGGAAGCGGCGCACCAGCTCGGCCGCAGCGGGGGCGAGCGCCCGTATGCGAACCTGATCGTGTTCTCGAGCCTGTCCAAGCGCTCGAACGTGCCGGGCATGCGCTCGGGCTTCGTCGCCGGCGACCCGGAACTGATGAAGAAATTCCTGTTGTACCGCACCTATTCCGGCGGCGCCATGCCGCCGCCCGTGCAGGCGGCGTCCATCGCGGCGTGGGGCGACGAGACCCACGTGCAGGACAACCGCAATCTGTACAAGGAAAAATTCAACCTGATCACCCCGCTGCTCAAGCAGGTGATGGACGTGGAACTGCCCGACGCCGGTTTCTACCTGTGGGCCGACGTGCGCAGGAGCGGCCTGTCGGACACGGAGTTCGCACGCCGCCTGTACGCCGAATATAATGTCACGGTTTTGCCCGGCAGTTACCTGGCGCGCGACGCGCACGGTATCAATCCTGGCAGCAACCGCATCCGCATGGCGCTCGTCGCCGAGGTGGACGAGGGACTGGAAGCGGCGAACCGCATCGTCCAGTTCTGCAAAGGCCTCAAGGCATCCTGAACAGATTCACATACGTAGAGTACAACCACCATGACCCAACAACTGCAGACCATCATCGAGACCGCCTGGGAACAGCGCGCCGAGATCAGCCCGAACAACGCCAGCGCCGAAGTGCGCGACGCCGTTGCCCACGTCCTTGCCGGCCTCGACGACGGCAGCCTGCGCGTGGCGCAGAAGGATACCGGCACCTGGGTGGTGAACCAGTGGATCAAGAAGGCCGTCCTGCTGTCGTTCCGCCTCGAGAACAACGTGCCGGTCGAAGGCGGCGGCATGCAGTTCTACGACAAGGTGCCGACCAAGTTCGCCAACTACAGCGCCGACGACTTCGCCAAGGGCGGTTTCCGCGTGGTGCCGCCGGCCGTGGCCCGCCGCGGTTCCTTCATCGGCAAGAACGTCGTGCTGATGCCGTCCTACGTGAACATCGGCGCCTACGTCGACGAAGGCACCATGGTCGACACCTGGGCCACCGTCGGCTCCTGCGCCCAGATCGGCAAGAACGTGCACCTGTCGGGCGGCGTCGGCATCGGCGGCGTGCTGGAACCGATGCAGGCCAACCCGACCATCATCGAAGACAACTGCTTCATCGGCGCCCGTTCGGAAATCGTCGAAGGCGTGATCGTCGAGGAGAACTCCGTGATCTCGATGGGCGTGTACATCGGCCAGTCGACCAAGATCTACAACCGCGAAACGGGCGAAGTCACCTACGGCCGCGTGCCGTCGGGCTCCGTGGTCGTGTCGGGCAGCCTGCCGTCGGCCGACGGCAAGTACAGCCTGTACTGCGCCGTCATCGTCAAGCGCGTCGATGCGCAGACGCGCGCCAAGACGGGTATCAACGAGCTGCTGCGCGGCGTGTAATCAGCCGACGGCACCCGGTAGGGTGGACGGCTTGCCGTCCACGCGTCCAACCAGCGTGTGCGGAACGCGTGGACGGCAAAGCCGTCCACCCTACGTATCTCCGACCCCTACCAGGGAGACAAGGCCATGGCCATGGAACGCCTGTTCCAATTGATGAAGGAAAAGAACGCGTCCGACATATTCTTCGCGGTCAATTCTCCTGTACACATCAAGATCAACGGCAACCTCATCCCGATCAACCAGCACAAGCTGGAACCGGACAATATCCACTCGCTGCTGTCCGAAGTCGCCACGCCCGAGCAGATGGCCGAGCTGGCACGCGACAACGAACTCAATATGGGCATCTCGGTCGCCAATCTCGGCCGTTTCCGCCTGTCCGCCTTCCGCCAGCGCGGCACCATCTCGGCCGTGTTCCGCTTCATCCCGGCCAGCATCCCGCCGCTCGCCGAGCTGGGCCTGCCGCCCGTGCTGTCCGACCTGATCATGGAAAAGCGCGGCCTGCTGCTGATCGTGGGCGCCACCGGCTCCGGCAAGTCGACGACCATCGCCTCGATGCTGGACTACCGCAACGAACAGCGGTCCGGCCACATCCTGACGCTGGAAGACCCGATCGAGTACCTGTTCAAGAACAAGAAGGCGATCGTCAACCAGCGCGAGATCGGCAGCGACGCCGCCAGCTTCGACGTCGCCCTGCGCAATTCCCTGCGCCAGGCGCCCGACTGCATCCTGATCGGCGAGATCCGCGACAAGGACACGATGGCGGCCGCCCTCGCCTATGCCCAGTCCGGCCACCTGGTGCTGGCCACGCTGCACGCGAACAACAGCTACAACGCGCTGAACCGCATCATCAGCTTCTACCCGATCGAGAACCGCCCGGCCCTGCTGCAGGACCTGTCCTCGACCGTCAAGGCGATCGTGTCGCAACGCCTGGTGCGCGCCAAGGCGGGCGGCCCGCGCCAGCCGGCCGTCGAGGTCATGGTCAACACCCGCTACGTGGCCGACCTGATCGAAAAAGGCGACATCGGCCAGATCCGCGAAGCGATCGACAACAGCCTGTCGCCCGGCTCGCAATCGTTCGAGCGGGCGCTGCTGGACCTGGTACAGGCCGGCCTCGTCACCCAGGACGAGGCGCTGGCGAATGCCGACTCGGCGACGAATTTGCTCTGGCTCATCAACAACGGGCCGGCGGGCAGCCCGAAGAAGGAGGAAGCCCCGGCCAAGCCCGCCGAGCCGCCGCCGGGCCCCTCGTTCACCGAATTTACACTGGACAACTAGTCTCGTAGCGCTAGCGCGGCGGACAAAGCGGCGTGACGGGGCGCTGCGCATCCAGCCCGCGCACCGTGACGTCGGGCTCGCCCAGGCCACGGTCGAAGACGAAGCGCAGCGGGCCGCCCCGTTCGGCGAAGTCGTGGTCGCTCAGCGGCACGATCTCGACGCTGCCGGTGCGGGCCATCTCGGCGTGGTAGCGGATGCCGGAGCGGGTCACGCGCAGCGTGTCGCCATTGGACAGCTCGTAGGTGCCGGCGATGCCGGACCAGCCCTGTAGCGGGACCAGCGTGCGGGGCGAGCAATTGATTCTTACCTTGGCGGCGTCGGCAAGGCCGGGCAGCGCCACGAACGTGCAGCAGAGTAAACCCATCGCGATGCGTCGCATGATCACTCCTCGGGACTCGACAATACATCTGACCGGCCGCCGCGCGATTGGTTCGGCGCGGCGCGCCCCCGCGGCGATTGCTACACTAAGAGCCTGTCCCAGTAGGCGGCCTGTGCTATCCTTCGCGGCTTCCCGAACCGCAACACCCGCCGGCCACGGCCGGCCCAGTACTTTCGCCAATGAAAAAGACCCTCTACGGTATTCCCAACTGCGACACCGTCAAAAAAGCACGCACCTGGCTGGCCGACCATGGCCAGGACTTCGCCTTCCACGACTTCAAGAAACAGGGCCTGGACCGCGCCACCGTCGCGTCCTGGCTCGAGCAGGCCGATTGGGAGGTCATGGTGAACCGCAAGGGCACGACATGGCGCAAGCTGTCCGACGAGCGCCGCGCGCAAGTCGTCGACAAGGCCAGCGCCCTCGAACTGATGCTGGAAAACCCGTCCGTCATCAAGCGCCCGGTACTGGAAGGCGCAGGCCCCTTGTCGGTCGGCTTCTCGGACGCGCAGTACGGGGCCATGTTCGGGAGCGGCAAGGCATGAAGGCATCGCGTACCCAGTTGCTGACCGAAGAGCTGATCGCGCTCGACTCCGTCACCCCGCACGACAAGGGCTGCCAGCAGCGCCTGATCGACTTGCTGTCCCCGCTGGGCTTCGTGTGCGAGACCATCGAATCGAACGGCGTGACCAATCTGTGGGCGCGGCGCGGCACGGCCTCCCCCGTGTTCGTGTTCGCCGGCCATACCGACGTGGTGCCGTCCGGCCCCGTCGAGCAGTGGGCGTCGCAGCCGTTCGCGCCGACCGTCCGCGACGGCAAGCTGTACGGCCGCGGCGCCTCCGACATGAAGGCCTCGATCGCCGCGATGGTCGTCGCGTCCGAGGAATTCGTCGCCGCCCACCCGCAGCATGAAGGCTCGATCGCCTTCCTGATCACGAGCGACGAGGAAGGCCCGGCCGTGGACGGCACCGTGGTCGTGTGCGAGATGCTGGAAGAGCGTGGCGAGAAGATCGATTATTGCCTGGTCGGCGAGCCGACCTCCAGCCACGTGCTGGGCGACATGATCAAGAACGGCCGCCGCGGCTCGCTGTCGGGCTGCCTGGTCGTGAAAGGCGTGCAGGGCCACATCGCCTACCCGCACCTGGCGCGCAACCCGATCCACCAGGCCGCGCCGGCGCTGGCCGAGCTGGCCGCCGAGGTCTGGGACGAAGGCAACGAGTACTTCCCGCCGACCAGCTGGCAGGTATCGAACATCGCGGCCGGTACCGGCGCCACCAACGTGATCCCGGGCGAGCTGAAGGTCGACTTCAACTTCCGCTTCTCGACCGCCAGCACGGCCGAGGGCCTTCAGGCGCGCGTGCATGCGATCCTGGACCGCCACGGCCTGGACTACGACCTGCAATGGACGCTGTCCGGCGAGCCCTTCCTGACGCCGAAGGGCACGCTGTCGGACGCCGTGTGCGGTTCCATCCGCGCGGAGCTGGGCGTGACGACGGAGCTGTCGACCACCGGCGGGACCTCGGACGGCCGCTTCATCGCCCGCATCTGCCCCCAGGTGGTAGAATTCGGGCCACTCAACGCCAGCATCCACAAGATCGACGAGCACATCGAGGTGCGCTACATCGATCCGCTCAAGAACATCTACCGCCGCACGCTCGAGCGCCTGCTGGCAAGCACGCCGTCCGCGGCATGACCAAAGGCCATACCATGACCACGACCACTTTTAGCACGCCGCGCGACCTGCTGCGCTACGCCGTCACCCGCTTCAACGGCGCCAAGCTGTTCTTCGGCCACGGCAGCGCCGAAGCCATCGACGAAGCCGCCTACCTGATCCTGCACACGCTCAAGCTCCCGCTCGACAAGCTGGACCCGTTCCTGGACGCGCGCCTGCTGCCCGAGGAAGTGCTGCAGGTGCTGGCCGTGATCGAGCGCCGCGTCAGCGAGCGCGTGCCGGCCGCCTACATCACCAACGAGGCCTGGCTGGGCAGCTACCACTTCTACGTCGACGAGCGCGTGCTGGTGCCCCGTTCCTTCATCGCGGAACTGATCCCGAACGCCTTCAGCCCCTGGGTCGCCGATCCGGACGCCGTCGAGAACGTGCTCGAACTGTGCACGGGCTCCGGCTGCCTGGCGATCATGATGGCCGACGCCTTCCCGAACGCCGTCGTCGACGCCGTCGACATCTCGGGCGACGCGCTGGCCGTCGCCGAGCGCAACATCCGCGACTACAAGCTGGAAGGCCGCGTCAACCCGATCGAATCGGACCTGTACCAGAACGTGCCGTTCAAGAAGTACGACCTGATCGTCACCAACCCGCCGTACGTGAACAGCGACTCGATGGCCAAGCTGCCGCCGGAGTACCTGCGCGAACCGCAGATCGCCCTGGCCGGCGGCGAGGACGGCATGGACCTGGTGCGCAAGATCGTCGACGGCGCCGCCGAGCGCCTGACGCCGGAAGGCATCCTGGTGGTGGAGATCGGCAACGAGCGCGACTACGCGGAAGCCGCCTTCGGCGCGCTGGGCCTGACCTGGCTGACCACCAGCATCGGCGACGATGCGGTGTTCCTGCTGACGGCGGAACAGCTGACGAAATAAATGCACCACCACCGTCGTCCCTGCGCAGGCAGGGACCCAATGTTGCAAGCGCCAACGCAGCGTTCGCAGAACTTGGGGCCCTGCCTGCGCAGGGAGTCATTGCCGGCAATGCCGGCAATGACGAAGCACCATAACGCTTAAATCTCTCATGATCCGATTCCTCAACGTCAGCCTGATGCGCGGCACCAAGCCGCTGCTGGAAGACGCCGACCTCACCCTCAATCCCGGCGACAAGATCGGCCTGATCGGCGCCAACGGCGCCGGCAAGTCCAGCCTGTTCGCGATGCTGCGCGGCGAACTGCACCCGGACCAGGGCGAGATCGACTTCCCGGCGCGCTGGCGCATGGCCTACGTGGCCCAGGAAACCCCGGCGCTGGACCGCCCGGCCATCGACTACGCGATCGACGGCGACGTGAACCTGCGCCGCCTGCAGGCCGAACTGGAGCGCCTGGAAGCCCTGCCCCACACGACGGAAAACGGCATCGCCATCGGCGAGGTCCACTCCGGCCTGGCCGACGCCGACGCCTACACGGTGCAGTCGCGCGCGGAGCAGCTGCTGCTGGGCCTGGGCTTCACGCTGGAACAGATGGCGCGTCCCGTGTCGAGCTTCTCGGGCGGCTGGCGCATGCGCCTGAACCTGGCGCAGGCGCTGATGTGCCCTTCCGACCTGCTGCTGCTGGACGAACCGACCAACCACCTGGACCTGGACGCGATTATCTGGCTGGAAGACTGGCTGAAACGCTATCCGGGCACCCTCATCGTGATCTCGCACGACCGCGACTTCCTCGACGAAGTCGTGAACGTCGTCGTGCACATCGACGAGCGCAAGCTGAAGCGCTACTCGGGCAACTACTCGGCGTTCGAGCGCCAGCGCGCGGCCCACCTGGTGCTGGCCGCGGCCGCCTACGAAAAGCAGCAGCGCACGCGCGCCCACCTGCAATCCTTCGTCGACCGCTTCAAGGCCAAGGCCACCAAGGCGCGCCAGGCCCAGAGCCGCATGAAGGCGCTGGCCAAGATGGAGGAACTGGCGCCGCTGCGCGCGGCCGCGGAGTTTTCCTTCGAGTTCCGCGAGCCACTGTCGGCACCGAACCCGCTGCTGGTGATGGAAGACGTCGACGCCGGCTACCCGGTCCTGGACGCCCACGGAGACAAGGTCGACGCCAAGGTCATCGTACGGCGCGTGAACTTCTCGCTGCAGACGGGCCAGCGCATCGGCCTGCTGGGCGTGAACGGCGCCGGCAAGTCCACGCTGATCAAGACCATCGCGTCGGAACTGGACCCCGTGTCCGGCACCGCCACGCTGGGCAAGGGCCTCGTGATCGGCTACTTCGCCCAGCACCAGGTCGAGATGCTGCGCCACGACGAGTCGCCGCTGTGGCACTTGCAGAAGATCGCGCCGACGACGCGCGAGCAGGAACTGCGCAACTTCCTGGGCGGCTTCAACTTCCCGGGCGACATGGTGACCAGCCCGATCAAGCCCTTCTCCGGCGGCGAGAAAGCCCGCCTGGCGCTGGCGCTGATCGTGTGGCAGCGCCCCAACCTGCTGCTGCTGGACGAACCGACCAACCACCTGGACCTGGAAACGCGCGAGGCGCTGACGCTGGCGCTGGCGCAGTTCGAAGGCACGCTGATGGTGGTCTCGCACGACCGCCACCTGCTGCGCGCCACCACCGACCAGTTCGTGATCGTCGCCGACGGCCGCCTGCAGCCGTTCGACGGCGACCTGGACGACTACAAGGACTGGCTGTTCCAGACCAAGCTGGGCAAGGGCACCGAGGCGCCCGCGCTGCCGTCCACCGAGGCCAAGGCGCCCGCGCCGGCCGCGCCCGTACCAGCCGTCGACCGCAAGGAACAGAAGCGGCTGGAGGCCGAGGAGCGCCAGCGCCTGGCCGCGCTGAAGAAGCCGATCGAGAACCGCATCAAGCGCCTGGAGGAGCAGATGGCCAAGCTGAACGCGAAGAAGGCGGAGGTCGACGCGCGCCTCCTCGACCCGGCCATCTACGAAGCGGACAAGAAGGAGGAATTGAAGAACCTGGTGGCGGACCAGGCCTTCCTGACGCGCGACCTGGGGAACCTGGAAACGGAGTGGCTGGAATTGCAGGAGCAGTTGGAAGGGTTGACTGCCTGATACCGTCGTCCCTGCGAAGGCAGGGACCCAAGTTGCGTGAACCTTCGCGAAATTAGGCCCCTGCCTGCGCAGGGGCGACGTGCGAGCTGTGCCTGTCGTATCAGGCGACGTGTCGCGCCGCCTCCAGCACCGAGCCCTTCACCGACATCAGCCGGTCGATATCCACCAGGATCAGCCGCCTGCCGTCGCACTGCCCGACGCCGATCAGGTAGCCCGCCTTTCCGCCATCCGCGCCCGGCACCGGCACGATCTGCTCGGGCGCCAGCGTCACCACGCCGGTGACGCCATCCACCACCATCCCCATCGTGCAGTGCGACAGCTTCAGGATGATCACGTCGGTCAGCGGGTCCGGCGCATCCGGGCTGCTGCCGAAGGCGGAGCGCATGTCGACCAGCGGCATGATCACGCCGCGCGAGACGGCCACGCCGCCGACGATCTCGCCCTGCGAGGTGAAGCGCTCCAGCGTCTTGAGCACGCGCAGTTCCTCCACCTTGGCGAAATCGATGCCGTATTCGAGGCCGCCGAGCGTGAAGCTCAGGAACTGCTGGCCGATTGCAAAGGAGGAGGCGGAGGCGATGGTATCGTGCATGGCAAAGTCCTTTCTCGGAACCTTGCCATGCTACGGCGCCACGGGATGGCGCTGTTGATTGCAGTCAACTATCGCAGCCGTCGATCCGTCGTGATTACTTCAGCTGCGCATCCGTCACGGCCAGCTGCTTGTTCTGCGCATCCAGCCAGGCCTTGAGCGGCGCGAAGTACTCGAGCATCGCGGTGGCGTCCAGGCGCTCTTCGCCCGTCACCGCCTTCAGCGCTTCCGGCCACGGCTTGCTGGTGCCCATTTCCAGCATCTGCTGGAACTTGGCGCCGGCTTTCTTGTTCGCGTAGATCGAGCAGCGGTTCAGCGGACCCGTATCGCCGGCTTCGCGGCACAGCGCGCGGTGGAATTGGAACTGCAGGACGTGGGCGAGGAAGTAGCGCGCGTACGGGGTGTCGCTGGCGACGTGGAACTTGGCGCCGGCGTCGAAGCCGTCGGCCGCGAGCGGCGCGGGACGCGACACGCCCTGGTACTGCTCCTTCAGCGCCCACCAGGCCTTGTCGTAGTCGGCCGGCTTGACCTGGCCGCTGTACACCTGCCAGCGCCACTTGTCGACCATGTAGGCGAAGGGCATGAAGGCGACCTTCTGCAGCGCCGTGTACAGCAGCGGACCGATGTCCTGGGACGGGTCCGGCTCCGTCTTCATCAGGCCGACCTTCTTGAGGTAGGCCGGCGTGATCGACAGCGCGACGGTGTCGCCGATGGCTTCGTGGAAGCCGTCGTTGGCGCCGTTCTTGAACAGCGGCGGCTGCGTGCTGTACGCGAGGTCGTAGTACAGGTGGCCCAGCTCGTGGTGGATGGTGCGGAAGTCCTCGGCCGTCGGGGTGATGCACATCTTGACGCGCACGTCGTCCTTGCCGTCCAGGTCCCAGGCCGAGGCGTGGCAGACCACGTCGCGGTCGCGCGGCTTGGTCAGCAGCGAGCGCTCCCAGAACGTCTGCGGCAGCTTGCGCATGCCCAGCGAGGTATAGAAGCCTTCGGCGTAGCGCGTCATCTCGACGGCCGTCGTCTTGCGCTCTTCCAGCAGCGCCGTCAGGTCCTCGCCCTTGGCGTCGTTGGCGGGTTTCAGCAGCGGGTACAGGTTGTCCCAGCTCTGCGCCCACATATTGCCCAGCAGGTGGGCCGGGATCGGGCCGCTGGCCGGCACGTTGGCCGGGCCGTAGGCCTGGCGCAGCTTGTAGCGGGTGTAGGTGTGCAGCGCCTCGTACAGCGGGCGCACCTGCTGCCACAGGCGCTCCATGTCGGCGGCGAAGGCGTCCGGGGCCATGTCGTAGCGCGAGCGCCACAGCGCGCCCGTGTCGGCGAAGCCCATCGCGCGCGCGCCCTTGTTCGACAGCTCGACGTACTTCGCGTAGTCCCCCTTGTAGGCCGGCGACTGGGCGTGCCAGCCGAGCCAGGCGTCCTTCAGCCTGGCGGGGTCGTGGCTGGTGGCCAGGATCTTCTCGAGCTCGCCCAGCGGCATGCATGCGGGTTGCGCCGCGCCGGCCGTCGCCGGCGGGCAGTATTTCGCCTTGCCGTAGGCGCCCGTCATGCTGGCGGCCAGGCGCGCGTAGGCGGCGCGGTCGGCACCGTCGGACAGCACCAGGTTCTGGCGCAGCAGCATCAGCTTGCGCGCGTCGTCGGCGGGCAGCTTGAGGTCCTTGTAGCGGCCGGCCTTCAGCGCCACGGCGCCGGACAGGCCCAGGTACTGCTCGTTGGCCTGGGCGGTCAGCGTCTCGGTGTCGAGCGTGATGAAGTTCTCGGCGACCCATTCGGCGCGGCCGGCGTCGAGGCCGAGGCGGTCGAGGTCGCGTTCGGAGTCGGCAATGAAGCGCTGGGCTTCGGCCACGGTGGGCTTGGCGGTGGAGGTGGTGGCAGCCTTGGTGGCGGCGCCGGCCGGCATGGACGCGGCGCAGCTGGCGACCAGCAGCGCGATCAGGCGCGGCTGGAATGGACGCATGGTCTTCAAGTGGTTCCCTCGGTGTGTGGTTGTCGTCGTGGCGCCGCCAGGACGATGGCGGCGCGCACCGAGTATAAGGGCTCGCTCAGCCCTGCGAAAGGGCATCCGCGCTGTTCCACGCCACCTGCCCGCTGCTGCCCGCGAACAGCAGCTCGCCGCGCTGCGGGCCGCGCAGGCGCGTGCGGATCTCGCGCGGCGCGAGGCGGTACGGCGCGCTGCCCGCCGCCGGGCTGTAGCCCAGGATCCGCACCTGGGTCTCGCCCTGCACCAGGCGCACGGTGACGGCCGACACGCTGGCGGCATCGACCCGCTGCGCCTCCAGCCGCGCCAGCATCTGCGCCCCTTCGCGCTGCTGCGCCTCGGCCGCCTTGACCTTGTTCGACACCTCGCCGATCGCCTTCAGCGCCGGCCCCACGTCCTGGCCCATGCGCTGGAACTGGCGGGTCTGCTCGGGTGACAGGCTGATCTCGTTCTTGCGCACGCGCGAGGCCAGCATCAGGTAGCGGCGCACGTCCGGCTTGGACGTCATCGCCTCCATCTGCGTCTTGAGCTGCGCCGCCAGCGCCTCGAACTGGGCCATGCGCTGGCCCACCGCGGCGATCACTTCCTCGATGTGCGGCCCTTCCGGGCACAGCACGGCCACCAGCATCTCGTTCTGCTTGCGCGGCGAGGTGCCCTCGATCGTCACGCGGCGGCCGGCGACGGCGCTGCCTTCCGCGATCTCGACCTCGACCTCGTCGCCGATCACCTCGCAGTTGATCGCATGGCCGATGCGGATGCGCGTGCCCGAGACGACGCAGTTCTCGGCCCGCTCCAATGTCACGCCGCCCTCCTCGGCCTGCAGCACCGCGTTCGAGGCGACGCCGCGCACGACGATGTCGCCGCGCCGGTTGGCGACGCTGCCGCCGATCAGGTTCGCATGCAGCAGCACGGTGCCGCCGCGCGAGACCAGGTGGCCGTACACGTCGCCGTGCACGACGATGCCCTCGCCTTCGAGCGTGCGCATCTCCTGCACGTCGCCGAATTCCTCGTAGTCGCCGGTCAGCTGCAGATTGCCCGTGGTGCGGGCGCTCACGCCGTCGTGGCTGACGATCTTGTCGCCGACCGAGACGCGGCTGGTCTTGGCATCCACGGACAGGAAGCCCGCCTGCGTCGAGACGAGGAATTCGCCGTCGCGGCCGCGCTCGACCATGGTGCCCGGCCCCGCATACGGCGCCAGGTCGGTGTCGCGTCCCGGCGCGGCCGGCAGCGCGCTGCCCGAGACCTCGAAGCCGTTCGCGCCCTGCGTGGCCGCGATCTTCTGCAGCAGGCGCACGCCGGCCTGGATCTGCGGGAAGCGGTTCTGGAAGCTGGTGAGGTCGAGGCGCCCGTCGGCAAGCTGGCGCGGCGCGTCGTTGCGGTGGATGTCGCGCGAGACTTCGTCGACGTGCGCATCCACGCCGGGCACCGGGTCGAGGCGGCGCGCCACCGTCACGCGGTCGGCGCGGCCCGCATGCGCCGCGGCCATGGCGGCGCGCACGGCGTCGACGTCGATCCCGAAGCGCACGCCCTTGGTCCAGACGTCGGCGATGAATTCGTCGACGTCCAGCGCCGTCAGCTGCTCGGGCGCCTCGGGGTCGGCGGGATCGGGCAGCCAGGCCGGCTCGAACATGTAGTCGGCCCAGCCGCCGCTGATCTTGACGGCGCGGTACAGCGCCTTGCGCACGGGGTCGAAGGGGCGGATGGCGGCGGCGATGCGCACGACCGGCACGCCGTCCGGGCCGACGGGCAGCGCCGGACCGTGGCCGTACAGGGCCTTGATGAGGATGGGGTAGTCGACGCCGGCGAAATAGCGGCCGGCGCGGAAGATGGCGTCGACGGCCGCGATCAACGTCGTGCCGAGCACGCTCGGGTCGGCGTAGACGCCGTCGGGGCGCTGCGCGATGCAATGTTCCAGGTCGCCGGCAGCGGCGAAGCGCGCGGCCGGTACGACGGATTCGGTGGACACGATGGGCTCCCGTCCAGGGTTGGCGACCCGGCAGGGTCGGGGCCGGGGTCGGAAGCTGGCAAGCGTATCACGTTGATGCCACGAAATAAATATGTGGCAACTCTATTGTTGCAAAGAAATCAGGGATGACGTTATCCCAACATGCACCGGCGTCCGGCGCACGGTGCCGGATCAGCGCTGGCGCGGGTACAGGTCGCGGCCCGCTTCGTTGATCTGGCGGCGCAGGTCGCGCCGTTCGTCCTGGGTCATGCGGCCGCCGCGGCGCTCGGACTGCTGCTGGTCCTGCTGCATGCGGCGCTGCTCTTCCATGGCGCGGAACTCGGCCTGGCGGCTATCGGCCTGGCGATTGTCGCGGTCCTGCGGCGGCAACTGGAAGCGCTCGGCACGGTGGCCCTGCATGACCTGGTCGTCGCGGCGTTCGCCATACTGCTGGGCCATTGCTCCACCGGCTGCCAGCACCAGAGCGCACGCCAACGCGGCGCGACGCGCGGCGCGGGCCAGCCGGCCTGCCTTCGTCTCTGCTCGTTGGTGGGTGAACGCACTGTACATGGTGTTCCTCTTCCGCGATGCCATCTAAGGGGATAAGCTTAAAGAATGTGTTGTGAAGCGCTGGTCTATCGATGAATCCAGTGTATGTGGAAACCGCGTAGGGCATAAGGCGAATTGGGTAAAGTTTGTAACACAATGTAATGCCTCAACAGTTACGCCTGTCCGCTGTACGATATGAAGTTACCATAGCGACATTAATCTGACAACGACAACCCTATGAATGCAACGAGCCCGAACACCGGCGCAGCCGGGACGAACGGCGGCCACGCCGCCAAGATCATGGTGGTGGACGACGACGTGCGCCTGCGCGACCTGTTGCGCCGTTACCTGACCGAACAGGGATTCCAGGTGGTGACGGCGGAAAGCGCCCCCGCCATGAACAAGCTGTGGCTGCGCGAACGCTACGACCTGCTGGTGCTGGACCTGATGCTGCCGGGCGAGGACGGCCTGTCGATCTGCCGCCGCCTGCGCGGCGCCGGCGACCAGACTCCGATCATCATGCTCACCGCGAAGGGCGAGGACGTCGACCGCATCGTCGGCCTCGAGATGGGTGCCGACGATTACCTGCCCAAGCCCTTCAACCCGCGCGAGCTGGTGGCGCGCATCAATGCCGTCCTGCGCCGCAAGGGCCCGGACGAGATCCCCGGCGCGCCGAGCGAGACGCCGCAGACCTTCGAGTTCGGCGACTTCGTGCTCGACCTGGGCACCCGCACCCTCAAGAAGAACGGCGAGACCGTGCCCCTGACCACCGGCGAATTCTCGGTGTTGAAGGTGTTCGCGCGCCATGCGCGCCAGCCGCTGTCGCGCGAGAAGCTGATGGAACTGGCGCGCGGCCGCGAATATGAAGTCTTCGACCGCTCGCTCGACGTGCAGATCTCGCGCCTGCGCAAGCTGATCGAACCCGATCCCTCCAGCCCGCTGTACATCCAGACCGTCTGGGGCCTGGGCTACGTGTTCATTCCGGAAGGCCAGCCGCGCTAGTGCCATTGCAAGTGCCCACGATGTCTTCGCTGCAGTTGCCGCGTCCACGACGGTTCGGCTGGTTCAAGAGCGGCCTGTTCTGGCGCACCTTCTTCCTGCTGTCGCTGCTGACGACCCTGTCCATGGCATCGTGGATCGGCATGATCAACGTGTTCCAGCGCGGGCCCCAGGTCGAGCAGACCGCCGAGCTGCTGGTCTCCGTCGTCACCATCACCAAGGCCGCGCTGACCCACTCGGCGCCCGACCTGCGCAGCGAACTGCTGTTCGAGCTGGTGTCGAACGAAGGCATCCGCATCCTGACGCTGGAGCCGACCGACAAGGTGGAGCCGCCGCCCAACTTCCTCACGCCGGAGCTGGCCGCCATCGTGCGCGGCAAGCTGGGGCCGGACACGCGCTTTTCGCGCCGCGTCAACGACATGCCTGGCTTCTGGGTCAGCTTCGACATCGACGGCGACAAGTACTGGCTGATGCTGGAACGCGAGCGCCTGAACAACCTCACGCGCGTGCAATGGGTCGGCTGGGCCACGCTGGTCGGCGCGCTGTCGCTGCTGGGCGCGGCGCTGATCTCGAGCCTCGTCAACCTGCCGCTGGCGCGCCTGACGGCGGCCGCGCGCGCGATCGCCCAGGGCAAGCGCCCCGCCGCCCTGCCCGAGAAGGGCTCGCAGGAGATCATCGAGGCGAACCGCAGCTTCAACCAGATGGTCGACGACCTGCAGCAGCTGGAAAAGGACCGCGCCATCATCCTGGCCGGCATCTCGCACGACCTGCGCACGCCGCTGGCGCGCATGCAGCTCGAGGTCGAGATGGCGAACCTGTCGCAGGAGGCGCGCGACGGCATCCAGTCGGACATCGCCCAGATGGACGCCATCATCGGCCAGTTCCTCGACTTCGCGCGGCCCACCGAAAGCGCCACCTTCACCACCGTCGACCTGTCCGAACTGCTGGAGGACTGCGCGCGCGAGGCGGCCCGCCTGCCCGACGTGCGCGCCACCACCGAGGTCGACGCGGACATCGTCGTGCTGGGCAACCCGGTCGACCTGCGCCGCGTGATCAACAACGTCATCGAGAACGCGCGCCGCTACGGCAAGACCCCGGGCGGCGACGTCACCGAGATCGACATCGCCTGCCACGTGAAGCTGACGGGCCACGGCCGCCGCGCGGTAGTCGAGATCAACGACCGCGGCGTCGGCGTGCCCGAGGACCAGATCCAGCAGCTGCTGCGTCCGTTCACGCGGCTGGACAGCGCGCGCGGCCAGGCCAACGGTTCCGGACTGGGCCTGGCCATCGTCGAGCGCGTGCTCACGCGCCACAATGCCGAGCTGACGGTGCGCAACCGCGACGGCGGCGGCCTGCTGCTGCAGTTCACGCTGCCGCTCGCGCCGTAGGCGCTCCCTGCCCCGAAAGAAAAAGCCGCCCGCGCATCGCTGCGCCGGGCGGCAAAGTCCAAGCTCGCACCTGGAGGAGACAGAGAAACCCATGCCGGAGCATGAGAGGAACAGCACCGAGATAGGGCCGCTCGCGGCGCTTGCAAGGGCTGCTTCGGGTGATCGATATCCCGTCGGCGTGTAGGCCTGTTCGGACAGTCTGGAACGCACGCGTCCGCCATGCGGCGAGGGTGTGGCAACGTACAGAATCGCGGAGGTACGAAGCGCAGCATGGAAGCCTGAACAAGGAGAACACCATGAAGCGTGCACTCAGCCTCGCGGGATGGCTCGCCGCCGCGCTGCCGGCACTGGCAGCATCACTGGCGGCATCTCTGGCCCCCCTGGCGCCGGCGCAGGCCGGCGACATCGTCAAGTGCGTCGACGGCGGCGGCCACGCCACCTTCACCGACCAGCCCTGCCCCGCCGGCTCGACCGGCCGCGTGCTGTCCGTCGACAGCAGCGGGTCGCAGGGCGGCAGCGGCCTGGCGGCATCGACCGGCTCCTCCGCGCCCGAACCGGCCGTGGCGGCCATGGCGCCGGCCGCGCCGCCGCAGCGCCACGTGCTGCCCGCGGCCGACCTGCGCCACGATGCCTGGAGACGTCCCGCCGGCGCCCGCCCCGCCACGCTGGCGCGCGATGTCGCCACGCTGAAGGCGGCACGCCGCATGCTGCTGCAGCAGGAAGGCGCGCGCGCCAGCCTGGCCGGCATTCAGTAGGGCAGTACTTCAGTCGATCGGCAAGTCAGTACGAGTCGCGCAAGTGGTCGACATCCGGCGGCGCCGCCTCGTTGGCCGGCGCGCCCAGCATGCGCACCAGCTGCAGCACGTCTTCGGACTTGATGAAGCTGGCCGAGGAGCTGGCCGCGAGCAGCTTTTCCGGCGGCTGCGAACGGGCGATCGCATAGCCCTGCACGTAGTCGACGCCGATCTCGGCCAGCGTGCGGATCGTGTCCGCATCCTCGGCCCACTCGGCGATGGTCTTCATGCCCAGGTTGGCGGCGAGGTTGACGATGGCCTCGACGATGGCGACGTTGGCCGGATGGGCGTTGATGTTGACGATGAAGTTGCCGTCGATTTTCAGCACGTCGGCCGGCAGTTCCTTCAGGTAGGAGAACGAGGTGTAGCCGGCGCCGAAATCGTCCAGCGCCACCTTCACGCCGAAGTTGCGCACCTCGTCGATGAAGCGGCGCGTGTTGTCGAGGTCGTGCAGCGCGACGCTCTCCGTGATCTCCATGCACAGCCGGCCCGCCACGTGGCGGTACAGCGCCAGGATCTCCATCGTGTCCTGCACGAAGCGCTCGTCGTTGAGCGAGGCGCCGGACAGGTTCATGCACACGAAGCGGGTATTGCCCAGCGCTTCGGCATTGTCCTCGATCCAGGCCAGCGCGGTCGACAGCACCCAGCGGTCGATCACGCCCGCGCGCCCGCTCTTCTCGGCGGCGGCGATCACGGGGCCGGCCGGCGTGGTGCGGCCGTCGGGCTCGCGCATGCGCAGCAGCACCTCGAAGTTCAGCGATTCGTGCGGCGCGCTCAGCGACATGATCGGCTGCATCTCCAGGAACATGTCCTTGGTGGCGTCCGGGCCGGACAGGCGCTCGACCAGGTTCAATTCGCTGGCGCGCTCCTGGAACGCGGCCGAGCCGCGCTCGTACACGACCAGGCCGGCATTGTGGCCGCCCTTGGCTTCGCGGCATGCGCGGTCGGCGGTGGACACGGCATCCTTCATGGGCATGCCCGGCGCCACCTCGATCAGGCCGCAGGAGCCGCGCACGTGGAAGGCCTTGTCGCCGACGCGGTACGGGGTGCCGCCGATGCGGTCGACGATGCCGCGGCAGATCAGCGACGCCAGCGGCACCGCCGTATCCGGCATCACGATCACGAATTCGTCGCCGCCCACGCGGCCGATCTGCTGGCCGCCGCCCAGCATCAGCGCCATGCGCTCGCACACCTGCTTGAGCACCTCGTCGCCGGCCGCGTGGCCGAACAGGTCGTTGATCAGCTTGAAGCGGTCGAGGTCGATGTAGGCCAGCGACAGCGGCTTGCCCGCGTCCAGCGTGTGCGCCGCGCCCTCGAACATCTTCTCGATGCCGCGCCGGTTGAAGACCTTGGTCAGCGGGTCGTTGTTGGCCATGAAGCGCAGCTGCTCGGTGGCCTTGTGCTTGTCGGTGACGTCCTGCATCACCGCTTCGATGCGGCCGCGCGCCAGCGTGGCGCTGACGAGGAAGCGGCGGCTGCCGTCGCGGCTGGCGATCTGCATTTCCGCCTCGCTGCGCATGTGGACGGTCTCGTGCAGCTCGATCCACAGGCTGTCGGCGAAGAACTGCTTCCAGCCGGTGCGGCCGGGCACGAAATCGGCCATGTCGAGCATCTTGCGCAGCGCCGGGTTGGCGCTCAGGAAGGTGCCGTACATGTCGAGCGTGAACAGGCCGACCGGCATCGCCTCGAACGCCTGCTCCAGCTTTTCCTGGGCCGCCATGCGCTGCTCGGTCTCGATGCGCATCTGCTCGGCCACGGCCAGCGCCGCCAGCAGGCTCGATGCCAGCGCGGCGGTGACGCTGTTGACGACGTCGGACAGCGCGCGCAATTCCATCGCGGCGCCGGCCACCTCGGCCAGCGACGCCACGAAGGTGACGGCGAACGAGGCCGCAAACCACATCGCCACCCGGTTGCGCGAACGCAGCATGATGGCGACCAGGCCCAGCGTCATCAGGCCCAGGCCGAACGCGACCACGCCCCACATGATGGGCAGGAACACGCGGTAGGGCAGCAGCAGCGCGCACGCCAGGAACGGCAGGCACACCCATTGGGAAAAGCGCAGGAAGGGGCCGAAGCGGGTGCGCGCCAGCTCGGCGCCGAACAGCGTCTGGTACAGCGTCAGGGACGACAGCGCGAACAGGGCGATGGTCACGGCCCGCATCGGCAGCAGCCAGTCGGCCGGCACCACCTGGCCCAGCCACTGGATGTCCCAGCCGCCCGACAGCGCGCCCGCGCGCAGGCTCAGGATCAGCCAGCCGGCGAACTGGATGTACAGCGCCTGGCGGTTGATCAGCGCCGTCAGCAGCACGAACAGCGTCAGCACGATCATGCCGCCGTCGAGCAGGCCGGACTTGCGGTGGAAATCCTGGATCGACAGTTCCAGCTGCCCGGCCGGCCAGGCGACGGCGGTCAGGCGCGCCGGCCCCACGAAGCTGGCGCGGCACAGTACCTGGCCGGTGGCGCCGCCCAGGTTCAGCGCGAAGCCGGCCTTGACGGCCTTCATGGCGCCGTGCGCGCCCGTGCGCGAGGCGTCGCCCAGCGGCTGCAGCGTCTGCGCATCCCAGCAGGCGATGGCGGTCGCGTGGCGCGAGGGGAATTCGATGCCGATCCCTGCTCCCCCGCCCGCCCCCGCCGCACGGACGCGGGGCGTGAACGCGAACCACAGGGGTTGTTCGGACAAGCGGGTCTCGAAGCTGTCGATCGGCGGGCGCTGGGACAGCAGGTGCACGGCCTGGCCCGGGGTCAGCCTGGCGTCCGGCGTCAGCACCTGCAAGGGCAGCGCCACGCCGTCGTCGTGGGCGTAGTGGTCGGGCCAGGACAGCAGCGCGATCAGCGAAAACATGCCGATGCCCACCGGTAGCATGTAGGTGGCGAGCAAGCGCAACACGGCATCGACCGCGCGCTGGGCAAAGGTCGGCGTCGGGTTGCGCGGATAGGAGGCGGGCTTGAGCATAAGAATCTAAGGCAATACACAGTCGCCTGCAGATCCCTGCCGGCATCGACTTCGCAGCATACAGCGTGAAATCAATGCCGTCATGCAATTTCTATGTTAGGCCATGGCAAAGTGCGCCGTTGATGCAACGGGCATCGCGGCCGCCGAAGGCGCCGGACGCTGCACCACCGCCGGCACCTTGCGCGCGCCGATATCGATGTCCGGATGGCGGGTATGCTTGAAGAATCCCAGCATCGGGTGGCGCGCCGCGCTCCAGCGCGCTTCGCCGGTGGCGATCTCGAAGGCCATCACGCGGTGCGGGATGTTGCCGACGTGGCGCAGCGGCACCATGGCGCCGTCCTCGAACACGTCGACGAACAGCAGCTGCGCGTACTGGCGGTCGATCGGCGAGCGGCCCGTGACGACGGCGTAGTCGATGCCATTCTGCTCACAATACTCGAAGCAGGCCTTGATCAGGGCGATCTTGACGACGCGGCCGATGCGGCCCTCGTCGATGCCCAGCCGGGTCACCTCGGCCAGGCGCTTGCCCTGCAGCCAGGACGGCAGCTCGACCGATTCCTCCACGTGCAGTGCGCGGTGCAGGTTGGTCTGGATGCGCACCGACCCCAGCGGCGTGCCGTCCAGGCGCGACTCGGCCAGCAGGACCACCACATCGTCCTCGTAGTCGCAGGCCTCCGGCAGCGCCAGCGTCTGCGCGAACTCCGGCAGGTGGCGCGCGTAGGCCGCGTGGCGGATGCGCACGGCCTTGCGCAGGCTGTCCTCCGTCTCGACCCGGCGGATGGTGAACGGCAGGCGCTCGGTCGCCAAGGCGGGACGCGCGGACGCGCCCTCGGCAGGGGCTTGCGGGACGGAGACGAAGGCGGGGCGGGACGATTCCATGACGGGGTAATTCCTCGAATGTGGTGTTGAACGACTGGTATTGATGATTATCAATCGTCCAATAAAAACCAAATCACCGAGAAAACGTGCTTTTCCGCGTCATTTCTGCTCATCCATACGTCTGGCAATGCGGGAAGCTGGTATTGCCAGACGGCAATCTTGTGACTTGCGGTGGGTTTTTACGCCGGCGTGGCCTCCGCCAGCGGCCGCGCGGTGCCGGACACGCGAATCGAGCTGCCCGCCTGCGGCCCCATCGCCGCATGCAGGCGCGAGCGCATGCCCATGTCCTCGCCCTGCACCACGTCGATGGCGCCGCCGTGCGGCCAGCCCAGGTCGCGCAGGTAGCCGGCCAGCGCGGCGGTGCCCGCGCCCGTGGCCGGGTCTTCGTAGACGCCGCCGCTGGCAAAGGGATTACGTGTATGGAACAGCTGCGCGCTTTCCGCGACCGCGAGCACGATCGTGGTCAGGCCGTGGGCGTTCATCAGGCGGCGGCCCGCGTCCAGGTCGTAGCGCATCGCCGCCAGCGCCGCGCGGCTGGCCAGCGCCAGCACCACGTGGTCGGCGCCGGCATGGGCGAGCGCGGGCGGGATGCGCGGATCGAGATCGGCGGCCGTGTAGCCGAACAAGGCCAGCGCGGTGTCCACGAGGCCGGAATCGGCCGGCCGGCTCCAGGTCGGCGGCGATTGCAGGGCGGCGGCCGTGCGGGCGCCTTCGCGCCTGCCTTCGACGGTGATCGACGCATTGTTCAAGGCCAGCGGGAATACGCCGTCGCCTTCGCGCGCCGCCAGCGCCGCGCCGAGGGCGATGGTGGCGTGGCCGCAGAACGGCACTTCGGATTCGGGCGAGAAATAGCGCACGCGCCAGCTGTCGCCCTGTCGCGCCGCGAATGCCGTCTCGGAGTACCCGACGGCATGTGCCAGGCGCTGCATCTCGGCTGCCGGCGGCAGCGCGGCGCCGATCCAGACGCCGGCCGGATTGCCGCCGGCGTCGCCATCCGAGAACGCGGCGATGCGCTGGACCGCGGACGTGTCGACGGGGCCGCCGGCGCCCGCGCCCGCGCTTGGCTCGGCGGCCGGCGGAACATCGGGTTGCCGGGTGATGGTGCTTGCCATGGTCGTCTCCTGTGTCGATGAGGGACGACCATGATAGTGCCGCCGCGCCGGTCGTGCACGCCCCTGCCCCGCCGGCGCCGCCGACGCCTGTCAGGCGCGCGCGCCGCCGGCGAACATGCTTCCGCCGGCATGCACGCGGTTTGACGCGATCGATGTACGTGATCGGTGTACGTGAGCGATGTACTCAAAAGCCCGGCGCGCGCTCGGCCGCGACGCCGGACACGCGCTCCAGCGCCATGCCCACTCGGGCGATCGTTCCTTCGTCGAACAGGCGCCCGATCAGCGTCACGCCGTGCGGCACGCGGCGCGGCGGCGCGAACGTGGGCAGCGGGCGTTGCGGATCCGGGGCCCAGTCGCTGCGCGCCGCGCCCACCGCCACGAAGCCGGTGCGCACCGTCAGCGACGGATGGCCCGTGTTGTTCGAGATCGTCAGCATCTCCTCGCGCAGCGAGGGCACCAGCAACAGGTCGACCTCGCGCAGGATGCGCGCCATCTCCAGCGCGTACTTGCGGCGCAGGCGGTCGGCCTGCACGAAGTCCACGGCCGACAGGAAGCGTGCCTGGCGCAGCAGGTTGGGCCAGGCGTCGGGCACCTGCATGGCGAGTTCGTCGACACGGCCGTCCAGCACGATCTCCTCGAAGGCGGCGGCCGCCTCGGCGAACAGCACCGTGTTGAGCGACTGGTGCGGCCAGTCCGGCAGCGTCACGGGCACGGCCTTGCAGCCCAGCTTCTTCAGGTTCTCCAGCGCGGCGCGGTCGACGTCGGTGGCCGGGTCTTCCTTCATCCAGCCGGGGAAGTAGCCGACCTTCAGGCCGGCCACGCCCGCGTTCGCATCGAAGTCGAGCCTGGCCGGCCGGCTGGCGACGTCGCCGGCGTCGGGGCCGGCAATCGCGCGCAGCACCAGCATCGCATCCTCGACGCTGCGCGTCATCGGGCCCAGCTTGTCGAGCGACCAGCACAGCGTCATGGCGCCGCTGCGGCCCACGCGGCCATAGGTCGGGCGCAGGCCGGCGACACCGCAGCGCATCGACGGGCTGACGATGCTGCCGCCCGTCTCGCTGCCGATCGAGAACGCCACCAGGCCCGCCGCCGTGGCCGCGCCGGGACCGGCGCTCGAACCGGATGCGCCCTCCTCCGGCAGCCACGGGTTCATCGTCTGGCCGCCGAACCAGACGTCGTTCAGCGCCAGCGCGCCCAGGCTCAGCTTGGCGACCAGCACGGCGCCGGCCGCGTCCAGACGGCGCACGACGTGGGCGTCGGTCGTCGGCACGCGCGCACGGAACGGTTCCGCGCCCCAGGTGGTCGGGATGCCGGCGGTGTCGAGCAAATCCTTCACGCCGTAGGGAATGCCGTGCAGCGGGCCGCGGTACTTGCCGGCGGCGATCTCGCGGTCGGCCTGGCGCGCGCGTTCCAGCGCGTGCGCTTCCGTCACCGTGATCACGCTGCGCAGGGCGCCGTCCAGGCGGCGGATGCGCGCCAGGTAGAGGCGCGTGAGGCGCTCCGAGCTCAGGGCGCGCGTCTCGATCCAGTGCGCCAGCCGGGTCACGGGGGCGTGGGCGATGTCGGCGTCGTCGGCGGGCAGCGGCGCGGCGGCCGCGCGGCTGCGCACGAAGCGCTCGCGCGCGGGGCCGGCGGTGCCCACGGCGGCGGCCGGATCCCAGACGGTGGCCGGCGCGATGCCCGGCTCCAGGTCGACGCGGCGCGGGCCGCTGCGCCGCTCCATCGTCGAGGCCAGCGACACGCGCCAGCTGCGCGCGGCCATGCGGCGCTGCGTCGAGCTCATCGACACCTGCATCAGCTTCTCGGCTTCGGCGAAGGTGGCGGGCGAGACGTCGGGGCCAAAGCCGGGGGTGGCGCCGAAGGTGGGCGGGGCGCCCGGCGTCGCGGGCGCAGTGGACGTGGTGGGCGTGTCTTGTCCGGCTGCGGTGGCGTCGGCTGCGCTGGCGCCGGCGGCGAGCAGGCCGGCCTGGATCAGGAACTGGCGGCGTCGGGTCATGGCATCTCTGCGGTGGGGGGATACACGATCCTACCGCAGAGGCATGGACGAAACAATCATCTCGCATCCTCGCCGGCTGTCTTCGTTCATTGGCGGTCCAGCTCCGGATAATGGCGGAAGATGCCCTCCTCGTTGAACGGCAGGCGCCGGTCCGACGCCAGGTAGGCGGCGACGCGCGGCCGCGCCGCGACCCGGTCGCGCAGCGCCGCCAGCAGCGGATAGTTCGCGTCGGCGTGGGCCAGCGCGTGCGGGAAGGCGTAGCGCAGGCCTTCCATCAGCTGGAACAGCGACAGGTCGGCATAGGTGAGCGTGGCGCCGAGCAGGTAGTCCTTCGGCTGCGGCCGTGCCAGGATGCCTTCGAACCAGTCGAAGAACTTCGGAATCCGGGTTTCCAGAAAGTCGGCGGCGCGGCGCTTGGCCTCGGGACGCTGGTCCTCGTAGTAGAGCGAGGTCGCCACCGGATGGTGGCTGTCGTGGGCCTCGGCCACCATGTCGGCGATGGTCAGCTGGATCTGGTTGACCCACAGCCTGCCCTGCTCGTCCTGCGGCGCCAGGCCGTGGCGCTGGCCCAGCCAGAACAGGATGTTGGCGGTCTGGCCGATGGTCATGCCATCCGCCTTCAGGAACGGCGGCGCATACGAGGGATGGTCGGCGCCGTCCATCGCCGCGATCATGCGCGCCATCCCGCCCGGCTTGCGCGCCACGTCGACGTACTCCACGCCCGCTTCCTCCAGCGCCAGGCGCACGAACTCACCGCGCCCCTGGATGGTGGGCCAATAAAAAAGTTCGATCATCGCGATGCCCTCCTCAAGTTGTTCGGCCTGACTCAATTATTCATGAGGATTTCAATGTTCGGCGCGGCAATCGTGCTAGTCTTGCGTCTGGCAACTCGCCTGACAAAAGATCAACAACCAGAGACATGATGATAACAAAAAAGACACTAGGGAACCGCTACCGCTACCGCCGCCGACGATCCTGCCGATCCTGAGCGCGGACACCGCATCCACGCCGATTTACCGTTGAGCACGCGCACGCCGCCTTGCCGGCCCGTGCGCCAAGATGAACCCGAACACAGCAACAAGGGCACGCGAACACCCGCCGCGACCGCCAATCCGGCGCGCGGCAGGTCGTCGAAGTACCCGCAAACCGATCATGCAATCCGGAGCGCACCCATGATTTTCGCTCACCTCACCCGCCACTGGACCGCCCGCCGCGGCCAGTACAGCTTGTCGTCCTGGCTATTGTGCATCGCGCGCAGCCTGCGCGTACTGGCCTGGTACCGCGACCACCGCGCGCTGTGCGACCTCGGCGTCTACCGCAAGCACGTCATGGCGCCCGCCAACGACGACCCGTTCCACCACCTGAGCCACCGCGACTACCTCATGAAAGGCATGTCGGCGCGCGCGCGCGTGCAGGCCGTGCTGAGCCACTACCGCTTCGAGGAAACCACCTTCGACGAGGCCTACCAGCAGGCCGTCTACAGCGAGTGCCGCCTGCCGCTGTGGCAGCACGAGGCCGACGGCAGCACGTTCGCGATCCAGCTCGAGATGGCCTCGCGCAGCAATGCCGAGGGCGACCTCACCGTCGCCCTGCTGGCCGACGGCAAATGCCTGCACCGCCTGTCCTTCAGCTGGCTCGAAGGCGCCACGTTCGGCGTCGACCTGCCGGTCGTGCCCTTCATCGCGCGCAACCAGGGGCGCTGGACGGATTCCGGCGCCGCCTTCGAGGCCTTCGAGCGCGTGTTCCCGAACAATTCGCCCAGCTTCTTCTGCTTTGCCGCCATGCAGGGCATCGTCCAGGCCGTCGGCATCGACCGCGTCGTCGCCATCCGCAGCGAGGCGCACATCGCCTACGATCCCGATCCGGAAAAGCACTTCGCCAACGCCTACGACGGCTTCTGGCAAATCCTTGGCGGCACCGAGATGGAAGGCGTGCCCGGCTACCTGATCCAACTGCCCTTCTACGTCAAGCCGCTGTCCGAGATGCCGTCCAAGCACCGCAAGCGCGCCGCCCAGCGCCGTGAGCACTGGCGCCTGATCGGCGAATCCGCCCGCACCGTGCTGCAGCGCCACCTGCTGCATGCCCGCCCTCACGTGGAAGTGCCGGCGACACAGCTTGAGCCGGCATAGGCTGGACGACACGCCATGCATGCGGCGGCGTGCGGGACGCCGTTGTTTCAATCCCGGCTACTCGATCCCGGCTTTTCGATCCCGGCTTTTCGATGCATGTATTAGTAATCGCACCACGACAACGCGGGTCGTGTTAGACTCGCGCCTTCGCTAGGGGTCCTGGAAGTGCGCTTCCGGGTGAGAAATACCCTTCGTACCTGATCTGGATAATGCCAGCGAAGGAAAGCGCAACGCAGTTCCCACCCTTGTTTGCCCTTCCCCCGTTGGCTCCGGCTTTTGACAAAAAAAGCAGCGTGCCGATGCCGGCGCGCGAAGCGAGCACACATGAACCTGAGACTGAAGTATCCCCTCCTTGCCTGCGCCCTCGTGCAGGCCTTCCCGACGTTCGCACAGACGCAGACCCAAGACACGGCCGCGGCCGGCCAGGTCGCCGAAGTGGTCGTCACCGGCAACCGCTTCATCGCCACCGACCGCGCCAGCGTCGGCGGCTTCGGCGAAGCGTCGCTCTTCGACACGCCGTCCTCGATCACGGCCATCGGCCGTACGCAGATGCAGGACCTGTCGATCCGTTCGACCACGGACGCCGTGCGCTTCGACGCCTCCGTCAGCGATGCCTACAACGCCGTCGGCTATGCCGAACAGTTCTCGATCCGCGGCTTCGCGCTGGACAACAACTACAGCTACCGCAAGGACGGCTTCGCCATTCCGGGCGACACCCAGATCCCGCTCGAGAACAAGGAGCGCATCGAGATCCTGAAGGGCTTGACGGGGCTGAGCTCGGGCATCGCCACGCCGGGCGGCATCATCAACTACGTGACCAAGCGCCCGACCAGCACGCCGCTGCGCTCCGCCACCGCGGAGGTGAGCGAGCGCGGCACGCTGTACGGCAGCCTGGACCTGGGCGGCCGCTTCGACGACCGCCGCTTCGGCTACCGCATCAACGCCGCCGCCGCCGACCTGCATTCCTACGTGCGCGGCGCCAACGGCGACCGGCAATTCGTCTCGGGCGCGTTCGACTGGCAGATCACGCCGGACGCGCTGCTGCAGCTGGACATGGACTACCAGCGCAAGGCCCAGGTCACGGCGCCCGGCTACCAGCTGATCCGCAACGAGGTGCTGCCCACCGGCGTATCGGCCCGGACGCTGCTGAACGACCAGCCCTGGACCCGTCCCGTCACGACCAAGGACAGCAACCTCGGCCTGCGCTTCGAGTACAAGCTGGCACCCACGTGGACGGCGACCGTGGCCGCCAACAAGCACTGGTTCAAGCGCGACGACTACACCGCCTTCCCCTACGGCTGCAGCAACGAGGGCGACGGCTACTACCCCGGCTTCTGCTCGAACGGCGACTACGACGTCTACGACTACCAGAGCACGGGCGAACGCAAGAGCCCGTGGGGCGTCCAGGCCCAGGTCCAGGGCCGCTTCACCGCCGGCGGCGTGCAGCACGCGCTGACGGTCGGCACCTCCTACGCCGAACGCCACGACAGCTTCGGCGACTATGTCTACGACTACGTCGGCTACAGCAATATCTGGCATCCGCTGGTCACGCCCAGCGTGGGCCCGGACCGCGTGACGGGCCCTGTGTTCGAGCGCCGCAGCGATGCCGAGAGCGCGCTGTTCGCGGAAGACATCGTCAAGCTGACCCCGCAGCTCACGCTGCACGGCGGCCTGCGCTACGTGAAGATCGAGCGCGACGAATACGTGGGCGACAGCGCCACCTGGATCTCGAGCGACCATTCCTTCGTGCTGCCGCGCGTGGCCCTCGTCTACAGCCCGCGGCAGGACTGGAACGTGTACGCCTCGTTCAACGACGGCCTGCAGAACGGCGGCATCGCACCGATGGAAACCGTCAACCAGAACCAGATGCTGGCGCCGCAGCGCTCGCGCCAGTTCGAGGTCGGCGCCAAGGCCGCGATGGGCGACGCGCTGACGCTGTCGGCGGCGCTGTTCCAGATCCGCCAGGGCCTGGAATACACGGATGCGGACAACGCCTACGTGCGCAACGGCCGCCAGACGCACCGCGGCATCGAACTGTCGGCCGACGGCAAGGCGACCCCGAACCTGGACTGGAGCCTGTCGCTGCTGGCGCTGAACACGCGCCAGTCCGGCACCGGCACGGCCAGCATCGACGGCAAGCGCGTCACCGACGTTCCCGCGTTCAAGTCGACCGCCCTGGTCGCCTACGCCGTGCCGCAAGTCCCCGGCCTGAAGCTGGACGGCACCTGGCAGTATTCGGGGAAAAAGGCGTTCGACGTCGAGAATCGCGTGTTCGTGCCGGACTACCACGTGTTCGGCCTGGGCGCGTCCTATGCCATGAAAATGGGAACGAACAGCGTGACCCTGCGCGCCCGCGCGGAAAACCTGTTCGACAAGTTCTACTGGCGCGACGTCACGCCGGCGCTGGGCGGCTACCTGCTCGCGGGCGCGCCGCGCACCTTCCGCCTGTCGGCGACGGTCGACTTCTAAAGCAGCGCGCTAAAGAAAGGCTGCGACCTGGCGCATGCGCTGCGCCAGGTCGCCCCGCAGCAGCGTGTACGGAATGGCGCGCGCGTCCAGCACCGCCAGCAGCTGGGCGTGCACGCGCCGGCGCACTTCCTCCGATTCGCGCTGCAGTCCGTCGGGCACCCACGGCAGGTCGATGTCCGCCACCAGCGTCAGCGCATAGTCGTGCGCCGCTTCCAGCGCCAGCAAGGCGTCCGGCACGCGGCCCCAGTAGATGCGGCTGTACACGGCCGTCATCAGCGGCGCCGTGTCGCAGAACAGGAAGCGGTTCGCCCGCGGCAGCAGCGCGGCTTCGCGTTCGAGCTGGGTGCGGGCGATGCCGACCTGGTCGTCCTCGCGCGGCACGCGCTCGTTCACGTCGACGAATTCGCGCAGGTATTCCGGCACCCACACGGTGCCGTAGTGCGCGGCCAGCGCTTCGGCCAGCGTCGACTTGCCCGTCGATTCGGCGCCCAGGATCGCGATGCGCTCGATCCTGCCCGGCAGCGTCTCCATCAGCGCGCTCCCGCGCGCGCCGCGGCACGCCAGGCGAACAGGCCGGCGACAGCCATCGCGACGAACAGCGCATACAGTACCGCCGTCAGGTTCAGGCCCTTGTGCACGTACAGGCCCACGTAGACGACGTCGGCGACGATCCACACGAGCCAGTTCTCGACCTTCTTCCTCGCCGTGAGCAGCGTGCCGAGCAGGCTGCCGGCCGTGAGGAAGCCGTCCAGGTGCGGCACGTCGGTATCGGTGAAGTGCTTCAGGAACGAGGACAGCGCCAGGTAGCCGAGCGCCCAGCCACCCAGCGACCAGGCCCAGCCCTGGGCATCGAGGCGCGTGACGACCAGGGGCGCGTCGCCGGCGCCCCGCAGCCACTGGGTCCAGCCCCAGAGCGACGTCGCGATGAACACGCCCTGCAGGCCGGCGTCGCCGTACAGGCGCGCATCGAAGAACACGATGCCGTAGGTGGCGGACGAGACGATCGCGAACAGCCAGGCCCAGTGGACGCGGCGGATGTTCAGCAGCACCGTCGCGATCGACAGCACGAAGGAAATCAGTTCCAGCGGGGTCGTGGCGTAGCCGGCGATGTGGAGGGTCTCGTTCATCTGGTCGGAATGGGAAGTCAGCCGGCAATTATGGAAGGCGGCGCCGGATTGCGCAAGCTGCAAGCGCCGCGCCATGAAAAAAGCCGCGCCAGAATCGCTCCCGGCGCGGCTGTCAGGCTGTCGAGGACGCGATCAGCGCTTCGGATACTTGATCGTCATTTCCTTGAGCAGGTTGTCGGCATGGTCGACTTCCTTCATCACCCACAGCATGTAGCGGATGTCGACGTGGATCGCACGGGTGATCACCGGGTCGAAGTACCAGTCCTTGGTGATCGACTCGTAGGTCGAGTCGAAGTTCAGGCCCACCAGTTCGCCGCGCTTGTTCATCACGGCCGAACCGGAGTTGCCGCCGGTCGTGTCGGCGCTCGACAGGAAGTTCACGGGCACGGTGCCCAGCACCGGATCCTTGAACTGGCCCCAGCGCTTTTCGCGGATCGCCTGCAGCAGGTTGGTCGGCGCGTTGAATGGCTCCTTGTTGGTCGCCTTCTCGACGATGCCCTGCACGGTCGTGAACGGTCCCTTGGTCAGGCCGTCGCGCGGGCTGTACGGCGCCACGGTCCCGTAGGTCACGCGCAGCGTCGAGTTGGCGTCCGGGTAGACCGGCTTGCCCTGCGACTTCTTCCAGGCGATGACGGCGTTCATGTACTGCGGGATCACGCGTTCCAGGTTGCCGTCGACTTCCTTGCGGCGGTCTTCCAGCGCCATGCCCGTGTCCTGCAGGCGTACGGCCAGCTGGATGAACGGGTCGTTCGACTTGCGGAACGCGTCCGTATCCTTGCCGATCCAGGCCAGGCGCTTGGCGGTGTCGCCCAGTTCGGTCGATTTATACATCGCGGAAATCGCGTCCTGCTTCGGCAGCAGCGCGTCGAGCCCCTGCGGGTGGGCGGTGGCCGGGATCTTCGCGTAGCGGTTCAGCGCGGCCTGCCAGCGCGCCTGGTCGACGCTGGGCACGAACGACTGCTCCAGGCGGGTCAGGCGCGCCTTGATGAACGACAGGTCGCGTTCCTGGTAGCCCGCCTCGCGCTGGGCGTCCGGCTTCTGGCGCTCCAGCGCCAGGCGGTACAAGGTACGCGCGCTCTTGAGCAGGTCGCTGTGCGTCGCTTCCGCCCATGCGGCTTCCTGCTGCGCGCCGTCCATGTCGGCCTTGATCGCGGCATCGAGGTCGGCCAGCAGCGTCTTCGAGCCGCCGACGTCCGGCCGGTTCATGTTCTGTTTATACCAATTGCGGAACTCCGCGTCCTGCACGTCCTTGATGGCCGCGATGTCCTTGCGCGCGAAGCCGTCCAGCAGGCCCTGGGTCTTCTTCAGCACATTGTTCAGACTCTTGGCGACGCTGGCGTAGCGCACGTCGTAGCCCGGGTTGCCCATCGTGGCGGCCGCGATCACCGACAGGTCGGCAGTGATGGTCGCGACCTTGGCCGGGTAGTCGACCTCGCGCGCGAAGCGGATCTCGGACGGCAGCTTGTAGCGGCTGGTGCGGCCCGGGTAGCCGGCCAGCAGGATCGGGTCGCCGTTCTTCAGGCCTTCGGCCGACACCACCAGGAAATCCTTCGACTGGTAGGGCACGTTGTCCGGCGACGGATCGGCCGGGCGGCCGTCCTTGCCGACGTAGGCGCGCAGGAAAGAGAAGTCGCCGGCCTGGCGCGGGAACTCGTAGTTGTCGATGTCGCCGCCGAAGTTGCCGACGGCATCCGCCGGCGCGTACACGAGGCGCACGTCGCGGATCATCAGCTGCTTGATGCGGTAGTACTCGCCGCCGCGGTGGAAGGCGGGGACGGAGCAGCGATAGGCTTTGTCGCTTTCGCATTCGGCGATCAGCGCCTTGATGCGGCTCTCGACCTGCTCGTGGCGTTCCTTGCCCGACAAATTCGGTGCCAGGCCTTTCAGCACGCGGTCCGTCACGTTCTCGACCTTCTCGGTCACGTAGACCAGCGAGTTCGGGCCGCCCGGCAGTTCCTCGGCGCGGGTCTTGGCCAGGAAGCCGTTGACGATGTAATTATGCTCCGGGGTCGCGTTGCGCTGGATGGCGCCATAGGCGCAGTGGTGGTTGGTGACCACCAGGCCGTCCGGCGAGACGAAGGACGCCGAGCAACCGCCCAGCGACACGATCGCGCTCATCGGATGCTTGGACAGGTCGGCCAGCTTCTCGGCCGGGATGGTGATGCCGATGCGCTTGAGTTCGGACTTCAGCTGCGGCAGCTGGTGCGGCTGCCACTGGCCCTCGTCGGCGTGGGCGGAAGCGAATGCCCCCAGCACCGCCACGGGCAGGACGATCGATTTGAACAAGTTGTACCCCGAGTTAAAAAACCAAGCCGGCAGTATAGCTGCCGGACTTATATCTGGAAATAAGTTTTGTCGCATTTACGCCTCCGGTCCGGCCCCGGCCTTCGACCGACAGGGCCGGTCGCAACGCGCTACAATGCGCGATTCCCGCCGGTTTTCCCGTAGTCCGCCATGTCCAACGCCATCGAACGTACTTCCGCCCTGCTGCGCCGCCTGTCGGTCGACACCTTCACCCTGATGCTGCTGTCCACCGTGGCCCTGGCCAGCCTGCTGCCCTGCTCCGGCCAGACGGCGGTCGTGCTCGGACAGGTGACGACGGTCGCCATCGGCCTGCTGTTCTTCCTGCACGGCGCCAAGCTGTCGCGCGAGGCGATGGTCGAAGGCCTGACCAACTGGCGCCTGCACCTGCTCGTGCTGGCGTCGACCTTCGTGCTGTTCCCGATCATCGGCCTGGCCATGAAGCCGCTGGCGGGCCGCGTATTGACGCCGGACCTGTACGTCGGCGTGCTGTTCCTGTGCACGCTGCCGTCGACCGTGCAGTCCTCGATCGCCTTCACCTCGATGGCGCGCGGGAACGTGGCGGCCGCCGTGTGCAGCGCCTCGGCCTCGAACTTCGTCGGCATCTTCGTCACGCCGCTGCTGGTGAGCACCCTGATCGTGCGCGGCGCGTCGACCGGATCGTCGTGGAACGCCGTCATCAGCATCGTCGAACAGCTGTTGCTGCCCTTCCTTGCGGGCCAGCTGCTGCGCCCGTGGATCGGCAAGTGGGTGGACCGCCACAAGCCGATGCTGAAGGTCGTCGACCAGGGCTCGATCCTGCTGGTGGTCTATACGGCGTTCAGCGAATCCGTCAACGAAGGCCTGTGGCACAAGCTGTCGCCCTCTTCCCTCGTCGCGCTGGGCGTCGTGTGCGCCGTGATGCTGGCGGTGGCGCTGGGCGTCGCGGCCTGGACCAGCCGCAAGCTGGGCTTCGACAAGGAAGACGAGATCACCATCGTGTTCTGCGGCTCGAAGAAAAGCCTGGCCAGCGGCGTGCCGATGGCGAAAGTCCTGTTCGCTCCGAGCGCGCTGGGCATGGTGATCCTGCCCGTGATGCTGTTCCACCAGATCCAGCTGATGACCTGCGCCGTGCTGGCCCAGCGCTGGGCGCGCCGCGCCAAATAAATTCGGGGTCAGAGCCGGGGTCAGAGCCCCGATTTTGGCAATATACCAAATGCAAAAAGCGACGCTGCCAAAGGGACAGCGTCGCTTTTTTTCGTTAAAAGAAATTTCCTAAAACCGGGCTCTGACCCCGGCTCTGACCCCGGTTTGACGCGGNAATATACCAAATGAAAAAAGCGACGCTGCCAAAGGGACAGCGTCGCTTTTTTTCGTTAAAAGAAATTTCCTAAAACCGGGCTCTGACCCCGGCTCTGACCCCGGTTTGACGCGGGTCAGCGGGTCGCCACTTCGTCCTGCCCCACGTGCCAGCCGCCGCCCAGCGCCTGGATCAGCGTGATCGCCGTCGTCTGGCGGTCGGCCTGGACCTGGATCAGGCTGCGGCGCGCGCTCAGGGCCGTGACCTGGGCCTGCACCACGTCCGAATACGCGACCTGGCCCGCCTTGTAGCGGTTCAGCACCTGTTCCTCGACCTTGCTGGCCGCCTCGGAGGCGATGCGGCGCTGTTCCTGCTGCTGTACCAGCACGCGCGTGGCCGTCAGCTGGTCCTCGACGTTGGCGAAGGCCGTCAGCACCGTCTGGCGGTAGCGCGCCACCGCCGCCTGGTGCGATGCGCGCGCCGCTTCCACGCTGGCGCGGGTGGCGCCGGCGTTGAACAGCGTCTGCGCCGCCGACAGGCCGAACGACCACGCGGCCGCCGACGCGTCGAACACGTCGCCGATGCGGCTGGCCGCCGTGCCGTAGGAGGCGGACAGGCCGATGTCCGGGAAGTAGGCCGCGCGCGCGATGCCGATCTGGGCGTTGGCGATGGCGACCTCGCGCTCGGCCGCGGCGATGTCCGGACGGCGCTGCAGCAGCAACGAGGGCACGCCGACGGGCACGTCCGGCACCGTCACGTTCCACTCGGCCGGCGCCAGCGCGAAGTCGGACGGGGCCTTGCCCAGCAGGACGGCGATCGCGTGCTCGAGCTGGGCGCGCTGGCTCACCAGGGCCAGGTCGTCGCTGCGCGTGCTGGCCAGCTGGGTCTCGGCCTGGTACACGTCAGAATGCGGCACGATGCCCACGTCGAAGCGGTTGCGCGTGATCTTCAGCACGCGCTCGTAGCCGGCGATGGTCTCGGCCAGGATCGCGCGCTGGGCGTCGATCGAGCGCAGCGAGAAGTAGTCGAGCACCAGTTCGCCCTGCGCGGACAGGCGCGCCGACGCCAGGTCGGCGGCGCTGGCCTGGGCACTGGCGGCGGCCGATTCCACGCCGGCGCGCAGGCGGCCCCACACGTCCGGTTCCCAGCTGGCGCCCAGCGACAGGCGGAAGTTGTTGCTGGCGTTGCCGCCGCGATCGCCGCCGATGATGTTGCCGTTGGAGTCGACCGTGGCCGAGCCGCCGCCGCCGCGCGTGCCCGAGCGCGTGCCCGATCCGTTCAGGGTCACGACGGGGAACAGCGAGGCGCGCTGCTGGGCGACCAGGGCGCGCGCCTGCGCATAGTTGGCGACGGCCGCCGCCACGTTCTGGTTCGATACCTCGACCTGGGCCGCGAGCTCGTTCAGCACGGGGTCGTTGAACAGCGTCCACCACGGCCCGCGCTCGAGGGCGTCGGCCGGCGCCGCCGGCACCCAGCCCTGCAATTCCTTGAACGCCGCCGGCTCGGGCGCCGTGGGACGCTCGTAGGCCGGGCCGACGGCGCAGCCGCCAAGGCTCAGCAGGATGGCCGCGGTCAGGGTCGATAAGCGGAAGGATGGAGCGATTCGCATAATTCGTTTCATGGGGTGGTGGTAAGCGGAGACTGCTCGCCGCCCGGATGGCGCACCAGGTGGTGCTCGTCCGGGCTGCGGCGGCGCAGCTTGTCGAGATAGACGTAGACGACCGGCGTGGTGAGGAGTGTCAGCAGCTGGCTGGCGATCAGGCCGCCGATGATGGCGATGCCCAGCGGCTGGCGCAGCTCGGAACCCTCGCCGAAGCCGATCGCCAGCGGCAGCGCGCCCAGGGCGGCGGCCAGCGTCGTCATCAGGATCGGGCGGAAGCGCAGCAGGCAGGCTTCGCGCACCGCCTCGACCGCGGACAGGCCGCGCGCGCGCTCGGCCTCGAGCGCGAAGTCGATGATCAGGATGGCGTTCTTCTTGACGATGCCGATCAGCAGGAACACGCCGATCAGCGCGATGATCGAGAACTCCATCTTGAACATCAACAGGGCCAGCACGGCGCCCACGCCCGCCGACGGCAGCGTCGACAGCACCGTCAGCGGGTGCACCAGGCTTTCGTACAGCACGCCCAGGACGATGTAGATGACGACGATGGCGGTCAGGATCAGCAGCGGCTGCTGCTGGTTCGATTCCTGCGCCTGCTTGGCCTGGCCCTGGAAGCTGCCGCGCACGTTGACGGGCATGCCGATGTCGGCCTCGGCCTGGCGCACCGCGGCTTCGGCCTGCGACAGCGAATAGCCCTGGGCCAGGTTGAACGACACCGTCGTGGCCAGCTCGCCGTCCTGGTGGTTGACGGAGCTGGGCGTCGAGCGCTCGGCGAAGTGGGCGATCGCGGACAGCGGCACCATCGTGGCGGCGCTGGTCGACAGCGCGCTGCCGCTGGACGGATCGCGCGCCGCCGTCAGGTTCGGCGTACTGGACGTGGTTCCGGTGCCGGATGCGCTTGCCGTCGTCGCCGTCGTGGTCGAACCGGCCGTCGCCGTGGACGTGCTGCCCGTGGCGGTGCTCGTGTTCGACACGGTGCCGGCAGTGGTGGCCGTGCCGGCCGCGCTCGCGGTCGTGGTGCTGCCGGTGGCGCCCTTGGTCGGCACGTAGACGTCGTCCAGCGCCTCCGGCGACTGCGCATACTTCTGCGCGACGCCCATGATCACGTGGTACTGGTTCAACTCGTCGTAGATGTTGGCGACCTGGCGCTGGCCGAAGGCGTTGTACAGCGCGTTGTCGACGTCGCGCGCGCTGATGCCCAGGCGCGCCGCGCTGTGGGTGTCGATCTGGACGTAGGTCTCGACGCCGTTCTCGGCCTGGTCGGTGTCGACGTCGGTCAGCGCCTTCTGCGTCTTCATGGCGTCGGCCAGGCGCGAGGCCCACAGCTTCAGGTCGTTGCGGTTGTCGCTCTTCAGGGTGTACTGGTAGGTGGAATTGCTCTGGCGTCCGCCCATGCGCAAGTCCTGCACGGGGTTCAGGAACAGCTGGACGCCCGTCACCTTGGCCAGCTTCGGCCGCAGCCGCGCGATCACGGCCTGGCCGCTTTCTCCCTTGGCGCGCTGGTCGGCCGGCTTCAGGTTGAGGAACATGAAACCGCCGCCCGCGCGCGAGCCGCCCGTGAAGCCGACCACGGTATCGACGGCCGGATCGCTCTTGATGATGTTGACGAGCTGGCGCAGCTTTTCCTGCATGGCCTGGAACGAGATGCTCTGGTCGGCGCGGATGCCGCCATTGATTTGTCCGGTATCCTGCTGCGGGAAGAACCCTTTCGGCGCGGCGGCGAACAGGAACACGTTCAGGCCGACGACGAAGGCGAGGATCAGCATCACCAGCCACTTCATGTCGAGCGCCCAGTCGAGCGCGTGCTCGTAGGCCTTCAGGATGCCGCCGAAGCCCCGCTCGGAGATGCGGGCGAACAGGCTGGGCCTGCGCTCGATCTTCTGGCCCGGCTTCAGTAGCAGCGCGCACAGCATCGGCGTGGTCGTGAGCGAGATCACCAGCGAGATCATGACGGCGACGGACAAGGTCACGGCGAACTCGCGGAACAGCCGGCCGACCTGGCCGCCCATGAACAGCAGCGGAATGAACACGGCTACCAGCGACAGGCTGATCGACAGCACGGTGAAGCCCACTTCCTGGGCGCCCAGCAAGGCGGCCTTGACCTTGTCCATGCCCTCTTCCACGTGGCGGCTGGTGTTTTCCAGCACCACGATGGCGTCGTCGACGACGAAGCCGGTGGCGACCGTCAGCGCCATCAGCGACAGGTTGTTCAGCGAGAAGCCCATCAGGTACATGGCGCCGAAGGTGCCCAGCAGCGACACGATGGTCGCGACGGCCGGCACGATGGTGGCGCGCACGCTGCGCAGGAACACGCTCACCACCAGCACCACCAGCACGATCGAGATCAGGAGCGTGAACTCGATCTCGTGCAGCGAGGCGCGGATCGAGTTGGTGCGGTCCGACGCCACCGCCATGCTCACGTCCTGCGGCAGCTGGGCCTGCAGCGATGGCAGCAGCGCGCGCACGCCGTCGACGGTCTCGATGACGTTGGCGCCCGGCTGGCTCGTCACCAGCACGATCACGGCCGGCTGGCCGTTGAACAGGCCCAGCGTGTTGATGTTCTCGACGCCGTCGGTGACGTCCGCGATGTCCTGCAGGCGGATCGCGGACTCGCCGCGCCAGGCGACCACCAGGCCCTTGTAGTCGGCCGCCGTGCGGCCGTTGGTCGGGGTGTTCGCCTGCGAATAGATCTGCAGGCGCATGCCGCTGCCTTCCAGCGCGCCTTTCGGGCGGTTCGGGTTGCTGGCCTGGATGGCGGCGCGCACATCCTCGCTCGACAGGCCGTACTGGTTCATCTGGTAGGGGATCAGGTCGACGCGCACGGCGGGCAGCGAGCCGCCGCCGATCTCGACGTCGCCCACGCCCTTCACCTGCGCCAGCTTCTGCTGCACCAGGTTCGACACCTCGTCATAGATCTGGCCGGGGCTGCGCGACTTCGAGGTCAGCGCCAGGATGATCACGGGCGCGTCGGACGGATTGGCCTTGCGGTAGGTCGGATTGCTCTTGAGCGTGGCCGGCAGGTCGGCGCGCGAGGCGTTGATCGCGGCCTGCACTTCGCGCGCGGCCGAGTCGATCTGGCGGTTCAGGTCGAACTGCAGGCTGATGCGGGTGGAACCGTTGCCGCTGCTGGACGTGATCTCGTTGACGCCGGCGATGGTCGCCAGGCGCCGTTCCAGCGGCGTGGCGACGGAGCTGGCCATCGTGTCCGGGCTGCCGCCCGGCAGGCTGGCGGACACGGAAATCGCGGGAAAGTCGACCTGGGGCAAGGGCGAGACCGGCAGCACGAAGAACGCGCCGATGCCGGCCAGCGCCAGGCCGATGGTCAGGAGGACCGTCGCGATCGGGCGGCTGACGAACGGCTTGGACAGGTTCATGCGCCGACCCCGTGGCTGGCGCCGCCCGGCGGCGTCGCGCCCGGCCCCGCCGGCTTGGCCGGCTCCTGGCCGCCCCAGCGGCGTGCCAGGCGGTCGAAGGCGAGGTAGATCACGGGCGTCGTGTACAGCGTGAGCATCTGGCTGACGATCAGTCCGCCGAAGATAGCTAAACCTAGGGGACGCCGCAGCTCGGCGCCGGAACCCCAGCCGAACATCAGCGGGATCGCGGCAAACAGCGCGGCCAGCGTCGTCATGATGATCGGGCGGAAACGCAGCATCGCGGCCTGGTGGATCGCCGTGCGCGGATCCTTGCCCTCGTCGCGCTCGGCCTCGATGGCGAAGTCGATCATCATGATCGCGTTCTTCTTGACGATGCCGATCAGGAGGATGATGCCGATGATGCCGATGACCCCGAGGCCCTGCCCGGTCACCAGCAGCGCCAGCAGCGCCCCCACGCCGGCCGACGGCAGCGTCGACAGGATGGTCAGCGGGTGGACATAGCTTTCATACAGCACGCCGAGCACGATGTACACGCACACGACGGCCGCCAGGATCAGCCACAGCTGGTTCGACAGCGAGGCCTGGTAGGCGCCCGAGGCGCCCAGGAAGGTCAGCGTGACGGACGGCGGCAGGCCGATCTCCTTGGCGGCAGCGTGGATCGCCTCCACGGCGGTGCCCAGCTTGACGCCGGACGCCGTGTCGAAGCCCACCGTGGTGGCCGGGTACTGGGCCACGTGGGTGATCTGCAGCGGGGCCGCCTGCTCGGTGATCCTGGCAATGGCCGACAGCGGCGTCGGCGAGCCGGAGCCCGTGCGCAGCTGCAGGTTTTCCAGCGACTCGAGCGACATCTGCTCGTCCTGCTGCGCTTCCAGGATCACGCGGTACTGGTTGGTCTCCGTGAAGATCGTCGACACGATGCGCTGGCCGTAGGCGCTGTACAGCGCGTCGTCGATGTTCGACGCCGTGACCGACATGCGCGAGGCGCTGTCGCGGTCGATGTTGACGAAGGCGGCGGCGCCGGTCGCGCCGGCATCGGTGACGACGTTGCGCAATTCCTTGCGCTTGGCCATCGCCTGCGACAGCTTGGTCGCCCATTGGGTCACGGTGGCCGTGTCGGCGCCTTCGATCGACAGGCGGTACTGGGTCGGGCCGCTCTCGGCGTCGATGGTCAGGTCCTGGGTCGGCTGCAGGTACAGCGTGGCGCCGGCCACGTTGCGCGCCACGCGGGCACGCAGGCGGTCCATCAGCTCCTCCTGGTTGCCGTGGTCTTCCTTCAGGTTGATCAGCATCGTGCCGGTATGGAGCATCGTGTTGTTGGCGGCGTCCACGCCCACCGTCGAGGCCAGCGACTCCACGTCCGGATCGGCCAGGATCTCGCGCGCGGCGGCCTGCTGCAGCTCGGCCATCGCCGTGTACGAGATGGCCTGGCGCGCTTCCACGCGCGCCTGCAGCTGGCCCGTGTCCTGGGTCGGGAACAGGCCTTTCGGGATGAAGGTCCACAGCAGCGCCGTCAGCACCAGCGTGCCCAGCGCCACGACGAGGGTCATGCCCTGGCGCGCCAGCACCCAGGTCAGCGAGCGGTCGTAGTGGTGGATGACGCGGTCGAAGAAGGCCTGGAATTTGCGCGCGAACCTGCTTTCGTGCGACTTGTCCTCGGCCTTCAGCCAGCGCGCCGACATCATCGGCACCAGCGTCAGCGAGACGACGGCCGAGATCAGGATCGTGATCGCCAGGGTCACGGCGAATTCGCGGAACAGGCGGCCCACCACGTCGCCCATGAACAGCAGCGGGATCAGCACGGCGATCAGCGACACCGTCAGCGAGATGATGGTGAAGCCGATCTGCGTGGCGCCCTTCAGCGCGGCATCCATCGGCTTCTCGCCTTCCTCGATGTAGCGCGCGATGTTCTCGATCATCACGATCGCATCGTCGACGACGAAGCCGGTGGCGATCGTCAGCGCCATCAGCGACAGGTTGTTCAGGCTGTAGCCGAGCAGGTACATCACGCCGAAGGTACCGACCAGCGAGATGGGCACGGCCAGGCTGGCGATGACGGTGGCGCGCACGCTGTGCAGGAAAGCGAAGATCACCAGCACCACCAGCACGACGGCCAGCACCAGCTCGATCTGCACGTGCTCGACGGAGGCGCGGATGCCGGTGGTGCGGTCCGACAGCACGTCCAGGCGGATGTTCTGCGGCAGGCCGGCCTGCAGCTCGGGCAGGCGCGCCTTGATGGCGTCGACGGTGGCGATCACGTTGGCGCCCGGCTGGCGCTGCACGTTGAGGATGATCGCCGGCTTCGTATTGGCCCAGGCGCCCAGCTTGACGTTTTCCGCGCTGTCGACGACCCGCGCCACGTCGTCCAGGCGCACGGGCGCGCCGTTGCGGTAGGCGACGATCAGGTTCTTGTAGTCCGGCACCGTGACCAGCTGGTCATTGGCGTTGATCGTGTACGAGCGCGCGGGGCCGTCGAAGCTGCCCTTGGCGCTGTTGGCGTTGGCGTTCGTGATCGCCGTGCGCAGCGTGTCCAGGCCCAGGCCGTAGGACGCCAGCGCATCGGTATTGGCCTGGATGCGCACGGCCGGCCTCTGGCCGCCCTGCAGCGTGACGAGGCCCACGCCCGTCACCTGGCTGATCTTCAGCGCCAGGCGCGTGTTGACGAGGTTCTGCACCTCGGTCAGCGGCATCGAGTCCGAGGTGATCGCGAGCGTCAGCACGGGCGCGTCGGCCGGATTCACCTTGGCGTAGACGGGCGGCGCCGGCAGGTCGGTCGGCAGCAGCGAGCCGCCGGCATTGATCGCGGCCTGCACTTCCTGCTCGGCCACGTCGAGCGACTCGCCCAGCGTGAACTGCAGCGTGACCACGGACACGCCGGCGGCGCTGGTGGAACTCATGCGCGACAGGCCGGACATCTGGCCGAACTGGCGCTCCAGCGGCGCCGTCACGGTGCGCGCCATCACTTCCGGACTCGCGCCCGGGTACAGCGTCTGCACCTGGATGGTGGGGAAGTCGACCTGGGGCAGCGCCGACAGCGGCAGGAACTTGTAGCCGACCAGGCCGGCCAGCACGATCGCCAGCATCAGGAGCGACGTGGCGACCGGGCGGCGGATGAACGGGGCGGATGGGCTCATGCAAGCACCTCCTCGCCGCCCCGTCGCCCCTGCGCAGGCAGGGGCCCAATGTGGCCGGCGCTACCGCAATGCATGCAGAACTTGGGTCCCTGCCTGCGCAGGGACGACGGGCTGAGGGCGCGTAACGAAACCACCACCGTCATTGCGCCGCCCCCTGCTGCTGGCGGCGGTGCTGGCCCTGCTGGCCCTGGCCGGCGGCGCCTTGGCCGCCATGGGTGCCCTGGGCGCCGTTCTGGCCGCGCGGCTTGTCGGTCGGCAGCTGGACCTTGGCGCCATCCTTCAGGCGGTCGGCGCCTTCGGTGATCACGGTCTCGCCGCCGGAGAGGCCCGAGACGACCTGCACGCGCTGGGCGTCGGCCTGGCCGCGCTTGACGGCGCGCTGCGACACGGTGCGGTCCTGCTGGTTGAGCACGTAGACGAAGTCGCCGTTGGCGCCGTGGCGCAGCGCCGTCACCGGCACCGTCACCGCGTCCTTGACGGTGTCGAGCTGCAGGCGGATGTTGACGAACTGGCTGGGGAACAGCTTGGAGGCGTCGTTGGTGAAGCGGGCCTTGGCGCGCACGGTGCCGGTCTGGGTGTCGACCTGGTTGTCGAGCGCCGTGAAGCGGCCCGTCGCCAGTTCCGTCGTGCGCGTGCGGTCCAGCGCCGTGGCCGGCAGCGTGGCGCCTTCGTTGATGCGCTGCTGTAGCTGCGGCAGGCTGTCCTGCGGGACGGCGAATTCCACGTCGATCGGCGACTGCTGGGTGATCACGGCGATGCCGGTGCTGTCGCCGCTGCCGACCAGGTTGCCGATGTCGACGGTGCGCAGGCCCACGCGGCCGCTGATCGGCGCGCGTACCTGGGTATAGCCGAGGTTGATCTGCGCCACGCCCTCGGCGGCGCGGTCGGTCTTGACGGTGCCTTCGAGCTGCTTGACGAGGGCGGCCTGGGTGTCGACGTCCTGGCGCGCGATCGAGTCCTGCTGCAGCAGCGTCTGGTAACGCGACAGGATCAGCTTCGCGCTTTCGAGCTGGGCTTCGTCGCGCTGGCGCTGGCCGGTCGCCTGCAGCAGGGCCATCTGGGCCGGGCGCTGATCGATGGTGGCGAGCACCTGGCCTTCCTTGACGAGCTGGCCTTCGGTGAACTGGATCTTCTGCAGCACGCCCGAGATCTGCGGGCGCACGGTGGCGACGGCGGCCGGGGTGACGGTGCCCAGCGCGTCGAGCAGGATCGGGATGTCGGCCTTCTCGGCCTTGCCGACGCCGACCGTGGTGGCCGGGAAGCCGCCGCCAGGGCCGCCGGGACCGCCCCGGCCGCCGGCGCCCGCACCGGGGCCGCCGGCGCCGCCCGCGCCGGGACCGGCCGCGGGCGCCTGGTGCGTCAATTTCCACGCCAGCAATCCCAATCCGGCCATGGCCAGGATGGCGACGATGGTGCCGATGACGCGCTTGCGGCGCGTATGCGAGGGTTTGGCGACGATTTTTTCCTTGTCCTTGTCCGGCGAAACGGTCGAGTTCATGCGAATCCTAAGGCGGGGCTGATGTTCAAAAGCACAACAATTATTCCTGCAGAATGTAGCACGCCCCGCCTCGTATTTATGTTTCGTAACGTACAGAGGGGCCGACGTCGCCGTTACATGGAAGGCGGCGGAAACCGTGCCAAACAATCACTTCTTAACATTGTTTTACACAGAAGTCGGCATAAAGCCTGGGAATCCAAGAAAAAACGGGCGAGGAACTTTCCCTCGCCCGCGTTTTCGGCATGTTTTTACATATGCATGCCGAACAACATCCTGTTACAAACCTGAAGCGCGCGCCTCTGTCAGGGCGCCTCGCACAGGCAATGGGTGACCGCCGTGAACGGCTGGCGGCGGTCGGCCACGTCGGACAGCCAGCCCAGCTCGCGGCCGATGCCGGCCGCCGTCTTGCCCGACAGGGCGCTGGCGGCCAGGTCGGCCGGCAGCAGGCCCAGCTTGACCTGGACGCTGGGCGCCAGCACGTCGCCCACTCCCAGGCTTTCCACCAGGCGCTCGGCGAAGGATTCCGGCAGGCGTGCATAGGCGACGCGGTAGTCGTCGCCCAGCTTGGCGCGCTTGGCGGCCGAGCGCAGGGCGTCGTCGTAGCTGCCCAGGCGGTCGACCAGGCCGCGCTCCTTGGCCTGGGCGCCGGTCCAGACGCGGCCCTGCCCCACTTCGTCGATGCGCTGCGGCGTCGTCTTGCGCGCCGCCGCCGCCTTGCCCGTGAAGTCGGCATAGATGTGGTTGATGCTGGACTGGACCAGCTGGCCGAAGCGCGGGTCGAGCGGGCGCAGCGGGTTGTAGGCATCGGCCAGCCAGGTCGTCGTCACGCCCGCCGTGTGGATGCCCAGCTTGTCGACGACCTTGTCGGCCGTCGGCAGGATGGCGAACACGCCGATCGAGCCGGTGATGGTCGACTGGTCGGCGATGACCTCGTCGGACGCCATCGACATCCAGTAGCCGCCCGACGCGGCCACGTCGCCCATCGACACGACCACCGGCTTGCCGGCCGCGCGCGTCAGCTCCAGCTCGCGGCGGATGAGTTCCGAACCGTAGGCGCTGCCGCCCGGGGAATTGATGCGCAGGACCACGGCCTTGATCTGGCTGTCCTCGCGCGCGGCGCGGATCAGGTTCGCCGTCGAGCGGCCGCCGACCATGCCCGGGCCGCCGTTGCCGTCCGTGATGTCGCCCGCCGCGACCACGACGCCGACGGCGTCGCCGAACGCCTTTTCCGGATGGCGCGCCACGTATTCCTGGAAGCCGACCTGGCGGAAGCTCTTGTAGCGTTCCTCGTAGGCGCCGCGCTTGGTCATCAGTTCGCGCACCTCGTCGAGGGTCTTGATGCCGTCGATCAGCTTCCAGTCCAGCGCCACCTTGGCCGCGTTGCCGCCCGCCGCTTCCATGCGCTGCGGCAGTTCGTCGATGCCCTTGGCGATGGCGCCGGCCGGCAGCTTGCGCGCCTTCTCGACTTCGGTCATGTAGTTGGTCCACAGCGCGTTGTACAGGTAGCTGTCCGCTTCCTGGGCCGCCTGCGACGGACCGTTGCCGATATACGGCTCGGCGAAGCTCTTGTAGGTGCCGACCTTCATCAGGTTGACGGTGACGCCGACCTTGTCGAGCGCGTCGCGGTAATAGTTGCGGTGCTTGCCGAAGCCCTCGATCAGCACCATGCCCATCGGGTGCAGGTAGACCTCGCTGGCGTGCGAGGCGACCAGGTAGCGCTTCTGGTCGTAGCTGCCGCCCCAGGCGACGACGGTCTTGCCGGCCGCCTTCACCCGTTCGACGGCCGCGCCGATCTCGCGCAGCGAGGCCAGGCCGCCGCCATCGAGCTCGTCCAGCAGCAGCACGACGCTGCTGATATTGCCGTCCTTGGCCGCCGCATCGAGCGCGTTGAGGACGTCGCGCAGCTGGACGAGGCGGCGCGCATTGCCGCTCACGCCGGCCACCAGCGAATCGCGCACGCTGCCGGCGCGCTCCTCGACCAGTTCGCCCTTCAGGTCGAGCACGAGCGCCGTCTTGGTCGCCAGCGGCTTCAGGCCGCCGCCGAACATCGCCCACAGGATCCCGATGACGATCAACAGGAACAGCAGGTTGAGCAGGAAACGGCGGGTGGCGTCGAGGCCGCGCCAGAAGGCGCCGACACCACGACGCAGTGCAGATTTAGGCTTATCGGACATCGGGACTCCATAAATATAGATTCAAATGGCGCCGTCGTCCCTGCGGAGGCAGGGACCCAATTTCCGCACGCGCAGCCGTACTGCACGCACATTGGGCCCCTGCCTGCGCAGGGGCGACGATCAGGCGGCGACTGTAGCCGGGCTCGCGGTCGCCCGGCGCGAGATCGCCCACAGTCCCGCGAACACCAGCGCGCCGTTGACGATCAAGAGCTCGAGTCCCAGCTTGTAGCTGCCCAGCAGGTACTGCTGATAATGTTCCAACAAAGCGCACAGGACCGGCGCGCCGATGGTCACGAACGGCACCAGGCGGTCGTTCAGGGTGCGCTTCGTCATCATCCCGAAAGCGAACAGGCCGAGCAAGGGGCCGTAGGTATAGCCGGCGACCTTCAGCACGACGCCGATCATGCTGGGATCGTCCAGCCACTTGAACACCATCACCATCGCCAGGAACAGCAGGGCGAACACGAGGTGCACGTGGCGGCGCAGGCGCACCTTGGCGGCTTCCGACAGGTCGTCGCGGCGCTTGATGCCCAGGATGTCGATGCAGAAGGTCGAGGTCAGCGCCGTGATGGCGCCGTCCGCGCTGGGGAACAGCGCCGAGATCAGCGCGATCAGGAAGATGATCTGCACGGCGGCCGGCAGGTGGCCCATCACGACGGCGGGGAAGATCTTGTCGCCGGTGGCGGTCACGCCCGCCTGCGGCGCGTACAGGTACAGCAGGCCGCCCAGGAACAGGAAGGCGCACAGCACGACGACGAGGACGGCCGTCAGGCTCAGGAGGTTCTTCTGCGAGTCCTGCAGCGTCTTCACCGAGATCGTCTTCTGCATCATTTCCTGGTCCAGGCCCGTCATCGTGATGGTGATGAAGGCGCCCGCGACGATCTGCTTGAGCCAGAAGCCGGGCGCGTCGACGTCGGTGGTGAACACGTGCGCCAGGCCCTGCTCCTGCATGCGCTGCAGCGCCGCGGGCGCCGACAGGCCGAGTTCGTGCAGCATGAAGGCGGCGCAGGCGAACAGGCCGAACAGCATGCAGGTGGTCTGCAGCGTGTCGGTCCAGACGATGGTCTTCACGCCGCCCTGGTAGGTGTACAGCAGGATCATGCCGAGGATGACGAAGGTCGTCAGCCAGAACGGCACGCCCAGGCTGTCCAGGATGATCGCCTGCAGCACGGCGACGACGAGGTACAGCCGCGCCGTGGCGCCGAACAGGCGCGACAGGATGAAGAAACCGGCCCCGCTCTGGTAGGCGCGCCGCCCCAGGCGCACGTCGAGGTAGTGGTAGATCGAGGTCAGCTTCATGCGGTAGTACAGCGGCAGCAGCACGTAGACGACGGCGATGTAGCCGAGCACGTAGCCGATCAATACCTGCAGGTAGCCGAAGCCGTCCTTGCCCACGGCGCCCGGCACGCTGACGAAGGTGACGCCGGACAGCGTGGTGCCGACCATGCCGAAGGCGACCAGCATCCAGTTGCTGCTCTTGTTACCGATGAAGAAGCTGTCGTTGTTGGCGTTGCGCGACGTCAGCCAGGCGACGCCGAGCAGCAGGCCGAAATACGCAATGAGGATGCAGAAGAGTAAAGCCGGGGACATTCGGGGAAATCCATGAAACGTTGTCTGATCGCCCAGCAATATACACCAAGCCGCCTACCCGCTCAGATCCCCTGCGCCGGCGCCCGCTCGAAGGGCCCGATGCAGGCTTCCATGGTCTCGTCCCGGCACATCACGAAGCGCGCGCCGGACGGGTGGAAGCGGATGTAGTTGGTGGCGCGGGTGCCGGGCTTGGTGATGTCGCCGGCGCAGTCTTCCTTGCCGTTGTCCTTGACCACGCGGTCGTCGAACTTGTAGAAGCCCTTGGCGCTGGGCTGCTCGGTGATGGTGAATTCGCTTTCGGACACTTCGCTGGCGCTCTTGACCAGGCTCGTGCCGTCGCCGCGGAAGTGGTAGGTTTCCGAGCAGGCGAGCTGGGGGATCGTCAGGGTCCAGATGCCCAGCAGGGGGTGGCTGGCGGAAGGCGTTGCCGCGTGGGCGCCGAACACAGGCAGGCACAGCGCCAGGGTGGCGAGGAGGCGCCGGGGCGCGGTGGAAACGGTAGGCGTGTACATGGCGTCCCCTGCAAAGATGCACGTCATCCCTGCGAAGGCAGGGATCCAATGTTGCATGCACCGCGGCGGCGCCGGCCACATTGGGCCCCTGCCTTCGCAGGGGCGACGTAGGACTTGCCATTATTGCATAGCTGTCCCAAAAGGGTGGCGCATCCCACCCTTGCCGAAAGATCAGCCGTTTTCCGGCGGCGTCTTCGCCTTGGCCGGGCGGCGCGGGGCGCGCGTGGCGGGCTTGCGCGACGGCGCCTTGTGCGCGGGACGGGAGGATTTCTTGCGCGGCTTCGCCTCCTGGTCCTGGGCCTCGCCCTCTTCCTGTCCGCCTTCGACGGCGCCGGCGGCATCCTGCGCCACGGCACTGTCGTCCTCGGCCACCGCATCCGGGGTCGCCGTGGTGCCCGGCTCGGGTGCCGGTGCGGGTGCCGGTGCCGGCGCTTCCACCGCGGCGTCGGCCGCCGCGTCGACCGCCTCGGCAGCGGCTGCGCCCTTGCGGGCGGCCGGCTTGCGCGGGGCGCGCGGCGCACGGCGGCGTTCCTTCACGGGCGCGGCCGGGGCTTCCTCCGCGGCGACGTCAGCCGCCGGCTGCTCCGGCTCGGCGGCCGGCACCAGCGCTTCGGCGATGGCCGCGGCGGCCGCTTCGTCGGCTTCCACGGCGACCGGTTCCTGGGCTTCGGCCAGGTCCGGCGTCGGCGCCGGCCAGGTGCCGCTGCCGGCATCGTCGGTCGCCAGCGGCGTGGCCGCCTCGCGGCCCTGCTCCATCGTCGGCTGCTCCGCCTGCTCGCGGCCCTTGCGTCCACGGCCGCCGCGGCGGCGCGGCTCGCGTGCCGGCGCGGCCAGCTCGGCCACGGTCTCCAGCACGACGTCTTCGCTCGGCATCTCGGCCGGGTCGGCGACCGTCGCCGCCGGCAGCACGTCCGCCTCGGCGGCGCGGGCGTTGGCGCTGCGGTAGACATAGGTGCCGGATTTTTCGTCGCGCCCGAATTCGAACAGGCCGCGCGTCTGCGCTTCTTCCAGCAGGTTGCCAAAGGTGCGGAAACCGAAATAGGTCTCGTTGAAGTCCGGACGGCGGCGCTTCAGCGTGTCCTTCAGCAGCGAGGCCCAGATCTTGCCGGTGTCGCCGCGTTCGGCCACCAGCGCGTCGAAGGTCTCGACCACCATTTCCAGCGCCTGCAGCTTGCGGGTTTCCATTTCCTCGCGCTTGCGGTTGCCCTCGTCCGAAGCCGGGCGGCGGCCCTGTTGCGGCTGGCCCTTGCGCTCGTCGCGCTTGGCGGCGGCGCGGCGGATCTCGCGCACCAGGTCGTCGTAGAAGATGAATTCGTCGCAGTTCGCGACCAGCAGGTCCGAGGTCGATTGCTTGACGCCCACGCCGATCACGCGCTTGGCGTTCTCGCGCAGCTTGGACACCAGCGGCGAAAAGTCGGAGTCGCCCGAGACGATGACGAAGGTGTCGACGTGCGACTTGGTGTAGCACAGGTCGAGCGCGTCCACGACGAGGCGGATGTCGGCCGAGTTCTTGCCGGACTGGCGCACGTGCGGGATCTCGATCAGCTCGAAGTTCGCCTCGTGCATCGGGCCCTTGAAGCTTTTATAGCGGTCCCAGTCGCAATAGGCTTTCTTGACGACGATGCTGCCCTTGAGCAGCAGGCGTTCGAGGACGGGCTTGATGTCGAATTTCTCGTAATTCGCATCGCGCACGCCGAGTGCGACGTTCTCGAAGTCGCAGAACACCGCCATGCTGATGTTTTCTGAAGATGAAGCCATGATTGTTGTTGTGTAATGATTGGTGGACAAGCTATCCAGCGATTATACGCAACAACACGGCGGGCAAGCGTGCGCGTCCGGCCAGCCGCGCGCGGCCGGCCCGGGACAGGCGCCGCGCCCTACTCCAGCCGGGACAGCGTGGCCGGGTCGCCTGCGCCGTCGAAGAAGCGGTCCAGGCAGTCCTGGAACACGGCTTCGTCGGGCGCGACGTCGGCGAACAGCGTCATGCTGGAGTGGAATTTGAGGTCGTCGGGCGCATCGAAGATGTCCTCGATGGCGCGGTCGCCGTGCGCCAGCACCGCCTGCGCGCAGGTGCGCAGGCGCGGCCCCAGCACGGGGTGGGCCAGGTAGGCGGCCGCCTCGTCGCTGCTGCGGATCGCGTAGCGTTGCGCCATCTCGCTGCGCCCCAGGCCCGCCACCTGGGGAAAGATGAACCACATCCAGTGGCTGCGCTTGCGGCCGGCCTGCAGTTCGGCCAGCGCCGCCTCGTACACGCCCTGCTGGGCCGTCACGAAGCGCTCGAGATCGAAATCGGTGTCCATTGCCCTTCCTCCTTCGTGCGCATCCTACCCCTGTTGCGATGTCCGCGATGTTCGGTCCGCGATTTGCTAGAGTACGCGCCATGAAACCCGAACACCTGCAACTGCTGCTGACCCGCGACATGCCCTTCGGTAAGTATAAGGGCACGAAGATCGCCGACCTGCCCGGCCACTACCTGGGCTGGTTCGCGCGCGAAGGCTTCCCGAAGGGGGAGCTGGGCGAGCTGCTCGAGCTCATGTACGAGCTGGATCACAACGCGCTGCGCGGCTTGCTCGACCCGCTGCGCCGCGGCTAGGGCTTGCCGTCGAGCGTATAGACGGCATCGAAACGCACGTTATACCCCCCGCACTGGCCGTTGTCCTGTACGACCAGGTAGCGGCCAAGGCGCACGAAGTCCGCCTTGCAGCCGATGTCCGGCATCAGCGGGTTGCCATCGTTGAAGCGGCCGCGGTTGCCATCGACGCGGAGCGGTCCTTGCATGCTGCCCAGGTTCTCGATCCGCTCGCCATTCGGCAGGGCGCCGTTGGTCCATTTGGCTTCACCGTCGACGCGGCAGCCGCCTGCACGGCAGGCAATCGCAATGCGAGCCGGGTGGTTCTCCGGCGCCTCGGTCGCGACCCAGATCCCGTCCCATGCCGGTTGCGCATCGGCGGGCACGTCCGCCAGAAGCGCAGCGCGTACCCAGCCTTTCGACCAGGCATGGCGCCATTCGTCCCGCGACCCGGTGATCAGCAACTCCTCGCCAGGCTCGGCGCGGCGATCGTTGCGGCAGGCGTCGCCGCCCTCCGGGCAGCCCCTGGAATTCTCATAGAAGTCAACCTTCTCGCCAGCCGGCGCCGCCACGCGCGCCAGATGTGGCAACTCGTTCTGCGCCTGCACCTGCGCTGCCGCCAGCAGGCCCAGCACGGCGATCCATTGCTTCATCGCGCTTCCCTCATATTCAATTTTTTCGATGATACCTGGCCAAATTACTCGTTTTTCTTTCGCCCTCGGCCTGCCTATACTGTTTTCCATGGACAGGCGATCGCAAAAACCGAGATCGCAAAAATTCGAAACAGATATCAAGGAGCTTATCATGATGGAAGTACGCAGGAGCGAAGAACGGGGCGGTGCCCACCACGGCTGGCTGAAATCGAAGCACAGCTTCTCCTTCGCCGACTATTACGATCCGCGCCATAACGGCTTCGGCCCCCTGCTGGTCATCAACGAAGACCGCGTCGCCCCGGCCGCCGGCTTCGGCACGCACGGCCACCGCGACATGGAGATCATCTCCTACGTGCTGGACGGCGCGCTGGAACACAAGGACAGCATGGGCACCGGCTCCGTGCTGCACTACGGCGACGTGCAGCGCATGAGCGCCGGCAGCGGCGTGCGCCACAGCGAATTCAACGGCTCGCAGACCGAGGAAGTCCACTTCCTGCAAATCTGGATCCAGCCGAACGTCAAGGGCATCGCGCCGAGCTACGAGGAGAAGCACTTCTCGGCCGAGAGCAAGCAGGGCAAGCTGCGCCTGATCGCGTCCGGCGACGGCCGCCAGGAGTCCGTGCTGATCCACCAGGACGCCTCGATCTACGCCAGCATCCTGGACGAAGGCGACAAGGTCGAGCACGCGCTCGATCCGGGCCGCCTGGCCTACGTGCACGTGATCCGCGGCGACGTCAGCGTCAATGGCGTGCCGCTCAAGGACGGCGATGCGCTCAAGATCGGCCGCGAATCGAAGCTCGTGCTGGACCACGCGGAAGCGGCCGAACTGCTGTTGTTCGACCTGCCGGGCGAGTAAGCGCAGCATCGGGCCGGCACCGCGAAAAAAAGCGGCGCCGGCAGTCTTTTTGCTGCCACAATGGCCATAAAATGTGACATCGGGTGCGTATAATTAAATCCCGTATGCAACTTTTATGGCCATTCCGTCATGAACCCTCAACCCAGCGTTCTCGTCGTCGAGGACGACGTCCACATCGCCCACGTGCTGAGCTTCATGCTCGAACGCCAGGGCTATGTCGTCACCCACGCCGCGGATGGCCGCGCGGCCGTCGAGCACGTCGTCTCGCAGCCGCCGCCGGACCTGGTGCTGCTGGACGTGATGCTGCCCTTCGTGGACGGCTTCGAAATCATCGGCCTGATCCGCTCGCAGCCGGCCTGGGCCGACGTGCCCGTCCTCATGCTGACGGCCAAGAACACGGAGCGCGACACGGTGCGCGCCCTGGACGCCGGCGCCAACGATTTCATCATCAAGCCCTTCCAGCCGCAGGAACTGCTGGCGCGCCTGCGCCGCTACCTGAAACCGGCGTCCTGAAGTCACCGCGATCGCGTCCGGCCGCCGCGATCGACGCCGCGGCGCAACGCCCGTTCGGCGGTTCAATGCTCGCGCCACACCGGCCGAGGAACTGATAGTATGCAGAAAAAACTGAACATTCGTATGCATACGGAACCGCTACGCGACCCTGCCCGAGAGCGCGCCCAGGGAGACACGCGCCCCGGCACCGAGGTGCCTGCGCCTCTGCTCGCGCCTCTTCTCGATCCCCTGCTCGATCACCTGCCCGCCGGCGTCGTCGTGCACGGCAGCGACGGGCATGTGCTGTCGGCCAATCGCCATGCGCTGGAACTGCTCGGTCGCGGGACGGACGAAGCGGTCGGACTGGAAGCGACCGTCCCGGCCTGGCATTTCGTCCGCGCCGACGGCACGCCGATGCCGCCCCACGAATTCCCCGCCAACCACGTGCTGCGTACCGGCGAACCGGTGCGCGACCTCGTCGTCGGCCTGCCTGCGCCGGTCGCCGGCGGCGTGCGCTGGATGCTGGCCAACGCCTATCCCGAACGGCACGACGGCCGCCTGCGCGCGATCGTCTGCTTCACCGAGTGCACCGCGCTGCAATCGACGCGGCTGGCGCTGGAACAGTCCGAGCAGCGCCTGGCGCTCGCCCTGCGCGGCTCCACCGACGCCCCCTGGGACTGGGACATGGTCAGCGGCGACACCTACTATTCGCCGCGCTGGTGGGAACTGGTCGGCTATGCGCCGGGCGAGCAGGAGGCCAACGCCACCACCTGGATCCGCATGGCGCATCCGGACGACCAGTCCCGCATCGCCGGCTTCCTCGCCGAGCTGCTGCACAGCGGGCGCGAGCACTTCGGCATCGAATTCCGCCTGCGCCACCGGGCCGGCCACGACGTGCCGGTGCTGGCGCGCGGCTACATCGTGCGCGACGCCGAAGGCCGTGCGCTGCGCATGTCCGGCACCACCGGCGACCTCACGGAGCGCAAGCACGCCGAACGGCGCATCTACGAACTGGCCTACTTCGACCACCTGACCGGCCTGCCGAACCGCCGCTTCCTGACCGAGGAACTGGGCAAGGTGCTGGCACGCGCGGCCCGTTCGCAGCAGTATGGCGCCGTGATGTTCCTCGACCTGGACAACTTCAAGCTGCTCAACGACACCATGGGCCACGACGTCGGCGACATGCTGCTGCGCCAGGTCGCCGCCCGCCTGCGCGCCGCGCTGCGCGAGTCCGACCACCTGGCGCGCCTGGGCGGCGACGAATTCGTCGTGGTGCTGGAAAACCTGGGCACGTCGAAGGACGACGCCATCGGCGAAGCCCAGCTGGTGAGCCGGCGCATCCTCGACGCGCTGGGCGTGCCCTTCGACCTGGTCGCCTGCGAGTGCTCGACCTCCCCCAGCATCGGCACCACGCTGTTCGACGGCGACCGCACCGGCATCGACACCCTGCTCAAGCAGGCCGACCTGGCGATGTACCGCGCCAAGGCCGACGGCCGCAACACGATGCGCTTCTTCGACCCCGGCATGCAGGAAGCGGCCGCGCGCCAGGCCGCGCTCGACGGCCAGCTGCGCGACGGCCTGGCGCGGCGCCAGTTCGTGCTGCACTGCCAGCCGCAGTTCGCGCCCGACGGCCGCCTGGCCGGCGCCGAGGCCCTGGTGCGCTGGCAGCGCGACGGCGACCACATGGCGGCGCCGGTCGGCGCCGGCGAATTCATCGGCCAGGCCGAGGCCTCGGGCCTCATCGTCCCGATCGGCATGCAGGTACTGGAGGAAAGCTGCGGCCTGCTGGCGCGCTGGGCGCGCGACCCGCGGCTGGCCGGGCTGCCGCTGGCCGTCAACGTCAGCGTGCGCCAGCTGCGCGACCCCGACTTCCCGGACGCGCTGGCCGCCATGCTGGCCGCCAGCGGCGCCCCGGCCGGCCGCCTGACGCTGGAGATCACGGAAAACGTGTTCGCCGCCAAGCTGCCCGACCTGATCCCGCGCATGCAGCGCCTGAACGAACTGGGCGTGCAGTTCGCGCTGGACGATTTCGGCACGGGTCCGTCGTCCCTCGCCTACCTGCAGGATTTCCCGTTCGCGACGCTGAAGATCGGCCGCGCCCTGGTCCACGCGCCCTACGACGACGGTGCGCCGGCGCACGGCCGCCACCTGGTCGAGGCGATCGTCGCGCTGGCGCGCAAGCTGGACCTGGGCATCATCGCCGAGGACGTCGAGGACGAGGCCCAGCGCAGCCTGCTGGCCGACTGCGGCTGCGACGTACTGCAGGGCTACCTGCTGGGCCGGCCCGTGCCGGCGGCGGAATTCGAGCGGATGTACGGGGCGGCCGGCACGGCTTGATCGGCTTGCGCGGCGCCCGCGATCTCAGTTGTGGATGTATTTGGCGAACACGTCGCTGAAGTCGCGCTTGGTGTGCGTATCGAGCATGGCCGTGTTCAAGGCCTTCAGCAGCTCGCCGTACTGGGTGACGAGGCCGCCTTCGCCCGGGGCGATGTTCAGCTTGTGGACGGAGCCCGTCGCTTCCAGCGCGCGCAGCGCATTGTCGCGGCACACGGCGTCGCGCCGCTGCTGCTTGCCGATCGTGATCAAGGCTTTATAGATATCCTTGAGCTGCTCGATGAAGCTCTTCTTCACGTCGATGGAAAACCGGACGTCGTCCACGCTGAACTTCAGCTCGATGTCCATGTCCAGCGTGCCGGCGGTCTCGATGCTGACGTTGGCAATGTGGTGGGACGAATAGTCGTAGCGCTTGATCGAGCGTTTCGACGACACGGCCGAATCGCCGTCCACGTGGACCAGGGCGAGATTGGTGAAGCAGTACTCGTCCTTCTTGCTCTTGATGAGAAAGAAGATCTGCTCGCCGTCTTCCGTGAACAGGTAGTCGTCGGCATCGACCTTGTTGTAGTCGGCCGGTCCGACGATGACGCCGATATCGCTGATACCCAGTGCTTCCGCAGCCAGTTTCTTGAACATGGTTTCCTCTCGTTCTGAAAAGCAAGACATCGATCTTGCAGCAACGACCGTGCCGCAGTTTGCGCAGCACCATGACCTTTTGCCGATGCGCCGCCGTTCGATCGAGGTTAGCATGACTCAACGCAAGAATCGAGTAAAGCCGACATGACCGATACCGACCACACCGCCAACCCCATCCGGCTTCCCATCGGCACCAGCGACGGCGTCGTGTTCGACGTCGTCGCCTGGGGCCCGGCGCAAGCCGCCGTCGACGTCAGCGTGGCCTGCATGTTCGAGCACGAGATGGGCGGCGCCGGCATGGGCGGCGGGCTGCTGGCGCTGGACCAGGCGCTGGGCGGCCAGCTGGCGCGCCTGCGGACGGCGGGCGCCTTCCGCGCGCAGCCGATGGAAACGCTGCTGGTGACGACGCCGCCGCCGGGCATCGCGGCGCGCGCCGTGCTCGTGATCGGCCTGGGCGAGCCGGCGGCACTGGATGGCGAGGTGCTGCGGCGCGCCACCCGCGTCGCGATGCGCGAAGCGATCCGCTATGGCGCCACATCGATGGCGTTCGCTCCCAGCGTGCTCGACGCCGGCCATACCGACAACGCCGCCCTCGACATGCAGCACGTCATGCTGGACGGCATGCTGGGCGCCCTGCGTGCCGAACGCATGCTGGCCGACGCGGGCCTCGCGGCTGCGCCCCTGCTGCGCCATTGCAGCTTCGACGTGGGCGTGCCGCGCGTTCACGCGGCCGGGCCCGGATTCGCGGCGGCGTTCGCGCAGCTTACGCAGGCTTCGTGAGCGAGTACGCGATCTCCGTCGCGCCGACGGGATCGCGGCGCCAGCCCTGCGCCGCGTAGAACCGGTCCGCGCGCGTGTTCGCGCCCGTGCTCAGGCAGATGCGCGCGTTACCCAGGCTGAAGAGCCAATCGACGGCCAATCCGAGCAGCGCCTTGGCAATGCCTCTGCCCTCGTGGCCGGGACGGACGAACAGCGCCCAGATCGAGCCGTTGTCCTTGTCCGCATAGCAGAAGGCGACGACCTCGCCATCGTCTTCGGCCACCCAGCCGCGGCCCGACTTGTCCAGGAAGTCCTCGTACATCTGCAGGGTCACGCGGCTGGGGTCGGACAGCACGTTTTCGGCGACGGACAAGCGGATGCGCGACATGGCGGGGATGTCGCGGTGCTCTGCCTGGCGAAAGGCGGTCGCGCCCTTCACGGCTTCGCCTGCAACTCCACCCAGAACGTCGTCCCCTGCCCCTCGCGGCTGTCGAACCCGATCGTGCCGCCGTGTTCCTCGACGATCGCCTTGCAGATCGACAGCCCCAGGCCGGTACCGCCCTTGCGCCGCGAATCGGCGCCGTCGGCCTGGGCGAAGCGCTGGAACACGCGGCCGCGGAAGGCTTCCGGGATGCCGCTGCCCTCGTCGGCCACGGACAGGCGCACGCGGTCGCCGTTGGCTTCCACGCGCGTCGTCACCGTGGTGCCCGGCTCGGAAAACTTGATGGCGTTCGACAGCAGGTTGGTGAGCACCTGCGTCATGCGGTCGCGGTCGATGGCGGCGCGCAGGTCGCCCGCGTCGGCGCCGCCCGCGCAGGCGATCTTCACCCCGGCCTGGTCGGCGAAGCTGCGCATGGCGGCCGCGGCGTCCTCCACCAGCGGCAGCAGCGGCTGCACGTCGCGCTGCAGGGCCATGCGGCCCGCCTCCATCTTCTGGATGTCGAGCACGTCGCCGATCAGGCGCACCAGGCGGCCGGAGCTGGCGTTGGCGATGCCGACGAGTTCCTGGGCGTCGTCCGGCAGGTCGCCCGCGATGCCGTCGGCCAGCAGCGCCAGCGAGGCGCTGATCGACGTCAGCGGGGTGCGCAGCTCGTGCGAGACGGTGGCGACGAATTCGTTCTTCATGCGCTCGACTTCCTTGCGCTGGGAGATGTCGTGCATGAACACGGTCAGCACGGCGCCGTCGCCGCCGCCGGCCAGTCCGGTCGTCATCTCGACGGGGATCTCGTGGCCGTCGCGCGTGCGCAGCGTGCGTTCGCTGCGCCGGCCCAGGATCTCCAGGTCGCGCCGGTCGAAGAACTCCGCCAGCATCGCGTAGGTGCGTTCGTGCAGGCGCTGCGGCGCGATCAGTTCGACGACGTCCCGGCCCAGCGCCTCGGCGCGGCGCCAGCCGAGCATGGTCTCGGCGGCGGAATTCCAGTCGGAGACGCGGCCGCGCATGTCGATGCCGATGAAGGCGTCCTGGGCCGCCTCCAGGATGGCGGCCGTGCGCTGCTCGTTGGCGGTGACGGTGGACAGCGCCTGTTCCAGCTCCTGCGTGCGCTGCACGACGCGCTGCTCCAATGTCGCGTTCAGGTCCTCCAGCGCGCGCTTGCGCCGCACCAGGCCCGCGACCAGCGCGTTGAGCGTGCGGCCCAGGGCGCGCACCTCGCGGTAGCCGCGCCGCACTTCGATGCGCTCGACGCTGCCGGCGCGGATGCGGCGCGCCGATTCGGCCAGTTCGCCCAGCGGACGGGTGATGCGGCGCGCCAGCGCCACGCCGGCCACTGAGAACAGCAGCGCCGCCAGCACGCCGCTGGCAAGACCGTATTCGCGCAGCTGGCGCACCGGCGCGTAGGCGTCGTTCACTTCCTGGCGCACCAGCACGGTCCAGCCCAGGCCGGGATAGTCGCCGTAGCCGCGTCCTCGCGCATAGCCGACCAGGTAGGATTTCCCGTCCGGCCAGGGCTCTTCGAGATAGCCCCAGCGCGTCTCGCCACTGGCGGCCTTCAGGCTCGCCAGGCGCAGTTGCTTGCCCGCCACGTCCTGCGGACCGAGCAGCACCTTGCCGCCGGCATCGACGATCAGCGCGTCGACGTGGCGGCGGCGCGCGATGCCCGCCATGACGGAGCGCTCGACGTCGCGCGCCCATTCCCACGACAGGTGCACGCCCAGCACGCCGCGCACGGCGCCGTCCTCGACCACGGGAAAGGCGACGTCGACGAAGCGCCAGGGCTCGCTGCGCTTGGGGAGAAAACTCACCAGCTTGACCGCCTCGTGCACGTCGCCCGCATGGATGCCCTTGAGGGCGTTGCCGAACCACGGGCGCTTAGAGACGTCGACGCCTTCCAGCACGCCGCGCGCCGACGCCTGGACCCGGCCGTCCATGCCGGCCACGCCGATCCAGCTGTAGTAGCCGTAGGTGGCCTGCACGCGCTCCAGCGCCGCGCGCCGCTGCGCGGCCGGCACGTCCGGGCGCAGTTCGCGCAACTGGGCGATCAGGCTCACTTCGCGGTAGCGCTCGAACATGCCGCGTTCCAGTTTGTCGGAGGTCTGCATGGCCATTTCGGCCAGGCCGCTGCCGATGCTGGACTTGACTTGCTCGCTGGACTTGCGCTCGATGACGCCGACGAGTACCAGGGTCAGGGCGATGGAGAGTAAAACGAACGCGAGCGCCAGCCAGGCGCCGAGGGCGCGGGGCCGCAGGCGGCGCAGCAGGGTCGAGGATATTGACATGGTGGCAGGAGACTAGCACAGCTTTGATGCCATGAGGAACCTCATGGTACCGCTACAGCAACAGCAGAGTACAGTATTTCGGCTGCTGGCCGCGGTTCTCCGTTCCTGGCACGGGGTTGCAATTTCCAAATTGAAACCCCATGTAGGAAGGGCGCGACCCCGGGAGCCGTACGGCCATGTCCGATTTCCGGTAAACTCTCCATTTACACCTGCCCTAGACCGTTTCAGGAATCGCCATGCAAGACAACGCCGCTTCGCCCGCCAACCTCGTCGACTACGTCACCTCGTGCACCCTGCCCACGCCCTGGGCCCAGTTCACCCTGCACGCCTTCGTGGAGCATGCGACCGGCAAGGAGCACCTGGCGATGACGCTGGGCGACCTGTCGACGGGCGAACCGGCGCTGGCGCGCATCCACTCCGAGTGCCTGACCGGCGACGTGATGTTCTCGCAACGCTGCGACTGCGGCGCCCAGCTCGAGACGGCGCTGCAGCGCATCGCCGAGGAAGGGCGCGGCATCCTGCTGTACCTGCGCCAGGAAGGGCGCGGCATTGGCCTGGTCAACAAGATCCGCGCCTACCGCCTGCAGGAAGCGGGGGCCGACACGGTCGAGGCGAACCTGCAGCTGGGCTTCCAGGCCGACGCGCGCAGCTACGAGCTGGTGCTGCCGATGCTGGAGCATTTCGGCATCGACGCCGTGCGCCTGATGACCAACAACCCGCGCAAGATCGCCGCGCTGGGCAAGTTCGGCATCAAGGTCGCCGAGCGCGTGCCGCTGCTGGTCAACCGCAACGCCTACAACAACAACTACCTGAACACCAAGGAAGCCAAGCTGGGTCACATGATGACCGCGGCCGACGAAGCGGCGCCCGTCAGCGAAGCGTAAAACCCCTTCGGTGTGAATCTGGCAAGATAGGGACTCCCGGCCGCGCTTCCCGCGGTTCCCATTTGCCTGCCGAAGGATGGAATGCGCCCTGCCCTGCCTGCATTCTTCATCGTCCTGCTGCTCGCCGCGCTGCCTGGCGCCGGCGACGGCGCGGCGCCTCCCGCCGGCGCCGCCCGGCCCCAGGCGCCGCTGGTGACCCCGCCCGCCACCGCCCCCGCCGCCACGCCGCCCGCCCCCGGCCCCGGCGAGACCGACGACACGGCCACGCTGCCCACGCCATCCGGCGCCGCCCAGCAACTGTATTCGGCCGCGCGCGCCGACCTGCTGCAGATCCGCATGCTGCTGCGCAATGGCCGCAGCCAGTCGAGCGTCGGCTCGGGCTTCCTGGTCGGCACCGGCAACCTCGTTCTGACCAACTACCACGTCGTGTCGCAGATGGCGCTCGATCCGGAGGTCTATCTCGGCGAATACGTCGACACGGACGGCAACAGCGGCCCGATCGAACTCCTGGCCGTGGACGTGCTGCACGACCTGGCCGTGGTGCGCGTCAACCGCCAGGGCACCGGCTTCTTCGAGGTGCCCGAGCACCCGGTCGCACTGGTGCAGGGCCAGTACCTGTACTCGCTCGGCAACCCGCTCGACCTGGGCTTCGCCATTTCGGAAGGGTCGTACAACGGGGTCGTGCGGCGCAGCTTCTACGAGCAGCTGATCTTCACGGGCCCGATCAATTCCGGCATGAGCGGCGGTCCCAGCGTGACGGCGTCCGGCATGGTCGTGGGCATCAACGTGTCCAAGCGCCGCGACGGCGAGCTGGTCAGTTTCCTGGTCCCCGTCGCCTACGCCCAGGACCTGCTGCGCAAGGTGGCCAGCCAGCCGCACCCGCCGCGCAACTTCAATCCCCTGATCGGCCAGCAGCTGCTGGCGCACCAGCGCGAGATGATCGACCGCCTGCTGGCCGAGCCGCTGTCGATCAAGAGCATGGGCCCGTACCGCGTGCCCGTGCGCGAATCGCAGCAGCTGCGCTGCTGGGGGCGCTCGAATTTCCGCGCCGAGGCCGCCTACACGCTGGACTCCGTCAGCTGCGCGATGGAGGCGGCGATCTACGTGTCCGACACCCAGCAGACGGGCCACGTGTCCATGACCCACCAGTACCTGCGTTCGAGCAGCATGCATCCGCTGCAGTTCGCCATGCTGGCCAGCGGGCGCTTCCGCGTCGACCGCATCGGCTCCAGCCGCGACACCCGCCTGACGCGCCCCTCCTGCACCGAATCCTTCGTGCACACGGCCACGCTGCCACTGCGCGCCGTGACCTGCGTGCGCGCCTACCGCAAGTTCGCCGGCCTGTACAACTTCACGCTGCTCACGGCCAGCACGGACGATGCCCAGGCCAGCCTGCAGAGCCGCCTCGACCTGGCCGGGGTCTCGTACGAGAACGGCATGCGCGCCACGCGCTCCTTCCTGTCCGCGCTGGGACGCGCACGCCATCCCGGGACGGCGCGGCCATGAGCGGTCCCTGGTTCGCGGGTCCCTGGTTCGTCGAGCTGCTGGCCCGCAACGGCGACGTGCTGGCGCGCCTGCGCATCGACGCGCTGCCGATCCGCATCGGGCGCGGCTACGACAACGACCTGATCCTCGACGACGACTATGCCGCCGCCCGCCACGCCGTGGTCGAGCGCGACGCCGACGGACGCCTGCTGCTGCGCGACCTCGGCACCCGCAACGGCATCGTCGTGCACGGCAAGCGCCTCACCGAGACCGTGCTTGGGGGCGACACCGTCGCGCGCATCGGCCACACGGCGCTGCGCGTGCGCGCCGCCGGCTTCCCCGTGCCGCCGGAACTCGTCGACCGCACGTTCCACGGCTGGGAAGGCGCCTGGCCCGGCGTCGCGGGCATCGCCCTCGTCGCGGCGTTCTCGCTGCTGGTCGGCTGGCTGGGCGACACCCAATACTACGACCCGGTGCGCTACTTCGCGGCGCTGGCCTGGGGCATTGGCGGCGCGCTGCTGTGGGGCGGCGCCTGGGCATTGGCCAACCGCCTGTTCGGCCGCCACGCGCGCCTGGGCCGCCACCTGTTCATCGCCGGCTGCGGCGTCGCCGCGCTGGCCGCCTACGCGCTGGTGGGCAGCACGCTCGGCTACGCCTTTTCGCTCGAGGGCTTCACGCACTACGCCTCGCACGTGGCCACGCTGCTGCTGGCGGGGATGGTCTATTTTCACCTGTGCACCATCCGCCCGCGCCAGCGCCTGCGCTACCGCTGGACCTGCGCCGGCCTGGCACTGATGGGTTCCGGCCTGATCCTCGTCGCCAACGTGCAGCGCACCGGGCGCCTGGCCGACGAACTGGCGATGTCGGTCCTGATGCCGCCCGGCGTGCGCGTCAGCCGCGACCGCGGCATCGACGAGTTCATGCGCGACGTCGAGGGGATGCAGGAGTCGGTGGACGCCAGTCGCGGGCGCAAGCTGGGGGACGACCTGGACCAGGATTAGCGCGGCCGTCTTGCAGTTCCCTTGTCACGACAGGCGGCTGCCGCCCCATTGCCTACCTTCGCCATTCCACCTCCTTATTCCCAAGTCACGCTCAGGTAAATAAGGAGAAAACATACTCGGTTCAAAGCAACCGTTTTCCGACCATGAACACGCGCGGTTTGTCACGGGCAGCCGCTGTCCGCATCGTTCGCCTGTCATCGCCCCGTCACGTACGCAAATTACATTGGCGCAGTCATGCCTCGTATCGGCATGGCAACAGTAAACGGCAACTTAAGTTGCACAACAGAAACCTCAACGCCCGGATAACCGTTATGACCACACGACGCAGTTTCCTGCGCGGCAGCGCCCGCGCCGGTATCGCCGCCGCCACCTACGCCGCCTTTCCGCCGTCCATCCAGCGCGCGCTGGCCATCCCCGCCAACAACGCGACCGGCACCATCCGCGACGTCGAGCACGTGGTGATCCTGATGCAGGAGAACCGCGCGTTCGACCATTACTTCGGCACGCTCGCCGGCGTGCGCGGCTTCGGCGACCGCTTCCCCATTCCGCTGCCGGAAGGTCGCAACGTGTGGCAGCAGCGCCTGGCGAACGGCACCGTCGTGATGCCCTTCCACCTGGACGGCAGCAAGGGCAACGCCCAGCGCGCCAACGGCACCCCGCACGACTGGAACGACAGCCAGGCGGCCTGGGACAACGGCCGCATGGACCAGTGGCCGCGCTACAAGAACCCCATTTCGATGGGCTACTTCAACGAGAACGAAATCCCCTTCCAGTTCGCGCTGGCCAATGCGTTCACGCTGTGCGACGCCTACCACTGCGCGATGCACACGGGGACCGATGCGAACCGTTCGTTCTTCATCACCGGCACGAACGGCGCGGTGCCCACCGGCACGGCCTTCGTCACCAACGAGTGGGACGCCATCGACGGCACGGCGAGCGGCGTGAACACGGGCTATACCTGGACCACGTATGCCGAACGGCTCGAGGCCGCCGGCGTCAGCTGGATCAGCTACCAGAACATGCCCGACGAATGGGGCGACAACATGCTGGGCGCATTCCGCCAGTTCCGGCGCGCCAACATCGCGTCGGGCTACCCCGTCTCCAGCGGCGGCGCGCCAGGCCAGCCCTATACCAGCACGGGCCAGGCCCTGCCCTACCACGCGTACGACGCGGCCACGGACAACGCCAACAATCCGCTCTACAAGGGCATCGCCAACACGCTGCCCGGCACCAAGCCCGAAGCCTACCTGGACGCGTTCAAGCGCGACATCCGCGAGGGCAAGCTGCCGCAGGTGTCGTGGGTGAACGCGCCGTCGATCTATTGCGAGCACCCCGGCCCGTCCAGCCCCGTGCAGGGCGCCTGGTTCATCCAGGAGGTACTGGACGCGTTGACGGCCAACCCCGACGTGTGGAGCAAGACCGTGCTGATCGTCACCTACGACGAGAACGACGGCTATTTCGACCATGTGCCCTCGCCCTCCGCGCCGTCGCCCGACGGCAAGGGCGGCTATGCCGGCAAGACCACGCTGGCCCAGTCCGACCTGGCGGCCGAGTACTTCACGCACGGCCGGCCCGCTGGCAGCTCCAAGCAGCCGGCGCCGGACGGCCGCGTCTACGGCCCCGGCCCGCGCGTGCCGATGTTCGTCATTTCTCCGTGGAGCCGCGGCGGCTGGGTCAATTCGCAAGTGTTCGACCACACCTCGGTGCTGCGCTTCCTGGAAGCGCGCTTCGGCGTCAAGGAACCGAACATCGGCCCGTTCCGCCGCGCCGTCTGCGGCGATTTGACGAGCGCCTTCAACTTCGCGACGCCCAACGCCGAGGCCTTGCCCGTGCTGCAGGGCCGCAAGGACCGCAGCCAGGCCGACGCCCTGCGCGCGGCGCAGCAGCGCCTGGCGCAGATCGCGCCGCCGGCCTCGCCCCAGCAGCCCGTGCAGGCCACGGGTACGCGGCCCTCGCGCGCGCTGCCCTACGAACTTGCGACCATCTGCGAGGTGCAGCCCGGCGCCACGATGAATGCGGTGCGGGTGGCGCTCAACTTCGTCAACACGGGCCGCCAGGCCGCCGTCTTCCACGTGTACGACCGCAAGAACCTGGCCGCGGTGCCGCGCCGCTACACCGTCGAGGCGGGCAAGTCGCTGGCGGATGCCTGGACGCCCGCCGTCGGCGGCGCCTACGACCTGTGGGTGCTGGGCCCGAACGGCTACCACCGCCACTTCACGGGCAGCGCGCTGCGCGCCGTGGCGGCCGGCCAGCCGCGCCCGGACGTGCAGGTGCGCTGCGACGCGAGCACGGGAGAACTGGTGCTGCGCCTGGTGAACGCCGGCACGGCGCCGTGCACGTTCAACCTGGCCGCGAACGCCTATGCGCAGCTCCGGCAGATGGTCACGGTGGCGGCGCGCGGCGAAGTGGTCGTGCGCCTCCCCGTGGCCGCGAACGGCTACTGGTACGACGTCTGCGCCACCGTGTCGAGCCAGCCGGACTACCTGCGGCGCTTCGCCGGCCGCGTCGAGACCGGCCGCCACACGGTCAGCGACCCGGCGCTGGGCCTGGCCTGAACTTGATACGCGGCCGGCACGCGCCGGCCGCGCCCTATTTGACCCTATCGACTGGATTGCCATGCATCCCATCTTCCGCAATGTCGCACTGAGCGCAACGATCGCGCTGTGCGCTCCCTTCGCCTCGGCGACCGTGCTGACCTTCGACGACATCGTCGGTCCCGACGGTTATGCCGCCGTTCCCGCCAACTACGGTGGCCTCGACTGGTCGGCCTCCGGCCTGTCCGTCTTCACCGGCGAGCAGGCGCCGTTCACCGCCCATTCCGGCCAGGGCCGCGTGACGACGGACTGGATCGACGGCGGGCCGATCGCCAGCGCCATCCGCTTCGCGACGCCCACGGTCTTCGACGGCGCCTGGTTCTCCGGCTACGGCGACAGCAGCGTGCGCTTCGACCTGTACTTCGGCGGCCAGCTCGTCGCCAGTTCGGCGTCCCTGCAATTGTCCGAGTCGCCGGCCTTCCTGGACGCCGGCTGGAACGGCGCCATCGACACCGTCGTCGTGTCCACCGGCGCGCAGGCATCGTATGTGATGGACGACCTGACGTTCGAGAGCGCGGCGCAGGTACCGGAACCGGGTTCGCTGGCGCTCGTGCTGGCCGGGCTCGGGCTGGCCGGCGCCGTGCGCCGCTCCCGCTCCGGAACCCGGGTCGGGTAATCAGGAACGCAGCGGCAGCCGTGCCGCCACGCGCGCGCCGGGCTGCCCATCCGGCATGCCCTGCATGCGCGGCAGCGTCAGCACGAAGGTGCTGCCCTGGCCATTGCCCGCGCTATCGGCCGTCACGTCGCCGCCGTGCAGCTCGGCCAGGCGCTTGACCAGGGCCAGCCCGAGTCCCAGGCCGCCCTCGGCGCGGCCGGCCGTGCGCGTGCCCTGGGTGAAGGAGTCGAACACCCGCGGCAGCAGCGCGGCATCGATGCCGATGCCGTCGTCGCGCACTTCCACCTCGATCCGCTTGTCGTCGGCGCGCAGCTGCAGGCGCACGTGGCCCCCTTCGGGCGTGTACTTGGCCGCGTTGCCGAGCAGGTTCGCCACGACCTGCACGAGGCGCTTGTGATCGCCCAGCACGCTCGGGTGCCGCTCCGGCAGGTCGACCTCCAGCCGGTGGCCGCGGCGCGCCATCTGCGGTTTGACCTGCTCGACGGCGTCGCCCACGGCGTCGACCAGGTCGACCGGCACCTTGTCCAGCGCGATCAGGCCGCGCCGCGCGCGCGAGACGTCGAGCAGGTCCTCGACCAGGTGCACCATGTAGTCGGTCTGGCGCTTGATGATGTCGCTGGTGCGGCGCATCTGCGCGGGATCGCAGTTGCCCAGCTTGAGGAACTCGGCCGCGGCGCGGATCGGCGCCAGCGGGTTGCGCAGTTCGTGCGCCAGCAGCGCCATGAAGTCGTCCTTGCGCGCATCGGCTTCGCGCAGCGCCTCCAGGGCGGCCTCGCGTTCGCGCTCGGCCTGGCGCCGCGCCGCGTCGTAGCGCTGCAGCACGAGGGCGAAGATCCAGACGACCGCCGTGAACAGCGCGACCATGCCCCAGACGAGGAAGGCGATGGCGGTGCCGACGTCGATCATGTCCAGGTGCAGGGCGAAGCCGATGGCGGCACCCAGCAGCACGGGTACCGCCAGCGCCGAGAGCAGCAGGCGCCGCGTCACCCACGCGGACGGGCCGGGACCGTGCACCGCGACCATCATGCCCTCGGCCGGCCGTAGCGCCAGCACGCCCAGCGCCAGCAGGATGAACGCCAGCGTGGTCGGGATCGAGGTGCCCTTGCCCGGCAACAGCGCATACAGGAAGGTATCGCGGAAGACGTAGCCGGCCAAGGTCAGCAGCGCCATCAGCAGCAGGCCCAGCGCGAGCCACTGCCCCCAGCGCAGCGCGCGCGGCCACGGCATGCAGGCCAGGCTGGCGCCCAGCGCCAGGAACATGGCCGCGGTGACGGGCGAGGACAGGGTAAACGCGTACGAGTCGACGCCGAGCGCGAATGGCGCGGAGACTTGCTGCGCCGCGTGGCTCCCGAGGATCGCGACGGCGCCGGCTGCGACCAGCGCGGCCGCCGCGACGCCCGGCGCGGACCGCGGCGCGCTCGCGCGGGTCTGCGACCACAGCGCCAGGCCGGCCAGCAGAAACAGTATGGCGGTCATCGGCACCAGCCGGGGCAGGCCCGGTGCGAAGGACGTCAACCAGTCGATGCCGGCGGCCCAGCCCAGGAGGCTGACCGTGGAAATGGCGACGCAGGCAGCCGCGCAGAAGACGGGCAATGACTTGGATGACGTGGTCGCGGGCGGCATGCGGTGTCCCGGTGTTCGGATGGGCCGATTCTACCGAAACCGCCGATCCGGCAGCGCCACCCTGCCCCGGCGCTGCCCGTCAGGACGCGCCGGCATGCGCCAGGATGGCTTCCAGCGCCACGATGTCGAGCGGCTTGACCAGGTGGTGGTCGAAGCCGGCTTCCAGCGAGCGCTGGCGGTCGCTGTCCTGGCCATAGCCGGTGACCGCGATCAGCAGCGCGCCCGCGCTCGCCGGCTCGGCCCGCAGGCGCCGGGCCAGCGCGTTGCCGTCCATGTCCGGCAAGCCGATGTCGAGCAGGCACACGTCGGGCAGGAAGGCGCCGGCGCGCGCCAGCGCCGCCTGCGACCCGTGCTCGACGGCAACCTCGTGGCCGGCCGCCTCCAGCAGCATCGCCAGCATCGCGGCGGCATCGACGTTGTCGTCGACCACGAGGATGCGCAGCCGGCGCGCGCCGGCCGCCGCTCCCCCGGCGCCCGAGGCCGCGGCGCCGTCGTCCGCCTGCCGCGCGGCGGCGCGCGGCAGGCACACGGTGAAGGTGCTGCCCCGGCCCGGTCCCGCGCTGTGGCAACGCGCCGTGCCGCCGTGCAGTTCGACGAGGCTGCGCACCAGCGCCAGGCCCAGCCCCAGCCCGCCCATCGAGCGGTCCGAGGTGCGCTCGCCCTGCGTGAACAGGTCGAACGCGCGCGCGGCCAGCTCGGGCGTCATGCCGATGCCGTTGTCCTCGACCTCGATGCGGATCTCGTGCGCATGCACGGCGGTACGCAGCTGGATGCGGCCGCCCTCGTCGGTGTACTTGGCGGCGTTGCCGAGCAGGTTGGTCAGCACCTGGACCAGGCGCTTCTTGTCGCCCATCACCTCGGCCGCCTCAGGCGCCAGGTGCAGGTCGAGGCGGTGGCGGCGCGCCTGCACCAGCGGCGCGACCTGTTCGACGGCGTCGGCCGCGATCTGGCTCACGTCCAGGCGCGTGCGCTCCAGTTCGACGAGGCCGCGCGTCACGCGCGACACGTCCAGCAGGTCGTTGATCAGGTGCGTCATGTGCTCCACCTGGCGCCCGATGATGCGGCTGGTATGGCGCATGCGCTCCGGATCGAGCTGGCCGATCTGCAGCAGCTGGGCGGCGGCGCCGATCGGCGCCAGCGGGTTCCGCAGCTCGTGCGCCAGCATCGCCAGGAACTCGTCCTTGCGCTGGTCCGCCTCGCGCAGGCGCTCGGCCAGCTTGCGGTCGCCGATGTCGAGCACCAGGGCCACCACGCCGCTGGGCGCCGCGCTGCCTTCCGCGCGCACCGGCGCCACGGCCTTGCTGACCCAGGCCGCGCTGCCGTCGGCGCGGCGGTAGCGGTTCTCCAGGTTGAACGGGCGGCCGTCGGCGGCCAGGCGCTCGAGCAGCGCCAGGTTTTCGCCGGCATCCTCGTCGTGCACCAGTTCCAGCAGCGAACGTCCGAGCAGGTCCTCGCGCCGGTGGCCGACGATCTCGCAGTAGCGGTCGTTCACGCGCACCAGGCGCCAGTCCATGTCCGCCTCGGCGATGCCCGCCGCGTTCTGCGCGAACAGCGAGGCGACGTGGGCCTCGCTCTCGCGCAGGGCGGCGCGGCTGCGCCCGGCCTCGATTTCCGACAGCAGCGCCTGTTCGCGCGCCTGGGCCGCGCGGCGCTGGCGCGCCAGCGTGACGGCGCCGTCGACACGGGCGCGCAGCTCGCGCGCGCTGAAGGGCTTGACCATGTAGTCGTCGGCGCCGGCATCCAGGCCCTCCACGCGCGCCTCCTCGCCGGCACGCGCCGACAGCAGGATCACGACGACGCCGGCCGTGGCGGGGTCGGCGCGCAGCGCCTGCAGCAGCGCGAAGCCATCCATGTCCGGCATCATCACGTCGGACAGCACCAGGTCGGGCAGCGGCCCGGCGCGCACCGCCGCCAGCGCCGCCGCGCCGTGGCCGCAGGCATCCACCCGGTAGCCCGCCTCGGTCAGGATACGCGCGACGTAGCCGCGCATGTCGGCGTTGTCGTCGGCCAGCACGATGCGCGCGCCCGCGTGCGCGGGCACGGACGCAGGCAGCGCCTCGGCCGCGCCGCCGACCCAGCCGAGCGCTTCCTCGACCCAGGCACCGGCGCGCGCGGGCGCAGGCTCGGGCGCGGCCGGTGCCGCATGCAGCTTCTCGGGCGGCAGGTGGGCGTTGCCGAACGGGATGCGCACGGTGAACACGGTGCCCTGCCCGACCGCGCTGCGCACGCCGATCGTGCCGCCGTGCAGCTGCACCAGCTCGCGCACGAGGGACAGGCCGATGCCCGTCCCTTCCACCGAGCGTCCGCGCTGTCCCTCGACGCGGTGGAAGCGGTCGAAGATGCGCGGCAGTTCGTCCTCCGGGATGCCGACGCCGCTGTCGGCGACGGCCAGCTCCGCGGCGCCGTCGTGGGCCCGCAGCGCCACCGCGATCGCGCCGTCGAGCGTGAACTTGAACGCGTTCGACACGAGGTTGAGCACGATCTTTTCCCACATCGCCCGGTCGATCCAGACGGGTTCCGGCAGGGCCGGGCAATCGATCTCCAGCGCCAGTCCGGCACGCTCGCAGGCCGAGCGGAAATTGCTGGCCAGGTCGGCCGAGAACGCGCCCAGGTCGGTCGGCACGAAGCGCGCGTCGTCGCGCCCCGCTTCGAGGCGGCTGAAGTCGAGCAGGCCGTTGACCAGGCGCAGCAGGCGCTGGCCGTTGCGCTCGATGAGCCGCAGGCGCTCGCGCGCGCCGTCGTCGGCCTGCTCCAGCAGTTCGCCCAGGGGCGCGAGCATCAGCGTCAGCGGCGTGCGCAGCTCGTGGCTGGCGTTCGAGAAGAACACCGTCTTGGCGCGGTCGATCTCGGCCAGCTGTTCGGCGCGGCGCTTCTCGACCTCGTAGGCCTCGACGTTGACGAAGGCGGTACTCATGTGGGCGGCGATGCGTTCGAACAGCGTCGCGTAGTCGCGGTCCAGGCGCCGGCGCGGACTGAGTCCCGCCACCAGGAAGCCGTAGGGCGCGTCGCGGCGCGCGCTCAGCACGGGCACCACCAGCGCCTCGTCCAGCGGCTCGGGCCAGGACGTGCCCGGCACGGTGCCGCCCGTGCGCGCCGCGAGGCCCTGCACGGGCACCGCCACGCCGCCCTGCAGGGCTTCGGCGAACGGCCAGGCCGCGGCGCCGTCCAGCGCCGCCCCGGCGGGGACGAGCGCGTCGCCGATGCTGCCGGCGCGGCCGGCCAGCGCCACCGTGCCGGTCGCCGCGTCGTACAGGTAGGCGAGCACGAACGGCGCCTCCTCGGGCATCTGGGCCAGGACCGCGACGGTGCTGGCGCAGACCTCGGCGGCGCCGCGCGCGTTCGAGGTGTGCTCGGCCACCTGGCGCAGCAGGCGCTCGCGGCGCTCGGCCAGCACGCGGTCGGTAGTCTCCGTCACCGCAGTGAAGATGCCCTCCACCGTGCCGTCCTCGCCGCGCACCGGCGAATAGCTGTAGTAGAAATAGCACTCTTCCACGTAGCCGTAGCGGTTCAGCGGCAGCAGCTGGTCCTCGGACCACGTCGCCTCGCCCGTGTCCATGACGTGGTCGAACATGGGGCCGATGATGTCCCAGATCTCGGACCAGACCTCGAACCCCGGCCGCCCCAGCGCCCACGGATGCTTCTGTCCGGGCACGGGCGCCCAGGCGTCGTTGTAGATCAGCGCGCGCGTCTCGCCCCAGTACAGCACCATGGGAAAGCGCGAGCCGAGGCAGATGCTGACGGCGGAGCGCAGCGCGGGCGACCAGGTGTCGATGGGACCGAACGGCGTGGCGGACCAGTCCTTGGCGCGGATCAGGCCGGCCATTTCGCCAGGAAAACTCAGGAAGGGATAGCGGGAACGGAAATCGTCGGACATTCGCGTGAAAAGGTTGCGGCCGCACGTGGGCCAGGGCTCGCTGCCAGGGAAGCAGCCGCGACAGTGGTGGCATTCTGACACATCGGCCCGCAGGCAGGGGGCGATATTGTTCAGCGGAGCGGCAGCGATTGACATGTGTTCTGGATTACAACATGATCTTTCCATGTCAGTACCGCGCCGCCATGCCGTCTTCGTGCTTGCCTGGATCCTGTTCTGGGCGCTGATGATATTGGTGGCCGTGCAGGACTACATCCGCAACGAACACGGCAGCGCATTATGGAAGCCGGTGCTGTGGGAAGGCTCGTCGGCCATCGTCACCACGGTGCTGGCCCTGGTCCAGGTGCGCGGCTCGCGCGCCGACGACCGCCTGCTCGGCACGCCGTGGCGCTGGTTCGCGCGCCAGGCGCTATGGCTGCCCATGTACTGGATCGCCTTCGTGCCGCTGGCGTTCGGCCTGCGCCACGGCGTGTACGCCCTGGTCGGCGAGATCTACCGCCACGATCCGCCGGCGCGCCTGTTTTTATACGAGTCGATGAAGATCTCGATCTTCGTGGGCCTGTTCACCGTGATCCGCTTCGGCATCAAGTCCTGGCGCGCGCTGCTGGAAGCGAAACTGCGCGCGGAACAGGCCAACCTGCTGCTGGCCCAGGCGCGCCTGCAGCGGCTCGGCCAGCAGATGCAGCCGCACTTCCTGTTCAATGCCCTCAACACGATTTCCTCGCTGATGCACACGGACGTCGGCAAGGCCGACGCCACCCTCGTGCAGCTGGCCGACGTGCTGCGCGCCGCGCTCGCGCTGGGCGAGCGCCACCAGGCGCCGCTGCAGGCCGAGCTGGCGCTGGCGCGCGGCTATGCGGGCGTGATGGCGGCGCGCTTCGGCGAGCGCGTGGAACTGCAGTGGCACGTCGACGAGGCGCTGCTGGCGCGCGAGGTGCCGGCGATGAGCCTGCAGCCGCTGCTGGAAAACGTGTTCAAGCACACGGTGGAGCGGCGCCGCGGCCTGACGCGCATCGCCGTGGGCGCTGCGCGCGACGGCGATGCGCTCGTGCTGAGCGTGGAGGACGATGCCGGGCGGCTGCAAACGCCCGCCCTGCCCGCGCCGGCGCAGGCGAACGCGGCTCCCCATGAAGCAGGCGCGACTGCCGGCGCGCCCGACGGCGGCTACCGCGGCGGCATCGGCCTGGCCAACCTGCGCGCGCGCCTGCAGGCGCTGTACGGCGCCGAAGCCAGCCTGACGCTCGCCGAGCGCGCGGGCGGCGGTGTGCGCGCCGAGCTGAGGTTGCCGTGCGCATCCTGATCGTCGACGACGAAGCCCCGGCGCGCGCACGCCTGCGCCGCCTGCTCGACGGCCGCGACGACATCGCCGCCGTCGAGGAAGCGGCCGACGGCATCGACGCGCTGGCACGCATCGAGGCGTTCCGGCCGGACGCGCTGCTGCTCGACATCGAGATGCCGGAACTGTCCGGCATCGAACTGGCGGCATCGCTGCCCGAACCGGCGCCCCTGGTCGTGTTCGTGACAGCCTGGGACCGCTACGCCCTGCAGGCCTTCGACGCGCGCGCCATCGACTACCTGCTCAAGCCCTGCGACGGCGCGCGCCTGGATCGGGCCCTCGTGCGCCTGCGTGAACGGCTGCGGGAACGCGCGGCGGCCCACGCCCCCGCCACCGGCGAGCACGCCGCCCATTTGACGCCCGTCCTGCCCGCGCTCCCGCTGCGCCAGCTGCTGGTGGGCGAACGGGGCGTCACGCGCGTCGTACCGATCGACGACATCGGCTGGATCGAGACGGCCGACAACTACGTCGCCCTGCATACGCCGACCGGCAGTCCGCTGCTGCGCCAGACATTGGCCGGGCTGCTCGACCGCCTGGGCCCCGGCTTCGTGCGCTGCCACCGGCGCGCGGCCGTGCAACTGGCATGGATCGAGCGCGTCGTCGCGCTCGACAAGGGAGACTGCGAACTGCTGCTGCGCGGCGGGGCGCGCGTGCCCTGCAGCCGCCAGTACCGCGCCCGGGTCCTGGAACGCCTCTGACACGCCGCCGTACGCACCGGCGCGAAAGCGCTTGACAGCGAAATATGACGGGAATAATATGAGTCTCATCATATTTCGTCGAGGCCGCCATGCCCACCGATGCCAGACAAGCCCGCCGCCAGCAATCGCACGAACGCATTCTCGATGCCACCGCGCAGCAACTCTACCGTTCCGGCATCGCCGGAGTCGGCGTGGCCGACGTGATGCGCCAGGCCGGCCTGACGCACGGCGGCTTCTATGCCCACTTCGCCTCGCGCGACGCGCTGCTGGTCGAGGCCGTGGAACACGCGGGCCGGCGCAGCAACGCGGCCCTGTCCGACCGGCTGCGCCGGCGTGCGGACGCCGGCCAGTCGCCGTTGCGCCTGCTGGTCGAGGAATACCTGTCGGAAGCGCACATGGCCAGCACGGAAGCGGGCTGCACCGTCGCGGCGCTGGGCTCCGAGATGGCGCGCAGCAGCGACGGGTTGCGCGAGGTCTCCGCCGGCCGCGTGCGTGCGCTCGTCGCCCTCGTGCGCGAGGCGCTGCCGCCGGGCAGCGGCACCGACGGCGGCGCCGACAGCGCCACGGTCATCGCCGCCACCATGGCGGGCGCCATCCAGATGGCGCGGGTGCTGGGCAAGGACAATGGCGGACTCGACATCCTGCGCGCCTGCGCCGCTTCCCTGCTCGCGCAGTACGACCGCCACACGGCCAGACCATGAATTTGCACGGCCGGTCCAGGGGCCGGCCATTTTCTTGACCACAAATATGACGTTCGTCATATTTTTTATACAACCGCTGAAGGAGCATGCAATGAAACTCGAAAACGCCGTGGTACTCGTGACGGGCGCCAACCGTGGACTCGGCCTGGAATTCGCCCGCCAGGCGCTGGAGAAGGGTGCGGCCAAGGTGTATGCCGGCGCCCGCGATCCCGCGTCCATCACCCTGCCGGGCGTGGTGCCGGTCCGCCTGGACGTCACCGATCCCGAGCAGGTCGCGGCGGCGGCGGCGGCCTGCGGCGACGTCACGCTGGTGGTCAACAATGCCGGCATCGCCCAGCCGGGCAGCCTGCTGGACGCGAACGGCATCGATGCGATGCAGCGCATGCTCGACACGAACGTGTTCGGCATGCTGCGCGTGAGCCAGGCCTTCGCGCCCGTGCTCGCCCGCAATGGCGGCGGCGCCTTGCTGAACGTGCTGTCGGTGGGGAGCTGGGTCAGCAGCCCGTTCCTGGCGGCCTACGCGGTCAGCAAGTCGGCCGCCTGGAGCCTCACCAACGGCCTGCGCATCGCCCTGCGCGAACAGGGCACGCAGGTGCTGGGCATGCACGTCGGCTTCATCGACACCGACCTCACCCGCGGCATCGACGTGCCCAAGCTGCAGCCGGCGCATGTGGTGGAACGCACCTACGCCGCGCTCGAGGACGGCCAGAAGGAAGTACTGGTCGACGAGCTGTCGCAGAAGATCAAGCTCGGCGTGGCCGCCGAGCCCGGCATCTACCTCGACCTCATCCAGCGCTGAGCGCCGGCGCCGGGCTGGGGCCGCGCTGGCGTCGCCGCGCTGGCGTCGATGCCCTGCTTACTTGGCGGCGTCCTGGATCTTCTCGCCCGCGCGCTCGACGGCGCGGCCGGTCGCCGCGGTGGCGTTGCTTGCGCCTTCCTTGACGTTCTGGGCCGCTTCGCGCGATTCCTGGCGCACTTCGGCGCCGGCTTCGCGCGTCTTCTCGGCGGCGCGGTCGGTGGCGGCGTCGATCTTGGCGCCGGCACGGTCGGTCGCGGCGTCGATGCGCTCGCCGGCACGGTCGGCGGCGGCGTTCGCCTCGGCGGCGCCCTGGCGCGCCTCGGTCGCGACTTTCGCGCCGGCGTCGTCGATGGCCTTGCCCGCTTCCTGGGCCGGACCCGTGTTCGGGTTGTTGTCGGCCTTGTGGCAGCCGGTGGCCAGGGCGGCGACGGCCAGCAGCATGGCAGCGAAGGTGGTCTTGTTCATGGTGGTGGCTTTCATGTTGATCTCCTTGAAGAATGTTGTAATTTAGATTACACGTTTCTGAGAAAACGTGGCTCACGATACGTACGCGTTGCCGCGCCGGCGTCCGCGCATCCGGTTCGCCCCAACGGGGGCCCACTCGCCACATTTCGCTCGCCGGCGCGGGCACGCGGGCCTAGTCTCGACGGCATCGACCACCACCGGAAACGCCGCCATGTCCACGCCCGTCCCGCCCATCGCCCATCCAGGCCGCTACCACTTCCTCGACTGGGTCCGCATCCTCGCCTTCTTCGTCCTGATCGTCTACCACGTCGGCATGTACTACGTGTCCTGGGGCTGGCACGTGAAGAGCCCGGATGCCGGCCACGGCCCGGAGCCGTTCATGCTGCTGTCCTCCCCGTGGCGCCTCGACCTGCTGTTCCTGGTGGCGGGCGTGGCGTCCGGCTGCATGCTGGCCAGGATCGCCCCCGGCCGCTTCCTGGGCCAGCGCAGCTGGCGCCTGCTGGTGCCGCTGCTGTTCGGCATGCTCGTCGTCGTGCCGCCGCAATCCTACTTCGAGGTCGTCGAAAAGCTCGGCTACGACGGCGGCTACGGCGCCTTCATCCGCCTGTACGCGAGTGGCTACCACGGTTTCTGCAAGGACGGCTGCCTGATCCTGCCGACCTGGAACCACCTGTGGTTCGTTGCCTACCTGTGGACCTATACGCTGGTGCTGGCCCTGCTGGCGCTGGCGCTCGGCCGCCGCTTCGAGGGCGCGATGACGCGCCTGGCGTCGCGCGCCGGTCCCTGGCTCGCCGGCTGGAAGCTGATCCTGCTGCCGGCCGCCGTGCTGGCACTGGCGCGCCAGCTGCTGATCGCGCGCTTCGGCGAAACCCATGCGCTGGTCGGCGACTGGTACCTGCATGCCAAGTACCTGCCGATGTTCCTGTTCGGCGCCCTGCTGGCGCGCCTGCCCCAGGTGTGGGCGCGCATCGAGGCGCTGCGCTGGCGCTGCCTGGCCCAGGCCCTCGGCGGCTGGGCCGTGGCCGTGATCTGGTGGGCGCTGCCGGACGACGCCATCGGCGCCGGCCTGATGCCCTGGATCCTGCCCGTGATGCGCTGCGTGTACGGCTTGCTGGCCTGGTCCGCGATCCTGGCCGCGTGCGGCTTCGCACGCCGCCACCTGGACCGCGACGGCCCGGCGCGGCGCTACCTGACCGAAGCCGTGTTCCCCGTGTACATCCTGCACCAGACCCTGATCGTGACGCTGGCCCACGCCTTCAAGCCCCTGCACCTCGCCGCCGGCGTGGAGGCCATCGTGCTGGTCGTGCTGACGACGGTACTGTCCTTTGCCGGCTTCGAGCTGGTGCGCCGGGTGTCCGTGCTGCGCCCGCTGTTCGGCCTCGGCGCGCTGCCGCGCCACCCTGCGGCCCGGGCGCTGACGGTAGCGGACGCCGCGTAGGCCCGCGAGCGGCGCGGGCACGAGGGACGAATCAATGCGCCGCGGTCGTGCGCTGCGGCTGCGGGGTGCCCGCCGAGGATGGGGATGGGGATGCGGACGAGGATGCGGACGAGGATGCGGACGGGGATGAGGTCGAGGACGAGTGCTGGGCCGCCTGCACCGCGCGTTCGCCTTCCGACCGCAGGGCCCCGGTGCCGCCGTCGCGCTCGAACGGGTCGCCGAACTGGCGCAGCGCTTCCTGCCGGTTGCGCAGGCCGCGTTCGGTCTCTTCGCCGGCCGTGCGCGCCACCTCGTCGGCCAGGGCGCGCGCCGTGCGGGTCGTGTTCTGCACGTGCTGCTCTGCCACGCGCGCCAGGTCCACCTGGGCATCGGCGGCCAGGCGCGAGATGTGCTGCTGGTAGGCGCGCAGCTCTTCCGTGGCGGGCTGCGTGCGCGCGGCGGCGGCGCTCAGCAGTTCGCTCTGGTGGTCGGCGCTCAGGACCTTCTGGCCGGCCAGCGTCGTTTCCTCCACCATGGTCTGCGCCAGCTGGATGTTCAGGGCCACCATCTGCTGGAAGGAGTTGAAGAAGGACTTCGAGATGTCGTTCATGAACGCGGTCTGGGCATCCAGGTGGGTGCGGACGGCCGGGGTCACGGATTGCGCGAACGGATACGGGTACATGCGTTGCCTCCTCGTTGTAGGTGATTGGACCGTGACGCCGGCATGGCGGGCGCCACGGGAGCTCACAGCCTAAGGTCGCGCCGCCCTCGCCGCTTGATCTGGACTAATCGTGCCGGCTTGCCACTGGCGCACACCGATCGAGGCTGGCGCGATAATTGCATGAGTCCCGGTATCTGAACCCGTCCGGGAGCCCCGATGTTTCTGCCTAACGATGTGATTCAGTACGCCGGCCCGGTACGCACGATCCGGGTGCTGTGGATCGACCGCCAGCGCGCCCAGGCCTATACCTTCGAGCTCGGCCTGGCGCACAGCCAGCCGCGTGTCCATGCCCTGGCCACGCTGGTCGAGGACGTGCAGGAAGGACGCGCGCGCCTGCTGCTGCACGACCCGTACGCGGCCCCGCCGCCACCGCCGCTGCTGCCCCAGAAATACCGCGACCTGCAGAACAAGGCCTGGGACATCGTCAGCGCCCTGCAGGCGCAGGTGCCGGGCCTGTACCAGCCGCGCGAGCGTGCCCTCATGGTGGCGAGATGCGCCGAGGAACACGGCGTCTCGCGTCCCAGCGTGCTGCGCTACCTGCGCCGCTTCTGGGAGCGGGGCCAGACCGTCGACGCCCTGTTGCCCGACTACGGCAACTCGGGCGCGCGCGGCAAGACCCGCGGCGCCAGCGCCGGCGTCAAGCGCGGGCGGCCGCGCAAGTCTGGCGACCATCCGGGACTGAATACCGATGCCGACATGCGCGCGACCTTCCGTGCGGCGGTGGCGCGCTACGCCGCCACGCATCCGGAGTTCTCGCGCCGCGCCGCCTACCGCCAGATGCTGGCCGACTACTACCACGGCCACGCTCCCGGCGCCGTGCCGACCTTCGGCCAGTTCAACTACTGGCTGGACAAGGACGGCGCCCCGCCGCAACGTCCCGCCACCCGCCGCACCGCATCCCCGTCCGCCGCAGCGGTGCAGTCTGTCATGCGCCTGTAACTTTCCAGTGCGCCCCGGCCCATGATGGTGCAGCGCCGCAAAGCGGGCCGGGCGCGCCGTTTCTCCCTATCGAGATTGCATGGCCTTACCCGCTACAGGTGCGTCTTTTCCGCACTGCAAAACAAAGTTTGGCTTGCAATAAATAAAGTATGCATGCGGCGCGATTCCACATTCGTATTGACGGTCTCGCCGCTGAGGCGAAAACAAACTTTATTTGAAAATCCGTGCTTACGACGAACTTACATCTCGGAGACGTCGGTTCTTACTTTATTTTCTACATAAATTTATCCTCCTGAACCCGCCTGGCTGGCACGGCTATTGCTGAAACACAAACTGAAGAAGAAGTGTTCCTGCAATAACCAGCCGAGGTGCGGATGAAACGTTTGACAACGTCGCTGACGCGACGCGAATTTCTCCACCGGGCCGCCGCAGTCGGCGGTTCCGCCCTGTTACTCAACACCATGAACGCCTGGGGCATGGGCATCGCGTCCCGCACCGGCGCGCCGCCCGCGCTGTCGGGCAGCGGCAAGGGCAAGAAGGTCGTCGTGCTCGGCGCCGGCCTGGCCGGCATGACGGCGGCCTACGAACTCGTGAAGCTCGGCTACCAGGTCGAGGTGCTGGAAGCGCGCGGCTTCGCCGGCGGCCGCTGCCAGACGGCGCGCAAGGGATTTACCTTGCAAGAGCTGGGCGGCGAGATGCAGACCTGCCGCTTCGACGAAGGCAACTACATCAACCACGGCCCCTGGCGCATTCCCCTCGACCACCAGTCGACGCTGTACTACACGCGCCAGTTCGACATCCCGCTCGAGGTGATGGTCAACGACAACGACCACGCCTGGGTCTACATGGAAGACGCGGGCCCGCTGTCGAAGCAGCGCCTGCGCGCCGCCCAGGTCAAGGCCGACATGCGCGGCCACGTGGCCGAGCTGCTGGCCAAGTCGGTCCAGGCCAGGATGCTCGACGCCAGCCTCACGCCGGACGACCAGCGCCTGCTGCTCGACTACCTGGAACACGAGGGCGCGCTGCGCAAGACGGACCTCGTCTACCGCGGGCGCAACGGCCGCGGCTGGGCGGTACCGCCGGGCGCCGGCCTGAATCCGGGCCAGCCTTCCGATCCGCTGGGCTTCCACGAGCTGCTCGCCTCCAAGGTCGGCAAGGTCTACAGCGCCGTGCAGGAATTCCCCATGCACGCGACCATGTTCCAGCCGGTGGGCGGCATGGACCAGATCGCGCAGGGCTTCGCCAAGCGCCTGGGCAAGAAGATCCGCTACGGCACCGAGGTGCAGTCGATCCGCCAGTCGCCGGACGGCGTCACCATCGCCGTCAAGGACGTCAAGAGCGGCAAGCTGTCGCAGGTAAAGGCCGACTGGTGCCTGTGCGCGATGCCGCTGTCGGTGCTGCGCACCGTCGACAGCGATTTCTCGGACAACTTCAAGGCCGCGATGAAGTCGGTGTCCTACGCCCCGGTCGGCAAGATCGGCCTGCAGATGAAGCGCCGCTTCTGGGAAGAGGACGACCAGATCTACGGCGGCCACGTGCTGACCGACATGAAGGGCATCAACACGATCTCGCTGCCCTCGTCCGGCTGGCAGAAGAAGAAGGGCGTGGTGCTGGGCTACTACCACTACGCGCTCGACGCGATCGAGGTCAGCGCCCTGTCCCCTGCCGAGCGCGCCGAATTCGCCGTGGCCGCCGGCGAGAAGATCTTCCCGGCCTACCGCGATTCGTACGAGAACGCCTTCTCCGTCGCCTGGCACCGGGTCCAGTACAACCTGGGCGGCTGGGCCGAGTGGGACCAGGCCGGCCGCGAGAAAGCCTATCCGACGCTGCTGGCCGGAGAAGGCCGGATCATGCTGGCCGGCGAACACCTGAGCTACCTGACGGGGTGGCAGGCCGGCGCCATCGAATCGGCCTGGCAGCAGATCGAACAACTCCACAAGAAAGCCAACGCATGACCCTCAGCATGACGCTTCCACACGCACTCCGTGCAGCCGTTCTCGGGACGGCCGCGCTGCTCGCCGGCGCCCCCGCCGGCGCCGACACGATGGACGGCAAGACCCTGTTCGCCAAGAACTGCGCGGCCTGCCACCAGGCCAACGGCAAGGGCATCCCGGGCGCCTTTCCCGCGCTGGCCGGCAATGCCTTCGTGCAGGGCGCGCCCGTCGACGTGGCCACCGTGCTGCTCAAGGGCCGCGGCGGCATGCCCGACTTCTCGGGCAGCCTGAACGACGGCGACATCGCCCAGGTGCTGACCTATGTCCGCGCCAACTGGGGCAACAACGCGCCCGCCGTCACCGAACAGGAAGTCGGCGCCCAGCGCACCGCCCTGGGCGTGGGCCCCGCCACCAACAGCCGTTTCGGCAACAAACACTAACCACAGAGAGGACCCATGAAGAAGATCGCCGTCGCCACCCTGCTACTGTCCGCCATCCTGCCCTTGTCCGCCGGCGCCCAGGACATCGTGCGCCACAAGCTGCCGAACTCCGACTTCCCGATCGCCCAGGCCGTCACCATTCCGCCCGGCGCCACCATCCACTTCATCAGCGGCCAGGTCCCGCCCACCGTCAACAAGAGCGCGGACCCGAATTCCCAGGCCGCCTTCGGCGACACGAAGACGCAGACCGTCGGCGTGCTCACCAAGATCCAGGACATCCTGAAAGGCATGGGCCTCTCCATGGGCGACGTCGTCAAGATGCAGGTCTTCCTCGTCGGCGACCCGGCCAAGGGCGGCAAGGCCGACATGGCCGGCTTCATGGAAGGCTATACCCAGTTCTTCGGCGGCAAGCAGCCGAACCTGCCGGCGCGCGCGGCGTTCCAGATCGCCGCCCTGGCGAACCCCGGCTGGCTGGTCGAGATCGAGGTGGTCGCCGCCAAGAAATAAGCTTCCGCGCCTGCCGTTTGCCCGCATCGCTGCCGTTCGCACCACGTGTTCATCGCAACGTAGTCCAATAACAAAAGGGGTAATCCATGAAGAAGGCCATCATCCATTCCGGCGTCGCGGCCGGCGTCCTCACCTGCGGCCTGGGCCTGGCGCAGGCCGCCGACGACAAGTCGGCGGCGCCCGACGACGTCGTGCCTGCCGCAGCCACGCCGGCCGTCGAAGCCGGCCCGGTCAACGCGGGCGTCGTGATCGTGACGGGCACCCGCGCATCCGGCCTGAAGGTCGAGAACAGCGCCTCGCCGATCCAGGTGCTCGACTCGAGCTCGCTGCAGCGCACGGGCCAGCCGGACCTGATCCAGGCGCTGTCGCAGAACCTGCCGTCGCTGAACGCCCAGGCCTTCGGCGGCGACATGGCCAACATGACGCTGTCGGCGCGGCTGCGCGGCCTTTCCCCCAACAACACGCTGGTGCTCGTGAACGGCAAGCGCCGCCACGGCACCTCGAACCTGGCCGTGCTGGGCGGCCCGTACCAGGGCGGCGCCGCGGCCGACCTGAACTACATCCCCGTGGCCGCCATCGACCACATCGAGGTGCTGCAGGACGGCGCCGCGGCGCAGTACGGCACCGACGCGATCGCGGGCGTGGTGAACATCATCCTCAAGCAGAACTACAAGGGCGGTACCGCCAACGTCAACGGCGGCGGCTACGGCGACGGCGGCGGCCACACGGGCGACGGCACCGCCAACATCGGTCTCGCGCCCTTCACCGACGCCTTCCTGAGCCTGACGGTGGAAACCAAGTACCACGGCTTTTCCGACCGCGGCGGCATCGACCCGCGCGTGAACGACCCGGCCAACCTGGCCGCCATGCCGCAGCTGCAGAACCATCCGGGCTACCCGTACGTGAACCACATTTCCGGCGACGCCCAGTACCGCCAGCACATCTTCGCCGCCAACTTCGGCGCCGAGCTCACGCCCGACCTCAACCTGTACAGCTTCGCCACCTACGGCAAGAAGAAGGCCCGCGCCTTCGAGAACTACCGCACGCCGGACCGCCTGCCGAGGATCTACCCGACCGGCTTCTCGCCGCAGGAAGTCTTCGACGAGAAGGACTGGGCCCTCACGGCGGGCATCAAGGGCAAGCTGCCGGGCAACTGGAACTGGGACCTGTCGAGCACCTACGGCAAGGACACCGCCGACCTGGGCGTGGCGCACTCGGGCAACGTCTCGCTGTTCAGCGACACCGGCGCGACCCCGACCGAGTTCCATGCGGGCCAGTTCGTCGCCAGCCAGTGGACCAACAACCTCGACGTGAACCGCGAGTTCGACGTCGGCTGGGCCACACCGCTGACCTTCGCCATCGGCCTGGAACACCGCCGCGACGAATACGAGATCGGCGCCGGCGACGCCGCCTCGCGCTACAAGGAAGGTTCGCAATCGTTCCCGGGCTTCTCGCTGACCGATGCGGGCAAGCACAGCCGCAACAGCAAGGCCGGCTACATCAACTTCTCGTCGCAGCCGATCAAGGACTGGACCGTCGACCTGGCCGGCCGCTACGAGCACTTCAGCGACTTCGGCAACGCCAAGGTCGGCAAGCTGACCAGCCGCTACGACTTCAGCCCGGCCGTGGCCGTGCGCGCCACCTACTCGAACGGCTTCCGCGCCCCGACGCTGGCCGAGTCCTACTACTCGGCCACCAACGTCGGCCCGCGCACGGCCTTCGTCCAGCTGCCGCCGAACTCGCCGGGCGCGCGCCTGGTCGGCGTCAACGGCCTGCGTCCGGAAGCCTCGACCAACATCAGCGCCGGCATCGTGCTCAACCCGGCGCCGAACGTGGCGATCACGGCCGACGCCTACAAGATCACGATCCGCGACCGCATCGTCGGTTCCGGCTCGCTGTACGGCTCGGGCGGCGCGGTCAATTCGCCGGCCGTCACGGCGGCGATCCTGGCCAACGGCAACGTGCTCGACCCGAGCGTGGTCCAGACCGGCATCAACATCTTCTCGAACGCCGTCAACACCCGCACCAGCGGCCTGGAGTTCGTCGCCACGCTGAACAGCAACTACGGCAGCGCCGGCCGCGTCGACTGGTCGCTCGCGGCGAACTACAACCGCACCGAGGTCATCAAGATCAACCAGGCCCCGGTCGAACTGCGGCCGCAGACGCTGCTCGACCAGACCGCGATTTCCGACCTGGAAACGGCCTCGCCGCGCGTGCGCGTGAACCTGGGCGCGCTGTGGAAGATGGGCAACTGGACGGTGAACCTGCGCGAGAACTTCTTCGGCAAGTCGTCCGAGCTGCAGTCGTCGGACGGCGCGACCTACTACGAGACCGAGATCAAGCCGACCGCCCTCACGGACCTCGAAGTGAGCTACCAGTACAACAAGGCCTGGACCTTCTCGATCGGTGCGAACAACCTGTTCAACCAGTATCCGAACCACATCAACGCCAACCTGCTGGCCGAGCAGCGCGCGAACCTGGACAACGCGGCGGTGACCGTGTATCCGTCGTTCTCGCCGTTCGGGATCAATGGCGGGTATTACTATGCGCGGGTGGGGTTCAAGTTCTGAACATGACCTGATGCATTGCAGCCGGCGGCCCGTACTTTGTGCGGGCCGTTTTTTTCAAATCTGCCGTCAGCGAACGGATCGATCGCAGGCTTCGCCGATCGCGTCGATCGTCCAACGCCGTCGATTCTTGTTGAGCGTCAGGGATTCGATGCACGCCTCGTTCGGTAATACTGCAGCACGACACTCGTAGCTTGCATCGACCGTCACGTTCCAGGCTTCGCCGCCGGCAAGCCCGCGCCGCAATCCTTGCAGAACTTCGCCGATACCTGGTGACCATCCGTGCCGCAGGTGGAACAGGTACGCGGCGGAGACGACGGCTGCAGCGGCCGCGCAGGCCCATGGCGGCGGTCGCCCCGGCGCAGCGTCATCTCCGCGGTGACGATCCCCGTCGGCACGGCCAGGATGCCCCAGCCGAGCAGCATCATGAACGAGGCGATGGCCTTGCCCAGGTGCGTGTGCGGCGTGATGTCGCCGTAGCCCACGGTCGTCATGGTGACGGTGGCCCAGTACATCGAGACGGGGATGCTGGTAAAGCCGTTCTCCGGCCCCTCGACCACGTACATGACGGTGCCCAGGATCAGGATCGCCATCAGCACCACGGACAGGAACACCATGATCTTGCGCCGGCTCGCCGCCAGCGCTTCGCCCAGGCGCGTGTATTCCTCGATGTACAGCGTGAGCTTGAAGATGCGGAAGACGCGCAGCAGGCGCAGGATGCGGATGTCGATCAGCACGGCGCTGCCGGACACCAGCAGCGAGAAATAGGTCGGCAGGACCGCCAGCAGGTCGATGATGCCGTAGAAGCCCGTGGCGTAGCGCCAGGGGTGCTGCACGGCGACAATGCGCGCGATGTACTCCACCGTGAACAGCAGCGTGAACACCCATTCGAGCGCGTGCAGCGCCGTGCCGTGCTCCTTGTGCAGGCTCGGCACGCTGTCCAGCACCACGACCAGGATGCTGAGCAGGATGGCGAACACCAGCGCGATGTCGAAGCGCCTCCCGGCCGGGGTATCGGCCTCGAAGATCACGTCGTACATGCGGCGGCGCCAGCCCGGCGGCGGCGTGCCGTAGGACGGCGGCGCCTGCGGCACGTACTCGGCCGTCTTGCCTTCCTCCGCCATCAGGGACGGTCCTTCATGCGATGCCGATGCGCGCTCATGCGTCTCAGTCGGCGTGGCGCTCGACCCAGGTCGCGTAGCATTCCATGAACTGCGTCAGGAAGGTGCGCAGGCCGTCGTCCTTCAGGGCGTCGCCGTCGAACTTGTCGGCGATGCCGCCGATATAAGCCTCGGGCGACTGCATGCACGGCATGTTCAGGAACACCAGCGTCTGGCGCACGGCGTGGTTGGCGCCGAAGCCGCCCAGCGCACCCGGCGAGTTGCTGACGACGGCGCAGGGCTTGCCGGTCCAGGCGGCCTTGCCGTAGGGGCGCGAGCCGACGTCGATCGCGTTCTTCAATACGCCGGGCAGCGAGCGGTTGTATTCGGGCGTGGCGAACAGGATGCCGTCGGCCTCGTGGATGCGGTCGCGGAATTCGCTCCAGGCCGGCGGCGGCGCATCCGTCTCGTCGTCCTGGTTATACATCGGCAGCTGGCCGATCTCGACGATCTCCAGTTCGAGCGTGGGCGGCGCCAGCAGCATCAGCTGCTTCGCCAGTTTGCGCGTGAACGACTCCCTGCGCATGCTGCCCACCAGTACTGCGATCTTCCGTGTTGCCATGGTCATCCTTTCCGGTCTCGATGAGAAGGTCGAGACCAGAGTGTAGCGGTTCTGGCGGCGGGACGGCACGCGCCCCGCCAAGCCCCGCGTCAGGCGGCGCGGGCCGCCCCGGACGCGCCCCAGGCCTTGAAGGCGCGCTGGATCAGCAGCGTCTCGCGGCCGTCCAGCACGGTGTCCGCATGGACGATGTCGAGCATGGCCTTCATCGTGCCCATGCGCAGCGAGGGCGCCTCGACTTCGCGCAGCAGGCCGTCGAGCAGTTTCGTATCGATCTCGACCTCGCCGGCGCCGCGCTGGTGGGCGGTGGCGAGCAGGTCTTCGCACAATTCCTGCACCACGTCGTCGAAGTCGTCCTCGCCGATGCCGACGCCCTGCAGGACGCCGGAATGGCGCATGGCCTTCAGTTCGGCCGGGGCCAGGTGGCCGTCGACGATCATGGCCAGGGCCAGCAGGCGCGAGACGGCGCGGGGACTGTCGGTGGCATAGATTCGCATGGTGTTCCTCATCAAAGTGTCGATGGCTCCAGACTAAAGCCCACGCTCGATAAAGTAAAATCGAATTATCTTTTGCAATCATCAAGATTTCTGGAGCTGTTTCTTGATCAACTACAAGCACCTTCAATACTTTTACGTGGTAGCGACCACCGGCACGGTGGCCGCGGCGGCGCAGCGCCTGCACGTCACGCCGCAGGCGATCAGCGGGCAGTTGCAGCTGCTCGAGGACCAGCTCGGCGAAGCGCTGCTGCGCCGCAAGGGCCGCGTGCTGGAATTGACGGACGCGGGCAAGACGGTGCTGCTGTATGCCGAACGCATCTTCGACCTCGGCAACGAACTGGAACAGACCGTGCGGCGCGGCCTGTTCCGAGAGGCGGAGACGCTGCGCGTGGGCGTCGGCGACATGATCCCGAAGACGCTCGCCTTCCGCCTGCTGCAGCCGGCACGCGATGCCGGGCTGGCGCTGCGCCTCGTCTGCCGCGAAGGTCCGCTGGACGCGCTGCTGCAGGACCTGGCCGCGCACCGCCTCGACCTGGTCATCACCGACCGCGGCCTGCCCGCGGGCAGCGCCGTGCGCGGCCATACGCACCTGCTGGGGTCCAGCACGCAGACGGTCCTGGGCCACCCCGGCCTGTGCGCCCAATGGGAAGGCGGCTTTCCGCAGCGCCTGCGCGGCGCGCCCTTCCTGCTGCCGGGCGCCGACACGGCCCTGCACAGCCAGCTGCAGGCCTGGTTCGACCTGCAGGACCTGCGCCCCATCGTGGCCGGCGAATTCGACGACGGCGCGCTGCTGATGTCGTTCGCGCGCGAGGGCGCTGGCTTCGTGCCGGCCCCCACCGTGCTGGCGCCGACCATCTGCCGCGAATACGGCCTCGTCGCGCTGGGCGAGATCGGCACGATCGCCGAGCAGTTCCATGCCGTGACCGTGGAGCGGCGCATCGACCACCCGGCCGTGCGCCGCATCCTCGAGCGGGCCGGGACGCTGTTCGCCACCTAGCCGGCTGCGCCGGCGCACCCCGGCATGATCTTTACTCGCATTAACATTGCGCCTCCGCAATTTTTAATATTTCGCAGGTAATATAAAGAGCCATGCCCGCCATGGCCGTCCGGCGGCGCTTCGTCCATCGATTTGCGGGGGTGCATGTGAAGTACGTCACCGTCGGCGCGTCGCGCAACGCCCGGCTCAAGTTGTTCGGCTATTACGTGCAGCGGGCCGTCACCAGCCGCCGCATCCGCCATGCGGCGACGCGCGCCGCGGTCGCCCTGCTCGGCACGCTGCACGGGCGCATCGAGCGCCGCCAGCCGGCCGGCGCGGGCGCCGCGCTGCGCGCGCAGGGCTATGCGCCGCTGGGCAGCCTGCTGTCCCCCGCCCAGTGCGCCGAGGCGCTGGCCTGGCTGCGTGGACGCGACATGGTGGCCGTGCGCGGCGATGGCCGCGCCTTCTCCATCGACGACGTGCCGCCCGGTGCGCGCGTCGCCGACTTCCCGGTCGGGAGCGCCGTCCATTGCCCGCACCTGCTGGCGCTGGCGAACCGTCCCGACCTGCTGGCCGTGGCCACGGACTACCTCGGCTACACGCCGACGATCACGCTGATGGGCTTGCGCTGGTCGTTTCCGCGTCCGACCAGCGATGCCGACGTGCAGGGCTTCCACCGCGATTCCGACGCCGCCAGCATCAAGCTGCTGGTCTACCTGACCGACGTCGACGCCGACTCCGGACCGCACAGCTACGTCGCCGGCACCCACCTGGACCGCATGCCGCTGCGCCTGCGCCGCTATGCCGACCAGGAGATCGTGCGCAAGCACGGGACCGGCATCGTCGTCACGGGCCCGGCCGGCACCGGCTTCTTCATCGATACCCGCGGCATCCACAAGGGCACGCCGCCGACGCGCCGCGCGCGCCTCGTGCTCATCGTCCAGTACTCGCTGCTGCCCTGCCTGATCTACGACTACGCGCCCGTCCCCTACCATGGCGACCTGCGCGTCGACCCCTACGTCAACCGCCTGCTGATCGCGCCGGCGGCCCGCTGACGCGGCCTCAGTGCGGCGTCACCAGCTTCAGCCCGACGATCCCGGCCGCGATCAGGCCGATGCACACGAGGCGCGCCACGGTCGCCGCCTCGCCGAACAGCGCCATGCCCGCCAGTGCCGTGCCGACGGCGCCGATGCCCGTCCACACCGCGTACGCCGTCCCCAGCGGCAGCGTCTTGACGGCCTGGCCGAGCAACAGCACGCTCGCCACCATCGCCGCCACCGTGCCCACGCTGGGCCACAGGCGGCTGAAGCCGTCCGTGTACTTGATCCCGACGGCCCAGGCGATTTCGAACAAGCCTGCCAATCCCAAGACGAGCCACACCATGTTTGTTTCTCCCGATGATCGAATGCTTCGCATGATAGGTGCGGCGCCGCGATCCTCCAAGCCGCGCGCATCCGTCACGCTGTTCACGTGGACCGAGCAGCCCCATGCGAACGCCGATTTCGATACGCTGCACCGGAGCATGAACGACGCCGCGATCTCGGCCTGCTACTGCTCCGTCTTCGACGAGTGCTACGTACGCCGCGACAATGATGCAGAGAAGCCGCAAGTTGTCGCCCACTGCCCCGCGCGGCAACTGGCGTTCGGCCCGGGTTTCCGCAAGGACTGATTCAAATCCTGCGGCGCCGGTATTCGTCCAGGAAGGACGCCGCCTCGCGCGGCGTGAGCACCTTCACCGGGTCGCCATGCCAGGCATACAGGAACGGCGGCCCGCCGTCGCGGTCCGTCAGCTTGGCGCGGATCAGGAAGCGCGTGCCGGCCGGATAGCGCGCCGGGTCGGCCAGCGCCCGCGCGCACTGCACCCGCATCGACGTGGCGTAGGCCTGGCCCGCCACCGGCTTGATGCGCAGGCGGCCCGTGCGGGCGTCGAGCACGGATTCGACCGCCACGTCGCGGTAGGCCCAGGGATCGCGCGCCATCTCAAGCCTTCGCCGCGCTTGCCGCCGGCAGCGCCAGCGGCGCTTCGCGGATCGGCAGGTTGACCAGGGCGGCCAGCGCGGCCAGCACGATGTCCGCGTACCACATCCACGCATAGTCGCCGAACCGCACGACGGCGAGCCCGCCCAGCCAGGCGCCGAAGAAGCCGCCGACCTGGTGCGACAGCAGCGTCAGCCCGAACAGCGTGGACAGGTAGCGCATGCCGAACAGCTTGCCGACCAGGCCCGCCGTCGGCGGCACCGTGGCCAGCCAGGTGAAGCCCAGCGCGGCGGCGAAGGCGTAGAAGGTCATGGGTGTCTTGGGCGCGACGAGGTACAGCGCGATGATGACGGCGCGGCTGCCGTACATCAGCGCCAGCAGCCATTTCATGCGGTAGCGCTGGCCGAGGGCGCCGGCCGTCAGCGAACCGAAGATGTTGAACAGGCCAATCAGGCCCAGCGCCGTCGCCGACACGGAAGCCGACAGGCTGCACAGCGCCACCTCGCCCGGCAGGTGGGTGACGAGGAAGGCGATGTGGAAGCCGCAGGTGAAGAAGCCCGCATGCAGGCACAGGTAGCTGCGGTCGCGCAGGGCCTCGCGCAGCTGGCCGCCCAGCGTGAGGGCCGGCAATGCGCCATGGCCGACGACGCTGCCCGTTGCGGCGGCCGCGGCGGGCGTCTTGCCGCTCAGCGGGCGGGCCAGCGGGATCGTCAGCAGCGTGGTCGCGGCCAGCGCCAGCATCGCGGAAACCCAGCCGAAGGCGGCGATGAGCGCATGCACGGCGGGCGCGAACACGAACTGGCCGAAGGAACCGCCCGCATTGATGAAGCCGGACGCGAAGGCGCGCCGCTCGGGCGGCAGGCGCTGCGCGGTGGCGCCGATCAGGATCGAGAAGCTCCCCGCCCCTGCGCCGGCCGCCGACAACACGCCCAGCGTGAGCAGCAGGCCCCATTGCGAGGACACGAAGGGCGTGGCGGCCAGGCCGGCGGCCAGCAGGACGCCGCCCAGCACGAGCACCCTTCCCGGGCCGTACTTGTCGGCGACGGCGCCGAACACGGGCTGCGAGGCGCCCCACATGAACTGGCCGACGGCCATCGCGAAGCTGATCGATGCGATCCCGAGGCCCGTGGCGGTATTGATCGGGGACAGGAACAGGCCCGTGGTGAGGCGCGCCGCCATCGTCAGCATCAGGATGGCGCTGGCGGACAGGATCAGCAGCCAGGCGCTTCCCGGGCTCATCGCAGGTGCGTTCGTCATGGCGTCCCCGTTGTTGTTGGTTCTGCCATTATCGCGGCGAACGGACGCCGCCGCAAATCCACCGTCGCCCCTGCGCAGGCAGGGGCCCAATTGCGCGTGCAGCACGGCTGCGCATGCAGAAATTGGATTCCTGCCTGCGCAGGGACGACGCGCTAAAAGTGCTGCCGCTGTATCAGCTCTCCGCGCGCACCAGCAACGCCGTCGCCTGCGCCGCCATCCCCTCCTCGCGGCCGAGGAAGCCCAGCTTCTCGTTGGTCTTGGCCTTGATGTTCACCTGCTGCGGCGACACGCCGATGTCCTCGGCGATGCGCGAGACCATCTGCGGGATGTGCGGGCCCATCTTCGGCTGCTGGGCGATGATGGTGGCGTCGATGTTGCCGATGGTGTAGCCGGTGGCGACCACGCGGTGCGCCACTTCGCGCAGCAGCGTGCGCGAGTCGGCGCCCGCGAACATGGGGTCGGTGTCCGGGAAATGCTTGCCGATGTCGCCGAGGCCGGCGGCGCCCAGCATGGCGTCGATGATCGCGTGCAGCAGGACGTCGGCGTCCGAGTGGCCAAGCAGGCCCAGGCGGTGCGGGATGGTCACGCCGCCGACGATGAGCTTGCGGCCCTCGACCAGGGCGTGGCAGTCATAGCCGGTTCCGATGCGAAACGGCGGGGTTGGGTTGTACGATGCGAGTGCCATGGTGTGTCGTGTGCGTCTTAAACGAGTTCGGGTTGGGAGACCGCCAGGTAGATCTCGGCGATGCGGATGTCTTCCGGCAGCGTGACCTTCAGGTTGCGCGGATGGCCTTCCACCAATCTTGGGCTCAATCCGAGCGCTTCAACCGCACTGGCGTCGTCGGTAATCGTGTTCGGGTCGGTGGCGGCACTGAGCGCCTCGCGCAACAGCTGGTAGCGGAACATCTGCGGGGTCTGGGCCAGCCACAGGCCGTTGCGTGGAATGGTGCCGGCCGCCTCGCCGTCGATGCAGCGCTTGACGGTGTCGACCACGGGCAAGGCCAGCAGGCCGCCGGCCGGATGGTCGCCGGTGGCCGTCACCAGCTTTTCGATCAGTTCGGCCGTCAGGCCCGGGCGGGCGGCGTCGTGCACCAGCACCCAGTCCGTGTCCGACAGCGTGCTGGCCAGCACCGCCAGGCCGTTGCGCACGGATTCCATGCGGCTGTCGCCGCCGCAGCGCAGCACCGTCACGCCGTGGCTGGGAGCGACGCTGTCGATGTACGGATCGTCCGGGCTGACGACGACGAAGGTATGGGCGATCAGCTCGCTGGACAGGAAGGCGTCGAGCGTATGGCGGAGCATGGGCTTGCCGCCGATCTTGAGGTACTGCTTCGGGCTGCTGGCCCCCATGCGGGAGCCGACGCCGGCAGCGGGAATTAATGCGAAGTAACGCGGTGCTTGAGTCATGTATGTTGATGGACGAGCTGCGGATTATGCGCCCGGTCGTCTTGTCGATCCAATAAGAGACTGTACCTCACCTTGGCAAACTTTGCTGAGACGCGCGTATTCGACCGGGCTGTCGATGGCCGCCTGCAGGCGCTCCACGCGCATCATCTCGGCCTTGATGAAGGGCATCCAGTTGGCGTCGATCTCGGCTTGCAGCATGCTGCGCGCCTGGCCGCGGCGGGCGTACAAGGGCTTGCCGCTGAACCGTCTGGCCAGGCGGGTGCGGATGCGCTCTTCCACTTTCGGCAGGAAGTCCAGGTAGGTGTTGAGATGGCGCATTTCGTGGGCGAGTATCTCGCGATACGAACAGGTGTCCGGCGCGAATTCGCTGCCGACGTAGATGACGATGGGCGGATAGTACAGCGTCACGTCGACCTGCGGCATCACGCATTCGTTGCTGCCTTCGGGGTCTTGCAGCAGCACGCCGTCGACCTTGACGGAGACGCGCGATTCGGCGCGCGTGAGGCCCAGCACGAGCCCGTTCCTGACGGCGGTGCGCTTCAGTTGCGTCAGCGCGCGCCACGACAGGCTGTTGTCGACCCGGTAGCCGGTATCGCGCGAGGAGAACGTGGCGCCGGCCCTGCCGGCCGCTTCCTCGCAACGCTGCTGGAAGGCGCTGCGCGCCGCGCAGCTGCCCGCGGACGCGATCAGCGCCCATCCCAGCAACAGCTGCAAGGCAAGATTCACGCGGGTGTCCAGCTGCCTGCCAGGAATTTCTCGAGCCAGAACGTGCCGATCACCGTCTTGACGTCGGTGATCTCGCCCTTCCTGACCATCTCGAGCAGCTCGGGCACGGTGGCCGTGAACGTCTCGAGGAACTCGCCCTCGTCCAGCTTGGCATCGCCGGCCACGAGGCCGCGCGCCAGGAACAGGTCGAGGTGCTCGTCGGAATAGGCGATGGCGTTGTGGATCGTGCAGACGAAGTGCCACTCGCTCGCCGTATAGCCCGTCTCTTCCTCGAGCTCGCGCTTGGCCGAGGCCAGCGAGGCCTCGCCCGGGTCGATCTTCCCGGCCGGGAATTCGATGAAGACGCGGTCGTTCGGATAGCGGTACTGGCGTTCCAGCAGCACGCGGCCGTCGTCCAGCAGCGGCAGGATCACGACGGCGCCCGGGTGGCGGATGAATTCGCGCGCGGACTCCTTGCCGTCGGGCAGGCGGATGCGGTCGCGGGTGACTTTCAGGAAGTGCCCGTCGTAGGCGAGCTCGCCATCGATGCGGGTTTCTCTCAGGTGGGAATCGTCAGCGGTTTCCAAACAAGCTCCGGTGTGATCGTTGATCGGTCACCGGAGCTGTCGGACTCCGGCGGTCAGGCGGGGCGTGCCGTTTTCCGTTTCAGCAGGTAGCGGCCTACGAAACCGGGAAATGCCAGCACGACGAACAGGCAGGCCGTGATCGCATAGAACTCCCAGGTCTGGGTAAATGCATTACCGATCTGGCTTTCGAGCATGCGGGCCAATCCGCCGACGACGAAGTATAAGACAAACAACTCGAGAAGGCGCACGACGAAGTACTTGGCGTGCGCCTTGCCCAGCGCCGGCTTCACCGGGATGAAGCCGAATACGCGCTCATTGAGGAAAGGCAGGTTGGCGAACGCGATCGCGACCGCGATCACCAACCAGGCTGCGAGCGTGGTATCCACGGGCGCTTACGAACCGAGGGTCTTGGTCATCGCCGACAGGCAGGCTGCCAGCAGCCCGCCCGGCACGATGCCCAGCACCACGACCAGGATACCGTTCAGCGACAGCACGACGCGCATGTCCATCGGGGTCGAGATCGGGCTCGCATCGGCGACGTCGTCGAACCAGATGGTCTTGACGACGCGCAGGTAGTAGAACGCGCCGATCAGCGAGAACAGCACGGCCACGATCGCGAGCCACAGCTGGCCGGTGGCGACCACCGCCTGCAGGACCGCCCACTTGGCCATGAAGCCCATCATCGGCGGCACGCCGGCCAGCGAGAACATCAGCACGGTCATGACGATCGCGTACCACGGGCTGCGCTTGGCCAGGCCCTTGAAGTCGGCGATTTCCTCGGCTTCGAAGCCCGAGCGCGCCAGCATCATGATCAGGCCGAAGCTGCCCAGCGTGGTCAGCACGTAGGTGATCGTGTAGTACATCGACGCGCTGTAGGCGGTGGCGGCGTTGGCCGCGTTGCCGCCGACCACGCCGGCCGCCATGCCCAGCAGGACGAAGCCCAGCTGCGCAATGGTCGAATAGGCCAGCATGCGCTTGAGGTTGGTCTGCGCGATCGCGGTCAGGTTGCCCAGGGCCAGCGACAGCACGGCCAGCGCCAGCAGCATCTGCTGCCAGTCGAACGCCAGCGGCAGCAGGCCTTCGACCAGGATGCGGATCATCATCGCGAACGAGGCCAGCTTCGGCGCGGCGCCCAGCAGCAGCGTGACGGCGGTCGGCGAACCCTGGTACACGTCCGGCACCCACATGTGGAACGGCACGGCGCCCAGCTTGAAGGCCATGCCGGCCACGACGAACACGAGGCCGAACACGAGGATGGTGTGCTTCTCGGTACCGGCGGAGATGGCGTTCGAGATCGCGGTGATGTCCAGCGAACCGGTGGCGCCGTAGATCATCGAGATACCGTAGAGCATGAAGCCCGAGGCCAGCGAACCCAGGATGAAGTACTTCATCGAGGCTTCGGTCGAGGTCGCGTGATCGCGGCGGATGGCCACCAGCGCGTACAGCGACAGCGACATCATTTCCAGGCCCAGGTAGATCGGCAGCATGTTATTGCCGGAGATCATGATCATCTGGCCCAGCACGGTGAACAGCGCGAGCACGTAGAACTCGCCGCCCATATTCCCCGACATCATGCCGCGCTCGTCGGCGTACTGGCGCGAGTACACGAGGGTCACGCCCACGGCCAGGTAGGTGAACAGCTTGAGCAGGTTCGCCATCGGATCCGACACGAACATGTTGTGGAACGTGTAGGCGGTGGTGCCGGCACTGAAGTCGGCATAGGTGATGCCGGCGCAGACCACGAGGGTCAGCAGGGACAGCACGTAGGTCAGGTTACGCTTGCTGTCCTTCTTCTGGAACATGTCGATCAGAAGAATGGCGCAGGAAGCGATCACCAGGAAGATTTCTGCGCGGATCGGCCCGAAATCGTAGGCCGCCGTTGCAACAGTAGTGTCAATCATCGGATTCATAGAGTCTTATAGGGTCCGCTTGGCTTATTGGGGCAGCTTGCTGACCGACACGTGCTGCAGCAGGTCCGCGACCGAGACTTGCAGCGAATCGGTGAACGGCGCCGGATACAGGCCCATGTAGATGGTCAGGATGGCGAGCACGCCCAGCATGAAGAACTCGCGGCCGTTCAGGTCGACCAGCTCGGCGACGTGCTTGTTGCCGATCTTGCCGAACACGACGCGCTTGACCATCCACAGCGAGTACGCCGCGCCCAGGATCAGGGCGGTGGCGGCCAGCAGGCCGGTCCAGAAGTTGAACTGGACGGCGCCCAGGATGACCATGAATTCGCCCACGAAGCCCGAGGTGGCCGGCAGGCCGCAGTTGGCCATGGCGAACAGCACCGAGAACGCCGCGAACTTCGGCATGGTGTTCACGACGCCGCCATAGTCGGCGATCTGGCGCGAGTGCATGCGGTCGTACAGCACGCCAATGCACAGGAACATGGCGCCCGACACGAAGCCGTGCGAGATCATTTGCACGATGCCGCCCTGCACGCCGATCTCGTTGAAGATGAAGAAGCCCAGGGTGACGAAGCCCATGTGGGCGATCGACGAGTAGGCGACCAGTTTCTTCATGTCGGCCTGCACCATGGCGACCAGGCCGACGTAGATCACGGCGATCAGCGACAGCACGATGATCAGCGGGGCCAGGTAGTGCGAGGCGTCCGGCGCGATCGGCAGCGAGAAACGCAGGAAGCCGTAGCCGCCCAGCTTCAGCATGATCGCGGCCAGCACGACGGAACCGCCGGTCGGCGCTTCCACGTGGGCGTCCGGCAGCCAGGTGTGCACCGGCCACATCGGGACCTTGACGCCGAAGGCCATCAGGAAGGCCAGGAAGATCAGCACCTGCTCCGTCATCGACAGCGGGACGGCATGCCATGCCAGGATGTCGAAGGAACCGCCCGACTTGTTGTACAGGTAGATGATGGCGACCAGCGTCAGCAGCGAACCCATGAACGTGTACAGGAAGAACTTGAAGGCCGCGTACACGCGGTTCGGTCCGCCGAACACGCCGATGATGATGAACATCGGGATCAGGGTGGCTTCGAAGAAGAAGTAGAACAGCAGGCCGTCCAGCGCGACGAACACGCCGATCATCAGGCCCGACAGCAGCAGGAAGGAACCCATGTACTGGGCCACGCGCTCCGTGATGACTTCCCAGGCCGAGATCACGACGATGATCGTGATGAAGGCGGTCAGCGGCACGAACCACAGCGACAGGCCGTCGATGCCGAGGTAGTACTGGATGTTGAAGCGTTCGATCCAGGCGGCTTTTTCCACGAACTGCGGTCCGTGGGCGCTATTGCTGAACTGCGTGAACAGCGGGATCGTCGGCAAGAAGCTGACGATCGAACCGACCAGCGCCAGCACGCGGGTGAAACCCGCCTTGCTGTCGCGGCCGACGGCCAGGATCAGCACGCCGAACAGGATCGGCAGCCAGACCGACAGGCTCAAATATGGAGGAAAGGTTGAAATCGTGGACTGCATTTGTTTTTCTCTCTTTTAAGCCTGCCAGAACGGGAAGAAGTACAGCAGCGTACCCAGCACGCCCAGGATCATCACGAACGCATAGTGGTAGATGTAACCGGTCTGGAACGTACGGACGATGGTCGAGAACCAACCCACCAGCTTGGCGCTGCCGTTGACCACGAAGCCGTCGATCAGCGCGCGGTCGCCCACCTGCCACAGGCCCTTGCCCAGCAGGCGTGCGCCGCCGGCGAACACGACTTCATTGAACTTGTCCATGTAGTACTTGTTGTCCAGCAGGGTATGGATCGGCTTGAGCGCCTTGTAGAAGGCAGCCGGCACGCGCGGATTGATCATGTAGCAGTAGTAGGCGGCAACGACGCCGGCCAGTGCGAGCCAGAACGGGGCGGTCGTGAAGGCATGGATGCCCATCGCGGCGGCGCCATGGAACTCGTGGGCCAGTTCTTCCATCGCCGGGTGGTTCTCGCCGATGAAGATGACGTTCTTGAAGAAGTCGCCGAACAGCATCGGGCCGATCGCGAAGAAGCCGATGACGACCGACGGGATCGCCAGCAGGATCAGCGGCAGCGTGACCACCAGCGGCGACTCGTGCGGCTTCTGGCCCGGGGCCAGGCCGTGGTGGCCGAGATCGTCCTCTTCCTCTTCGTGGTGCGCGTCCGAATCGTGCAGCGCGTGCGGATCGTGGGCATCGTGCGAGGCAGCGACGTGCTGCTGGTGCGCGTCGTGGGCATGCGCGTGATCGTCATGCGCATGCGCCTTGCCGAAACGCTCTTCGCCGTGGAACACGAGGAAGTACATGCGGAAGGAGTAGAACGCGGTGATGAACACGCCGGCCGTCACGGAGAACGCGGCGAAGCCCGAACCCCACAGGTGCGATGCGTGCACCGCCTCGATGATCGAATCCTTCGAGTAGAAGCCCGAGAAGAACGGGGTACCGATCAGGGCCAGCGAGCCCAGCAGCGAGGTGATCCAGGTGATCGGCATGTACTTGCGCAGGCCGCCCATGTTACGCATGTCCTGGTCGTGGTGCATGCCGATGATGACGGAGCCCGCGCCGAGGAACAGCAGCGCCTTGAAGAAGGCGTGGGTCATCAGGTGGAACACGGCCACGTTGTAGGCCGAGACGCCCAGCGCGACGGTCATGTAGCCCAGCTGCGACAGCGTGGAGTACGCGACGACGCGCTTGATGTCGTTCTGGATGATGCCCAGGAAGCCCATGAACAGCGCGGTGATCGAGCCGATGACGATGATGAAGGACAGCGCGGTGTCCGACAGCTCGAACAGCGGCGACATGCGGCTTACCATGAAGATGCCGGCGGTAACCATGGTCGCGGCGTGGATCAGTGCCGAGATCGGGGTCGGGCCTTCCATCGAGTCGGGCAGCCACACGTGCAGCGGGAACTGCGCCGACTTGCCCATCGCGCCGATGAACAGGCAGATGCAGGCGGCGGTCAGCAGCGGCCACGAGGTGCCCGGTACGGTCATCGCGGACAATGCGCCGGCTTTCGCGAAGGTCTCGCCGTAGTTCATCGTGCCGGTGGCGGCCAGCAGCAGGCCGATGCCGAGGATGAAGCCGAAGTCGCCGACGCGGTTCACCAGGAACGCCTTCATGTTCGCGAAGATCGCGGTCGGGCGGGTGTACCAGAAACCGATCAGGAGGTAGGAGACCAGGCCCACCGCTTCCCAGCCGAAGAACAGCTGCAGGAAGTTGTTGGACATGACCAGCATCAGCATCGAGAACGTGAACAGCGAGATGTACGAGAAGAAGCGGTTGTAGCCGTCGTCCTCGGCCATGTAGCCGATCGTGTAGATGTGCACCATCAGGGAGACCGAGGTCACCACGCACATCATCATCGCCGACAGCGAGTCGATCTGGAAGCCGACGGCCATCTTCATGGTGCCGATGGTCATCCAGGTATAGACGTCGCCGTTGAAGGTGGCGCCGCCCATCACGTCCATCAGGGTCATGACCGAGATGACGAGCGCCACGAACACGCCGAGGATGGTCGCGCTATGCGACACCTTGCGGCCGACGACGTTGCCGAAGAACTTGGTGCCGAGCAGGCCGGCGATCGCCGAGCCCACGAGCGGTGCCAGTGGCACCGCCAGCAAGAGATTAGGGTTGAGTTGCCCCGCCATAATGAACCTTTTCTTATTTATCGAGGAGGTTGACCGAACAAACCGCTCAGCCCTTCAGGCTGTCGAGGTCTTCCACGTTGATCGTGTCCAGGTTACGGAACAGGACCACCAGGATCGCCAGGCCGATCGCCGATTCGGCGGCCGCGACAGTCAGGATGAAGAACACGAAGATCTGCCCTGCCGCGTCCCCCAGATAGTGCGAGAACGCCACGAAGTTCAGGTTCACCGCCAGCAGCATCAGTTCGATGGCCATCAGCAGGATGATGATGTTCTTCCGGTTCAGGAAAATGCCGACCACGGAGATCGCGAACAGGATCGCGCCCAGGATCAGGTAGTGAGCGAGCGATACGGTCATTGCGCCTCCTTGTTGTCGCCTTGTGCCGCAGCGGCAGCGGCGGCTGCGGCGATCGCGGCATCGTCGATCGCCTTCTGGTTCACCGCCTGGACCTTGACGATCTTCAGGCGGTCGTTGCGTTTGACGCGGACGGCCACGCCCGGGTCGATGGCCTTGGTGTCCTTGCGCTTGCGCAGGGTCAGGGCCACGGCGGCGATGATGGCCACCAGCAGGATCAGGCCGGCGATCTCGAAGCCGTAGATGTACTGGGTGTAGATCAGCTTGCCCAGCTCCCTGGTGCCGCCGATGTGGCCCACGGTCGCTTCGGTCGGCGCGGCGCCGGTGCCCAGGAAGCCGCGCCACAGGACGGCGGCCATCTCCAGCACGATCAGCGCGCCGATGATGGATGCCAGCGGCAGGTAGCCCCACATGCCTTCGCGCAGGCGGTCGACGTTAATGTCGAGCATCATGACGACGAACAGGAACAGCACCATGACGGCGCCGACGTAGACCAGCACCAGCACGATGGCCAGGAACTCGGCCTTCAGCAGCATCCAGATGCCGGCAGCGTTGAAGAACGCGAGCACCAGGAACAACGCGGCGTGGACCGGGTTCTTGGCGGTGATGACGCGCAACCCGGCCACTACCATGACGGCCGAGAACACGTAGAAAAGAACGGTTGTGAAATCCATGACTTACGCTTGTGCCCTCTTGTTATTAGCGGTACTTCGCATCGGCTTCGCGTGCGGCTGCGATGTCGTTCTCGTAGCGGTCGCCCACGGCCAGGAGCATTTCCTTGGTGTAGTACAGGTCGCCGCGTTTCTCGCCGTGGTATTCGAGCACCTGGGTCTCGACGATCGAGTCGACCGGGCACGATTCTTCGCAGAAGCCGCAGAAGATGCACTTGGTCAGGTCGATGTCGTAGCGCGTCGTACGGCGGGTGCCGTCGTCGCGCTGCGCCGACTCGATCGTGATGGCCATGGCCGGGCACACGGCTTCGCACAGCTTGCAGGCGATGCAGCGCTCTTCCCCGTTGGGGTAGCGGCGCAGCGCATGCAGGCCGCGGAAGCGCGGCGAGATGGGGGTCTTCTCTTCCGGGTACTGGACCGTGATCTTGCGCGACAGCGCGTACTTGCCGGTCAGGGCCAGTCCCTTCAACAGCTCGGTCAGCATCAGGCTGCCGAGGATCTCTTTTACTCGTGTCATTTGATGTGCTTCCTTACTTCCAGATGTTCCACGGCGTCTGCATCCAGCCTGCGACGAGCACCAGCCAGATCAGGGTCAGCGGAATGAACACTTTCCAGCCGAGGCGCATGATCTGGTCGTAGCGGTAACGAGGCCAGCTGCCGCGCACCCACACGAACAGCGAAACGATGAAGAAGGTTTTCAGGAACAGCCAGAAGAAGCCGCCGAAACCGCCGCCGATGTCCAGGAAGCCGAACGGTGCCGACCAGCCGCCCAGGAACATGATCGATGCCAGCACGCCGACCAGGATCATGTTGGCGTACTCGGCCAGCATGAACATGGCGTAGGACATGCCCGAATACTCGACCATGTGGCCGGCCACGATTTCCGATTCGCCTTCCACCACGTCGAACGGGTGGCGGTTGCACTCGGCCAGGCCGGAGGTGATGTAGATGACGAACAGCGGCAGCAGCGGCAGCCAGTTCCACGACAGGATGTTCACGCCGTGCTCGGCGAACATGCCGCGCTGCTGGCCGGCCACGATGTCGGAGAAGTTCAGGCTGCCGGAGACCAGCAACACCACGACCATCACGAAGCCCATCGGGATCTCGTACGAGATCATCTGCGCCGAGGCGCGCATGGCGCCCATGAACGAGTATTTCGAGTTGGCGGACCAGCCGGCGATGATGATGCCGTACACCTCCATCGAGGTGATCGCCAGCAGCAGCAGCAGGCCGGCGTTGACGTTCGCCAGCGCGACTTCCGGGCCGAACGGAATCACCGACCAGGCGGCCAGCGCCGGCATGATGGTCATCAGGGGGCCGATGACGAACAGGCTCGGGGTAGCCTTGGCGGGCACCACGATTTCCTTCAGCAGCAGTTTCAGCGCGTCGGCGATCGGCTGCAGCAGGCCCAGCGGGCCCACGCGGTTCGGACCCACGCGGATGTGGATCCAGCCGATCAGCTTGCGCTCCCACAGCACCAGGTAGGCCACGAGGCCCATCAGGGGCAGCAGGACGCAGACGATTTTCAGCAGCGTCCAGGCGACCGGCCAGACGGTCGGGCCCAGCAGGCTCGCGCCGCCGCTGTTGAGGTTATTGATAAGTTCAGGCATAGCCATTTTTGTTGATCTCCCCGCTTTATGCTTTGGCTACGTTGATCGGACCGAACATGTCGCCCAGGACGGCCGTCGCTTCGTGGCTGGCGGCCACGCGCACGACGTTGGCCGGCAGGTGGCGGTCGACGTTGGCCGTCAGGACCACGCTGCCCTGCCCTTGCGACACGGCGACCTGGTCGCCCGCCTGCACGCCCAGTTGCTCGGCCAGCTGCGCCGAGATGGTGGCGAGCGGCGCCTGCGCGTCGGCCGTGCGCAGCAGCGGCTCGGAGCGGCGCGCGATGGCGTCGGCGAAGTAGATCGGCACGTCGGCCAGGCGCTCGAGTTGCTCGCCATTGCCGTAGCGCGCTGCCGTCGGGGCCAGCTTGGCCACGTTGTTCAGCTTGGCGGACAGGTCGGTATTGCCCTTGCCCAGCGCTTCGTCGCGGATGGCTTCCGAGTTCTCGTAGTCGAAGCCCGACAGGCCCAGCAGGTTACCCAGCACGCGCAGCACTTTCCAGGCCGGACGGGTCTCGCCCAGCGGCTTGACGGTGCCGTTGAAGCTCTGTGCGCGGCCTTCGCAGTTGACGAAGGTGCCGGCGGTCTCGCTGAACGGCGAGATCGGCAGCAGCACGTCGGCATAGTCCATGCCGTGCTTGAACGCGGACATGGCGACGACCATTTCGGCGCCCATGAGGGCCTTGACGGCCTGGGCCGGGTTGGCGGCGTCCAGTTCCGGCTCGGCGTTCAGCAGCACGTAGGCCTTCTTCGGCTGGGCGAACAGGTTCGCCGCGTTCTTCGAGGTGGCGTTCACCAGGTAGCCGCCGACGGTATTCGCCGCTTCGACGAAGTAGCCGAACTTGGCGCCGGTCTGCTCGGCGATCCACTGCGCCAGCGCGTGGAGTTGCGACGCTTGCGGGTGGTTCGCGGCGGCATTGCCCAGCAGGACGGCGCCCGGCATGTCGGCCGCGTTCTCGACCACCAGGGTGGCGGCGATGGCCTTGGCCACGTCGCCCGCCTCGATGCCCTCGAAGCCGGCCGGTGCGGCGACGCCCTTGGCGGCCGCGACGGCGACGGCGATCTCGCTCAAGGCGGCCAGCCAGTCGCTCGGTGCGGCGATCAGGCGGTTCGCGGTCGGGATCAGGTTATCGTCGGCCGAGCCGTGGACGATCGACAGCTTGGCGCCCGACTTGACGGCGGCGCGCAGGCGCAGCGCGGCCAGCGGGTGGTCCTTGCGCAGGAAGGAGCCGACGACCAGCACGCGCGACAGCGTCGACAGCTCGGCGATCGGCATGCCCAGCGACGGGACGACGCTGCCGTCCAGCGCGAAGTCGGTCTGGCGCAGGCGGAAGTCGACGTTCTCGATGCCGAAGCCGCGCATCGTCTTCTGCAGCAGGTACAGTTCTTCCACGGTCGAGTGGGCGGTGCCGATGGCTGCAATGCTGTCGGCGCCGTGCTCGTGGCGGATGTTGCGCAGGCCGTGGGCGACGTATTCCAGCGCCGTCTGCCAGTCGGTCTCGACCCACTTGTTGTCCTGCTTGATCATCGGGTTGACCAGGCGCGAGGCATTGTCCAGCGCCTCGTACGAGAAGCGGTCCTTGTCCGACAGCCAGCACTCGTTGATGTGCTCGTTTTCCAGCGGCAGCACGCGCATGACCTTGCCGCCCTTGACCTGCACGATCAGGTTCGAACCCAGCGAGTCGTGCGGCGACACCGAACGGCGGCGCTGCAGTTCCCACGGACGTGCCGAGTAGCGGAACGGCTTGCTCGTCAGCGCGCCGACCGGGCACAGGTCGATCATGTTGCCCGACACTTCCGAGTCCACGGACTTGCCCACGAAGGTGGTGATCTCCGAGTGCTCGCCGCGGCCGACCATGCCGAACTCCATCACGCCGGCCACTTCCTGGCCGAAGCGCACGCAGCGGGTGCACTGGATGCAGCGCGCCATCTCTTCCATCGAGATCAGCGGGCCCGCTTCCTTCGGCACGACGACGCGTTTTTCTTCCGCGTAGCGCGATTCGCCCTTGCCGTAGCCGACGGCCAGGTCCTGCAGCTGGCATTCGCCGCCCTGGTCGCAGATCGGGCAATCCAGCGGGTGGTTAATCAGCAGGAACTCCATCACCGACTTCTGCGCGTGCACGGCCTTGTCGCTGTGGGTGCGCACGATCATGCCCGGCGAGACCGGGGTGGCGCAGGCCGGCAGCGGCTTCGGTGCCTTCTCGACTTCCACGAGGCACATGCGGCAGTTGGCCGCAATCGACAGCTTCTTGTGGTAGCAGAAGTGCGGGATGTAGGTTCCCAGTTTGTTTGCGGCGTCCATCACCATGGAACCTGGCGGGACTTCGACTTTCTTGCCGTCTAATTCGATTTCAACCATTTGATCTTTGCCTGACCTGGTTAGAGGTAAGTCGGCACCAAGCAGTGCTTGTGCTCGATGTGATATTCAAACTCTTCGCGGAAGTTCTTGATCATTGCCTGCACCGGCATCGCGGCCGCATCGCCGAGCGCGCAGATGGTGCGGCCCTTGATGTTGTCGGCGATGTTGTTCAGCAGGTCCATGTCTTCCGGACGACCCTGGCCGTTCTCGATACGGTGCACCATGCGGTACATCCAGCCGGTGCCTTCGCGGCACGGCGTGCACTGGCCGCACGATTCCTCGTAGTAGAAATAGGACAGGCGCAGCAGCGACTTGACCATGCAGCGGGTCTCGTCCATGACGATCACGGCGCCCGAGCCCAGCATCGAACCGGCCTTGGCGATCGAGTCGTAGTCCAGGTCGGTCTGCATCATGACGTCGCCGCGCACCACCGGTGCCGACGAACCGCCCGGGATGACGGCCTTGATCTTCTTGCCGCCGCGCATGCCGCCGGCCAGTTCCATCAGCGTGGCGAACGGGGTGCCCAGCGGGACCTCGTAGTTGCCCGGACGCTCGACGTCGCCCGAGATCGAGAAGATCTTGGTGCCGCCGTTGTTCGGCTTGCCCAGCGCCATGTACTCGGCGGCGCCCAGGTTCAGGATGAACGGCACGGCCGCGAAGGTTTCCGTGTTGTTGATCGTGGTCGGCTTGCCGTACAGGCCGAAGGAGGCCGGGAACGGCGGCTTGAAGCGCGGCTGGCCCTTCTTGCCTTCCAGCGATTCCAGCAGCGCGGTTTCCTCGCCGCAGATGTAGGCGCCGTAGCCGTGGTGCGCGTGCAGCTGGAAGCTGAACTGCGAACCCAGGATGTTATCGCCCAGGAAGCCGGCGGCGCGCGCCTCTTCCAGCGCTTCTTCGAAGCGCAGGTATTCCTGGAAGATCTCGCCGTGGATGTAGTTGTAGCCCACGGTGATGCCCATCGCGTAGGCGCCGATGGCCATGCCTTCGATCAGCGCGTGCGGGTTGTAGCGGATGATGTCGCGGTCCTTGAACGTGCCCGGCTCGCCTTCGTCGGTGTTGCAGACGAGGTATTTCTGGCCCGGAAACTGGCGCGGCATGAAGCTCCACTTCAGGCCGGTCGGGAAACCGGCGCCGCCGCGGCCGCGCAGGCCCGAGGTCTTCAGGTCGGCGATGATCTGCTCGGGCGTGATGCCCTCTTCCAGGATGCGGCGCAGCGCCGAATAGCCGCCACGCTTGACGTAGTCGGCCAGGTGCCAGTTGTCGCCGGTCAGGTCCTTCAGGATCAGCGGCTTGATGTGACGGTCGTGCAGGCTGGTCATTTGTTCAGCTCCTCCAGCAGGGCGTCGATCTTGGCATCGCTCATGAACGAGCACATGCGGTGGTTGTTCACCAGCATGACCGGTGCGTCGCCGCAGGCGCCCATGCACTCGCCCTCGACCAGGGTGAACTGGCCGTCGTGCGAGGTGTCCTTGTAGCCGATGCCCAGCTTGTCCTTCAGGTACTGGCCGGCGCGCTCGCCGCCCGACAGGGCGCACGGCAGGTTGGTGCACACGGTGATCTTGTGCTTGCCGACCGGCTTCAGGTTGTACATGTTGTAGAAGGTGGCCACTTCCTGCACGGCGATGGCGGGCATGCCGATGTAGTCGGCGATTTCCTGCATCGTCTCGGGCGACAGCCATCCCTGTTCGACTTGCGCGTGGGCCAGCGAGGCCATCACGGCGGACTGGCGCTGGTCGGCCGGGTACTTGGCCAACTCGCGGTCGATTTTTTTATAGCACTGCTCAGATAACATAATCTTTTCTACCTCTCAGACTGTCGGCCTTAGCGGTCGATCGAACCGAACACGATGTCCTGGGTGCCGATGATGGTGACGGCGTCGGCGATCATGTGGCCGCGCGCCATTTCATCCAGGCTCTGCAGGTGGACATAGTCCGGGGTGCGGATCTTCAGGCGATACGGCTTGTTGGCGCCGTCGGACACGATGTAGATGCCGAACTCGCCCTTCGGGTGCTCGACCGCGGCGTACGCCTCGCCCGGCGGGACGTGGAAGCCTTCGGTGAACAGTTTGAAGTGGTGGATCAGCGATTCCATATTGGTCTTCATGTCCACGCGCGACGGCGGGGCGACCTTGTGGTTGCTGGTCATGACCGGGCCCGGGTTGGCCTTCAGCCAGGCGACGCACTGCTTGACGATGCGGTTGGCCTGGCGCAGCTCTTCCACGCGGACCAGGTAACGGTCGTAGGAGTCGCCGTTGGTGCCGACCGGGATGTCGAACTCCACCTTGTCGTAGGCGGCGTACGGCTGGTGCTTGCGCAGGTCGAAGGCGATGCCCGAACCGCGCAGCATCGGGCCAGAGAAGCCCATGCCCATCGCGTCTTCCGGCGTCACCACGCCGATGCCGACGGTACGCTGTTTCCAGATCCGGTTGTCGGTCAGCAGGGTCTCGTACTCGTCGACGTAGCCGTCGAAGCGCTTGGTGAAGGACTCGATGAAGTCGAGCACGGAACCCTGGCGGGTTTCGTTCAGCTCGTCGACGGCGCGCTGGCTGCGCATCAGCGACGGCTTGTGCTGCGGCATGACGTCCGGCAGGTCGCGGTACACGCCGCCCGGGCGGTAGTAGGCCGCGTGCATGCGCGCGCCCGACACGGCCTCGTACACGTCGAACAGGTCTTCGCGGTCGCGGAAGGCGTACAGGAACGGGCCCATGGCGCCGATGTCCAGCGCGTGCGCGCCCAGCCACATCAGGTGGTTCAGGATGCGGGTGATCTCGTCGAACATCGTGCGGATGTACTGCGCGCGGATCGGCACCTCGATGCCCAGCAGGCGCTCGATGGCCATCACGTAGCCGTGCTCGTTGCACATCATCGACACGTAGTCGAGGCGGTCCATGTAGGGCACGGACTGCAGGTAGGTGCGGGTCTCGGCCAGCTTCTCGGTGCCGCGGTGCAGCAGGCCGATGTGCGGGTCGGCGCGCTGGATGACTTCGCCGTCCAGTTCCAGCACGAGACGCAGCACGCCGTGCGCTGCCGGGTGCTGCGGACCAAAGTTCAGGGTGTAGTTCTTAAGCTCAGCCATTATTTCATCCCGTAGGTTTCTTCGCGGATCACGCGCGGAATGTTTTCACGCGGTTCGATCGTCACCGGTTGGTAGATCACGCGCTTCTGCTCGGGGTCGTAGCGCATCTCGACGTAGCCCGAGATCGGGAAGTCCTTGCGGAACGGATGGCCGATGAAGCCGTAGTCGGTCAGGATGCGGCGCAGGTCGCCGTGGCCTTCGAACAGGATGCCGAACAGGTCGAACGCCTCGCGCTCGAACCAGTTGGCGTTGCGCCAGATACCGGTGATCGAATCGACCAGCGGCATGTCGTCGTCCGGGGCGAACACGCGCACGCGCACGCGCCAGTTGTGTTCGATCGAGAGCAGGTGCGACACGACCGCGAACCGCAGGCCGTCCCAGGTGCCTTCGCCATAGGAGGAATAGTCGACGCCGCACAGGTCGACCAGTTCCTGGAAGCGCAGCGACGGATCGTCGCGCAGTTTCTTCATGGAGGCCAGGTAGTCAGCGGCCTTCACCACTACCGTTACTTCGCCCAGCGCCGCGGTAATGGCGGCGCCCTCGCCCAGCACGTTGCGCAGGGCGAGTTGGAGGGCTTCGAGTTTTGTCGTCATTGTAGGAACCAGCTTGGATTAACGCGCGATCGTATTGGTGCGCTTGATCTTGTTCTGCAGTTGGATGATGCCGTACAACAGCGCCTCCGCGGTCGGCGGGCAGCCCGGGACGTACACGTCGACCGGGACGATGCGGTCGCAGCCGCGCACCACCGAATACGAGTAGTGGTAGTAGCCGCCGCCGTTGGCGCAGGAACCCATCGAGATCACCCAGCGCGGCTCGGCCATCTGGTCGTAGACCTTGCGCAGCGCCGGCGCCATCTTGTTGCACAGGGTACCGGCCACGATCATCACGTCCGACTGGCGCGGCGACGGGCGGAACACGACGCCGAAGCGGTCGAGGTCATAACGGGCGGCGCCCGCATGCATCATCTCGACCGCGCAGCAAGCCAGGCCGAACGTCATCGGCCACATCGAGCCGGTGCGCGCCCAGTTGATCAGTTTGTCAGCCGTGGTGGTGACAAAACCTTCGTTTAATACGCCTTCAATTGCCATGGCTTATTCCTCACTCCCAATCAAGGGCACCTTTCTTCCAGATGTACCAGAAACCCACGACGAATTCGACGATGAACACCATCATCGTGACGAACCCCGGCAGGCCCAGTTCGCGCATCGAGACGCCCCAGGGGAAGAAGAATGCCGTTTCCAAGTCAAACAAAATAAACAGGATCGCGACCAGGTAATACCGGACGTCGAACTTCATGCGCGCATCTTCGAACGCTTCGAAGCCGCATTCATACGGGGAGAGTTTGGCAGCGTCGGGACGGTGGGGACCGACGACACGGCCCAGGACTTGCGAAGCGACGCCGACGACGGTGCCGATCACAATGAAGAGCAAAACGGGGAAATAGTTCTCGAGGTTCACGATGAAGCCTTAGTGGAACGATCGGTTGATAAAACACTGCAATGGTTTGCAGCACCGCATCGCGCAATCCTGGCTTCGAGCCTTCCACCAGAATCGTACGACTGGAGACCACGAATAACGTTGCTCGCTCTATCGATTCCGACCTTCGAGGCTCGCGATATGTCCGGAAGAAAACGGTTTCATACCGCAGGGCTTCTCGGGCCTGAAGCGCCATCGCTCGCGACGGTCTTTCAAGGCCTCCGACAGATCCTCGTAAAAAAGCCAGCTAAGGCAAGGAGCGTAGCTCATGCGCCCTAGCTGGCTTTCTGTATCTTGGTGCCGACGGCGAGACTCGAACTCGCACAGCTTGCGCCACTACCCCCTCAAGATAGCGTGTCTACCAATTTCACCACGTCGGCTGGAGACCAACATTTTACCCTGTACTAGCAGCATTTTTCAATGCCCAAATTGACCTATTACAAGGAAAAATACTCTTTTTCTCAATTTTTTAAAAACTGTATTCACAGTCGAGCGGATCGAGCGACCGCGGCTTGCGCCAGGGCGGGAGGGACCGCCATCTACACTACCCGTAGCCGTGCGGGCGCGCACGGGCGTCCCGCCGCGACGGGACGTAGGACCAGGCCTGCTTACTTGGCCGGAGCCGGCGCCGGGGCGGCCGGCACGTCCTGGGTCGACGGCGCGGCCGGGACTGCCGGAGCGGCGGCCGGCGCGGTGGCCGGGACGGCGTCGCCGGCGCTCGGCGCCTTCGGCGCGGCCGGCAGGGTCACGCGGTCCATCACGCCGCCGCTCGGGGCCGCGTGCGGGCGGTTGGTGCCGAAGTAGGCCAGGGCCAGCGTCGAAGCGAAGAAGATCGCGGCGGCGACGGCGGTCGACTTCGACAGGAAGTTCGACGAACCGCTGGCGCCGAACAGGCTGCCGGACGCGCCGGAACCGAAGGCGGCGCCCATGTCGGCACCCTTGCCGTGCTGGACGAGCACCAGGCCGATGATGGCCAGGGCGGACAGGACCTGTACGACGACGATCAGATTGAACAACACGTTCATTTCAATATTCCATTCAAGGTTGACTACTACGTTGCTAATGCTTCGCTTCGGGACTGCTGCACTACTGCCGTCGCACGGTGGGCACATGATGCCCATCCTACGGCCTGTTGCTACTGCACGTCGCTCCTGCGCAGGCAGGGGCCCAATGTTGCGCGCGGTACGGCAGCGCTTGCGAAATTGGGCCCCTGCCTGCGCAGGGGCGACGGACTATCTACTTACGCCGCGTGGATGATGGCGAGGAAATCCTTCGCCTTCAACGCCGCCCCGCCGATCAAGCCGCCATCGATGTCCGGCTGGGCCAGCAGTTCCCGCGCATTCTCCGGCTTCATGCTGCCGCCGTACAGGATGCGCACGGTCGGCGCCGCGTCCTGGTTGCGTGCGCGCAGCTGCTCGCGCAGTGCCGCATGCACTTCCTGGGCCATGGCCGGCGTCGCGTTCTTGCCGGTGCCGATCGCCCAGACGGGCTCGTAGGCCACGACCAGCTGCGCCACCTGCGCCGGCTCCAGCAGTTCCAGCACCGCGCCCAGCTGGCCGCCGACCACCGCCACCGTCTCGCCCGCGTCGCGCTGCGCCAGCGTCTCGCCGACGCAGACGATCGGCGTCATGCCGTCGGCCAGTACCGCCCTCGCCTTCTGCGCCACCAGCTCGCTGCTTTCGCGGTGGTAGGCGCGGCGCTCGGAATGGCCCACGATCACGTAGCGGCAGGCGAACTCGGCCAGCATGCTGGCGCAGATCTCGCCCGTGTAGGCGCCGCAGGCGTGCACGGACACGTCCTGCGCGCCCCACGCGACCGGCGTGCCGGTCAATACATCCTGGCATTGCTGCAGGTACGGCGCCGGCACGCAGACCGCCGCTTCGGCGCGCGCACCGTCCAGGCCGGCCACGATGCCTTCGAGCAGCCCGGCATTCACCGTACGGCTGCCATTCATCTTCCAATTGCCTACGATGAGTTTCGTGCGCATCAGACCCCCATCGTCAAATAACCTGCAATTCTAGCTCCCGTCGACAATACGGTCAAACAATGACCGCCGCCAACCCTTGTCTTCATGCCCATGTCGCCCCCTCAGCTGGACGCGACGTCGAGCACGATCTTGCCCACGTGGGCGCTGCTTTCCATCATCGCGTGCGCCGCGGCGGCCTGCTCGAGCGGGAATACCTCGTGGATCACGGGCTTGATGGTGCCGGCCGCGAGCAGCGGCCAGACCGTCTCGCGCAGCTCGCGCGCGATCTGCGCCTTGAACGCGACGGGGCGCGGGCGCAGCGTCGAGCCGGTGACCGTCAGGCGCCGGCGCAGCACCTGGCCCAGGTCGACGTTGGCCTTGGCGCCGCCCAGCAAGGCGATGATGACGATGCGGCCGTCGTCGGCCAGGCAATTGATCTCGCGGGCCACGTAGTCGCCGCCGACCATGTCCAGCACCACATCGACACCCTTGCCTTCCGTAAGTTCCTTGACGACGGCCGTGAAATCCTCGGTCTTGTAGTTGATGGCGCGTTCGGCGCCCAGCTCCTCGCAGGCGCGGCACTTGTCGTCGCTGCCGGCGGTGCCGAACACGCGGTGCCCCAGCGCCTTGGCGACCTGGATCGCCGTGGTACCGATGCCCGAGCTGCCGCCCTGCACCAGCAGCGTCTCGCCTTCCTTCAGGCCGCCGCGCTGGAACACATTGCTCCACACGGTGAAGAAGGTTTCCGGCAGCGCCGCCGCTTCCACCATGCTCAGGCCCGGGGGGACGGGCAGGCATTGCGCCAGCGGCGCCGCGCAGTACTCGGCATAGCCGCCGCCCTGCACGAGGGCGCAGACCAGGTCGCCCTTCTTGAAATCGCTGCCAGACAGGTCGCCGTCGACGATCTCGCCGGCCACTTCCAGGCCCGGCAGGTCGGAGGCGCCAGGCGGCACGGGATACTGGCCCAGGCGCTGGAACACGTCGGGCCGGTTGATGCCGGCGGCGTGGACCTTGATCAGGATTTCCCCGGCCTTCAGCTGGGGCAGCGGCCGCTCGCACGGCTGGAGCACTTCCGGGCCGCCGTACTGCGTAATTTCGATAGCACGCATAATTCACCTAGTTAAATAAAGAGCAATTGTACGCGAGTGAACGGCGACGTCCCAAGCGCGCATCAGGCCGGACATTGCTGTTATCGCTAACAACGCGCAATTCCATGCTCATTTGCATGCCCATCACGCATTCGGCTGCGCTGCCACAAACTTCCAGCTTATCCTCTCCTTGTTGATACTGCAGAGCCCGCCTAGATTGACTCGACAGGTCCATGCCTCATGCATGGCGCATCCGGCGCCGGGCACGGACCGACAACCGAGGAGAACATCATGGAGTGGAAACTGTACGCGTCCCTGGACAAGGGGCGCCGCCGCCTGCTGGCGGCCGCATTGACGCTGGGGGCGGCGCTGGCGCTGCCGGGCCTGCCCGCGCTGGGCCAGGACTGGCACGACCAGCACTGGACCGGCACCTGGGGCGCCGGCCCGGGCGGGCCGCCGCTGCCGGCCAGCACCCAGACCTTCACCGACCAGACGCTGCGCCAGGTCGTGCATACCAGCATCGGGGGCAAGCGCGTGCGCATCCGCGTGTCGAACGAGATGGGCGCGACGCCGCTGCGCATCGGCGCCGCCCGCATCGCCCTGCGCGCCGCCGGGGCCGACATCGTCGCCGGCAGCGACCGTCCGCTGACCTTCGGCGGCAATGCCTGGGTCGTGCTGCCGCCGGGCGCGCCGGCGCTGTCCGACCCCGTCGACCTGGACGTGCCCGCCCTGTCCGACCTGGCCGTCAGCCTCTACCTGCCGGGCACGGTGGGCGCCACCACCATCCACGGCACGGCCAGCCAGACCAGCTACGTGTCGCTGCCGGGCGACTTCACGGCCGCCCCGACCTTCCCCGTCCAGCGCACGATCCTGTCCTGGCCCTTCCTCACCGAGGTCGCCGTCGATGGCGGCGGCGGCGCGGCCATCGTCGCGCTGGGCGATTCGATCACGGACGGCACGCGCAGCACGCCCGACACCAACAACCGCTGGCCCGACTGGCTGGCGCGGCGCCTGCAGACGGTGCGCGACCCGGTGGCCGGCCTGAACGCGCGCCTGGGCGTGGTCAACCGCGGCATCAGCGGCAACCGCCTGCTGTCGAATCCGCCGGAAGGATCGCTGGCCGGGCGCAGCATCCAGGAGCGCTTCGACCGCGACGTGCTGGCCACCAACGGTGTGCGCTACATGACTCTCATGATCGGGATCAACGACATCGGCAACAGTTCGGAAACGAACCCGGTGACGGCCGGCGACCTGATCGCCGCCTACCGCCAGGTGATCGCGCGCGCCCACGCCAAGGGCATCGCCGTGTTCGGCGCCACGCTGACGCCGTTCGAAGGCGCCGGCTACTATTCGCCCGAAAAGGAAGTGGTGCGCCAGGCGGTGAATGCCTGGATCCGCTCCGGCGACGCCTTCGACGCCGTGATCGACTTCGACCGCGTGACCCGCGACCCGGCCAATCCGGCCCGCTTCCTGCCGGCCTACGACAGCGGCGACCACCTGCATCCGAACGACCTGGGCTACCAGGCGATGGGCAATGCGGTGCCGCTCGAACTGTTCCGCTCGCTCAAGGCCGGGAAAACGGAGACGGCGCCGGCACGTCGATGACGGCGCCACGATGTCGATGACGTCGTCCCGGCGCCAGTGACGTCGCCCCGGCGCAGGCCGGGGCGACGTGATGGCTGCTGACGGAAGGCGCCGGACCGATGGATCCCGGCGGCCCCGCCGTTCTTCAACCACGCTTGCCGCGGCGGCGCAGGNCCCCGGCGCAGGCCGGGGCGACGGTTCGATGCGAACGGAACACGGGCATCGATGCGACCTCGCCGGCATTGCCGGCGTACGCGGGCCGCGTCCGTTCAGCGCTTACTTCTGGTTCTTGTGGCTTTGCGAGCCCGCCTTGGCATGCTGTTCGGGCGTGCCGCCGCGGGTGCTGTTGCCGCTCTGCTGGCTGCCGCCGCTGCTGCTCTGGCTGCTGCCATCGTTCTTGTGGCTCATCGATCCCGCCCGGCGTGCTTCCTCGGACGTGAACTCGTGGGCATTGCCGGACGCATGTGCGGCCTTGCCGCCTTCCGAGGCGATCTCGCGCTGCTTTTGCGGGTCCATCGATGCGAATCCGCGGTTGCTGGTATCGCCGCTCTGCTTGTTGCCTTGGTTTGCCATGGTGCCTCCAATGGTTGAGAACCCCGCAGACCGGGCGCCTGCAGGCGCACGGTGGGGTCCGCCATCCTAAGCCCATCGGCCGTGTTCATGATGTAGGCGCGCACGCCACGCAGGGGTGGGCATCGTCGGGCCAGCAGTTCAAGAACTGGCGGCGCCGGTGCGCGACTGGGTCGGCAGCGGCGTGCCGGGCTTCCAGTTGCGCGACAGCGCCTGCGCCTCGTCGATCTGCTCCTGCGTCATCTGGCGCGCGATGCTGGCGCGCTGCTCGGTGGCGTTGCGGTGGCCGTTGGCGGCGGCCAGGTTCCACAGCATGTAGGCGATGACGACGTCCTGCGGCATGCCGGCCACGTGGTAGCGGTACATCAGCCCCAGCGCGTGCTGGGCGTCCGGGTGGCCCTGCTCGGCCGCCTTGCGGAACCATTGCACGGCCAGCTTCTGGTCCTGCGGCACGGCATTGCCCGTGTAGTACATCGCGCCGATCACGTACTGGGCATCGGCCTTGCCCTGCAGCGCCGCCTTGTAGTGCCAGGAAAAAGCCTGCTTGTAGTCGCGCGCGACGCCGCGGCCCATGTAGTACATGAGCCCCAGCAAGTGCTGGGCGTCGGCGTTGCCGGCCTTGGCCAGCGGGGAGATTTCCTTCAGCGCCAGCGGATAGTTGCGGGCATTGTAGGCGCTGGCGCCTTCGGCAAAGCCCGCCATCGCACTACCGTGCAGGCCCAGCGCGAACAGGATCGCAATGGTCAGTTTTCTCATCGTCTCGTTCGGAACGGTTGCCTTCTCAGGCTTTTTTTCTTGTTCTGTTGGTGGATGCGCGTTGCGCAGCTCGTTTTCCGCTTGTGTGCAGCCTGCGCCGCTGTACAGCGCTATGCGGCCTTATTTCCAGCTGACCTTGCCCAGGCCGTCGACCGCCACCTTGCGGTTCAGCGGCTTGCCGTACACCGTGACCGAGCCCATGCCGGACAGGTTCAGGTTGGCGTTCTGGTGGGCCGTGACGCTGGCATTGCCCAGGCCGGACAGGTCGATGTTCACGTTGTCGGCGTTAAATTGCTGGGCATCCAAGCTGCCGAGGCCGCCGAGGTCGGCCTTGAGCCACTTGGCCCTGCCGCTCAGCCTGACCGTGCCGGCGCCGCCCAGGTTCAGGGCCACCCCTTCCCCGCTCAGGCCCTGCAGGTTCATGCTGCCGATGCCGCCCAGGTTGGCCGTCACCACGCGGTAGTTGCACGCCACTTTCATCGAGCCGGCCCCGTCCAGCGTCAGCGCGAGCTCCTCGCCGGAGAAGCCGGAGACCTCGGTGGCCCCCAGGCCTTCCGACACGACTTCGCGCAGCGCGGGCAGTACCAGGTCGACGCGCATGGTGCCCAGGCGCACGCGTCCGCGGCCCTGGGTGTCGATGCTCAGCGTATCGCCGTCCTGCACGGTACTGATCCGGGGCAGCCAGTCGGCGTCGCCCACCAGCGTCAGCGCCGGCGTGCCGCCCTGGCGGATGCGCAGGTCGATCGCGCCGTCGAACTTGACGCGCACGATGCGCGCATCGACGGTGCGGGTCTCGGTGACATTGTCGGCGCCGCGCGCGATCCCGAAAAAGGCGCACAGGCCGGCGAACACCAGGCCGAGCGATAACATCTTGTTCATCCGTCTCTCCGAATCATTTCCAAAATAGCCATGCAGACAGATTAACGACAAGTGCCTGCGCTGCCCAGCAAAATGCGACGAACTGCAAAAAGGCCGGCCCAGGCCGCATTCCGGATATTGGAATGACATATTGCATTAAATCAAATAATTACTTTTTTACATGCGCCTGCGCTAAGATAAATTGATCCTGTCTGCAGCGGGACCATAAGAAAACTCACGAAGAGGACAATCAATGCGCAAGCGCCAACTCTGCCTGGCCCTGGCCGGCCTGTCGCTGTCGCTGTCCGCGTTTGCGGCGAACAGCGACCAGTGGACCCTGCCGGTCGACGTCAAGAAGCTGGACAACGGCCTGACGGTCGTCGTCTCCGAAGACCACAGCTCGCCCACCGTCGGGGTGTCGGTCGTGTACCACGTCGGCATGCGGCTCGAGCCGCGCAACCGCACCGGCTTCGCCCACCTGTTCGAGCACCTGATGTTCCAGGGCACGCCGAATGCGCCGAAGGGCGTGTTCGACCGCACCATCACGGGCGGCGGCGGCCGCAACAACGGTTCCACCCGTCCCGACTTCACCAACTACATCGAGACGGCGCCCGTGTCGAGCATCGAGCCGATCCTGTGGCTGGAAGCGGACCGCATGAAGACGCTGGACTTCAACCCGGCCACGCTGAAGAACCAGCAGGACGTGGTCAAGGAAGAGATCCGCGTCAACGTCAAGAACCAGCCCTACGGCGGCTTCGACTGGATCGACATCAACCAGCTCGCCTTCAAGAAGTGGGAGAACAACCACGACGGCTACGGCAGCTTCGAAGACCTCGAAGGCGCCAGCCTGGACGACGTGCGCGCCTTCCACCGCGACTACTACGGCCCCAACAACGCGGTGCTGTCGATCGCCGGCGACGTCACCCCGGCACAAGGTTTCGCGCTGGCGCAGAAATACTTCGGCGGCATTCCGAGCCGTCCCGTGCCGAAAGGCACCGATTTTTCCGAGGGCTTGAATACCGAGGAAAAGCGCATCGAACAAAGCGATGCGCTGGCCCAGGTGCCGGCCGTCGCCGCGGCCTGGAAGGTGCCCGAGAAAGGCAGCCGCGACCAGGCGCCCATGGCCGTGCTGGCCCAGTTGCTGGCCGGCGGCGATGCCTCGCTGTTCTACCAGGGACTGGTCAAGGGCCGCGAGATCGCCCTCAATATCGAAGGCGGCTTCGGCCTGACCGGGCCGTTCGAATATGCCGGCCCGACCGTGTTCACCGTGACCGGCCTGTACAAGCCGAATTCGAGCGCCGACGCCATGCTCGCCGCCATGGACGAGGAAATCGCCAGGGTCGCGAAGAACGGCGTCGACGACGCCACGCTGAAGCGCGTGAAGACGCGCATGCTGGCCGACTGGAACAATCGCCTGGAAAACTTCCTGAGCCGCGCCGACATGCTGGCCAAGCTGCAGACGCTGTGGGGCGACGCCAACGTCGTCAACAAGGTGCCGGGCTGGATCGAGGGCGTGACGTCCGCCGACATCCAGCGCGTGGCGTCCACCTACCTGGTCAGGACCAACCGCACCGTGATCGACCGCAGGCCGGCCGTGAAGGCGCCGGCCAATCCGGCCGTGAAGACGCCCGCCAACGCTGCCAAGACGACGCCCGGCGCGCCGGCCACCGGAGACAAGCAATGAGGAACGCATCGATGAAGAAACGGCTGCTCGCACTGGCCGTCGCCGCAAGCTGCGCGGCCGCCATCCATCCGGCCGCTCTGGCCGCCGACACGGCGAAGGACGGCGCCGCCGGCGCCATGCCGGGCTACGGCGTCGACAAGCCGCTGCCGGTCCCGCACATCGGCAAGAAGACGCTGGCCAACGGCCTGCAGGTGTGGGTCGTGCCGCGCGACGGCGTGCCGCGCGTGGACATGGTGCTGGCCGTGCGCGACGCCGGCTACGGCGCCGACGACGCGTCGCACCCGGGCTTTGCCGCCATGCTCGCGGGCCTGCTCAACGAAGGCACGGCCAAGCGCGACTCGCGCGCCATCGCCGAAGCGGCGCAGGGCCTGGGCGGCTCGGTGGCCGCCAGCCCGGGCGCCGACGGCATCCTGGTCTCGGCCAACGCCCTCGCCTCGCAGGCGGCGCCGATGATGGCGCTGCTGGCCGAAGTCGTGCGCACGCCCTCGTTCCCGGCCAAGGAAGTGGCGCTGGCCAAGGCCAACGCCCTGCAGTCGCTGCGCGTGTCCGAGACCCAGCCGCGCTTTCGCGCCGAGCGCGCCATGAGCCGCGCCATCTACGGCGACCACCCCTACGGCCATACCGACCCGACCGTGGCATCGATCGAGTCCACTACCGAAGCCTTCCTGCGCAGCGAACACGCGCGCCGCTTCCGTCCCGAGCGCACGCTGCTCGTGATCGCCGGCCGCATCGGGGAAGCCGAGGCGATGAAGCTGGCGCAACAGGCGTTCGGCGACTGGAAGGCGAGCGGCCCGGCCGCCCCCGCCACGCCCAGGGCGCCGGCCGCCGCCAAGCCGGCCCGCCTGGTGCTGGAGCGCGCCGGCAGCGTGCAGTCGACGATCCGCCTGGGCAGTCCCGGCATCGCCGCCACGGCGGCCGACCAGATCCCGCTGCGCATGGCAGGCACGATCCTCGGCGGCGGCTTCTCCAGCCGCGTGAACATCAAGCTGCGCGAGGAAAAGGGCTATACCTACGGCGCCTCCGCCGGCGCGCGCCTGCTGCGCGAAGGGGGCAGCATCGTGGGCGGCGCCGACGTGCGCAACGAGGTGACGGGGGCGGCACTGAGCGAGTACTTCAACGAGTACAAGCGCATCGGCGCCGAGCTGGTGTCGCCGGACGAGATGAAGATGCACAAGCGCTACGTCGCCGGCGGCTATTTGCTGAGCAACCAGATGCAGCGCGCCGTGGCCGGCACGCTGGCCACGAACTGGCTGGTCGGCCTGCCGGCCGAATTCCTCGGCCAGTACGTGCCGCTGATCGAGAAGGTCACGCCGCAGCAGGTGCGCGACGTGTCGAGGAAGTATTTCGCGCCGGACAAGCAGTCGATCGTCGTCGTGGGCGATCCGAAGGCCGTGGGCGAACAGCTGAAGGCATTCGGCGAGTTCACCGTGACCGACAAATAAGACCGGCCTGCGGGCGCGGCGAAGCCTCCCGGGTGCGAGCCCGGGAGGCTTTTTTCTGCCGGCGCTTATTTCTTCGACGACTGCTTCGAACCGCCACTCGACGATTGCTTGCTCTCGCCGTGCTGGGCGCGTTGCTTGTTGACGATGCGCGACGCGACCTCTTCCTCGCGGCCGGGGTAGCGGTGTTCCTTCTTGAATTCGGTCTCGAGTTTCTTGTACTCGCGTTCGCGTTTCGGGCTGGCTCCACGGGGCATGACGACCTCCATCGTTTGGATTGACGGGGTCAGCTTAGTCCCCTCGCGCGAGCGGGTTCGTGCGGTGACGCACGTTGAGCCGGCATCGGCCGAACGCGTGGACGGCAGAGCCGTCCACCCTGCGCGGCACATGCCTTACGGTAGGATGGACGGGTTCCCGTCCACGCGTTCAACCGCAGCAGCGTCAACCCTGCAGCGCCTTCTCCAGGTCCGCCAGCTCCGCCGGCTTGACCAGGTGCGCATCGAAACCCGCTTCCTGCGCCTTCCTGCGGTCTTCCGGCGAGCCGTAGCCCGTGTGCGCGACCAGGCGGATCGTGCCGAGCTGCGGATGGCGCTTGAGCATGCGCGCCAGTTCGTAGCCGTCCACGCCCGGCAGGCCGATGTCAAGCACGATCACGTCCGGGCGGCGCGCCGTGGCCATCTCGACGATCCGGGAGGCGTCCGCCGTGGTGGCGGTGTCGTAGCCCATCTCGGTCAGCAGGAAGGCCATCATTTCCATCGCATCGATGTTGTCGTCGACGAGCAGCACGCGGCGCTTCGCACCCGCGCCGCCGGCCGCTTCTTCCGCGGCCGCGGACGACGCTGCCGGTGCCGGTGCCTGCGGCTCGGCCGCGGTGCGCAGCACCGGCAGCTCCACCGTGAAGGTCGAACCCAGGCCGATGCCGGGGCTGGTCGCCGACAGGCGCCCGCCGTGCATCTCGAGCAGGCGCGAGACCAGCGACAGGCCGATGCCCAGGCCTTCCGGCGCGCGATCCGGCGGCACGGCGGCCTGGGTGAACATGCCGAAGATGCGCGACAGGTTGTCCTCGGCGATGCCGATGCCGTTGTCCTGCACGGCGATGCGCACGACGTCGTCGGCGAGCATCACCTCCACCTCGATCCGTCCGCCCTTGGGCGTGAACTTGGCGGCATTGTGCAGCAGGTTGCCCATCGACTGGGCCAGGCGCACCGGGTCGCCCGAGACCCAGATGTCCTGCTGCGGCTCGCGCACCTCGAGCTGGTGCTCGCGCGCCGCGATCAGCGGGCCGGCCGTCTCGATGGCCTGGGCGATCACGCCCTTCAGGTCGACCGCTTCCTGGCGCAGCGCGATCTTGCCCTCCGAAATGCGCGCCACGTCCAGCAGGTCGTCGACCAGGTGCGCCAGGTGGTCGACCTGGCGCGTGATGACTTCGCGCGCGCGCGCCTGGCGTTCGATGGCGCCGGGGCCGCTGGCGCCGAGCAGCGCGGCGGCGTTACGGATCGGCGACAGCGGATTGCGCAGCTCGTGCGCCAGCGTCGCCAGGAATTCGTTCTTGTTGCTGTCGGCGGCGCGCAGCAGCGCCTCCATTTCCTTGCGGCGGGTGATGTCGCTGGTGACGCGCGCCACGCGGTACACCTCGTCGCGGCGGTCGCGCACGGGGAACAGGCGGTCGCGCACCCAGCGCACGCCGCCGTCCGGCATCATCACGCGGAATTCGGCGTCGTAGTGCGGCGTGCGCTGCAGCGCGCCCCACAGGGCGTCGATGTCGGCGCGGTCCTCGGGGTGCACGGCGTCCAGCCAGCTGTCCGGCTCGCGCTCGAGCGAATCGACGCTGCGGCCCCAGATGGCCGCATAGGCCGGGCTCACGTATTCGAGGGCGCGGGTGGGCACCGAGAACATCCAGAACACGTCCTCGACGTTGTCGGTGAGCTGGCGGAAGCGTTCCTCGCTGTCGCGCAGCGCGCTCTGGGTCTGGCGCATGCGCAGCAGCGCGTTCACGTTGGCGACCAGCTCGTCGGCCTCGATCGGCGCGGCCAGGTAGTTGTCGGCGCCGCCTTCCAGGCCGCGGATCTTGTCGGCGCGGCCCGTCAGCGCGGCCGAGGTCTGCAGCACCAGCACCAGCGCGCTGTCCGGGTCGGCCTTGATGCGGCGGCAGACCTCGATGCCGTTGATGTCGGGCAGCTTCACGTCGAGCAGCACGAGGGCGACTTCGCCGCGCTTGACGATCGCCAGCGCATCGGTGCCGTTGGTGGCCTCGACCACGGAGAAGCCCGCGCTCTGCAGGATGCGGGTCTTGGCGTAGCGGGCGCCGTCGTTGTCGTCGACGTTCAGGATCAGGGTGGGATTCGTCATCGTATGTCCATCAATGTCCGTCATGGTCCGCGTTGGCGGTAGCCGGGAAGCTGCGCGGCAGCACCAGGCGGAACGTCGTGCCGAGGCCGACCTGGCTCTCCACCTCGACCCGGCCGCCCAGCAATTCGGCCAGCTTGCGGCACAGCGGCAGGCCGAGGCCCGTGCCCTTGCTGCGGCGCTGCAGCGGGTGCTCGATCTGGCTGAATTCCTCGAAGATCAGTTGCAGGTTGTCCGGGCTGATGCCGATCCCGGTATCGGCCACCGCGAAGGCGATGGTGCCGGCGGCGTCGTCGGCTTCGGCAGACACGCGCACCGCCCCCTGTTCGGTGAATTTCAGGGCATTCGAAATGAAGTTGCGCAGCACCTGTGCAATTTTACCTTCGTCCGACTCGAACGGCTGCGTCATGCCGGAAGGTTCGAACACCAGCTCGACCCGCGCCTCGTCCACCAGCGGCCGCAGCATGCCCTTCAGGGTGCGGAACAGGTTGTCGACGACCACCGGCGCCGTCTGCACCTCGACCTTGCCGGCCTCGATCTTGGCCAGGTCGAGCAGGTCGTTGACCAGTTCCGACAGGTCGTTGGCGGCCGTCTCGATATAGCGCACCTGGCGCTCCTGCTCGGCGGTGAGGTCGCCGTCCATGCGGTCCAGCAGCAGCTTGGCCAGCGCCCGGATCGAGGACAGCGGCGTGCGCAATTCATGGCTGGTGTTCGACAGGAAGCGCGACTTCATCTCGTCGGCCTTGCGCAGGCGCTCGGCCTTGTCCTCGATCTCGGCGTACAGCGCGACGATGCCGCGGTTGGTGTCTTCCAGCTCGCGGGTCAGCGACAGCAGGTCTTCCTGGCGCTCGCGCAGCTCGGCCAGCGTGGCGGCCAGCTCGCGGTTCTGCAGGTGCACCTCGAGGTAGGTATTGGCCACCGGGCTGTCCTTGGCCAGCTGTTCGGCGATCTCGGCCAGGCGCGCGGCGCCCACCGGCGGCTGCGGCGGCAAGGCGCGCCGCATCGTCACGACGGCGGGGCCGTGCGCGCCCTGCTCCACCGTGCAGTCGTCCATCAGGCGGTGCGCGGTGACGATGGCGTCGTCGGGCAGCGGGCCCGAGGTCACGTTGCCGGCGCCGATCGTCACCTGCAGGCACTGGCCGCGCCCGAAGTCCGCGACGCCGAACGCGGCCCTGCCGCCCAGGCTGACCTGGCTGGCGCCGCGCGCCACTTCCGAGACGGCGGTGGCGATGCGCACCTGGTCCTGCTGCGAAAAGCCGAGCAGGCTGGAAATCTGGCGCGCGCGCTGGCGCACCAGCACGACGTCCTGTTCGTTGGCGATGCCGATATGGAGGATGCGCTGCATGCCCTGGTTCCTGTCATGAATACGCGCGGCGCCGCGCGACGAGCACCATGGCGTCGTCGCGGCGGCGGATGAAGTCGCGCATCAGCACCGCGGCGACGATGGCCGGGACGCGCGCGAACAGGCCCGGATAGGCGGCCAGGTCCCACTGGGTCTGCAGGCCGTCCGAATGCAGGACGCACAGCGCGCCGGCCGGGAACGCGACGTCGAACTCGCGCACGGTGCGCATATTGTGGCCGACGATGCCGTTGTGCGTCACCAGCGTGCGCCGCTGCTGGCCGTCGACCACGGTGCCGCTGACGTTGCCGATGCCGGCGAAGCGCAGGTTTCCCGTCGCATGGTCGATGCGCGCCACCGAGACCGCCGCGCCGCGCGTGATGCGCAGCAGGTCGTGGGCGGCCTGCAGCACGTCGGCCGGTGCGGCCGCCGGGCGCCGCTCCAGCGCCTCGATGGCGCCGGCCGCCGCCTTGGCCGCGTCCGGGCCGTGCCCGAGGCCGTCGACGCCGAGCAGTGCGGCACCGCCGCCGTCGCAGGCCACCGCCCAGCCATCGCCGCTGGCGTCCTCGCCGGCCAGCGGCACGCACAGCGCGCCCAGCTCGATGGCGCACGGGTCGGGCGCCGCCTGCCCGCTCCAGATCCGCATGAAGAACACGGCCCCCTTGTCGCGCATGCTCCAGACGTCGAACTCGTCGGCCTGGCGGCGCAGCGCGCCCAGGCCGGTGCCGGCGGTGCCGGCCGTCGAGATGCCGTCCTGCAGGCTGAACGCCAGGTCGGCGATGCCGGGCCCGGCGTCGACCGCCAGCACGTCCACGCCGGCCATCGCGGCGCCCGACTGGGTGCGCATGATGTACAGCACGCCTTCGCCGGCGTGCTTGAGGATGTTGGTGCCCGCTTCCGTGATCACGATCGCCAGGCGGCCGGCCTTGACGTCGTCGAAGCCGAGCGCGTCGGCCAGCTTCTGGCCGACGCGGCGGGCGGCCGAGACGTCGCTGGCGTGGTGGATCGGGAAGACGTGTTGCGGGGCGAGGGAGTGAATCAGCGTTTCCATTTGATGACTGCCACCGCCGTGCCTTCGCCCGGACGGGAATCGATGTCGAACTCGTCGACCAGGCGCTTGGAGCCGGACAGGCCCAGGCCCAGGCCGCCGCCGGTCGTGTAGCCGTCGCGCAGCGCCAGCTCCAGGTCGGGGATGCCGGGACCGTCGTCGACGAAGACCAGGCCGACGCCCTGCTTGAAGCCGTCGACGAGGGCGTCGAGGTGCACCTCGCCGCCGCCGCCGTACTTGATCGTGTTGCGCGCCAGTTCGCTCGCCGCGGTCACCAGCTTGGTCTGGTCGACCAGCGACAGCGCGATGCCGACCGCGCGCTCGCGCACGTGGCGGCGCAGCGCCACCACGTCCTCGTCGGAGCGCAAGGGCAAGGTCGTGCGGCCCGTGCGCAGCTCGCCGCGGAAGGCCAGCAAGCGGGTATCGAAGGCAACCGCGTGGTTCAGAGCGGCGCTCATCAGAAGTTAGTCTTTCCCAGCAGGGCCATGCCTTTCTCGACGTTCAGGGCCGTCTTCACGCCGTGCAGCGTCAGGCCCAGTTCCACCAGCGTGATCGCCACGGCCGGCTGCATGCCGACGACCACCGTCTCGGCGTCGAGCACGCGCGCCATCGCGGCGGTGTTGCTGATCATGCGGCCGATGAAGGAGTCGACCAGGTCGAGCGCCGAGATGTCGATCAGGACGCCCTTGGCGCGGTCGCGCACGATCCGTTCGGTGAGGTCGTCCTGCAGCGTCATCGCGAGGCGGTCGTGCATGTCGACCTGGATCGTCACGAGCAGCAAATTGCCCATGCGCAGGATGGGGATGCGTTCCATGTGCGGTCCTTATGCCTTCGCGTGCGGCTTGACGATGGCGGTGCCGGTGCGCTCGAGCGCGACGACGAAGGCGTCGGCCAGCGTCGCCTTGGTCATCACGTCCTCCAGGTTCACGCCCAGGTGGACGATGGTCTGGGCGATCTGCGGGCGGATGCCGCTGATGATGCAGTCGGCGCCCATCAGGCGCGCCGCGGCGATCGTCTTCATCAGGTGCTGGGCGACCAGCGTGTCGACGGTGGGCACGCCGGTGATGTCGATGATGGCGATCGCGGCGCCGGTATCGACGATCTTCTGCAGGATGTTTTCCATGACCACCTGGGTGCGCGCCGAATCCAGCGTGCCGATCAGCGGCAGCGCCAGGATGCCGTCCCACAGCTTGACGACCGGGGTCGACAGCTCCAGCAGCTCCTGCTGCTGGCGCACGATGATCTGGTCGCGGGTGCGCTGGAACGATTCGATGGTGTACAGGCCCAGCTTGTCGAGCAGCGTGTTGATGGTCCAGGACGCGTCGGCCAGCGCTTCGGCGTCGCCGGCGAAACCCGCGCGCAGGCGCGCGAACAACGGCTGCTTGAGCGAGAACACGAAGGTGGCGGTCTCGCTCGGGGTGGAGCCGCCCTTGGCGCGCGCCGACGAGATCTCGCTCAGCAGGTCGCGCACTTCGTCCCAGGCGCGGTGTTCGATGTTCTGCAGTTCGCCGCTGCGGGTGGCGTTGGTGAAGGCGGCCAGGAATTGCTGGCAATGGTTGCGCAATTGCTCGCGCGAGACAACGTTCGTCCGCACCGTCAGCGCTTCGAGCTGTGCCACCCAATCCCCGCCGATCTCGGCCTGGTGATCCTGGATGAGCTGGCTGATGCGGGTCGCGTGGTCCTGAATGGTCATCTGTCGGTCCTTAGTCTGGTGGGAGCCCTGCCCTTGTCATGTGCATACGTCGGGCATTCTGCTAAATGGCCAACTATACCATTCATTGACATTGCAACTGGTCACAATTGCGAAGCGTCCTCGTATTTATTTTGCATTGTTCCGACGTTTCGTGACAAATCAGCGAAACAGATAATGCAAGGAAAGTTTCGTTGTCAGAAGGATTTCCGGGCTGCCGATTTTACGTATTTGCCGCCGCGCCATGAAAAAAACCGCCAGGCTCACGCACTGGCGGTTTTCTCGGCGACTAGTTGGCAGGATTACTGCGCTGCGCCCTCGACCGGATCGGCTGCCTTCATCGACAGCTTCAGGCGGCCGCGCTCGTCGGTCTCGAGGACCTTCACGCGCACTTGCTGGCCTTCCTTCAGGTAGTCGGCCACGGCGTTGACGCGCTCGTTGGCGATCTGCGAGATGTGCAGCAGGCCGTCCTTGCCCGGCATCACTTGCACGATGGCGCCGAAGTCCAGCAGCTTCAGCACGGTGCCGTCGTAGGTCTTGCCCACTTCGACCGAGGCGGTCAGCTCTTCGATGCGGCGCTTGGCTTCCTGGCCGGCGGCGGCGTCGACCGAGGCGATGGTCACGATGCCTTCGTCGGTGATGTCGATCTGCGTGCCGGTCTCTTCGGTCAGCGCGCGGATGACGGCGCCGCCCTTGCCGATCACGTCACGGATCTTTTCCGGGTTGATCTTGATGGTGATCAGGCGCGGTGCGAAGTCCGACAGTTCGGTCTTCACGGTCGGCACGGCCTTCTGCATCTCGACCAGGATGTGCTGGCGCGCTTCCTTGGCCTGGGCCAGCGCCACCTGCATGATTTCCTTGGTGATGCCCTGGATCTTGATGTCCATCTGCAGCGCGGTGATGCCCGCGGTGGTGCCGGCGACCTTGAAGTCCATGTCGCCCAGGTGGTCTTCGTCGCCCAGGATGTCGGTCAGGACGGCGAACTTACCGCCTTCCTTGATCAGGCCCATGGCGATGCCGGCGACGTGCGCCTTCATCGGCACGCCGGCGTCCATCAGCGCCAGGCAGCCGCCGCAGACGGAAGCCATCGACGAGGAGCCGTTCGACTCGGTGATTTCCGAGACCAGGCGCACCGAGTAGCTGAACTCTTCCGGCGACGGCAGCGCGGCGACCAGCGCGCGCTTGGCCAGGCGGCCGTGGCCGATTTCACGGCGCTTCGGGGTGCCCACGCGACCGGTTTCGCCGGTGGCGAACGGAGGCATGTTGTAGTGCATCATGAAGTCGTCGGTGTACTCGCCCATCAGCGCGTCGATCTTCTGGCTGTCGCGGCCGGTGCCCAGCGTGGCGATCACGAGCGCCTGGGTTTCGCCGCGGGTGAACAGCGCCGAACCGTGGGTACGCGGCAGCACGCTGGTGCGGATCGAGATCGGACGCACGGTGCGGGTGTCGCGGCCGTCGATGCGCGGCTCGCCTTCCAGGATCTGCGATCGCACGACCTTGGCTTCCATGTCGAACAGGATGTTGCCGACTTCGACGGCGTCCACGCCTTCGCCCAGCTCGGCCAGCACTTGCGCGCTGATGTCCTTCAGCTTCTGGCTGCGGGCCTGCTTGTCGCGGATCTGGTAGGCTTCGCGGATCTTGCCTTCGGCGGTCGCCGTCACGCGGGCGATCAGTTCTTCGTTCTTCGGCGCCGGCGCCCATTCGACTTCCGGCTTGCCGCCTTCTTCGACCAGCGCGTGGATCGCGTCGATCACGGCCTTCATCTGCTCGTGGCCGTAGACGACCGCGCCCAGCATGACTTCTTCGGACAGCTGCTGCGCTTCGGATTCGACCATCAGCACGGCGTGCTCGGTACCGGCGACGACCAGGTCCATCTGCGAGGTCTTGAGCTGGGTGGTGGTCGGGTTCAGGATGTACTGGCCGTTGGCGTAGCCGACGCGGGCGGCGCCGATCGGACCGTTGAACGGGATGCCGGCCACGCACAGGGCGGCCGAGGCGCCGATCATCGACGGGATGTCCGGATCGATTTCAGGATTGACCGACAGGACGTGGATAATGACCTGGACTTCGTTCAGGTAGCCTTCCGGGAACAGCGGGCGGATCGGACGGTCGATCAGGCGCGACGTCAGGGTCTCCTTCTCCGACGGACGGCCTTCGCGCTTGAAGAAGCCGCCCGGGATCTTGCCGGCGGCATAGCTCTTCTCGATGTAGTCGACGGTCAGCGGGAAGAAGTCCTGGCCCGGCTTGGCGTCCTTCTTGGCGACCACGGTCGCCAGCACGACGGTGTCTTCCACCGACACGACGACGGCGCCGCTGGCCTGGCGCGCGATCTCGCCGGTCTCCAGGGTGACGGTGTGATCGCCGTACTGGAAGGTTTTCGTAACTTTGTTAAACATGGGTAATCCCTTTCTATTTGCCGACAGATTTTCAGGCGCTGTCGTTCACCTCACCACAGTTCGTTCGACGCCGCGTTGGCGCGACGTTTTTTTCTAGTCAGTTGGGGTCAGAGCACAAGCGTGAAACCGTGCTCTGACCCCAAGTGCTGGAAATGAAAAATGCCCGCGGCAGTCGAGCTGACGCAGGCATTTCTCGATCAAGCTCGTGGCTCGATGCGCAACGATTACTTACGCAGGCCCAGCTTGGCGATCAGGTCGCGGTAACGGTTCAGATCCTTGTTCTTCAGGTAGGCCAGCAGGCTCTTGCGACGGTTGACCATCATGATCAGGCCGCGGCGCGAGTGGTGGTCCTTCTTGTGCTCCTTGAAGTGACCGTTCAGTTCGTTGATGCGTGCGGTCAGCAGTGCAACTTGGACTTCCGGCGAACCGGTGTCTTTTTCGCCACGTGCGTTGTCCGCGATGATCGCGGCTTTGTTGATGTGTTCTACGGACATGATATTACCTTTCACATGCGGTGCAAGAGTCGGAACCCAGCGCACCGTGAGTTGTTAAAAAACCTGGCCCGGAGGCCAAGACCCGGAAGTATAGGTCAAAACGCGTCGGGGAGCCAGCGTTTCCGCCGCATCCGCTAGAATTCATGGGTTGGCGATGCCGTATTGGCATGCCTAAAGGACTTTACCGATGAGCAAACTGATCAAGAATACAACAACTATCGCCGCCAGCCTGGCATTCGCCCTGACGCTCTCCGCCTGTTCCACCTTTTCCAAGGCGCCGCCGGCCGGCGCGCCGCTGGACGCCGTGACGGCCAAGCTGGGCAAGCCGAACGCCGTCTATCCGGACCCGAACGGCGGCCAGGTGCTCGAATACCGCGGCCAGCCGATGGGCCAGGTCCAGCACATGGCGCGCATCGGCGCCGACGGCCGCCTGATTTCCTACGAGCAGGTGCTGACCAACGAGAACTTCGCCAGGCTCGGCACCAAGCGCTGGACCAAGGACGACGTGCTGCGCACCTTCGGCCGCCCTGCGGACATCTCGCCGGCGCGCGCCACCGGTCCGTTCCCGGACGATGCGGAAGTCTGGTCCTACCGCTACAAGGACGACGGCGTGTGGAACGCGATGATGAGCGTGTACTTCAATGCCGGCGGCGTCGTGCTGCACACCGCCAAGACCCCGGACCCGATCCTCGACGATCGCTACAAAGGCTTCTGACACAACCCGGCCGCGCACGGAGATTTCATGACCCACCCACTCAAGAGAACGACGTTCGCGGCCTGTGCCGCCCTATCCTTGTTCGCGGCGCTGTCCCTGTCCGCCTGCTCGGTATTCCGCCAGCCGCCGCCGGCCGGCGCCCCGCTGGCGGCGGTCACCGAGGCGCTGGGCCAGCCGGCCGCCGTCTATCCCGAGCCGGACGGCGGCCGCATCCTCGAATACCGCGGCCAGCCGATGGGCCAGTTCCAGCACATGGCCCGCATCGGCCCGGACGGCCGCCTCGTCTCCTACGAACAGGTGCTCACCAGCGAAAACTTCGCCAAGGTGAAAATAGACCAGTGGACCAGGGACGACATCCTGCGCCACTTCGGCCACCCGGCCGAGACCTCGCACGTGGCCTACAAGGACTACGAAGTCTGGTCCTACCGCTACAAGGAAGCGGGCGTCTGGAATTCGCTGATGCACGTGCACTTCGACCGGCAGGGCGTCGTGCGGCAGATGCTCAACGGGCCGGATCCGATGTACGACGACCGGTTCAGGTTTCGCTGAGGGCACTGACGCGGCTTACGGCGCCTGCCTTGCGCCATCCGCCTGCTGCTCCGTGCCGCGCACGGACGCATCGAGCGCATCGAGCGTCGGTGCCAGCCGCTTGAGCGTCGCCGACAACGATGCGACCAGCGTCGCGTGGTCGACGCCGCCATCATGAACTTCCCGCACCGGCACGCCGGCCTGGCGCAAGGCCGCCGCCGGGTGGCCGGTGTTGCGCGCCGGGTCGCCGGTATCGTCGTGCTTCGCGGCGACCGGCAGCGCCGGCGGCGGACGGCGGAATAGGAGGCATGAAAGGCATGCGGGAACGGATCGCCCAGGTACAGCGCCCGCCCAAGACCACTGCCGCGCGCTATGGTTCGGTTGCGCGCCGCGACCGGCCTCAAGCCACGAGAGCCTCGCTTTTGTAGCATGGATTCCGGTCACCTGCCGAACAGCCCGGAGAACCTGATGAAACGCATGCGTCATGCCTTGCCGCCCCAACCGTTCCTGCTCCTGATGCTGCTCCTGATGCTGGCCCTGCTGCTTCCCCTGTCGCCGCCGGCGCTTGCAGCGGACGATTACCCGACCAACAAAGGAGAACTGATCGGACCGCACAAGCGGCTTGGCACCGATGCCGGTGGTTTCACGCTTAAAGGAAACACGGATACCACGCCGCACTGCGCGGGTAAGAACTCGGTCCTGTCCGTCATCGCCAGGACGTCCGAAAAAACCATCGTGCGCTTTGTGTCGGCCAAGGCGCCGGGGTCGGCTTTCGAGGCATGCGCCGCCCTAGACAAGCATGTCACCGAGAACGCCGCCTATGAAATAAAGAACGCGGACTTCGACACGCTGGCCCTGAAGGACACCGGCGTGGCGTTTGGCGCCCTGATCGTACCGTTCAAGTTTCGCATGGGGGACGACAAGAAGATTTCCAGCTCGACCACCATCGCCCCCTACATCGGCGTGCGCTGGTACCGGCTGCAGGGGTTTGGCGTAGAGTTCATGCCGGTCGTGTCGGCGGGACTGGCACTCGTCCCCGTGACCGATCAGACTACGCGCAATACTGAGACGAAGGCTGCGTTTTCGCTGGCCACCGGCATTACCCTGAGCAGCCGCACCAACACCGACTTCAGCGCGGGCTTGCTGGTCGGAAAGGACTTTCTGAGCAAGAGCGATCGACAGGCTGATCCCAGCGTGAACAAGCTCTGGATTTCGATCTGGCTCGGCGTATCGCGCTGAGGACGACAGGCGTCGCCCACGCACTACAGCATCAGCGCCGCTCGCTCGGGTCGAGCGTCTCCTCGTCGGTCTGGATGATGCTGACCGGCTTGCCCTTGGCCAGGCGCCACAGGAATACGCCGTAGCCCGACAGGCCGTACAGCACGAACAGCGGCCACAGCACCTTGGGCGGGTCGATCGCCAGCAGCGCCAGCAGGAGCGCGATCAGGAACACGACGATGAACGGCACCGACTTGCGGAAATTGACGTCCTTGAAGCTGTAGAACGGCACGTTGGTCACCATGGTGATGCCGGCGAACAGCGCGATGCACCACGAGATCCAGTCGACGCTGCGCGCGCTGACGTTGATGTCCGGGTCCGTCATCATCATCACGAAGCCGACCACGAGCGCCGCCGCGGCCGGGCTCGGCAAGCCCTGGAAGTAGCGCTTGTCGACGACTTCGATGTTCGTGTTGAAGCGGGCCAGGCGCAGGGCGGCGCCGGCGCAGTAGACGAAGGCGGCGATCCAGCCCAGCTTGCCCAGGCCGCGCAGCGACCATTCGTAGATGACGAGCGCCGGCGCGGCGCCGAAGGACACCATGTCGGACAGGCTATCGTACTGGGCGCCGAACTCGGACTGGGTATTCGTCAGGCGCGCCACGCGGCCGTCCAGGCTGTCGAGCACCATGGCGATGAACACGGCCCAGCAGGCATGGTCGAAGCGCTGGTTCATCGCCATCACGATGGCGTAGAAGCCGCCGAACAGCGCGGCCGTCGTGAAGGCGTTCGGGAGCAGGTAGATGCCCCGGCGCGGGCGGGCCGACACCACGTCGGTCTTGCGCGTGCGGGCGAAGCGGGCGAATCGGGGCGCCTTGACGGCACCGGGCTTTCTGCGACGGGGAAGCGTGGGCATGGTTGTTGTTCTTTGCACTGAGGTAACAATGCGCCAGGGGCGCGGACCACGCCATTATAGTGGCCCGCCCCTGTGTTAGCGAACCGTCACGCCTAGCGGAACCGGACCTTGCCGACCAGGCGCATCGACAGCGTCGTCTCGCCCGGCTCGAAGCTCGGCTCCGGCATGGCGCCGGCGTCGGCGCGCGCGGCGCGCATCATCATCGCCGGGGCTGCCTGCGGCGCCGCTTCGCCGGCGTAGTTGCCGCTGCCTTCGAAGTCGACCGTGTCGATCACGGCATCGTTCACGCCGCGGCCCATCGCTTTCGCGATCGAGGCGATGCGCTCGTTCAGGTTGGCGTAGGTGGCGGCGATGCGCTCGTCGTCCAGGCGCTTCTGCAGTTCCTTGCTCAGGTGGTAGTCGACCCCGTTCAGGTTCAGCACCTTCTGGGCCGCCGCCGCGACCTTCGGCAGGTTCTGCAGGTTGCGCGTCGTGACTTCCAGGTACTGGCCGACGCGCCAGCCGATCGGCACGCGGCGCGCGGCCTGGTTTGCCAGCGGACGCGGGCCGTCCGGCACTTCCGGGTAGACCGGATAGGTGTAGTAGCCGACGGTCTTCAGTTGCGCCTGCGGGTCGCCGCTTTTCACGATGTCGGTGCCCTGCTTCATCTTCTGGTTGACCCGCGCAGTGGCGGCGGCGCGGTCCTTGTCCTGCTCCTCGACGGCGAACGTGACGGTCGCCTCGTCGTTGGCGTGCCGGACCTCGCCGAAGGCCGGCACCACGACCAGGGTGCCGGCGGTCAGCGCGGGACGGAGCGCGGATGCGGGCGCGGACGCAGGCGCGGCGGTGCTCTGGGCATGCGCGTTCAGGGCCAGCCCCAGGGCGGACAGCAGGATCAGTTTCTTGAAGGGCATCGTGTTCTCTCCTTATTGTGTTTCTGCGGCAAGGGCCGCGGCAGGAGAACGATAACCGGTTTTGGCATGCGGACGGGGGTCTGTAATGAAGAGTTGCAAACGGTTGCAATTGGCTGCATTTCGGCAACGCCAAAAACCGTCGTCCCTGCGCAGGCAGGGACGACGGTCTATCAGCAAACTAGGCTATTTAGTTCTTCGACTGATCCACCAGCTTGTTCTTCGCAATCCACGGCATCATCGCGCGCAGCTTCTCGCCCACCTGCTCGATCTGGTGCTCGCTGGTCAGGCGGCGGCGCGAGATCAGGGTCGGGGCGCCGGCCTTGTTCTCGAGGATGAAGCTCTTCGCGTACTCGCCCGTCTGGATGTCGGTCAGGCACTGCTTCATCGCCTTCTTGGTGTCCTCGGTCACGATGCGCGGGCCGGTGACGTATTCGCCGTATTCCGCGTTGTTCGAGATCGAGTAGTTCATGTTGGCGATGCCGCCTTCGTAGATCAGGTCGACGATCAGTTTCAGTTCGTGCAGGCATTCGAAATAGGCCATTTCCGGGGCGTAGCCCGCTTCCACCAGGGTCTCGAAGCCGGCCTTGATCAGTTCGACGGTGCCGCCGCACAGCACGGCTTGCTCGCCGAACAGGTCGGTCTCGGTCTCTTCGCGGAAATTGGTTTCGATGATGCCGGCCTTGCCGCCGCCGTTGGCCATGGCGTAGGACAGGGCGATGTCGCGCGCGGCGCCCGACTTGTCCTGGTAGACGGCGACCAGGTGCGGCACGCCGCCGCCCTGGCGGTAGGTGCCGCGCACGGTATGGCCCGGGGCCTTCGGCGCGACCATGATGACGTCGAGGTCGGCGCGCGGCACGACCTGGCCGTAGTGGACGTTGAAGCCGTGGGCGAACGCGAGCGCGGCGCCCTGCTTGATGTTCGGCTCGACATTGTTCTTGTAGACCTCGGCGATGTTCTCGTCCGGCAGCAGGATCATGACGACGTCGGCGTTCTTGACCGCCTCGTCGACCTCGGCGACCTTCAGGCCGGCCTGCTCGACCTTGTGCCAGGAGGCGCCGCCGCGGCGCAGGCCGACGGTGACGTTGCAGCCGGATTCGGTCAGGTTCTGGGCGTGGGCGTGGCCTTGCGATCCGTAGCCGATGATGGCGACGTTCTTGTTCTTGATGAGGGAGAGGTCGCAGTCTTTATCGTAGAAAACTTTCATTTTGTATCCTGTATTGGTAAGCGTTATTTTTTATGTCGGTGCGGGCGCCGGGATGCCGGCGTTACGCGTGGACGGCAGAGCCGTCCACCCTACGGTCTGTATCGATGTTCACACCTTGAGGATGCGTTCGCCGCGGCCGATGCCGGAGCCGCCCGTGCGCACGGTCTCGAGGATCGAGGCGCGGTCGATGGCGTCGATGAAGGCGTCCAGCTTCGATTTCGCACCGGTCAGCTCGATCGTGTAGGTCTTTTCGGTCACGTCGATGATGCGGCCGCGGAAGATGTCGGCGGTGCGCTTCATTTCCTCGCGCTCCTTGCCGACCGCCCTCACCTTGATCAGCATGAGCTCGCGCTCGATGTGCTGGCCTTCGGTCAGGTCGACCACCTTCACCACCTCGATCAGGCGGTTCAGGTGCTTGGTGATCTGCTCGATGATGTCGTCCGAGCCGCTCGTGACGATCGTCATGCGCGACAGCGTCGCGTCTTCGGTCGGCGCCACGGTCAGCGTCTCGATGTTGTAGCCGCGGGCCGAGAACAGGCCGACCACGCGCGACAGGGCGCCGGCTTCGTTTTCCAGCAGGACGGAGATGATGTGTCGCATTACAGGTCCTCCGCGCCGAGCAGCATTTCGCTGAGACCCTTGCCGGTCTTGACCATCGGCCAGACGTTCTCGCTGCGGTCCGTGATGAAGTTCATGAAGACGAGGCGGTCCTTCATCGCGAAGGCTTCGCGCAGCGATCCCTCCACGTCGCCCGGCTTCTCGATGCGCATACCGACGTGGCCGTAGGCCTCGGCGAGCTTCTCGAAGTCCGGCAGCGAATCCATGTAGGACTCGGAATAGCGCGAGTTGTAGTCGAGCTCCTGCCACTGGCGCACCATGCCCAGGAAGCGGTTGTTCAGCAGGATGATCTTCGGCGTCAGGTGGTACTGCTTGCAGGTGGCGAGTTCCTGGATGTTCATCTGGATCGAGCCCTCGCCCGTCACGCAGGCGACGGTCGCGCCGGGGTTAGCCATCTGCACGCCCATCGCGTACGGCAGGCCCACGCCCATCGTGCCCAGGCCGCCCGAATTGATCCAGCGGCGCGGCTTGTTGAACGGGTAGTACTGGGCCGCCCACATCTGGTGCTGGCCCACGTCCGAGGTGACGAAGGCGTCGCCGCCCGTCACCTGCCACAGCGTCTCGATGACGGACTGCGGCTTGATGACCTCGTCGGACGTCGGGTACTTCAGGCATTCGCGGCCGCGCCAGTCGCCGATCTGGCGCCACCAGTCCTGCACGGCCGGGTTCGGGCGCGCCTCGCTGGCGTCTAGCTGCGACAGCAGTTCGACCAGCACGTCCTTGACGTTGCCGACGATCGGGATGTCGACCTTGACGCGCTTGGAAATCGACGAGGGGTCGATATCGATGTGGATGATCTTGCGCGGATTGCTGGCGAAGTGCTTCGGGTTGCCGATCACGCGGTCGTCGAAGCGGGCGCCGATGGCGATCAGGACGTCGCAGTGCTGCATCGCCATGTTCGCTTCATAGGTGCCGTGCATGCCCGGCATGCCGACGAAGTGGCCGCTCGAGGCGCGGTAGGCGCCCAGGCCCATCAGCGTGTTGGTGACGGGGAAGCCGAGCTTGTCGACCAGGCGGTTCAGTTCGTCCGAGGCATTGGCCAGGATCACGCCGCCGCCCGTGTAGATCATGGGACGCTCGGCCGACAGCAGCAATTGCACGGCCTTGCGGATCTGGCCCGCATGGCCCTTGTCGACGGGGCGGTAGGAGCGCATCTCGATTTCCTTCGGATACGCATAATTCGCCTTCTGCATGCTGACATCCTTCGGGATGTCGACCAGCACGGGGCCGGGACGGCCGGTGCGGGCGATATAGAAGGCCTTCTTGACGGTCTCGGCCAGGTCGCGCACGTCCTTGACGAGGAAGTTGTGCTTGACCACCGGGCGGGTGATGCCGACCGTGTCGCATTCCTGGAAGGCGTCCTGGCCGATCGCATGCGTCGGCACCTGGCCGGAAATGACCACCATCGGGATCGAATCCATGTAGGCGGTGGACAGGCCGGTAACGGCATTGGTCACGCCCGGGCCGGACGTGACGAGGGCCACGCCCACTTCGTTCGAGCTGCGCGAATACGCGTCGGCCGCGTGCACGGCTGCCTGCTCGTGGCGTACCAGGATGTGCTGGAATTTGTCCTGCTTGAAGATGGCGTCGTAGATATAAAGGACGGCGCCGCCGGGGTAGCCGAAGACATGTTTCACGCCCTCTTCCGCCAGACAACGGACCAGTATCTCGGCGCCCGTGATGGGAGCTGATGCGTCGTTCATGATACGTTCCTTTCAAGACCCAATAGGGAGATTGATCGGATGCTCGTTCCTGGCGAGATACGTGTCACGCAACAGTGCTCATGCTTCCCTTCTTTCTGCGGTCACGGCGATCCTTCGGCCCCCGTAGGGTGGCGTACGAACCGTCGCTGGACGCAACTCGTTTGGCGTGAGTACCTGCAGCGGAATGCGGATCCCTCGCGCTTGTGGCACGGGTTGGAGCAAACTGCCTACATTGTGAAAGCTTGTCACGCCGGGACGGGCCTTGTGTGCCGGTCGGGGATGACCATGGGCTTCGGGTTGCAAAGCGTTCCATACCTTACTGCGTTGCACCATTCTGGTCAAGACAAAAAATTATTTTCATATTTGGTGCAACGCCCCTGCACAGCAATAAAATTGCGGCGTGGCAGCTCAGGGGATCCCATTGCGGCAGAATTCGCCAAAACCGGGCCGTTCTTCCAACCGCGCCAGCCAGGCGTCGACGGCCGGATAAGCCTCCCGTTTCATCGGCGTCATCAGCCAGCGGTTGGCCGACAGGCCCAGCACCACGTCGGCCAGCGAGAAGCTGGCCCCGGCGACGAAGGCCCCCGTATGGTCGAGCTGGCGCGCGAGGATGCCCATGTGGCGGTTCCAGCCGGCGCAGCTGGCGGCGACCTGGGCCGTGTCGCGATGGGCGTCGCTGCCGCGCACGAGGGCCATGAAGGCGTAGCGCCAGGCGTTGTTCAGCTCGGTCGCCTGCCAGTCCATCCATTGTTCGACGCGGGCGCGCGCCGCCGGATCGCGCGGCAGCAGGCTGTCCGGCTCGCCCGTGTCGTAGCGCGTGGCCAGGTAGCGGCAGATCGTGTTCGATTCCCACAGCGCCAGCTCGGCGGGGTTGCCGGGATTGCCGGGGTTGCTATCGACGAGTACGGGCACCATCGCATTCGGGTTCAGCGCCAGGAAGGCCGGATCCTGCAGGGGCCGGAAGCCGCTGCCCCAGTCATCGCGTTCGAAGGCGAGGCCCAGCTCGCGGCAGGTCCAGAGCACCTTGCGGACATTGATCGACGTGGCCTTGCCAAGAATACGCAACATTCTGCCTCCCGTGAAATGAATGGCACCATTGTAGAGCTGCCGGGGGCCCTGCGGGTTTCGCACACTATTGGTGCATCGACGGCTGCAACAATGTGGAAACGTTCGCCAGCTATAATCCTGCGGCTGCCCATGACGGCTGCGGTCCTTCCCGATTTTTGCTAGCATTCGAAAGTTTTCCGAAAAGCCACAGGCGACGCACCCGTGGCTCCAACATATCGCATGGCCACTGACAAAGAACTAAACGACTTCCTCGAGAGTGTCGAGCGGCGCGCCTTCAAGCAGGCGGCGTACGCGGTCCGCAAGGACGAGGCAGCGCTCGACATCGTTCAGGACGCCATGATCAAGCTGGCCGAGAAATACGGCGACAAGCCGCCAGCCGAACTGCCCGCGCTGTTCCAGCGCATCCTGCAGACGACGATCCTCGACTACTTCCGCCGCGAGAAGGTCAGGAACACCTGGGTCAGCCTCTTCGGCGGGCTGGGAAGGCGGGAAGACGACGACGAGGACTTTGATATACTCAACTCTTACGAGGCCGAGGAAAGCACGGCCGCCGCCGAGTCGAGCGCCGATCAGGTCGAACGCGCGCAAACCTTGCGCCTGATCGACGATGAAATACAAAAGCTCCCGGCACGTCAACGCGAGGCCTTCCTCATGCGTTACTGGCAGGATATGGATGTGGCCGAGACGGCCGAAGCAATGGGGTGCTCCGAGGGCAGCGTGAAAACGCATTGTTCTCGCGCTACGCATACTCTGGCAGCAGCCCTCGAGGCCAAGGGAATTAAATTATGAACAGCGACGACATCGACCTGGCGTACAAGATCCGCCATGCCTTGAACGAGAACCTCGACAACTTGCCGGCCTCGACCACCGAGCGCCTCGCCGCCGCGCGCGCGCAGGCGCTCGCGCGCAAGAAGGCCGAGGCGCCCGCGCGCCGCGACGAGCGGCGCGGCGGGTTCGATGTCCGCGCGCTGTTCGCCATGCCGATGCTGGGCCGCCTGGCCGTCGTCGCGCCTCTGGTGGCCATGGTCGCCGGCCTCGTGGGCGTCTACCAGGCCGAGCACGAGCAGCACGTCGGCGAGCTGGCCGAGCTGGACGCCGCCGTGATGTCGGACGAGCTGCCGCTGACGGCGTACACCGACTCCGGCTTCAAGGCCTACCTGGTACAACAGGAACAACAGCCGAAGCGAGCCCAGTAAAGGATGACGGCAAACAAGCGTAAGGTCGCCGGCTCCGTCGCCGTGATCGTTCTTGCCGGCGCGGCAGCGTTCGCCGTCGGGCGCTACGGCGGCTTCGCCTCCCCCTCCGCGGCCGACGGCACGGCGGCATCCGCCGCTGCCGACCCGTCCGGCCGCAGCCGCGAAGCATCGCGCAAGGAGCGCGACAAGCTGCCGTGGAGCGCCCTCACCCCGGCCCAGCAGGCCACCTTGCAGCCGCTGCAGGGCGAATGGAGCCGCATGGACGGCACGCGCCGCGCCAAGTGGGTGGAACTGGCCAGGCGCTTCGCGACCATGAAGCCGGAAGAGCGCCAGCGCGTCACCGAGCGCATGCGCGCCTGGGTCAGGCTGACGCCCGAACAGCGCGAACTGGCCCGCGAGACCTATATGAAGGCCCGCAAGATCACGCCGGACCAGAAGAACGCCACCTGGCAGAACTACCAGCAGCTGCCGGACGACCAGAAGCGCAAGCTGGCCGAGTCGAGCGCACGCAAGGCGGCGGAGGCCCAGCGCGACGCCAAGCCCGCGCCGCCGGTCGTCAAGGGCCTGACGTCGTGCCCGGTCGGCATGGTCAAGAACACCGTCTCGGCCACGCCGCCGTGCGTGACCGCGCCCGTGCCGCCGCCCGCGCCGCAGGTCCAGCCCGTCGTGCCGCTGCCCCCGCCACCGCCGGTGCAGGAAAAGCCCGTCCCGTCCAACTGGGGCATCACGCCGAACAACGCCTGAGCCAACAACGCCCGAGACACCATGACGCCCACCCCGAGCATCAAGCGCCGCCTGACCGCGATGGTCTACGAGACCTTCCTGCTGGCGGCGGTGGAGATGCTGGCGGTGGCGCTGTGGCTGGTCGTGACGGGCAACCGCCACGACCCCGTGTTCCAGCACGGCCTGAAGGCCTGGCTGTTCCTCGTCACGGGCGCCTATTTCGTGTATTCCTGGACCAATAGCGGCCATACGCTGGCCATGAAGACCTGGCGCCTGTGCGTGGTCACCGAGGGCGGCGCCCGGGTACCGCTGCGCACGGCCGTGCTGCGCTACCTGGCGGCCTGGGGCTGGTTCCTGCCCGCGCTCCTCGTGTGCTGGCTGGCGGGACTGCATGGCAAGGGAGAAATGGCTGCCGCGCTCGCCGTCGGCATCGCGGCCTGGAGCATGACGGCGCTGTTCGACAAGGACCGCCGCTTCCTGCACGACCGCCTGGCGGGCACGCGCATCGTGGCGATTCCGAAGGCGCGGGCGGCTGCGCGGGACGACGCGGCACCTGCTGCCAACGCCTCGTGACATGACACCGTCGCCCCGGCGCAGGCCGGGGCCCAATTCACAAGCATTCGACATGCCGGCAAACTTGGGCCCCGGCCTGCGCCGGGGCGACGTATCGGTACGCCTGCAATCAGAAGTGTTCGAATTCCTTGACGTAGCGCCACCGTCCCGCCGGCAGGCTGGACAGCGCCACCTTGCCGATGCGCAGGCGGCGCAGGGATTTCAAGGACAGGCCGGCGGCGGCGCACAGTTCTTCCAGCTGCCCCGGACGGATGCGCTTGCCGGCGAAGCGCAGGCGCGCCTCGCTCTGGCGGCTGGCCTTGATCGGCACGTTGGGGCGAATCGCGCCCTGCAGCAGGGCCAGCGCCTCGTCGGACACGTAGTCCGTCGTCTCGGCCACGAATTCCTGCTCGATGCGGTCGCCGTCCTCGACCAGCTTGCGCTGCACGCGCCAGTCCTGGGTGAACACGACGATGCCGCTGGCGGCCGCCTGCAGCGGCGCGACCGGCGCCAGTTTCACGAGGTGGCGGCGCAGGAAGCGCGCTGCGCCCTTTCCATCCGTCCCCTTCCCGTCCGCCGCCAGCGTCTGTTCCGACAGCAGCGCCAGCGCGCCGTCCATGTCGACGCCGGCCGGCTTGTGCAGCAGGATCGTCACGGGCAGCGGCTCGACGGGTTCGGCGCCCGGCAGCAGCGCCACGGCCTGCGCCGGCAACACGCGCGTGGCCGGATCTTCGACGATATTACCGTCGACCGTGACCCAGCCGCCGGCGATGTAGCGCTCGGCTTCGCCGCGCGAACAGGGCACGGTCTCGGCCACGCGCTTGGCCAGGCGGATTGCGTCCTCGGTCATCAGTTGCGCCAATCCTTGAAGAAGGCCTGGAACGCGGCGATCACCGTCCGCACGTCCGCGCTGCTTACGTCCAGGTGCGTCACGAGACGCGTGTGCGGGCCGATCGACGCGCGGATGCCCTGCTTCGCCAGCGCTTCGCGCAGCGGCTCGCACGCGGCTTCCGGGATCTCGACATAGAAGATGTTGGTCTGCGGCGTCGTCACCTTCAGCGGGGCGATCGCGCCCAGGCCCGCGGACAGGTCGGCCGCGTTGCGGTGGTCGTCCGCGAGGCGCTCGACGTTGTGCTCCAGCGCGTAGTGCGCGGCCGCGGCGATGACGCCGGCCTGGCGCATGCCGCCGCCCAGCATCTTGCGCAGGCGCTTGCCCTGCTCGATGAAGGACTTCGGTCCCAGCAGCACGGAGCCGACGGGCGCGCCCAGTCCCTTCGACAGGCACACGGACACGGTGTCGAAGCCGGCGACGGCCTCGCGCAGGCTGATGCCGTTCTTGACGGCCGCGTTGCAGATGCGCGCGCCGTCCAGGTGGGTGGCGAGACCCTTCGCGTGGGCGAAGTCGGTGGCGGCCTTCACGTAGTCCTGCGGCAGCACGCGGCCGCCGATGGTGTTTTCCAGCGCCAGCAGGCGCGAACGCGCGAAGTGCATGTCGTCCGGCTTGATGTAGGCGGCGATGTCGGCCACCGCGATGCTGCCGTCCGGCTGGTTGGCGATCGGCTGCGGCTGGATCGAACCCAGCACGGCGGCGCCGCCGCCCTCGTATTTGTACGTGTGCGCTTCCTGGCCGACCAGGTACTCGTCGCCGCGGGCGCAGTGGGCCATCAGCGCGATCAGGTTGGTTTGCGTGCCGCTCGGCGCGAACAGGCCCGCTTCGTAGCCGAACAGCTCGGCCGCGTAGTCCTGCAGGCGGTTGACGGTGGGGTCGTCGGCGTACACGTCGTCGCCGACCGGCGCGGCGGCCATCGCGGCGCGCATCGCGGCGGACGGTTGGGTGACGGTGTCGCTGCGCAGGTCGATCGGGTGTTGGTTGTCGCTCATGGGTCTCTTCAGTGAGGGGGCGCTTCAGTGAGGGGTCGCTTCGGCTTGCGCGACGCGCTGTCCAGTATAGAAGCGTTCCTTCAGCTCTTCCAGCCCGACTTCGGCCAGCACCTGCTGCAGGCGCTCGGCAGGACGGCGGCGCGGCAGGTTTTTATACGTCGCGACGATCAGCTCGTTCTTCATCGAGTGCTCCCAGCCGACCAGTTCCGTCACCGTCACCTGGTAGCCGTGCGCCTCCAGCTGCAGGCAGCGCAGCACGTTGGTGATCTGGCTGCCGAATTCGCGCGTGTGGATCGGGTGGCGCCAGATCTCGGTCAGCGCGCTGCGACCCAGGTCGCGGCCCTTGTTCTTGCGCAGCACGGACGCCACCTCGGCCTGGCAGCACGGCACCAGCACGATGTGCTTGGCCTTTTTCTTCAGCGCGAAATCGATGGCGTCGTCGGTCGCCGTGTTACAGGCATGCAGCGCGGTGACGACGTCGACGGTCGCCGGCAGCTTGTCGGACGCCGTCGATTCGGCCACCGACAAATTCAGGAAGGACATGCCGGGAAAGCCCAGGCGCTCGGCCAGCTCGGTCGACTTCTGCACGAGTTCCTCGCGCGTCTCGATGCCGTAGATGCGCGACCCGTCTTCGCGCCCCTTGAAGAACAAATCGTACAGGATGAAACCGAGATAGGACTTCCCGGCCCCGTGGTCGACGACCGACACGTCGGCATGGTCGGCCAGCACATCCTTCAGCAAGGGCTCGATGAACTGGACGAGGTGGTAGACCTGCTTGAGCTTGCGGCGGCTGTCCTGGTTCAACTTGCCGTCGCGCGTGAGGATGTGCAACTCCTTCAGGAGCTCGATCGACTGGTTCGGCTTGATCTCCGGCGCCAGTTCGTGGATCGTCGGGGCCGGCTTGGCGGCAGGCCTGGCGCCTGCCTTGGCAGCGTGTTTCATGGGCGGACTCCGGCGATGGCGCCGGCCTTAATGGTTCTCGGCGGCGTGGTTGATCGTGTATTTCGGGATCTCGACGACGAGGTCTTCGTCGGCGATGATGGCCTGGCAGGACAGGCGCGAGTTCGGCTCCAGGCCCCAGGCCTTGTCGAGCATGTCCTCTTCCTTTTCTTCCTGCTCGTTCAGCGAGTCGAAGCCTTCGCGCACGACCACGTGGCAGGTCGTGCAGGCGCACACGCGGTCGCAGGCGTGTTCGATCTCGATGTCGTTCTCGAGCAGCGTGTCGCAGATCGACTTGCCGGCCTGGCCTTCGAGGACGGCGCCTTCGGGGCAGAAGACGGGATGGGGGAGGATGACGATTTGTGGCACTTCTTGACCTCGTTTGTAATGGTATCGTCGTCCCCGCGCAGGCGGGGATCCAATTTCAGCACGCGTTACCGCAATGCTTGCAAACCTGGGTCCCCGCCTGCGCGGGGACGACGTTGTTTTGCGGGGACGGCGTTATTTCGTGTTCGCGCTTACACCTGGTCCAGCGACTTGCCGGCCAATACCTTGCGCACGCTCTTGTCCATGCGCCGCGCGGCGAATTCCTCGGTGCCGTGGGCCAGCGCCTGCACGGCGTCGTGCAGCTTGTTCTGGCGCTCCTCGGTGCCCAGCGCCGCGTCGTTGGAACGGGCCAGCGCGTCGCGCACGCCCTGCTCCAGCGCGGCGACGGCCGCGCGTTCCTCGTCGGCGAGCAGGTCGGCGTCCGTCTCCAGCGCCGATGCCGTCGCCAGCAGGATGCGCTCGGCCTCGACCTGCTCCTCGCGCAGCGCGCGCGCGGCCATGTCGACCTGCGCGGCATTGTACGAATCCTGCAGCATGCGCGCCACTTCGTCGTCGCCCAGGCCGTACGAGGGCTTGACGGTGATCGACGCTTCCACGCCCGAGCGCGTCTCGCGCGCGGACACGGACAGCAGGCCGTCCGCATCGACCTGGTAGGTGACGCGGATGCGCGCCGCGCCGGCCGCCATCGGCGGAATGCCGCGCAGCTCGAAGCGGGCCAGCGAGCGGCAATCGGACACCAGCTCGCGCTCCCCTTGCACGACGTGCACGGCCAGCGCAGTCTGGCCATCCTTGAAGGTGGTGAATTCCTGGGCGCGCGCGCACGGGATCGTCGAGTTGCGCGGGATGATCTTCTCGACCAGGCCGCCCATCGTCTCGATGCCCAGGGACAGCGGGGTCACGTCCAGCAGCAGCCAGTCGTCGCCCGCGGCGCGGTTACCGGCCAGCAGGTTGGCCTGGATGGCGGCGCCCAGCGCGACGACCTTGTCCGGGTCGATGTTCGCGTGCGGGATCGTCTTGAAGTAGTCGCCGACGGCGCGGCGGATGTGCGGCATGCGGGTGGCGCCGCCGACCATGACGACGCCGTCGACGTCCTCGACCGACACGTTCGCATCGCGCATCGCCTTGCGCACCGCGTTCATCGTCTTGGCGACGAGCGGCTGGGTGATCTCGGCGAAGGTCGCGGCGGTGATCGTCACCTGCACCAGTTCGCCCGACTTCAGGATCGCCTCGACGGTCGTCTCTTCATTCGTCGACAGCAGCTCCTTGGCCTGGCGCGCCTTCACCATCAGCGTCGCCGTGTCGACGTCGGACAGCGGCGCCAGGTCGGACTGCTGGGTGATGTGGCAGAACAGGCGCTGGTCGAAGTCGTCGCCGCCCAGCGCGGAATCGCCGCCGGTGGACAACACTTCGAACACGCCCTTCGACAGCTTGAGGATCGAGATGTCGAAGGTGCCGCCGCCCAGGTCGTAGACGGCATACACGCCTTCCTTGCCGTGGTCCAGGCCGTAGGCGATGGCGGCGGCGGTCGGCTCGGACAGCAGGCGCAGCACGTTCAGGCCGGCCAGCTGGGCGGCATCCTTGGTCGCCTGGCGCTGGGCGTCGTCGAAGTAGGCAGGCACGGTGATCACGGCGCCGACCAGGTCGTCGCCCAGCGCATCCTCGGCGCGCTGGCGCAGCGTGGCCAGGATCTGGGCCGAGGTCTCGACCGGGCTCTTGATGCCGGCGACCGTCTTCACCTGGACCATGCCGGGCGCGTCCACAAAATCGTACGGCAGGTTCTCGGCGTGCGCGATGTCCTTCAGGCCGCGGCCCATGAAGCGCTTGACGGAAACGATGGTGTTCTTCGGGTCCGTGGTCTGGAACGCCTGCGCCTTGTGGCCGATATTGGCGTTGCCGTTCGGGAGGTAGCGCACGATCGACGGCAGCAGCGCGCGGCCATCCTCGTCGCTGAGGACTTCCGGGATACTGGAGCGGACGGTCGCGACGAGCGAATTGGTGGTGCCCAGGTCGATGCCCACCGCCAGCCGGTGCTGGTGCGGCGCGGTCGACATGCCGGGTTCGGAGATCTGCAGTAGTGCCATGGTCGTGTTACCTGGTGTTGTTCTTTTTTCGGCCGGATACCCGGCAACTCGTATGCTGGATGAACGCGTGGACGGGAAACCCGTCCACCCTACGGTAAGGTGGAGGGCTCTGCCGTCCACGCGTTCAACCTGCGCCTGTCAACCTTCCAGCGCCTCGAAGGCGTAGTGCAGCTCGTCCCCGAACTTGTCGAGGAACATCAGCGCACGCACGCCCTGCGCCGCCTGCTGGTAGTCGCCGGCGTCGAGCAGCTTGCCGACCTGGGCCAGCCGGCTCTTCTTTTCGCTGCGCACCTGGGCGTCGAGTTCGTCCAGGGCGGCGGCATCCTTGGCCGCGCGCGCGTCGGCGAGGGCCTCGCGCAATTCCATCTGCTGCATCAGGAAGTCCATCGGCATGGCCGTGTTGGACTCGACCTGCAGGTCGACGCCGTTCAGCTCGCACAGGTACTGGGCGCGCTTCTGGGGATTGCGCAGGGTCTGGTAGGCCTCGTTGGCGCGCGTGGCCCACTGCATGGCGACACGCTTCTCGGCGTCGCTGGCGTTCACGAAGCGGTCCGGATGGACGCGGCCCTGCACTTCGCGGTAGGCGCTGTCGAGCGCGTGCTGGTCGACGTCGAAGCGGGCCGGGAGCTGGAACAGGTCGAAGTGGTTCTGCATCGGACTAGATACGGAAGCTTTCGCCGCAGCCGCAATTGTCCTTGACGTTCGGGTTGTTGAAGCGGAAGCCTTCGTTCAAGCCTTCGCGGGCGAAGTCGAGCTCCGTGCCGTCGATGTAGGCCAGGCTCTTCGGATCGACGAAGACCTTCACGCCATGCGATTCGAACACATTGTCCTCGGCGCTGGGCTCGTCGACGTATTCCAGCTTGTAGGCCATGCCGGAGCAACCCGTGGTGCGCACGCCGAAACGCAGGCCGACGCCCTTGCCCCGGCGTTCGAGGTAGCGGGTGATGTGACGGGCGGCTTTTTCGGTGAGGGTGATTGCCATGTGCTTATCTCCAACGTCGTTGCTTGTTGCTGCTCATGGTGGGCATGTCATGCCCACCCTACGGACGAGACATCGCCCGGATTGCATTCGTAGGGTGGGCACCATGTGCCCACCATGCCGTCACGCGGCCTTGACTTCGCTAGCGTGCTTGGTCTTGTAGTCGGCCACGGCCGCCTTGATCGCATCTTCCGCCAGGATCGAGCAGTGGATCTTCACCGGCGGCAGCGCCAGTTCTTCGGCGATCTGGGTGTTCTTGATCGCGAGCGCCTCGTCCAGGGTCTTGCCCTTGACCCATTCGGTCACCAGCGAGCTCGAGGCGATTGCCGAGCCGCAGCCGTAGGTCTTGAACTTCGCGTCTTCGATCAGGCCCTGGTCGTTGACCTTGATCTGCAGCTTCATCACGTCGCCGCATGCCGGCGCGCCGACCATGCCGGTGCCGACGTCGTCGGCGTTCTTGTCGAAGGCGCCCACGTTGCGCGGGTTTTCGTAGTGGTCCAGTACTTTGTCCGAGTAAGCCATTTGGTGCTCCTTGTTCCGTTCAGTGTTCGATGTTCAGCGTACCGCGTGCGGCGATCAGTGGGCGGCCCACTGGATCGTGTTCAGGTCGATGCCTTCCTTGTGCATGTCCCACAGCGGCGACAGTTCGCGCAGCTTGCCGACCTTGGACTTGAGCAGCTCGACGGCGAAGTCGATGTCTTCCTCGGTCGTGAAGCGGCCGATGGTGAAGCGGATCGAGCTGTGCGCCAGTTCGTCGCTGCGGCCCAGGGCGCGCAGCACGTACGACGGCTCCAGCGACGCCGAGGTGCAGGCCGAGCCCGACGACACGGCCAGGTCCTTGACGGCCATGATCAGCGATTCGCCTTCGACGAAGTTGAAGGACACGTTCAGGTTGTGTGGCACGCGGTGTTCCATGTCGCCGTTGATGTAGACCTCTTCGATCTCCAGCAGGCCCTTGGCCAGGCGGTCGCGCAGCGCCTTCACTTTCGCCAGTTCGGCGTCCATCTCTTCCTTGGCGATGCGGAAGGCTTCGCCCATGCCGGCGATCTGGTGGGTCGCCAGCGTGCCGGAACGCAGGCCGCGCTCGTGGCCGCCGCCGTGCATCTGCGCTTCCAGGCGGATGCGCGGCTTGCGGCGCACGTACAGGGCGCCGATGCCCTTCGGACCGTAGGTCTTGTGCGCGGTAAAGGTCATCAGGTCGACCTTCAGCTCTTCCAGGTTGATGTGGACCTTGCCGGTGGCTTGCGCCGCGTCGCAGTGGAAGATGACGCCCTTCTTGCGGCACAGTTCGCCGATTTCCGCGATCGGCTGGATCACGCCGATCTCGTTGTTCACGAACATGACGGAGACCAGGATCGTGTCCGGGCGGATCGCCGCTTCCAGCTGCTCGATCGACACCAGGCCATTGTCCTGCGGCTCGAGGTAGGTCGCCTCGAAGCCCTGGCGTTCCAGTTCGCGCACGGTGTCCAGCACGGCCTTGTGCTCGGTCTTCACCGTGATGATGTGCTTGCCCTTCGTCTTGTAGAAGTGCGCGGCGCCCTTCAGCGCCAGGTTGTTCGATTCGGTCGCGCCCGAGGTCCAGATGATCTCGCGCGGATCGGCGCCCACCAGGGCGGCGACGTGGCCGCGCGCTTCCTCGACGGCCGCTTCGGCGCTCCAGCCGTAGGCGTGGCTGCGCGAGGCCGGATTGCCGAACTGCTCGCGCAGGAACGGAATCATCTTGTCCGCGACACGCGGATCGATCGGCGTGGTGGCCGAGTAGTCCATGTAGATCGGGAAATGCGGCGCAGTCGCGAAGCTCTGCTCGATTTTTTTGTCCAGGGGCGCGTTCATGTGTTCACTCCATCGATGTACTGCTTGGTTTTGTCAGACGGCGGCGTGGCGGTGCATCACCACGACGTTCTGTTCTTTCTGTTTCTGCTGATCGACCAGGTCCTGCAGGGTGACGGAATCGAGGAAATCGACCATCTTCGCGTTCAGCGTGGCCCACAGCTCGTGGGTCATGCAGCGCGTGCCGGCCGCCGCGTCGGCGCCATGGCAATTTTCCTTGCCGCCGCACTGGGTGGCATCGATCGGCTCGTCGACGGCGATGATGATGTCGGCGACGGTCACCTTGTCGGCGGTACGCGCCAGGCTGTAGCCGCCGCCCGGGCCGCGCACCGATTCCACGATCTCGTGGCGGCGCAGCTTGCCGAACAGTTGCTCCAGATAGGACAGCGAAATGGCCTGGCGCTGGCTGATGCCCGACAGCGTGACCGGACCGTTGCCCTCGCGGAGCGCCAGATCGATCATCGCAGTAACAGCAAAACGGCCTTTGGTGGTCAGACGCATCACAACCCCGGTTGGTGTACAAACAGTGTTAAAATCTTGCCTCTCTTCAACCGACCCAGCCACGCCCACCTCTACGGCGTCGCGTAAAACCTGATTAGTTGATCGAATTAGTCAAGTATAGCGCAAATCGAAATCCTTTGCTTGGCACCCCCAGAAAGTCCGCCAGCACTATTTCCTCACCGCCCTTTCCAAAAACCGGGCTCTGACCCCGGCTCTGACCCCGGTTTGCGGTTTGTCAGCTCAGCGGCGGCGCAGCAGGTGCATCGGGCCGAACAGGCGCTGCATGCCTTCGTGGCCGATGAAGCTCAGGTTGTACGGGTGCTCGGCATGGATCTGGGGAAAGCCGGCCGTTTCCGGCACTTTCTTCAGTTGCTCGGCGATCTTGCCCCACAGGACCAGCGTGGGCTTGACAGCGCAGCCGGCCAGCGCGGCGAACACGGCCTGCTGGAACGGTACCCAGGCGCGCGCGTCGGCGATGGGGGCGACGTGCTTGCGGAACACCAGCGACGCGTTCAGCAGCAGGAAGCCCTCGGCGAGCAGGTTGTCCTGCAGCTCGGAAAGCAGCGCGATCGATCCGTCCGTGCCCGCCGCCTTGGCGATCGGCGCCAGCGCGGCGCCGCCCGTATCGTCGACGGACAGCCGGCCGTCCGCCACCAGCAGCATCTTCATGAAGTTGCGCAGCGAGGTCGCGCGGTTGACGGGTTTCGACAGGCCCGTGTCCGACCACAGCGCGCCGACGGCGCCGTCCATGAAGCACACGCCGGTCGCGCTCTCGGGACGCGGGTACGGGCCCTCGCCCACCAGTACATAGCGCACCTGCTCCAATGGCAGGGCAAAGGCGGCGAACAGGCGGCCGCCGGTGGGCAGGTAGTCGTCCTGCGCCAGCGCGGGCAGGTAGCCGGGCGTGGCGCGCATCATCGCTTCCAGGCCGGCCTGCAGGGGAGCGCGCCAGGACGGGTCGGCCAGCTTCAGGGCGTCGAGGATCGCTGCGGGAATTGTGGCTGGATTCGTGGCTGGATTCGTGGTGTCGGACATTGCAAAGGCGCCAGTCGAAAAAAGGGCAGATTGTAGCCGAGGCCGGCCTTCGCAAGACCGGCGAACCACCTTTTTTCGCGCGCCGTTCCGGGGTTCAAGGTGGCGTCCCCCGCACGCGCATTCGTGCATCATCCGCTCCTTTCAACCCTGCCTTCCAGGAGACCGACATGCAGACGATCCGAGACATCATGACCCCCGACGTGCGCAGCATCGCGCCGCAGGAAACCGTGCAGCGCGCCGCGCAGCTGATGGATGAACTCAACGTGGGCGCGATCCCCGTGCTCGACGGCGAACAGCTGGTCGGCATGATCACCGACCGCGACATCACCGTGCGCTCGACGGCCGCCGGCCAGGCGCCGGACCAGGCCAAAGTGGGCGACGTGATGAGCACCGACGTGCGCACCTGCACCGCCAGCCAGACCGTGGACGAAGTGCTGGACGAGATGGGCGACGTCCAGATCCGCCGCCTGCCCGTGGTCGACGCCGATGCGCATGTGATCGGCATCGTGTCGCTGGGCGACATGGCGGCCAAGCACTCGGCCGGTATCGATCACACGCTGGAGAATATCTCGACGCCGGCGGAGCCGGACCGCTCGACGGTGGGGACGGAGACGCGGCACTGAAAGCACTGCCGCGCCGATACGTCGCCCCGCGAAGGCGGGGGCCCAAGGTTGCATGCGCGCTCGCTACGCCAGCAACATTGGGTCCCTGCCTGCGCAGGGACGACGTTCGGTTGAGCTTACTCCGCGTCCGGCTGGTTGGATGGATGCGCCGCCACGAACGCCGGAATCTCCACGCACGCCGCATTGATGCGCGCGATGTTCGGGTAGACGGACACGTCGATCCCGTGGCGCTGGGCATTGAAGACCTGCGGCACCAGGCAGCAGTCGGCGATGGTCGGCAGGTAGCCGTGGCACAGCGGGCCCGCGCTCGGGTCGCGCGCCAGGTGCTTTTCCAGGATCTCCAGCCCGCCCACCAGCCAGTGGCGATACCACTGCTTCTTGACGTCCTCCGACAGGCCCAGGTCGTCGACCAGGTAGCGCAGCACGCGCAGGTTGTTCACCGGGTGGATGTCGCAGGCGATGATCTGGGCGATCTCGCGCACGCGCGCGCGCCCCATCGCATCCTTGGGCAGCAGGGGCACGTCCGGATGCTCGTCCTCGAGGTATTCCAGGATCGCCATCGACTGCGTGAGCGTGATGTAGTCGTCCTGGAAGGTCGGCACCAGGCCGCTCGGGTTGAGGCGGGTGTACTCGTCCTTCAGGTGCTCGCCGCCGCCGCGCAGCAGGTGCACGGGAATGGCGTCGTAGGCGAGTCCCTTCAGGTTGAGCGCGATGCGCACCCGGTACGCGGCCGAGCTGCGGAAATAGGTATACAGCTTCATCCTTCCCTCCCCTGGTAACGGGCGACCTGCTGGTCGATGGCCCCGAAGATGCTGGCGCCGCCCGCATCCAGCATCTCGATGCGGACAGTATCGCCGAAGCGCAGGAACGGCGTGGCCGGCGCGCCCTGCTCGATCGTCTCGTACATGCGCAGCTCGGCCAGGCAGCAGTAGCCGACGCCGCCGTTGGCAATGCTCGAGCCGTGCAGGCCGCCCTGCTTGTTCGACACCGTGCCGGAACCGATGATGCTGCCGGCGCCCAGCTCGCGCGTCTTCGCCGCGTGGGCGACCAGCTCGCCGAAGCCGAAGGTCATGTCCTCGCCCGCGTCCGGGCGGCCGAACGGCTGGCCGTTGAGCGCCACCCGCAGCGGCAGGTGCAGCTTGCCGTCGCGCCAGGCCTCGCCCAGCTCGTCCGGCGTCACCGCCACCGGGGAAAAGGCGCTGGCCGGCTTGGACTGGTAGAAACCGAAGCCCTTCTCCAGTTCCTTCGGGATCAGGTTGCGCAGCGAGACGTCGTTGACCAGCATGACGAGGCGGATCGCCTCGCGTGCCTGGTCCGGGCTCGCGCCCATCGGCACGTCGCCCGTGACGACCGCGACCTCGGCCTCCAGGTCGATGCCCCAGTCCTCGGACAGCGCCGCGATCGGGTCGCGCGGACCGACGAAGGAATCGGACCCGCCCTGGTACATCAGCGGATCGGTATAGAACGACGGCGGCACCTGGGCGCCGCGCGCCTTGCGCACCAGCTCCACGTGGTTGATGTAGGCCGAGCCGTCGGCCCACTGGAACGCGCGCGGCAGCGGCGACGCGCAGTCTTCCTCGCGGAACGGCTGCGGCGCGGCGGCGATGCCGTCGTTCAGCTGGCCGTAGACTTTTTCCAGGCTGGACTTGACCTTGTCCCAGTCGTCCAGCGCCGCCTGCAGCGTGCGCGCGATATAGGGCACGGCCTGGCAGGTCGAGAGGTCACGGCTGACGACGACGAGGGTGCCGTCGCGGCCGCCGACTTTGAGGGAGGCGAGTTTCATGCGCAATCCTTAGAGTGAAAACAATGTTGCACGGCATTACAAGGCAAAACGGACTATCATACAAACAATATTTTCCGCTCAATTTATCGGACTATCTGATGAATCCCACGCTGCGCCAGATGCGCGCCTTCGTCGCCCTGGCCAGAATGGGCAATTTCACGCTCGCCGCCGCGTCCCTGCACGTCACGCAGTCGGCCCTGTCCGGCCTGATCAAGGAACTCGAACAGACGCTGGGCGTGCGCGTCGTCGACCGCAGCACGCGCCGTATCGCCCTCACGGCGACCGGACAAGAGCTTTACCCCCTATTCAGCCAGATGATCGATGATCTGGACGGTGCGCTTGCGAACATTGCGGACCAGGCGCAACTGCGCAAGGGCATCGTGCGGGTGGCCGTGCCCCAGCTGATGGCCTGCACGCTGCTGCCGCAAGTCATCGCGGCGTGGCGCGAACGCCACCCGGACATCCGGATCAGCCTGTCCGATTCCCCCGTCGAGGGCGTGACGGCGCGGGTGCTGTCCGGCGAGACGGATTTCGGCATCGGTCCGGAACGCGACGGCGCCCCGCAGCTGCAGGCGCGCCTGCTGATGGAAATGCCGTTCGAGGCCGTCGTGCCGCCCGGCCATCCCCTCGCCGGAAGGACGCGGGCCACGTGGGCCGAGCTCGCCGCCTGGCCGCTGATCTCGCTGCGCGGCCAGTTCACGGAACGCCTGCTGGCGGACATGGACGCGGCGCCTCCGGGCCTGGCGCTCAAGCCCGCCCATGAAGTGACCTATATGACGACGGCGCTGGCGATGGTCGCCGCCGGCCTCGGCATCACGGTCGGCATGCCCTACGCGGCGCCGCTCGTGCGCCTGCACGGCCTGGCGGCGGTGCCGCTGGCCGAGCCCGTGCTGACGCGCCGCTTCTTCGTCTACACACGCGAGCAGCGCTCGCTGACGCCGGCGGCGGAAGCGTTCATCGCCTTCCTGTTCGACTTCGTGGCGGACCGGCCCGCTGCAGCCCCGCCACTGCCGCGCTAGAATTCCCCATCGTTCATTCATTCGTCTTCCCATGTCCCTCAACACCGTCGCGATCAACCAGCGCATGGACAAGTTCGACGGCCACGCCAGCGTCTGGCTGTTCGGCTACGGCTCGCTGATCTTCAAGGCCGACTTCCCCTTCATCGAGCGGCGCCCGGCCAGCATCGCGGGATGGACGCGCAGGTTCTGGCAGGGTTCGCACGACCACCGCGGCACGGCAAGCGCGCCGGGCCGCGTCGTCACGCTGGCGCCGGAGCCGGGCGCGGTCTGCCACGGCATGGCCTACCTCGTCACGCCGGAAGAATTCGCCCACCTCGACTACCGCGAGAAGAACGGGTACCTGCGCCTGGCCACCGACATCCGCTTCGAAGACGGCAGCAGCGTCGAAGGCCTGGTCTACATCGCCACCCACGAGAACGCGGCCTATCTCGGTCCGGCCAGCGAGCGCGACATCGCCCGTCAGATTGCCGGCGCGCGCGGCCCCAGCGGCCCGAACAGCAAATACCTGCTGGAGCTGGCCAAGGCGCTGCGCGAACTGGGCAAGTTCGATGCGCACGTGGCCGAGATCGAAAAACACCTGCTCGCGTTCCAGGCCGAGGCCTGACGGGGGGGGCCGATGCGTCCCGCCGATTTATGGTCTAATCGTCTTGCTTGACGATTAACCAGGAGACTCTGATGCAACCCCAGCAGCCGACACCGAATGCCAACGAACTCGACGAAGCCACCCTCGCCTTCGTGCGCAAGGTCTTCCAGGCCGCGCGCAGCGGCGAGGCCGCGGAACTGGCCACGCTGCTCGACCAGGGCCTGCCGCCCAACCTGCGCAACGAACGCGGCGACAGCCTCTTGATGCTGGCCTGCTACCACGGCCACCAGGACGCCGCCCGCGTGCTGCTGGAGCGCGGCGCCGATCCGGAAATCATGAACGACGCCGGCCAGACCCCGCTGCACGGCGCCGCCTTCAAGGGCGACATCGCCATCGCCACGCTGCTGCTGGACCACGGCGCCAAGGTCGACAACGCGGGCCCGAACGGCAAGACGGCGCTGATGTTCGCCGCCATGTTCAACCGCGTCGACATCGTCAAGCTGTTCCTGGCGCGCGGCGCCGACGCCTTCCGCCTGGATGCGGACGGCCACTCGATCCTCGACGCGGCGCGCACGATGGGCGCGACCGACACGACGGCCCTGCTGGCCGCCATGACCAACGAACGCTGAGCGCGCACCCGCCACGCCGCCGATGCCGGGCGGCGGTCCGGTAGACTAGCGCGCCATGGACTCATCCTTGCCACCGGCCCGCGAGCCGGGCCTCGACCTGCTGCGCGCCGCCGCCATCGTCACGGTCATGCTGTACCACATCGCCAGCCACGGCTTCGACCTGCCCCGCATCGGCCGGCACGGCTGGATCGGTGTCGACCTGTTCTTCGTGCTGAGCGGCTACCTGATCGGCTGGCAGGTGCTGGGCCGGATCGCGGCGGGCGCGCATGCCGACTGGGGAACCTTCTGGCTGCGGCGCGCGCTGCGGGTGCTGCCGGCCTACTGGACGGTGCTGGCCGTCTACCTGGCGGTGCCGGCATGGCGCGAGGCGGAGACGATGGCCCCGCCCTGGCAATTCCTGACCTTCACCGTGAACCTGTTCCCGGACTACGCGCGCTACCGCGCCTACTCGCACGCGTGGTCGCTGTGCGTCGAGGAACATTTTTACCTGCTGTTCCCGCTCGCCGCCGGCGTGCTGACGCGGCGGCCCGGCAAGGCCCGCACGATCGCCGCCTTCGTCCTGCTGGCGGCGGGCGGCATGCTGCTGCGCGATGCGCTGTGGCGGCACGAGGTCGCGCCGCTGCTGGCGGCGGGCGATGCGGCCGGCGCCTTCCTGCGCCATGCGGAAACGATCTATGCGCCGACCTGGACGCATCTCGACGGCCTGCTGGCCGGCGTGCTGCTCGCCACCGTGCGGGCGTTCCGGCCCGCCTGGTGGACCGTACTGCTGCGCCGCGCGCCACTGCTGCTGGCGCTCGGGCTGGCGACGGTCGCGCTGGCAGTGCGGATCGATCCCGTCGGGCGTGCCGGTACCCTGCTGCTGTATCCGCTGCTGGGCCTCGGATTCGGCTGCCTGCTGGTGGCGGCCGTCAGTCCGCGCCTGCCGTTCGCGCGCGTCGCGCTGCCCGGTGCGCGGCCGCTCGCCCTGCTGGCGTTCAGCCTGTACCTGACGCATCGCCAGGTCTATGCCTGGCTCGACGCGCTGCTGGTCCACCTGGTCGGCAGCGCGCCCTGGGCCGCCTTCGCCATCGCAAACCTGGCCGCGCTGGCGGTGGCGGGGCTGCTCTACCTGGCCGTCGAGCGGCCGGGCCTGCTCCTGCGCGACCGCCTGCTGCGCCGCAGGACAGCCGTGCAGGACGGGTGACTCAGGCGGCGTCCTTGGCGCCGGCCTCGATCTCGGCCGTCGCACGCGCCAGAATGGCGGCGATGCGCTGCTGTTCCTCGGCCGAGGCGCCGGCACGGGCACGGAGCGCGTGCCGCAAGGCATGGCGCGCTTCGGCGAATTCCTTCGTCATCGCCGCGCCGTCCCCTTCGTCCTCCGCCATGGCGCTGCGCATGCGCGCCATTTTCTCGGCCATGTGCTGCAGTTTGGCCAGCATCGCGTCGACGCGTTCGCGGTGCTCTTCCAGGTGCGCGCGTCCCTCGTCCGACAGCGAATAGCGCTTGCGCGTACCCTCGAGCGCGACGCCGACGTGGCCGCGGTCTTCCAGGAAGGCCAGGGCCGGATACATCATGCCGGGGCTGGGCACGTAGAAGCCGTTGGAGCGCGTCTCCAGCGCCTTGATGAGCTCATAGCCATGGCTGGGCTGCTCGCCGATCAGAGCCAGCAGCAGCAACTGCAGGTCGTCCGACGACAGCTTGCGGCCGCGCGGCATGCCGCCCTCGTCGTCGAAACCGAAGCCGCCCGGCCCGCGGCCGCCGCGTCCGTGCACGCCGTGCGGGCCGCCGCCGCGATGGCGCGGTCCTGCGTGATGATGGTGGCCGTGCTCGCCGCCGTCATGATGGTGGCCATGGTGATGGTCGTGATGGTGTTTGTGGTGAGGCATGACCTGCATCCTTATATCGTAAGATGCATCGTAAGATATAGATGATCGTTGATGGTGTCAACCTTTATGGTGAGAAAGCGTGGCTGGGCGATCGGGCCGCGCCTGTATGCCATGGCTGCCGGGGGACGATCCGCCGATAACGTTGACACCGCCGCCCTGGGAGGGAACACTTGAGGAAACGTCCGCCGCCATCGAAAGCGGACTACCCTTCGCCAGGAATCCCCATGACGTCGACATGCATCCGCCTCTGCCTGCTATTGATACCTGTCGCCAGCGCTGCGCAAGCACAGGTGTCGGACGCCGATTTTTGCAGAAACGGCTTGTTTCCAAGCGAGCAGGAACATCTCGGGCTGGGCGTGATCCAGGGTCGGGAGGGCGAGAAAGTACATTTTTTGGGAGATATGGACGGTTGTCCCGCGCGCAAGGAATCCTGCGTGAGTCCGGCATATCTGGTCCCGGGAGACCGCGTGGTGGTCGGCAAAAGTAACGCCGAGTGGTCCTGCGTGTGGTATCAGGGCCGGAAGCACGAGTCTGTTTCCTGGGTGCCGAAGAAGAACGTGGCAATGCTTCCAGCGCCACCGATCCATCCGCCAGGGGACTGGGTGGGCGTATGGGCGGATGGCCCGAACAGGATCCGCATCTCCTCGACGGGCAAGGGTGGCGAACTCGCGATGCTGTCCACCTTGCGTTGGGAGGGCGGGACACTGCCGAATGGCGAGCCGATCGCGCATTTCGGCGGCATGTCAGGTGTGTTGCACGTCGACGGTCGACACGCCGGCGCGGCGCAGTCGGGGTGCCAGGTCAGGCTTGCCAGGATCGGCGACTACCTGGCGGCAGACGATAACGGTACGTGCGGCGGCATGAACGTCAGGCACACGGGCATGTACTTGCGCCGGCCGCGATGACGCGACGACGTCGCCTGCCACGCACCGGATCGCTCAGCGCGGATAGACGAAGCCCGTACGGATGTCGGTCGGCAAGAGGCGCTGGCCATCGCGCACCATCAGGCGCTGCGGCGGCTCGTCGCCGGCGAGCGGACGCCAGATGACTGGCAGTCCTTCGCCTTTGCGCACCAGTTCGTCGCTGCGCTCGAACACATTGGCGCAACCCGTCGCAGCGATCAGCGCCTGCACGATGGTCACTTTCCACAAATCGACGCCGGCGGCATTGAACTGGCACACCAGGTAACCGCCGGTGCCGCCATAGCTGTGCACCAGCAGGCCGGGCAGGCCGTCCTTGTCGCCGTCGATCACCAGGACCAGGGCTTGCGGATCGGCGCCGCGCACGGCCATGGCACGCCGCGCGACGGCCGCCTGCACGCGGCGCTTCATCATCGCGTGGTCGACGGGCTCGTCCTCGCGCAGGGTCCAGATGCGGGCGGCGATCTGCGATTTGGCGTTATACGCCGCGCGGGCCAGGAACTGGCGCGACGACGATTGCACGAGCGCGGTGAAACCGGGCTTGGAACGTTCTTGCGGCCGGCCGTCGACCTTGTCGATGGCGGAGGGGTAGATCCAGGGATCCCCGGACAGCAGACTCTTTTCTTTGCCCTGCTTGATGGTAAGGATGAGCATATGCGGGCTTCGTTTTCGGGAGCCGCATCATACAGCACGTCACGAGTACTTGCGCCGAACTGTTGTTCGTCCGCCTCGGCCGTCGATTCAGGCGGCGTCGAGCACGGCCCGCACCTGGCGCGCGCGTTCCTCGACGCCGCCGTGCAGGACGGTATGGGGAATGCCGCGCGCCTCCAGGTCCTGCAGCACGAGTTGCTGGATGCGCCCGCGCCAGGCTTCGTTCTCGCGTACTTCCTGTTCTTCGTAGGGAATATCGTCGGCGCAGACGAAGGTGTGGGCATAGCGCGTCCTGCACTCGTCCGCGCAGCGCAGCAGTGCGGCGGGCGGCGGGTCGCCGACCTGCTTGAACTGAATGCCCAGCAACAGCGTGGTCAGGGCATTCGTGTCGACGAACAGCCAGCGCCGCGCCTGCGGGCGTGCCGCGTCCTCGGCCTGGCGGTGGCGCAGGGCGATCTCGACGTAGTCGTCCGGACCCAGCCTGCCCTGCTTTTCTTCCCAGATGAAGCGGCCGATTTCCGGCACCGACACGGTGCCGTATGCGCGAGCGAGAAACTCGGCCAGCGTCGACTTGCCCGTCGATTCGGCGCCGACGAACACGACCATGCGAACGCCATCGCCCTCCATTGGTGCTCGGGTGCCGGCCGTGCTGCTGTGCTGCGTCTCCATGGGCGAATCCGATGCTGAAAGGCATCATCGTAGCCGAGAGTGATCGTGCTCACAACGCCGCGTCCGAACGGCCTTCTATTGCCCCTACTAGCAACGATGGTTATGATGACAACAGAAACCATCTCAACCTGAAAGGTCCAGCATGCCCCAGCTCCGCGCCGCCGCTTTCCTGCTTCGCCCACTGACGACGGCCGATGCGCCCGCCATGGCGGCGGCGGTACGCGAATCGCAAGCCACCGTCGGCAAATGGATGAGCTGGGCCCATCCCGGCTACAGCGAAACGGAAGCATTGAGCTGGGTCGCCATCTGCGACGCCGGCCGCGCCGACGGCAGCGCCCACGAATTCGGCATCTTCCGTTCGGACGGCAAGACCTTCGTCGGCGTCGCCGGCCTGAACCAGTTCAACCGCCTGAACGGCTTCTGCAACCTGGGCTACTGGGTGCGCGAATCCGCCCAGCGCCAGGACGCCGCGCTGGCCGCCGTCGGCGCACTGGCCGACTACGCATTCCGGCAACTCGACCAGAACAGGGTCGAGATCGTCGTCGCCGAAGGCAACTTGCCGAGCCTGACGCTCGCGCACAAGGCCGGCGCCGTCTACGAGTGCCTGGCGCGCAAGCGGCTGCGGCTGCATGGCGAGGCCGTGTCGGCCCATATGCTGTCGCTCGTGCCCGGCTACACGCCGCGGCTGGCCTAAGCTAAGCACTCGCCGGCAACGCGTATCGGCAAGCCGGTACGGTCAAAACAGATCCATCTGCGCCGCCTTCGCGCTGCTCGGCTTGGCGACCGGCTTCGGCACCACCAGCGGACGGCGGAACTGCGTGCCGTCGCTGACATTGAAGCGGCTCATCCTTCCTTCCAGCCCCAAGCGTTTCACGGCCTTGGTGAAGCGCTGTCGGATCAGGTCGGCCCACACCCCCTCGCCCTGCATGCGCTTGCCGAAGTCGCTGTCGTAGTCCTTGCCGCCGCGCATGTCGCGGATGCGGTTCATCACGCGCTGGGCCCGATCCGGGAAGTGGGCGTGCAGCCATTGCTGGAACAGAGGATTGACTTCCCAGGGCATGCGCAGCACCGTGTAGTGGGCGCCGACGGCGCCGGCGTCCTTGGCGGCCTCGAGGATGCGCTCGATTTCCGGTTCCGTCACGAAAGGGATGATCGGCGCCACGCTGACGCTGACGGGAATGCCCGCTTCCGTCAGCGTCCGGATCGCGCGCAGGCGCCGGGCCGGTGCGGCGGCGCGCGGTTCCAGCGTGCGCGAGATTTCGCCGTCCAGCGTGGTCAGGGTGATGGCGGCGCAGGCCAGGCCCTTCTCGGCCATCGGCGCGATCAGGTCGATGTCGCGCTCGATCAGCGCCGACTTGGTGATCAGGCCGTAGGGGTGGTTGCACTCGCCCAGCACTTCCAGCACCTCGCGCGTGATGCGGCGCTCGCGCTCGCAGGGCTGGTAGGCGTCCGTATTCACGCCGATCGCGATGTTCTCGGGCACGTAGCCGGGACGCGCGAGCTCCTGGCGCAGCAGGTCGGCGGCATTCACCTTGGCGAACAGCCGGCTTTCGAAGTCCAGGCCCGGCGACAGGCCCAGGTAGGCGTGCGTCGGCCGCGCGAAGCAATAGATGCAGCCGTGCTCGCAGCCGCGGTAGGGATTCAGCGAGACGCTGAAGGGGATGTCGGGCGAGGTATTGCGGCTGAGGATGCTTTTTGCGATCTCGTCCGTGACTTCGGTCTTGAGCGGCGCCGGCGTGTCTTCCGCCACGCCCGGCACGCTCCAGCCGTCGTCGAAGCGTTCGCGGCCGTTGACTTCGTAGCGGCCCTGGATATTGGTGACGGCGCCGCGGCCTTTCAACGGCGCCACTGAGGCAGCTTTGGGCGGAAACGGCAACATCACCTGCGTTTCCACGCGGCCACGATTTGCGATCATGCTGGCTTTTGCCCGGTTCACACGGCGCTCCTTAAAAAGTACTGTATGTTTATACAGTATAGTACGCCGATGTCAAGAAGGGTTCAAGTGCAGTGTTTTTGCGGCTTGTTGTTGCACAAAACCGTCAAACGCGGCCAGCAGAGGCCGGTAACGGGCTGGATCGTTGTCGATCTGTCCAAGCGCATGCGCTACCGCTTCCAGCGTCGACAGCTGGTGCGGCGCATGCGCCTTGCGGATCCGGTAGCCCGACGCCGGCACGTCGCGCAGCGCCAGGCGCGGCAGGCGCTGCAGCGCGGGATTCAGGTACAGCATCTTGCGGCTCTTGCGCCAGGTGCCGTCCAGCACGGCGAGCCGGAGCAGGCCGGGCTGGGCCAGCAAGGCCTCGTCCAGCGCCGGCGGCGGCGCGATGCCCAGCGCCGCGTCGCCGGGCGTGTCGGGATACAGCAGGATGGGGGTTCTGCCGCCCGCTTCCAGCAGGCCGGCGAGCTCGGCGGGATCGAAGGCTTCGCCGACGGCCAGGCGGCTGCCGGGCAGGCACAGGTGCAGCAGGCGCGCGCTGTTCTTGGCGTTGCGCACTTCGAGCGGATGCTGCAGCACGAGCAGTTCGACGGCGGCGGCCACGGGCGCCGCCCAGCGGCAGATGCAGTCGCTTTGCGCGCGCAGGCAGGCGGCGCAGGTCGCGCGGCGATGGGGGATGGAAGGAATCGTCATGGGCCGCGATTGTAGCGCCGCCCACGACGGGAACGCATCACATGCTGCTCACCCGGCGCCCGTGCGGCGGCGCGCCGTCGGCCGCATCGTCGGGCGGCGTCGCGCCGCGCAGGGGCTGGAACGCCCTGCTCCACGCCACCACCTGGTCGAGCATGGCATCGAGCGCCTCGACCTGGCGCTCGGGCGGGTTGACCTTGCCGTCGGCAAAATCGGTGAACAGCGACAGCATCACCTGGGCGCGCACGTCGGCCACCATCAGTTCGCCCATCACGAGGCGCAGGCTTTCGATGGCGCGGGCGCCGCCCACGCTGCCGTAGCCGACGAAGCCGGCGGCCTTGTTGTTCCACTCCTTGTACAGGAAATCGATGGCGTTCTTGAGCGCGCCGGAAGTGCCGTGGTTGTATTCCGGCGTGACGAACACGAAGCCGTCGAAGCTGGCGATGCGCGCGGCCCAGGCCTGCGTGTGCGGTTTCGTATACTGGCCCTGCGACGGCGGCACGGGCTCGTCCAGCAGCGGCAGGTCGAAGTCGGCGATGTCGACCAGTTCGTAGATCGCGTCGCCGCGCATGCCGGCAACGTCCATCACCCAGTCGGCCACGGCCGGCGCCTTGCGGCCAGGGCGGGTACTGCCGACGATCACTCCGATATTCAGCATGTGCTCCTCCTTGCAAATGTCGATTTGCTATCGATTCTAGGGAGGGAGCGGGATCGGGCGCGCCCGATACGAGCACAAAGAAAAAGGCGGCACGACCGCGAGGTCGTGCCGCCCTGTCCCTACGTCACGCTAGGCGATCAGAAGGTGTAGGCCAGGCCCAGGCTGAAGAAGCGGCCCACGGCGCCCGCTTGGTGCAGCGACGCGTTGTACGCGGTCTGCACGGTCGAGTTGCCGTAGGTGTTCGGATCCAGCGGAGGCTGCTTGTCGAACACGTTCAGGATGGCGCCGCGCAGCGTCAGGTTCTCGCTCAGCTTGTACTGCACGTTCAGGTTGGTCGTGGTGAACGATGCAACGTGGCAGAACGCATCCGGCTGAACCAGGTTCTGGAAGTAGTTGCGGCTGGTGATGTCGCGTGCGATCGTCGCGCAGTCGGTATAGCCGGCGGCCGGATCCAGTGCCGAGAAGTCGCTGGTGTAGTTCACCGTGGCGTTCACGTCCAGCGGACCCTTGGCATAGCCGAGGGTGAATTGCGCACGGTTCTTCGGCGAACCGGTCGCACCCGACACCACCGACGGGCCGTGGGTACCGGCCAGCTGGTAGGTCTTGCCGGCGATTTCCTGCTCGTAGCTGAACGTGTGCGCAGCGCTCAGGTTCGCGCGCAGCGTACCCAGGTCGCTCGGCAGGCGCCAGCGGTAGCCGATGTCCGCTTCGATACCGTCGGTCTTGGTCGAGCCGGCGTTCACGTAGCCCGATTCGGCGAACAGGATCGGGCCGACCGCCGGGGTAGCCAGGTAGGTGCCGCCATTGCCGTCGGAGATGTCGACCGGCACCGGGTTGCCGCGTACGAAGGTCGGGACGTAGCTCGGGTCGTTGCCGGCCGCGGTCACGATCTGGTTCTTGACGTCGATCTTGTAGTAGTCGACGGTCGCGTTCAGGCCCTTGAACGGCTCGAGGACGACGCCCAGGGTGTAGGACTTCGATTTCTCAGGCGACAGATCCGAGCTCGGACGCTGCACGTAGGTCGGCTGGATGCCGCAGGCGCCGGTCTTCGGGGTGCCGGCCGCGTTCTGGTTGCCGGTCGGGCACAGGATCGGGTCGTCGATGCCGTTGAACGAGAAGAACGAACCCGAATTGCCGGTCTCGGCCGGGTTCGGTGCGCGGAAGCCACGCGCGAAGGTACCGCGCACGGCGAACTTCTCGGACTGCGTCCACTTGAAGCTGGCCGCCGGCGTGAACGAGTGACCGTAGGTGTCGTAATGGTCGTAGCGGCCCGACACGTGCAGTTCCAGGTTCTTGATCGGGGTCGCCTGCAGTTCGGCGAAGCCGGCGGTATTGGTTTCGTCGCCGATCACGAAGGCCGAGGTGTTGCCGACGGCGCCGATGCGGGTCAGTTCGGACGGCGGCGCATCCCAGGTACGCTTGTGCCAGTGCACGCCGGCAGCCAGGGCCAGCGGGCCGGCGCCCAGTTGCATCAGTTCGCGCGAACCGACGGCGTCAAGGTAGTTCAGCTTCGATTCCAGGGTATTCGAGAAGTGCGGCGCGACCTGGTTCAGCAGGTCCGGCGAATTACCGCCCAGCACGTTCCACTTGCCTGCGCCGATCAGGTCGTACAGGGCCACGCGGTTGACGTAGCCGCTGTAGTCGATGTCGGCCTTCGACTTGGTCAGGCCGCCGGCGAACTGCAGGTCCCAGCCGTAGGCGTGGCCGGTCAGGTCGAGCGCGAAGCGAGTGGTGGTGGCGCTGTTGTCCTGCGCCGACGATTCCGGCACGCCCGGGATATAGCCGTACAGGCGGGTACCGTCGCCAAACGGGTTGACGAGGCCGGCGCCGATCTGCGCACCCTTGCCGAACGTGGTCGTGCGCGCGCCCAGTGCCGGGATCAGCGTGTTGCCGTTGATGACGTTATAGCCGTTGAAGCTGGTCTGGCTGTAGGTCGGGCCGATGCCGCGGTTGTTGGTGTTGTCGCGCTTGAACATCGAACCCTTGAACGCCAGTTCCCAGTCCGCGTTCAGCTTCTTGGTCATGCCGATCAAGATGTTCAGGTTTTCGGTTTCCGGCTGGATATAACCAACGTTGTCCGTCACCGCGCAGCCGCCCGCCATGTACTTGCCGTAGTTGCAGCTCGGATCCAGGAACTGGAAGTTGGCCGCGTTGTTGACGCCGCCGGCACCCGACGGGTTGTACAGGAACGGCGAGCTGGCCGCGGTCAGGTAACCCAGGCGCGAGGTGGGCACGCCGTAGGTCAGGTCGTTGCCGCCGCGCGTACGCCAGTCGAGATTGGTCCAGTCGTTGCCGAGGCGATCGGAGATCTTGATCGCACCCTGGTGGCGCCACTCGGCCGTGAAGAAGGCGTTGTAGCCGTCGGTGTCGATGTCGCCGATGCCGCTGCTCAGCGAAGCGCGGTGGGTCTGGCCGCCGCCGTGCTGGGTGTCGCCGGATTCGGCGGCGAAGCGGGTGCCCTGGAAGTTCTTCTTCAGCTTGATGTT
>NZ_JASNRD010000010.1 GCF_030412015.1 Massilia sp. YIM B02763 | reverse complement strand
ACCACATCCACCACCTGGCAACCAAGGTGGCCTGCACCAGCGCCGGCGGTTCGGCGATCGGCGTGGACAGCTATTACCACGGCGTCATGACGGACGTGGTGAGCAATGTGGTGAACGATATCGGCCCGGCCGGCTGCACCTATGTCCAAGGCATCTATTTCAGCACCTCGGGTTCGATCAAGAACAACCTGGTCTACCGCGTGGGCGCGGTGGCGATCCACCTGTGGCACGACGCCACCAACGTGACCATCACCAACAACACGGCGGCGGCATCGAACTTCGGCATGGTGATCGGCGGCGGCGACTTCTATTACACCTCGGCCGGCGCGAACAATGTGTTCGTGGCGAACAACATCGTGTACGACAACAAGTACGGCATCTCGGAGCAGGGCACGACGGGCAAGGCGAACCAGTACAGGAACAACCTGGTGTTCAAGAACACCTCGTACAACTTCTCGCTGCGTAACGGCCTGACGCATACGGGCACCGTCAGCTCGGATCCGCTGTTCGCCGGCTACTCGCGCACGGCCGCGGCACCGAATTTCCACTTGTCGAGCAGCTCCCCGGCGATCGGCCGCGGCATCGCGACCAATGCCTATCCGACCGACCTGGACGGCAAGGCGCGTAATGCCTCGACCGGTTACGACATCGGCGCCTACCAGCACTGATCGCAGCACTGACCGGCATCGATCGGATGCAAGCAGCCCGCACGCCTTACGGCCTGCGGGCTTTTTTGTCGTCGAACGAGGTGGGGCGGCTAGTCATCGATCGGCGCCGCGATCTGCGGGCCGTTGCTGCCGACGCGGTTGACGGCGGTGCTCACCTTGTACCAATCGAATCGGTCCGCCGGCACGGCGCTGCGGCGCACGAGTTCCAGTGCCTGCTCCGGCGGCAGGTCCGGGTCCAGCCACAGCTGCGCATCCGCCGCTTCGAGCACGACGGGACGGCGGTCGTGCAGGTCGAGCATGCCGCCCGAGGCGTCGTCGGTGACGATGACGAAGCCCGCTTCGGCGCGATGCTCCTCGAAGGTCCCGAAATTGGCCAGGGCGACCATGAACAGCGGGGCGCCGTCCTTGCGGTGGATGTGCCAGGGCTGCTTGTGACCTTTTTCGCCCGTCCATTCGTACCAGCCTTCGGCCGGCACGATGCCGCGTCCCTTCTTGACGAGACGGGACCAGTAGCGGTTGGCGAGCTTGTCCATGCGCGCATTGATGGAAATGGGTACCTTGCCTTCGGCCCATTTGGCGCGGTAGCCCCAGAACACGTCGTCGACGCGCCGCTCGCCTTCCTGCACGTGCATCACGGGATGATAGCTGCCCGGCGCCGCGTTGGTCGTCGGCGCGGATTCGCTGTCGTAGACGGCGTCCAGCCAACCGATCAGATTGGCGTAATGGCGCGCGGTCTGGCTTTGGTCAAATCGTCCACACATGACACGATGTTAATGCAATCGGCATTGCCGGGTCGCTCGCTAGCGCCGTCGTGCGCCGAACATTGTTGTTTGAGTACTTTCCCTGAGGAGGAGCGTGGGGAGTCGACAGACTTTGTAAATATCTGTCGTCGGGATAGGAGAAAACGAGGGAGTTTGATAATATAAGCCGCTTAATTTCCTTAGCGCAAGCCTTGCGCCATCCCCTGGCAGCCGATCCGCGTCGACCGCCGCACGCTCCCGAACCGATTTGAGTGTCCTCCTTCTTCTTCTCGTGACCACGGCGCTGTCCGTGGTGATGCTGATGGTGCTGCTGTCGCTGGCGCGCCATGCGGTGGCAGGCATGCGCGCCTGGTCGCTCGCCAACGCGCTGGCGATCGCCGCGCTGCTGCTGTTCGCGGCGCGCGGCCACGTGCCGGACGTGCTCTCGTTCGACCTCGCCAACCTGCTGCTGCTGTGCGCGCCCATCTTCATGTACGCGGGCTTCCTGCGCCACTTGGGGCGGCCCGTGCCGGTGCGGCGCCTGGCCGCACTGGCGCTTGTATCGACCGTGTCGCTCGCCTGGTTCCATTACGTCGTCGACGCGACGGCGCTGCGCATCGCGCTGACTTCGGTCTTCCACGGCGCGGTCAGCGCCGCCATCGCCTGGGCGCTGCGGCGCTCGGCCAATCCGGGCGGGGCGCGTTATCCGGCCCGCTTCGCGTTCTGGTCGGCGGCCTGGCAGGCGGGCGGCTACGGAGCGCGCTTCGTGCTGTACATGGCCAACCTCGGTACCGACGTGTCGGTGTTCGACGCGTCGGTCCTGAACCTGGTCTTCGTGGCGCTGGGCACGCTGGCGCTGCCGACGCTGACCCTGGGCGCCGTCATGATGGCGAATGCCGACATCATCGCCCGCACCACGTACGCGGCCGAACACGACTTCCTGACCGGCGCCTGGACGCGGCGCGCCTTCTCCGGCCTGGCCGAGCGCGAACGCGAGCGCATCGCCCGCGGCGGGGGCGACTTGTCCGTGCTGGTGTTCGACGTCGACCATTTCAAGTCCATCAACGACACGCATGGCCACGCGGTCGGCGACCGGGTCCTGGTCGACATCGTCCTGCGCGCCGGCAGCGTCCTGCGCGGCATCGACGCATGCGCGCGCCTGGGCGGCGAGGAATTCGCCGTGCTGCTTCCGCAGACGGGCACGGCCCACGCCCTCGTCGCCGCCGAGCGCCTGCGGGCGGCGCTGGCGCAGGGCGCCGTGCGCGACGGCGCCGACGGACTGGTCTGCTACACGGTCAGCGTGGGCGTGGCGACGCTGGGCGAGGACGAGGCGGTTGCCCGCATGATGGAACGGGCCGACACGGCGCTGTACGCGGCCAAGAACGCAGGCCGCAACCGCGTGTGCTGTGCCCAGGACGGGCCAGGGCAGCGTGCAGCCAGTGCAATCTTGCAAGTTTGACCCTGGATGCCCGCGGGCTGTGCTAGAATCGCGGCCGCAGCCCGGATGGTGAAACTGGTAGACACCCGGGACTTAAAATCCCGTGCCGGAAACGGCGTGCCGGTTCGATCCCGGCTCCGGGCACCATGTGCCAATGCTGCTTTCCACTCCGCCACCGACCGTCCTGCTTCCACCGTGTTTCCGTTGCGCGTCGCCTTTCCGCAAAAGGTGCGGGCGGGCCGCATCGCGCGCTTCAACCGTGGGCCGTGCCGTTGCCGGGATCGTCCCTCCGCATGCGCTTGTGGTTCCCCAGACGCCTTGGCGTCATGACCTGGCCGCGCCGCGCAGCAGATCGCGGACCTGGTCTGCGATTGCGTCGACCTCGGCCAGCGCCGCAGGAATGAACCGGTTCAAGGGATTCTGGCGATCCCATGCACCAAGCCGCTTTCGGCGTTCGGTTTCATCGCCGCAGGACGCTATGGAAGCGTAGAAATCCGACCGGGACGCACTCCGCATGTCGATGGCCATATTCCGTAAGTGAACAGCGAGCAACAGTTCCAGGGTATTCACGTGATCATCCTTCTGTAAGTCCACTAAACACGTCAGTCCTGGCGCAGTTTAGTGGGATCGCTCCAGCGGATTCTCGCGGAATGTAACGGTGAACCTCCAATCTCGGTTCGTTACCGGGTCATCCATGACGTGACGACGTGAGCCAGCGATCTCGCCCGCAGCTTGCGCCGAGCGATGTGCCGGCGGCTCTGTCCATCCGTGGCGCGCCATGCGCATGATCCGATGCATCGGCCTCTGCATCGACAGGCACCGCGCCGCGAATGGAACGGCTCCGGAGCACGCCAGGATGGCGAAGCGCAGGGACAAGCCGGTGCGGCACGCTGGCCGGCACGGACCGCGTCCTACTGCTGCCTGAACGTCGATCCCACCGGCGTGCCCACGATCACCGCGTCGGCAAAATGGTCCTCGAACTGGGTCGCCTCGTCCGGATGTTCGTACACCCATTCCGCCGCTTCCCTGGCCCGCTCGCTGCTCCCCATCTCGTAGACCCTGCCGTCGACGACGACGGTGGTCGTTTCGCTCGTTGCGCTCATCGCATCCTCCCGGATTTGGCCTGCACGCACTGTAGCAGTTTCGCGGGCGCGCACGCGAGCGATCGGGCGCCGGCATGACGATCCGTCAACGACTTCCTTTGGCTGGGCCGTTCGATGCTGTACCATGCCGGATGGCGCGCACACCGTTGCGTGCGCGCCGGACATCGGCAAGGAATGACATTGAATATCACGCTCAACGAGGAACTCCGCTCCTTCATCGATCCGCTCACGCCCGTCGAGTACGCGGCGCTCGAACGCAGCCTGCTGGCGGAAGGCTGCCGCGACGCGCTCGTGCTGTGGCGCGACGTCCTGATCGACGGCCACAACCGTTACGACATCTGCCGCAAGCACGACATCCCGTTCCGCACCGTCCAGAACGACCGTTTCGAGTCGATCGAGGATGTCATGCTGTGGGTCATCGACAATAATCTCGCGCGCCGCAGCGTATCCGATTTCCAGCGCGGCATGCTGGCGCTGCGCAAGAAGGAAATCGTCGCGGCCCGCCTGGCCCAGCGTGCGGCCGAGGCGCCGCCGGACCAGCCGGCGCCCGAAGCGGAAGAGGATCCCGTCGATCCGCCCTGGAGCACGCGCGAGGACGTGGCCAAGGCCGCCCGCGTGTCGGCCAATACGCTGAGCCAGATCGAGCGCATCCGCAAGACGGCGGCGCCGGAGCTCGTGGAGGCCGTGCGCAAGGGCGATATCTCGGTGAGCGCTGCGGCGACCGTCGCCTCGCTGCCCCCGCAGGCGCAGGTCGCGGCCGTCGCCGGCGGCCGGAAGGAGTTGCAGCAGGCCGCGCGCCAGGTGCGCGAACAGAAGGCCGGCGCCAAGCCGAAGAAGGAGGTCGTGCCGGACTCGCCGGAAGAACAGGTGAAGGCCTTGCGCAGCCAGGTCGGCGAACTGAAGGACCGCGTCGCGACCCTGATGACCGAAAACGAAGTCCTCAAGCAGAAGCTGGCCGCGCTCGGCGCCGGCGCCTGATCCCCACCCACTCCAGGAGAACCCATTGATGCAGCCTAGTCGCTTCCGCTTCCGTCTGATCGCTTCGACCGTCCTTGGCTGCGCCTCGCTTGCCGCGCTGCCGCTTGTCTCTCCGGCCCAGGCCGCCACGTCGGCCGCCGCGCCCGCGAAGGCCGGCACGTTCGATGCCGCCGCGCTGGCGCGCATGAAGGCACAAGCGCAGCGCGTGACGATCCTGCGCGACAAGTGGGGCATCCCGCACGTGTTCGGCAAGACGGATGCGGATGCCGTGTTCGGCATGGTGTACGCCCAGGCGGAGGACGACTTCAACCGCGTCGAACTGAATTACATCAATGCGATGGGACGCCTGGCCGAGGTCGAGGGGGGGAAGGAGATCTGGACCGACCTGCGCATGAAGCTGTACATCGATCCGGCCGAGCTGAAGGCGAAGTATGCCGACAGCCCGGCCTGGCTGAAGCAGCTGATGAACGCCTGGGCCGACGGCCTGAACTGGTACCTGGCCTCGCATCCCCAGGTCAAGCCGAAACTCCTGACCCGCTTCGAGCCGTGGATGGCCCTGAGCTTCAGCGAAGGCAGCATCGGCGGCGACATCGAGGAGATCGACACGAAGCGGCTGGGCGAGTTCTACGGCAAGGCGGCGCAGGCGGGGATGCAGGCAGTGAAGCCGGCGGTGGCGCTGGCCGCGCTGGACGCGGACGGCAAGGCGCAGATGGGCTTCGACAAGGGCTTCGACAAGGGCTTCGACAAGGAGCCGACCGGCTCGAACGGCTTCGCCATCGCGCCGAAGCTGACGGCCGACGGCCATGCGCTGCTGATGATCAACCCGCACACCTCGTTCTACTTCCGTCCCGAAGTGCACATGGTCAGCGAAGAGGGCCTGGATGCCTACGGCGCCGTCACCTGGGGCCAGTTCTTCATCTACCAGGGTTTCAACGACCGCATCGGCTGGATGCACACCTCCGGCGGCGGCGACGTCATCGACGAATACCTGGAAACGGTGGTGGAAAAGGGCGGCAAGTTCTTCTACAAGTTCGGCGACCAGATGAAACCCGTGCGCGAGAAGCGCATCGCGCTGCCGTACCGCACGGCGAGCGGCGGCATGGCCACGCGCACCGTCACCGCCTACTACACGCAGCACGGCCCCGTGATCCGCAGCGAGGGGAACAAATGGGTGTCGATCCGGATGATGGACGACCCGATGCATGCGCTGATGCAGTCCTATGGCCGCACCAAGGCGCGCAACTATGCCGACTTCTACAAGGTCATGCAGTTGCGCACCAATTCCTCGAACAATACCGTGTACGCGGATGCGGACGGCAATATCGCCTACTTCCACGGCAATTTCATCCCGCGCCGCGACCCGCGCTTCGACTGGACCCGCCCCGTTGACGGCAGCGATCCCGCCACCGAGTGGAAGGGCCTGCACGAGGTCAAGGAAACGATCACGCTGTTCAATCCGGCCAGCGGCTACATCTCGAACACCAACAACTGGCCGTGCACGGGCTTCGGCGCGAGCAATCCAGACTGCTCGGCCTATCCGGCCTATATGTGGTCGCTGCCGCAGAATGCGCGCGGCATCCACGCCGAACGCGTGCTGCAGGGCACGAAAGATCTGACCCTGGACGGCCTGATCGCCAAGTCCTACGACAGCTACCTGACCGCCTTCGAGCCGCTGGTGCCGGCCGTCGTGCGCGACTGGGATGCGCTGCCCGCCGGGGACGCGCTCAAGGGCCGCCTGGCCGAGCAGGTCGCCGTGCTGCGCGCCTGGGACTTGCGCTTCGGCGTGAACTCGGTGCCGACCTCGCTGGCCGTGTACTGGGGCCAGGACATGGTCAAGGGGGCGTCGGCGCGGGCGCGCGAGAAACGGGTGCCGGTGGTCGACTTCATCCAGACGAGCCTGACGCCGCAGGAACGCCTCGACGCGCTGGCCCGTGCCTCCGACAAATTGCAGGCCGATTTCGGCAGCTGGAAGACGCCCTGGGGCGAGATCAACCGTTTCCAGCGCGCCAGCGGCGACATCCGGCAGCGCTACGACGACGGCAAGCCGAGCTGGCCGGTCGCGTTTACCTCCGCCAACTGGGGTTCGCTGGCGTCCTTCGGCATGGTGGCCAAGCAGACCACGAAGCGGATCTACGGCGACCGCGGCAACAGCTTCGTGGCGGCCGTGGAATTCGGCCCGCGCGTACGCGCCAAGAGCATCCTCGCGGGAGGGCAGAGCAGCGACCCGCGCTCGCCGCACTTCGCCGACCAGGCCGAGATGTACAGCCGCGGCGAGTTCAAGGATGTTCTCTACTACAAGGAAGACATCGAGAAAGATCTTGAACGCAAATATCATCCTGGCGAATAAGCATCTGCAGAAGCGGCCTTAGGAGGAATGCGCGCACTTATACGTAGCGCAAGGCCAGCGCAAAATGCGCTTGGCACGATTGCAACGTTCATGCAGTTGGGATTAACTGGGAGCGGCCCATCCTGGCCGCTCATTTCCACAGATGAACCCGCAACCATGACCTTCCGACAGGAGCGAATCGTGCTGAAAACCATGAAACCGCTTTGCCTCGCCGCCGCACTGCTGTGCGCCGGCACGGGTGCCCAAGCCGCCATCACCGTCTACACGAGCCAGGCCGCTTTCCTGAGCGCCGTGTCGACCCCGGGCTACGACACCTTCGACGACCTGCGCGTCGTCCCCTACGACACCACGCTGGCCCGCACCGCCGGCACCTATGGCTACCAGGCGTACTCGCCGGATGGCCTGTGGGGCGCTGGCGGCACCGGCGGCACCGGCGGCGATTACTGGCTGTCCAACGAGAACGCGTACACGCCGATCGTGTTCCAGAACTTCAGCGGCGGTGCGAGTGCTTTCGGCGGCAATTTCTTTACGTCCAATATCTCGGGCCAGTACGTGATCGGTAACCTGATACTGACGGCCGCCGACGGCAGCACGCTGGACTACGCGCTGAACGGCACGACGACCAGCAGCTTCCTGGGCTTCGTGTCCGATACGGCGCTGACCTCCGTGACCGTGGCCGGCGACGGCGGCCTGTACTGGCCGACCGCCAACAACGTCGTGCTGGCCGTGCCGGAACCCGCCACCTACGGCATGCTGCTGGCCGGCATCGGCCTGCTGGGCGTGGCGGCGCGCCGTCGCCGCTGATCCCTGCCGGCGCCATCGGCGAAGGGAGGCGTCGCTGGCGCTGGCTCCGTCGTGCTTGCTATAATTTTGCAATTTTTCTTGCAGGGCAGGGGCCGTGGCAAAACTCTATTTCAGGTATTCGGCGATGAACGCCGGCAAATCGACGTCGCTGCTCCAGGTGGCCCACAATTACGAGGAGCAGGGCCAGAAGGTGCAGTTGTACACGGCCGCCATCGACGACCGCTACGGCGTCGGCAAGATCACGTCGCGCCTGGGTCCCCAGCGCCAGACCGCCGTGTTCGACCGCAACACCGATTTTCTCGCCAGTGCGCCCGAGGTTTCCTGCGTGCTGGTCGACGAGGCCCAGTTCCTGACCACCGCGCAGGTGCAGCAATTGCACCAGCTGGCCCAGGTGCGCGGCGTGCCCGTCATCTGCTACGGCCTGCGCAGCGATTTCCGCGGCGAGCCCTTCCCGGGTTCGGCCTACCTGCTGGCCCTGGCCGACGATATCGAGGAAATCAAGAACATCTGCACGTGCGGCAAGAAGGCGACGATGAATATCCGGGTCGACACGGAAGGCCGGCGCATCCGTGAAGGCGAGCAGGTCAGCATCGGCGGCAACGAAAGCTACCGCCAGGCCTGCGGCCGCTGCTTCTACACGGGCTGACGCGTTCTTCGCCGAGGCCCCGATGATCCCGCATGGCATGTCGCTGGATATGCTGACCGGCACGCTGGCCGGCCTGCAGCAGGGCTGCGCGGCGCACCTGCCGGCGTGGGCCTGCAGCCTGGCCGAGATGGGGCTGTACCTGGTGCCCTCGCTGGCGCTGGCCTTCCTGCTGTGGATCGTGACGGCGGCGCATCCGCTGTTCTTCGTCTTCAGCGCCGTGGGCACGCTTTGCCACGAGCTCGCGCATTTCTCGGTGGGACTGCTGCTGGGCGCCGAACCGACCAATTTCTCGATCGTGCCGCGCCGCACGGGCCGGACCTGGGAGCTGGGCTCGGTGACCTTCGCCAACCTGCGCTGGTACAACGCGGCGCCGGCCGCGCTGGCGCCGTTCCTGGTGCTGCTGGTGCCCGTCGCCGTGGCATGGTGGCGCACGCGCGGCGCCTGGCACTTCGGCCCCGTCGACCTGGCGCTGACCCTCGTGCTGGCGCCGCAATTCCTGTCCTTCTGGCCGTCGCCCGTGGACTGGAAGCTGTCGCTGCGCAGCTGGCCCTACCTGCTGCTCGTCCCCATCGCCGGCGCCCTGTATTGGCTGCCGCCGGGTGTGTTTCGATTTGTAAAAGCCTGAAACACCGACTTACGCCCCGCTTACTTACGTCCCGCTTAAGCGCCGCTGAACAAACGTGCAGCCCGACTCTACGTCCGTCCGCTATCCTGTAGAATGAATCGCAGGCGCCGCTGTGTTGGCGCGGCAGGCCCCGTGCCCGCCGAATACCGTTCCCGTCCCCGGAGAAAGAAAGCATGAAGAAGCAGATGTTGATGGTGTCGCTGGCCCTGGCCATGTCCGCCCACGTCGTTACGGCACAGCCGGAGAAGGTGGCGGCACCCGTTCAGCCCGCCGTGGCCACCCAGGCCGGTCCGTCCACCCAGCTCAAGCCGTCCGTCGCCCAGACCCAGGCCGCGCTGTGGGCGTCGCGCGTCCTCGCGCGCTACCACTACAAGGCCGTGCCGCTGGACGATGCCATGTCGGCCAAGATCTTCGATGCCTATTTCAAGTCGCTCGACAGCGAGAAGCTGTATTTCACCCAGGCCGACATCGACGGGTTCGCGCCGGCGCGCACCAAGTTCGACGATGCCATCAACAACGAGGACCTGACGCTGCCGTTCCAGATCTTCGGCACCTACCAGCAGCGCTTCTCGGACCGCATGGCGTATGCGCGCGAACTCGTCGCCAAGGGCAAGTTCGATTTCACCACGGACGAGTCGCTGCAGATCGACCGCGAAAAGGCGCCGTGGGCCAAGAACGAGGACGAGGCGCGCGACCTGTGGCGCAAGCGAGTGAAGAACGACTGGCTGCGCCTGAAGCTGGCCGGCAAGGACGACAAGGCGATCCGCGAAACCCTCGACAAGCGCTACGAGGGTTACCAGACCCGCCTGAAAAAGCTGAACAACGAAGACGTGTTCCAGATGTTCATGAACGCCTACGCGATGGCGATCGAACCGCACACGAACTACCTGGGCCCCCGTTCGGCCGAGAACTTCGACATTTCCATGCGCCTGTCGCTGGACGGCATCGGCGCCGTGCTGCAGTCGCGCGAGGACTATACCGTCATCCGGGAGGTCGTGCCGGGCGGGCCGGCCGACAAGTCGGGCAAGCTGAAGGTCGGCGACCGCATCGTGGGCGTGGCCCAGGGCAACGGCCAGTTTACGGACGTGATGGGCTGGCGCATCGACGACGTCGTGCAGCTGGTGCGCGGCGAGCGCGACTCGACCGTGCGCCTGGACGTGCTGCCGGCCGACGCCGGCCAGGACGGCAAGCACATCACCGTTGCCCTCGTGCGCAAGAAGATCACGATGGAAGAGCAGTCGGCCAAGAAGCAGATCATCGAGGTCAAGGACGGCGGCGTGAAGCGCCGCATCGGCATCATCTCGCTGCCGACCTTCTACCAGGACTTCGAGGCACGCCGCAAGGGCGACAAGGACTTCAAGAGCGCCACCCGCGACGTCCAGCGCATCCTCGGCGAACTCAAGAAGGAGAAGGTCGACAACGTGCTGATCGACCTGCGCAACAACGGCGGCGGCTCGCTGATCGAGGCCGTCGAACTGACCGGCCTGTTCATCGACAAAGGCCCGGTGGTGCAGCAGCGCACGGCCGAAGGCCGCGTCGAGGTCGAGAGCGACACCAATGCCGGCCTGGCCTGGGACGGTCCGATGGGCGTCCTGATCAACCGCGGCTCGGCCTCGGCGTCGGAAATCTTCGCCGCCGCCATCCAGGACTACGGCCGCGGCATCGTGATCGGCGAGCCGAGCTTCGGCAAGGGCACCGTGCAGACGCTGATCAACCTCGACCGCTTCTCGCAGAGCGACAAGCTGAAGTACGGCGAACTGAAGATGACGATCGCCCAGTTCTTCCGCATCAACGGCGGCACCACCCAGCTGCGCGGCGTGACGCCGGACATCAAGCTGCCGGTGACGTCGGATGCCGAGAACTTCGGCGAATCGTCCTACGACAACGCGCTGCCCTGGGTGCAGATCAAGCCGGCGACCTACCTGCCGTCCGGCGACCTGAAAGAACTGATCGGCCCGCTGCAGAAGAAGCATGAGGCCCGCGTCGCCAAGGACAAGGACTTCATCGACATCGAATCGGACATCGCCGAAGCCGTCAAGATCCGCAAGGACAATGTCATCTCGCTGAACGAGGCGGTGCGTCGCAAGGAACGCGAGAACCAGGAAGCCAAGGCGCGCCTGCGCGAGGCACGCCTGGCCGACAGTGGCGGCAAGGGCGACGAGCCGGTGGCCGGTCCGGGCAGCAAGGAACAGCGCGGCAAGGTGCCGAGCCCGACGACGCCGAAGAAGAGCAATGTGGCGACCAAGGGCCGCCCGAGCGCCGACGACGGCCTGCAGGGCGACGAGCGCAGCCTGGCCGCGGAACTGGCGGCCGAGAAGGCGGCCAAGAATGCCAAGGACGTGTACCTGCAGGAAGCCGCGCATATCCTGGCGGACGAGTCAGGCATGCTGCGCGCCGATACCCGCCTGGCCAGCCGCACGATGCCATACTTGTCGTCATTGAAATAATCCGCGGGAATTATGTTGTATTAGAGGCACGATTCCACCGGTAAGATGCTGGTCGTCCCGAGACGGGCGGCAGCACGAATCAACAGGGCTTCCCACGGGAAGCCCTGTTTCTTTTGTGCGTGCGCAAACGAACGTTGCTATTTTTTTACTTGTGCTACATTAACTCAGCAGTTAAATTAAAAATAACTTTCTAGACTGAGCAAGGAGCACTATATGTCAACTCGTCACCTCATCGCTGCCGCTCTCCTGATCGGGAGCACCTGTGCTGCCCACGCCGATGTCCTGCCGGCGACCGCAGCACCGGCTGGGACGACGACCCAATCCGGGTATCTGTCCAGCTGGACCGCAGGCAACGGTACCGACGTCGTCGGTTCCGGCGTGCTGGGCAGCGGTACCTCGCTGATCGGCGGCGCTTCGTACAGCAGCGCCAGCCTGGCGCAGGCGCTGTACGCCAAGGCCAGCGCCAATCAGTCGGGTGGCCAGCTCGCGGTCGTGCAGGGCATCGACGGCAGCTACCTCGTCGGCATGAGCAATGCCAAGATCGCGGCCCTGCTGGGTAACAGCGTGTCCGTCATGGGTTCGGGGGACAACATCACCGTTACGACCGGCGGCACCGGCGCGGCGGCAGGCAGCGGCTCGACCGGCGGTTCGACCGGCGGCGCGGTTGGCGGCGGCACGGGTGGTTCGACCGGCTCGGGCGGCTCGACCGGCGGTACTACCGGCGGCTCGACCGGTGGTTCTACTGGTGGATCGACCGGTGGTTCGACGGGTGGCTCCACCGGTGGCTCGACGGGCGGTGCGACCGGTGGCGATTCCGGAGGTTCGACGGGCGGCGGCAGCATCAGCGTCCCGGGTACGGGCGCCCTCGATCCGATTACCGGCGACGATACGTCCGGCGGCAACCTGGGTACCGATGCGCCGGCGGACACCACGCCGACCGCCGAGGTGCCGGAACCGTCAACCATCGCCCTGATGCTGGCCGGCATGCTGGGTGTGGCCAGCCTGTCGCGTCGCCGCCAGCGTTAAGCAAGGCGCGTCTCCCACGTCGTCCCTGCGCAGGCAGGGACCCAAGTTCTGCGTGCACCGCGATGACGCGCGCACATTGGGTCCCTGCCCGCGCAGGGACGACGTCGTTTACGGGGCCACTTTTCGGGTACAATCTTCTGAACGGTCGTGCTATTTCTCCGTAGGGTGCAACGGCCGCCATAACAAAGGAGACGACATGGACCTGCACTACAGCGACGACGACCTGGCCTTCCGCCACGCCGTGCGCGCCTTCGTCGCGGCCGAATTGCCCGAGGATCTGCGCGCCAAGGTCATCAACCACCTGAGGCTGGACAAGGACGACTACGTGCGCTGGCACCGCATCCTCGCGCGCCAGGGCTGGGCGGCGCCGGGCTGGCCGAGCGCCTACGGCGGTCCGGGCTGGACGCCCGTACAGCGCCACATCTTCGAGGAAGAGTGCGCGCGTGCCGGCACGCCGCCCGTGCTGCCGTTCGGCGTGAACATGGTCGCACCCGTGATCATGGCCTTCGGCAGCGAGCAGCAGAAGGACTACTACCTGCCGCGCATCCTGTCCTGCGAGGACTGGTGGTGCCAGGGCTATTCGGAACCGGGCGCGGGCTCCGATCTCGCATCGCTCAAGACCAGCGCCGTGCGCGGCGCCGATGCGGACGGGGAGCACTATATCGTGAACGGCCAGAAGACCTGGACGACACTGGCGCAGTACGCCGACATGATCTTCTGCCTCGTGCGCACCGACCCCGGCGTGCGCAAGCAGGAGGGCATCTCCTTCCTGCTGATCGACATGCACAGTCCCGGCGTCACGGTACGCCCGATCGTGATGCTCGACGAGGACCACGAGGTCAACGAAGTCTTCTTCGACAACGTGCGCGTGCCGGCCGCGAACCTCGTCGGCGAGGAAAACAAGGGCTGGACCTATGCCAAGTACCTGCTGGGGCACGAGCGGACCGGCATCGCCGCCGTGGGCCGCTCCAAGCGCGAGCTGGCGCGCCTGAAGCGCCTCGCGCTGCGCGAACACAAGGACGGCCGCCCGCTGCTGTACGACCAGCTGTTTGCCGCCAAGGTCGCCGACCTCGAGATCGAGCTGATGGCGCTCGAGACGACGGTATTGCGCGTGCTGGCGCGCGCCGACCAGGCGCCCGGGCCGGAAGCCTCCGTGCTGAAGGTGCGCGGCACGGAGATCCAGCAGCGGCTGACGGAACTGATGGTGGAAGCGGCAGGGCCGCTGGCACTACCGTTCGATCCCGCCTATCTGTCGGGCGCAGCGGACCACAGCGTCATCGGCGACGACGATGCGGCGCCGCTGCTGGCGCACTACTTCAATTATCGCAAGACCTCGATCTACGGCGGTTCGAACGAGATCCAGCGCAACATCATCGCCCAGATGATCCTGGGACTGTGAGGAACACCATGGACTTCAATTTCAAGGAAGAACAGCTGCAGCTGGCGGACGCCGTCAGGCGCTGGATCGCGAAGGACTACGACTTCGAGACACGGCGCGCCGTCGTGGCGTCGGAGACGGGCAGCTCGCCGTCCGCCTGGGCCACGATGGCCGAGCTGGGCCTGCTCGCGCTGCCGCTGCCGGAGCAGTACGGCGGCTTCGACGGCGGCGCCCTGGACGCCTACCTGGTGATGCAGGAACTGGGCCGCGGCCTCGTCGTCGAGCCCTATGTCGCCACGCTGCTGGGCGCGAAGTGCCTGTTGCTTGCCGATGACGGCGCGCGCTTCGGCGCGCTGCTCGAACGGGTCGGCGCGGGCGCCGCGAAGCTGGCCTGCGCGCTGGGCGAGCGCCAGTCGCGCCACGACATGCGCGACGTGGCCACCCGTGCCACCCGCGACGGCGAGAGCTGGGTGCTGGCCGGCGAGAAGAAGGTGGTGCTGCAGGGCGCCGCGGCCGACGTGCTGGTCGTGTCGGCGCGCACCCGCGGCAGCCAGCGCGACGAGGACGGCATCACGCTGTTCGCCCTGCCGGCCGCCACGCCCGGCGTGCGCGTCACCGGCTACCGCATGCTGGACGGCCAGCGCGGCGCCGACGTGGCGCTGGACGGCGTGCGCGTGGACGCAACGATGCTGGTCGGGCGCGAGCACGCGGGCTGGGCGATCCTGGACGAGGCGCTCGACCACGGTGCCGGCCTGCTGTGCGCGGAAGCTGTCGGCGCGATGGACGCGCTGTTCACCGCCACGCTCGACTACCTCAAGACGCGCCAGCAGTTCGGCGTCCCGATCGGCAAGTTCCAGGCGCTGCAGCACCGCATGGCGGACATGTACGTGCACCTGGAGCAGGCGCGCTCGCTGGCGCTGCTGGCGGCCGTGCGCCTGGACGGCGGCGATGCCGGCGAGCGGCGCAGCGCCGTGTCGGCCGCCAAGTACCGCGTCGGCCAGGCGGCGCGCTTCGTCGGCCAGCAGGCGGTGCAGCTGCACGGCGGCATGGGCGTGACCGACGAGCTGCCGGCCGCGCACTGGTTCAAGCGCCTGTCGACGATCGAGCTGGCGCTGGGCGACTGCGACCACCACCTGGCGCGCTTCATCGCCCAGCCGGGCTTCGCCGCCAACCTGGGCGCGGAGGCGGCATGAGCACGACCGCCATCGACTGGTATTTCGAGGATTTCCATCCGGGCCAGGACATTGACCTCGGCACGCGCTCCGTGACGGAAGAGGAGATCGTCGCCTTCGCCACGGCCTTCGACCCGCAGCCCTTCCACGTCGATCCGGCGGCGGCCAGCGCGTCGATGTATGGCGGCGTGATCGCCAGCGGCTGGCATACCTGCAGCATGATGATGCGCCTCGTGGTCGACCGCCTGTTGAGCCGCTCGTCGAGCATGGGGTCGCCCGGACTGGACGGCGTGCGCTGGCTGGCGCCCGTGCGCGCCGGCGATACCCTGAACGTCCATTACCGCACGGTGAACGTCAAGGCGTCCAGTTCCAAGCCGGACCGCGGCGTCGTGTGGTCGACCTGGGTCGCGATCAACCAGCACGGCGAGACCGTCTGCACCGTGGACGGGATGGGGATGTTCGGACGGCGGCCCGCCCCGTAGGGCTCAGCCCATCGTCCGGTACTGGTTGCGGCCGCCGGCCTTGGCCTGGTAGAGCAGGGCGTCGGCCACCTGCACCAGATCGGCCGGGGCGCTCAGGTCGCCGGGGACCATGCTCGAGATGCCCATGCTGGCCGTCAGGCGCGCCGACGTGGGCGAGGCCGCGTGCGGGATGTCGAGGGCCGCCAGTTCGTCCATCAGGCGGTGCGCGACGCCGGTGGCCCCGCGCGCGTCGAGCTGGGGCAGCAGGATCGCGAACTCCTCGCCGCCGTAGCGCGCTACCAGGTCCTGGGTGCGCGCGGCGGCGCGCCGCATGGCGCCGGCCACCTGGACCAGGGTGGCGTCGCCGGCCGGGTGGCCGTAATGGTCGTTGTACAGTTTGAAGTGGTCGATGTCGACCAGGACCAGCGCCACCGGCAGGTGGGCGCGCCCGCAGCGGCGCCATTCGGCGTCGAGGCGCTCGTCGAAGGCGCGCCGGTTGGCGGCGCCCGTCAGCGAATCGGTGAGGATCAGCGCGCGCAGCGCGTCGCGCTGGCGCTTGACGGTGAGCTGGGTGCGCACGCGGGCGCGCACGACGGCCGCGTTCACGGGCTTGCCGATGAAGTCGGCCGCGCCCGCGGCCAGCGCGCGCGTCTCGTCCTCGGGCGAGGTCAGCGCCGTGACGAAGATGATGGGGATGTCGGCCGTGTCCGGGTTGCCCAGCAATTCCCTGCAGACGGCATGGCCGTCCATGCCCGGCATGACGGCGTCGAGCAGGATCAGGTCGGGGTGCTGGGTACGGGCGATCTCGAGCGCCCGCCGGCCGTCCAGCGCGAACATCACCTCGTGTTCGTCCTGCAGCGCGCCGTGCAGGATCTGGATGTTTTCCATCGCATCGTCGACGACCAGGATGCGGCCGCCTGCCGCCATGTCGGTCCAGCTCATGCATTCGCCTCCATGTCCAGTATCCCGCGCACCAGGCGCGCGGCCGCGTCGAAATCGAGGACGGCCACGGCGTCCGCCAGGGCCGGCAGCGCCGCCGGCGCCAGCTGCGCCAGCGCCGGGCGCATGGGCTCGAACTGTGCGATCGCCTTCATGTTGTTATTGTGGAGTAAATCCAGCAGATGCGCCAACGCGTGCCGCAGCCCCGCGCGATCGCCGGGCAGCGCCTCCACGGCTGCCGCCGGCACCGGGAGGTCGCGCGCGGCATCCAGCACCAGCTGCAGCGCCTGTTCCAGCTCCAGCGCCAGCCGGTCCAGCCGCGGCGCCGGCGCCGCGGCCTCGTCGCCGCGCAGCGCCTGTTCGAGTTCCAGCGCCAGCCGCGCGACGTCGTTGGCGCCCAGGTTGGCGGCCACCCCGCGCAGACCGTGCGCCGCCTGGGCCGCGCGTACGCGGTCGCCCGCGCCCAGGCAGGCGCGGATGGCGTCCACGGCGCCATCCTGCGATTGCGCGAAGCGCTTGAACAGGGCGCTGAAAGCCGCGAAGCTGCCGCCGAAGCGGGGCAGCGTGGCCCGCATGTCGATGCCGGGAATGTGCGCCGGCACGCCGGCCGCGGCCGCCGCCGGAAGATCCGCCCCGGCCGCGTCGGCCGCGCGCGCGCGCGCGCCGGAGCGCTCCAGCGTGGCGACCAGCTCGTCGAGGTCGATCGGCTTGGCGATGTAGTCGTCCATGCCGGCATCCAGCGCGCGCCGGCGGTCTTCCTCGAAGGCGTTGGCCGTCATCGCGATCACGGGCAGGCCGCTCAAGCCCATGGCCCGGATGGCGGCGGTGGCTTCGTAGCCGTCCATGACGGGCATCTGCAGGTCCATCAGCACGGCGTCGTAGCGTGCCGCGTCCTCGGCCAGCATGGCGACGGCGGCCTGGCCGTCGGGCGCGAAATCGACTGCGGCGCCGGCGTGCGCCAGCACGTAGTGCGCCACTTCGCGGTTCAGGGCGTTGTCCTCGACCACGAGCACGCGCAGGCCGGCCAGACGGGCGGCCAGTTGCGGCTGCGCTTGCTGCTGCACCGGGGGCGGCACATGCCGCTGTCCGGCGCCGTCGCAGCGTACTTCCGCGAGCGTGTCGGCCAGCGCCTGCGGCGCGAACGGCTTGGGCAGGATGGCATGCACGCGCAGGCCGCGGGCGAGGGCGTCGAGGCGGGCGCGTTCGGGATCGGCCGCGACCAGGATCCAGCGCGGCAGCGGCGCCGTGCCGGCGCCTGCGGCGGCGCCATGGCCGGCGCGCGCGGAGGCGATGACGGCGGCGCCATCCAGGTCCGGCATGGCGCTGTCGACGAAGGCCAGTGCGTAGCGCTTGCCGGCGTGCAGCAGGGCCAGCGCCTGGGTGCCGCCGGCGGCCGTGTCGACGTCCCATCCGCGCGCCGCGAGGGCGCTGGCCAGCGCGGCGCGGGCGCTGGGGTTGTCGTCCGCTACCAGCGCCGCCTGTCCCGGCAGCGGACCCGGGCAGGCCTCCGTCCGCGCCGGTCCCGCGCCGAACCACGCCGAGAAGCGGAAGGTCGTGCCCTGGCCGGGTGCGCTCTCCACCGCGAGTTCGCCGCCCATCGCGTCGACGAGGCGCCGGCTGATGGCCAGGCCCAGCCCCGTGCCGCCGTATTTGCGGCTGGTGGAGCTGTCGGCTTGCGAGAACGCCTCGAACATGCGCGCCTGCTGTTCGGGCGCGATGCCGATGCCCGTGTCGCGCACGGCAAAGGCGAGCCGCACCTGTTCGCCATCGCGCTCGTCCCGGCGCGACAGGCAGGCGATCGACAGTACCACGTCGCCGCGCTCGGTGAACTTGACGGCGTTGCCGAACAAATTCAACAGCACCTGCTGCAGGCGCATCGGATCGCCCACCAGCGCATCCGGCACGCCGGGCGCCACGGCGAACACGGGCTCGACGCCCTTGTTCCAGGCGCCCGCGGCGGCCAGCACGCCGATGCTGGCCAGGACGTCGTCGAGCCGGAACCCCGTGCGCTCCAGCGCCAGCTGGCCGGCCTCGATCTTCGAGTAGTCGAGCACGTCGTTGAGCATCGACAGCAGCGTCCTGGCCGCCATCTGCATGCGTTCGACGTGGGCGTGCTCGCGCGGCCCCAGCCCTGCGTCCTGCAGCAGCCGCGCCAGGCCCATGATGGCGTTCATCGGCGTGCGGATCTCGTGGCTCATGTTGGCGAGGAACGCCCCCTTGGCGTTGCTGGCCGCCTGCGCCGCATGCAGCGCTTCCTCCAGGCGCGACTGGGTGCGCTTCAGTTCCGTCACGTCCGCGTGCAGCATGTAGAAGCCGCGCACGCGGCCGGCCTCGTCGAAGTCGGGGATGTAGTTGGCCCATGCGTCGATCACCTGGCCCGACCCCTTGCGCTGCAGGCGGCGCTCGAACGATACCCGCTCGCCGGCCAGCACGCGCCCGATGTGGGGCCGCACCTGCGCCATCTGCGCCTCATCCATCAGTTCCTGCGCCGTGTGCCCGATCACCTCGGCCGCGGAGCATCCCAGCCAGTCGAGGTAGGGCTGGTTGGCGAAACGGCAGCGCAGCCCGGCGTCCCAGTAGCCCACCAGGGCCGGCAGGTGGTCGGTGACCGTGCGGATCATGCGCTCGCTCGCCTCCAGGCGCTCGCTGAACGCCTGCAGCGCCGCCTGGGTCCGGACGCGCGCCGTGATGTCGCGGATCGTGCCCTGGACGATGCCCTTGCCGCCGATGTCGACGGCGTTCAACAGCACGTCGGCATTGAACAGGGTGCCGTCGCGGCGGCGGTGCAGCCATTCGAACTGGCAGCTGCCCGTCTCGAGCGCGCGGCGCATGTTGGCGAGCGCCGCCTCGTCCGAACGGCGTCCGTCCGGCTGCAGCTCGGGCGAGGTGCTGGCCGGGGACAGCGCCAGCAGCTCCTCGGCGCGATCGAAGCCGAACAACGCGGCGGCGGCCTGGTTGGCGCTGACGAAGCCGGCCCCGTAGGCGATCAGCACGTGGGCGTCGCCCGCGCCTTCGAACAGGGCGCGGAACAGCTCCTCGTTGTCGCGGTTGCGCTGTTCCTCGCGCTTGCGCTCCGTGATGTCCAGCACGACGGCATTGATGCCGACCAGTTCGCGCTCCGGTCCGTAGACGGGATAGTAGCTGCACATCCAGTGGCGGACCGTGTCCGGTTCGGCCGGCGAGGGGCCGCTGTCCTCGACCTCGATCAGCGGGCGGCCGGTGGCCAGCACGTCGCGGTAGGGGCGCTCGATCGCGATGCCGCGCTCGCCCAGGATTTCGGGAAGGGTGCGGCCGATGTGGGCCTCGGCGGAAAGCGCGTTCACGCGGGCCAGGTAGTCGTTGATCATCACGATGCGCAGGCTGCGGTCCAGGAAGGCCAGGCCCACGGGAGCGGTGGCGTACACGGTGCCCAGCAGGGCGCTGGAGCGTTGCAGCTCGCGGGTACGCTCGGCCACTAGCGCCTCCAGGTTCGAGCGGTACTGCTGCAGCTCGTCCTCGACCTTGCCCAGCGCCCGCGCCACCAGCGCCGCTTCGCGGATCGCCAGCGGCGGGATGGCGATCGGCTCGCCCCGTCCCAGCGCGGCGGCCGGCGCCGTCAGGGCGCGGACGGAATCGGCGATGGAGCCGCCGATGCGCCAGGCCAGCACCAGGCTGATGGCCAGCATGGCGGCGATCCAGGAGATCGTGGTGCCGGCCGCGGGACCCGGCAGTTCGCGCGCGGCGTGGCGCGGGAAACCGATCGCCACGGTCCAGTCGTGCGCGGGCGTGCGCGCATAGGCGATCCTGGCCGGCTGCGTGTCCCCTTCCGCTTGTCGGAGCACGGCGACCAGTCCCGTCGGCGCACGGGGCAGGGCGGCGGCCACTTCGGGCCGCATGGGCGCGCCGATCGCATGCTGCAGCTCGCCGCGGCGCGCGACCAGGCGCCGGCGATTGTCGAAGATGCGCGCATTCCAGTGCGATGGCAGGTGCTGGCTGGCCAGCAGTTCGGAAAAGCGGCGCGGGCGCAATTCGACGGACAGCGCATACGCCACCTTGCCGTCGCGCCAGACCGGCACCGCGATCGAAATCACCCATGGTTCCGCGTCGCTGCCGCGGTGCAGGCCGGACGTGACGGCATCGCCTTTCGCGAACACGGCGCGCACGTCGGCCTCGTCGCCGGAGGGGCCGAGCGCGCTGCCGAACGGATGCCGGGTATCGAGCAGGGCGGCGCCGTCGGGGCCATGCAGCACGAAGGCATGGGCCGGCAATTCGGGGCGCAACAGGCGGCGCGCCGTCGAGTAGAAAGCGGCCAGGTCGCCGCGCGCCAGGTTGGCATCGATGGCCAGCGTGCGTGCGGCCGTCTCGCCGTTGGCCAGGTCGCGGTCGACGCCGGCGGCCAGCGCCCGCGCGATCATCTCCGCGTCCTCGGCGATATGGGCGCGCTCGCGCTGGTCGGCGTCGGTCGCGAAGACGAAGTAAGCGACCAGGATCGGCAGCGCGCAGCCGAGTACCAGCCAGACCAGCTTGGCGCGTATCGAAGGAAGCGAACGTCGTTGTAACAGCTGCAATGCGGGCTCCGCCACGTGATACGGCACCCGGCGGGTGCCGCTACCATTCTGCCACTCTCGACGTCACGCGACCCGCCCGCTTCGCGCCGTACATTCGGGGTCAGAGCACATTTTTTACAGCCGTTCGCCCGTAAGTCTTTGAATATGAATAATATTTTTTAGAAACTGGCTCGAAATTGTGCTCTGACCCCGAATTTTTGGTTGCGCGACGGATACGGTTGGGAACTGAAAGTAATTCCTTGGATCAATTTTCAGTTTTCTGACGTAAAATTGCCGGATTGCATATATTTGAAACGAAGGCGTGTCATGGCGAGGCCCGAAAAAGTCCGGCTGGGTGAAATCCTGGTGCAACAGAAGCTGCTGTCGGAAGACCAGCTGAACCAGGCACTGGCCGACCAGAAGCGCAGCGGGCGCAAGCTCGGCCGGGTGTTCGTGGACAGCGGCTTCGTGACCGAGGAGCAGATCTACGGTGCGCTGGCGCGCCAGCTCGGCATCCCTTATATCAACCTCAAGTTCTACAACATCAGCCAGGACGTCGTGCGCACGCTGCCGGAGACGGCCGCGCGCCGGTTCCGCGCCATCGTGCTGGAAGACCGCGGGGAGACGGCGCTCGTCGGCGTGTCCGATCCGACCGATTTGTTCGCCTACGACGAGATCGCGCGCCTGCTCAAGAAGGGCGTCGAGCTGGCCGTCGTCAACGAGACCGAGGTGCTGCAGGCGATCGACCGCATCTACCGCCGCACGGGCGAGATCACGGGCCTGGCGCGCGAACTGGAACAGGACCTGGGCGACACCACGTCGGTCGACTTCGGGGCCTTGAGCGCCAGCTCCGGCCTCGAGGAAGCGCCCGTCGTGAAGCTGCTGCAGTCCGTGTTCGACGACGCTGCCCAGGTGCGCGCGTCCGACATCCACATCGAGCCGCAGGACGGCCGCCTGCAGATCCGCTTCCGCATCGACGGCGTGCTGCACCTGCAGACCGAGGCCGACATCAAGATCGCCACGCCGCTGGCGCTGCGCCTGAAGTTGATGGCCGACCTCGACATCTCGGAAAAGCGCCTGCCGCAGGACGGCCGCTTCGCCGTCAAGGTGCGCAACCAGCGCATCGACGTGCGTATCTCGACGATGCCCACGCAGTATGGCGAATCGGTCGTCATGCGTCTGCTGAACCAGGTCGGCACCACGCTGCGGCTGGACGCGATCGGCATGGCGCCGCGCCTGGTGGAGCGTTTCCGCGCCATCGTCCAGCGCCCCAATGGCCTCGTGCTGGTGACGGGACCGACGGGTTCCGGCAAGACGACGACGCTGTATTCCGCGCTGTCCGAGCTGAACTCCGTCGAGAAGAAGCTGATCACCGTGGAAGACCCGGTCGAGTACCGCCTGCCCGGCATCAACCAGGTGCAGGTCAACGACAAGATCGACCTGTCGTTCGCGCGCGTGCTGCGCTCCGCGCTGCGCCAGGACCCGGACATCGTGCTGGTGGGCGAGATGCGCGACCAGGAGACGGCCCAGATCGGCCTGCGCGCGGCGATGACGGGCCACCTGGTGCTGTCCACGCTGCACACGAACGACGCGGCGTCGACGCCGCTGCGCCTGATGGACATGGGCGTGCCGCGCTATATGGTCGGCGGCTCGCTGCAGGCCGTGCTGGCGCAGCGCCTCGTGCGCGTGATCTGCGAGAGCTGCTCGGAACCGCACCCGGCGCCGGCGGCCGAACGGGCCTGGCTGCGCGCCGAGCTGGGCGACCGGGCCGAGGCCGTGCCGCTGTTCCACGGACGCGGCTGCTCGCACTGCAACGGCACGGGCTACCGCGGCCGCACGGGCGTCTACGAACTGCTCGAGATGACGCGCGCGGTCAACGAAGCCGTCAACCATCCGGATCCGTCGCACTTCCTCAAGGTGGCGCATGCCGAGATGCGCGGCGAGACGCTGCGCCGCAGCGCCGTGCGCCTGGCCATCGCGGGCCGCACGACGGTGGCGGAAGCCATGCGCGTGTCGAACCAGATGGAAGAATAAGGCATGCCGTTCTTCGCCTACAAGGGCCGCAACGCGCGCGGCGAATTGATGCAGGGCGTGCTCGAGGGTGCCGACAGCGGCGCCGTCGCCGACCAGCTGTTCGGCACGGGCGTCACGCCCATCGAGATCAGCCCCACGACCCGCAAGTCCGCCGGCAGCGGCGACGACGGCCTGTGGCAGCGGCTGACGCGCAAGCGCGTGACCTCCCTCGACGTGCAGCTGTTCAGCCGCCAGATCTACACGCTGCTCAAGTCCGGCGTGCCGATCATGCGCGGGCTGGCCGGCCTGCAGGAATCGGCGACCAACAAAAGCTTCGCGCGCGTGCTGCAGGACCTGCGCGAGTCGCTCGACGCGGGCCGCGAATTGTCCGCCGCCATGCGCCGTCATCCCGAGTGCTTCAACGCCTTCTATCTCGCCATGGTGCGCGTGGGCGAGATGACGGGCCGGCTGGAAGAGGTGTTCCTGCGCCTGTTCGACCACATCGAATTCGACCGCGACATGCGCGCCCGCGTGAAGACGGCGCTGCGCTACCCCAGCTTCGTCGTCATCGCCATGGTCGTCGCGATGGCCGTGGTGAACATCTGGGTCATTCCGCAGTTCCAGAACATCTTCAAGACGTTCCATACCGAGCTGCCGTTCATGACGCGGCTGCTGATCGGGACGTCGGAATTCACCAAGGCCCAGTGGCCGTGGTTCCTGGCACTGGCCCTGGGCAGCCATGTGGGCTTCCGCAAATGGACCGCCACCGTGAACGGCCGCCTGCGCTGGGACCGCACCAAGCTGCGCCTGCCCATCGCCGGCAAGATCGTGCACAAGGCCACCATGGCCCGCTTCGCGCGCAGCTTCGCGCTGTCGATCCGCAGCGGCGTGCCCATCGTGCAGGCGCTGACGGTGGTGGCCCAGACCTCGGACAACGCCTACCTGTCGATGCGCATCGAGCAGATGCGCGAAGGCGTCGAGCGCGGCGAAAGCATCCTGCGCACGGCGACCAATGCCGACGTGTTCACGCCTGTCGTGCTGCAGATGATCGGCGTGGGCGAGGAGTCCGGCTCGCTGGACGACTTGATGGACGAGATCGCGATGATGTACGAGCGCGAGGTCGACTACGAACTCAAGACGCTGTCGAGCCAGATCGAACCGATCCTGATCGTGTTCCTGGGCGTGATGGTGCTCGTGCTGGCGCTGGGGATTTTCCTGCCGATCTGGGACCTGGGGGCGGCGGCGCTGCACCATTGACGGTCGCTGGATGTTTACAGGAAGCCACAGGTTCCGGTCGTCCAGCGTTTTCGTCAAAAAAACTTTACTTTCAGTACGTAAAGATTGCTGAAAATCAAGGTAGAATGGGCGACAAGCCGGCGCCGGTCTGAGGCGCGATGAATTTCTAACAAGCACGCGCGGCGAACGCGCACCATTCGGAGGACTGCATGAACAAGAATTTGAAAGCCAGCGCGCAAGGCGGTTTCACCCTCATCGAGTTGATCGTTGTGATCGTTATTTTGGGCATTCTGGCGGCGACGGCAATGCCGAAGTTCATGAACATGAGCGGCGAGGCACGCTTGGCCTCGGTCAAGGCGGCCAAGGGAGCGTTGATGGCAACCTCGACCATGGTTCACGGCAAGGTGCTGGCGAATCCGTCCATCGCCAATAACGGGACCATCACCATCGAGGACGTCACCGTGCAACTCGCCAACGGCTATCCGGACAGCAAAACGATCACCGCAGCCGCCGGGCTGGCCAACGATTACAGTCCTGACATCAACGACCGCGCGGTCACGATCTCGCCGAAAGGCGCATCGAACCCTGCCAAGTGCAGCGTAACGTATGACAACACCGGTGCGGCGGGCGGTCCGATTATCAAGATGAACACTGAATCGGCTGCGGACTGCAACTGATTGCGGCGAGCGCTATCCGGTCTCCGTGGGATCGGAGGCTAACCTGGGCGGCCGTGGAAATCCCCACGGCCGTTTGCATTTATTGTCCGCTTTAACGACTGCGGTGGGACGACAACGGATTACGTGTCCAAACCAAAAATATTTTTCCTGAGTGAAAAATTGGTATCGGCTTTTCGCTACAGTTGAATATAATCAATGCTCTAGCGCATCTATTTAATCTCACCGTTACTCACCGCCGCTGCATGGGTCTTTTCAAGAAAACCAAGAACAACGGAGCCTGGCTAACCCTGTCGCTGCAGCAGGACGGCATCGCCGCCGCCAGCGTGCGCAGGGCGGCAGGCAAGCCGGCGGTGACGGTGGCCGCGTTCTTCCCCGGCCCGACGGGCGCCGAGGCGCTGGAAAAGGCGGGCAAGGAGCTGCACAGCGGGGACTACCGCTGCACGACGGTGCTGGCCGGCGGCGCCTACCAGTTCGTGACGGCCGAGGCGCCGAACGTCCCGCGCGAAGAACTCAAGACGGCGATGCGCTGGCGCCTGAAGGACCTCCTCGATTTTCCCGTCGCCGACGCGACGATCGACGTGCTCGAACTGCCGCCGGGCGAGAGCGCGGGCGCGCGCGCCCAGCAGAGCGTGTTCGCGATCGCCGCCCGCAACAGCACCATCGCGCCGCTGCAGCAGTTGTTCGCCGACGCCAAGGTCAAGCTGCGCTGCATCGACATTCCCGAGATGGCGCAGCGTAACGTGTCGGCCCTGCTGGAAGCGGATGGCCGCGGCGTCGCGATGCTGTCGTTCGGCGAGGACGGCGGCCTGCTGACCGTGTCCTGGCGCGGCGAGTTGTACCTGTCGCGCCGCATCGACGTGACGCTGGCGCAGCTGCTCGAGGCCGACCACGAGCGCAAGCACCAGAGCTTCGACAAGATCACGCTGGAGCTGCAACGCTCGCTCGACCATTTCGAGCGCCAGTTCTCCTTCATCAGCGTGGCCAAGCTGGTGCTGGCGCCGACGGGCGCGACGGGCCTCGAGGAATACCTGTCCAGCAATCTGTACACCCGCGTCGAATCGCTCGACCTGGGCGTCGTGTTCGACCTGCAGGCGGCGCCCGAGCTGCGCGAACCGGCCCGCCAGCAGCGCTTCTTCGTGGCGCTCGGCGCCGCGCTGCGCGACGAGAAGGCGGCCGCATGAGCCAGCAGATCAACCTGTTCAACCCGGCGTTCGAGCGGCAGAAGCACCTGCTGTCGGCGACCGGCATGGTGGCGGCCGCCGGCGCGGCCGTGCTGGTGCTGGCCGTGGCCGGCGCCGTCGTCCATGTGCAGACCGCGAACCTGCAGGTCGAGGCCGATGCGGGCGCCAAGCGTCTGGAGCAGGCGCAGCAACGCCTGGCGGCCGTCACCGCGGAATTCGCCCCGCGCGCCGCCGATCCGCTCGTCGCCACCCAGCTGGCGGACGCGGAAGGCCAGCGCGCGGCGCTGCAGCGCGTGCGCGGCCTGATCGAACACGGCGACCTTGGCAACACCCAGGGCTATGCCGAATATTTCCGCGCGCTGGCGCGCCAGCACGTCGAGGGCCTGTGGCTGACGGGCGTGCGCGTCAAAGGCGCGGGGCTGGACCTGGGCGTGCAGGGCAGGGCGCTTGATCCGGCCCTGGTGCCCGGTTTCCTCGCGCGCCTGCGCAACGAGCCCGTCATGCAGGGCAAGCCCGTGGGCAGCCTGCAGATCGGCCAGGCGGCCGACCTGAAAGGCGTCGACAAGGACGGCAAGGAGACGACGCTGCCCGCGCCCTACGTCGAATTCAGCCTGCAATCGGCGGGCGCCGTGGAGTCCAAGCCATGACGATGAAGCGGCGCTGGCTGGCCTTTTCCGCGCGCGTGGACGCCTTGGCGCCGCGCGAGCGCATCATGGTGCTCGGCGCCGTGATCGCCGTGCTGGCGGCGCTGGGCTGGACGACGACGCTGGGGCCGGCGCTGCACAAGCAGGAAGTGCTGCGCCGCCAGATCGCCCAGCAGCGCGACGCGCTGGCGGGCATCGAGGCCGAGACGGCGCACAAGGTCGCCGCCGGCCGCGACGACCCGGACGCGCCGCTGCGCGAGCGCCTCGCCACCACGCGCAACGACAGTGCGCGCATCGCCGACCAGCTGCGCGCCATGCAGAAAGGCCTGGTGGCGCCCGAGCGCGTCGCGCCGCTGCTGGAAGCGATCCTGCGCGCCAACGGCAAGCTGAAGCTCGTTTCGATGAAGACGCTGCCGGTTGGGTCGCTCAGCGACATCGCCGCGCAAGCCGACGATGCGGCCGCCGACGATGCGAAGGCGAATGCGCCGGTGGCCAAGCCCGAGGCCAAGCCGGCCCCCAGGGCACCCGACCTGCTGTACCGCCATGGCGTCGAACTGACGGTGCGCGGCAGCTACCTCGACATGGTCGACTACATGACGACGCTGGAGGCGCTGCCGACCCAGCTGTTCTGGGGGCGTGCCCAGCTCGACGCCGAGCAGTATCCGAACGTGCGCCTCACCCTTACCCTGTACACCCTGAGCCTGGACCCGAAATGGATGAAGCTGTGAAGCCGACGAACACCGTGACGCGCCGCGTGCTCGTAGCCGGACTTGCCTGGCTGCTGTGTGGCGGCGCGGCCGCCCAGGCGCTGCAGGATCCGACCCGGCCGCCGGCCGGCGCCATGGCCGTGGCTTCCGCCCCGTCGGCGGCGGCCAGCGGCCCCCAGCTGCAGACCATCCTGATCGGGCGCGGTCCCGGAGGCCGCCACCTGGCCGTCATCGACGGCGAGACCGTGCGTCCCGGCGACACCTTCCGCGGGGCGCGCGTGGCGCGCATCGCCGAGAACGAGGTCGAGCTGGCGAACGGGCGCGAACGCCGCGTGCTGCGCCTGTACGCGCCGGAGGCCGCCAAGGGCGGCATGACGCCGGTTGCGCGGCCCGGCGCGCTGGCCCAGGCCACCACCCGTTGAACGAGCAAGAACGCGAGCAAGACCGATGAAGACGATGCGACCCTCCCGCCCCCATGCCTCGATCGGCGCGCTGCTGGCCGCCGCCATCGCCATGGGCGGCTGCCAGACCCCGCCCGCGAACACCACCTACGACAACATCCGCAAGGAAGTCGAGGAGGCCGCGAAGCGCCCCGTCGCCGCGCCCGCGGCGCTTGCGGACAACGCGGCCGTGGCCGACGCGCTGCTGCCCCCGGCCGCGGCGCTGGCGAACCAGCTGCCGAAGGCGCGTCCGGCGCTGGAGGAGCGCTTCAATGTCTCCTTCAACAACGTGCCGGCGCAGCAGTTCTTCCGTTCGATCGTGGCCGGCACGCGCTACAACATCCTCGTGCATCCGGACGTTTCCGGCACCATCACGGCCAACCTGAAGGACGTGACACTGCCCGAGACGCTCGATGCCGTGCGCGAGATGTACGGCTACGACTACAAGATCGAAGGCACGCGCATCTCGATCAAGCCGCTCACCATGCAGACCCGGATGTTCCGCGTGAACTACCTGGTCGGCAAGCGCCAGGGCGCGTCGAACACGCGCGTGACGTCGACGTCGGTGGCCAACGCCGTGGGCCAGAACGGCAACAACGGCTACCAGAACAACGGCTTCGGCAATCAGAACGGCCAGGCGAACAATAACGGCAACAACGGCAACAATCCGAACAACCCGAACGGCCAGAACGCCTACCAGCTGGAGAGCACGGACGTCAGCACCTCGTCCGAGAACGACTTCTGGGGCGACCTGAAGAAATCCATCGAAGCGATCGTCGGCTCGAAGGAGGGCGGGCGCAGCGTGGTCGTCAGCCCGCAGTCGGGCGTGCTCGTGATCCGCGCGATGCCGGACGAGCTGCGCAACGTGGACGCCTACCTGAAGGCGACGCAGCTGGCCGTCGACCGCCAGGTGATCCTGGAAGCGAAGATCCTCGAGGTGGAGTTGAACGACAGCTTCCAGAGCGGCGTGAACTGGGCCTCGTTCGCCTCGATCAGGAGCAGCCACGACAACCGCGTCTCGGGCGGCATCGTCGCCCCGGGCGCCACGCTGACGCCGCTGCCGTTCGGCGGCGGCCAGCCGGCCGTCATCACCGATCCGTCCACAGGCCTGTCGGCCAGCAGCGGCTTCTCGCTGTCGAACGCGGCCACGACGGCGGGCTCCATGTTCGGCCTGGCCGTCCAGACCAGCAATTTCGCCGCGCTGATCTCGTTCCTGGAAACCCAGGGCAACGTGCACGTGCTGTCCAGCCCGCGCGTGGCGGCCGTCAACAACCAGAAGGCCGTGCTCAAGATCGGCACCGACGAATTCTTCGTCACCGGCGTGCAGACGACGACCAACACGACCACCACCGGCAACACGACGTCGCCGAGCGTCACGCTGCAGCCGTTCTTCTCGGGCGTCGTGCTGGACGTGACGCCGCAGATCGACGAGCGCGGCAACATCCTGCTGCACGTGCACCCGTCGGTGAGCCAGGTCTCCACCGTCACCAAGCTGATCGACCTGGGCACGGCGGGCAGCCTGAAACTGCCGCTGGCGGCATCGGCGACGTCGGAGCTGGACAGCATCGTGCGCGGCGCGAACGGGCAGGTGGTCGCCATCGGCGGCCTGATGCGCCAGTCCTCGACCAACGACGTCTCCGCCGTGCCGGGCACCACCAGCGTGCCCGTCCTCAGCACCCTGTTCGGCCAGAAGAAGCGCGTGAACCAGAAGCGCGAGCTCGTGGTGCTGATCAAGCCGACCATCGTCGAAGGCATGGGCAACTGGAACGACGACCTGCTCGACACGGGCCGCCGCATCGAGCAGCTCGATCCGCGCCAGCGGGGAGCGCGCTGATGTACACGGCGCACTTCGGCCTGCGCGAGCTGCCGTTCGGGATCACCCCGGACACCAGCTTCTTCTTCGGCAGCCCGGGCTCGCAGGAAGCCTTGAACACGCTGCTGGTGGCGGCGCGCAGCGGCGAGGGCTTCATCAAGATCACCGGAGAAGTCGGCACCGGCAAGACGCTGTTGTGCCGCAAGTTCCTGTCCACGCTGGGCCCGGAATTCGTCACCGCGTATATTCCGAACCCGTACCAGGAGCCGCGCGCGCTGATGCTGGCCCTGGCCGACGAGCTGGAAATCGCGCTGGAGCGCGACGTCGACCAGCATCGCCTGCTGAAGTCCATCACGGAGCGCCTGATGCAGCTGGCCGGCGACGGCCGCCAGGTCCTGCTGTGCATCGACGAGGCCCAGGCCATTCCCGTCGAGAGCCTGGAAGCGCTGCGCCTGCTGACGAACCTGGAGACGGAAAAGCGCAAGCTGCTGCAGATCGTCCTGTTCGGCCAGCCGGAACTGAACCGCAAGCTGGAACTGCAGTCGATCCGCCAGCTCGCCCAGCGCATCACCTTCCACTACCACCTCGGCCCGCTGTCGCGCGACGACCTCGACTTCTACCTGGCGCACCGCCTGCGCGTGGCCGGCTTCGGCGGCGCGCGCCTGTTCTCGCGCGCGGCCGTGGCGCGCCTGTACCGCGCCAGCGGCGGCGTGCCGCGCCTCGTGAACATCCTGGCGCACAAGGCGCTGATGTTGTGCTACGGCCAGGGACGCCAGCAGGTCGAGCGCCTGCACGTGAACGCGGCCGCCAGCGACACCATCGCCACCAGCCGGCGCGTTCCGCGCTTCGCCGCCTGGCGCCAGGCGGCGGCGGGTGCGCTGCTGGCCGGCGTGGTCGCCGGCATCACATGGGTGTGGATGCGATGAGCCTCATTAACAAGATGCTGCAGGACCTGGACGCACGCGGCACCCCCGCGGGCGAGGCGTATCCGATGCCGGCCCGGCCGGTGGCGCGCGAGGAGCGGGCCGTGCCGCTGCGCGCGGTGGCCGTTGCGGCGGGCATCGCCGTGGCCGGCGCGGGCGGATGGTTCGGGTGGCAGCAGTACGCATCGCGGCCTGCCGGCGTGCCGGCAATCGCCGCGCAGCCGGCCGTCGTCGCGCAGCCGACGCCGGTCGTGCCCGCGGTGCAGGCCGTGCCGGAGCCCGCGCCGTTACCGCCTGTCGCGCACGAGGCAGCGGCACCGGCGCGCGAGGAAGCCGCGCCTGCGGCCGCAACGTCAGCGGTACCCGCGACGCCGGAGGCCCCGCGCGGAAAAACCGTCGAGCCGATGGAGCCGGACGGCCCCGAAGCGCGCGAGGCGCGGCGCGTCATGACGGCCCTGCTGGCGGCGCGCCAGGCCGCGCCGGCAGCGATGCCCAAGGCGGTCGCGCGTGCCGCCGCTGCCCCGCGGCCGGCCGCCAAGGACCAGCGCGCCGCCGAACCGCACAGGCAGCAGGCGGGCGCGTCCCGTCTCGCCGAGGCGGCCTACCGCCGCGCGCTGGACCGGTTGCAGGACGGCCGCATCGGCGAGTCGGTCGCCGCCCTGGAAGAGGCGCTGCGCATCGAGCCGGGCCACGACGCGGCGCGCCAGACGCTGGTGGGATTGCTGATCGAGGACGGCCGGCCGGACGAGGCGATGCGCCAGCTGGAACTGGGCCTCGCGCGCGATCCGCGCCAGCCGGCGCTGGCGATGCTGCTGGCACGCCTGCAGATCGAGCGCGGCGGCAGCGGCATCGACACCTTGATGCGCACGCTGCCGCATGCCGGCAGCGACGCGGACTACCACGCCTTCCTGGGTGGCGCGCTGGAGCACCAGCAGCGCCACCGCGAAGCCGCCGAACAGTACCAGGTGGCCGTGCGCGGCATGCCCGCCAACGGCGTGTGGTGGATGGGCCTGGGCATCGCCCTGCAGGGCGACAAGCGCAATGCCGATGCGCTGGACGCGTTCCGCAAGGCGCGCGCCAGCGGCAGCCTGAGCGCCGAACTGGCGGCCTTCGTCGACCGCCGCATCCAGCAGCTGGGCGGCTAAGGCCCGCTCAGATCTTCGCCAGACGCTCGAGCGCCAGGTTCAGCGTCTCGTCCTTTTTCGCGAAGCAGAAGCGCACGATGCCCGACTCCGTCGGCCGGCTGTAGAAGGCCGACACGGGGATCGCCGCCACCTTGACCTCGCTGGTCAGCCACTGCGCGAATTCCGCTTCCGGCAAATCCGAGATCGCGTCGTAGCGCACGCACTGGAAGTAGGTGCCGTCGGCCGGCAGCAGCGTGAAGCGCGTGTCCGCGAGAGCGTCGCGGAACAGGTCGCGCTTCTTCTGGTAGAACGCGGGCAGCTCCAGGTAGGGTGCCGGATCGGCCATGTAGGCGGCGATCCCGTGCTGCATCGGCGTGTTCACGCTGAACACATTGTACTGGTGGACCTTGCGGAATTCCGCGCTCAAGGCTTTCGGCGCGGCGACGTAGCCGATCTTCCAGCCCGTCGTGTGGTAGGTCTTGCCGAAGCTGGAGACGACGAAGGCGCGTTCGGCCAGCACCGGATGGCGGCTGACGGACGCGTGTTCCTGGCCGTCATAGACCATGTGCTCGTAGACCTCGTCGGACAGCACGAGGATGCGCGTATCCGCCACGATCGCGGCGAGCGCGTCCAGGTCGGCGCGGCGCAGGATGCTGCCGGTCGGGTTGTGCGGCGTGTTCACGACGATCATGCGGGTGCGCGGCGTGACGGCGGCGGCGACCTCGTCCCAGGGCACGCTGTAGCCGTTTGCTCCCAGGCGCATCGATACGGGCACCGGCACGCCGCCGGCCAGCGCGATCGACGGCTGGTAGCTGTCGTAGCAGGGTTCGATGACGATGACCTCGTCGCCCGGATGCACGGCGCACAGGATCGCGGTGATGATCCCCTGCGTGGCGCCGGCCGTCACGGTGATCTCGCTGTTGGCGTCGTAGGCATGGCCGTACAGCGCGGCGATCTTGGCGGCGATGGCATCGCGCAGGGGCTGGATGCCCGTCATGAACGGATACTGGTTGTGGCCCGCGCGCATGGCGGCGGCGACGGCGTCGACCAGGCGCGGGTCGCAGTCGAAGTCGGGGAAGCCCTGGCCGAGGTTGACGGCGCCGTGCTGGTTGGCCAATGCCGACATCAGGGTGAAGATGGTGGTGCCGACGGCCGGCAGGCGCGATTGCAGGTCGGGTGTGGTCATGGCGGAAAGTGGGGCAAATGGATGTTCGCACCGTCGTCCCTGCGCAGGCAGGGACCCAAGTACTGCGTGCTTTACGGCGGCATCAGCAACATTGGGTCCCTGCCTGCGCAGGGACGACGCGGTGATGGTTCAGACCTTATATTCTGCCACGGCCGCGGCATCCAACTTGACCCACGCCTCGGGCGTCATGATGCGGAACAGGTTCTCGCGCGCGGCGCGGCGCGCCAGTTTCAACAAGGCCTTGTCCTTGGTGACGAGCACGGTGGCGTTGGCGTCGCGCGCGATCTCGAGGAATTTCTGGTCGTCGCGGTCGGTGCAGACGGGCAGGCGGATGGCGCGCGAGTCCGGCGCCACGACCTCGACCAGCGCATCGAAGCGCGCGGCCGCACGCGGGCGGCTGGCCTCGTCCAGCGGCAGGTGCGGGTAGTTCAGGACGAACAGGTATTCGTCGCGGCAGTCGGCGCGCGTGACGGCTTTCACGCGGCCGGAGGAGAGCGCGTCCAGCAGGGGCGACCAGCGCGGGTCCTCGAACACGAACAGGTCGAGACAGACATTGGTATCGATGACGATGTGTTGCACGGAAGAGAGTATCATGGAGGCAATTTTACCCGCTGCATCGTATTTTCCCGCCTTTCTTTTTATGTTGATCGTCCTCTCTCCCGCCAAATCGCTCGACCTTGACTCGCCCCCGACCACCGACAAGCACACGACGCCCCGGTTCATCGACCAGGCCGCAGAACTGATCAAGGTACTGAAACCGTATTCGCCCGCGCAGGTTGGCGCGCTGATGTCGATTTCCGACCAGCTGGCCGTGCTGAACGTGACCCGCTACGCCGACTGGCATCCGGACCACGCGACGGCGCGCCAGGCGGTGATGTCCTTCGACGGCGACGTCTACACGGGGCTCGATGCGCGCTCGCTCGATGCGAAAGGGCTCGACTACCTGCAGCGCCACGTGCGCATCCTGTCCGGCCTGTATGGCCTGCTGCGTCCGCTGGACGGCATGCACCCGTACCGCCTGGAGATGGGCACGAAGCTCGCGAACCCGCGCGGCAAGGATTTGTACGCGTTCTGGGGCGAGACCGTCACGCAGGCGCTGAACGCGGACCTGGGGGAGGCCAAGGCGACCGCGCTGGTCAACCTGGCGTCCGAGGAGTACTTCAAGTCGGTGAAGCCGAAGCTGCTCGACGTGCCGGTCGTTGCACCCGTGTTCGAGGACTGGAAGAACGGCAAGTACAAGATCATTTCCTTCTTCGCCAAGCGCGCGCGCGGCATGATGGCGCGCTACGCGGCCGACCACCGCATCACGGATCCGCAGCAGTTGAAGGAGTTCGATGTCGACGGCTATGCGTACGACGCGAGCGTGTCGACGGAGAAGGAGTGGGTGTTCAGGCGGCGGATCGAAGCATGATCAGCTTGTGACGACGTTGTCCCTGCGCAGGCAGGGACCCAATTTTTACGTGGCCTGATGGCGTGCCGTACTTGGGTTCCCGCCTCCGCGGGAACGAAGGTCATAAAAAATGCCCGCATCGCGCGGGCATTTTCTTGTTACTTCACGGCGTCCTTCGGACCCGGTTGCGAGCCCCACTTGGCCCAGAACTTCCACCACGGCGCATCGCCCGTGCCCTTGCCGCCCATGAAGCGGCTGTCCGGGTAGTTCTGGTTGAACACGCGCTGCGTGTCGTCGCGCAGTTCCGGCATGCCCAGCTTGTCGTAGCAGCGGATCATGATGAACAGCGCTTCCTCGCGCGCCGGCGACTGGGTGAACTGGGTGATCGCGCCTTGCGCGCGGTTCAGCGCGGCCAGGTAGGCGCCGCGGCGATAGTAATAGTTCGCGACGTGGACTTCGTACTTGGCCATCGCGTCGACCAGGTAGTTCATGCGCTCGCGCGAGTCCGGCGCGTATTTGCTGTTCGGGAACTTGTCGACCAGTTCCTTGAAGGCGGCGAAGGCTTCGCGCGTCGCCTTCGGATCGCGCTCGGACGGGTCCTGCGAATAGATGAAGCTCAGGAAGCCGATCTGGTCGTTGAAGTTGATCAGGCCGCGCAGGTAGTACATATAGTCCACGTTCGGGTGGTTCGGGTGCAGCTTGATGAAGCGCTCCACGGCCGCCAGCGCCTCGGCCGGATCCTGGGCCTTGTAGTGGGCGTAGGCGATTTCCATCTGCGCCTGGGCGGCGTAGGTGCCGAACGGGTAGTTCGATTCGAGGCGTTCGAACAGCTTGATGGCGGCTTCGTAGTGGCCGCCGGCCATTTCCTCTTGCGCGTCAGCGTATAATTTCGATGCTGACACGTTCTTGTTTTCGTCGGTTCTCTCCGGTAACAAACCGCAAGCGGACAAACCTAGCAGGGCGCCAGTCACTACCAATACAGACAATTTTTTTTGCATAAGCGTTTTGCAAGAGAATTTTACCGAGAGGGCGTCGACCGATTCCGGCGCGCCCTGAGCATCAACGAACGGCTGATTATAGCCGATGGAACTGACGTGATATTACCTGCTGCGCCGAATTCGGCGGAAATGCCTTTTGATACCGACCTGGACGATGATCTGGACACCGAGCTGGACACCGGCTCGGGCGCGCCCGACTATTCCCCGATCACCCTCGCGCTGGAACCCGCGCACTGCGGCCAGCGCCTGGACAAGGTCGTGGCCGGCCTGGTGCCCCAATTCTCGCGCAGCCGCCTGCAGCAATGGTTCGACGAAGGCCACATCACCGTCGACGGCAAGCCGGCCAAGGGCAAGGGGACGGCCTACGGCGACGAGACCGTCGTCGTGACGCCGCAGCCGGCGCCGGAAGACACGGCCTTCGCGCCGGAAGCGATGGCGCTGGACATCGTCTACGAGGACGACGCGATCATGGTGATCAACAAGCCGGCCGGCCTGGTCGTGCACCCCGGTTCGGGCAACTGGTCGGGCACGCTGCTCAACGGCCTGCTCGCGCATTGCCCGCAACTGGTGTCGGTGCCGCGCGCCGGCATCGTGCACCGACTGGACAAGGACACGAGCGGCCTGATGGTGGTCGGCAAGACGCTGGAAGCGCAGACGGACCTCGTGCGCCAGCTGCAGGCGCGCACCGTCAAGCGCGAATACCTGGCGCTGGTGTGGGGCACGCCGCGCCCCTACGGCACCATCGATTCGCCGATCAGCCGCGATCCGAAGGACCGTGTCAAGATGGCCGTGTCGAACGCCCCGATGGCCAAGCCCGCGATCACGCACTACGAGCTGCTGGAGTCGGGCGAGCTCGATCGCCGTCCCGTCAGCCTGGTGCAGTGCCGCCTGGAGACGGGCCGCACCCACCAGATCCGCGTGCACATGCAGTCGCTGGGCTACAGCCTGGTCGGCGATACCGTCTACGGCAAGCAGCACCTGCGTTCCTTCTTCCACCGCCAGGCGCTGCAGGCGCGCCGCCTGGGCCTGACGCATCCGGTCACGGGGGAGCACGTCGAATGGGTCGTGCCCCTGGCGGCCGACTTCGCCGAGCTGCTGGAACAGGCCGGCATCGCGGAACCGGAAGCCGCCTGATGGACAGCCTCTTCGCCGCCGGCGGCGTGCTGGTGCCCGACTGGCCCGATGCGCCGGCCACGATCGGCGCGCTGGCCACCACGCGGCGCGGCGGCACGAGCGCCGCGCCCTGGGACGACGGCCGCGGAGGCGGCGGCCTGAACCTGGGCCGCCACGTGGGGGACGACCTGCAGGCGGTCGAGGCGAACCGCGCCCGTGTGGGGGCGCTGCTGCCGGGCCGGCCCGCCTGGATCGCCCAGGTGCACGGCTGCGACGTCGTCGACGCCGCACTGGTCGGGCCGGACGCGCCCGTGCAGACGGGCGACGCCAGCATCGCCACGCGGGCCGGCATCGTGTGCGCCATCCTGACGGCCGACTGCCTGCCGGTGTTGTTCGCCGACCTGGACGGCAAGGTGGTCGGCGCCGCCCACGCGGGCTGGCGCGGCCTCGCGGGCGGCGTGCTGGGAACGACGGTGGCGGCCATGCGCCGCGCCGGCGCCGGCGAGATCACGGCCTGGCTCGGGCCCGCGATCGGGCCGGACGCCTTCGAGGTCGGGCCGGACGTGCTGGCCGCGTTCGAGGTGGCCTTGCCCGGCGAGGCGGCGCAGGCCTTCCGTCCCTATCCGGGGCGCGAGGGCAAATATCTCGCCGACATGAACGCGCTGGCGCGGCGCATGCTGGCGCGCGATGGCGTGAGCCGCGTGCACGGCGGCGGGCGCTGTACGGCCAGCGAGACGGACACCTTCTATTCCTACCGCCGCGACGGGGTTACCGGCCGCCAGGCCAGCCTGATCTGGATCAAATGATCCGCTTGCGGACGCTCATTCCTTCGGGCGTTCGCCGCTATGCTGCGAGTCTTTGTCCGCCGGCCGGCGCCGGGTGCGCCGCCCCGCGCCCATGAGGTAGAGCACGAGCGATAATGGCAAGACACCGTAGCCGAAAAAAGTCATAATGCCCCCAACAACAGTGGGCTCAGTCGCCGCCATCAGGGTTACGACGTACATCCATCCTATGGCCACGATCCACATGCGATTCTCCTGCTGCTTGATCAACCGATTCTACACAATGGATGCCCGATGAATTCGACCGACGCTTCGCAGATGTTCGCCGCACCCTGGATGTTGCAGTTCGCGCAGTTCAGCGATCCCGCCGCCTGGCAGGCGTGGATGCAGCTGCCGCAGGGCGGCAACGGCGCAGGCCAGGCGGCGGGAGCGATGCCGGCGCCGATGCTGCGCATGCTGGGCGATATTGGCGCCAGCCTGTCGCCGGCCAAGCTGGAAGCGCTGCGCGACGACTACCTGAAGAAGGCGATGCAGCTGTGGCAGGATTTTATCTCCGGCAAGCTGCCCGAACTGCACGACCGCCGCTTTGCCGCGTCCGAGTGGACGGCGAACCCCATGTCGGCCTACAGCGCCGCCACCTACCTGCTGAATTCGACCTTCATGCTGGCGCTGGCCGACGCCGTCGAGGCGCCGCCCAAGGAGAAACAGAAGATCCGTTTTGCGGTGCAGCAGATCGTCGATGCGCTGTCGCCCGCGAACTTCCTGGCGACGAATCCGGAAGCCCAGCAGAAGATGCTGGAGACGAAGGGCGAGAGCCTGACCAAGGGCCTGCAGAACATGCTGGCGGACATGCAGAAGGGCCGCATCTCGCAATCCGACGAATCGGCGTTCGAAGTGGGGCGCAACGTCGGCGTCACGCCGGGCACGGTCGTGTTCGAGAATGCGCTGTTCCAGCTGATCCAGTACACGCCAAGCACGCCGACCGTGCACGCCGTGCCGCTGCTGATGATTCCGCCCTGCATCAACAAGTACTACATCCTCGACCTGCAGCCGGAAAACTCGCTGGTGCGCTATCTCGTCGAGCAGGGCAATACCGTGTTCATGATGTCGTGGCGGAACCCGGACCAGGGCCTGGCCGGCACCACCTGGGACGACTACGTCGAGCAGGGGGCGATCCGCGCGCTGGACGTGGTGCAGGGCATTTCCGGCCAGGAGAAGGTGAACGTGTTCGGCTTCTGCGTGGGCGGCACCATCGCCGCGACGGCGCTGGCAGTGCAGGCGGCGCGCGGACGCCACCCGGCCGCCAGCCTGTCGCTGTTCACCACGCTGCTGGACTTTGCCGACACGGGCGTGCTCGACGTGTTCGTCGACGATACCCAGGTCATGCTGCGCGAACAGCAGCTGGCGCGCGGCGGCCTGATGCCGGGGCGCGACCTCGCCACCACGTTCTCGTCGCTGCGTCCGAACGACCTAGTGTGGAACTATGTCCAGCAGAACTACCTGAAGGGCAAGACGCCTCCGGCCTTCGACCTGCTGTACTGGAACGCCGACAGCACCAATTTGCCTGGGCCCATGTACTGCTGGTACCTGCGCAATACCTACCTGGAAAACAAGCTGAAGGTGCCGGGCGCGCTGACGGTGGCCGGCGTGCCCGTCGACCTGGGCAGCATCGATTGCCCGACCTTCATCTACGGCTCGCGCGAAGACCATATCGTGCCCTGGGAGGCGGCGTTCGCCTCGATGGGCTTGCTGAACCCGAAGAAGGGGCGGGCGGCAGGCAAGCCCAACCGCTTCGTCCTGGGCGCCTCCGGCCACATCGCCGGCGTGATCAATCCTGCATCCAAGAACAAGCGCAGCTACTGGGTGAACGAGGCCGGCGGCAAGAACCGCCCGAAGACGGCGGCCGAATGGCTGGCCGGCGCCGAGGAAAAGAAGGGCAGCTGGTGGCCGGAATGGGCGCGCTTCCTGGCCGAATACGGCGGCGCGGACGTGGCGCCGCCGGCCCGGCCGGGCAGCGCGGATTACGCGGCCATCGAGCCGGCGCCAGGCCGCTACGTCAAGGAACGCGCGGATTGATCGCCACGCATTGGAGATTGATAAAAAAATAACGGACTTGCACGCGATACAATGCGGAATATGCTGCGTCGCAGTGCACAACGTGGTATTTTTAGGAATATCCTCTTGGAATCGGAGACGCCACGAACCCGTTTCGTGGATGCCAGATAATAAATGCGCCTCGGCGCTGTACATGGAAACGAGATGAGCAGTACGAAAAAAAGCACCGACCGCCTGATCAAGAAATACCCGAACCGCCGGCTCTACGATACGCAGACGAGCTCCTACATCACGCTGTCCGACGTCAAGCAGCTGGTCCTGGACGCCGATGAATTCACCGTGGTAGACGCCAAGACCAACGAAGACCTGACCCGCAGCATCCTGCTGCAGATCATCCTGGAAGAAGAAGCGCACGGCGTGCCGATGTTCTCCAGCAATGTGCTGGCCCAGATCATCCGCTACTACGGCCATGCGATGCAGGGCATGATGGGCTCCTACCTGGAAAAGAACGTCCAGGCCTTCACCGACATCCAGAGCAAATTCGTCAACGCCTCTACCGGCGCGCTGGAAGGCAAGCCCTTCAATACCGAGATGTGGACCCAGTTCATGAACATCCAGGGCCCGATGATGCAGGGCATGATGAACAGCTATATCGACCAGAGCAAGAATCTGTTCCTGCAGATGCAGGAACAGATGCAGAACCAGAGCAAGGCCATGTTCGGCGCGGCGTTTCCATTCGTGCCGCCGGGGCAGGACAAGAAGTAAGCGTCACTTCCGTCGCCCCTGCCTGCGCAGGGGCGACGTGCTGATGGTCGCTTTTTAGCACCAGCATCCCTCTCTGATCCCCACTTGCTGTAAAATCGCGGATTGCCCAAAATTTTTTGCCGCACTCCGACAATGCAAGAACTCCGCCGCAATCCCCTCCCCACGACCCTGGACGCCACCGGTCATGCCGTCCCGCCGAAGGTCGGCTTCGTCTCGCTCGGCTGCCCGAAGGCGCTGGTCGACTCCGAGCAGATCCTGACGCAGCTGCGCGCCGAAGGCTACGAGACCGCCAAGTCCTACGCCGGCGCCGACCTGGTGATCGTCAACACCTGCGGCTTCATCGACGCCGCCGTGCAGGAATCGCTGGATGCGATCGGGGAAGCATTGGCCGAGAACGGCAAGGTCATCGTCACCGGCTGCCTGGGCGCGAAGAAGGATGCGGTGGGCGACGATATCATCACCAAGGTGCACCCGAAGGTGCTGGCCGTGACGGGCCCGCACGCCGTCGCCGAGGTGATGGAGTCCGTGCATACGCACCTGCCCAAGCCGCACGATCCTTTCATCGACCTGGTGCCGGACCACGGCGTCAAGCTCACGCCGAAGCACTACGCCTACCTGAAGATTTCCGAAGGCTGCAACCACCGCTGCAGCTTCTGCATCATTCCGTCGATGCGCGGCGACCTGGTGTCGCGCCCGATCCACGAGGTGCTGCAGGAAGCCGAGAACCTGTTCAAGGCCGGCGTGAAGGAACTGCTCGTCATTTCGCAGGACACCAGCGCCTACGGCGTCGACGTCAAGTTCCGCACCGGCTTCTGGAACGGCCGCCCCGTCAAGACGCACATGACGCAGCTGGCCGAGGCGCTGGGCGTAATGGCGAAGCAGTACGGCGCCTGGGTGCGCATGCACTACGTCTATCCGTACCCGCACGTCGACCAGGTGATCCCGATGATGGGCGAGCACGTCCTGCCTTACCTGGACATCCCGCTTCAGCACGCCCACCCGGACGTCCTGAAGCGCATGAAGCGCCCGGCCAGCGGCGAGAAGAACCTGGACCGCATCCTCGCCTGGCGCAAGATGAACCCGGACCTCGTGATCCGCTCGACCTTCATCGCCGGCTTCCCGGGCGAGACGGAAGAGGAATTTGAATACCTGCTGGACTTCCTGCGCGAAGCGCAGATCGACCGCCTGGGCTGCTTCGCCTATTCGCCGGTGGAAGGCGCCACGGCGAACGAGATCGCCAACCCGGTGCCGGAAGCGGTGCGCGAGGAACGCCGCGCGCGCGTGATGCTGCTGCAGGAAGAGATCTCCCTCAAGCGCCAGCAGGCCAAGGTCGGCAAGACCCTGCGCGTGCTCGTCGACGAAGTGGGCCCGCGCGAAGCGATCGGCCGCACGGCCGCGGACGCGCCGGAAATCGACGGCGTCGTCCACATCAAGCGCGCGCTCGCGCCGGGCAAGGCCAAGCCGGCCGTGGGCGAGTTCATCGACGTCGTGGTGACGAAGGCGGACGCGCACGACCTCTGGGCGACGGTAGCCTAACCCCTCCGTCGTCCCTGCGCAGGCAGGGACCCAAGTTCTGCTCGCGTTGCGACTGCACACGCAACATTGGGTCCCCGCCTTCGCGGGGACGACGTCTACTTCTGCGGAGCACAAGACGTGACCAAGAAATCCATCCAGACCCAGCTCGTCCGCAGCGACTACACCCCGCCGGCCGGCTTCGCCGCCTATCCCACCGCCATCCACCACGCGTCCACGGTCCTGTTCGAGGACGTGGCCAGCATGCGCTCGGGCGACTGGAAGGACAAGAGCGGCTATACCTACGGCCTGCACGGCACGCCGACCACCTTCACCCTGGAAGCGCGCCTGGCCGCCATCGAAGGCGGCAAGCACTGCCTGCTGGCGCCGTCGGGCCTGGCCGCCATCGCGATGATCGACCTGGCGCTCCTGAAGGCGGGCGATGACGTCCTGCTGCCCGATAACGTGTACAACCCCAACCGCGAGCTGGGACGCTGGCTGACGGGCGACTTCGGCATCACGGCGCGTTTCTACGACCCGCTGGTCGGTGCCGGCATCGCCGACCTGATCCAGCCGAACACGAAGCTGATCTGGACCGAGGCGCCCGGCTCCGTCTCGATGGAAGTGCCGGACCTGCGCGCGATCTGCACGGCGGCGAAGGAGAAGGGCGTGCTGGTCGCCCTCGACAACACCTGGGCCGCGGGCCTGGCGCTGCGCGGTTTCGACGTCGGCGCGGACATCGTCATGCAGGCGCTGACCAAGTACCAGTCGGGCGGCTCGGACGTGCTGATGGGCGCCGTGATCACACAGGACGAGGCGCTCAACGCCCGCCTGGCCGCATCGCACATGCGCCTCGGCATGGGCGTGGGCGCGGACGACGCCTATCTCGTGCTGCGCGGCCTGGAAACGATGAAGCTGCGCTTCGATGCGCACGACGCCGCCGCGCGCAAGGTCGCCACGTGGCTGAGGGGCCGTCCGGAAATCGTCAAGGTGCTGCACCCGATGTTCGAGGAATGCCCGGGCCACGCCAACTGGCTGCGCGACTTTTCCGGCGCCGCCGGCCTGTTTTCCGTGATCTTCGACGAACGCTATACGGAAGCGCAGACCGACCGCTTCGTGGACAGCCTGACCCTGTTCGGCATCGGCTTCAGCTGGGGCGGCACGCACAGCCTGGCGGTGCCGTACCGGATGCAGGGCATGCGCCGCAACTGGACGGATGCGGGCACGCTCGTGCGTTTCAATATCGGACTGGAAGATCCGGACGACCTGATTGCCGACATCGAGCGGGCGTTCGCGGTGTTGTAAAAGCATGGTGGGCACCATGTGCCCACCGCTCTGACTAAACCGGCATCGGCCGATTATTGTTCAAGTCCACGAAGCCGCGGATGATGCGGTAGGCCATCCACAGCCACACGACCGGCGTGACGATCCACACGACGAGGATGCCGATGATGCTGGCCCACAGCAGGCCGATCACGATCCACCACACGAGGTACCACCAGAACGAGCGGATCATCCACGTGTGATGGCTGTACACGATGGTGCCCGCCGTCGCCGGCCGCTTGATGTAGTTGGCGATCAGCGGCAGGATCGACAGGGTGCCGAGCGAGAAGAAGAACGTGATCGCATGGATCACGTACATGATGCGCGCGAACTGCTTGGCGTCCTCGGCGCTGCGTTCGTAGACGACTTCCTGGTTCATCGGTTCCTCCCGTTTCGTTGTTGTTGCCTCAATGGTAACAGAGTCGTTCCTTCACGCCTCAGGCCGCGCGTGCGCTTCGCTGCACCCACGCGACCAGGCTGCCCGCGTCCATCGCCCCGGCCTGGCGCGCGATCTCGCGTCCGCCCTGGAACAGCGCGATGGTCGGGATGCTGCGGATCGCATGGCGGGCCGCGAGGTCCTGCGACGCTTCCGTGTCCACCTTCAGGAGGCGCGCATGCGGCTCCAGGCGGGTCGCGGCCTGGGCGTAGGCGGGCGCCATCATGCGGCACGGTCCGCACCAGGCGGCCCAGAAGTCCACCAGCACCGGGATGTCGTTGCGGCCCACGTGGCGGTCGAAACGGGCGCTATTGACGTCCAGCGGCTTGCCGACGAAGAGTTCCTGGGCGCACTTGCCGCAGACGGGCTTGTCGGCCAGGCGCTCGGCGGCGACGCGGTTGACGGCGTCGCAATGCGGACAGACGATGTGGAACGGATCGGCCATGCTTGTTCTCCTGCTGGTTCGGTTGTCTAGAGTAAGGGTGCGCCATCGAAGGGCGCGCCGGCATATCATCGGGTGCCGGGCATCTGCCCCCTAGATGGGATCCAATGAGCAAATTGCAATCCACCGGTCCGGGCCGGCGCCTGGTCGGCTGCGCCGGCTGGAGCATTCCGAAGGACGCGGCGGCCGCGTTCCCGGCCGACGGCAGCCACCTGGAGCGCTACGCGGCCGTGTTCCCGGCCGTCGAGATCAACTCCTCGTTCTACCGCCCGCACCAGCCCAAGACCTATGCGCGCTGGGCCGATAGCGTGCCCGAGGCTTTCCGTTTTTCCGTCAAGCTGCCCAAGGCGATCACCCACGAGGCGCGCCTGCGCGACGCCGACGACCTGCTGGACCGCTTCGTGCGCGAGGCAGGCGAACTCGGATCCAAGCTCGGCTGCGTGCTGGTGCAGCTGCCGCCCAGCGGGGTCTTCGACGAAGCCGTCGTGCGCGACTTCCTCCCGCGCCTGCGCGAGCGCTTTCCCTGCATGTTGGCGCTGGAAGGGCGCCACCCGACCTGGTTCGGCGATGCGGCCACCGCGGTGCTGCGCGAGCATGGGGTGACGCGCGTCCTGGCCGACCCTGCCGCCGGACAGCCGGGCGAGCACGTGCCCACCGCCGCCGCCAGCTATATCCGCCTGCACGGCACGCCGCACGTCTACTATTCCAGCTACCCGCGCGACGCGTTGCGCCGCTTCGCGCATCAGGTCGACGCGGCCGCGCAGCAGGGAGACGTCTGGTGCGTCTTCGATAACACCGCGGAAGGGCACTCGGTGCCGAACGCGCTGGACGTGCTGCGGGGCGTGGCCGAGGAATGAAGGACACACCATGGCCTGCGCCACCTTCCGCTTCTACGCCGAACTGAACGACTTCCTCGCACCCGCCCGGCGCGGCGCCGCGTTCACGGTGCCGTGCGCGGAAAACGCCACCACCAAGCACATGATCGAGGCGCTCGGCGTGCCGCACACGGAGGTCGAGGTCATCCTCGTCAACGACCGCCCGGCCGGTCTGGACGCGCTGCTGGAAGAGGGCGACCGCGTGGCCGTCTATCCGCGCTTCGCGACCTTCGACGTGGCCGAACTGGTGCGCATCGACACGATGCCGGCGGGGCGGCTGCGCTTCGTCGCCGATGCCCACCTGGGCGGCCTCGCAAGGCTGTTGAGAATGGCGGGCTTCGACACCATCTACCGCAATACGCTGCGGGCCGGCGAGGTCGAGGCGATCGCGCTGGAAGAAGGACGCGTCGTGCTGACGCGCGACCGCGAACTGCTGAAGCGCCGCGGCATCGACCACGGCGCCTGCGTGCGCGCCCACAAGCCCCGGCAGCAACTGGCCGAGGTGTTCGCCCGTTTCGGCCTGGCCGAGCGCGCGCGGCCCTTCACGCTGTGCCTGCACTGCAATGCGCCGCTGCACGTCGTCGCCAAGGCCGACGTGCTCGACCTGCTGCCGCCGCTGGTGCGCGCGGGCCAGGACGAATTTCGCCGCTGCGACTGCTGCGGGCGGGTGTTCTGGAAGGGCACGCACTGGCAGCGCATGCGCGCGGCGCTCGATGCCGCCGGCGCCGGCCTTGATATACACTATTTCCCGAACGAGTCGCAATGATAGACAGCGTGTCCCCGACCACTGATTCCATGTTGCAAAGAGCATCGATTCCCATCATGCGCGCCGAATGCCCGCCCGGCGCCTGCGTCTGCGAGCGCGACCAGCTGCTGGACGATCCGGCGGCCGACCTGCGTCCGCTGCAGCTGACCCGCGCCGAAGAGGCGCGCCTCGTCGCGCGCATCGAGCGCGTGGAAAGCTACGAGGAGCTGCAGCGCGTGCAGAAGGCGATCCGCCGCAACCTGGGCACCGTGCTCACCATCGAACCCGGTCCGAACGAGGTGCGCACGCTGCGCGGCATCGTGATCCGCCTGGAAGACCGTCCTGGCCTGTGCCGCAAGGTGCGCCAGTCGGTGCCGGCGGCGGTGCGCCGGGTGCTGGACCAGCGGCCGGAGATCGCGTGGGCGATCCTGGATGCCGGGGGATTGTTCGGCGCCCAGTAGGCGAGGCCGGAGGGCATGCCGCCAGCCTTACAGCACGGGCGGCGGAGCGGGAGGCGATGTGCAAGCCCGCGCGGCCTGGTCGCGGAAGATGCCCACGGGGATCTCGTCCGGTCCGCCGTCCGTCCTGCGCGCCTGCACGTATTTCAGGGCGGCGTTGCAGTCCCCGAGCTGCGCACCCTGGAAGTACACCGCCGTCGCCAGCTTGTCGTCGCCGCGCTGCTCCAGCAGCAGGCCGTAGCGGTAGAACGCGGCCGGATAGCGCGCCTGCATGGCTTTGCGGTACAAGGCGGCCGCTTGCTCCTGGTCGGCGGGGCCCGCGCGTCCGGCCTCGACCAGCATGCCGAGCGCCGTGTCGGCGCGGCCGTCGGTCCTGTCGGCGGCCTTGCGGTACAGTGCCGCAGCCCGCGCGTCGTCCTGGACGTTGCCGAGACCGAGCTCGAAGCTGCGGCCCAGGTAATATTCCGCAACCGCCAGGTGCTGGTCCGCGGCGCGTGCGAGCCATGCCGCGGCCGCACTGCGCTCCGCGTCGGAGGTGGCGCGCTGCATCAGCAGGAAGCCGAGCCCGAGCTGGGCGAAGGGAAGGCCGCCTTCGGCGGATTTTCGCATCCAGTACAGTGCCTTCTCGTGGTCCGGTTTCCGGTCCTCTTGCCCCGCCATCCCCGTCTCGTACAGGCCGGCGAGATTCGCCTGCGCCCAGCCATGTCCTTGCTCGGCCGCCTTCGTGTACCACTCGGCAGCCTGTGTCAAGTCGCGCGGCACGCCCGCGCCGCGGCTGTACAGCACGCCGAGGTTGTTCTGGGCGACGGCATTGCCGCTCTCCGCCGCCTGCCGGTACCAGCCGGCCGCCTGCGCGAGATCCGTGGTGCCATAGGTGCCGCGCTCGAGCCAGGCGCCCAGCTGGTTCTGCGCCGCGGCATCCCCGGCCATGGCGCGCTCCGACGTGCCGGCGTAGAGCGCCTGGTCGGGAATTTCCTTTTTCTTCGTCGCGCCCGGGATCCAGACATACTGCGTCTTGAGCCAGCCCGTCGGCACCTGGCCGTTGGCGAGCACCGCGGGGAAGGGGCATGCCCGGATCCCCGCCAGTGCGGCCTCGTCGAGATCCGTCCTGCCGCTGGACGCGGCGATGCGCGCCTCGGCGACGCGGCCGTCGGCGCCGATCCTGACCTCGACCGTCGTCTTGCCGCCCGCACCGGATGCGAGGGCGGCTGCCGGGTAGGCGGGGCGGTAGCAGGCATTCAGGTCGATCACCATGACGTCCTGCGGATCCTGGAGGCGGGCGGCGCCGGCATGGGCGGGGAGGAGGGTGGCCACGGCGGCCAGCAGGGCGAAGGCGGTTTTCATACCGGCTAATGTACGCTGCAATACCGGGCCACAAATGCGCGGATTGTCACTGGTACGACCGCAGGCTTCCATATTGCCGGTGGCATGCGGAGTAGCGCGCGCCGATACCACCGGTGCCGCGATGCCGTACGATCGCATGGATCGTCGACGTCCGGAACATGGTTGGCCAGAATGGGCCGTCGTCATCCTGTATCGGCCTTGACATGAGACTATCCGCCGCAGCCTTGTTTCTTGCCGTCCTGTTTCGCTGCACCACAGCCGAAGCCGTAACCGTCCCCGTCATCGAGCAGGGGATTTATCGACCGGCGCCCCCTTTCGTCGACCTGAAGCAATCGATCTATGTACGCGAACGCGAACGGCCGGTATTGGGCCTGGTGACGGACGCGAGCACTTCCATCGTCCGCTACCTGCTGGAAGTCTTCGCCTCGACCGTGGTACATCCGGGTGCCCCGATGCCGCACGTGCTTCCCGATGCGCGCGCTGCGATGCGCTTGCCGCCGCTTGTCAGTACCGGCGGCTCCGGCAGGTACGTGGCGATGACCTTGTATTGCTGGACAAGCGACGCCGACAACCAGTTGAGCTTCCTGATCGAGTGGGCCGACATCACGACGCATGCGCGCTACACGGATTCCTACGTGTTTGAACGGCGTGGCCAGACATGGTATTTCGCGGGACACGGGAATATACGCCCTTGGCACTGGACGCAGACCGAACGGTACTTCCAGCGCGCGTGTCCGGTGGAGGCCGGCAATCTTCACACCGATGTGCCGTGAGTCGGGCACCCGCGCGGCTCACCGTATCGGCGGCTCAGGACGACTCGCCCAGCAGCGCCGACACGTACAACAGCAGCCGGTCCTCGCTCCTGCCCAGGTCCAGCCCCGTCAATTCCTCGATGCGGCGCAGCCGGTAGTCGAGCGTATTGCGGTGGATGTGCAGGGCGGCCGCCGTCGCCGTGGCGCTTTCGCCGTTGGCGAACCAGGCGTCCAGCGTGCGGCGCAGCTGGCTGCCGCTGCGCTCGCGGGACAGGCGCGCCAGCGGCTCGCGCAGGCGCTCGGCCTGCCAGCCGGCGGCCAGGCCGGACAGCAGCACGGGCAGCGCCAGGTCGTAATAGCTGGTGTGGTGGCGGTCGGTCGCGCCCAGCTGGATGTCGCGGCGGCGCCCGATGCGGGCGGCGCTGCGGGCGCTCTGGCAGGAGATGGCGGCCGCGTCGATGCCGGACAGCGCCAGCCCCATCGTCAGCCGGAACGGGGTGCTGCACAGTTCCTGCAGCAGGGCGCCCAGTGCCTGGTGGCGGCGGCGCGCCTGTTGCTCGATGACGGCCGGCTCGGCATCCAGCACGTCCAGCAGCACCAGTTCGTCCGGGCCCGTGGCGGCGCTCAGCAGGGCCGGCTCGCGTCCCAGCAGCGCCAGTTGCAGGCTTTGCAGCTTGGCCAGCGCGTCGTCGCCGTCGCTGTCGTCCAGCTCGACGAGGAAGACGACCTGCACGCGGCCGAAGTCCAGGCCCAGGCGCCGGCCCCAGGCCTGCAGGTCGGGGCGCTCGCCCGGTTCGTCGCGGATCAGGTTCAGCACGAAGGCTTCGCGGTGGCGGCTGTCGCGCTGCAGCTCGCCGGCCAGGCTGGCCTGTTCCAGGATCATCTCGGCGGTCAGGCGCACCAGCTCGCCGAACTGGCGCACGGCATCCGGTTCGCCCGACAGGCCGACGGCCCCGCACAGCTGGCCGCCGACGACCAGCGGCAGATTGATCCCCGGCTTGGCGCCGTGCATGCGCGCGGCGGCGGCGCTGTCCACTTCCACCGTGGCCTGGCGGCCCAGCGCCAGCAGGGCGCCGTCGTGCAGCGCGCCGACGCGGCTTTCGTCGCCGCTGGCCAGGATGACGCCATGCGCGTCCATCACGTTGACGTTGAACGGGATGATGCGCATCGTGCGGGTGACGATGTCGTGGGCGAGGTGCGGGCTGATGTCGATCATGCGGTAAGGCGGCGAGGAGAATGATCCGGTCACTGTAACGGATCGCGTCACTTGTGCCAAGTGCCGAGCCGCCAGGACGGCATCGCCGCAAACCCGCCAGCGCTTTGTGCATTTGCCCGAGAGCGCTGCTTGAGTATCCTGCAACAATCGTGCCGTGCTCCGAGGCTTTGGGAGCGCGGGCGGAGGATAATGCCGGTATCGTCCGCCGTGATGGCGGATATATCGGAGACTCATATTATGAGCAACAGCATGAGCGCGGGCGCGCCGCGCCAGGCCGCCGCGGCCGACCCCGGCATCCTCGAACGGGGCTACCGCAAGGCCACCTTGCGCCTGATCCCCTTCATCTTCGTCTGCTACCTGTTCAACTACCTGGACCGGGTCAACGTGGGCTTCGCCAAGCTGGAAATGCTCGATGCGCTCAAGCTGAGCGAAACCGTGTACGGCCTGGGCGCGGGCATCTTCTTCATCGGCTACGTGCTGAGCGGCGTGCCGAGCAACCTGATCCTGCACAAGCTGGGCGCGCGGCGCTGGATCGCCGTCATGATGGTGCTGTGGGGCGCGCTGTCGGCGGCGATGATGACCGTCAGCAGTCCCGCCTCGTTCTATGTGCTGCGCTTCCTGACCGGCGTCGCCGAGGCCGGCTTCTTCCCCGGCATCGTGTTCTACCTCACCAACTGGTTCCCGTCGCAGAAGCGCGGCCAGGTGATGGCGCTGTTCATGTCGGCGATCCCCGTGTCGGGCGTCGTCGGCGGCCCCCTGTCCGGCTGGATGCTGGCCCATTTCTCGGCGGGCCAGGGCGGCCTGGCCGGCTGGCAGTGGCTGTTCCTGCTGCAGGGCCTGCCGACCGTGCTGCTCGGGATCGCCGTGCTGTTCATGCTGTCCGACGGCTTGCGCCAGGCGCCCTGGCTGAAGCCCGAGGAAAAGGCGGCGATGCTCGCCGAGCTGGAAGCCGACGAGGCATCGCGCCGCGCCAGTGCCCACGCCGTGCACTCGTTCTCCGCCGTGCTGCGCAACGGCCACGTGTGGATGATGGGCCTGATCTATTTCAGCATCCAGATGGGCGTGTACGCCATCAACTTCTGGCTGCCGTCGATCATCAAGGGCCTGGGCGTGGCCAATGCCACGACCGTGGGCTGGCTGTCCGCCATTCCCTACCTCTTCGCCGGCGTGTTCATGGTCGTCGTCGGGCGCTCGGCGGATGCGCGCCGCGAGCGCCGCTGGCACGTGTCCGGCCCCATGTTCGTGGCGCTGGGCGGCCTGCTGCTGGCCGCGAACTTCTCCAGCAATATCGCCGTCGTGATGGTCGGCCTCGTGCTCGCGACGATGGGCGCGCTGTCGGCCTTGTCGATGTTCTGGCCGCTGCCGGCCGCCTTCCTGGGCAGTGCCGCCGCCGCCGGCGGCCTGGCCCTGATCAACTCGCTGGGCCAGGTGGCGGGCTTCGTCAGCCCCTTCCTGGTCGGCTGGATCAAGGACGCGACGGGCAGCACGGATACCGCCTTGTACATCCTGTCGACGGTGATGCTGGTGGGCGCCTTCCTGGTGCTGCGCATCCCCGCACGCCTGGTCAACCGCTGAGGAGACAGCCATGAAGATCGTGATCGCGCCGGATTCGTTCAAGGAGAGCCTGACCGCGCTGCAGGTGGCCGGCGCCATCGAGGCCGGCTTTCGCGAGGTATTCCCGCACGCGGACTACGTCAAGGTGCCCGTCGCCGACGGCGGCGAAGGCACCGTGCAGGCCATGATCGACGCCACCGGTGGGCGCCGCGTCGCGCACACGGTGACGGGGCCGCTGGGCGAACCGCTCGCCGCCTTCTACGGCCAGAGCGACGGCCTGGCCGTGATCGAGATGGCCGCCGCCAGCGGGCTCGAGGCGGTGCCCCGCGAGCGGCGCAATCCCTTGACGGCGACCAGCCGCGGCACCGGGGAACTCATACGCCTGGCGCTGGACGCCGGCGCGCGCCGTTTCGTGCTGGGCGTGGGCGGCAGCGCCACCAACGACGGCGGCGCCGGCATGCTGCAGGCCCTCGGCGTGCGCCTGCTGGACGACGCGGACCGCGAACTCGGTCCCGGCGGCGCCGAACTGGCGCGCCTGGCCCGCATCGACGTGTCGCAGCTGGACCCGCGCGTGCGCGACGCCGAGTTCCACATCGCCTGCGACGTCAGCAATCCGCTGGTCGGCCCGCGCGGGGCGTCCGCCATCTTCGGGCCGCAGAAGGGCGCCACGCCCGAGATGGTCGTCCGGCTCGACGCCGCGCTGCGCCACTACGCCGCCATCGTCCGGCGCGACCTGGGCCAGGACATCGCCGACCTGCCGGGTGCGGGAGCGGGCGGCGGCATCGCGGCGGCGATGGTCGTGTTCCTGGGTGGGCGCCTGCGTCCCGGGATCGAGATCGTCACCGAAGCCGTCGGGCTGGACGCGGCCGTGCGCGACGCCGACCTCGTCGTCACGGGAGAAGGACGCATCGACGGCCAGACGGTGAGCGGCAAGACGCCGATGGGCGTGGCGAACGTGGCGGCGCGCCATGGCAAGCCGGTGCTGGCCATCGGCGGCTCCCTGGCGCCGGATGCGGATGCCGTCCATGCGCACGGCATCGCCGCCGTGTTCGCGGCGGTGGCGCGTCCGTGCACGCTGGCCGAGGCGCTGGCCGCGGCCGACGTCAATGTGCGCCATGCCGCGCGCAACGCGGCTGCCGCGCTGGCGCTGGGGGCGCGGATGGGCGCGGCGATGGGAACGGAAGCGAACAGCCGGGCGGCGGCAAGCGCCGCCTTCACGCCTTCCTTGCAGTCAGCGTGACCCAGGCGACGCCGCCCAGCGTCGCCAGTCCCGACAGGGCGCTCCTGGCCGTGACGTGCTCGCCCAGCAGCAGCACGCCCAGCAGCGCGCTGATCACCGGCACCGACAACTGCACGGCGCCGGCGCCGATCGCCGTCATGCGCGTGCGCACCCAGTACCAGACGGCATAGCCGAGTCCTGACGTGACGCTGCCCGAGACCAGGGCATAGACGGCGCCCGCCGGGTCCGGATGCAGGCCGCCCGGGTGCGCGGCGCCGGTCACGAGCACCAGCACGGCCGCCGGCGGCACGGCCCACAGGAAGCTCGTCGCCGTGTTGGCGATGGGCGAGCCGCTCGCCTTGCCCAGCAGGGAAAAGCCGCCCCAGGCGAAGCCGGCCAGCGCCATCATGGCGGCCGGCAGCAGCGGCGGCGCCGAGGCCGACGGCGCCAGGAACACGGCCAGCCCGCCCAGCGCCAGCAGCAGTCCCCAGGGGCTGGCGCGCTCGCCCTTCGACAGTCCATACGAAATCATCAGCAGTTGCGCGCAGGCGAACAGCACGAGCGCGCCGGCGCCCGTGCCGATGCCGCGGTAGGCGAAGGTGAACGCCGCCACGTAGGCGAACAGCAGCAGCGCGGACAGCCAGCCCGTGCGCGTGCGCTCCAGCCGGCCGCCCTGCAGGCGCAGGACGATCAGCAGCGTCGCTGCGCCGCCGGCCACGCGGATCGCCGTGAACGAGGCCGCGTCGATGCCCGTCGTCTGCAGCGCGGCGCGCGTGAGCAGGGAATTGGCCGCGAACGCGACCATCGTCAGGCAGGTCAGCAGCAGGATGGTGAGCGATGCGCGGAGCGCGCGCGGAGCGGCTTCAGCGTGCATGGCTACCCGCGATACCGGGACTGGCGGGGAGGGCTGGCGTGATGACGACCGGTCGGCCACGAAGCACGGCCGTCGCGAATGCCTTCATTCTGCCATCCATTGCTGTCTCCCTTGTTTTTGTACGGTGGCCGCCGGCGGGCCGCGAAGTAGCGGATCGTATCGATTGTAGGATGGCGACCCGGCGACGGCAACGCCTTGTCGTGGCGCGGCGCAGCATGCCCGGCCTCCGCCAAGCTGCATCCGGCCGGCAAGAGCGTGCCGGCGTGCGCCGGGGCGAAAAAAAAGCCGCGCCGAGGCGCAGCCCTTGTCGCGATGCGACCGGACGGTCAGCGATGGCCGCGCGGACCGCCGTGCCAACCGCCGCGGTGGCCGCCGTGCCAACCGCCGCGCGGGCCGCCGTAGTGGTGGCCGTGGCCCCAGTTGCTCCAGCTGAAGCCCAGGCCGATCGAGATCGGCGGGTACCAGAACGGATCGGCATAGATCGGGGCCGGGGCATACACGGGCGGCGCCACGTACACCGGCGCGGCGCCGTAGGCGACGGCGGGCGCCTGGCTGTAGGTGGTGATGGGCATCGAGGTCACGACGCCGCCGTTGGCGGAACTCGCCCCGGTACCGACGGGAACGGGGGTGACCGAGACGACCTGCCAGCCGTCGGCATCCGGCTGGGCGGCGGGGACGTAGGCGCGCGAACCGTAGTTGGCCGGGCCCGGGTAGGTGGTGGCACAGCCGCTCAGGGCGGCGAGCGAAAGAATGATGGTTAGCGTTTTCATGGCGGTTCTCCTCACCTGCTAGTCTACGGATTTTCGCCCCCCGTGCGCGCGGAATTACAGGCTGTTACACCTGCGGGATCAACGGAAACGTCCGAACGGGCGCTATCCCGTCGTTCCCGCGGAGGCGGGAACGCATACCGAGCAACCGGATTCCGTACGTTGGACACGCCGCGACGTCATTGACGCACCGGNGGCGCTATCCCGTCGTTCCCGCGGAGGCGGGAACGCATACCGAGCAACCGGATTCCGTACGTTGGACACGCCGCGACGTCATTGACGCACCGGCTTCGGAGCTTCAGCATGGGTTCCCGCCTGCGCGGGAACGACGGGTTGAGTGCGTCCACTTACGTCACAGCGTCACATCCACCCGCGCATACCACGACCTGCCGTTGATCCCGAACGGGCACGTCTCCCAGCAATACGTGAAGCCCATCTGCGGGAACGGCGCCGCCCGCACGGGATCCCAGCGGGTCGGGAAGGTATTGAAGATGTTGTTCGACCCCACCGTCAGGCTCGCGTTCTTGTTGAACGCATAGCGCAGCGTGGCGTCGGCGATCCACTTGCCTTCCCAGGTCTGCACGAACGGCGCCGTGAAGCCCTGGCCCTGGACTTCGCCGTACCAGTTCGCGCGCACGGTGCCGTTCCAGGCGCCGCGGGTGTAGTCGGCCGACAGCACGTGGTGCTGGCGCGGCTGGCCCCGTTCGATCAGCGTGACCTGGGCGTCGTCGAACAGCTGGGCGCCGGTCAGCACGGGCGAGAGCGAGTGACGGTCCTTGACCTCGGTGCGGTTGAAGTCGAACTGGCCGGACAGCACCAGCGTCGACCCGGTCCACTTCGTCGTGTGCTCGGCCACGATGTCCAGGCCGCGGGTGCGCGTGTCGATGGCGTTCGTGAAGAACTGGGCCTGGCCCACCTTCAGCGGGTCCAGGATCGCGCGGATCGGGCAGGCGGCCGGCGTCGGGCAGGCGCCGGATTCGGGCGCGATATTGGACGAGAACACGATGCGGTCGTCGATGTCGATGCCCCACACGTCGGCCGTCAGCGAGAAGTTCTGTGCCGGGCGCAGCACGATGCCGACGCTGGCGTTCTTCGACGTCTCTTCCTTCAGGTTCGGGATCCCGAAGGCGCGCGTGACGGCGCTGCCTTCGCGCGCCGTCAGCGTCTCGGTCAGGACGCCGGCCCCGTTCAGGTTGGTGGACACGGAGCTGTAGAACTTCTGCTGCACGCTGGGGGCGCGGAAGCCCGTCGACACGGTGCCGCGCAGGCCCACGGTGCGGTTCGGGTCCCAGCGCAGGCTCAGCTTGCCCGTCGTCGTGCTGCCGAAGTCCGAGTATTTTTCCCAGCGCGCGGCGGCGCCCAGCAGCAGCTGCGGCGTCAGGTTGTGCTCGACGTCGGCGTACAGCGCGACGTTGTGGCGGCTGTCGTCGACGACCGTGGCGGGCGTCCAGCCGGGGAAGCCCTGGGTGCCGGACGCCGCCACGCCGCCCGCCTGGTCGCGGATGACGACGGCCGGATTGTTGGTGCGGCCGTACTGGTAGGAGACGGGGTCGCCGGCCTCGATCGCATAGCCGTCGCGCCGGTATTCGAAGCCGGTGGCGAACGACAGCTTCCGGCCGAACAGCTCGACGGGGCCGCGCACGTCGGCGTTCACCGTCGTCTGGCGGAATTTCAGGGCGCCCGTATCCGCTTCCAGCGGCGACTCGGCGTAGATGCCGCCGCCCGGCTTCGGTTCGTACCAGTAGCTGACGTTGATCGTGTTCCCTTCGCGGAAATCGAGCTCGCTGCGGCCGTGGTTGACGGACAGGTCGAGTTTCCAGTCCCGGGCCAGGTCGCGCCGCCAGCCGAAGGCGGCCGACGCGTCCTTGACCGTGGTGCGGATGGCGGGCAGGAAGCCGTCCGGATACACGGCCGGCACGTTGCGGCCGTCCTCGGCGGGGCGGAAGAAGCCGGCCGAGTCGCCCGTGCGGTGCGAGACGCCGCCGAAGGCATAGAATTCGCCGCCGCTGCCGCCCGCCAGGGGCAGGCCGGCGTTCCACCAGAAGTACTTGTCCTTGGCCAGGCTGTCGCCGATGCGCTGGGTCACGCGCGGCGGGTCGACGCGCAGCGTGTCGAGGCCCGCGCGGTTGGTCTCGCCGCGGCGCCGGCCCTCGGCGGTCAGGTTCACGAAGCCGCCGTCGCCGATCGCCCATCCCGTATTGGCGCTGCCCGCGGCGAGGTGGCCGCCGCCCTCCGTGGTGCCGCCGGCGCTGGCCGACAGTTGCGTGGCCGTGCTGTCCTTCAGCACGATGTTGATTACGCCGGCGATGGCGTCCGACCCGTACTGGGCCGCCGCGCCGTCGCGCAGCACCTCGATGCGCTGGATCGCGGCCATCGGGATCGCATTGATGTCGGTGCCGGCCGAGCCGCGCCCGATGGTCTGCTGCACGTTGACGAGGGCCTGCTGGTGGCGGCGCTTGCCGTTTACCAGCACCAGCAACTGGTCCGGGCCCAGCGAGCGCAGCGTGGCCGGGCGGATGATGTCGGTGCCGTCGCTGATGAAGGTCGTCGAAAAATTGAACGACGGGTCCAGCGTCTGCAGCAGCTTGCCCAGTTCCTGCGGACCGGCCATCTGCATGTCCTTGGCGCCGATCAGGCCCACGGGCGCGGCCGAGTCGAGGGCCGTGCGGGCCGCCGAGCGCGAGCCGAGCACGACGACGGAGGCCATATTGCCTTCGGCTGCCGTTGCCGGCTGGGTGGCGGAGGGGGCCTGCGCCGCGGGGGCGGCGGGCGCTTCCTGGGCGCGGGCGGGCCCGAAGGCCAGCAGCAGGGCGGTCGCGAGGACGGTACGGTGCAGCATGGGCATGGCGCGGTGATCGAGCATCCTGTCTCTCCTTGTCGTTGTTGTCCGCCGTCCGCACCACCACGGTGCAGGCCGGCGCGCGATCCAGCATAGCCATACTGGACAGGTATGCACAATTGTGAATTTATTGACTGTTGTTAAATTGATGACAAGCGCTCAATGTTGCTTGTCACGCTAGACGGCGCTGGGCTATGCTGGAGACGATTGCGGGCCGTGCGGCCGCGGTGGGGCCAGGCGCCATGTCACAAAATTGTTGGAAGGTTATGTGCTGGCCGAGCAAGACGGACCCGGGCCGGTGCCCGCGCCGGTCGCGTGGCGCTTCCGGCCGCATCGCGCGGGCGATGGCCGGCAGCCGGCATCGAGCCATCGGGTGGCCGCGCCGGCAGGCATGCGGGCCGATGCGGCTCGACCTGCCACGCCGTGTTCCGCCAAGGAAGGCGGTTCAGCCCAGGACGGTCAGCAAGCCATCCAGTCCGCTGAAGTTGAGCGCCACGTCCGCCTGGGCACGCACGACGGGCTTGGCGCGGAACGCCACCGACAGGCCGGCGATGCCCATCATCTGCAGGTCGTTGGCGCCGTCGCCCATGACGATGGCGCGGCGGGTGTCGATGCCGAGCTCCGCGCACACGCGTTGCACGGTGCGCATCTTTTCGGCGGCGTCGACGATGCCGCCCGCGACCCGGCCCGACAGGACGTCGCCATCCGCTTCCAGGACGTTCGCATGCGCGTAGTCCAGGCCCAGGCGCGCCTTCAGGCGTTCGGTGAAGAAGGTGAAGCCGCCCGAGACCAGCAGCGTCTTCAGGCCGGCCGCCTGCACGGCATGCAGCATCGCTTCGCCGCCCGCCGAGATGCGCAGGCGCTCGTCGTAGACGCGGCCCAGCGCCTCGGTCGGCAGGCCGGCGAGCAGGGCCACGCGGCGCTTGAGGCTTTCCGAGAAATCCAGTTCGCCGCGCATCGCCGCTTCCGTGATGGCCGACACCTGCGGCTTCAGGCCCTGCATGTCGGCGATCTCGTCGATGCATTCGATGGTGATCAGCGTGGAATCCATGTCCATCGCCACCAGGCCGAAGTCGGCCAGGGTCAGGTGCGCGTCGACGAAGCTGGCGTCGATGCCGGCCGCGAACGCGGCGTCGTCGACCTGGCGCTTCAGTTCCGGCGTGAAGTCGATGCCATCGCAGCGCAGGGCGTGCGCGTGCAGGTCGGTGATGCGGGCGGGGGCGGCGAGGGCGGCAACGCGCGCGAGGACGGCCTGGTCCGCGCCGGGACCTTGCAGGATCAGTTTCTTGGACATGGCGTTGGCGGCCTTCTCGTTCAGGCTAATAATTGTTTGATGGTCTGCTTGACCTGGTTCACGCGGCTGGCCAGGTCCGGCATGGCCGCCGTGATGCGCAGCTTGTCCTGGCCGGCCAGCTTGACGTGGCGGTTCTTCTGGATCAGCGTGATGATCCTGATCGGGTCGATCGGCGGCTTTTCCATGAACTGCAGGCTGGCGGCCTCGCCGTGGGCGTCGATCTTGACGATGCCGACCTGCCTGGCCGCGATGCGCAGGCGGTGCGTCTCGATCAGCGCCTTGACGGCGTCCGGCATCTTGCCGAAGCGGTCGATCAGCTCTTCCTGCATGTCGTCGATGCGGTCCTGGGTCTCGCAATTGGCCAGGCGCTTGTAGATCGACAGGCGTTCGTGCACGTCGCCGCAATAGTCGGCCGGCAGCAGCGCCGGCGTGTGCAGGTTGATTTCCGTCGTCGACGACAGCGGCGCGCTCATGTCCGGCTCGCGGCCCGCCTTGAGGGCCTTGACGGCTTCGTTCAGCATGTCGGAATACAGCTGGAAGCCGATCTCCAGCATCTCGCCCGACTGGTTCTCGCCCAGCACCTCGCCGGCGCCGCGGATTTCCAGGTCGTGCATGGCCAGGTAGAAGCCGCTGCCCAGTTCCTCCATCTGCTGGATCGCGTCCAGGCGGCGCTGCGCCTGCTTGGACAGGCCCAGCACGTCGTTCACGAGCAGGTAGGCATAGGCCTGGTGGTGCGAGCGGCCCACGCGGCCGCGCAGCTGGTGCAGCTGGGCCAGGCCGAACTTGTCGGCGCGGTGCATGATGATGGTGTTCGCCGTCGGCACGTCGATGCCCGTCTCGATGATCGTCGTGCACAGCAGGATGTTGTAGCGCTGGGCCACGAAGTCCCGCATCACCTTTTCCAGGTCGCGCTCGTGCATCTGGCCGTGGGCCACGCCGATCCGCGCCTCCGGCAGCAGCTCGCGCAGCATGGCCAGGCGGTTCTCGATGGTCTCGACCTCGTTGTGCAGGAAGTAGATCTGGCCGCCACGCTTCAGTTCGCGCAGGCAGGCTTCGCGGATCACCGAGCCGTCCTCGCTGCGCACGAAGGTCTTGATCGCGAGGCGCTTCTGCGGCGCGGTGGCGATGACGGAGAAGTCGCGCAGGCCTTCCAGCGCCATGCCCAGCGTGCGCGGGATCGGCGTGGCCGTCAGCGTCAGCACGTCGACCTCGGCGCGCAAGGCCTTCAGCGCTTCCTTCTGGCGCACGCCGAAGCGGTGTTCCTCGTCGATGATGACGAGGCCCAGGCGCGTGAACTTCACGTCCGGCGACAGCAGTTTATGCGTGCCGATCACGATGTCGACGGTGCCGTCGGCCATGCCCTTGATCGCATTGTTGATTTCCTTGCCGGTCCGGAAGCGCGACAGTTCCGCGATCCTGACGGGCCAGTCGGCGAAGCGGTCGGAGAAGGTCTGCGCGTGCTGCTCGGCGAGCAGCGTGGTCGGCGCCAGGATCGCCACCTGCTTGCCGCCCATGACGGCGATGAAGGCGGCGCGCAGCGCGACCTCCGTCTTGCCGAAGCCGACGTCGCCGCACACGAGGCGGTCCATCGGGCGGCCCGAGGTCATGTCCTGCATCACGGCGGCGATGGCGGCGCGCTGGTCCGGCGTCTCGTCGAAGCCGAAGCTCTGGGCAAAGTTCTCGTAGTCGACGTTCGAGTATTCGAACGCGTGGCCCTGGCGCGCGGCGCGGCGCGCGTACAGGTTCAGCAGCTCGGCGGCGGTGTCGCGCACCTGCTCGGCGGCCTTGCGCTTGGCCTTGTCCCACTGGCCGGAACCGAGCGTGTGCAGCGGCGCATCCTCGGGCGAGGCGCCGGAATAGCGCGAGATGACGTGCAGCTGGGAGACGGGCACGTACAGTTTCGACTCCTTGGCGTATTCCAGGTGCAGGAACTCCGTCTCGCCTTCGCCCAGGTCCATGCTCATCAGCCCCATGTAGCGGCCGATGCCGTGGTTGATGTGCACGACGGGATCGCCGACCTTGAGTTCGGACAGGTCGCGCACCATCGATTCGACCTGGGTGCCCGCTTCCTGCTTCTTCTTGCCGGCGCGGCGGCCGCTGCCCGCGTACAGTTCCGTCTCCGTGATGAACACGAGACGCCCGCAGGCGGTATCCATCAGCTCGAAGCCCGCCTGCAGGGGCGCCACGCCCAGCACCACGCCGGCGTCGGTCGCGCACAGGCCGGCGTAGCCCTCGACGAGGGCCAGGTCGAACTTGTATTCGTTGAAGTACTGCTGCAGCGTTTCGCGCCGGCCCGCCGATTCGGCGCAGATCATGACCTTGGTGCCGGGTTCGTTCGCCGTGTGCGCGAGATAGCCGCGCAGGTTGGCCAGCGGGTCGTCCAGGCGGCGGTTCACCGCGATGTCGGGGATGGGCGCCGACAGTTCCGACGCGCCGGCGTCCGGGTTGCGGGCGATGGCCCAGCGGCCGTACTGCTTGGCGTTCGAGAAGAACTGCTCGGCGCCGAGGAAGATTTCCTTCGGCTCCAGCACCGGGCGTTCGCGGTCGCTCTTGAGGAATTTGTAGCGCGATTCCGTGTCGACCCAGAAGCGCTGGATCGCTTCGTCGATGTCGCCGACGAGGGCCAGGCTGGCGTCGGCGGGCAGGTAGTCGAACAGCGTCGCCGTGTCGTCGAAGAACAGCGGCAGGTAGTATTCGATGCCGGCCGAGGCGATGCCGTTGCCGATGTCCTTGTAGATCGTCGAGCGGGTCGGGTCGCCCTCGAAGCGCTCGCGCCAGCGGCTGCGGAACGCCGTCCTGGCCTGCTCGTCCATCGGGAACTCGCGGCCCGGCAGCATGCGCACGTCCTTCACCGGATACAGCGAGCGCTGGGTATCGGCGTCGAAGGTGCGGATGGTCTCGATCTCGTCGCCGAACAGGTCGAGGCGGTAGGGCAGCGCGGACCCCATCGGGAACAGGTCGATCAGGCCGCCGCGCACCGAGTATTCGCCCGGCGACATCACCTGCGACACGTGGGTATAGCCGGCCAGCGTGAGCTGGGCCTTCAGCCTCGCCTCGTCCAGGCGCTCGCCCTGGCGGAAGAAGAAGGTGTAGGCGGCCAGGAAGGACGGCGGCGCCAGGCGCACGAGGGCCGTCGTCGCCGGCACCACCAGCACGTCGCAGCGGCCGTTCTGGATTTCGTGCAGCGTGGCCAGGCGCTCGGACACGAGGTCCTGGTGCGGCGAGAAGGCGTCGTAGGGCAGCGTTTCCCAGTCGGGCAGCAGGTGGCAGGCGAGCTTGCCGTCGGCGAACCAGGGAATCTCGTCGAGCAGGCGCTGGCCGTCGCTGGCGTTCGCGACGACCACGGTCAGCATCTTTTTCTGGTCTTTGAGCACGAGGGCGGCCTGGGCGAGCGCGTAGGCGTCGCTGGAGCCGTGCAGGTGCGGCAGGGCGAAACGGGTTCCGGTTTTCGGTAGGTGCTTTTTGAGATCGAAAGGCATTGACGCGTGCTATCCAGGATCGGAAAAACGAGCGTCCATTATAGTCGAACGGCGCCGTCCGGCCGCCTGCTGCGCGCGCCTACGCTTCCTCCGCGTCGAGGCGTTCGAGGACGCGCGACGCCGCCGCGCCCAGGCCGGCAAGCGTCGGGTCGCCAGGGACCAGCAGCCCCGCGTCGAGCAGCAGGCGCAGCCTGGCCACGCGGTCGGCCTCGCCGAGCGCCTCGCCCAGCGGCTGGGTGGCGCTGCGGCCGGCGCGGAAGATGGCGGCTGCCACCGGCGGCGGCAGTTCCCAGTGCAGCGCGATGCGCGCCGACAGTGCGCGCGCGCCGTCCAGCACGGCCGTGGCAAACGCCTCGTCCTGGGGCACGAACGGGCCCTCCAGGATGCGGTCGGCCAGGCGGAAGGCGACCACCAGGCCCATGTCGTGCATCAGGCCGGCGAGGTAGGCCTCGAACGGGTCGGCGCCCAGGCCGGGGGCCAGCAGCGCGCCGGCGCGGGCGCAGTGTTCGGCGTGGCGCCACAGCCGCGGCGCGGCCTGGCGCGCGCAGCTGCCGGCGGCCAGGCCGATCACGGGGCGGAAGGCGACGCGCGCCAGCAGCATGCGCAAGCCGTTCTGGCCCAGCACCATCACGGCCGCGTCGACGGTGCGTACCGGCTTGGCGGGGCGGTAGCAGGCGCTGTTGGCTTCGCGGATGGTTTCCGCCACCATGACGGGGTCGCGTCCCACCTGGCGCGCCAGCTCGGCGCCGGAGACGGCATCGTCGCGCAGGCTGCGCAGCAGGCGCGGGATCACCTCGGGCATGCGCGGCACCAGCTCGGCGGCGTCGCCCGGATGCTCGCCCAGCCGTTCCAGTTCGTCCAGCAGGCGCCGCTGCGCGGCATCCGGCGATTCGCCGGCGATGGGATCGGTCAGCCAGCGCCAGAACGCCGCGTCCAGGGACAGGGGCGCGCCGGCGTCGGGCGCGGCGCCCGCCGGGCCGGCGACGCCGGGAGCCCGCCCAGCCGCACCGGCGGGGCGGGCCGCGACGGCAGTCGTGCCGAACAGTCGGGCAATCCAGTTTTTCATCGGTGCGTGGCGGGCGCGGTGGCGGGAGGGCTATTGTAGCCGGACGATGGCGGCGGCGCGGACACGGAAGCGGAAACGACAAGGCCCGCCGGACGCCGCGTGGCGCCGGGCAGGCCATTTCCCCCGAGGGAACGATGCCGACTTACTGGGTCTGCGTCGTGGTCGGCGGCGTGGTCGGGGTGGTGGAACCGGCGTTGCCGTTGTTGTTCCAGTTCTGCGAGCTGCCCTGGCCGCTGCCAGTGGTGCCGATCGAGCTGCCTTCCGACACGCCGCTCGAGGTGGCGCCGGCCGACGAGCTGCCGCTCATGTCGCTGCCGCTGGTGCCGGTCGAGCTGCAGGCCGACAGGGCGAATGCCATCATGCCGGCGACGAGAATGCCTTGATATTTTTTCATGATGCTCTCCTGGTTGGGTGGGTGCTTTCATCATGGATGGGTTGGTCCGCACGCGAAATAGGATGGTTGCCGTCATCCATGTAGGATGACGCGTACATACTGTCTTGCGGACCCCAAAGCGGCGACGGCCGCGCAGGGCGGCCGTCGGGATGGGAAACGCGGGTCGTCAGAACAGGCTGTTGACCGGTTGCGCCGGCTGGGGCGGCGGCGTGCCCGGCGCCGGCGGCGCACCCGGCGCACCCGGCACCGCCGTGCCGTCGGCGGGCGGCGCGTTCGGATCGACCGGCTGCTGTTCCAGGTCGATGCCGCTGAAGGTCTGCGCATCCGCGTATTCGGCGTAGACCCAGTCGTCGTTCTCGCGCACCAAGCCTTCCGGTTCCTCGCGCACCGTCTCCGGGCGCTTGGCCACGGCGACCTTCATGTAGTCGATCCAGATCGGCAGCGCCAGCGTGGCGCCGAATTCGCGGCCGCCCAGCGAGCGCGGATCGTCGTAGCCCATCCAGGCGACGGCGACGACGTTGCCGGCATAGCCGGAGAACCAGCCGTCGACGGCGTCCGACGTGGTGCCGGTCTTGCCGGCGACGTCGCCGCGGCCGAGCGCCTTGGTGGCGGCGGCGCCGGTGCCGAAGCGGGCCACGTCGCGCAGCATGCTGTCGGTGACGAAGGCGTTGCGCGCATCCAGCACGCGCTGCTCCTCGGTGCGCACGGGCGGCTTCACTTCCTGCAGCACCTTGCCGTCGGCGTCCTCGATCTTCGCGATCAGGTAGGGCTGCACCTGGTAGCCGCCGTTGGCGAACACGGCGTAGGCGCCGGCCATCTGCAACGGGGTGACGGCGCCGGTGCCCAGGGCCAGCGTGTAGTTCTTCGGCTGACGCGCCAGGTCGAAGCCGAAGTGGCCGAGGAATTCGTGGGCGAACGGCACCGTGACGGCGCGCAGCAGGCGCACCGACGGCACGTTCTTCGATTCCGCCAGGGCGCGGCGCATGGTGATCGGGCCGTCCCACTTGAAATCGTCGTTCTGCGGCGACCAGGTCTTGCCCGCGTCCTCGCCGGCCATGTCCAGCGGCGCGTCCAGGATCTTGGTGGCCGGCGAATAGCCCTTTTCGATGGCCGCCGAATAGATGAACGGCTTCATGCCGGAGCCGGGCTGGCGCCAGGCCTGCGTCACGTGGTTGAATTTCTGGAAGTTGTAGTCGAAGCCGCCGACCAGCGCGTGGTAGGCGCCCGTATCGGCATCGATGGCGACAAAGGCGGCGGCCACTTGCGGCACCTGGGTGACGGACCAGTTGTCCTTGGCATCCTTGGCCACGCGGATGATGGCGCCCGGCGACAGGCGCAGGGTTTCCCTGGCGCTGGACGACAGGCCCGCCTGCGCGAACTTCAGGCCGGCGCCGGACAGGTCGACGACGTCGCCGTCGATGGTCTCGACCTTGATCGACTTGGCCGTGGTGGACAGCACGACGGCCGGCAGCAGGCCGTCGCTGACGGGGCGCCTGGCCAGCGCGTCGTTGATGGCGTCCTCGCGCTCGACCGGGTCGGACGGCAAATCGATGCGGCCTTCCGGGCCGCGCCAGCCGTGGCGCTGGTCGTAGGCGATCACGTTGCGGCGCACCGAGGCGTAGGCGGCGTCCTGCTCGTTCTTCAGGATCGTCGTGGTGACCTTGATGCCCCGGGTATAGGCTTCGTCCTTGAACTGGCTGTAGACGACCTGGCGTGCCAGCTCGGCCACGTATTCCGCGTGCGAATCGAATTCCTGCCCGCGCGTGTTCACCCGCAGCGGCTCGCTCATCGCCTGTTCGTATTCCGCGTCCGTGATGTAGTTGAGCGCGTGCATCCGGCCCAGCACCTGGTGCTGGCGCTCGCGCGCCTTCTTCGGGTTGACGGCCGGGTTGTGGCGCGACGGGTTCTGCGGCAGGCCGGCCAGCATCGCCATCTCGGCGACCGTGAGCTTGTCGAGCGGCTTGCCGAAGTAGGTGCGGGCGGCGCTGGAAAAGCCGTAGGCGCGCTGGCCCAGGTAGATCTGGTTCATGTACAGCTCGAGGATCTCGTCCTTCGACAGCGCGGCCTCGATCTTGTAGGCGAGCGCGATCTCGTTGATCTTGCGCGACAGGCGCTTTTCGCGCGACAGGAAGAAGTTGCGCGCCACCTGCATCGTGATCGTGGACGCGCCGCCCGAGCCGAAGCCGCCGCGCAGGTTGGCGCCGACGGCGCCCAGCATGCGGCGGTAGTCGATGGCGCCGTGCTCGTAGAAGCGCGCGTCCTCGATCGCCAGCAGCGATTTCTTCATCAGCGGCGGGATCTTGTCGATGGGGACGAAGTCGCGGTGTTCCTCGCCGAATTCGCCGATCAGGACGTTGTCCGCGCTGTAGATGCGCAGCGGGATCTTGGGCCGGTAGTCGGTTACCGCGTCGAGCGCGGGAACGTTCGGCAGCACGCGGAACACGACGTAGGCGGCGGCCGCTGCGCCGGCCAGGGCGATGATCGCAAGGACGATGCCGAGGCCCAGGAGGAGGAATCCGCGGTCGCCGCGGTGGCGCAGTCGCGCCGGCTTGCTGGTATATGCCAAAACTGAACTCTCTCGATGCGGTCCACGGGACCAGGGAGGCGGGCGGCATCAGGGCGATGCGGCCCGTTGCGGCGCATTATAATCCGCTTTTCTTCCACTACGGCACGTGAAACCGTGCGCTTTCCGGGACGCGGGGCGCAGCCCGTGCGGTACCGCGAGACGATACCGGACGGAGCGCGGACGGCAGGCGCGCCGTCAGACGAACGCCAGGTCGTGCTGCCTGATCGTGTCGTCGATCCAGTCGTCCACGTGGCCGAAGCGGTAGCCCAGCGCCCTGGCGCGCCCGGTGTCGAGCACCATCGGCGCTGGCAGGTCGAACGGAGAAAGCCGGCCCGGGGCGGGCGGCGGCTGCACGCGGGACAGGCGTACGCGGGTGTCCAGCACGCCGCCCACGCGTTCGTGCAGGTCGGCGGCCGACAGCGCGCCGTCGCTGGCCGCATTCACGGCGCCGCTGAAGTCCTGCATGCCGGTCCAGAGCAGGAAATCGGCGGCGGCCTGCAGCGGCATGAAGGACTGCACGGCGTTGCGGTCCGCGTATTCCAGCGTGCCGCCAAGGCGCGCGAGCTCGACGTAGTGGGCCAGGCGGCCCGTGAAGTCTTCCGGGCCGGCCAGCACGTGGGCCAGGCGCGGCACGGCGAGGGGCAAGGAGCCGTCGCGCACCAGGTAGGCCTCGGCCTGGACCTTGCCGGCCACGTAGCATTCGGTGGCGCGGCACGGGTCGTGCCACGGATACGCCGTGTCGATCGGCTGGCTCTCGATGGCCAGGTCGGCTTCGCCCAGCGGCTGGGTGCGATCGAAGCCGAGCGCGCGGTAGGCGTCGATGGTGGACGTCATCACGTAGCGCCGCGTGCGGCCGGCGAAGGTGCGCACGGCGATCGCGGCGTCGAGCGGGTTGTAGCACATCTGGTCGAAGACGATGTCCCACGGTGCGCGGCCGGCGAAGGCGTTGCGCATCGCCGTCTCGTGGCGGCGGTCGACGCGGATGCGTTCGATGCGCTGGCCGAAGGGATCGGGCGCATAGCCGCGGCTGGCGATCGTCACGCGATGGCCGGCATGCAGGAGGCGCTGTACGAGCAGCTTGCCGATGAAACGGGTACCGCCGATCACCAGGATATTCTTGGACATGAGTTTTCCTTAAGCTCGGCCCCCTGCATCCTCGCAAGACAGGCGAGTGCATGGCGGGGCCTCGGTGAATGGGATATATTCTCCATGCACGTTGGCAATCCTTCAAACAAGAAAAATATGGGCTAATGAATAAGAAAAACTTATGCAAGGTGGGCCGATGAAGCCCCTGCGCAGCCTGTCGGGCCTCGTCGACTTCGAGGCGGCCGCACGCTGGGGCAGTTTCAAGCTGGCGGCGCAGGAGCTGCACAAGACGCCGGCCGCCGTCAGCCTGCAAGTGAAACAGCTCGAGGAAGCGCTCGATTTCGCGCTGTTCGTGCGGCATCCGCGCCACATCGCGCTCACCGCCAAGGGCCAGGAGCTGGCCATTGCCGTCGGCCGCATGCTGGGCGAGCTGCGCGCCAAGGTCGCGGCCCTGCAGCGCGGCGACGACGAAGCCGTGCTGCGCATCTCGACCACGCACTCGTTCGCGATCAAGTGGCTGGTGCCGCGCATGCCCCGCTTTACCAAGCTGCACCCGGAGCTTGACCTGCGCATCGATTCGAACGATATCCCCGTCGACATCGAGGACGACGCCGTCGACGTGGCGATCCGCTTCGGCCCCGTGCGCGACGGCGACCCGGCGCTGCTGTTCCATGAACGGCTGGTGCCCGTCTACAGCCCGGACCTGCTGGCGCCGGGCGAGGCGGAGCTGGGCCTGGCGGACCTGGCGCGCTTTCCGCTGCTGTGCGAGCGCAGTCCGGAAGGCTGGTTGCAGCTGCTGCAGGAAAACCGCGCGCTGAAGGGCAAGTACGACAAGGGCAGGTACGATTTCTCGCGCGTCTTCACGCACTGGGGCGTGCTGGCCCAGGCCGCCGTGGCGGGGCAGGGCATCGCGCTGGTGCCGTACGGGATCGCGTTCCAGGACATCCTGGCCGGCAGCCTGCGCGTGCTGCCCTGCCGCAGCGCGCCATTCGGCAGCGGCTACAAGCTGCTCGTCAATCCGCACAAGGAGGCGATGACGAAGGTGCGTTATTTCCGCGAATGGATCGTCGGCGAAATGGACGAGATGAGGAAGACGCTGGACCAATGAACAACGGCAGCCCGCGGGCTGCCGTTGTCGTCTGCCGAAGCGAGGAAGTTACTTCACGCCGTGCATCAGCTTCTGGATCAGCGGCGCGATCAGGAACAGGATCACGCCCGAGCCGATCAGGGCCCAGAAGCCGAAGGTGTAGCCCGACAGCGCGGACGCCGTGGTCATGCCCGATTCGCCCGAGACGTGGCTGGCGAAGATGCCGGACAGGTTGTTGCCGATGCCGGTCGACAGGAACCAGCCGCCCATGCCCAGGCCGACCAGGCGCGTCGGCGCCAGCTTGGTCACCATCGACAGGCCGATCGGCGACAGGCACAGTTCGCCGATCGACTGGATCACGTAGACCATGAACAGGGTCCAGAACGGGATCTTGCTGTCCGGGCCCACGAGGCTCGTCAGCGCGAACATCAGCAGCAGGAAGGCCAGGCCGTTGAACAGCAGGCCCAGGCCGAACTTGCGCGGGATCGACGGATTCTTGCGGCCCATCGCGACCCAGACGGCGGCGACGATCGGCGCGCACACGATGATGGCGATCGAGTTCACGGACTGGAACCAGCCGGTCGGGAAGACCCAGCCGCCGAAGTCGCGGCGCACGATGTTCTCGGCCAGGAAGGTGAACGAGCTGCCCGCCTGCTCGAAGAAGCACCAGAACATCACGTTGAAGAAGAAGATGATCAGCATCGCGATGGTCTTGTCGCGCGCGACCTTGCCGTTGCGGATGCCTTCGACCAGCAGCATCAGCGCCAGGCCGATGAACAGCACGGTCAGGATGCCCTGCAGCGTGTTGGCGCCGAGTTTCAGCAGGAAGTACACGACGGGGATCACGACCAGCGAGCCGATCACGACGCCGGCCAGGCGCGCCGGGCTGGCCAGCTCGCCGACGGGAGCGCCGATGCCCTTCAGGCCGCGGCGGCCGATCTGGAACCATACCAGCGACAGGATCATGCCGATGCCGGCGGCGAAGAACACGGCCTTGTAGGCCGGCACGCCGGTGCTGCCGGCCATGCTCTCGGCCAGCCAGCCGGTCAGGATCGGCGCGAAGAAGGCGCCCGTGTTGATGCCCATGTAGAAGATGGTGAACCCGGAATCGCGGCGCTGGTCGTTGATGCCGTACAGCTGGCCGACCATGGTCGAGATGTTCGGCTTGAACATGCCGTTGCCGACGATGATCGTGGCGAGGCCGAGCTTGAAGACGTCCGGGTTCGGCACCGTGATGGCGAACAGGCCGGCCGCCATGAACACGGCGCCGACGAGGATCGCGCGCTGGTAGCCGATCACGCGGTCGGCGATGTAGCCGCCGAAGACGGCGCCGGCGTACACCAGCGCGAGGTAGGAACCGTAGGTCAGGTTGGCGTCGGCCTGGCCCACGCCGCTGCCGCCGTAGAACTGGGCGACGATGTAGAGCACGAGGGCCCAGCGGATGCCGTAGAAGGCGAAACGTTCCCAGAACTCCGTCATGAACAGCATCCACAGGGGCGCCGGATGGCCCATGATCTGCTTGAATTCCGGGATCGCCTTTTCCCCGGCGGTTGTCGTAGCTGCACCGCTCATGCGGTTCCTCCCCAAATCGTTTTATAAGAATGGTCTCGCCGGCTCGCCCGTCCCGGGTAGGGGCGGCTTGCCGATAGCGACGCATTTTAGTGGAAATCACTCAACAGAAGGCAAGTTTTTCCTGCCCGGCCGTATGCGTGCACGCCATGTCCCAAAAGGGGACGCAAACTCGGGCGACTTGTCGTATATTGGTGCGGTAGTTGCTTCTATAGACAGTAGAGAAAGGTACGCAAACCATGAATTACGACGTCGTCGACACCTTGATATCTCCGGAAGGACGCCTCGAGATCCTGTCCAAGGCCGAGGTGGCGAAACTGCTGGACACGAGCCAGGGCGGCCTGTATCAGATCTTCCGCAAGTGCGCGCTGGCCGTGCTGAATTCGGGCAGCTCGATCGACGACGGCAAGGAACTGCTGGAGCGCTACAAGGATTTCGAGATCCGCGTGATCCAGCGCGAACGAGGCATCAAGCTCGACATCCGCAGCGCGCCGGCGCACGCCTTCGTCGACGGCAAGATGATCAAGGGTATCCACGAGCACCTGTTCGCCGTCCTGCGCGACATCGTCTACGTGAACTTCGAGGTCACCGACAATCCGCGCTTCGACCTGTCCCGTCCCGAAGGCATCACCGACGCCGTCTTCCACATCCTGCGCAACGCCAACGTGATCCGGCCGCAGAACAACCCGAACCTGGTCGTGTGCTGGGGCGGCCACTCGATCAATTCCGTCGAATACGACTACTCGAAGAAGGTCGGCTACCAGCTCGGCCTGCGCGAGTTCGATATCTGCACGGGCTGCGGTCCGGGCGCGATGAAGGGGCCGATGAAGGGCGCCAACATCGGCCACGCCAAGCAGCGCCTGCAGAACGGCCGCTACCTGGGCATCTCGGAGCCGGGCATCATCGCGGCCGAGTCGCCGAACCCGATCGTCAACGACCTCGTGATCATGCCGGACATCGAGAAGCGCCTGGAAGCCTTCGTGCGCGTGGGCCACGGCATCGTCGTGTTCCCCGGCGGCGCCGGCACTGCCGAGGAGATCCTGTACATCCTCGGCATCCTGCTCCACCCGGACAATGCCGAGCTGCCGTTCCCGCTCGTGTTCACGGGCCCGTCGACGTCGCGCGAATACTTCGAGCGCATCGACGGCTTCATCCGCGCCACGCTGGGCGAGGCGGCGACCAAGCGCTACCAGATCATCGTCGACGACCCGGCCGAGGTGGCGAAGGTGATGCACACGGGGATCCGCCAGGTGCGCGAATTCCGCAAGTCGCGCAGCGACGCGTATTACTTCAACTGGGGCCTGCGCATCGATCCGGAATTCCAGCGCCCGTTCAAGCCGACCCACGAGAACATGCGCGGCCTGTCGCTGCACAAGGAACAGCCGGTGCACCTGCTGGCGGCCCAGCTGCGGCGCGCGTTCTCCGGGATCGTGGCCGGCAACGTGAAGGAAGAGGGCATCCGCGCGATCGAACAGCACGGCAAGTTCGAGATCCATGGCGAGAGCGAGATGATGGCGCACCTCGATGCGCTGCTGCAGTCCTTCGTCGAGCAGAGCCGCATGAAGTTGCCGGGCAAGGTGTACGTTCCCTGCTACCGGGTGGTTCGATAAACCACCACGTCGCGCGTAGGGTGGACGGGTTCCCCTTCCACGCGTTCAACCATCGTTGAAATGGCCGCGCCGTCAAGCATGGGCCGCTTGGACGCGTGGACGGCGAGCCGTCCACCCTACGGTAATTGACGTGACGGATCACAAAAAAGGGGCGCCATCGGCGCCCCTTCTTCGTAGGGTGGGCACCCCGTGCCCACCATAGCCTGCCGATCAATCTTCCTTGCGCAGGTGCGGGAACAGCAGCACGTCGCGGATGTTCGGCGAGTCGGTGATGATCATCATCAGGCGGTCGATGCCGATGCCGCAGCCGCCGGCCGGCGGCATGCCGTATTCCAGCGCGCGGATGTAGTCGGCGTCGTAGTACATCGCCTCGTCGTCGCCGGCTTCCTTGGCATCGACCTGGGCCAGGAAGCGGGCCGACTGGTCTTCCGGATCGTTCAGCTCGGAGAAGCCGTTGGCGATCTCGCGGCCGACCATGAACAGCTCGAAGCGCTCGGTGATGCCTTCGCGGGTGTCCGAGGCGCGGGCCAGCGGCGACACTTCGACCGGGTAGTCGATGATGAAGGTCGGTTCCCACAGCTGGGCTTCGGCCGTCTCTTCGAACAGGGCCAGCTGCAGCGCGCCGAGGCCGACGTGGGCCAGCGGCTTGACGCCGAACTTCAGCAGTTCCTCGCGCAGGAAGGTGGCGTCGTTCAGCTGCGCTTCCGTGTAGCCCGGGGCGTACTTGTCGATCGCCTGGACGATGGTCAGGCGCTGGAACGGTTTGCCCAGGTCCAGCGCGCGGCCGCCGTAGGTCAGCTCGGCGGTGCCGTGGGCGTCCACGGCGGCCTGGCGGATCACGGCTTCCGTGAAGTCCATGATCCACTTGTAGTCCGTATAGGCCGCGTAGAACTCCATCATCGTGAATTCCGGATTGTGGCGGATCGACACGCCCTCGTTGCGGAAGTTGCGGTTGATCTCGAACACGCGGTCGAAGCCGCCCACGACGAGGCGCTTCAGGTACAGTTCCGGCGCGATGCGCAGGTACATCTGCATGTCGAGCGCGTTGTGGTGCGTGATGAAGGGCTTGGCCGCGGCGCCGCCCGGGATCGGGTGCAGCATCGGGGTCTCGACTTCCATGAACTGGTGGTCCTGCATGAAGCGGCGGATCGAGGCCATGGCGGCGGTGCGCGCCTTGAAGGTGCGGCGCGTCTCTTCGCTGACGATCAGGTCGACGTATCGCTGGCGGTACTTGGTTTCCTGGTCGGCCAGGCCGTGGAACTTGTCCGGCAGCGGGCGCAGCGACTTGGTGACGAGGCGCAGCTTCGTCACCTTGACGGTCAGCTCGTCCGTCTTGGTCTTGAACAGGGTGCCTTCCACGCCCAGGATGTCGCCCAGGTCGTAGGTGCGCAGCGCTTCCATCGTCTCCTCGCCCGTGTTGTCGAGGGTGACGTAGATCTGGATGCGGCCGTCGGCGCGCGGGCCCGACGAGTCCTGCAGCGTGGCGAAGACGGCCTTCTTGCCCGCCTCGCGGCGCAGCATCATGCGGCCGGCGACGACGACGGCCTGCGGCTCGGCTTCCAGCTGCTCGCGGGTCCAGCCGTTGAACTGCTCGGCCAGGTCGGCCGCCTTGTGCTGCGGGACGAAGTCGTTCGGGAACGGCTGGCCCTTTTCGCGCAGGGCCGCCAGCTTGGCGCGGCGCTCGGCGATGATCTTGTTGTCGTCGGCGACGAGGTTGGCGTGCTCTTGCTGGGTGTTACCCTGTTCTTGGTTGTCGGTGCTCATGGTATCTATTTCAGGTTTATTCTATTTACAAGCTGGCGCAGAGGTCATCAACGGATAGATCGGCATAATCGTTGACCACGCGGATCACGTTGTCGTACTCGGCGAACGCTTCGGCGGGCAGCGTGGTGGTGATGACGACGGCACGCATGCCGGCGCGGCGCGCCGCTTCCACGCCCATCGGCGCGTCCTCGAACACGATGCAGTCGGCCGGATCGACGCCGAGGCGCTCCGCCGCCTTCAGGAACACGTCCGGATGCGGCTTGCCGTGGGCCACGTCGGCGGCGCCCACGACCGTGTCGAAGCGCGCGCGCAGGTCCAGCTCGTCGAGGGTGAACACGATGTTCAGCGGCGGCGCCGAGGTGGCCACGGCCAGCTTGACGCCGCGGTTGCGCGCGCCCGTGACCAGTTGGTCCAGGCCCTCGATGGCACGGCGGTAGGGACCGTACATCTCGCGGTACAGCGCATCCTTTTCCAGCGCCAGCGCGCGGATATCCTCGTCCGATACCTCGGGGCCGAGGCGCGCGCGCAGGATCTCGCGGCCCTGGGCACCGGCCGTTTCGCGGAAGAACGCATCCGCTTCGTACAGCTTGCCGCGGCGGGCGAAGAATTCCAGCCACGACCTGGTGTGGTAGGCCATGTTGTCGACGATGGTACCGTCCATGTCGAAGATGAATGCGCGCGCGTTCGTGGTCATCGTAGGTGCTTTCCTCGGTTGCGTTTACACGCCCTGTTTCAAGGACGCGGAAATGAAGTCGTCGAGGTCGCCATCCAGCACGTTCTTGGTGTTGCCCGTCTCGAAGCCGGTGCGCAAGTCCTTGATGCGCGACTGGTCCAGGACGTAGGAACGGATCTGGTGGCCCCAGCCGACGTCGGTCTTGGAGTCTTCCAGCTTCTGCTGCTCGCTCATGCGTTTGCGCAGCTCCAGCTCGTACAGCTTGGCGCGCAGCATGTCGAAGGCCTCGGCCTTGTTGCGGTGCTGCGAGCGGTCGTTCTGGCACTGCACCACGATACCCGAAGGCGCGTGCGTCAGGCGCACGGCGGAGTCGGTCTTGTTGATGTGCTGGCCGCCGGCGCCCGACGCGCGGTAGGTGTCGATGCGCACGTCGGCCGGGTTGATCTCGATTTCGATCGATTCGTCGACCTCGGGGTACACGAACAGCGACGTGAACGAGGTGTGGCGGCCGTTGGCCGAGTCGAACGGCGACTTGCGCACCAGGCGGTGCACGCCGGTCTCGGTGCGCAGGTGGCCGTAGGCGTACTCGCCCTCGACCTTGATGGTCGCGGTCTTGATGCCGGCGACCTCGCCCTCGGACACTTCCATGACCTCGGCCTTGAAGCCCTTGCGTTCGCAGTAGCGCAGGTACTGGCGCATCAGCATCGAGGCCCAGTCCTGGGCTTCGGTGCCGCCGGCGCCGGCCTGGATGTCGATGAAGCAGTTCGCATGGTCCATCGGGTTGCTGAACATGCGGCGGAATTCCATCGCCTCGATGACCTTCTTGATCTCCTCGGCATCGCCCTCGACGGCCTCGATGGTGGCGTCGTCGCCTTCCTCGCGGGCCATCTCGAACAGGTCCGATGCGTCGGTCAGGTCCGCGCGCGCCTTTTCCAGCGTCAGCACGACGCCTTCGAGGGCTTTCTTTTCGCGGCCCATGTCTTGCGCCCGCTTCTGGTCGTTCCAGATCGCGGGGTCTTCCATTTCCTGGTTGACCTGCTCTAGTTTCTCCGACTTCTTATCGAAGTCAAAGATACCTCCGAAGTTCGGCTTCACGGCTGCTCAGGTCATTCAGCAGGGCGGAGAGGGCGTTGATGCGTTCAGCTTCCATGGTCTCTAGCGTATTGTCAGTGGTTGAATCGAACCCTCGATTATACCCGAGAGCGCCCGATCGCCCCATGAAAGCGTGATCGTCTCGCCCGAATCTTGCTTGATAACATGCTGCTCCCTTATGATCGATCCTCGTTCCCTCCATTTCTAGCCATCTTTACAGCCCATGAAGCCCATCTTCCCGTCGTTCCGCCTTGCTCTCCTTCCCGCCGCGCTGCTGGCCGCCGGTGGCCACGCGGCCGCCCAGCAAGCGGGCAGCACGGCCACGCTCGCGCTGCTGGAAACGACGGACGTGCACCAGAACGTGCTCGGCTACGATTACTTCAAGCTGGCCGACGACGCATCGCTGGGCCTGGACCGCACGGCGACGCTGATCGCCCAGGCGCGGCGCGATTTTCCGAACACCATGCTGTTCGATAACGGCGACACGATCCAGGGCACGGCCCTGGGCGACTACCAGGCCCAGGTCGAGCCGGTCGCCTGCGGCGAACTGCTGGGCATCTACAAGGTGATGCAACGGCTGGGCTACGACGGCGCCGGCATCGGCAACCACGATTTCAACTACGGCCTGCAATTCCTCGGCCAGGTCAGCGGCAACGACTTCGGCGCCGACGGCACGAAGACGGGCAAGCATTGCGCCGGGCCCGCCTTCCCGCAGGTGCTGGCGAACGTCTACAGCGTCAAGACGAAGCAGCCCCTCTTCGCGCCTTACCGCATCCTCGACAAGAAGATCGCGGCCGTCGGCGCCGACGGCAAGCCGGTCGAGGCCACCGTCAAGGTGGGCATCATCGGCTTCACGCCGCCCACGATCCTCTCGTGGGACAAGCGCTGGCTCGAAGGGAAGGTCTATACGGAAGGGCTGGTGGAGACGGCCAAGCGCTATATTCCGGAAATGCGGGCCAAGGGCGCCGACGTCGTCGTCGTGATCTCGCACGGCGGCCTGGACGACAGGCCCTACCGGCGGGACATGGAGAACGGCAACTGGCACCTGGCCCAGGTGCCCGGCATCGACGCCATGCTGCTGGGCCATTCGCACCAGCTGTTCCCGAACCCTGCCAGCACGGTCCCGCAATTCAACCTGCCGCACGTCGACAAGGCGAAGGGCACGGTGTTCGGCGTGCCGACCGTGATGGCCAACCTGTGGGGCAAGAACCTGGGCGTGGTCAAGCTGGCCCTGCGCTACGACGGCAAGCGCTGGGTGTCGCAGCCGCAGGCGAGCAGCGTCGAAACCCGCTCGACGCAGCGGGCCGACAAATCCTTCGTCGCGGCCGACCCGCAAGTGGCGGCCCTGGTGCGCGCCGAGCACGAGGCCACGATCCGCTACGTGAAGACGCCGGTGGGCAGCACCTCGTTCCGCATGTCGACGTATTTCGCCGACGTGGGCGACGTCTCGGCGCTGCAGGTCGTGAACGCGGCGCAGACGGATTACGTGCGCAAGTACGTGGCCGCCAACCTGCCGCAGTATGCGAGCCTGCCCGTGCTGTCGATGACGGCCCCGTTCAAGACGGGCTTCGGCGGCGCGGCCGACTATACGGACGTGGCGCCGGGCAGCCTGGCGCTGAACAACGCGGCCGACCTGTACCTGTACCCGAATGCGCTGTACGTCGTGAAGGTCGACGGCAAGGGCCTCAAGGCCTGGCTGGAAAAATCGGCCGCGCGTTTCAATACGATCGATCCGGCGCGCACGGAAGCGCAGGAGCTGGTCAACCCGCAGTACCCGGCCTTCAACTTCGACACCCCGACGTCGGCCGAACTGCAGTACGAGATCGACGTGACGAAGGCGCCGGGCCAGCGCGTGGCCAAGCTTCGGCTGAACGGCAAGCCGGTGGCGGACGGCCAGGAATTCCTCGTCGCCACCAATAACTACCGCGCCAGCGGCGGCGGCAACTTCCCCGGCCTGGACGGCAGCAAGACCGTGTTCGCGTCGCCCGACACCAACCGCGACGTGCTGATCTCCTTCATCCGCGCGCGCAAGGCATTGTCCCTGAAGGCGGACGGCGCCCAGCGCAGCTGGCGCTTCTCCGCCGTCAAGACGGCCGGCCCCGTGGTGTTCCATTCCGCTCCCGGCAAGATCGACCTGGCGCGCGCGGCGGGCCTGGACGATGTGTCGGAGCTGCGCGCCGACGACGGCCAGGGCAAGGGTTTCGCGCTGTACGCGATCGACCTGGCCAAATGAGACGCGGCTTGCTGGCGGCGACCCTGCTCGCCGCTACCGTGCTGGGGCATGCGGCCGACGGCTTGCCGCCGCGGGCGCTGGCCGACTGGGAACTGGGACTGAAGCAGCGCAATGGCCTCGGCATGGCGCCCGACGCCGCCGCGGCGCGCGCCGCGTTCGCGCGTGCCGCCGCCGGCGGGGTGCCGGCCGCCATGTTCACGCTGGCCCAGATGCAGATGGCAGGCGAGGGCGGGCCGCGCGACGAGGCGGCCGCGCGGCGCTGGCTCGCGCTGGCGGCGCAGCTCGAGTATCCGGAAGCCTTGCAGGAGCTGGCGATGCGCGAACCGGATCCCGTGCGTGCGGGGGAATGGATGCGCGAAGCGGCGCATGCCTTGCAGCACCGGGTGCGCGAAGGGCGCGGTCCGGGTTATTGATGCGGTGGTCGGCAGCGGCCTGGCGGGCATGCGATGCCGACCCTGCGTCGCGCATCATGCACCGGGCGCGACATTTTTATCGCCGATCGTAGGGTGGGCACCACGTGCCCACCATGCACGCCGAGATTAATGACGCTGCTTGCCGGCGCCCGCGGCGATCTCCGCCGCCGCGATGTCGGCCAGGTCCATCAGGCTCTGGACTTCGGCCGCGCGCAGGCGGCGCGGTTCGCGGTCGATCACGCACAGGCTGCCCAGCGGCTGGCCGGACTTGTCGCGCAGCGGAATGCCCGCGTAGAAGCGGATGTGCGGCTCCTGCAGCACGAGCGGGTTGTTGCGGAAGCGCTCGTCCTCGAGCGCGTCTTCCACGACGAACAGTTCGTTCTTCAGGATCGTGTGCGAGCAGAACGCCCAGTCGCGCGGCGTCTCGCGCGCCGAAAGCCCGACGCGGGCCTTGAACCACTGGCGCGTGGAGGTCAGCAGGGAGATCAGCGCGATCGGCGAACCGGTCACCATGGCGGCCAGGCGCACCACGCGGTCGAAGCGCGGCTCGTCTTCCGTGTCGACCAGGCCCGATGCGGCCAGCGCCGCCAGGCGGGTGCGCTCGTTGCCCGGTACCGGATAGTTCGGCAGCGGGGCAGGCTGGTATTCCTTGTCGGTGCTCGGGTTCGGGGTGGCGCGCGCCTGGTCGTCGCCATGCATGAGGCCTTGTACCAGGCTCAGGCGCGTACGGCGGTGTCCTCCCGGGGTTTTCCAGGATTCGATGGCGCCGCTTTCCATCCAGATCTGCACCGTGCTCGTCGCCACGCCGAGCAGGCGGGCCACTTCGCTCGTGGTCAGAATCGGATCGTCGTCTTTTAAGTTGCTCAACATAAACTTCCTCGTATTCCGCCAGTATAACGGATTTACGGGACCAGATTCTCTCCAACTATTACATCATCGAAGATAGTTGCTACTTAAACATTCTCACGAATTGTTACAAATTCGCACACTGAAATGCCGTCTTTTCAATTGTGCTTCCCTTAAGAAATTTCTGTGGCACAATTTCATCAATAATGCCATTTCTGGGGAAATGCTGAAATTTTCCCTAATTAAACGAGGAAAAAGTGAGCAAACAATCCAAAGGTCCGGGAATTGCCGCCAGGCTGACGCTGGCATTCGCACTGGTCGTCGGCGTGACGCTCGTGCTGGCGCTGTTCGCCGTGCTGCGTGTCAACGACATCGAGCGGGCGCTGGCCGGCGCCGATCGCCTGCGCGCGACCCAGCTCGAGCCGCTGTACGAAGTGCGCGAGGCGCTCGACCAGACCGGCATCTCGGCCCGCAACGCCTATGTCTTCAAGGACGGCGCCGAGGTGGCGCGGGAACTGGACCTGATCGACCACCATGTCGCCGCCTACATGGCGGCGCTCGGACGGCTGGACGCCGTCATGGGCGCCGACCCGCAATACCGCAAGACCCGCGAGGAGCTGGAGGCCATGGCGCGCGAGCTACGCCGCCCGCGTGGCTACCGGACGTCGGGCGACATGGACGGCTACAGCGCCTTCCTGGCGAACGAATGCACGCCGCTGCGCCGCCGCATCGTCGCCGACATCGACGTCCTGCTGAAGGACCTGCAGGCGGGCAGCACCAGGGCCAGCGCGGCCGCCGGAGCCACCGCATCGTCGGCGCGCCTGACGATCGGCGTGCTGGCCGTGCTGTGCGTGCTGCTGGCCGCCGGCGTCGGCATCGCCATCGTGCGCCAGCTGGTGCGCCAGCTCGGCGGCGAGCCCGCCTATGCGGCCGGCGTCGCCCAGGCGATCGCGCACGGACAGCTGCACGTCGACGTCGACACGCGCCGCGCGGCGCCGGCCAGCCTGCTGGCGGCCATGAGCGAGATGCGCAACAGCCTGTCCGGCATCGTCGGCCGGGTGCGCACGGGTACCGAGGCGATCGCCGCGGCGTCGAGCGAGATCGCCACCGGCAACGTCGACCTGTCGCAGCGCACCGAGAGCCAGGCCGCCGAACTGGCGCGCGTGGCCGGCACGATGAAGGACCTGATCGAGTCGGTACGCCGCAACGCCGACTATGCGCAGGAAGCGAGCAAGCTGGCCGCGGACGCGTCGAGCGTGTCGCGCCAGGGTGGCGCCACCGTCGACGACGTGGTCGCCACGATGACCCTCATCAGCGAGGCGTCGACACGCATCGTGGACATCATTTCCGTCATCGACGGCATCGCCTTCCAGACCAATATCCTGGCCCTCAACGCCGCCGTCGAGGCGGCGCGCGCGGGCGAGCAGGGGCGCGGCTTCGCCGTGGTCGCCGCCGAGGTGCGTGGCCTGGCCCAGCGTTCGGCGGCCGCGGCCAAGGAAATCAAGGCGTTGATCGAGGATTCCGTCGGCAAGGTCGGCGCCGGCACCCAACTCGTCGGCCAGGCCGGCGAGACGATGCGCGCCGTGGTCGAACGGATCGGCCGCGTCACGGCCATCATGGCCGAGATCTCGGCCGCCACCCAGGCCCAGAGCGCCGACATCGAGCAGGTCGACGGCGCCATCGTCAAGCTGGACGAGATGACGATCCAGAACGCGGCCCTGGTCGAGGAAGCGGCGGCGGCGGCGCAGTCGCTGCAGCAGCAGGCCGGCGAGCTGGCGGGACTGGTGAACGTGTTCCAGCTCGAGGAGGCGGGGCAGGCGGTGCGGCTCCCCGCAGCGGGTCAGCCGCGACTGGCGTACGCGGCCTGAATCCCTCGTCGTCCCTGCGAAGGCAGGGACCCAATGTTGCATGCGCGACGACTCGGCCGACATTGGGCCCCTGCCTGCGCAGGGGCGACGGTGGGCGTGTTTGCTCTTAATGCAGCTGCTTCTTCTCCGGCTGCACCAGCACGAAGGGGCTCACCACGGACGCCCACAGCTGGGCGTCGGCCGCCTGCCAGGTCTGGGCCTGCAGGTCGGAGACCTTGGCCAGCTTGCCTTCGCTCATCCAGCGGCTGACGCTGGCCTTGTCGTCGTGCGCCACGCGCAGCGCCACCTCGACCAGGTCGAGGTCCTCGCTCACGTACACCACCACGCCGTGGGCGAAGTGGCGTTCCAGTTCGGACCAGGCGATGCGCGCGGTCTCGCGGTTGATCTTGTCGTGCAGCTCGCTGTCTTTCAGCGGATCCAGTTTCAGTGATTCGTTTGTCATGCTCGTCTATCGGATGGGTTCGACCTGCGGAATCGGCGAACCCGCCCATGTTAACCGATACGCGTGCCCCTTGCGGACATTACCCACGAGTGCGGGCCGGAAGCAGGCCAGGTTCGTGCCCCCGGCGTGGCGCACGCTGGGGTAGATCACGCCCATCGAGCCCGCATCCAGCAGCCGCGCAGCCAGCCCTTGCGACGCCACGTAGCTGCCCGGATCGAGGCAGGGCGCCCAGGCGTCGTCGTCGCGCAGGTCGTGGAAGCCGGCGCTGAAGTCCGCCAGCAGCGCCTGGTAGGAGACGCTGTCGTCGAAGCGGCCGATTTCCTGGTACTCGACGGTCTTGTGGAACGCGACCTCGGCCAGCGCCGTCTCCGCCTCGAAGGCGCAATACCAGGCACCGCGCTCGCCGTCGTTGAAGCGGCTGCCTTCCGGCCTGGCATACGTATAGGCCGCGTTGATGATGCGGAAATTGGGCACGCCGAACACCAGCTCGTCCACGCCGATGCCCGGCAGGAGGCCGGACTCGCCGCGCAGGCGGTCGTTGGTGGCGTTGTCGAGGTCGAACAGGTCGCGCAGCAGCGCATCGTCGCCGCCGGCCAGCGGGGCCAGCACGGAATCCTCGGCATCGGCGAAGCGCGACGGAATCAGGCGGCAGGTGTCGAAGCGGCGCAGCGCGGTCAGGCGCGGGATGGCGCGCGGGACGCCCATCTACAGCCCTCCGCGCCGGGCGTCGAGCAGCCGGCGCACGGTCTGCATGGCCAGCAGGCCGCCGCCCAGCATCGTCGCCAGCGGCGTGCGGCCCTGGAACACGGGGTTCGTGTTCGGCAGGTGCACCCACTCGTCGGCGAGCTTGTCGCCATACAAAATGTGCAGGGATTTATAGATGCCCAGCAGGTAGGATACGCGGGTGATGCGGTCGACCTCGAGCACCCGCTGCGGCTTCTTCTTCCATTCGTAGAACGAGGACGAGGACAGGCCGCCCAGCAATTCGCGCGCATCCTCGTCGCGCACGCGCCAGGCCTCCATCAGGCGGAAGAAACCGGCGAGGGCGGAGGCCGACAGGCGTTCCCGTTCGGCGCGGGCGTTCAGGTCGACGAGCTGGATGGGTTCGAAGCGGCTTTTGGGATACGCGTAGGCAAGATTCATGGATTCCTCCAGTTCTGGTCTTTTTATACTCCGGTTCCGGATAAAGTGCAAGCGGCCCATGGTGCGCGGGCGCGAATATCCCGCGTCCTGCAGCGCCCGCCGCGGTTCTATACAATCGAACAAGCAATCACAGCACATGAGATGCCGTGACACGATCAATACGCGCCGGTAAATACTTCCCAGCGACGTCACGACGCAACAAGAACAGGAGTGTTCCATGACCCAGGCCCACCAGGCGCCATCGCCGCTCGCGACCGTCATTCGCGTCACCAGCGGCAACTTCCTCGAAATGTTCGACTTCTTCCTGTACGGCTTCTACGCGACCTATATCGCCAGCACCTTCTTCCCCTCGGGGAACGAGTACGTGTCGCTAATGGCGACCTTCGTGGCGTTCGGCGCCGGCTTCCTGATGCGTCCCCTGGGCGCCGTCGTGCTGGGCGGGGTGATCGACCGCATCGGCCGCCGCAAGGGCCTGATCCTGACGCTGCTCATCATGTCCTGCGGCACCATCCTGATCGCCTTCGTCCCCGGCTATGCGACCATCGGCATCTTCGCGCCCATCCTCGTCGTGCTCGGGCGCCTGCTGCAGGGCTTCTCGGCCGGCGTCGAACTGGGCGGCGTGTCCGTGTACCTGGCCGAGATGGCGCCGCCGGGCCGCAAGGGCTTCTACGTGAGCTGGCAGTCGGCCAGCCAGCAGGCCGCGATCATGGCGGCGGCGGCGCTGGGCTTCGCGCTCAACCGCGCGCTCTCGCCGGCCGAAGTGGGCGAGTGGGGCTGGCGCATTCCCTTCTTCATCGGCTGCATGATCATCCCGATCGTGTTCGTGATCCGCCGCCACCTGCAGGAGACGGAGGAATTCAAGGCGCGCAAGCACCGCCCGGCATTCCGCGAGATCCTGCATTCCATCGCCGCCAACTGGCGCCTCGTCGTGCTGGGGATGATGCTGGTGGTGATGACGACCGTCTCGTTCTACCTGATCACCGTGTACGCGCCGACCTTCGGCAAGAGCGTGCTGAAACTGTCCGCCGCCGACAGCCTGCTGGCCACCTTCTGCATCGGCCTGTCGAACTTCATCTGGCTGCCCGTGATGGGCGCGCTGTCGGACCGCATCGGCCGCTGGCCGCTGCTGGTCACCTTCACCGTGCTGCCGATCCTGACGGCGCACCCGGTGCTGTCCTGGCTCGTGAACGACACCACCTTCGCCCACATGCTGGAAGCGGAACTGTGGCTGTCCTTCATGTACGCCAGCTACAACGGCGCGACCGTCGTCGCCCTCACGGAAATCATGCCGGCGCACGTGCGCACGGTGGGCTTCTCGCTGGCCTACAGCCTGGCGACGGCCGTCTTCGGCGGATTCACGCCCGTGATCTCGACCTGGCTGATCCAGGCGACGGGGGACAAGGCGGCGCCGGGGTACTGGATGGCGGCGGCGGCGGCGTGCGGGTTGATCGCGGCGCTGGCGCTGTATCGGCCGTGGCGGGGATCACGCGTGGAGGCCACTGCAGCCTGAAGGATACGCCCATGTAAAACCGTCATTCCCGCGCAGGCGGGAATCCATACTGAAGTGAACGACGATGCTCAGCATGGATTCCCGCCTGCGCGGGAATGACGGCGTGTGATGCAGCGGTACTTCAACTTACGCCGGCTCCGCGTGCTCCACCAGCAGCTGCACCTTGGTCACGCCGTTGTACTCGTTCGTATCGAGCCGGAACGCCACCCTGGCCTGGTCGCCCAGCGCGTCCGTGTGGCCGAACCAGATGGCGTCGTAGCGGCGGCCGTTCCGTTCCAGCAGCAATTTCAGGTGCTTGTCCTTCAGGATGCGCTGACTCACCACGCGGAACTCGTCGCAGAACACGGGCGGGGCGAAGCCCTGGCCCCAGACCTGGCCGTCGAGCAGCTCGATGAACTGGGTCGAGTAGAAATCGTCTTCCAGCGGGCCGTCCGTCTCCACCACGCGTTCCAGCTGCGCCTCCGTCAGCCAGGCGCGGCCCACGGCCTCGAAGGCCTGGGTGAACGTGTCGAAGTGCTCGGCGCGAATGGTGAGGCCAGCCGCCATCGCGTGGCCGCCGAACTTGTCGATCAGGCCGGGCACGCGCTTGGACACGAGGTCGAGCGCGTCGCGCAGGTGGAAGCCCGGGATCGAGCGCCCGGAACCCTTGATCCAGCCGTCGCCCGCGGGCGCGAAGGTGATCGTCGGGCGGTAGAACTTTTCCTTCAGGCGCGAGGCGACGATGCCGATCACGCCCTGGTGCCAGCCGTCGTCGAACACGGCGATGGTGCTGGCGTCGGCCGGATTGAACTCGTCCAGGTGCAAGAGGGCCGTTCCCTGCATGTCGGCCTCGATCTCGCGGCGCTTCAGGTTGATGTCGTTGAGTTCCTGGGCGATGGCCCAGGCGCGGCCCTCGTCGTCCGTCGTCAGGCACTCGATCCCGAGCGACATGTCTTCCAGCCGTCCGGCGGCGTTCAGGCGCGGGCCCAGCGCGAAGCCCAGGTCGAACGGCGAGGCGGTGCGCGCCTCGCGTCCAGCCACGCGGAACAGCGCCGCCACGCCCGCGTGCATGCGGCCGGCGCGCATGCGCTTCAGGCCCTGCGCCACGAGGATGCGGTTGTTGGTGTCGAGCTTGACCACGTCGGCCACGGTGCCCAGTGCCACCAGGTCGAGCAGGTTGTCGAGCTTGGGCTGGGTCTGGGCGTCGAACACGCCGCGCCGGCGCAGCTCCGCGCGCAGCGCCAGCAGCACGTAGAACACGACGCCGACGCCGGCCAGGTGCTTGCTGGGGAAGCCGCACTCCGGCTGGTTCGGGTTGACGATCACGCGCGCGTCCGGCAGCGTGTCGCCGGGCAGGTGGTGGTCGGTGACGACGACGTCGATGCCGCGCCGCTTGGCCGCCTCCACGCCGTCGATGCTGGCGATGCCGTTGTCGACGGTGATGATGATGTCGGGGTGCTTCTCGCGCGCCGTCAGTTCGACGATCTCCGGCGTGAGGCCGTAGCCGTACTCGAAGCGGTTGGGGACGATGTAGTCGACCGTCGCGCCCATCGCGCGCAGGCCGCGCAGGGCCACGGCGCAGGCGGTGGCGCCGTCGCAGTCGTAGTCGGCGACGATGGTCATCTTCTTGCCGGCGCCAATGGCGTCGGCCAGGTAGGCGGCGGCGGCGTCGATGCAGCGCAGCTGGGCGGGCGGCAGCAGGGCCTGCAGTTCGCTGGCCAGCTCGCGCGCGTCGCTCAGGCCGCGCGCGGCGTACACGCGCGCCAGCACGGGGTGGATCCCGCCCTGGCGCAGCATTTCGCTGCTGCGCACGGGGCAGGGGCGGATCGAGATACGGGTCTTCACATCAGTGATTCCAGGGTCGGACGGCGCCAGAACTTGCGCTGGGCCATCGGGGTCGTCGTGGTTTCCAGGTGGCCGTCGCGGTGGCTCAGCACCAGGCGCAGGTCCTTGACGGCGCCGGCGCGGACACGTTCCAGCACGGGCGCGAACAGTTCGGTTTCGAGCAGCTGCATCTGCTCCAGCCAGCCGCCCCAGTCGGCGGCGATGGCCGGCGCCGCCACGTTGCCGCACACGAGCAGCAGCGACCCGTCCAGCTTGCCGAGCACGTCGGCCGGCCTTGCGGGACGCTCCTGGGCCAGCGCGCCCAGCCAGCCGGGCACCGACCATGCGGCAAGCCGCGGCGGATGGAAGCTGCGCAGGCCGGCGTTCGCGACCAGCATGTTCGCGTGTTCGGTGGCCATGCTCGCTTCGCCCCACGGCCAGAAGGAATTGATGGCGGACTGGCCGCGTGCCTCGCGCTCGGCATTCACGGGGTGCGTGTACCAGGTCACCTGCACCTCGTTCTGCAGCTTGCGGAACGCGCGCGCCGGCGGGCCGGACGGCATCCAGTCGGTCAGGTTCATGCCCACGGCCGCATCCGGGCTCGAGGTGCTGATCTCGTCCCAGGCGTCGGCGCGCATGAACCAGGTGTCGGCGGCGCCGTATTCGAGCGCATGGCCGGCTTCCTCGAAGCAGGAGCGGGCGCTGTCGAACAGGGCGCGGCCCTCGTCCTCGCGCAGGTCGAGCTGGCGCGTGTCGCCCATCAGCAAATGGGTACGGGCGATCTGGATGTGCGTGGGGTTGACGACGAACCAGCGTCCGTCGCCAGGATCGAGGCCGAAGCCGCGCATCGCGCCCGCCGCGACGCCCGGCACCAGTCCCTGGTCGCCGTGCGACAGCCCCAGCGCGTCGGCGATCCACAATTCGTGCGGCAGGGCGCGGGCGGCGGCGGGCAGCGGCAGACGGCGCGAAGATGATGATTTCGACAAGAGCGCGGCCAGGGCCGGCGCTTGCAGGGCGCGGACCAGTTCGGGCGCGAATTCGGGGGCGGGGAGGGCGAACGGCAGGACGAGCGTAAGTTGGGCCATACCCGTATTGTAGGCCAAATAGGGTGTCCGCGAGAAATGCGCTCGCGCGGACACCGGCGGCTTGCCGGGCCGGACATCCGGCCCGGACGGCGTCAGGAATGCTTGCCCGGTGCCGACCCCGCGTCCGGCATCGCGGTGCCGGTATTGGCCGTGCTGGCCTGGCCGGTGCTGGCCGCCGCGGCCTGGGACGCGGTGCTGTCCAGGCCCACGGCTTCCTCGTACCAGGTCTGGATCATGGCCTGGTGCTTGCGCTCCTGCAGCAGCGCGTCGCTGAAGCCCTCGACCATCTCGTCCTGCCCGCTTTCCGAGGCGAGGGCGATCAGGGTTTCCCAGCCCACGCCGTCGCTCAGCTCGGCCGTCAGGATCGCATGCAGCGACTGCGCCAGGCTGGTGCGCGGATCGCTGAGCACCTGCACCAGGCCCATCGCCTCCACGCCGACCAGGTCGGCGCTCGGGGTCTGCGCCGTCGGGTCGCCGCCCATCGTCGCGATCGCGTCGCGCATCAGCAGCGCGTGGCGCGCCTCGTCCCCGCGGATGCTGGCCACCTGTTCGCGCGTGATCGACAGCGTGCCTTCGCCCAGCGCGTCGAGCTTGGTCAGCAGCGCGTCGTACAGGCGCGTGGCCGTGCGCTCCATCGCCAGGCGCTCGGCCATCTTGTCGAGCAGGATCTGCGGGCTGTCGCCCTTGAGCATGTGCACGCCCATGCTGACCATGCCCTTCATCGTGGCCGGCACGGGAATGGAGCCGAGCCCGTCTTCCTCGGCGATATAGGACTGGCGCAGCTGGGCCATCGCCGTCTCGTCGCCGGGCGTGCCGCGGGTGATGATGTTGTCGTCGTCGAGCATGGCCTTCGTCTGCAGCGGCGCCATCTGCACGCCCGTCTTGTTCATGCCCACGTGTTCCTTCTGTTCTGCCATTTCTTCCTCCGATTCCTGTCGTTAGTGCGGCAGCGCGCCGGGATTGGCGCGCATCATGGCGGCAGCCGTGGTGCCGGTCGGGATCGTGGCGCCGCTGGCGGGGCCGCGCGTCATCAGCTCGGTGCCGGGCACCCAGATGTAGCCGGCCGAGATCGGCTGGCTCGCCTCGCCCTCGGCGTGCAGCATGGCGCGGTAGTCGCGGCTGTCCTGGCTTTCCTGTTCCTTCGGCACGAACTGGGTGCCGTTGCGGCGCAGGTCGACCTCGTTCACGAGCACGGCGCGGTAGAAATCGCGCTGGCTCTTGAGTTCGATGGGCCGTTCGAACGGGCCGGTGACGATCTCGGCCACGTCGCGGCCCTCGTACTTCTGGAAGGCTTCCGCGGCGACGTGGAAGTGGCCCAGTTCGTAGTCCAGGAAGCGTTCCCAGATGGCCTTGATGCGCGGGTTGGTCTCGGACTCGACGCAGCTGTAATAGTTGTAGCACTCGTTGGCCTCGTGCAGTACCCACTGCTCGAGCCAGGTCTCGGACGGATCCAGCATCGATTCGTACTGCGTCACGTGCTGTTCCTCGACCGAGGCGATCTCGGCGTACAGCTGGCGCGCGATCGGGTCGGCGAACACGGGGCCCACGTTCATGTAGTAATTGTGGGTCTGGGCCTCGGTGGAGGTGATGGTCAGCGCGTGCAGCTTGCTGAGCATGTGGGCCTGGGTGCGGTCGTAGTGGTCGACCAGGTCGTCCGACGGATGGCGGTGGTGCTCCCAGGTCGGGCGCGCCGGGATGATGTCCGTATAGCTCTGCGTGATGTTGTTGGGGTCCTTGCCTTCGAGGCGGTCGAGCAGCGCCGAGTAGCGGTAGATGTGGTCGAAGTCCTCCAGCAGGCCGTAGCGGTAGGTCTGGGCCAGGTACGGGTCGGGCTCGCGCTGGGCCACGGCGGCGGTCAGCTCGATGGCGACCTGCTCGTAGGCGATGGTGATCTCGAGCGGCGAGTGGTCGGGCGACAGCAGCCAGTTGATCATCGTCGCCTGGTGCTGCTCGGAGCGGCGCACGAGGGCGAGCGGCAGGCGCAGTTCCTTGTTGAAGCGCGCCGCCATGTGCGAGAAGCGCAGCGCCTCGATTTCGATGCCGTTCATCATGATGACGCGCACGCGGGTGAATGCATCGTCGTCGAGCTTGCTGAGCGGTTTGCGTACCATGTCGCGCCAGGTATAGCGCTGGTTCTCGATGGACGTACCTTTCGAGTCGAACAGGCTGAATGCCATATGTTCCTCCTGGTAATGGGGGCATGGCCGGTGGTGGCCAATCGACTCACCTTAACCACTTGTCACGGCAATGCAACCGGAATTCAATCGTGCGGCAGCGCACGCAAGCGCTTGAAAATTCAAACCAATTGTGACAATTACCACACGGATGAGCTTTGTATGGCACACTGCGGGTCCAGAAAGATTTACATGGGCCATGAGCATCATCCACAAATTGCCGTACGAATGGCTGGTCGGCCTGCGCTACACGCGGGCCGGCAAGCGCAGCAGCCGCAACAGCTTCATTTCCTTCATTTCCCTGATCTCGGTGTCCGGCATCGCGCTCGGGGTGGCGGCGCTGATCGTGGTGCTGTCCGTGATGAACGGCTTCCAGAAGGAAGTGACGGACCGCATGCTGTCCGTGCTCGCCCATATCGAAGTGTTCGACGCCAGCGGCGCCATGCCGGACTGGCGGCAGGCCGAGCAGGAAGCGCGGCGCAACCCGGCCGTGCGCGGCGCCGCCCCGTTCGTCGAGACCCAGGGCCTGCTGGTGAAGGACGACACGATGAAGCCGGCCGTCATCCGCGGCATCCTGCCGTCCAAGGAACATGAAGTGTCGAGTGTCGCGAAGCAGATTCGCCAGGGCAGCATCGAGAGCCTGCAGCCGGGCCGGTTCAACATCGTGCTGGGCTATGCGCTGGCGCGTTCGCTGGGCGTGGGCATCGGCGACAAGGTCAACATGCTGCTGGCCCAGGGCACGATGACGCCGGCCGGCCTGGTGCCGCGCTCGCGCCTGTTCACCGTGTCCGGCATCTTCGAGGCGGGCCACTACGAATTCGATTCCAGCATGGCCTTCGTCGACATCGAGGACGCCCAGCGCATGGTGCGCCAGCAGTCTCCGTCCGGCCTGCGCCTGCGCATCGCCGACATGCACCAGGCGCCGCAGGTGGCCCAGCAGCTGAAGGCATCGATGCCGGGCGACCTCGTGGTGCGCGACTGGTCCAAGCTCAACGCCAACTGGTTCGCCGCCGTGCAGACGGAAAAGCGCATGATGTTCATCATCCTCACGCTGATCATCGCCGTGGCCGCGTTCAACCTGGTGTCGACGCTGGTGATGACGGTGACGGACAAGCAGGCCGACATCGCGATCCTGCGCACGCTCGGCGCATCCCCTCCGTCCATCATGAAGATCTTCATGGTGCAGGGGGCGCTGGTCGGCATCATCGGCACGGTCGTGGGCGTCGCGCTCGGCGTGCTGGTGGCGCTGAACATCGACGTCATCGTGCCCTTCATCGAACACCTGCTCGGCATCCAGTTCCTGTCCAAGGATATCTATTTGATCAGCGAGATCCCGTCGGACATGCGCTGGCCCGACGTTATCAAGATCGGCGGCGTCTCGGTGCTGCTGGCCTTCGTCGCGACGATCTATCCGAGCTTTACGGCATCCCGTGTCAAACCGGCCCAGGCCCTGCGTTATGAGTGAGACCATGAACCAATCGACTGCCGGCACGCCGGTCCTTTCCGCCCGCGGCGTGGGCAAGACCTTCCGCCAGGGCGACTATGCCGTCCAGGTGTTGGACCACATCGACTTCTCGATCGCCCGCGGCGAGCGCGTGGCGATCGTCGGCGCGTCCGGATCGGGCAAGTCGACGCTGCTGCACATCCTCGGCGGCCTGGATACGCCCAGCACGGGCACCGTGGCGCTGCAGGGCGAGGATTTCGCCACGCTGTCGGAAACCCGGCGCGGCGAATTGCGCAACTCCTCGCTGGGCTTCGTCTACCAGTTCCACCACCTGCTGCCGGAATTCTCGGCGCTCGACAACGTCGCCATGCCCCTGTTGATCCGCCGCGTGGAGCGCGAGGACGCGGTGCGCCGCGCCGAGGCGATGCTCGCGCGCGTGGGCCTGACCAAGCGTGCCGTGCACCGCCCGGGCGAATTGTCGGGCGGCGAACGCCAGCGCGTGGCGCTGGCGCGGGCGCTGGTGACGGAACCGGCCTGCGTGCTGGCCGACGAACCCACCGGCAACCTGGACCACGGCACGGCGCAGGCGATCTTCGACCTGATGCTGGAGCTGTCCAGGACGCTCGGCACCGCCTTCGTCATCGTCACCCACGACCCCGAGCTGGCGCGCCGCTGCGACCGCATGCTGCGCCTGACCGACCAGGGCCTGCATCCGGCACGGGCTTGACGCGCGGGACGAACGCCATGTGGATCGACACCCACTGCCACCTCGACGCCCACGAATTCGGCGCCGAATCGCTGGACGTCGCGCGGCGCGCGGGCGCGCTGGGCGTCGGGATGATCGTGATCCCGGCGGTGGAGGCGGCCGCGTTCGACGGCGTGCGCGCGCTGGCGGCGGGGGCGCCCAACGCCAGCTATGCGCTGGGCATCCACCCGATCTTCGTGCCGCGCGCCACCGACGAGGACCTGGCCTTCCTGCGCGTGCGTGTGGAGCAATCGCTGTCCGACCCGCGCTTCGTGGCCATCGGCGAGATCGGCCTGGATTACTTCATCCCCATGCTGTGCGAGCCGGTCATGCGCGCCAAGCAGGAGCGCTTCTTCCGCGAGCAGCTGCGCATCGCGCGCGACTTCGACCTGCCCGTGCTGACCCATGTGCGCCGTTCGCAGGACCAGGTACTGAAGCACGTGCGCCAGATCCGTCCGGCGGGCGGCATCGCCCATGCGTTCAACGGCAGCTTCCAGCAGGCCCAGAACTTCATCGACCTGGGGTTCCACCTGGGCTTCGGCGGCGCCATGACGTTTACGCGCGCGCTGCAGATCCGGCGCCTGGCGGCCGAGCTGCCGCTCGACGCCATCGTGCTCGAGACGGATGCGCCGGACATCGCGCCGGCATGGGTCCACCCGGGCCGCAACAGCCCCGAGGAACTCCCGCGGATCGGGCGCATGCTGGCCGAACTGCGCGGCATTGCGGAGGACGAGGTGCGCGCGGCGTCGATGCGCGCCGCGCTGGCGGCGATGCCGCGCCTCGCACCGCTCGTCGGCGCCTGAATGTCATCCTGCGCGCATGCGCGCCATCCGCCGTGCCGCGTGCGACCATGCCACACAAGTAAAGTTCGCACCGGGGCATTCTGAGCCAAGCCAATTCCGCGTTTGGTGAAGCATGAAAAAATTCCCTCTCGTGCCGCAATGGGGCGACCGGAGAGGAGAGAATGTGGAAATCGGCGGCGAGTTCCTGCGCATCCTGCAGCACGAAAAATCCCTGAGCACCGCGCACCGGCCCCTGCGCCTGCGCCTGGCCCACGGCAGTGGCCTGCTCGAAGACGTGCTGCTGCCGCAGCGCGTGCAGGGCAGCGAAGCGGTGTGCGGGGGCATCGACTACCGCGTCGCCTGCCTGTGCAGCAATCCGACGCTGCCGCTCAAGGAACTGATCGCGCTGCCGGCCGAGATCCAGTTCGTCACCGACCGCCGGCAGCTGCGCAGCGTGTGCGGCATCGTCACCGAGGCGCGCGCCGGCGACGCCGACGGCGGCCTGGCCGCCTACGAGCTGGTGCTGCGCGACGTGTTCGCCGTCATGGACAAGCGCACCAACAGCCGCGTGTTCCGCCACCAGAACGAACTGGAGATCGTGCAGGCGCTGTGCGACGAATGGCGCCATGCGAACACGGTGCTGGGTGCCGCCTTCGAGCTGGAACTGGATCCGTTGTTCGACCTGCGCCAGTTCCCGCCGCGCGAGCAGACCATGCAGCACAACGAATCGGATGCCGCCTTCGTACGGCGCCTGTTGCGCCGGCGTGGCGTCGCCTGGGTGTTCCGCCCCGGACGCAGCCGCGACACGGCCGTCGATCCGTCCCACGACCGCACGCCCGCCCACACGCTGGTGCTGTTCGGCGACGCGAACGCGCTCCCGCGCAGCAGCGCCGGCAGCGTGCGCTACCACCGCGACGCCGCCGCCGACGGCCGCGACACCATCACTTCCTGGACCGCAGCGCGCCGCCTGCGGCCGGGCGTCACCACGCGCCACAGCTGGGACTACAAGCATCCGGGCGGACCCCAGTTCATGACGGCCAGCGCGACGAGCAGCGCCGACCAGGGCCCCAGCGGCAACCGCCTGGCGGCCACGCTGGACGACTACCTGGTCGAGATGCCGCATGCCGGCAACGACGTCGAGGACCACTGGCGCCTGGGCCAGGTGCGCATGAGCCGCCACGAGTTCGAGAGCAAGTGCTTCCATGGCGAAGGCAGCGTGCGCGACTTCTGCGCCGGCGAGTACTTCACGCTGGAAGACCATCCGGAGATCGACCTGCACCCGGCGCCCGAACGCGACTTCGTCATCACGGAGCTGCGCCTCGCGGCGGACAGCAACCTGCCGCGCGAACTCGAGGCGCGCGCCCGGCGCCTGCTGGCGTCGCTGGATACGGGCGGCGCCTGGAGCACGCCGCAGCAGGGGCAGCCGGGGGTGCCGGGGGTGCACGTCGGTTTCACTGCCGTGCGGCGCGGCATTCCCATCGTCCCCGCGTTCGACCCGCGCACCGACCTGCCGCATCCGCAGCTGCAGAGCGCCATCGTCGTCGGCCCGCCGGGCGAGGAGGTGCACTGCGATGCGCTGGGCCGCGTCAAGATCCGCTTTCCCGGCATGCGCGCGGGCGACCACGCCCATGCGCAGGGTGACGGCGCCTCGGATTCGCCGGCCGATTCGGCCTGGGTGCGCGTGGCGTCCAACTGGGCCGGCAACGGCAGCGGCAGCCGCCAGCAGTCGGGCGCCATCGGCCTGCCGCGCGTCGGCACCGAAGTACTGGTCGCTTTCCTGGGCGGCGATCCGGACCGGCCCATCGTGCTGGCCCAGCTCTATAACGGCCGCGCGGCGCCGCCCGCGTTCGCCGGTGCCGGCGAACTGCCGGCCAACCGCTACGTGTCGGGCACGCGCTCGCGCGAGGTGCAGGGTGGGCGCGGCAGCCAGCTGCGCTTCGACGATACGCGCGGCGAGATCAGCGCCCAGCTGGCCAGCGACCACGGCAGCTCGGAACTCAATCTCGGCTGGCTGGCGCAGCCGCGGGTCGGCAACAGCAGCGGCGCGGCCGCAACGCCGCGCGGGGAGGGCGCCGAACTGCGCAGCGACCTGTCCGTGGCCGTGCGCGGTGCCCAGGGCGTCTTGATCAGCGCCGAGCCCAGCCCGGGGGCCGCGGGCGGCCAGCTCGACCGCGCCGGCCTCGTCGGCCTGGCCGACGTCCTGCAGGGCATCCTGGACGAGGTCGGCAAGCTGGCGGCCGTCCATGGCGCCAACGAACGGCCGGACGAACCGCCGGCCGGAGAGCGTCTCGGCCAGCTCGTCGACAAGCTCAAGCGCTGGCACGCGGGCAGCAACGTCGCCGAAGGGCAGGCGGGCGGCGGCGCGCCGATCCTGGCGGCGACGGCGCCTGCCGGCATCATCGTCGCCAGCAACGACAACCTGGCGCTGGGCGCGGCCAGCAAGGTCGACGTCGTCAGCGCCGGCGACACGGAAGTGGCGGCGGGCCGCAACCTGTTCCTGCGCGCCGCCCGCAGCGTCGCCCTGTTCGCCCACGAGCTGGGCGTCAAGCTGGTGGCGGGGCGCGGCGACATCGTCATCCACGCCCACCAGGGCAATATCCAGATCAAGTCGTCCGGCCGCATCAGCCTGATCGCCGCGGAGCGCATCGAGCTCGATGCCCCGACCGTGCGCGTGGTGGCGCCCGGCGCCCAGACCGACTGGGCCGACGGCTCCATCACGCACCAGAGCCACGCGCGCGAAGTGCACAAGGCGGCCGAATTCGTGCACCTGGGGCCGGACGGCGCCGCGCCGGGCGGCCTGGACATGCCCGTGTCGCACCTGCATACCGACGAATACGTGGTGCTGACGCACCAGCAGACGGGCCAGCCGGTGCCGAACCAGCGCTACCGCGCCACCTTCGAGGATGGCCGCGTCGTGGCGGGCCGCACCGACGCCCAAGGCCGCACCTCCCTCCTCACCGGCGAAGTGATCGGCGAGGTGGACATCGCCTTCCTCCCCGACGACGACACTTCCCGCTGAGCGGGGCCCCCTTCACCCGACACGGAGCGCGCATGGCCGACCCGACCCGCCCCTTGCCCAACCTCGTCCCGCAGCCGGACGGCAGCTGGACCGGCCGCACTGTCCTGACCCCGACCGCCTTCACCACGCGCGGCCGCTTCACGCTGCCACCGTCGAAGGTGATCCCGGTGATCGTGGTGCCGGGGATCATGGGGAGCAATCTGCGGGCGGCGACCAGTCCTGCGAAGCGGGCGAACAAGGCGCTCAGTCCGGGGGAGGCGGCGTGGCGGGCGCCGAATGGGAAGTTCGAGGGGTTGAAGACGGCGCGCAAGTGGCGGGAACTCACGCCCAAGGTGCGCCAGAAGATCCTCGATCCCGACACGCTGGAAGTCGATGCCCGTGGCGACATCCACCTGCCGCTGGAAGCGCGCAACTACGGCTTGTCGGAGGCGGAAGCGCGCCTGCTGCGCTGGGGCGAAGTGCACTGGGATTCCTATGGCGCCTTGCTGTACGGGCTGCACGTGGGCTTGAACCACACCTTCGACATGGATCCGCTCGACAACGTGCGCGTCATATGCCGGCACTGGCGCGACGTCATCGCATGCGATCCAGCCCGTTGGGGCGTACGCACGACGGAGAAGATCACGGAGACCGAGCTGGAGAAGCATGCGCAGTATTACTTTCCGGTGTATGCGTGCGGGTATAACTGGCTCGAGTCGTGCGAGGTCTCGGCGAAGCAGCTGCGCAGGCGCATCGAGCGGACGATCGCGTTCTGGACGGAGAGCAAGCGCAGCTGCGAGAAAGTGATACTCGTGACGCATTCGATGGGTGGCCTCGTCGCCCGTGCCTGTGCCAAGCAGATCCCGGAGCGGATCCTCGGCGTCGTGCACGGCGCGATGCCGGCGCTCGGTGCGCCGGTCTGTTACCGCCGGATCGCATGCGGGACGGAGAAATGGAGCCCGACGAACGGCAAGGTCGACAATATGAAAGCCGAGGCGGTCGCCGATATCCTCGGCACGCAGCCGGAGACCACGATGGCGGTGATGGGCACATCGCCAGGCGTGCTGGAACTGTTACCGAACCATCGTTATCCGCAGCCCTGGCTTCACCTTAACATTGTCAGCCGCGTCAACAACAAGGACGTATCGCGCGGTGTGGTGCATCTGCCGGTCGGGAACCCTTACGACCTGTATCGCGACCTCGATTCGTGGTATCGGATGGTCGATCCCGCCCTTGCCGATCCGGCCAGGAAGTACCATGGCGACGAAAATGCGGTGCGCGGCGCCATCGGCATGGCGATCGACCAGGCCGAACACTTCCACAGGAACATGCTGGACACGTATTACCATCCGAATACTTACGCTTTCTACGGCGCCGACCCCGAACAGATGGCGTTCGGTGCGATTCACTGGGTGGCCCGCGATCCCGGCAAGGGAGGAGTATTTACCGAGGCGAACCTGCGCTCGGCCACGCGCGCAGGCTATGGACAGGGCGGCGGTCGAAAAGTCCGCGTCGAGGGACGCAGCGAGCTCCATTTCGTTCCGGCCCGCCAGGACGCGGCCGGCGATGGCACGGTGCCCCAGCAATCCGGCGCCGGCCCCCGCGGGCAGGCGGGCCAGGTGTTCGACATGCGCGGATTCGATCACCAGGACGCCTACAATCACGACGCCGTCCTGCTACTGACCCAACATCTCATTGTCAAGCTGGTGCAGAAGATGCCATGACGCGAGCAAGCAAGCGCGGGTGGCGGCAGCTCATCGTTTTGCTCGCAGTCCTGGCGTGCGCAGGCACGTGGGCTGCCAGCCATGTCCGCAGCGCACGGGACAGATCCGAGGTGGCGAAAATGACGGAAAACATCAAAACGGTATGCGTCGGTCGATTCCTCGTCGACGTGCCGGCCACGGCGGAGTTCAGTGTGTCGCGCGAAACGGTGGGAGGGTTCGAGCTCGAGACCGTACAGGAAAGCGAGGAGGCGTTTCGCAAGCGGGTCGGCGTGCGCGAAACGGATATCGCCTCGCGTGGACCGTCGACCGACGGAAAAGGCGGCCTGGTGGAGGCGCGCGATCTTCGTGTTGCCGGCATGATCGGCCGTACGCTCGTCTACGGCCGCAAACGCACCCATTACATGGAGGGCGACCGGCGGGTGGATCTCGACTTCGTATCCGTCGAAGCCCACGGCCACATCGGCGGCTACACTTTTTCCCTGTCCGCGGAATATGCGGACGAGGCCGAGGCGGCACTCGCCGAAGCCGTGCTGGCCAGGCTCCGGCTACGGGCCCACGACGAGATTCCCGCCGTCGCCGGCTTCTGCACCGAAGCGGCCGTGTTCGCGGAACCGCTACCGGTGCGGAAGGCGGAGCATGCCGCGATGCATCTTGGGCTGCCGGGCCACCCCGATCTCGCGCTGGCGTTTTCCATCATGCCGGGAAACAGCGAGGAGACTGGACTGCTTGCCCGCGTGGCCGAGGTCGATGCTGAATCGCGTCCGGAAGAGCTATTGCGTGTCAGTAAGCTGCGCGCCAGCCATCGCAGCATCAACGGATTGCCAGGCGAGGAAGTGCTGGAGCGCGTGCGGGAACTGAACTTCACGACGGGCTACAACTTCATGTGGGAGATGAGCGGGGTCAAGGACGATCCACTGCGCCCCTATCTCTTGCTCCAGATGGAGACGGGCACCAATCCGCGCGCCGGAGGCAAGCCGGTCGATTCGACGCTGCACGAGGACGCGCTGGTCGCATTGTGGGACAGGATCTCGTCCAGCATTCGCCTGCGACCTTCGAGTCCGCCTGGGCCGGTGGCCGCGCCGGAACCTCCGGCCCCGCTGCTGGGGACCACGGCGCGGGCGGGAGAACCATGTCCATATTCCGGCTGGTGGCGCTGCAATGAAGGGGGGCCGGGTCTCGACGTCCATGGCGGCGCGGTGCAGTACCTCCGGAAAGGCGAGCGGATGCCACAGGCGCTGTTGCTGCCGCGCCAGACGGTGTGGCAAAAGATGCGAGGGATACAGCCGAGTACGGAGCCTGCCCAGCCGACAGTCTGGAAACTGGTGGACCGGCGCCAACGGCCGCGCACGCCCGTGCTCGTTACCTTGGTGCCGGCGGGAGTGCCAAGCGCAGCGTGCGATGCGAGCGCAACCGCAGACTCGGGCACGGCAACAGGAAGCTGTGCACGCACGGGCGAAGTCTGCCCGGCGAGCGGCTGGTGGCGCTGCGATGAGACACATGCGCTCGACGGGACACGCTGGTTTGCCCGTGGCGCCGTACTGCCTGCGGCGACGTTCCAGGTGCCGTCCGGCCTGTTCGGACGTTCTCCCGGACCCGACGTCATCCAGCGTCGAAGCACGTGGCAACTGGTGCGGCGCGCAGAGGCGGAAGCAAACGTCGATGGCAAGTCTTGATCATTCGGCGAATTCGAGCTGCCCATGTTCTCCTTGAAGAGGACCTACGCCGGCTGGAAGAAGCGCCTGCTCCCGGCCGTGCTGCTTGCATTCGTCGGTATCTGGGGCGTCGACTGCCATTACCGTGCGAGAGATATGTCCGAAGTGGAAAAGATGAGCGCGATGATGAGAACCGTATGCGTTGGTCGTTTCCTCATCGATGTCCCGGCTCGGGCAGAGGTGACGTTGTCGCGTCAGATGATTTCGGGATTCGAGGTCGACACGGTCGAGGAGAGCGAGTCGGATTTCGTCAAGCGCATGACGGCCCGCGAGGCAGACATCGCTGTATCTGGTGCCGACGGTAAACAAGGCGGCATGGTCGAGGCGCGCGACCTGCGTGTTCCCGGGATGCGCGGGCGGACCTTCATCCATGGGCGAAGTCGCGGTTATCTGATGGAAGGAGAACGGCGCGTACCCATGGAGTCGGTGTCGGTCGAATCACATGCACATCTCGACGGATTCAGCTTTTCTCTGTCTGCGAAGTTCACAAAAGAAAGCAGTGCGGCAGAAGCCGAAGCGTTGCTGGCACGGTTGCAGCTGCGTGGCGAGGACGAGGTGCCGTTTGCACCAGGCTTCTGTATCTGGCGTGGAAGCTTCGTGGAACCTTTGCCGACGCACAAGAACGAGCATATCGCGATGCACATGGGGCTGGCCAATCATCCTGACTTGGCTGTTGGACTGTCCAGCATGCCTGGAGGCGGCGCAGATGCCGACTTGCTGGCCAGGGTTGCTGAAACAGACGCTGCCGCTAGCGCCGACGAACTGCTGCGTATCACGAAGTTGCGCGAACAGACGCGCGTCATCAATGGCATCGGTGGCGAAGAAGTGCTGGAAAAGGTGCGCGAGCTGAATTTCACGACAGGTTACGGGTTCATGTGGGAAGCGCGTGGCGCGACCGTGGGTGCCGGAGACCAGTGTCCTCAGTCCGGGTGGTGGCGTTGCAGCGAGAGTGGGCCCGGCGTCGACGTGCAAGGGGGCGCGGTACAGTTCATCAGGCAAGGGGAGCGGATGCCGCAGGCACTGCTCCTGCCGCGCGCGACGATGTGGCAAAAGCTGCGCAGCGTCCAGCCCAGTGTCGAGCTACGAGACTGACGACATGGCGCTGGACGACAACGCCGCAGTTGCCGCCCAGTAGTGCCGGCCAGCACGGGTACCACGGCTGCTCGCATAAAGATGCCTAAAAGAAATTATAATAATGGCCTCGTTTTCACTGGCTATTATCATGATTCTCCTGTGCGCTTTACGTCTTGCCGATCTGCCCCTGTCGCCTGACACTCTGGATTTGCAGATCCAGGGACGGCGTCGCAAGCCGACGTCCAGGGCGCACCCGGCTTCGAACCCGGCTTCGAACAAAGAGGCCCGCGCATGACCTCCGTGCGCCGCGCGCTGGCGGCAATGGACGCCTGGTGCATGCGCCGCACGGCCTTCCTGGACCGGCCGCGCGCGCCATTGGTGTTCGCGCTGCTCGTCCCCGTGCTGTTCGGTCTGGCGGCGGTCGTCATCGGCCAGGACGACAACTGGGACCTGCGCAACTACCACCTGTACAACGTCTACGCGCTGCTGAACGACCGCATCGGCTTCGACCTCGCGCCCGCGCGCTTCCAGACCTATTTCAATCCCACGCTGGACTTGCTGTACTACGGCTTGCACCAATGGTTGTCGCCGCCCGCGGCCGGCTTCGTCATGGGGGCGCTGCATGGCATGAACTTCCTGCTGCTGTTCGGGATCGCGCGCTGCCTGACCGGCATGGACCGGGGCGTGCGCCTGCCGCTGCTGCTGGCCTGCGTCTGTATTCTCGGGCCGGGTTTTCGCGGCGAGCTGGGCAACACGATGGGGGACAATACGACGGCCTTGCTGGTGCTGGGCGCGCTCTACCTGATGTTGTCGCGCTGGGACGCGCTGGCGGACCGCGTCGCGAAGGCGGCCCCGGTCGTGCTGGGGGCCGGCTTGCTGGTGGGCCTGGGAACGGGATTGAAGCTGACCAACGCCCCGTATGCGGTGGCGCTGCTGCTGGCCTGCATCGCCTTGCCGCTGCCATGGCGCCGGCGGATGATGCTGGCCGTCCTGTTCGGGATCGGGGGCCTGGCCGGGTTGGCGCTGACGGGGGGATGGTGGTTCCACAAGATGTGGCAGATGTTCGGCAACCCCTTGTTCCCGCAATTTAACAATATCTTCCACAGCCCCTGGGCGACGGAGAACGGCGTCATCGACGCCTATTTCCTGCCCAGGACGCTGCGCGAGTACGTGCTGTGGCCGTTCATTTTCGCCGCCGATTCCGGCCGCGTCACGGAAGTGGCGACGCGGCTCGTCATGTGGCCCGTCGCCTATGTGCTGTTCGCCGCCTCGGGCCTGGCGTTGCTGCTGCGCCGCTGGCGCGGCGCGCGCGTGCCGTCGATCGGTCCGCGCGCGCGCTTCTTCCTGCTGTTCGTGGGCCTGTCCTATCTCGTCTGGATGCGCACGTTCAGCATCTACCGCTACCTGGTCGCGCTGGAGTTGCTGGTGCCGCTGGCGATCTGGCTGCTGTGGCGTGCCATTGCCGTCCAGGAGCGCACGGTGCATCGCCTGGCGGGCGTGACGCTCGTCGTGCTGCTGCTGTGTGCCATTCCGACGCCCCGCTGGGGCAATGCGCTGTGGGGCGAGCGCGCCTACAGCGCCGAAGTGCCCGCATTCCCGGCGCCGGCGCGGAGCGTGGTCTTCATCGCCCAGCCGGAGCCGCCCATGGCGTGGCTCGCGACCATGTTGCCGCCACAACTGAAGTTCATCGGCGTCGGCACCGGCTTCCCCGAGTCGCCGGCATGGCGTGAGCGCATGCGCCAGGCGGTGGCCGAACGCGCCGGCCCGCATTACGTGCTGCTGGGCGCGGTGAAGCACGAAAAACTGAATACGCTGGAGAACAAGCTGGCGGTGGCCCGGTGGCTGGGATTGACGGACGATGCGGCCGGCTGCGCGAAGCTGGACCGGCTGGGCCGCGTCGTACGGCTGCAGGCGCACGTGCAGCGCCTGCCTGGAGGCGGCTGCACCCTCGCGCTGCCTCCGGAGCAGCGCGAGATCGACCTGGACACGCCCAACCGCGCCATCGTCGCCACCGCGGCGCAGCACCTGGCGGGCTACGGCATCGCCGTCGAGGCGGCCAGCTGCAAGGTCTACGATGCCGCGGTGGCCCGCCGCACCTACCGTTACCAGCTGTGTACGGCGCTGCCGCGCATGAATCCGGAGTAATTGCACCGGGATAGCAGGGCTGCTGCAGATCATCCGAGCGCGGCGTGGGGCGCCTGCCACCCGCCCGGCTGCGTAATATAGCCGCTACCGAGTTCGTGCGCCGGAGGGGCCAGCGTCATGCGGATCGTCATCCTGGGCTTTGTCGCCGGCGCCGCCCTGTTGCAGTGCCAGCCGGTGCTCCCGGGATGGCCGGCGTGGGCGCTAGGGCTGGCCCTGCTGGCCGCCGGCGGCGCCGTTCGGTATCGCGCATGGCGGGCGCTGTTCCAGGGTGCCGGCGGCGTCCTGCTGGGTTTTGCCTGGGCCGCATGGCTTGCGGCCGGTGCGCTTGCCGACGGGCTGGCGCCGGCCGACGAGGGGCGCGACATCGCGCTGGTCGGCACCGTCGACAACCTGCCTGTCCGCTTCGACGGCGGCGTACGTTTCAATCTTGCCGTCGAGCGCGTCGTCGGCGGCGCGCCGGCCGTGCCGCCGCGCATCGCGCTGTCGTGGTACGCCGGGCGCGACGGGGCGGCGGCCGGCGACGTCCAGCCGGGCGAGCGTTGGCAGCTCACCGTACGCCTGCAGCGGCCCCATGGCAACGCGAACCCCGGCGGCTTCGACTACGAAGCGTGGCTGCTGGAGCAGGGCGTGCGCGCGACCGGCTACGTGCGGCAGTCGCCCGGCGCGAACCGGCGCCTGGACCGCTTCGTCCCTGGCTTCGGCAACCTGGTCGAGCGCAGCCGCGCCGGGCTGCGCGCGCGCATCGTAGGCGCGCTGGATGGCAAGCCGTACGCGGGCGTCATCGTGGCCCTCGTGATCGGCGACCAGCGCGGCATCGACGGGGCCGACTGGCAGGTGTTCAACCGGACGGGGATCGGCCACCTGATCTCGATCTCCGGCCTGCACATCACGATGATCGCGGGGATGGCGGCGCTGGCCGCGTCGAGCCTGTGGCGCCGTTCCTTCTTCACCGATGCCCAGCTGCCGCTGCTGCTGCCCGCGCAGAAGGTGGCGGCGTTGGCGGGCGCCGTCGTCGCGCTGCTGTACGTGCTGCTGGCCGGCTTCGGCGTGCCGGCGCAGCGCACGCTGTACATGCTGTCGGTGGTCGCGCTGGCGCTGTGGCTGGGACGCATCGGCGCCGTCTCGCACGTGCTGTGCGCGGCGCTGTTCGTCGTCGTCCTCCTGGACCCGTGGGCCGTGCTGTGGCCGGGCTTCTGGCTGTCGTTCGGCGCCGTCGCGACGATCCTGTTCGCGGGCCATGGCCGCATCGGGGCGCGCCGTCGCGGCTGGCAGGGGGCGCTGCTGTCCGCCGGGCGCACGCAATGGGCCGTCACGCTCGGACTGGTGCCGCTGACGATGTTGCTGTTCGGCCAGGTGTCCCTGGTCGCGCCGCTCGCGAACGCGTTCGCCATCCCGCTGGTGAGTTTCGTCGTCACGCCGCTGGCGCTGGCCGGCAGCCTGCTGCCGGCACCGCTGTGCGGCTGGATGCTGGCGCTGGCCCACGCCTGCGTGGCGCTGCTCGCCGGCCTGCTGGAGCAGCTGGCGGCGCTGCCCGCCGCGGTCTGGCGGGCGCCTGTGCCGTCGCCGTGGGTCTTCGTGCTGGCGCTGGGCGGCACGCTGTGGCTGCTGACGCCGCGCGGCTGGCCGCACCGCTGGACCGGCGCCGTCGCCTGGCTGCCCCTGCTGGCGCAGGTCCCCGACAGTCCGGCCGCCGGCACCTTCCGCGTCACGGCGTTCGACGTGGGGCAGGGCATGGCCTTGCTCGTCGAAACGCGCGGTCACCGCCTGCTGTATGACACCGGTCCGGCCTACGGGCCGGGAGCGGACGCCGGCAACCGCGTCATTCTCCCTTACCTGCGCATGCGCGGCATCGGGGCGCTGGACGGCATGGTCGTCAGCCACGGCGACACCGACCATACGGGCGGCGCCATCGCCGTGCTGGGAGAAATCGAAACGGGCTGGCTGGCGTCGTCGCTGCCGCCCGCCCATCCCGCCGTGCGCGCCGCCCGCCGCCACGTGCCGTGCGCCGCCGGCCAGCGCTGGGACTGGGACGGCATCCGTTTCGAGATGCTGCATCCCGCGCCGGCGAGCCACGGGGACGCGGGCCTGAAGGCGAACGGGAAGAGCTGCGTGCTGCGCATCGGGAACGGCCGCCATGCGGTGCTGCTGGCGGGCGATATCGAGGCGGCCCAGGAGCGTCAGCTGGTGGCGCGGGATGCGGCCGGCCTGCGCGCCGACGTGCTGCTGGTGCCGCATCACGGCAGCGGGACGTCGTCGACGCCCGCGTTCCTGGAGGCGGTGCGGCCGCGCACGGCCGTGTTCCAGGTCGGCCACCGCAACCGCTATCGCCACCCGAAGGCGGAGGTGGTCGAGCGCTACCGGGCGCTGGGCGTGGAGCGGGTGCGGACGGACGAAACGGGAGCGGTCGTGTTCGAGGTCGGCGCCGCGGTCGTCGCCACGAGCTACCGGCGCACGCATCCCCGTTACTGGTACGGCGCCGGTCCCGGCTAGGCCGCGCGCTGCCCGGCGCGGCGTTCGGGCTGGCGCTGGGCCAGCGGCAGCGTGATCGTCACCCGCATCCCGCCCGCCTCGCGGTTGGCGGCGGCAATCCGCCCGCCGTGCGTCTCGACCACGCGCTTGGCGATCGCCATGCCCAGGCCGTGGCCGTCGACGTTGTTCCGGGTCGGGTTCGAGCGGAAGAAGGGTTCGAACACGTCGCCCAGGTGTTCCTCGGCGATACCAGGGCCCTGGTCCTGTACCTCGATGTGCACCTGCGCGCCGTCCGGGTGGACACCGATCTCGACGCGGCCGCCCGCGCCGTGCTTGACGGCGTTGCGCACGATGTTCTCGACGGCACTCCACAGCAGGTCCGGGGCGCCGTGCAGCGTGACGGGCGTCGGCGCGTCGACGTCGATGCGGGCGCCGCTCTCGAACCGTGCGTCGTCCGCGATCTGGTCGACCATCTCGACGAGGTCGATCGCTTCGCCGGCGGGCAGCTGGGCCGACGCTTCCAGGCGCGACAGCGTCAGCAGCTCGCCGACCAGGCGGTCCATGCGCACGCTCTCGCGCTCGATGCGTTCCAGGGTCGGCTGGATGCGGTCCGGCTGCTGGTGGGCCAGGCCGATCGCGGCCTGCAGGCGCGCCAGCGGCGAGCGCAGTTCGTGCGACACGTCGTGCAGCAGGCGGCGCTGGCCGTCCATCAGGGCGCGCAGGCGTGCGCTCATGCGGTCGAAGTCCTGGCCCAGTTCGGCCAGCTCGTCGCCGATCAGGCGCGGGCGGTTTGCGGCGAACTTCGGCGCCAGGTCGCCGGCGGCGGCCGCTTCGAAGGCGCTGCGCAGCGCGCGGATGGGACGCGAGAAGTACCAGGCGAGCAGGGCGGCGAACAGCAGGCTGGCCAGCGTCGCGGCGACGATCGGCAGCCAGCGGCCCACGTGGCGCCCGAATTCCGGCGGCAGGCCGAGCCAGGCGCCGCCGGGACCGCGGGGGCCGCCCCGTTCCATGCCCGGACCTGGCGGCACGCCGGGGCCGGGTTGCATGCCGGGGCCGGGGGGCTGCTGGTCCATGCCCGGCGCGAAGGGGGCTCCCTCGATGCCGAAGCCGCGCGGCATGCCCTCCGGTCCTTGCGGACGCGGGGCACGCGAGGCGAACGCGAGGTAGCTGCGGCCGTCGGCACCGGACAGGCGGGTCACGGCCCAGGTGGGGCCATCGCCCGTCAGGCTCCGCTCGACTTCCTCGCGCAGCCGCGCCGGCACGGGCCGGCCCAGCAGTTCGCGGCCCTGTTCGTCCAGGACGTACAGGCGCATGCGGCGGCTCGTCGCCGCCAGTTCGCGCAGGCCGTCCACGCCCGCGTGCTTGAGCGTGGCGCGGGCGGCATCGAGCATGATGGTGGCCGGCGGGCTGGCGTCCAGCGTCGGCTCGCCGCTGCGCTGGCGCGCCTGGTCGCGCAGCCAGATGGTGCCGCCGATGCCGATCGTGGCCGCCACCTGGGCCAGCAGGATCGACAGGAAGAACTTCCAGAACAGCCGGCCCATCGTCACTCGCGGATCAGCTGGTAGCCGAGACGGTAGACGGTCTGCAGGCAGGAGCGGCCGTCCGACAGGGTGCCCAGCTTGTGGCGCAGGCTGGACAGGTGGACGTCGATATTGCGGTCGAAGCGGGCCAGCGGGCGGCCCAGGCCCTGTTCGGACAGGTCGTTCTTGCTGACGGGGCGCCCGGCGTTGCGCGCCAGGACTTCGAGCAGGTTGAATTCGGTGCTGGTCAGTTCCAGCGCCTGGCCGTCCCAGGTGGCGCGGCGCTGCTCGGGCAGCATGGTCAGCTTGCCGACGGTGAGCGTGATGCCGGGACCGTCGTTGGCCGAGCCCTGGGTGCGGCGCAGGATGGCGCGCACGCGCGCCGTCAGTTCGCGCGGGGTGCAGGGCTTGGTGACGTAGTCGTCGGCGCCCAGTTCCAGGCCCAGGATGCGGTCGGCGTCGTCGCCGCGTCCCGTCAGCATCAGGATCGGCATGCGGCTGGCGGCGCGGATGCGGCGCAGCGTCTCGATGCCGTTCATGCGCGGCATCATCACGTCGAGGATGGCGATCGCGTACTGGCCGCCCAGCGCTTCGCGCGCGCCGGCCTCGCCGTCGTGGGCGCAGGCCACGCGAAAGCCTTCCTGTTCCATGTATTCGGTGAACATGGCCACCAGTTCGGTATCGTCGTCGATGAGCAGTACTTGGTTCATGCTCGCATCTTAGCAAAGCGCCGTGCATGCGGGCAGGGCGGGCCGCTCGCCTTTACCTCGTTTTACAAGGGACTAACTCCTCTTTACATGGCGACAACTGACAATGGGGTCCTCCGAACCACACAGGATGCTCGCCATGAAATCCATTCGCCGACCGGTGGCCGTCGCGCTGCTCGCCACCTCGCTCATTACTTCGTTCGCCGGTGCCGCCGCATCGGCAGCCGCGCCGGACGACGACGCCGTCATCCCCGATGCGCCGCCGGGCGGCCCCGGCGCGCATGTTCCCGGTCCCGGTCCCGGTCGCCGCGGCCATGGCCCCGGTCCGGGCATGCCGTTCTGGCGCTTCCACGACCTGGCGCTGACGGAAGCCCAGCAGGACAAGGTGTTCAACATCATGCACGCCCAGGCGCCGCAGCGCCGCGAGCACGAGAAGGCGATCCGCAAGGCCGAGGACGGCCTGCGCGAGCTGGGCCGCGCCGAACGGTTCGACGATGCCAGGGCGGCCGCGCTGTCGCGCGACCTCGGCCAGGCCATCGCCGCCGCCGAGCTGCTGCGCGTGCGCACCGACGCCCAGCTGCTGGCCGTGCTGACGCCGGAGCAGCGCACCGAATGGCGCAAGCGCCGCCAGCACGGCCCCGGTCGCGCCGGCGGTCCCGAACGCGGCGACCCGGCGAGCCAGCGCGGCGGCGAATAAGGAGACATGGACGACATGCGCCACATCGACGACCATGACCACGGCCTGCAGGCCGACCTCGAACGCCTGTTGACGACGGCCGCCGACCGCCGTACGTCGCTGCGCTGGCTGTTCGCCGGCCTCGGCGCCGCGGGCCTCCCGCTGGCCGGGTGCGGCGGCGGCTCGGACAGTGCGGACGGCAGCGCGAGCACGTCCGGCACCGCCTCGACGGGCACGGGTTCCACGACCACCGGCAGCACGGGCAGCACGGGCAGCACCGGCACTACGGGCGCCGGCTGCGCCGTCATCCCCGAGGAGACGGCCGGTCCGTATCCGGGCGACGGCAGCAACCGCAATGCCACCGGCGTGGCCAATGCGCTGGCGCTGTCCGGCATCGTGCGCAGCGACATCCGCACCAGCGTGGCCACGGGCAGCGCCACCGCGGCGGGCATCCCGCTCACCATCAAGCTGCAGCTGGTGAACGTGGGCGCGAGCTGCGCGACGATCCCGGGTTCAGCGCTGTACCTGTGGCACTGCGACCGCGACGGCAACTACTCGATGTACGCGAGCGGCCTGACGAACGAGAACTACCTGCGCGGCGTGCAGGAGGCGGATGCGGACGGCGTCGTGACCTTCACCACGATCTTCCCCGGCTGCTATGCGGGACGCATGCCGCACGTGCACTTCGAGGTCTACCGCAGCCTGTCGGCGGCCACCAGCGCCGCCAACAAGATCAAGACCTCGCAGTTCACCTTCCCCATGGACGTGCTGAACACCGTGTATGCGACGAGCGCCTACGCGTCCAGCGCGCGCAACCTGTCGAGCATCAGCTATGCGACGGACAATGTGTTCAACGACGGTGTCACGCTGCAGATGGGAACGGTGGCGGGTTCCGTCACGGAGGGCTATACGGTCACGTTGACCGTAGGTGTTTCCCTCTAATAAGGCCACAGGGGCGCGATGACAGCATTACAATGGGTGCCCGTGTTTTTACGTGCTCTTTCACGTGCCCCCGCGATGACCCGACCGCTGCTGCATTTCGTCCATGGGAACAGTTATCCGTCCGGCGCCTACGGCCGGCTGCTCGACGCGCTGCGCGACGACTACGACGTGCGCACGACGGACATGCTGGGCCACGATCCGCGCTATCCCGTCGACGACAACTGGGAGGGCCTGGTCGAGGAACTGAGCGCGCAGCTCGCGGCCTATCCCGAGCCGCCCATCGTCGTCGGCCATTCGCTGGGCGGCGCGGTGGCCATGCTCGCGGCGGCGCGCCGGCCGGCGCTGGCGCGCTGCGTCGTGATGCTGGATTCCCCGGTCGTCGGCGGCTGGCGCGCGCTCGTGTGGCGCCTGGCCAAGGCGCTGGGGCTGGGACGGCGCCTGTCGCCGGGCGGCATCGCCCTGCGCCGGCGCCATGTGTGGCCGTCGCGCCAGGCGGCCTACGACCATTTCCATGCCAAGCCGCTGTTCCGCGCCTGGGCGCCCGGCGCGCTCGACGACTACCTCGACCACGGCCTCGTGCCGCACGCGGACGGCGTCCAGCTGCGCTTCTCGCGCGAGGTGGAATCCGAGATCTACAGCACGCTCCCGCACGACATGGACCGCATCCTGCGCGCGCCATTCCCCGTGCCCATCGGCTTCGTCGCCGGGACCGACTCGCTCGAGCTGCGCCGGGCCGGCCTGGACGCGACTCGGCGCCTCGTCGGCGACAACCTTGTCATGATTCCCGGCACCCACCTGTATCCGATGGAGTCGCCGCAACTGACGGCCCGGCTCACGCACGAAATGATCGCGCGCCTGCTGGCCCAGGCGCCGGAACGTCATGCCGGCCGCATGGCGGCTGCCATATAAAAACGGGCGGGAATAGCGTAGAATCGCGGGATTTACATCTTCACTAAAGAGAAGCCCAGCGATGAGTATCAAGAGCGACAAATGGATACGCCGGATGGCGGAACAGCACGGCATGATCGAACCGTTCTCGCCCAACCAGGTGCGCGAGGCCGACGGCCGCAAGATCATTTCGTGGGGTACCTCCTCGTACGGCTACGACATCCGCTGCGCCGACGAATTCAAGGTCTTCACCAACATCAACAGCACGATCGTCGACCCGAAGAACTTCGATTCGAACTCCTTCGTCGACATCAAGAGCGACGTCTGCATCATCCCGCCGAATTCCTTCGCGCTGGCCCGCACCATCGAGTACTTCCGCATCCCGCGCAACGTGCTGACGGTCTGCCTGGGCAAGTCGACCTATGCGCGCTGCGGCATCATCGTCAACGTCACCCCGTTCGAACCGGAGTGGGAGGGCTATGTGACGCTGGAGTTCTCGAACACGACGCCGCTGCCGGCCAAGATCTACGCGGGCGAAGGTTGCGCCCAGGTGCTGTTCTTCGAAAGCGACGAAGTCTGCGAAACCTCGTACAAGGACCGTGGCGGCAAGTACCAGGGCCAGCACGGCGTGACGCTGCCCAAGACCTGAGCGGCCGGCCGTTGCGGACAATAAAAAAGGGGCCTCGGCCCCTTTTTTCATGCGCGGGCCCGGTTTGCTCCGGGCCTGCGTCGTGCCTGACTCAGTCCTGCTTCACGCAATCCACGAAGTAGCCGCGCTTGCCGTCGACCTCGCGTTTCACCAGGCCGTGCACGTCCGTTTCGAAGCCCGGGAAGCGCTCGTTGAAGTCGCGCGCGAAGCGCAGGTAGTCGACGATGGTCTTGTTGAAGCGCTCGCCCGGGATCAGCAGCGGGATGCCCGGCGGGTACGGGGTCAGCAGGATGGCGGTGATGCGGCCTTCCAGCTCCTCGATCGCCACGCGCTCGATCTCGCGGTGCGCCATCTTGGCGAACGCGTCCGACGGCTTCATCGCCGGGACCATGTCCGACAGGTACATCTCCGTCGTCAGGCGCGCCACGTCGCGCGACTTGTAGAAGTCGTGGATCTGCTGGCACAGGTCGCGCAGGCCCCAGGACTCGTAGCGCGGGTTGGCGGCCGTGAATTCCGGCATGATGCGCCACATCGGCTGGTTGCGGTCGTAGTCGTCCTTGAACTGCTGCAGCGCCGTGACCAGCGTGTTCCAGCGGCCCTTGGTGATGCCGATGGTGAACATGATGAAGAACGAATACAGGCCGCACTTCTCGATGATGACGCCGTGCTCGGCCAGGTACTTGGTCACGATCGAGGCCGGGATGCCGGACTCGCCGAACGAGCCGTCCAGCGACAGGCCCGGGGTGACGACGGTCGCCTTGATCGGGTCCAGCATGTTAAAGCCTTCGGCCAGCTTGCCGAAGCCGTGCCAGTCGTCCTCGGCGTGGATCATCCAGTCGGCCTGGGTGCCGATGCCTTCCTCGCTGAAGTCCTGCGGACCCCAGACCTTGAACCACCAGTCGTCGCCGTACTCGGCGTCGACCTTCTGCATGGCGCGGCGGAAGTCCAGCGCTTCATAGATCGACTCCTCGACGAGGGCTGTGCCGCCCGGCGCTTCCATCATCGCGGCGGCGACGTCGCACGAGGCGATGATCGAGTACTGCGGCGAGGTCGAGGTGTGCATCAGGTAGGCTTCGTTGAACGCGTCCTGGTCCAGCTGCACGGTTTCCGATTCGCGCACCAGCACCTGCGATGCCTGCGACAGGCCCGCCAGCAGCTTGTGCGTCGACTGGGTCGAGAAGATCATCGACTGCTTGGCGCGCGGGCGGTCGCGGCCGATGGCGTGCATGTTCTTGTAGAAGTCGTGGAAGGTCGCGTGCGGCAGCCAGGCTTCGTCGAAGTGCAGCGTGTCGATCTCGCCGTCCAGCAGCTCGCGCAGGGTCTCGACGTTGTAGACGACGCCGTCGTAGGTCGACTGCGTGATGGTCAGGATGCGCGGCTTCTTGTTCTTGGCGTCGCGGGCGAACGGGTTCGCCTCGATCTTCCTGCGGATCGACTCGGGCGAGAACTCTTCCAGCGGGATCGGGCCGATGATGCCCAGGTTGTTCCGGGTCGGCATCAGGAACACGGGGATCGCGCCGCACATGATGATCGAGTGCAGGATCGACTTGTGGCAGTTGCGGTCGACGACGACGATGTCGCCCGGCGCCACGGTCGAGTGCCAGACCATCTTGTTCGAGGTCGAGGTGCCGTTGGTGACGAAGTAGCAGTGGTCCGCGTTGTAGATGCGCGCGGCATTGCGCTCCGACTTGGCGACGGGGCCGGTGTGGTCCAGCAGCTGGCCCAGTTCCTCGACGGCGTTGCAGACGTCGGCGCGCAGCATGTTCTCGCCGAAGAACTGGTGGAACATCTGGCCGATCGGCGACTTCAGGAAGGCCACGCCGCCCGAGTGGCCCGGGCAGTGCCAGGAGTACGAGCCGTCGTTGGCGTAGTTCACCAGCGCGCGGAAGAACGGCGGCGCCAGCGAGTCCAGGTAGGCCTTGGCTTCGCGGATGATGTGGCGCGCGACGAATTCCGGCGTGTCCTCGAACATGTGGATGAAGCCGTGCAGCTCCTTCAGGATGTCGTTCGGGATGTGGCGGCTGGTGCGGGTCTCGCCGTAGATGTAGATGGGGATGTCCGAGTTCTTGTGGCGGATCTCCTGGACGAAGGCGCGCAGGCCGGCCAGGGCGACCTCGGCTTCCTCGTGGGTGCCGCCACCGAATTCCTCATCGTCGATCGACAGCACGAAGGCCGAGGCGCGCGACTGCTGCTGGGCGAACTGGGCCAGGTCGCCGTAGCTGGTCAGGCCCAGGACTTCCATGCCTTCCTTCTCCATTGCCGCGGCGAGCGCGCGAATGCCGAGACCCGACGTGTTCTCGGAACGGAAATCCTCGTCAATGATGACGATGGGGAAACGAAATTTCATGGACAGCTCCAAAACGAAGCGCCGTGCACGCCGCCGTCCAGGTCATGGATGGCGGCCGGCACGGCACTGGAAAAAAAGAGAAGCGGATTTTCGCAGAAATTGTCCGGTCCCGTGCAAAATATTTTGCCAGGATAGCCAGACGGTCCATATTGTGGCGCACTCTTGTTTAATCAAGATGACGGGACGGCATGCATGGCGGGAGGGGGCAGAGCCCGGTGTTGCTTTTCAAAGCGCTCTGACTCGGGTGCTGAACGGCGCCCTCGGAGCGCATCAATGCGGCGCGGCCCCGCCCGCCAGCAGCGCGCCGATCGGATCGACATGCAGCCACGCGAACGCGCCCAGCAGCAGGCCGATGCCCGCCACCGCGTACGTGGCGCCGAGCAGCCAGCGGCGCCGCGTGAGCAGCGTGATCGCCGCCAGCGAAATGGCGATCTGTTCGGCCGTGGTCGCCAGCGCCCACTGGTGGTGGGTGTGCAGCGCGCGCTCGGACTTCGCGTTGTACCGCTCCGCTTCGGCCTCGTACTTCTCGGCCTCTTTCTTGATGTCCGCCTTCTGCGCCTCGTAGCGGGCGGCGTCGGCCTTGTACTTGGCCCCGTCCACGCCCGGCAGCGTGGCGGCCAGCTCGGCCAGGTTCTGGCGGCTGGACTTGGCCTGGTAGTAGTTCCAGGCGTTCGCCGCCGTCGTCTTGGCGATCGCGGCATCGTTCTTGAAGAGGGCGGCGTCGTTCTGCGTCGCGCCGCCGAGGTAGCCGAACAGTGCGCCGACCGTGGCCAGCACGGCCGTCATCACGGCGATGTTGTTGGAAAAGCCGTCGCTGCCGTGCTGCGCGGCGTGTTCGACTGCATGGTCGTGCGGACCATGGACGTGGAAACCGTGTCCTGACATGGGGTGCTCGATTGCTGTATAGCTGTAAAACGGTGAGGCGGGAGCTACCCGACCTTGTCGTAGGTGACGAAGGAGAACTCGACGCCCTCGGCCTCCGAGCGCTGCGGCTCGCTCGCCACGGCCGTCCAGCGCGCCGGGTCGATCTCGGGGAAGAAGGTGTCGCACGCGTACTGCTTGTCGATATGGGTGACGATCATGCGGTCGGCCAGGTCCAGCGCTTCGGCGAAGATCTGGGCGCCGCCGATGATGCTCGCCGATTCGCCGCCGGCCAGCGCCACGGCATCCCGCAGCGAGTGCGCGACCTCGACGCCTTCATGGCGCCAGTCGGCGTTGCGCGTGACGACGATATTGCGCCGCCCCGGCAGCGGACGGCCGATCGAGTCGAAGGTCTTGCGGCCCATGACGATCGGATGGCCGAGCGTGACGCGCTTGAAGTGCGCCAGGTCTTCCGGCAGGTGCCAGGGCAGCTTGTTGTCGATGCCGATGCCGCGCCGTGCATCCATGGCGACGACGATGGTCAAGTGCTTGCTCATGTGCGCTCCTCAGACGGCGACCGGTGCCTTGATGGCCGGGTGCGGGTCGTAGCCGACGACCTCGAAGTCGTCGAAGGTGTAGTCGAACAGCGAATCCGGCTTGCGCTTGATGACCAGCTTGGGCAACGGGCGCTCTTCGCGCGACAACTGCAGCTGCACCTGTTCCAGGTGGTTCGAGTACAGGTGGCAGTCGCCGCCGGTCCAGATGAAGTCGCCCACTTCCAGGCCGGCCTGCTGGGCCATCATGTGCGTCAGCAGCGCGTACGAGGCGATGTTGAACGGTTTGGTCACATTGTCAGAACTCAGAGATTCTGTACTCATAGGCTGCTCTTTGGTCTTGGACAAACTATCTCTCTCAATGATAATGGTCGCTCTAGCTGCATGAGGTCCAACCGGCCGCTGTGGGTAAGTGGGGGTAAGCTGTGTGCGGGGCGTGTACAACGGGTTCATGTTGTGCACCCCCGTGCACAGCTTATCCCCACGGTGTTGGGCGGGTGCTCGCCCAACATATCCACAGCCGGTAAGTGCGAATTTTCTTGCTGAACACATAATGGTAAGCCATCAACAGGTGCGCCTATTACCGCAAACGTCCCTTTTGCACTTTTAGAACAGGCTGTGCTGAGTTCGCCCGTCGGCGCTGTCCATTGCGCGAGACTGATGAGAGATCTACGTCCTTGAGAAGATCCGGAAGTGTCACGCCGAGCGCTAAACATAAACTAGTTAGTGTCAAAAGAGATGGGTTCGCAATCCCACGCTCAATCTTGGAGACAAAAACTCGGTCGACCTCCGCTGCGAACGCAAGACCCTCTTGACTCATTTTTGAGGAGATTCGTAGACGCTTCAACGTCCTGCCAACAGCCGTGCACACCGGATCCCTGTGTTCGGTATTTTTTTCGGGTGTCGAGGTCATGGCTGGCATGATGCCCGCGGACCACGGTTCTTACGATGTACTATACGCTACATTTAAATGTAGTGTATAGTCTACAAACGTTACTACAGCGCTGCGCTTGCGCACCAGTGAGCGGTACTTCCTCTGGTTTGCCGCACTATGCGCAGCCGGGCTCTTATATTGGAAGGTATTACAAGTGTTCCATGCTTACGACAACTGGGAAGACAGCGATCGTTTAGAAGTGATACGCCAGATGTTTCAACAGCCGGGCTTACGCAGATATCGGTTTTTTGAAGTGCCTCTGAATTCGCAAATATTTCATTTAGATATTTCCCCTGTGGGGGGGTATGGTCCGCAGCAGCGCTTCATATTCGATAAGGTTGAGGACATTTTTGATTTCTGTCTTTGCGAGAAAATTTCTGATTTTCGGATTCATGTTCAAACGCGGCGAGATGGTAGAGGAAATTTCCAGTTAAAGCGAATTGTTAAGATTTTGGAAGGGGCCGTAGCCGAAGGCGGGTTTGCGCGAATTTTTGTAGCGGCCGACGGGTCAGTCGAGAAAGATGATTTCCTTGAGGTAAGTGGGGAAGATATCGTTGCTCCGCGCTGTGTTTGGTCGGAGGCAAAGGAATTTGACCCGGGTTTCTAAGGACGTCAGCATTTAAGTTGTGCAAGCGTAAATGTGCATGCTATTAAACTAAAGTTGTGTGGCATGGAGGTCGCTCTAAATGACGGAGACCCGTGGTTTCGCATGGGTACTTATGGTTTTTTTATTGTTCTTAGGCTCGTAAGCTTCGCGGTTTGAGGCGAAGGTAGATGCGGTAGAAAGATCGTTTTACATTTCCGCTCCTATCCCCAGCAGTCGGAGTGTTTGTCAAACGTGAAAATGGGATCGTGCTATGACCGAATATGACGAAAGCGAGTACGCGAAAGTTCCGTCAGATTTTCCTCGTGGCGTCTCGACCGGCGCGGTTCCGGGTACTCAGCTGAAAATCCTTGTAGTGCAGTACAAAGGTACGTTCTACCCTGCGGGGTCTACGCCTCCTGAGGTGTATGAGCGTTGGATAGGCTGTGAAGAGATTGCGCAAGACCTCGCTTCTGAAGCCAAGCGAGATAAGGCCGACAAGTTGACGCGTCGGACCGAATCCGAGATGCTCCAATGGTACTTGGACATATTGAGTAAATCTTGGATGACATTGAGCGAAGCAAAGTGGATTGTTCGGCGCATGGGAGATATCCTAAATTGGTCAGTTCCCATGTCGGCGTCCGTATAGTACCCCGCCTGCCGGTATTCAACTGTTTCGCAATAGCAGTCAGGTTCCAGAGTATGAATGCAAGAAATCGTAAGAAGCGGCGGTATTTTCATCTTAACCGCGCCATCCGTTATAACGTACGAAAAACTTATGTAATTTTCGGCGGGAATCTAAAGATATGGAATGCCATCTCGCCCTATGTTTTTCGCGTGTTTGGAAATGACTATTCAGCCGCTTGGGACTGGTTTACCAAGCCAGCGCTCGCCTTCAACGGAATGCGGCCAGCTGATTTAGTGCAGGCTGGTGAGGTACAGTTGGTAAGAGAGCATTTGTTGAGATTGGAATACTGCGTGTACACTTAGCGTATATGTACTCTCGGCCGTTACCATCAATTTATTGACGACAATCGAGGACGCTTATGCTGGCGTTTTTAATGGATTGGGATAGCGTGAACCAGTCTACGCTCGTCCATTATCGTGAGCGCAGCAGAACACTGACGCTTTGGCCGCAATGTCCCTTGAAGTCCACACGCTCCGGCAGCACGGTAATCGTCGCGGCAAGCCGCTGGCGATAACTGGATTTGAACTTATGGTTTAGTGGGTCTAAACGAAATCAAGGCCGGAGTTTAATATGCTGTAGAGAGTTGTACGCGTTTTCGCTCTCGCAGGCGTAGATTATTTTGTATGGGCCCTATACTCTATCTCGATTATGATGGCGTTCTGCACCCATCTGATGTACGCATTACTAAGGCTGAGCCGTTACGGCCGCGGATATATCAAAATGGGCGGCCGACGGATCGCCTTCTCTTCGAGAATGCACCACTTTTAGCATGTATTTTGGAGGCATTTCCAGAGGTTCGTATATCGCTAGCGACTAGTTGGGTGCGAATACTGGGCTACGAATTTGCTGTGCAGCAGCTGCCACCGGCGCTGCGCGCGCGAGTAGTAGGGACAATCTGGCAGGGTTCGATGCTGCGGTTCCCCCCGCAGCGGAGACATGACGCCATTACCGGCGATGCCGAAGAACGGGGGGGGGCGAGCGCTGGCTAGCACTGGACGATGACATCGAGGGTTGGCCCGCGGACCGGCGTCATCTGGTTATAGCCCCAACGGATTCTTGGCAGGGCCTTCCACGTTGGCGTCTCTGCACCACCGTCCCAGCAAATTGGCACCAATGTCAAGGTCCCGTGGAATGAGCGTGTGCGAGATTCAGGCGCATTTGCTGGAACTGTACGGCACTGAGGTGTCGCCGGACCTGATTTCGACTATCACCGACGAGGTGCTCGAAGAGGTCACGCAATGGCAGCAAAGGCCGCTTGAAACGATGTATCCGATCGTGTATTTCGATGCTCTGCGCCTGAAAATCCGGGATGAAGGCAGCGTCAAAAACAAGGCCGTGTATCTGGCCTTGGGCATTCGTGCCGATGGCCGTAAGGAGGTGCTGGGACTGTGGATCGAACAGACCGAAGGCGCCAAGTTCTGGCTGAGGGTTTTTAACGAACTCAAGAACCGTGGCCTGGACGATGTCCTGATCGCCGTCGTCGATGGCCTGCGCGGCTTCCCGGAGCCCATCAAGGCCGTGTATCCACAGGCGCAGATCCAGACGTGCATCGTGCACCTGATCCGCAACTCGACCACGCTAGCGGCCTGGAAGGACCGTAAGGAACTGGCAGCGGTGCTCAAGCCGATTTACCACGCCGCCAACGCCGAGCTGGCCGAAGCGGCGCTGGATGCGTTTGCAGCCGGACCATGGGACACCAAATTCCCGACTGTAGCCGCGATGTGGCGACTTCAATGGTAGCAGGTGATTCCCTTCTTTGCCTACCCGCCGGAAGTGCGCACGATTATCTACACGACCAACGCCATCGAGAGCCTGCATATGCCCCTTCGCAAGATCGTCAAGAACCGCGGTCACTTCCCGAGCGACGAGGCCGCGACCAAATTGTTATTTCTGGCCTTGCGCAACATCGAGAAAAATTGGAAGATGCCGCAGCGCACCTGGAAGCAGGTTGCAAACCAATTCGCCATCATGTTCGGCGAGCGCTTCACGAACGCAATTATCTACGCTACGGGTTCCGGGGCGTTATTAGCTAAAACTCGCGAGCAATTAGAATCAGCACAGCGGCGATGGCGGATCTACCGTCGCGGCTACCCGGATTGTCACTGTGCTGACGAATAGAACCCGAGCTGAAGACCCGTATTCCGCTTATTTAACTGCTGAAACGACGTAGTTCGATCCTTGCTGCGTGAACTCAACGTCCACTTTCTTTCCGACTGCGAGCTTGTCGAGCAAAGACTTGTCCTTGACGCCGAAAGTCATCGTCATTGCCGGCCAGTTCAGGGTCTTTACCTGGTCATGGGCAAGTGTCACCTTGCCGTTGGCCGGATCTACCGATTTCACCACGGCTGACGTCTTGTGTACTGTGCCTTCCTTGGAGGTACCTTGGACTTTGCTGTCGGCAGTGTTCTCCTTCATCATCTCCTTACATCCCTCCATATTCATGCCTTTCATATTGTTCATGTCCATGCCTTTCATATCCTTCATGTCCATGCAACCCTTTTTCATTTCCATGCCCTTCATGTCGCCTGTCTGGCCGAAGGCGGTTCCGGAAATGGTCAGTGCAGAAATAAAGGCCAGTTGGGCAAAACGTTTCATGAGAATTCTCCTCAAGTGAATAAAAGTAAAGTCTTGAGTCCGCGACGGGACGCCAAGTTGTTGTGGCTAAGATTGCCGATACGGGTTCATTAATGATCAGCCTGCTGCTTTGACTTGTTCATCATTTCCATGCACGCCTTTATCATCTGTTCCTTGTCGGTTTGGTTACCCGGCAATTGCAAGGTTTTCTGTTGCTCATCTTGGGTGCGCTGAGCTTGTTCCTGTCGCATGCGCTCCGCCTTGACCTTGCGTCCGTGCTCGATGATTTGCCAATCAGGACCGGCGAACGCCGGCAAAGCGGTAGCGAATGACATCACGCTGAGTAGGGTGACAAGAAATTTTTTCATGATTGACTCCTTCAACGACTGCGAAAACTGAACTCGACCAAACCTGCCTGCAGCAAGTTTTAACCGTCTACGCTCTGGCCTGCTAAACGAGCCGGACCTTGAGACACCGTGCAGAGGTAAGCTCATGTAGTTTCATAGTTGGCCTCCTGGTGGGCGGGTCTTCGCGCGTTCTCTTTTCGTAACTCCCGGCGGCGCATCAACAGGTACACAACCGGAACCACAAACATGGACAGCAATGGCGCGGACAACATGCCGCCGACCATCGGCGCAGCAATACGTTGCATGATTTCCGAGCCGGTGCCGGACGCGATCATGATCGGAACAAGGCCTGCAATGATCACCGCCACAGTCATGGCTTTTGGCCGGACGCGCTGTACCGCCCCTTCCCGAATGGCGTCCAACAAATCGGCCTCGGATGACTTTCCGACAGTGACGTGAGCCTCCCAGGCCTGCTTCAGGTAGAGCAGCATGATCACCCCGAACTCGGCCGCGACGCCGGCAAGGGCAATGAAGCCGACCGCGCTGGCGACAGACAGGTGATGGCCGAGCATCCAGAGCAGCCAGACGCCGCCTGCCAGTGCGAACGGCAGGGTGGCCATGATCAGGATGGCTTCGTCAAAGCGCTTGAATGTCAGGTAGAGAAGGACAAAGATCACCAGCAGCGTCGCCGGTACGACAACCTTGAGCTTCGCGCTGGCGCGTTCCAGGTATTCGAACTGACCGGACCACGAAATCGAATAGCCAGGCTGCAGCTTGACCTGCTTGGCGACAGCCTGCTGCATGTCCCGCACCACCGAGCTCATGTCACGCCCGCGGATGTCGACGTACACCCAGCCAGACAGCCGTGCATTTTCGCTCCTGAGCATGGGCGGGCCGTCATTGATGCGGACCGTCGCTACATCTCCCAGGCGAATCTGTGCGCCGCGCGGCGTCAGGACCGGCAACTGGCGGAGGTTCTCGACTGAATCCCTGACTTCGCGTGGATAGCGGACATTGATCGGGAATCGCTGCAGGCCTTCGACGGTCTCGCCGATGTTGTCGCCGCCGATTGCCGCCGACACGACACTCTGCACATCGGCGATATTCAAGCCGTAGCGCGCTGCCTGGTCACGATTGATATTGACGTCAATATAACGTCCACCGTTGAGACGTTCGGCAAGTGCCGATGAAACGCCGGGCACCGTCTTGACGATCCGTTCGATTTCGCCAGCAACGCGGTCGATCTCCTGCAGACTGGTACCGGCCACCTTGACCCCGACCGGACTCTTGATTCCGGTGGCCAGCATGTCGATGCGGTTGCGGATCGGTGGGACCCAGATGTTGGAAAGCCCAGGCACCTTGACCACGCGGTCCAGTTCTTCCACCAGCTTATCCGGTGTCATTCCCGGCCGCCATTGATCCTTTGGCTTGAACTGGATCGTGGTCTCGAACATCTCCAGTGGAGCAGGGTCGGTCGCCGTCTCGGCCCGTCCCGCCTTGCCGAAGACGCTTTGCACTTCCGGTACCGTCTTGATCAGGCGGTCCGTTTGTTGCAACAACTGCGACACCTTGCCAACCGAAAGCCCTGGTAGCGCCGACGGCATGTAAAGAAGGTCGCCTTCGTCGAGAGGCGGCATGAATTCGCCGCCGAGCCGGGTCATCGGCCAGACGGTGATGGCGGCAATCATGGCGGCGACGACCAGGGTCGACTTGGGAAAGCGCAGCACGCCATCCAGTAACGGCCGGTACAGGACGATCAGGAAGCGATTCAGCGGATTCTTCTGTTCGTCGGGAATCCGTCCGCGGATCAGGTAACCCATCAGCACCGGGATCAAGGTCACGGCCAGCCCCGCGGCGGCTGCCATCGAATACGTCTTCGTGAAGGCAAGCGGTGAGAACAGCCGTCCTTCCTGCGCTTCCAACGTAAACACCGGAATGAACGACAGCACAATGATCAACAGCGAAAAGAACAGTGCCGGACCGACTTCGGCGGCGGCGTCCCCAATGACCCGCCAGCGCGCTTCTCCGTCGAGTTTTGCGCCGGGATGCTTGTGATTCCACGCTTCGATATGCTTGTGTGCGTTCTCGATCATGACGACGGCGGCGTCCACCATGGCGCCTACCGCGATCGCAATACCGCCGAGCGACATGATGTTCGCGTTCACCCCCTGGTAATGCATGATGATGAAGGCGGTCAGAATACCGATCGGTAATGTCACGATCGCGACCAGCGCGGAGCGCAGATGGAACAGGAAGATTGCGCACACCACCGCAACAACGATGAACTCCTCCACCAACTTATCCCTGAGGTTGTCGACAGCGCGCTGGATGAGGTTCGAGCGGTCATAGGTCGGAACGATCTCCACGCCCGGAGGCAAACTCGACTTGAGAGACGCCAGTTTGGCTTTCACCGCGTCGATGGTTTCCAGTGCATTCTTCCCTGAGCGCATAACGATCACGCCACCCGCCACTTCGCCTTCGCCGTTCAGCTCGGAGATGCCGCGCCGCATTTCCGGTCCCAGCTGGATTCGCGCGACGTCTCCGAGCAGGACGGGAACACCAGCCTGGGAGGTCATCAGTGGGATCTTGCGAAAATCGTCGAGCGATTGCAGATAACCGCTCGCACGCACCATGTATTCGGCTTCGCCCAGCTCGAGCACGGAGCCACCGGCCTCCTGGTTGGCCTTTTGCACGGCGTCGATGATCACGTTATGCGCGATGTTGTAGGCCCGCAGCTTGTCAGGATCGAGGACGATCTGGTATTGACGAACCATGCCGCCCAGGCTTGCGACTTCCGACACATTGGGTACCGTCTTGAGCTCGTACTTGAGGAACCAGTCCTGGAACGCGCGCAGCTGCGACAGGTCCATCTTGCCGCTACGGTCGACTAGGGCATACTCGTACACCCAGCCAACGCCACTGGCATCCGGCCCGAGCGCTGTCTTTGCCTGTGGCGGCAGGCGCGACTGAACCTGGTTCAAATATTCCAGTACGCGCGAGCGTGCCCAGTAGGGGTCGGTGCCGTCCTCGAACAGGATGTAGACGAAGGAGTCGCCAAAGAAAGAATAGCCGCGCACCGTTTTCGCGCCGGGTACCGACAGCATTGTCGTCGTCAGCGGATAAGTCACCTGATTCTCGACAATTTGTGGCGCCTGGCCGGGATAGGATGTGCGGATGATCACCTGCACGTCGGACAGGTCGGGCAGCGCATCCAGAGGCGTACGTTGCAGCGCATAGATGCCCCAGGCCGTGATGCCGAGTGTCGCAAGCAGGACCAGGAAGCGATTGAGGATCGACCAGCGAATGAGTTTGGCGATCATTTCCTGGAGTCTCCCATTCCGCTCATGCCCTGCATCGACGGGCCGGCAGGGGACATGCTGGTGATCTGGAACGCTCCGTCCTTGGTCTGCTGGAATTCGAAGTTCATCATGTCGCCGACCGCCAGATCTTTCGGTACACCTCCTGCCGGGACCTTGAACCCCATTGTCATCGCCGGCCACTGCATGCTCGGGATCGGATCGTGCGAAAACGTGATTTCATCCTTGTTGATGTTCTCCACCTTGCCATGCGCACGATGTGTCGTTGGCCCTGCGCTTGGCTTGGAGTCTCCCGCCGGCGCAGGACCGCTCAGCCGGTTCGTGGTGCCTCGCAGGCTGGCTTCGGAATCGATCAGGAACTGGCCTGAAACAACAACTTTTTGCCCGACGTCGAGACCTTTGAGGATTTCGGTCTGGCCGTTGCTCTCGCGGCCGATCTGGACATCGACGGGCATGAATTTGCCTTGACCCTGTTCAAGCATCACGACACTGCGCTTACCGGTCTGGATGACTGCTTCCGTCGGCACCGTCAAGGTTTCCGCGCTCGCCGCGGGCGTAAAGTTCACGGTGGCAAACATGCCCGGCACCAGTCGCTGTCCGGGATTGGCCAGCTCGACCCGCGCTTTCAATGTGCGCGTTGCCGCCTCGACTTCAGGCAGGATCGCGCTGACCTTGCCCTTCAATACTGTGCCCGGCAGGGCAGGGGTACGGGCTTCCACCAGTGTGCCTGGGCGCACCTCGGCCGATGCGGCTTCAGGAAGCTCGGCGTTGACCCAGACCGTGCTGAGTCCATTGATCCGGAACATAGGTGCGCCCGATGCGATCGTCATCCCTTCACGGACTGTCAGTTCTCCGATCACGCCATTGATCGGCGAGCTGACGGTCAAACGGGGCTGCACCTTGCCGCTGGACTCGACGCTACGGATCTGCGCATCCGTCATGCCCGCCAGGCGCATACGCTGTCGCGCCCCTTCCGCCAGTCCGTCCGTCCCGGGACCGTTCATTTTCATTGCGGTGAGGTATTCCTCCTGTGCTGCTACCCAGTCGGGTACATACAGTGCGGCCAGCGGCTGGCCTTTCTTTACCGGGTCAAGCGCTGCACGCACGAAAAGCCGCTCGACATAGCCGTTGCTACGCGCCTGTACCACGGCGACGTCACGCTCGTTGTACGCGACGCTGCCAACAGCTTCCACATTGGCGGCAAACCTGGCTTTCGTGACTTCGGCGGTACGAACACCCAAGTTCTGTTCAACGCGAGGACTGATGCTGATCTTGCCTTCGTCGCCAGCCTCATCCGCATACACGGGCACCAGTTCCATGTCCATGAACGGTGACTTGCCCGGCTTGTCGAATTTCTGGCCCGGGACCATCGGGTCGTGCCAGTAAAGCACCTTGCGTCCATTGGTTTGATTCACACCTGCCCCTTGGGCGGAGGACGCCGTTTGTGGAACGGTTGACATCCCCATCCCTTGATTCATGCCGAGCTTGTACACGCCATACCCACCAGCGCCCAATGCAGCAGCCACGAGCAGAGCAATTGTTATTTTTTTAGTATCCATATAAACATCCTTGTTCGCCCGGCTTTTCAGTGGCCGGGACCGCCGTTTTGCGGAAAGAGAAAATTCAATTGCGCCCACAAGCGGTCGGTTTCCTGCTCGAGTTGTAATGCCTGCAGGCGCACTTCGATTTCACTGCGACGAGCGGCGATGACGTCCGCCAGCGTGGCTTTTCCGCCCCGGTAGGCGGCAACGATCGCGGTTGTTCTGGAGTTGGCCAGAGGGGTCAGTTCTTTCTCATACCGGGTTTGTCGCTGCCTGTCCGTATGCCACTCGTTCAACATGGCACGCACTTCGGCGACATGGGCACGCAACATATCTTCGCGCTCGGCCCTCGCCCGTTCGACCTGAGCCAGCTTGGAAGACAGTTCGCGATCCTGGCGGTTTTTCTGGTCCCACTGCAGGGGCACCGAAAGGCCGATTGACACCATGTCCGAATACCCTGGGCCGCGTTGTTGCACTGCGACCTCGACGCTCCAGTCCGCTTTCTTGTTGGCTCTTGCAAGTTGCGCTTCTGCGACTGCGATGTCTTCCTGCCTGGCCAGCACGGCAAGTTCTGGGTGGTGGTTAAGCTGGGTGTCGAGTGTGGCCTCGTTGAGGCGGATGGTATCGACCGCCGGTTTGGCGCCCAACGGCTGCTGCGCCGCGTCACCGATCCACCGAGCCAGTGCGATTTTAGCGTTGCCGATGCGGCGGTCGATATCGCTAGCCTTGTCCTCCAGGGCCGCAAGTGCGCTGCGCGAACTGAAGATGTCGGCCTGGTTGCCGCGGCCGGCCCGATACGCGGACTCGGCCGCCTGGATTTCCAGCTTCGCCTGATCTATCTGTTCGGCTACTGCGGCCGACATGGCTTCGGCGTAGTAACGGTCCAGCCAGGCCAAAGCGGTCTCGCGTTCGATTGTCGCGGCCGTGGCCGCTTTCTCCGCAATCGACTTTTCCGCTTCGCGTTCAAACCGTTCGGCACGCAGGCGACGTTTGTCGGAACGCGTCAGCTCTTGCATGACACCGACCCGTCGCATCGTCATGAAGTCACGCGTCAAGCTGAAGCGATCTTGTCCATTGATCGGCAGGTTATCGATACCGACCTTCAGGACTGGATCTGGGAGCTGACCGGCAGCGACCGACATCTCCCGTGAGGACTGGACAGCGTAGTCTTTTGCCGCCAGCATTCGCGATCGCTCGATGGCCCGCTGCTGGGCTTCAGCCAGCGTCAATGGCGTTTCAGCGGCAAACGTAGGATTGCCAAGGACAAGCGAGACAGCAAATACAAGAAGAAGGACAGCCCGGGAAGACCGAACAGTCGAACAAGGCGTCATTTGCGACGCCATGATATGTGGGGAAAACATCAAACCTCCAGAATGCATTGAGTAACACCGCCCGCGCAAAAGCGCAGCGATGAGGAATCATGCAAACTGAAGGATCAAATGCGGAAACAGCAGTTGCGAATGGCTATGGGCGGTGCCGTCGCATAGGTGAGGAAGGCGGGAGCAGGCCAGCCGAGAGGCCGCTGGTACGTCAATGTGTTCAGGCTTATCGGAAGCCCGTACCCTACCGCCACGAAAGGCGCCAACGGTGGCGTCGCCGGCTTGTCGAGCGATTGCTTGTCTGTCTGGTGGGACGCATGGCACAGGCTGGGCTGTTCCATATCCATGTCCTGGCATGCGACCATGTCGGCTGGCTTCGCATGCACGGACGAGGTCAACTGATCGTCATTTCCCAAGTTCAGAGCTGGGCACGCATAGGCCGACACAGCGAGCTGCATGAACAATATGCTAAACAGCAGTATTGTTGCGGCAATCAGTCGGGATGTGCGAGGAAGTCTCATGGTCAGGATGTAGTCTAGGACCGCCACATTTTGTTGTCAATTATACCGACCTTAAATGGCGAGTATTTAACTCTTTCGGTTCGGGTAACGCGTCTATTCAGGCTCGTCTCAGAGCGTGTAGACGAATTGAGTGGCGTAGGTGTGGCCCAAGCGCAGACAATCTACAAGTTCTTTTTCTGAATCGTGATTGCTCCGGCCCTGATTACCTTCGCTGTCCCTTATGGCCTGCCGCTTCTTGGAAATACGAGTTAAGCGGTCTCTTTGGGCACTGGCAATTATCATATGTCTACGCGGTGAAATCACCACAGATAGAGCTTGACCTTCCTATCATGGGAAGGTCTACATTGTAATCGGAGCAATCAGACAGGAGGAAAGCAATGTACACGCTTAAGGTAGAAAAGATGTCCTGCGGCGGCTGCGCCAGCCGGGTTACCCGGACCGTGCAGACCTTGGATCCGGATGCAAAAGTCGAGGTGCTGTTGAAAGACAAGCTCGTCCGTGTGGAAAGCGCGAGAGCACCGGATGCAGTCGCCGCCGCGATTACCGCTGCCGGCTATCCGGCTACTCAGGTAGCGGCTGACTGAGCCGGATGTACCCAATGTGAACTTGCAATAACGAGTCCAGGAAAGGTTCCGATATGAACGACCAGCCGCATCACGATCACGACGGCCACGAACATCATCATGAGCATGGCCCTGGGCACGGAGTGCGCCATGAGAGCGGAACTGGGGATAAGCCATTCACTGACCCGGTCTGCGGAATGAAAGTCGGCGCCGACCCCGCCAGGGAAATTCGGCACGAGGGGCAAACTTATCATTTCTGCAGCGCCAGGTGCATGGACAAGTTCCGGGTGTCGCCCCAGCAGTATATAGGCCTCGCTGCCAATGAACCGGCGCCCGCCGCGCCGGAAGGCACGATCTATACCTGCCCGATGCATCCTGAAATCCAGCAGCCGCAGCCTGGCAACTGCCCGATTTGCGGCATGACGCTCGAGCCCATGCTCCCGTCCTTGGAAGAGGAAGAAAATCCGGAACTAGTGGACTTCAAGCGCCGTTTCTGGTGGACCCTGCCGCTGACGGTCATTGTGACCGTCCTTGCGATGGCGGGGCACCGGTTCTTCACAGGAGGCTTGCCCGGGCAAAGCTGGATCGAACTCGTGCTGAGCACACCGGTCGTGCTGTGGGCCGGATGGCCGTTCTTTACACGCGGGGTGCAGTCCATCAGCAATCGCAGCCCCAACATGTGGACGCTGATTGGGCTCGGCGTCGCAGCAGCGTACTGCTACAGCGTAGTCGCAACCGTCGCGCCCGGACTATTTCCGCAAACCTTTGCCATGCATGGACGCATCGGTGTGTACTATGAGGCGGCCGCGGCCATCATTTCGCTGACTCTACTGGGACAGATCCTGGAGCTGCGCGCACGCTCGCAGACCTCGGCAGCAATCAAATCCCTGCTGGGCCTGGCGCCGAAAACGGCGCGCCGCATCAACGCCGATGGCACGGAAGAAGACATTCCTTTGACTCATGTACACGTCGGCGATGCGCTCCGTGTGCGGCCAGGCGAAAAGGTGCCGGTCGACGGCACTGTCCTGGAGGGCGAAAGCGCGGTCGACGAGTCCATGCTGACCGGCGAGCCTGTGCCCGTAACCAAGCGCCCGGGCGACAAGGTAATCGGTGCAACCATCAATGCCAGCGGCAGTCTGGTCGTGCGCTCGGAAAAAGTGGGCTCGGAGACCATGCTGTCGCAAATCGTCCAGATGGTCGCCCAGGCACAGCGTTCGCGCGCGCCCATGCAGAGCCTGGCCGACGTGGTGGCCGGCTACTTCGTGACGATTGTCGTGACCATAGCCTTGCTGACGCTGCTCGGGTGGGGGCTTTTCGGTCCGGAGCCGAGCTGGGTGTACGGCTTCGTAAATGCCGTCTCGGTGCTGATTATTGCCTGCCCGTGCGCGCTCGGGCTGGCGACGCCAATGTCCATCATGGCCGCTACCGGCCGCGGCGCCACGCAGGGCATCCTGTTCCGCGATGCGGCGGCCATCGAGAGCATGCGCAAGATCGATACCCTCATCGTCGATAAGACGGGGACACTCACCGAAGGCAAGCCGGCGTTCCATTCGGCCGCTGCGATCCCGGGCGGGGACGAACAGGAGGTGTTGCGGATCGCTGCCAGCATCGACCAGGGCAGCGAACACCCGCTGGCCCATGCGATTGTGGCCGAGGCGCTAAGCCGCGGGCTGGGCCTGGCCAAGCCGGAGTCCTTCGAATCGTCCAGCGGCATCGGCGTGCGTGGAGTTGTCGAGGGCAAGCGCATTGCCCTCGGAAATACCGCGCTTATGGACATCGAAAAGGTCGACTGGAAGCCACTCACGGCCCAGGCGGAAAGCTGGCGCCAGGAAGGTGCAAGCGTCATGTACCTGGCGGCCGATCGGCAGCTCCTAGGGCTGGTGGCGGTATCCGACCCGGTCAAGCAGACCACGCCGGAAGCGCTGGCAACGCTCAAGGAGGCTGGCATCACGGTCGTCATGGCGACCGGCGACGGTGTCACGACCGCCAGGTCGGTTGCGGCCAAGCTTGGCATCCCGGAAGTCTACGGCGAGGTCAAGCCGCAGGACAAGCTGGCACTGGTGGAAAGGCTGCAGGCGCAGGGGAAAACGGTTGCGATGGCAGGGGATGGCATCAACGACTCCCCCGCACTGGCCAAGGCCAATGTCGGTATCGCGATGGGTACCGGAACGGATGTCGCCATCAACTCGGCCCACGTCACCTTGGTCAAGGGCGACCTGCGCGGTATCGCGCGGGCGCGCCTGCTGTCGCTGGAGACCGTGCGCAACATGCGGCAGAATCTGGCCTTCGCTTTTTTCTACAACGCGCTCGGGATTCCTTTGGCAGCAGGCGTGCTTTATCCGTTCACCGGCCGCCTGCTGTCACCGATGATCGCGGCGTTGGCGATGAGTCTGAGCTCGGTATCCGTGATCACCAACGCGCTGCGCCTGCGGGGCACGGCGAAGTAACTGCAGGCGCCCGATCGCTCAGTCGTAGTGCTTGTAGACCGTCGTACTGCCGTCGTTGCGGACCAGTAGCACGTCGTACGGCATGCGCGTTGGGCCCTCCATTCCAGGAGAGCCAGGCGGCATGGCCGGCACGGCCAGCCCTTTCGCTTTCGGCTTCGCAGCAAGCAGCCGCTTGATCTCAGCGGCTGGCACATGCCCTTCGATCGCATAACCGCCGACAACTGCCGTGTGGCATGAGCCGAGCCGATTGGGAATGCCCATTTTCTCGCGGGTGTCGGATGGATTGGCGACATCGTGCGCATTGACCTTGAATCCGTTGGCCCGCAGGTGCTTGGCCCATTCTTCACAGCAGCCGCAGGTTGCGGTCTTGTAGACCTCGACGGCCTGGGTTGCGGCGCTGGCGAGCGTCGGCAGCCCGATCAGGGCAGCGACCGCGAGATTTCTGAATTTTCCGATTAACATAATCCTTCTCCTAAGTGCTGGCGCCGACGGATATGGTCGGCTGCCAGCGTCAAATCAACTATCACTCAGCTGGAACGTCCTACATCTGTTCGCCCGGGGGCGATGTCGATGCAAGCCAGGCCGCCAGAACAACGACCGCAAGCAATACAAGCGCTTCGATCCAAAGTATGCGCTTGAACCGCATCGGCAAAAGCTCGGGGGCGGCATTTCCTGCGGACTCGCGCGCGAGCCACGGCGGCATCACGACAAAGCGATTGATCCCACCCAGCATCGTCGCAACGCCTACGAGCAGCAGCTTCGCTACAAGCGTTTTGCCATACGGGTTGCCGACCAGGTTTTCGAATCCGCCCAGGTTGCGCCAGCTTGCATACAGGCCCGTGGCCAAGATGCCGGTAAGCGCGAACGTCGCCGAGCCGGATAGGGACGCTACATAAGCCGCCCGCGCGCGTCTGTCGGCCGTGGCCATGTTTTCGGTTGCCCTCAACATGACCCCGCCAGCAAGGAACACTTCACCGACCCATAGGCTGATCAGGCCGAGGTGGATCCAGTCCGCCAGCAAGGGCAGGCTGAAGTCGCCTTCGCTGGCGGCGTGGCTGACCATGCCGCGCGTGTACCAGAATACGGCAAGCGCCGCCAAAGTCAGCAGTGCAGGCACCTGGTTGCGATCGCCGCGCATGCAGGTTCCGAAGGTAGCCATGGCTAGCCCGAACATCCCAATGGACCACGCGAGCCCAAGGTGTGTCGAGGTCAGCATCGACCAGGTGGCGCCAGCCGCTTCAGTCACTGGGACCTCGGCCATGGCCGCCGATTCCAGCCACAACAGCGCCGCGTTCGCGGCCAGAGCGACGACGACACCGGTCAAGGCAGTCTTGCGGACGGACTGGCGGCGCGCGTCGGCCCAGCTGGATGCGTCACGACTAATCCACAAGCGCGAAGCGCTCGCTCCCGTGACGAGGGCTACCGCGACGTTCAGGAGGGCAGTGACGACGTGCTGGACAGCTTGCAGGTCCAGCCCCATCACTTGACCTTGAACGTGACTTCGCCCTTTGCCTTATGGCCGTCGTGGGTCATCGTCGACCACTGGATGTGATACTCGCCCGAGGACAGCGGTGGTAGCGGCGCCGTCATGACGGTAGGATCCGCCTTGTCGACGGTGGTCGCGGTGACCGGGATTTCGTTATTTTGGGGTCCCATCACTTTGATTTTGCTGAACGCAGGCTCGAGCGCCTCGTTGAACTTGAGGCGCACCTGCTTCGGTGCATCTCCGAGCGTGCTGCCGGCTTGGGGATCCGATGATTGCAACTTGGCGTGTGCGAATGCGACCGAAGTTACGGTACTTGCGAAAGCGAAGGTGGCCAGGGCCAAAATGTGTTTGATGGGCATGTTTTTATTCCTGATTCTTTGGTTGGGTCGAGGTATGGGTGTGGAGCGTTCTGCCCGCAGCGCCGACAGAACGCCTGCAGCTTTAGTTGGCCGCTTCCAGTTTGGTCACGGTGAAGGTCCCGTTGATGCGTTCGACACGCAGTCGGATCTTGTCGCCAGTTTTCACTTGGTCGAGCATTGCCGGATCCTGCACCTTGAAGGACATGGTCATACCAGGCATGTTTAGATTGGTCAGCGGGCCATGTTGTACCGTCAGCTTGCCGGTGTCCTTGTCGACTTTCTTGACCTCGCCATCGGTCAGCGCATTCGCATCATCCTGCGAAGCGGCAGGCGCGGCGTGGTGCTGGCTGTGGTCCTGCATCTGCATCTGTGCCGATGTATTGGCCGTTGCCAGTGCAAGGCCGGCGGAAACGAGGAGGGTGCTGAACAGGGAAGAAAAACGAGTCATTTGAAGCTCCAAAACAGTCAAAACTCAATTGCAGTGGACGCGCGACGGCGCTTGCCGGCCTGACGCGGTCCGTTTTAGTTACAGATAAAGAAGGGCTGTGCACGCTGAGGTGCCGGCAACGAAGGCGTAGCCAGGTACGTCCGTGCCTTGGCAGGAACGAAACGTTCAGCAGTGTGAAAGGTCAGACGCGTGGAGGTCGCTCTAGAAGCGCAAGGTAGACCGATGGCAAGAGATGCCGGTCAAAGGGAATGGTTGTTGACGAAGAAGCAGTTGCCGGTAGCACGGCAACGAACGACGGTGCCATCGACAAACAGACGCTGCATGTCGCACAGGTGGCACACTTGCCGGCCTGATGATGAGACGCGGGATGATGATCGGCCTGTATGTCCGGACCCGTGTGCTCGTCATGGGCGTGAGCACTGGACATGTCGACGTCGTCGGCCATCGATTCGTGGTCGTGACTGTCCAGTGCCGCCACTGGCGGCACACAGAAGGACATCGTCGCGGAAGCGAAGCCTTGGAGCGGCACCGCCAGCAACGTCATCCAGACGATCAAGACTTTCAGGATGGCTTTCACACGTCCATTCTAGCATATGCGAAAGTATCGGCAATCCCATCGGCAGGTAAGCTTCGAACGTTGCGGTGCCGTATCGTGCGGACATGTCATTTTTGCATGTGCTAGACTGATTTACATGCGCCCATTCGTTCGAGTCCTCATGCTATGGATACTGATCGTGTCGCTGCCCGTGCAGGGCATCGCCGCCACGATCACATCGCCATGCAGAATGGCGCATACCACATCGGCAAGCCCGGAAGCTACGGTCATGGATGACTGCGACGAGCATGAGATGGCGATGTCGATGACCCAGTCGACCGCACAAGCGCACGCCAGCGTCGCCGCAGATCATGACATGCCCTGCGATAGTGGCGCCCACCAAAAGCATTCTTCCTGCCGGGCGTGCAGTGCCGGCTATATCGGCGCCTCGGCGCCCCCGCCGTTCGCAGTTGCTGGGTTTCCAGCAGAGCAGTTTGCAACTGACTCCGTTTCCCCAATCTCCTCCTTCACGGGCTGGATCCCATCCCGCATAGAGCGACCGCCACGCGGTTGACTTCCCAGGTGGGCTGAACGCTCTCCCGGCATCCGTCGGAGACGTCGCGCATGCGGGATGCACGCGACATGCCATCGATCGATGCCTGCCAGCCATTCATCTTCATTCGAACTTCGATATCGACGAAACACGCGCGGAGCCCGCACGCTTTGGGAGTGCGCGCAGGCCGCATCCGCCACGTAGCTGCGCAGCGAGGTTTGCTGCGAATGCGCCTGCGTGCGCGACGCGGGCCCGTACTGCGGCAATTGTTTCATCACTTCATCTAGGGGAATACTTCATGCAGCAACGTGTTTTTGAGGAGAGTGCCGTGAACCGGTGGCGACGACGGCTCCTGCAGGGCGCAGGGGCCGCCGCCCTCGCCGGGCTGGTCCCAGCCAGACTGCTGGCAGCCGGTCAGGCCGCGCAGCCGATCTTGCGCGGCACCGAATTCGACCTGGAGATCGTGCCGGCGCCGGTCAACTTCACTGGCGCACCGCAGGTCGCCACCGCGGTCAACGGCCAGGTTCCTGGGCCGGTCCTGTACTGGAGCGAGGGCGACACCGTGACGCTGCGCGTGACCAACCGGCTGCCGGTCACGAGTTCCATTCACTGGCACGGCATCCTGGTGCCGGCGGAGATGGACGGCGTGCCCGGCATCAGTTTCACCGGGATTCCTCCGGGCCAGACCTTCACCTATCGCTTCCAGGTCAAGCAGAGCGGGACCTACTGGTACCACAGCCATTCCGAATTCCAGGAGCAGAGCGGCCTGGCCGGTTCGATCGTGATCGAGCCGAAGAACGGTGAACGGGTGAAGGCGGACCGTGACTACGTCGTCATGCTGTCGGACTGGGTCGATGGCGATCCTGCCAAGGTCTTTGCCAAGCTCAAGAAAATGAGCGACTTCTTCAACACCAACCAGCCGACCATCGGCCAGTTCCTGGACGACATACGGAAGAACGGCCTCGGGGCCGCGCTCGACAAGCGCAAGATGTGGAACCAGATGCGCATGTTGCCGACGGACTTCAGCGACGTGACCGCCAGCCGCAACCTGGGCGTGAGGATGGCCTACCTGATCAATGGTACGCCTACGGACAGGAACTGGACCGGCTTGTTCCGTCCGGGTGAGAAAGTCAGGCTGCGCTTCATCAACGGCTCGGCGACGACGATCTTCGACGTTCGCATTCCGGGTCTGAAAATGATGGTGATCGCTGCGGACGGACAGGACGTCGAGCCCGTGCCGGTCGACGAATTCCGGATTTCCGTTGCCGAAACCTATGACGTGCTGGTCGAGCCAACCGGCGACCAGGCCTACACCATCTTCGCGCAGTCGATCGGGCGTTCCGGCTTCGTGCGCGCGACGCTGGCGCCGCGCGCGGGCATGTCTGCCCCGGTGCCCGATATGGATCCGCCCCAGTGGCTGGCCATGCAGGACATGATGGGCGCGATGGCAATGGGGAGCATGGGCGGCATGTCGGGCATGGGCCAGGCGCCGGGCAAGGAAGGGAAGGCGCCGCACGACATGCACTCGATGGAGGGCATGCACGACATGCCGGGCATGTCTCACAGCGGGATGGGCGAGGGCCACGGGCAGATGCAGATGCCGATGCAGCACGCCGGCCATGGCGGCGGCCACACGATGCCAATGGCCCAGGGCACGCCTCCGAAAGTCACCCACGCCCGCACCGAGTATGGCCCGGGTGTCGACATGCACGTCGACATGCCTCGCACCAATCTCGACGACCCCGGCATCAATCTGCGCAACAACGGGAGGCGCGTGCTGACCTATGCCGATCTTCACACGATCGGTGGACCGGTCGATGACCGTGAGCCGACCCGCGAGATCGAATTGCACCTCACCGGCAACATGGAGCGCTTCATGTGGTCCTTCGACGGCCAGAAGTTTTCGGAGTCCAAGCCCGTCCACTTCAGGCACGGCGAGCGGTTGCGCATCGTACTGGTGAACGACACCATGATGAACCATCCGATCCACCTGCATGGCATGTGGAGCGAGCTCGAGTCGCCGAGCGGGGAGTTCCTGGTCCGCAAGCACACGATTAACGTGCAGCCGGCCCAGCGCGTCACTTACCGGGTGACGGCCGACGCCCCAGGCCATTGGGCTTACCACTGCCATCTTCTTTATCACATGGAAGCAGGCATGTTCAGGGAGGTGGTCGTTTCATGAAAACCGCAACGACGAAAACCGGTGCAGCGGTCGCGCTGCTGATCTTTGGCCTCGTGGCGGCGGACGCGGCATCGGCCCAGACGACCGAGCCGCCGAAGGAGGGCGGAACCGGCCAGACATCCGGCACGGGCCAGTCCAAAACGATGGAAGGAATGGATCACTCCCAGATGGACCATTCTCAGATGGACCATTCGCGGATGGACCACACGCAGATGGAAAAATCGCAGATGGACCAGTCCGGGATGGATCACTCGCAGATGAATCATGCGGGTGACGACCGGGTGCAGGACGCCAAGCCGGCGCCGCAACAGGGCAAACCAAGCATGGACCACAGCATGGGACAAGCGATGGGCGGCATGGGCGGAATGGGCCACGACATGAAGATGGGCCCGATGCAGGGCGGCAGTCCACCGCCCGACGCCCGCGATCCGGACGCCTATGCCGAAGGCACGAGCTTCGCGCACCTGCCAGGCAACGAGATGAACGACGAGATGCGCTTCGGCCGGATCCTGCTCGACAAGTTCGAATACGCGAAGGGTGACGGCGAACACGGCCAGAATCTAGACGCCGAAGCGTGGTACGGGAACGACTACAACAAGGCCTGGTTCAAGGCCGAGGGTGAGCGGCGCGGAGGGCACCTACAGTCCCTGCGTACGGAAGCCTTGTGGGACCGCACCTTCGCGACCTTCTGGAGTACCCAACTCGGCGTACGCCACGACAGCGGTGGCGGCGATTCGCGCAACTGGCTGGCCTTCGGCGTGCGCGGCCTGGCGCCGTACTGGTTTGATACGGAAGCGACCGCCTACTGGTCCGGTGGAAGGCTTGCCGCGCGTTTCAACGTGCGTTACGAACTGCTGTTCACGCAGCAGCTGATCCTCGAACCCGAAGTCGAGGCCAACCTGTACAGCCGCTCCGATCCGGCCAGAGGCGTGGGCAGCGGGCTGTCCGATCTCGAACTTGGCCTGCGCCTGCGCTACGAGATCCGGCGCCAGTTCGCCCCGTATGTCGGCGTGACCTGGGCGCGCAACTTCGGCGACACCGCCGACTATGCGCGGGCGAGGGGAGAACGAAACAAGAGCACGCAGATCGTTGCGGGCGTGCGCATCTGGTTCTGATCACGAAGCGGGGTGGCCATGACCACCCCCGCACTATCCATAGGGACGTTTTGAAGAGGTATTTTCAACCATTCAAGGAGAACGTCATGCAACAACAGTATCAATCATGTATCGATGCCTGCAACGCCTGCGCCGACGCCTGCGACATGTGTTCGACGGCCTGCCTGCAGGAAGACGACGTCAAGATGATGGCGCGCTGCATCGCACTCGACATGGACTGCGCACAGATCTGCCGGCTGGCTGCCGCCTTCATGGCCCGGGGCAGCGAATTCGCCGGAGCGCTCTGCCAGCTTTGCGCCCAGATCTGCCAGGCGTGCGGTGACGAGTGCGCCAAGCACCAGATGCAGCATTGCCAGGATTGCGCGGCTGCTTGCCGGCGCTGCGCCGAGGAGTGCCGCCGGATGGGATCGACCGCGGCGGCTTGAGGGCTTGCGTTCGCGATAACAATGCCTTCCCGCAGGAAGCGGGAAGGCGCATACGAAAGGAACCGCAAGATGAACTCCAGTCTGTTCCTTACACGGAAGCTGCTTGCCGCATGCGCCGTGACGATGGCGGCTTCCGCCGCACATGCAGACATCACGGTCTTCACCGACCGCGCTGCCTTTCTCAATGCGGTGTCCGGCTCGGCCACCGACACCTTCGACGACCTGGCCATGGTAGAAACCGGCAGCCCCCTGAGCCGCCTGGCCGGCGCCTACACCTACCAGGTAAGTGCAGGACCTGGCGACAGCGGCTTTTACCCGTCGGGAAGCGGGGGCGATATCTGGCTGAGTGGAACGATGTCCAGCGACGTCATCACGTTCAACGCGTTCTCGTCCGGGGTATTCGGCTTCGGTGGCAACTTCTTCGGAACCGATTCATTCGGCGCCTTCATGCCGGACCGCACCATCGTGCTAAGCGCGGTGTCCGGTGCGGACAGCGAGACATTCACGCTGTCGAATGCTTCACAGGACGCGTTTGTCGCGTTCCTGTCGGATCGTCCGCTCACCTCTGTGTCTTTCCAGAACATGGAGGACGACGGCACCGTGTACTGGGCAGCGGCGAACAATGTCGTTATGGCCGTGCCCGAGCCGGCGACGTGGTCGATGCTGTTGGGCGGACTCGGCGTTGCTGCTCTGGCTCGCCGGCGCAGCCTCACATCGAAGCAGGCAAAGACTGTGGCTTGAACCTCGCATCACAACCATACAGGAGAGAAAGATGAAACGCACTAATCTGTATTTCACGCACGCTGCAACGCCGGTATCGCGTTGCCGCACCTTGGCCACGCGTGCACTCGCGGGTTTGGCGCTCGTGGCGATCACGGGCACGGCGTCCGCGGACGGCCCGGGTCGCGGCTCGACTGCGACGTTCGAGAAGAACTATCTCGTCTTTATCATCGACCACCATTACTCGGCATTGCGGATGACCGAGCTGGCAGCCGGCACGGACACGCAACGCAATGCGCCTGTCAGCAATCCTGGCGAAGGGACGTCGCCGACACCTGGCTACGGCGCCACCGTGGCCAAGGCGAGCGATGATCAAATTCGCTCCATGTCTCGCCAGGCTAACCGCACGCAGCGAGAAGAAATCATGCGGGCCCAGCGCTTTTTGCGCGACTGGTACGGAATGCAGCACACGCCCCAACTCACCGCCGACGGCCAAAGGATGATCGCGACTCTCGAGAGTACGCCGGCCGGCGCACAGTTCAACCAGACCTTCCTGCGCACCTTCAGTAACCATCATCTCAGCGCACTCGCGCCCAGCCTGCACTGCCAGGTCAAGAGCGACATCGACCACGACTCCCTCCATCGCTACTGCGAGAACATCGTCGTGACGCAGAAGAACCAGATCAACGAGATGCGGCACATGCTGTGCGAGCAATTCCGCGATTGCGGATTCATGCCCGCTACCGGCGACAAGAGAAAGGATCAGGACTTCTGAAAGGCTTGCTCGCGCTAACCGGCAGCATCGGGCGCCGGGTCATGTTAACCCGGCGCTGTTTTACGTCGATTCGTTTTAAAGGAGAAATCAATGCAAGATTCGCCTGCACCTCACCGCAGCAATACGATGGCAACAATGAAATACACAACCTTTGCTCAAATGATCGCGGCTGGAACAATCATCATGTTCGGGCTGATGTATCTGAATGTCTATTCAGACGACCACATATTCTTCAGCGAAACAAGAGCGTTCATGGCACTCATCATGGGTGCCACGATGGCAATCGTGATGCTTGCTTTCATGTGGAAGATGTATCCGAACAAAGGAGTCAACGTAGGAATCCTTATCGGAAGCCTAGTGGTATTTCTTGGTGCGCTATGGCTGGTGCGCAGCCAGGCGACGGTGGGCGACGTGGCCTATATGCGCGCCATGATCCCCCACCACTCCATTGCCATCCTGACCAGCGAACGCGCCAACATTACCGACCCGCGGGTTCGCAAGCTCGCCGACGGGATCATCGCTGCACAGAAAAAGGAAATTGGCGAAATGAAGGAATACATCCGGGATCTGGAGCGAAAGAACTGAGAGGCCAGGCGTCGTGCAGTGTGCCGACACAATGTTCATGCCGGCATTCCGTCATGCTGCTAGTGTGCTTTGCCTTAATGCTCCGCATGCCCCGAGGGTTTGCGCACCTGCAGCTCGACGTCGGGCTTGCTGGTGGCCGGCATCAGGCTGCGTCCAGCATCGCTGCTGCGTGCAGGCTCAGGCAACTGACCAGTCCATTCGTAGGCGACCGTACCCGCCGGATGCTTGTACCAGCCCGGGTCGCTGTAGTCGCCACGCTTCTGGTCCTTGCGCACCTTCAGCACGGTGAACATGCCGCCCATCTCGACGCCGCCGAATGGCCCGTCGCCAGTCATCATCGGCAGAGTGTTTTCCGGGATCGGCATTTCCATGCCTCCCATCGAGCCGCCCTTGTCGCCCATGACCATGTAATCCGGCACGATCTTGTTGATCTTCTCGGCAATGCCTCGGTGGTCAACGCCAATCAGCGTCGGCACGTTGTGGCCCATCGCATTCATTGTGTGATGTGACTTGTGGCAGTGGAAGGCCCAGTCACCCGGGTCGGTGGCGATGAACTCGATCGCCCGCATCTGGCCGACGGCGACGTCCGTGGTCACCTCCGGCCAGCGCGAGCCGGGCGGGGTCCAGCCGCCATCGGTGCCGGTCACCTCGAACTCATGACCGTGAACATGGATCGGGTGGTTCGTCATCGTCAGGTTGCCGACACGGATGCGCACACGGTCGCCTTGCCGTACCGGCATCGTGTCGATACCCGGGAAAACCCGGCTGTTGAAGGTCCAGAGGTTATGGTCGAGCATCGTGTTGACCTTCGGCGTATAGCTGCCCGGTTCGATGTCGTAGGCGCTGAGCAGGAACACGAAGTCGCGGTCGACGGCAAACCGCCCGATGTCCTTCGGGTGCGTCACCCAGAATCCCATCATGCCCATCGCCATCTGGGTCATCTCGTCGGCATGGGGGTGGTACATGAAGGTACCCGGGCGCTTCGCCACGAACTCGTAGACGAAGGTCTTGCCCGGCGCGATACCCGGCTGGGTGAGACCGGTCACGCCATCCATGCCGTTCGGCAGGCGCTGGCCGTGCCAGTGCACGCTGGTGTGCTCGGGGAGTTTATTGGTCACGAAAATACGCACCCGGTCACCCTCGACGACCTCGATGGTCGGGCCCGGGGACTGGCCGTTGTAGCCCCACAAGTTGACCTTCATACCGGGAGCGAACTCGCGCACCACCGGTTCGGCAACCAGGTGGAACTCCTTTACGCCGTTGTTCATCCGCCAGGGCAGGGACCAGCCGTTCAGGGTCACGACCGGGTTGAACGGACGCCCGGTGGCGGGTGGCGGCGGCACATGGGTCTTTGCATTGTCCATGACCATCGCTTCGGGCAGCGATGCTGCGCCCACACGGCTGACTGCGGCAGTGCTTACCGCGACGGCGCCGGCGCCTTTGAAAAAATCTCGACGGGAAATCATTGTGCTGTCCTTGAATCAGTATTGCCGCCTGCATTCATGGCGGTCTGAAGATTGGTGTCGGCGATCCAGAAATCGCGCTGCGCCGCGATGGAGGCGTTGACGGCCGCAAGCTGTTCGCGCGATTCGGCAAGCAATTCGAAGGTGCTCGCCAACATGCCGTTGTAGCGGAGCAGCACCTCGTCGGCGATCTGCTTGCGCAGGGGGACGACCCCGTCACGGTAGTGGCGGGCGATGTCGTAGGCGGTGCGATAGCTCGCATAGGCCTGGCGCACTTCGGAGCGCGCTTTCACGGCGATGTCGCCGGTACGGTGGACCGCCTGCATGTACCTTGCCTGTGCCCGCGCCACGCGCGCGCCGCCCCAGTCGAACAGCGGCAACTCGAGCGATACCTCGTAGCCGTTCTCGCGCGGCGCGCCGGTCGTGCTTTTGTTGGCGTAACCCGCATCGAACACATTGATGAAGCCGGTCGTCTTGGTCAGGCCGAGCGCCTGTGCCGTCGCCTGCGCATCCTGACGCGCGATGAGGACGTCGAGCCGCTGCAACAGTGCGGTCGCTTCGGCATTGGCCGGCTGGTCTGGCTGGGCGGGAAGATCGGGAAGTCGGTCCGGCAGGGTGAATGCGAGGGAAGGGCCCCACAGGCCCAGCAGGCGGACCAGTTCCTCGCGTGCGGTCGTGGCTTGCAGGCGGGATTGCGCCTGCTGGGTCAAGGCGTCCTGGTAGAAGGCGCGCTCACGCGCGGCGTCGAGGGTGCTCCAGTTGCCCGTGGCGCGCATGCGCGCGGCAAGCTCGGCTGCCGCCTCGGCCGATCCGCGTACCTTTTCCGCGAAGGCGGCTGCCTGCGCCGCGGCCACGGCCGAGTAATACGCCTTGCGCGTGTCGGCCGCCAGGTTCACAGCCTGCATTGCCGCCTGCAGCTTGGCTTGTTCGAAGCGGCGACGTTCGATGCGGGTGCGGGCCGGCAGGGTCACGAGCGCTGCCAGGTCGAAGGACAGCCCCCGGTCGATTTCGGTCTCGCCACCCCCGCGTACCCGACCAAAGCTGAAGCCCGGGTTCGGCAGACGCCCAGCCTGGACGAAGTCCGCTTCGGCGATCGCGAGCTCGGCGAAGAACGCCTGCAGGCCCTGGTTGTTGAGCAGGGCAATGCGCACCGCAGCGTCGGCGGTGAGCGGTTTGGAGAGCAGGGCGGTCACTTCGGCCCGCGAGTCCTGGTCCCGCTTCAACGGTGCCGGCTGGGCGATGCGTTCCTGCGTCATCCGGACGACATCATCGAGTCCGCCATCTTGGGAAAAGCTCGCGCAGCCTGCGAGCAGCGCGGCGCTGACCGCTACGGCCAATCGACGCAGGCCAGGTCGTACAGGTGAGTTCATTGGTGCGCTCCTTCGTGTTCGTGCTTGCCGTGCATGTGTTCTGGCGTGGAGACCTTCTGGGATACGCCAGCAGTGGACTGTTCGCCCGATACGGAAGCTTCTGCTTCCTCGCCGAGGACGACGCGGTTAGCGCGAGCCCAGCGTTTATCGGGCGCTTGCGGCGCTTCCTTCGACGCGACGACATCGGCGAAGACGGATTGGTACTGCAGGGGCGCGACAGGCGCATTCGCGTCGGCGGCGGACGGCAAGGTCTGCTGCGCTTGCGCGCAAGCGAGCAGCGGCACGCCAGCTGCGAACAGCAGCAGGTCTGAAAATTTCATGGTTTGTTTCGTGTTGATTGAGGGCCGCACCAGGCAGCCCGGATGCGCGCCGTCAGCGCGCGCGGAAAAATCAAACGAGATCGAGGCGTGGTGGTCGCTCGAGGGCGGGAGGGACGAAGGACGTCATCGCGGCTTCCGCAAGAGCGTGCAGCGAGGAAGAGAACGGCGGTGCGTGGAAGGTCGGCAGTAGTGCCGGAGGCGCGGCGGCGCCAACGCAGCAACTTGCACAAGCGGCGCACTTGGCGTGTGACGAAACCGCTGTCTTCGAGCCAGCCTCGGTGCAGTGCTCTCCGTCCGCTTGCGCGGCGGCCCGATGGTGTTGGTGGCCGGTCATGACCACTGTTTCGTGCACGGCCTGTTCAGGCTGCCCGACCGCCATCGCAGCGCCGCCCTGCAGGGACAGCACCGTGATCGAAAGCCACAGCAGAAGGCGAAAGATCGTGCGCATCATCCAAACATGGTACCGCAAATCAAGAGAATGCATCAAGGCAGCGCTTTTGGCGCTTCGGACCGGATAAGACCAGCAAGGCCCTGCAGGCGTCAACTGCACTTGGGACTAGTCAGGACATCAACAATGGTTGGGTTATATCGTTATTCGGGTTTGTTCACACAGCGAGGCTGTCATGCCGAAAATCACCATTCTCGAAAAGACGAATCTGCAGGAAGACTGTTGGCACTCGATGTTGATCTCCCTGTTGAGGGGCCTCGCAGCGCTGGTGGTGGCCGCAGCACATCTGCGTGCCCAGATGTATCCCGGCTTCGGCACAGTAACGAAGCCCCCGTTGCTGTTTCAGGGCCTAGCGTTCGGCGCCGGATTCGCTTACCTTGCCGTGATCGTCTTTTTCGTGCTCAGTGGCTGGCTGGTCGGCGGAAGCTTTCTCAACAAGCTGGACGCGGACCGCGCGTTTCAGAATTACACGATCGACCGGGTCTCGCGGCTGTGGGTCGTGCTTGTGCCGACTTTCCTGATCGTGTTGCTTGCAGGTGCTGTCGTCGGCGCCCTCGATACGGCGCGCGTGTCGTTTTCGACGTCCGAGCCGTACTCGATGAGCGCGTTTTTCGGGAACATGATTGGCCTGCAAACGCTCATCGTCCCCCCGTTCGGCGGCAACTTTCCGTTATGGAGCCTGGCCAATGAGACCTGGTACTACGTGCTGTTCCCGCTCTTGGTGCTGGTGTTTCGGGGCAGGACAATCGCGACGCGGGCGGCGGCAGTGTTGGCGATCGGCGCCATCTTCCAGTTGGTGCACGGCAGCATATTGATTTATTTTTCGATATGGCTGTTAGGCGCGGCGTTCTCACGGGTGAAGATCGAGGCGGGTCCGCTCTGGCGCTGGTCCTTGCTGTTCCTGTTTGTCGGCAGCGCCGTCGTCATCCGGCTGAAGGGTAAAACCGACATCACGCCGGAAGGCTTTCCGCAATATCTAGTTTTCAGCCTGCTGCTCGTACTGTTCCTGTCGAGCATGCAGTTCAAGCGCCGCTTGGGGCCCAAGCTGGACTGGCTGGACCGGACGGGACGGTTCTTCGCGAACTTTTCATTCACCTTGTACGTGCTGCACGTGCCACTGATCCTGTTGATGGGGCATCTGCTCGCGTCGATGTTGGGTCTCGGCCAGCTCTCGCCCTACCGGTTGTCCCATTACCTCATGTATGGCGGCATGTATCTGGTACTCGTTGTCGGCGCTTACCTGTTCTATCTGCCTTTTGAGTCGAACACGCCGCGTGTGCGTCAGTGGCTGAAGATGCAGCTATTTGCACGTGTTCGTGCAGTTCGGACGTGATTGGGAATCTAGTTGCCGGCCATGACGACAAAGTATCGAGGTAGGACTGCCGAAAATCTTGAGGTGCTTACCCATCTCTGGTGTAATGTCAGGCTTGTAATTTCGGTCTATAAGGAGCCTCGATGCGCCGACTGTTCTGCCTCGCGTTTTTTGCTGTGACATCACTTCCCGTCTTCGCCGCCAGTCCGACCGAGGTCGTTGGGGAGTACCATGCAGCGGTCGCCAGCGGTGATACCGCAAAGGCGCTGTCGCTACTCAGTCCCGCAGTCCAGATCTTCGAGAGTGGCCATGTCGAGCAGTCCAAGGACGAATACGCAGGGCACCATCTTCCCGCCGATGTCGCTTTCGCAAAGAACACAAGCCGGAAGGTGGTGAAAGGAAGCGAGCGGATAGGTGGCGACATGGCCGTCGTCATCCAGGAAACCGAGACGCAAGGCACGTATAAAGGTTCGGCGGTTCGCCTAATCGGGACCGAAACCGCAGTCTTGGAAAAGAAAGGTGAGGGATGGGTCGTTACGCATTTCCACTGGTCGTCCCGGAAAGTGAAGTAGAAGAGTTGCTGCAACGGCACGGGTAGCTTTCGCGTTACCTTTCATGGTGCTCGAGCTTGCTTCAACGCTCAGCGACGTGTTCACTTCTGGGACCGTCTGACGAAGAGGTTTCGCCCAGTTGTTTGAGGATTTCACACCGCGCAGCGGGACGCGCAGAATCGCATTGCCTACGCAGTTCGGAAAGCTCGGCATGCAGGGTACGAAGGTCTGCAATCTGCCGGTCGATCTCAAGAATATGCTGGTCGACCAAATCGTTCACTCCGCCGCATGTCATGTCCGGCCGATCCTGAAAACCTAGCAGAGTCTGCACTTCATCCAACGATAGTCCTAGCGCGCGACAACGGCGGATGAAGTGCAAACGATCAGCATGGCTGGCGTCGTACAAGCGGTAGTTCGCATGCGACCTGATCGGCGCCGGCATTAGCCCCTTTTGCTCATAGAATCGAATCGTCTCGGGTTGGCAGGCCGCGAGCTTCGCCAGTTCGCCAATTCGCATGTTCATTTTTACACCTCATGTTAGGCCCTCGAGTAGCCATAAGGATTCGAGTTCGTTCTTTCGCCTTCCTGCCACAGGAAGCAATCACGGCTTACGAATTCAGCGCAGTTGGAGGATCCTACGCGCCCCATTGAGGACCACCAAGCCGATGATAATACCGATGACCAGGTCCGGATAAGGCGAACCGGTCCAATTCACCAGTACACCGGCCACGATCACTCCAAGGTTGGCCACAACGTCGTTCGCGGAGAAAATATAGCTTGCCTTCATGTGGGCGCCGCTGTCGCGCTTTTTGGTAATAAGTACAAGACAGCTCACGTTTGCCGCCAGGGCGAGCAGGCCAATACCCACCATCAGGAGCGATTGCGGTTCGCTGCCGTACACGAAGCGCCGGACGACCTCGCTGAGCGCTCCGATCGCCAAAGCCATCTGCAACCACCCGGCAATATGAGCGGACCGCGTCTTCAGATGCGCCGCACGGCCGACTGCATACAGCGCCAGTCCATAGACTGCAGCGTCGGCGAACATATCTAACGAGTCGGCAACCAGGCCCGCCGACTGTGCGATCCACCCGACGAGCAGCTCGACAAAAAACATGACGCCGTTGATCGCCAGGAGCAGGCGCAGAGTCCGCGCCTCCGCCCCATCCTCGTCGCTTGAATGCCGTGAGTGATCCGGATCGGTGGTCGCCGCGCTCGAACTGCGCAGGCTGGCGCCCAGCCTGAGGGGCAGGAGCAGTTCGAGCACGTGCTCGGCCGATCCGGTATGCATCACCTTCAGCTCCCTGTTCGGCAAATCGAACGACATCGACAGTACGTGGAGGTCATCGTTGCACGCCATCCTGATGAGGTTCTCTTCGGATGCGCAGTCCATCTTGGGAATGGTGAACACGCTTTCCCATCGTGGCCCTTCCGAGGACGAACTTTCAGGAGTCAAAGCTGGTTGTGAAGCCTTGAGTACAGCGCCCAGGTTCAGCGGGCGCAGCCGACTCAATATCGTTTCCGCTTCACCCAGATGTACCACCGTAAGTTCCTGTTTGGATAGATCGAACATTAACGATCGAATGCCAGAACGGTTGCCAAGTGCCATGCGGATCAAGTTTTCTTCGGATGGGCAATCCATCTTGGGAATGGAAAAAGTGCTTTCCAAGTAGGTCATCGTAACGCTGGACATAGCTTGCTATTGATTCATGTAGGTTATCTGGATGTCGAGCTTACGTGATTGCAGATTCCGAGTGCGTGCACGAAGCCGTCCTCATTTTTACGAGACTGACGTTCTACCTCTCTCCGTCATGGCAGACGTGTTCGTCGGCCGTGCGAAGCGAGCACAAAGGGCAGGAAGGACGAACAGAGTCAGCAAGGTGGCCGAAATCAACCCGCCAATGACCACTGTTGCCAGCGGACGTTGAACCTCCGCTCCAGCGCCTGTCGCCAGGGCCATCGGTACGAATCCCAAGGACGCTACCAGGGCAGTCATCATGACCGGACGCAGGCGCCGCACCGCGCCTTCGCGTACTGCGCGCTCCCAAGGCATGCGTGTCGCGAGATCGTCGATCGCGCTCACCATCACCAAGCCGTTGAGCACTGCCACACCCGACAGGGCAATGAAACCCACGGCCGCAGTGATAGAGAACGGAAGTCCACGCAGCCATAGGGCAGCCACACCGCCGACCAGGGCCAACGGTACTCCAGTGAAAATGATCGCGGTCTTGCGCCAGGAGCCCACCGCCGAGTACAACAGCGACAGGATCAAGACGAAACAAAGCGGCACGACGATCGCGAGGCGGGATCGTGCGCGCTCCAGGTTCTCGAACTGGCCACCCCATTCGAGCCAGGTACCGGCCGGTAACCGCACCTGCGACGCGATGCGCGCCTGCGCTTCCTGCACCACGCCGGCGATGTCACGACCGCGAACGTTGGCTTGCACAACCACGCGGCGCTTGCCGTTCTCGCGGCTGATCTGATTGGGTCCCTTGGCTGCAACCAGCGAAGCCACCGACCCCAAGGGGACGAAGCCGCCCGCCGGGGTAGGAACAGGCAATTGCCGCAGACCGTTGATGTCCTGCCTTACCGCATCGGGAAGTTTCACGACGACCTCGAAGCGGCGATCGCCTTCATACACGATACCTGCTTCCTGTCCGGCGAGCGCCGCAGCCAGTGTGCCGTACACATCCTGGGCCGTCAGTCCGACACGGGCCATGGCGTCCCGGTCGAGCCTTGCATCGAGAAGGGGAAGTCCTGCCACCTGTTCGACCCGCACATCGGCCGCTCCCTCGGTCTCACGCAACTGGGCGGCAATCCGTTCGGCCGTCTGGGTCATCGTCGTGAAGTCGTCACCGTAGACCTTGACCGCGATGTCTCCTCGAACGCCGGCCAGCAACTCGTTGAAACGCATCTGGATAGGCTGTGTCAGCTCATACGTTTGACCGGGAAGAACGGCGACAGCGCGCTCAATCTTCTCGACCACCTCGGCTTTCGACATGCCTGGTTCTGGCCACTCGGAGCGCTCTTTCAGGATGATGAAGGTATCGGTACCGTTGGGCGGCATGGGGTCGGACGCGAGTTCGGCGGTGCCGGTGCGGGAAAAGACCAGTTTGACCTCTGGAAGCTTCGCCACGGCTTTCTCGATCGCGAACTGCATCGACTGGCTTTGGTCCACCGAGGTTCCCGGAATACGCCAGGCTTGCAGCAGAACGTCCTTTTCGTCGAGTGTTGGCAGGAATTCCTGGCCCAGCGTCGTAAACAGCAGCAGTGCCAGACCCAGGGCGCCAACACCGATGCCACCTGTCAGCTTTGGCCGTGCCACGGCACGGTCGAGCCAGGTGGCGTAGCGCCTTGTCGTTCCCGCCACGAACCGGTTCTCCTGTTCCTCGACGTGTTTCGACAGCCAGAGGGCGATCATTGCAGGCACAAAGGTCAGCGACAGGACGAATGCGAACGCGAGCGCCAGAATGACCGTTACGGCCATCGGCATAAACATCCTTCCTTCGACCCCTTGGAACGTCAGCAGGGGAACATACACCAGCATGATGATGCCCTGACCATAGACACTAGGCCGGATCATCTCCCGCGCGGCGGTCGCTACCACTTCAAGGCGTTCAGCCTTGGTCAGTACGCGGCCGGCGTCGTGCTGCCGATCAGCGAGACGTCGCAAGGCATTCTCGACGATGATCACGGCGCCATCAACAATCAGCCCGAAGTCGAGCGCACCGAGGCTCATGAGATTTGCGGTCACGCCGGCCCGCAGCATGCCGGCCGAGGTCAGCAACATCGTTATGGGAATGACCGCAGCCGCGATCAGCGCGGCCCGGATATTGCCGAGCAGTGCGAACAGCACCACAATGACCAGCAGCGCACCTTCTATCAGGTTTTTGGCGACAGTGTGGATCGTTGCGTCGACGAGCCGGGTTCGATCGAGTACCGGCTTGACGATAACGTCAGCTGGTAACGAGCGGGCAGTTTCCTTCAATCGTGCATCGACCGCGGCGGCAACGGTCCGGCTATTTTCTCCTATCCGCATGACGGCGGTACCGAGTACGACTTCGTGGCCGGACTCCGACGCAGAACCAAAGCGCACTGCATGGCCAACGGTAACCTGTGCGACTTGCGAAACGAGGATAGGTGTGCCGTTACGCGTGGCGACGACGATCTTGCTGAGATCGTCCACCGTGGTGACGCGTGCATCGGCCCGCACCGTGAGCGCTTCACCGTTACGTTCAACGATTCCGGCGCCTGCGCTGGTATTGTTGCGTTCCAGCCCCTCGGCCAGGGCGGTCATGGTCAAGCCTGCCGCCGCGAGTCGTTGCGGATCGGGCATGACCACGTACTGCTTGACGTATCCCCCCAGGACATCGATACCGGCAAGCCCTTTCGTTGTCTTGAGCTGCGGTGCTACGATCCAGTCCTGGATCGTACGCAGATACGTCGTTTTCTCGACCTCGTTATGCAGCCGGGTGCCTTCTGGCGTCACGTAGCTGCCGTCCGGTTGCAGGCCGGTCTTCGCCCCGGATTCGTGTCGGCCGGAAAACTCCACTGTCCACATGTAAACGTCGCCCAGACCGGTGGCGACAGGCCCCATGGCAGGAGCGACACCTGTAGGCAGATCGCGTTCGGCGGAGCGCAGGCGCTCAGCCACCTGCTGGCGGGCGAAGTAAATATCCGTGTCTTCCGAGAACACAGCCGTGACCTGAGCAAAACCGTGCCGGGTCAGCGAACGCGTGGATTGCAGCCCCGGAATTCCTGCCAACGCTGTCTCGATAGGAAAAGTTACTTGCCGCTCGACGTCGGCCGGTGACAAGGCGGGAGCCGACGTATTGATTTGTACCTGGACGTTGGTAATGTCGGGCACGGCGTCGATGGGAAGGCGCGACAGAGCGACGGCACCGGCCAGGGCCGCCAACAAGCTTGTGAACAGTACCAGCCAACGACGGGCTACCGCGAAGGTGACGATGCGAGCAATCATTTCAGGCCCCGTCCTCGCATCCGTGGAAGCGTCATGTTAATCATCATCACCACCTTCGCCTTTGCCCAGCTCGGCTTTCAGTACATAGCTGTTGGTCACGGCGACGCGCTCGTCACCCGTCAAGCCAGAGACGACCGTGACATAATTGCCATTGGACGGGCCGAGCGTGACAGGCCTGACTGCAAAGCCGTCATTCGTACGAACGAAGACGGAAGGCTTGTCCTCGACCGTCTGCAGCGCGTTCTGAGGGACAGCCAGGACAGTCTTTCCGTTCGGATGCTCCAGCAGGACGGCAGCGCGAACTGTTTCACCCACCCGCCAGAGACCTTGGGCATTCGGCAGGGTCGCCAAGGCCTGCACCTGACGCGTGTTTGCGTCGATCACCCGCGATACGAAGGCGATATGTGCAGTGCCATTGCGGGTCGGCGTGGAGACGTCCACCGCGGCGCCCACATGCACACGACTGGCATCCTCGGGGGCCAAAGCCAGCGCGACCGACACTTCGGACAAGTCGGCGATACGGAAAAGCTCAGTGTTGGGTCCAACGACGTTGCCCAATACCGCTTGGCGCGCAACCACGTAGCCTTTGATGGGGGAGCGCACCACAAGACGGTTCAAGGGGCCACTCCCGCTGCCTCCGGCAGCAGCCAGTCGCTGCTCGGCGAGCCGGTAACGTGTCTGCCCTTCAGCTGCGGCAGCCTTGGCAGCGATATAGTCTTGTTCGGCTGACACTTTTTCTTTGAACAGCCGCTCTTCGCGCTGCAAGGTGCCCCGCGCGAGTTCGCGGTCTCGCCGTGCCGCTTCCAAATCCGCTCTCAGCTGAGCCGCCTCGCCACTTTCGACGACCGCGAGCACATCACCACGATTTACTGGCTCTCCTAAATTACGGTGCAGGGCGGTAATCCGACCACCAACGGCGACCGCAACCACTTCGGAGCGTGAAGGACTCGCATCGATCATCCCTGGCGCTTCGACCGAGTCGGTGGCGATCTGACGTACTGGTGCTACCTCGATGCTCGATGCGACAAGTTGTGCATTCGTCATGCGAATGGTGTCGGCTTTACCCTTCTCGGAGGCTTCACCTTTCTCAGCCGACTCCCGTTTCTCTGCCTCTTCAGTTTTGTCATTCTTGCGCTGTTCGCCCGTGTGTTCCACATGCGGTTGTTCGGCAGCTGGTTCCCTGCCAGCCTGCGGTGATTTGGAGCACGCTGCCAGCCATAACAAGCACGCGTAGATGAGGGGACGGTAAAACTTGGGCATCAATCAGTCCTTATAAATTGGGTCGAGGTGTCCGAGCAGTCGCGCCAGACGAGCGCGGGCGTCGTGAAACGTGGCCAAGGCGTCGATGGCAGCTTCCTGCGTCTGTGACAGAGAGCGTTCGGCCTCAATCAGATCGAGTTGCGAAAACTTGCCCTCGGCGTAGCCGATACGCGCGATACGCGCCGCCTCCTGGGCCGCAGCTAGCTCGGGACCGCTCGCAGATATGGCGCTCGCCCTAGCGTCAGTGACGTCGGCCCGGGCAGATGCAAGGGCTTCAGCGAGGTCTAGTGCGGCAGCGTTGCGTTCTGCTTCCGCCTTGTCCAGTTCGGCCCTCGCACGGGCCACCTCTGCATCGCCCCGGTTGAACAGGGGAAGTGGAATCGATAGCGCGACGACTGCTGCGGTGTCGCTTGTTTCCTTTATCCGGCGCGTACCTGCGCTGACGGTCAGGTCTGGGATGCGGGCGCGACGCGCGCTATCTACGCGCGCACGGGCAGCCGCCACCTGGGCCTCGGCGGCCGCGCGTGACAGCGAGCTTTCTGGCGCATCGATCCCGGCTTCTGCACTCGTATCGTCGAACCACGGCGCCACGATTGCCAATGGTTGTGTTGCCCCGATTAATCGGGCCAGGTTTGCTCGCGCCACTTCTGTCGCACGCGCGGCACGACCTGCGTCGACATCCGCTCTGAGACGCTGGGCGGACGCTCTCTGTTCGTCGATAGGGGAGACCTTGCCGGCACCAACGCGAAGGTGTGCGACGCGTTCAGTCTGCACTGCCAGTTCCCGCCGTTGATCCGCTATCCTGAGACGCCGTTCGCTTGCCGCGACGGCAATGAACGCCTGGGTTATTTTTAACGTCAGGTCTGCTTTGGCGACGGCAACACCAATTTGTGCCGCCGACTGCTCGGCTTGTGCGACCCGAGTGCGGGAACTACGTTTCCCGCCAAGTTCCAGCGGCATCGCGACAGAGTAGGTCGTTTCGCTTCCGCCGAACCGTGCATAACGACCTGTGCCAAGAATGTTTTCAGCTTCCACGGATAATGTCGGGTTTGGAAGCAATCGTGCGGCCTGCACTGCAGCGTCGGCACTATCGACCGCGGCCTTGGCGCCCTGAACCCCAGGTGCACTTTCCTGAGCGCGTGCAACAGCTTCCCGCAATGTGAATGCCTGTCCAGTCGCAAATACTGTTTCAGCATGAAGCGGCTGTGCCGTCGACAAGACATTGGATAGTATCGCTATGAAGAGGAATTTCGATATGTTATGAGAGCAGTTCGCCATGCAGAACCTTTACGTACGGATATTCGCTATTTATAAACTCTGCAGTTACTGGAGGGTCAAGCACTTTCTGCGTTCAAGTTTTTTCTAGAGCGCAGATTGTATGTAACGGAAATAATTACGACGGCGACGAGCAGCAGTTGGGCTGTCAAGGTCTGCAAAGACGGGTAAATACCAAGAATCTCGATGTGCGGAGCGCTAACCGCCGTGTTCTCGAATATCCCCACTTTTTGCAGAGCGGCCACTCCCTTTCCGATCAATACCGTGGCGAGCACCGCAACCAGGGCTGAGCTGAATGCGAAGAACTGGCTTATCGGCAGACGCGCAGACGACCGCAGCAGGACGACTGCGATCGCGCTTAAAATCGCGATTCCGCACCCCAGACCTGCGAGCATGTACGGACCGTTCCCATCGCTCCACAGAGCCGCGTAGAACAGTACTGTTTCGAAGACTTCACGATAGACGGTCACAAAAGACAAGGTAAACAGCATTAATGCCGAGCTCTTTGTCAGTGCCGAAGATAGCTTGTCGCGCACATACGCCTGCCAGCGGCCGGCAAGACTCTTCTGGTGCATCCAGATTCCCACCGTGAGCAGGACAATAGCGGCAAACACGGCGGAGAAGCCCTCTGTCATTTCGCGGCTGGCGCCAGACACATCTACAAGATAGGTGGCCACTCCCCAGGTCGCGGCGCCGGCAGTCAATGCGGCGACCCAGCCCGCGTGAATGTACGGCAGAACATCGCGACGATCAGCCTTCTTCAGGAAAGCGATCATTGCAACTACCACCAGCAACGCTTCTATGCCCTCCCGCAGCAGGATCGTCAGTGCACCGATGAAGGTCGAGAGTGGATCGCTGGCTCCGCCAAGCGCCGCCTGGGCTTCGGTCAACAGGTCCTGAAGGCGCTGCTCGATAACCCGCGCTTCGGCTGGTTTTCCCGACGTGATAGCGCTTCGAAACGCGCCCATCGTCGTTTCGATGTGGTTGAACAAAGATTCATCCTTTGCCGCAAGTGCAGGTTCTACCGGCTCGAATCCATCGAGATAGGCAGACAGTGCCAGCCGCGATGCGCCTTGCATATCGCCTTTGTCGATAGCCGCCACGCTCTCTCGCAGCTTCGCCTTCGCCAATGGCAAGGTGTCTACGGTAGCGGCGCCTGCCGACGCCGGGGTTGACCGCAGGTACGCTACTAGCGGGCGAGCCACGTCAGCGCCAACGGTCGACACGAGGTTCGCTTCGGAGAGTTGGCTTAGCTTGGCTAAATCCGGCACGGCGGCGTGTAGATTCGGGCGCGACGCCCAAAGCGCTGCACCGGCCTGGCGGTCGTTGTCGCTGTACGAAAGTGATGAAGCGAAGTAGGCGAGTGCCCATCGGTCGTCATCGGACAGTTGGGCAAAACTGGGCATGGACGTACCTTGCACCCCATGCATGATGATCTGCTGTAGTGCGAAGACACTTCGTTCCCGCGCCCTCGTATGGTCGGCGAGGACAATCGGCGGTGGACTCAGTGTCACTGACAGCGGCCCGTCGGAACGGCCAGACACGCCATGACATGCCGCACAGTTCGACTGATACAGTTCTGCGCCACGCTTCAGGTCGGGCAGCCGAACCGGGGCCATTGGGATTGGATAGATTGTGACGAGAGCAGCGGCTAAGGCGCGTGCTTGCGCCGAAACCACCTCGGCACTTGCTTTCTGGTCAATAGCGAGTCGAAGCTTATGAGCATTGGCAACCAGATCCTGCGACGGTGGCGGAGCCAATTCACCTAGTTGGCGCTCGGCGGCAGTGGCGAACTCCTGCATCTCGGCATACTCGGCGGCGCTCGAAACCGTGCCATCCTTAACCGCCTTTCTATAGTCGACGGCTAGATAGTCCAGTAGTTGCCAGATCTGCTTGGCCTTCGTCTGTGTCGACTGTTCGTCGGCATTGGCCATCGAAACGGATAAGAACAGCCAGGAGACGGCAATAACAAAATTACGAATCAAGTACATAAAATTTACGAAAAAATTGCTGCTTATTGGATGGGGGCGGGACCGCGGACAACTGATCTGATCACTGAAGCGAGACCAGGAAGTTGCTTAAGGAATAAGGGGACAGACAAGCCTAGATATACCCAGGCCAATATGGTCAATGAAGCGATAACCTTTCCTTCGTCGTGCTGAAACACGAACGCGATCGCAATCTGAGCGGCAAACAGCAGGATCAGAACCATCCCGCTCCATAGCGAGAAGCGAAGGCGTAAAAGCAGTGAAAGCGCAAAAATTGACTGCGCAGCGGTCAAGAAAAACTCCTCGTGCTGTCGCCCGTCCAGGCGCAACCCGATGACATCGCCGGCACCGAAGCTCATAGCAAGGGGAAGCATCCCAACCAAGAGGGTCCACTGATTAATTTTGTCGCTGATCATGGTTGTCAGCGCATTGGCAGCACGTCGGGAAAGCACAAAGAGGATGGCGATTGAAATCGATGGGGCCTCACTGGCGATCGGCGCGATCCATTGAATGAGCAAAAACTCGTCGATGCCGATTTGCCGTCCGGATGCGACAATAGCTTCGGCGAAGGGTTCAGCTGACATCAGGATGGCGAATGCCGCGAACAACCCGAGGCCTGCCATCCAGGCCCACTGGGCGCAAAGCGGCAGTGCCGACAGCGCAGCGGCGGGTCCTGGCTCCTCATCCTCTTCGGCCGCTTCGCTGTTCTCTGCTTTTGGAATGCGGCCCACCTGCCATATATAGCATGCGAACACGGCGAACAAGACGGCAAAATCGATCAGATCGATCCGGTTTTTGAAAAGGATTACAAAGCCATACACGCTTGCGAGCAGCAGGAAACCAATTTCGAGCCTGTTCGCGGAGCCGAGCACGATGTGCCGCTCTCGATTACGCCACCAGTGCAGCAACATGATCGTAGGCCAGGCAAGACCGACGAGCATGCGATTGGCCCCGGTCATATTGGCGGCAGCATAATGGACGTAACTGGACTCTGGAGCTTTACCCGCCTGAAACGCGTAGTACATATCGACAGCGTATTCGGGCAACACGGTGACCAGAGCAACTGCCGCGAGAATCAAGCCTTGGGAAATGTGCTTCTCAGCCGTCTCCGCTCCCCACGAGAGCATGAACCCGGCGGCTACCACTGCAATACCGAAAGTCGAGGCAGCAGCAAGAGGTGACAGCTTCCACCCTGTCATTCGGACGAAAAGCGCGGGAACAATAGCGGCGAACGCGATGCCAACAAGCATCAAAAATCGTTTCATCTGTGAACTCCTGTCTTGCCACATGCGGGGTAACGACACAATTTGGTAAGTGCCTGACCAGACTCGTCGGCGTTGCCGAAGTAACTGATGCTGCGACCGTTCACGAAGCGGGCTTCAATATCTGGATTACTTGTGGCACCGTGCCATCCTTGCAGAATGGCGGTGAGATCTCGACCTTGTCGTGGACATGGAGTTTTATCGAAGCAGGGACCAACGCACTTACATATCGATAAGAGCGAAAGTGAGACACCGAAATTTCGGCATATCGGTTTTCTGCTATTTGCTCGGCGCTGAGCCCGGCAAGACACTTGGGGCGATCTTGCTGCAGTTTCTCCACAGTATAAAACTCGGTTACCCACCCGGTTTTACTGTTTGGCCCCAGTCGTGGATCAGCACACCCCGCCAAACCAATCAGCGTAACCAGTCCAAGGGCGTGAATTGTTATGTTTGTCATCATTGTTCCTTCATCGATCGGCGTTCCACCGTGCGTCATGTACAAACGCACGGCAGTACAGGTGATGTCACGCATGGTGACAACCTGACGGTACCTAGCAAGGAATTAAAACGACTAGGTCAGCGAGATCTCTCGCACGAGCCTTGAAAGAGCGTAGAAGAAGGCACGCCGTCAGCTCAGCTGACGTGACGCCACTGGGGCCGGATTGGCCCGTCTGGAATGTATGATCGATACTCGAGGAACGTCGATGGGAGGAGTATCGATACCTGAGCAGGCGAAGGTGCGACACCGAGCGTGCTCACCGGAAGCGGTGCGGCAAAGTGACAGAACACGTGGCATCCGGCACAGCAGCCCATCTTGTACTTGCTATCCTCACCCGTGAATGACGCAGGTAACTCAGACGCCGTCGAGGCACTCAGCGCTGGGGACGATGCAGTGCTGAACTCAGCCAGTTCACGCACGCCTGCCACCGCTGCCCACGTAGTGTGAAGCGGTATCAATGCCATCAGCAGGATGAGTAAAAGGCGTTTCATACAAAGCGATTATACACAAGCACACCCAAGATGCCCGGAGTGGACTTCCGCCCACTGCGCTAAACATTCCTTGCCCCTAGCAAAATTTCGCCGAGCCAACAATCTTCATAACTTCGCCGATTTTCCTTGACTCTGAGGTCGCTACAGGGTGTTAACTCCAAGCTTATGGTAGACATGGCTGCGGCCAAGTCTGGATTCAGTCGTGGTATTGCTTTTCAAATTTGAGACGCTTATGAGTGAACTTAGCCGAACTACTTGTGACGCCGCTGGCAAGGCATGCGGATGCTCGGAATCTGCCTTTGTCCCTGGTGCGGTCCCGGTCGCCGAAGGGACCACCGTCACTTATCGTATTGCCAACATGGACTGTCCGTCGGAAGAAGGACTGATCCGCCGTAGGCTTCACGGCATGGACGGAATTCTTGACTTGCGCTTCAACCTGATGGGGCGTTCGCTGGACGTCGTGCACGATTTGCGATCCGTACAGCCGATAACCGAAGCACTGCACGGCATCGGCATGAAAGCGGTTGTCGTGGATGAGAGTGCACCAGCGCCCGTCGTCGCAGAGGAGGCAGCACTCAGCCCTTTACAGAAGGTGGGACTGGGAGTGGCTGGTTTATGCGCCGTCGCGGCCGAAGTCCTTGCGTGGCAAGGAGCGGCAGAATCTTCCCCGCCTGTAATCGCCTTGTCCCTGATTTCCATCCTCACGGCAGGCATCCCAACGCTGCGCAAAGGGTGGGTAGCGCTCAAGACGTTCACCCTCAACATCAACTTCCTGATGTGCCTGGCAGTTGTCGGCGCCGTTCTTATTGGGCAGTGGCCGGAAGCGGCCATGGTGATTTTCCTGTTCGCGATTGCCGAATTGATCGAGGCTTTGTCCCTCGACCGTGCCCGGGGAACGGTCCATGGCCTGTTGCGCCTGGCGCCGGATGAGGCCAATGTGCGCGACGCGCAAGGACAATGGCAGGTAATCGAGGCCGATCGAATCAATGTCGGGGCGATCGTACTAGTCAAGCCGGGCGAGCGGATCGCGGTAGACGGCGAAGTCGTCGAAGGGGAGTCGTCGGTGAACCAGGCTCCCATCACGGGCGAAAGCATGCCAGTACGGAAAAAGCCCGGCGACGCCGTCTACGCCGGCACGATCAACGAGCACGGCCTGCTCGAAGTGCGGGTCACGACGCAGCGCCGCAACAGTACGCTCGCCAAGATCGTATGCGTCATCGAAGAGACGCAGCAGAACCAGGCACCGACGCAGCGGTTCGTCGATACCTTCGCCAAGTACTACACGCCGGCGGTCGTCGTGGCCGCGCTCCTGGTCGCCATTTTGCCGCCGTTGCTTTGGCATCAGCCGGTACACGAATGGTTGTACAAGGCGCTGGTGATGCTGGTGATCGCCTGCCCATGTGCATTAGTGATTTCGACGCCGGTCACCGTGGTCAGCGGGCTGACAGCTGCAGCCAAGCGGGGCATCCTCATCAAAGGCGGACAGTTTCTCGAAGCCGGCTACAAGATCAAGGCGATCGCTCTCGACAAGACCGGTACGTTGACGCAAGGTCGGCCAGCAGTGGTCGCCGTTGCCCCGGTGTCCACTCATTCGCGCGATGAAGTCTTGAACATCGCCGCGAGCCTCGACGCGAATTCCGATCATCCGCTGGCTCGAGCCGTGGTGGCCGCGGTCAGGCCAGGTACGCAGTTGCAGCGCGTGCAGGGATTCGAAGCTGTAGCTGGTCGCGGCGTGCGCGGCGTGATCGACGGACTCCAGTACTACTTGGGAAACCAGCGCCTGATGACCGAGCATGGAGTAAATTTCGATGCGGTGCGCGACGACCTGGCGGAACAGGAAGCAGCCGGGCGCACCGCTGTAATGCTGGCCAATGACAATGGCTTGATAGGCATGATTGCGATCGCGGATGTCTTGCGCGACAGCGCTATCCCCGCGGTCGAACGACTAAAGGCGCTCGGCGTTACGCCTGTCATGCTCACCGGCGACAACCTCGCGACAGCACAGCAGATCGGGGACCAGGTGGGAATCGACCAGATTCAAGCCGACCTACTACCCGAACAGAAGCTCGGCGCGGTCGAGGTCCTGGAATCGAAATATGGCGTGGTTGGCATGATCGGGGACGGCATCAATGATGCCCCCGCACTGGCCCGTGCAAAGGTTGGCTTCGCCATGGGCGCGGCCGGGAGCGATACCGCGATCGAAACAGCCGACGTTGCCCTGATGGACGACGACCTACGAAAGCTGCCGGTCTTCGTGAGCCTGAGCAAGCAGACGCGCCGGATCCTGGTGCAGAACATTGTTCTTGCACTTGGGATCAAAGTAGTTTTCTTTGCGCTCGCCCTGTCGGGGCTTGCCACGCTCTGGATGGCGGTCTTTGCAGACGTCGGTGCGAGTTTGCTGGTCGTATTCAACGGACTCCGGCTACTAAGGTTCGATCAGGCTGCAGCCAAGAACAAGAGGGTCTGAACGCAATGGTATATCGGATGGCGAGTAGCAGCGGTTTACGAACTGCCCTCCGGAAGAAGGGCCATCCATGCTATATTTCGCGGATGGCTCGCCGCTTCGTCTACATCCTTCTCGCTGTCATTGCGCTCCAGTTCAGCTGGTCGGCGGTGACTGCGTATTGCATGCACGAGACAGGCCGCGCCGCACAACATCTCGGGCACCACCAGCATGTCGAGGACGGTGACGAGTTTCCTGTTGCCAATAAAGATACGCCTGCCGTAGTCAAGAAGTTTTCTGTGCACTCACACTGTGCATCGTGTCATCACGCTACGGTAGCGATCGACACATTCCACGTTCCACTAGACTTGCATGTGGCTGGCGCCGCTCCGGACACGGGAATTGTCCCGCTGTCGTCTGTCTCCCCCGCCTGAACGGCCTCAATGGAACTCCGTTGCGTAGATCCGGCGGAACCACACTTTTCTCAAAGTTAGTACCTGTGCTTGAGGGCTCGATGCAGCCCTGACTCTGCTATGGCGCCGCCGGATGACCTTCGTTTTCATTTTCGGAGTTATCCATGCAAACCAGACTTATCATGCTGGGAGTTGCGGCTTTGTCCATGCCGCTGCTCGCAGTAGCTGCACAGCAAAGTGATCAGCAAACAGTTTTAGCGGCCGAGGGCCCGAATACGCCGGCACCGACGACCACGGGCACAATCATTACGCTGGGCGAGGCAATACGCCTGGCTTTGGCGTCGAATCTGACATTGCGTTCTGCTACGCAAAGTGGCGCGATTGCCGATGCAACCTAGTCACAGGCCGGTCTCATCGTCAATCCTGACCATCCGGTGAATCGCATCGACGAGTTCTTGCCGTGGGATTGCGCGGAAGTGCTGTCGTCAGCAATAGCGAAGCTCCAAGGAACGTACGTTAGCCACAGCAGGGACGCTCCAGTTGAATCGGCGGGCACTTGACCGTGCCGTATGAGCAAAAGACACAGCAGTCACCGGCCTTTGGCCGCAGCACGACGGCACAGCCTTCGCACTCGTAGTAGAACTGGCATGCATCAGTCGGCATGGTTTCCAGTTTGCTCAGCCCGCAACGCGGACAGGTCAGGGTCGACTCTAAAATTGCCTCGGTCATCGCATCACTTCCTGACGGTCGAAGGGAAGCCTGCGTCAGCCGTCGCTTTGGTCAGCATGGAGACGTTGGCTTTGTCCGCATCCATGTGCACAGTGGCCGTCTTGTGCTCGAAATCGATTTTCACCTCGCTTACGCCAGGAACTCGTTCAAGCGCCTTTTTGACCGTGATCGGGCACCCGGCACAGCTCATGTTTTGCACGTTAAGGGTAAGTGTTTCTGCGGTACCGGCGAAGGCCGATCCGCTCAGTAACACGGACACGATGAATGTAGAAATACGCATCGGGAAATCCTTTTAATAGAACAGCGGGGCGTACAAGGGAAACGTCAGCAGTAGTACGACGGGGACGGCAACGAACCAGAACATGATGCGCTGGCTCCTGATGACACGGTCAGCGGCGCAGGCGTCGCCAGGCGCGCAAGCCTGCCGACGCAGGTACAAGTTGTGGAAGGCGGCTCCTAAAAACAGCACCGTCAGCGCGGTGAGGTAGGGGCTGTAGGGTTCGAACGCAATCAGGTGAGATGCCCATCCGCCGCTGATGCCGAGCAGCAGGAGGATGAGCGGACCGGCGCAACATGCTGAGGCCCCGATCGCCGCCAACACGCCTGCGACCAAGGATCCCTTCGTTCCGATTGCCATGCTCGCTCCAAACAGGTTTCACGGTGAAACAGGATAAACTCCGTACACATATACGGAGTCAAGTGCATGACAGAGAAAATGACCATCAGCCGCTTGGCCAGCGCAGCCGGCGTGAATGTGGAGACGGTCCGGTTCTATCAACGAAGTGGACTGATCGATGAGCCGGCGCGGCCGTACAGCGGCTACCGCACCTATGCGGGCGAGGATGTACGCCGGATTCGCTTCATCAAGCGGGCACAACACCTTGGCTTTACGCTCGATGAAATCGCGAGTCTTCTCAAGCTGGACGGCTCGCAGACCTGCGCCAGCACCCGCGACCTGGCAGCGAAGAAGCTCGCCATGGTAGAGGCTAAATTAAGCGATCTGCTTGCAATGAAGACAGCGCTCGCAACGCTGGTATCGCGCTGCGACAGCGAGCATCCTAGTGCAGGGTGCCCAATAATCCAGGCACTGATCGATGACTGATTTCTTTCGCCTCCTTGCCAATGGCCGGCGGGGCATCGGCAAACAGGCGATTACAGTTCGTACCTTACCCGGAAGAGCGTACTTACGGTATCAATCGACTCTCAGAGGAGAAAACAAGCCGGAGGTGGCGCGTCCTTCGTGCTTGTTCATCGGCCTGATCGCGCTCGGACAGTGCTTCCAGTGCCTGGAGCAGAAACTCGGCAATTTGCCAGTCCTTCTCCCTGCACGCGCGTCCGAATGCTGCTGTGATGTCATCAGATAACGTGGTCGATTCGCTCATGGCGATCACCGTTGAGGCGGCTCACGCCGCCAGCGATGGAATGATGAAGAAATAGGCGTTCAGCATGTATAGCCCCGCCGCGATCAGCGCGATGCCGCCGATGACTTCGAACGCTTTCGAGTATTTGGAAAATGGCTTCAAGTTCTCCAGCCAGCCTATAGCCCACGCCCCCAAGCCAACAGGGATCGAACGCCCGATCGCGAATGCCAACAGCAACGCAGCGCCCAGTAGTGGTGAGCCGGCCGAAGCGGCCCCTCCCAACAGGACCAGCAAGGCTGGCGTGCAAAATGGGCAGACCGCTACCGAGAAGACCATGCCCAACGTGAAGGCGCCCCAAACGCCGGTAACACGCCGCGCGCGAACGGACACGGTCGGGAGCGGCAATCGAAGCCAGCCCGGCCAGATCAGACCGAGGAGAATCAGGAACGGCCCAAGCACAAGTCCCCATTGACGCCCGAGCAGGCGCGCGACCCAAAGTCCGCTCAGGCCGGCCAGCAACCCGAGCAGCACGTGCATCGCAAGCATGCCAAGAATGAACATGCTGCCAAAGGTGATGGACTCGCTCCGGTCCCGCGCCTTTGTGACGTAAGCGAGCGACACCGGGATCGCCGCGACGGCCACGGGATTCAGGCTGAAGAAGAGACCGGTCAGAAACCCTACGCCAACAGCAGCGAAACCGGCATGCTGGACGGCTTGCCCCAGCGCTGAGGGATCCATGATCATGACCTTTCCACGTTGGCCGCCTTACGAGCGATGGCAGCGGCAAACTGCTTCACGTTTGGCAGCGCCGGGAACTCGAGCACTCCCTCGATGGCGATGGCCGGCAAGGTAAGCACCCCAAGCTCGACGGCATATTCCATATGCTCGAGCACGTTCAACTCGCACCACTCGACGTCAGGGATGCACTGGCTGGCAGCTGCCTTGAGATTCTCACGATTGGCAGCGCACTTGTCGCAGCCTGGTGCGTAAAACAGTTCAATCTTCACGTTTTTCCTTCGCTGTCGGAAGATGTGCTTGCCTTCTCGAGAGCCGCCAGGATCGGGCAGCCGTTGATAGGGTGGGTTTCATTGGCACAGTCAGCGATCAAATGGTCCAGCGCCTTGGACATGGCCGAGAGTGCCCGTATCTTTCCCTCCACCTGCAGCTTCTTTTCGATCGCCCGCTGCCGGACATCGCCACAGCAGGCCTCGCTCTGGCCGCGCAACACCAGCAACTGCTGGATTTCGCCCAGCGTGAAGCCGCAGTCCCGCGCCTGTTTGATGAACCGGAGCCGGACGACCGAATCCTCATCATAGAGCCGGTAACCGCCTTCGCTCTTGCTCGCCGGAGCGAGTAGGCCCTCGCGCTCATAAAACCGCAGCGTATCGACCGTCACGCCCAACAATGTTGCTAATTTTCCTATGGTTAACACTTTCACCTCCGATTTTGCATTCTAAACCTTGGAGGTAGGTCCAGAGTCAAGTCCTAGTTTGCGCCCAAAAAGCCCTTGACTCTGGACCATGCTCCAGCCTTCAGAATGGCGACATTCGACAAATTCGGACTAACTCATGAGCACCGCTGAAAGCACTCTGGACGCTTCTTCTTATCTGGAAAGCCCCATGTGGACACAGGAGCCAGGCAGCCACCCCGACCGGATGCGCATGCGAGCGCGGGTCGCCGGGATGCACTGCTCACTTTGCACGGGCACGATTGAAAAGGCGCTGCGCCAGCACCCGGGCGTCGACGCCGTGGCCGTCAGCCTTACGCACGAGCAGGCGCTGGTGGAGTACGACCCGGCCAAGGTTCGGCCACAGGTACTGCTGGAGACTCTGCGCCAGATGGGCTACAGCATTTCGGATCCACGCAAGCTAAAGCCCTTTGAAGAGGATGAACGCGATCTGGTACATGGAGCAAGGCGGTTTCTTTGGGCGACGTTCTTCAGCCTGGGGTCGCTGACGCTGGTCGCGCGGCCGGGGGATTTCTGGTACGCACTACTCGAAGCGTTTGTCGCCGTATCGCTCATTGCGGCGGTGTTCCTCGTATTGCGCCCGCGCGGTTGGGCGCAAGCGAGTGCAGGAACACTCCTTGCGCTGGTCGAAGTCATTGGCCTGACATGGCTGCGGCAAAGCGGGCGGATGGGGGGGCACGAAGCTTGGCTCGCTGCCGTTCTTGCCGTGGTAGTCGTCTTCGTGCTCGCGCGGCAAATCCTTTACATCGCCTGGCAATCGCTGCGACGCCGGATCATCAACCAGCATGTCTTGCTGGAAGGGGCGGCGTTTGCGGGCCTGGCCGGCGGCGTGTACGGCATCGTTGCCGGGGGCCCGACCTTTCCGGCAGCCCCCTTCTTCTGTGTGGCTGTCATGGTCTGCAATTACCACATCTTTTCGGAGTGGCTATCGCTAATCGTGAAGACGCGCAGCTCACAGGCGGTGCGGCGCTTGCTTGATCTGCAGCCCGACACCGCATACGTGCTGCGTAATGGCCAGGAACAAGAGCTTCCGATCGAACAGGTCGTTATCGGCGACCTGGTGCGTGTTCGTCCTGGCCAGCGTATCCCGGTCGACGGCGTCGTGGCCGACGGCCATTCGTCCGTCGACGTCTCGCTGGTAACCGGCGAGCCGCTTCCGGTCGAGTGCAGGGCCGGCGGCACTGTCGTCGGGGGATCGATGAACGGACTGGGTACATTACTTGTTCGCGTGACCGCGGTCGGAGCAAGCAGTTTCCTGCAGCGCGTAGTGCAAGAGGTCGAAGATGCCCGCGCCTTGAAGCCCGGAATGCTGCACCTGGTCGACAAGGTGCTCAAGCTCTACGCTCCTGCCGTGCTGTCGCTGTCCGCACTTTCCTTTCTCGCCTGGTGGATTCTCCCTTTGCTGACCGGCAACAGCCCGGACATTGAGCGTGCCGTGTTTGCAGGCCTTACGGTTCTCGTGATGGGCTACCCTTGCGCCCTCGGCATCTCGGCGCCGCTGGCGATCGTTCGCGGTGCTGGCGAAGCGGCGGAGCGCGGCATACTGATGCGCACAGGCGAAGCCTTCCAGGGGTTGCGGCTTGTGACACACATCGTGTTCGACAAGACGGGAACGCTCACCGAAGGCAAGCCGGATCTGCTCGAACTGGAAGCCGTGAGCGACACGGAAGATGAATTGCTTGGCGTGGCGGCTTCGGTGGAAGCGGCTTCGGAGCACCCTCTGGCAAAAGCCGTAATGACTGCAGCGCTGGAACGCGGGATTGGTCTGCCGCCGCTCGACCACTTCGAAGCGGTGCCGGGTCGGGGCGTGCGGGCGACGCTGAAGAATCAGATGGTCTTGGTCGGAAATATTGCGTTTTTAAAAGAACAGGCAGTGCCCTTGGGGGACATCGAGTCGCGGGTACGAACGCTGGAAGAAATAGGCAGGACCGTCGTTCTCGTAGCGCGCGAGAACACAGTTCTCGGGCTGCTCGCCTTCGGTGATGCCGTTCGGCCGAACGCCAAATATACGATAGACCGGCTACGCCAGGCAGGAATACGCACGATCCTGATGAGTGGCGATAACAGGGCTGCCGTCGAGCGTGTAGGAAACGAGGTCGGGGTCGATGAGGTTCATGCAGGTTTGCTTCCGCAGGAGAAGGCAAGCCTGATCAGGACGATGCAGCAAGCCAGAAGTGTCGCGATGGTCGGCGATGGGATCAACGACTCGGTCGCCCTGATGCAGGCAAACGTCGGAATCGCGATGGGGAATGGCGCCGACATCGCGATTGATGCGGCGGACATCATCATCTTGAACAATCGCCTGGAAGCGGTTCTGGATGCCCGCGAGATCAGCCGCTGGAGCTACCGCAAGATGTTGCAGAACGTCTGTCTGGCCATCATGTTCAACGGGATCGGGATCCCGCTTGCTGCGACCAGCCTGGTCTACCCCATCTGGGCGATGGCGGCAATGGCGTTCAGCGTCACCGCCATTTTTTCGAACTCGCTACGCGGTCGGCCCCGCCTCTTCTTCGATGCGATTTTGAGCGTCGGACGCGCGGCGGAGCCGGTCAGGATTTGAACTGTTATAGGAAAGGATATCAACATGGTTGCCAAGGTCGATTTCGAAGTGATTGGCGAGGAGAAGATGCATTGCGGTGGCTGCGAGACCCGGGTCCGTTTTTCGCTGGGACGGATGCCCGGCGTTCAAGAAGTGGTTGCCAGCGCGAAGACACAGCGCATCGCTGTTGTCATCACCCCCGAACTGGTGACAGCTGAACAAATATTGGCGACCCTGAAGATTGCGGGCTTCGAAGCCAGGATCTTGAGCTGATTGCGAGACGATTGACGACTGAAGTGCGCGGCGAGCATTTTGCGTAAATACATTTTCCAGCCGTCGGCCAGGCGGGGTTCAAGACACCGTCACCTTGTCCTTGATGAAGAAGCAGCCGCCGCCGAATGATCACTATTTCCCGAAACGAGAATATTAATAATGACCTCAACGACCATTGATATGAACCGACAGCGCGAAGCGCTGCTACGCGTGCTCGCTGCCGCAACGTTCATCATCTTCTTTCAGGCCTTCATGGTGGCCCCCATCATTCCCCAGCTAGCGGCCACATTCGCGGTCTCGCCGCACGAAACCGGGTTCATCGTCCCTGCGTATCTCATTCCATACGGTGCGGCAACGCTCGCCTACGGTTTGTTGGCCGACCGCATCGGCATCTGGCGGATCATGGCCGCCTCGCTGTGCGCGTTTGCGCTGCTGACGTCCTTGACAGCTACGGCACAGTCGATCACGCAACTCGCGTTTTGGCGCCTGATGACCGGTCTCGGCGCAAGTGGCGTCGTGCCGCTGGCCCTTGTCCTGATCGGCCGGTTATTCCCTTATGAGCGGCGAGGGCGCCCCCTGGGCTGGCTGTTTGGCGCCATGGCCGGCGGTATGGCTTTCGGTTCCACCATCGGCGCCGTCCTGGAGCCGTACACCGGATGGCGCATCATCTTCATCGGCGTCGGCATCGCGGGGGCTGGCATCTTGGCCGTTCTGCTTCCGTATCGGAATCTGATCGCAGACGCGACCCAGTCCATCCAGGGCGGCTGGAGCATGCTATTTCAAGCATATCGCGGTCTGATCACATCGGCACGGGGCCAGCGTACTTATCTCTTTGTGTTGCTCAATTCGATTTTCCACTCGGGCGTCTTCACATGGCTCGGCTTGTATTTCGAGCGGCAGTATGGCCTGGGCCCCGTCGGTATCGGCTTGGCATTGCTCGGTTACGGCGTCCCTGGCTTTTTGTTCGGACCCTTGATCGGACGCGCCGCAGATCGCTTCGGCCGCGGACGCATTTTGCCGATCGGCCTGGGCATCGGCGCACTGGCCGCTGCAGCGCTGCTCTCGCATACATCATTGCTGGTCGCAGCGCTTGCGGTAACTGTGTTGTCGCTGGGTTATGACATGACCCAGCCGCTATTCGCCGGCATCGTGACATCCCTCGGTGGCCAGCGCCCAGGACAAGCGATGGGCCTGAACGTATTTATGTTGTTCATCGGTTTCGGGCTGGGCAGTCTCATCTTCGGGGAGGTGCTGAGCTTATTTGACTTCGGAAAGGCATTGATCCTTTTTGCCGTGGTGGAAGCGGTACTTTGTCTACTCGCGTTTAGGCTTTTCCGTGAGGAAACCGCGTCCTGAACGGAAAAGTGGATTAGGTTAGGGACGCTTTCAAGCATTGGCAGCGGCGCTTACAGCCTGGCGTCCAACTCCTGATCGTATAATGCCAGGTCCTCCCCTTTGGCAGACCATGCGGAAGGAGGCAGCGTTGTTAATGCGCATCGGCGAATGCACGCCAAAGCTGACAAGGTTTCCCGTCCGTTGGTCTTCGCCCTGGATTGTTACCAACAGGATTCTGCTACCTCGGTCGAGCACTGGCATGTAAAGCAGACGGATCCTCGTAGACGAAAGAAGAATTAATGATCTGGAAGACTGGACTGTTGTTCATTGCCACAGCCGTTGCGGAAATTGTAGGCTGTTTTCTGCCATATTTATGGCTTCGTAAGAATGGCCCGATCTGGCTACTTGCCCCGGCTGCAGCAAGCCTGGCACTCTTCGTGTGGCTGCTGACTTTACACCCTGCCGCCAGCGGCCGCGTGTACGCGGCATATGGCGGCGTCTACGTTGCTACTGCACTGGTCTGGCTACGCGTGGTCGACGGCGTGAAGTTGTCGACCATGGACTGGGCCGGCGCGGCGATCGCTTTGTTCGGAATGGCGATTATTGTCTCCGGCTGGTCCAGAGGATGATTGGCCGCGGGTAAGAGCTCTGCTGGCGCCAACCCAGCCTCAGCAGTTCAAATTTTTTCGATCTGCCGATTGATCGCCTTGAGCGCACGCTCGTTGCGCTCGCTGTAGCGGTCGGTCAGAAAATCGGTTCGCCCCCGCATCAGCAACGTGATCTTGAAGAGCTCCTCCATCACGTCGACAACCCGATCGTAGTAGGCAGACGGTCGCATCCGGCCTTCGTCGTCGAATTCCTTATAGGCCATCGGCACTGAGGACTGGTTCGGGATCGTGAACATGCGCATCCAGCGCCCCAGCAGGCGCAGGGTGTTGACCACGTTGAAGGACTGCGAACCGCCGCAGACCTGCATCACCGCCAGCGTGCGGCCCTGGCTCGGCCGGATCGCGCCCATTTCCAGCGGAATCCAGTCGATCTGGTTCTTCATCACCGCCGTGATCGCACCATGGCGCTCCGGGCTGCACCATACCTGGCCTTCCGACCACAGGCACAGCTCGCGCAGCTCGACGACTTTCGGATGCGTCTCCGGCACGCTGCCGGCCATCGGCAGTTCCATCGGATCGAAAATCTTCACCTCTGCGCCGAAGTGCTCCAATATGCGCGCGGCTTCCTCGGTCAGGAAGCGGCTGAAGGAACGCTCACGCAACGAGCCGTACAGCATCAGGATGCGCGGCGGATGGCTCAGGTCGCCCACTGGCGCGAGCTTCTCGAGCGTAGGCTGGTCAAGCAGTTCGGGCTTGATGTTGGGGAGATTCGGGATTTTACTCATTTGATTCGCTTTCCTTGTTCGTCGACGACAGCTTCGCCGTCCTCTTTCGAGAAGGCGGCACGCTGCGGCGCCGGCAGGATGTCCAGCACGACTTCAGACGGCCGACACAGGCGGACACCGACTGGCGTGACGACGAAGGGCCGGTTGATCAGAATCGGATGCGCGAGCATCGCGTCGATCAGTTGCTCGTCCGTCGTCCCGGGATCATCCAGGCCGAGCTCCAGGAATGGCGTGCCTTTCTCGCGTACGGCGCCGCGAACCTGCAGGCCTGCGCGCTGAATCAGGTTGACCAGTGTTGCGCGGTCGGGCGGGTTCTTAAGGTATTCGATCACGGTCGGCTCGATGCCGGCATTCCGGATGAGGCCCAGCGTGTTGCGGGAGGTGCCGCAATCGGGGTTGTGATAGATCGTGACGTCCAGTGCCTTGTTCATGTTCGGTCCTTTCTCAGCTCAAGCGCAGGGCAAGCGCGCTCAGGGTCACCAGCAGGATCGGCAGGGTCAGGAGAATACCGATCCGGAAGTAGTAGCCCCAAGAGATCTGGATATTCTTCGCCGAAAGCACGTGCAGCCACAACAGCGTGGCGAGGCTGCCAATCGGCGTGATCTTCGGGCCGAGGTCAGCACCAATCACGTTCGCGTACACCATCGCTTCGCGCACAACACCCTGTGCCGTGGTGGCGTCGATTGCCAGCGCGCCCACGAGTACGGTCGGCATATTATTCATGATCGACGACAGGATGGCAGTGATGAAGCCGGTGCCGAGCGCTGCGCCCCACACGCCATGCTCGGCGCACCGGTTGAGCAGGGCAGTGAGGTAGTCCGTCAACCCGGCATTGCGCAGGCCATAGACCACCAGGTACATCCCCAGCGAGAATACGACCACCTGCCATGGGGCGCCGCGCAGCACCTCGCGGGTCGAGATCCGGTGCCCGCGCGCAGCGACAGCCAGCAGCAGCACTGCGCCAACCGCGGCCACGGCACTGATCGGGATGCCGGCAGCGTCGAGCCAGAAGAAGCCGACCAGCAGCATGCCCAGCACGCACCAGCCGGTGACGAAGGTGGCGCGGTCATGGATGGCCTCCTCGGGGCGTTTCAGTTGTGTCACGTCGTAGTTGGCCAGGATGTCCTTGCGGAAGAACCAGACCAGCGCGGCAAGCGTCGCGGCCACCGACACCAGGTTCACCGGCACCATCACTGCGGCGTAGCGCGCAAAGCCGATATTGAAATAGTCGGCCGAGACGATATTCACGAGGTTCGACACGACCAGCGGCAGGCTGGCAGTGTCGGCGATGAAACCGGCCGCCATTACGAAGGCCAGCGTGGCTTTCGGCGAAAATCGCAAGGCGACCAGCATGGCGATGACGATGGGCGTCAGGATCAGCGCCGCGCCATCGTTGGCGAACAGCGCGGCCACGGCCGCACCCAGCAAGACAAGAAGCACAAACAGGCGCCGGCCGCTGCCGCCGCCCCAACGCGCCACGTGCAACGCAGCCCACTCGAAGAAGCCGGCCTTGTCGAGCAGGAGGCTGATGATGATGACGGCCACGAACGCACCGGTGGCATTCCAGACGATATGCCAGACGGTGGGAATGTCACTGACGTGGATGACGCCCGCGAGCAAGGCCACGGCGGCGCCCGCGGCGGCGCTCCAGCCGATACCGAGGCCGCGAGGCTGCCAGATGACGAAGGTGAGGGTTATCAGGAAGATGAGAAATGCGATCAGCACGGAAGTCTTTCAGGGAGCTACGGGCACATGGACAAGCCGGGCAATGGCCCGGCTGACGTAACGGTAGGTGGCGTTCAGGCGCCGATATGGCCGATGCAGTCGAGTTCGGTCTTGAACTTCGCGCGGTCGGATTTCAACTTCTCGAGCGGCAGGGCGAGGAAGGCTTCGATACGTGCGCGGAGGATGGCGTAGGCCTTTTCGAAGGCGGCGTCGATTTCCTCTTCGGTACCGACGACGTGGCTCGGGTCTTCGACACCCCAATGCGTACGAAGCACCGGACCGAGGTAGGCCGGGCAGGTTTCACCGGCAGCGCTGGCACACACCGTTACCACGAGGTCAGGGGTGACGGGCAAATTGTCCCAGGACTTGCTGTAGTAGCCCTCGGTGGAAATGCCTTTGCTGGCGAGCAGGGCGAGCGCCTTGTCGTTCAACTTGCCGGTCGGTTGGCTGCCTGCGCTGATGGCGTGCCAGCCAGTTGGAGCCAGATGATTGAAGACGGCTTCACTGATGAGCGAGCGGCACGAATTGCCGGTGCAAAGAAAAAGTACGTTCACGGTAGACCTTAGGTTGAGAGGAAATAAGCGCAGAAATTAGCTTGTTTGGCTGGAAGCGATGGGCTCACATCCCGAGCCATTCGTTGGCGAACAAGGATTGCCGCCACAGCAGTTCTCGGTCAGGAAGCCCAGCAGCTGATTCATCGTGTCGAAGTTCGCTGCGTAAATGATGAAACGGCCTTCCTGGCGCGGAATCACCAGGTTGGCGTGGGTAAGTTCTTTCAGATGAAAGGACAGCGATGAGGGAGGCGTGCCGAGTGCCTCGGCAATCTTGGTTGCGGAAAGTCCTGCAGGGCCAGCCTGCACGAGCAAGCGAAAGGTTGCCAGCCTTGATTCCTGGGCGAGGGCGGCAAGCGCGGCAAGTGCGGGTTTCGTGTCCATGATCTCGTCCACATATTCGATAGTTCCAGTATAGTGGAATTGACGCCTGTGCGGCAAGCCCTCACAGGAGCGGCACGTCCGAACGGCCGATGGCGGCCAGTTCCTTTTGGATAGCCAGGCGCGACAGCGTCGCAAACGGAAGCATGGAAAAGATGTCGAGGCGATTCTTGATCTCGCGGCATGTGCGGGCAAAGACCTGGCGATGCTCCCGGTCGCTGCCCACGAATGCTGCTGGATCTTCGAAGCTCCAATGCGCCGTGATCGGGTGCCCTGGCCAGCGGGGACACGCCTCGCCAGCGGCCTTGTCGCATACCGTGATCACGAAGTCCATGTGCGGAGCATCGGCAACTGCGTACTCATCCCAGCTTTTGCTGCGCAGGCCCTGGACGGGGAAGCCGAGCCGTTCGATCTGTTCGATCGCAAAGGGATGCACCGAGCTGCCTGGATGGCTTCCTGCGCTGTAGGCGCGAAATCGGCCAGCGCTGGTGGCGTTGAGGATGGCCTCGGCAATAATGCTGCGCGAGGAGTTGCCGGTGCAAAGAAATAGTACGTTGAAAATCCTGTTGTCAGTCATGGCGGTCTCGACCTGTTCGGTTGGTTGATACGACACTTCCAAATATATCGAAACATCTTGACCGTTTGATTATAACGACGATATTCTATATTCGTCGATTAACGAATAACCGGTTCAGGCGCGCGTCCGGGTCTATCGCTGCGCCCATGCATTCGTAATTCGACGAAATAGGAAATGCCGAGGTTTGGCTGCGGACCAACAGAACTTTGCCTGACTAGACGAGGAGAGCAAGAATGAATAGCAACAAAAAACTGCCGGTGGCGGTGCTTGGAGCTGGGCCTGTAGGCCTTGCGGCGGCTGCGCACCTGATCGAGCGGGGCCTAACGCCGCTCATTCTCGAAGCTGGCCCCAAGGTAGGCGCCAACCTGGCCACCTACCGCCACGTGCGCCTGTTCTCGCCCTGGCAATACAACGTCGACAAGGCGGCCCGCCGCCTCCTGCAGCAGCACGGTTGGACTTCGCCGCCGGACGACGGGCTGCCGACCGCGGGCGAACTACTCGACGCTTACCTTACTCCGCTCGCAGCGACGCCTGCAATTGCGGCCAACCTGCTGCTCGGGCAGCGGGTCATTGCCATCACGCGCGTCGGTTTCGACAAGGTAAAGACCAAGGGCCGCGAGGCCGCACCCTTCCTGATCCGCACCGAAACGGCGGAAGGGACTCGGCAGTACCTGGCCAGTGACGTGATTGACGCTACCGGCACCTGGTCGCATCAGAATCCGTTGGGTGCCGATGGCATCCCTGCGCTTGGCGAAGTGGTACTGGCGGCGCGCATCGACTATGGCATGCCTGATGTCCTTGGAAGCGCGCGTGAACGCTTTGCGGGCCGGCGAGTGCTGGTCGTGGGAGCAGGGCACTCCGCAGCCGGAAGCCTGCTCGCGCTCGCGCAACTAGCCGAGGCATATCCGAAGACCAGCATCGTCTGGGCAACCCGCGGCAGCAACCTGACCCGGGTGTTCGGCGGCGGCGAAGCCGATGGCCTGCAGGCACGCGGCCAGCTCGGAATACGCCTGAAGGCCCTGCGTGACTCTGGTGGACTGGAATTGCGCCAGAACTTCCGGATCGAGCAACTGGAAGAAGTCGACGGCCGGATCCGCGTGACCGGAGAGCCGATCAGCGGCGCCACGCCGGTGATCGACGGGATCGACCGTATTATTTGCGCGGCCGGGGCGCGGCCCGACCTTGCGCTGACGCGCGAACTGCGCGTGCGCCATGACCCGTGGCTCGAGAGCACCGACGCGCTGGCGCCCCTGATCGATCCGAACGAGCACAGCTGCGGCACCGTCCGTCCGCACGGACATAACGAGCTGGCCCACCCTGAAGCCGGCTACTACGCCGTGGGCGCAAAGAGCTATGGCCGCGCACCTAATTTCTTGATGGCGACAGGGTACGAGCAGGTGCGCTCCGTGGTCGCAGCTCTTGTGGGCGATATGGCTGCGGCCGACGACGTGCAGCTCGACCTGCCGAAAACGGGCGTGTGCAATACTCGGCTGGCTTACGACGATGCTGCATCCGAGCCGGTGGTTTCCTGTTGCGGAGTCCCGGCGGCCCAGGCTGCGAGCTGCTGCGTTCCAGCACCGTCTCCGTTCGGCGCTTGCGGCTGCAGTGCGCCGGCCAAGACCAGCTGCTGCGCCTGATTGAATGAACTGCCGTCGGCGCGAGCCGGCGGTGCCAACCTGGAGCCTCGCGTGCAACGGCCATCGAAGACCATTGGCATCCTCGCCGTCACCCAGATCCTGTCCTGGGGATCGCTTTACTATGCCTTCACCATCGTGGCCCCCGATATCGAGCGTGATCTGGCGCTCGCGCCGGAACTGGTGTTCGGCGCCTTTTCATGGGCCTTGCTCGTTGCAGGATTGGCTTCTACGCCAACGGGCATCCTGCTGGACCGCTACGGCGGGCGCTACGTGATGGCGACAGGTTCGTTGCTATGTACTCTTGGGCTGGTTTGGCTCAGCCGCTGCACCAGCGTCGCATCCTATTATTTTGCCTGGACGCTCATTGGCGTTGCGATGGCACTCACGCTGTACGAGGCCGCTTTCGCAACCATCAACCGCAAGCTCGAGATTGGCTCCAGAAAAGCGATTTCGACCTTGACGCTGTTCGGCGGTTTTGCCAGCACGGTGTTCTGGCCATTGACCGCCAAATTGCATACGATGCTAGGCTGGCGCGACACCTACCTTTTGTACGGGCTCATACAGCTTCTGATCTGTGTGCCGCTACATCTCTGGCTAGGCACCGATCCGGCCCGCAGCAAGTTGAGGGATCCAGCCGGTGCGCCCCGGAGCCACACCCTGGCGGAAGCTTTGCGGCACCAGGCGTTCTGGATGCTGGCACTGGCATTCTCGGCCAATGCATTCATTTTCTCGGCGATGTCGGTCCACCTGATCCCGTTGCTCGGGCACTTGGGCGCATCCGCGACGCTGGCGGTCATGCTGGCCACGTTGATCGGCCCAATGCAGGTTGCGGGGCGTATTGGAGAGATGACGCTCGGGCGGAATACGCCGCCGCAAACGGTCGGCAAGCTGACGTTCTCGATGCTCCCGGCAGCCTTGCTCGTCCTCGTACTATTTGGTTCGCAGGCTTGGGCGGCGGCTTCTTTCTGCGTGCTTTACGGGTTGAGTAACGGCATCTTGACTATCGTGCGTGGTTCGGTCCCTCAGGCGCTGTTCGGCCGCGAAAACTATGGCGCAATCTCCGGTGCGATGGCAGGCCCGTCGCTCCTTTCGAAGGCGGCCGGGCCGCTGGCAGCGGCAGCAATCCTGCGATACGACAGAGGTCCTTTGGTATTGCTGTTCGTGCTGCTCGCCATGTCTGTCGCTTCGCTTGCCTTCTACCTTCGAGCGGTCGCCGCTGAACCATCGCGGCAGTACGTCAAAGCTTTTGACAAGAGTGTCTCCTGAGGCCTATTCTGCGTTCGCCAAACAACGAACAAACCTATGTCCAAATCCTGCTGTCCTCCAACTACGCCTCGCATGCGTGATACGGAAATCGATGCCGATGACCTGGCACGCATGTGCAAGGCACTCGCGCATCCTGCACGTATCCAGCTGCTCCGTCACCTGATCGATTATGGCGAGTGCTACTTCGGGAAGCTAACGGATGTCTTGCCGCTGGCGCCGTCGACGATTTCGCAGCATGTCTCGATCCTGAAGGAAGCAGGACTGATCGAGGGGTCGTCGGATGTGCAGCGGGTCTGCTACTGCGTCAACCAGGAGCGGCTGCGAGAGTTGAAGCAGGCGATTGGAGCGCTTTAGCGTTCGTGCAATCCGACGCCGGCTTCTTTCGCCAAAACGATCCCGCCAATGACGAGGTGCAGCTCACGTTTTCGCAGCTCGTCCCGCAGAGTCTAGTTTCCTGTCCCTAGCTTGCGCTGTATGTTCTGCGCCGTTCTCATGACAGCAGCAATCCGCGATTTTGCCTCTGGCTTGCGGCCGGCATCGACTTCGAGACAAGTTAGGTTGGCCTCGAATGGCGTTCAGACACTGTCCCTTATGGAGAGCCGGAATCCGATCCACGGTCTTTGATAATCTCCTATTATCAAAGACCGTATTCTTTGTACCGAAGATGCGCTATCCCCCATCCCAACAGATTTGCCTAAGCGTAGCAAGTAGCGTCAAGCGACCTTGAGTGGACACCGTCCCGGACCGTCGGCGGCGCCCAACGTCGAGGAGTTCAAGGAGGTGTGAACCGGGGGAAGGCTGTCGATCACCTCGGCAAACATTGACGACTTTACCCCTCAAGGACGACGTCAGTTCCAAGTGTCTGCTGAAAGGATCCTGCCTCCGACCGCGATTGTGTCGAGGTAGACCTTATGGCTTCCGGGCGATGATCATCTGGGAGCGACTCGTTGCTAACCGTAATCCACTGCCATTTTTAGATTTCCTGAGTCTCAGAAGCATGGGGAGGGACGGAATAAAAACGCCGGGCTTCGCCTTATTCGTTGTATGATTTATCTCGTACTACTATCAGTTTTTGCCCCCAATTTTGTTAGCGCCTCAAGTTCTGTTTTCCCTTTCGAAATCCGGTGTTCAACCAATGCGAGTTCTTGCTTCTTTGCCTTCAGCATCTGATCGATCGTTACCAAATCGTCATGTCCGGAAAGTCTTTGATATCTTTTCTTTAGGATGGTGACGTAGTCTCTTATACTATCCACGTTCCGATGTCCCGCACGTTCTGCGACTTTTCTTATAATAAGTTCCCAATCAATATCTTTAAACGTTCCGCCGTTTGAAATCAAAAGAGCTGTCGCAGCGTCTATTTCGGAGTGGAGGAGATTGGTGAGGTAGTGAGCGCGAATCCGATGCCCATGTCCCTCGACTTTAGCTTTTCCGAAAAATGCAGTAAATAGGTTGCTCATGGTTGTCAACGTCAAGGCTGCACCGGTCTTTGCCGAAATAAAAATTTCTTTTGGCTCCTTATAGGTCGAGATTTTTCTCCTGAATCGCTCGACGATATCTGCTCGTGGGCCCTCTATCCACTCCCGAGTTCGTTCCAGTAAGCTTGGTAGCACGCCTATATGTCTTGGCCTACCACCCTTGGTCTTAACGATACGCAATTCGCAGATATACCCGTCTCGGCGTAGATCATCAATTACAGACCACTCTGGAATTTGATCGACAGTCAAATTCTGCGCCTCGATCCGACGAACGCCCGTTTGGCCATACCAATCGATAAGCAGATGGTTGCGGTCCGTCAGGCTTGGGTTCTTCGGATTATCGGCTGCAATATACAATTTTGTCAGGTCTTCATTGGTGGGAGTAGGCTGAACACTATTGGCGTCATTCGCCCTCGGACGCACACCTGAAACCACCCCAAATCGTGAAGGACGAAATTTGCCAGGACGAGCACGCTTACTGGATAGCAGCGGCTCGAAATTTTGCCCATCGTTATGTCCGGGTATGCGTACGATGTCTTTTACATACCCGTTTACTTCAAGCCAACAGTACATGTCGAAAATTGCGTCGCATCGAGCTGTGGCCACATAAATTTTATTATCGCGATTTCTCTGTTGGTTCAACCATGTAAGAAGTTGCTTATCTGTTACCTCAGCGTAGTTCGCTCCTTCTCCTTCCAAGTAGTTCCAGAAAAGCTGAATATATTGGGCGTAGGTCTTGACTGAGCTGGTCTCAAGTTGTTCGTGTATAACGAGGTTACGTAAGTAGTCACACACCGGCGCCACGAAATGAAACAGAGAGTCCACGAGCAGGGGTATGCCAGGATAGGGTCTGTCAGCATAGACAAACCGATCGCTAGTGTATTCGAGATGACATTCCATAGTTAATGTCGATCGCTATCGTCGTGTGAACGTCGAACGGACCGGAGTGGTGTCACCTTTTGGTCGTAGTCCTTCATCCTATTAAGTTGAAGCAGAAGACGAGCTATTTCCTTATCCTTCTCCTGTAGCTCAGCTCTCGCGGCAGTATAATCATCCACATAGGATTGAATCCTCCTTTCTGCCGTTTTGAGTTGTTCACGCAAATTGCTGATCTCGCTTTCTTTTTTAGATTTACTTTGCCTTTTCTTTGCCAATCGTTCGAGAAGATGTTCCATTTTCTCGTGAAGTGCAGTGTATTCCACATCTGTTTCGTAGAGGGCGTTTCTGGAAAACCTTTCGATGCCAAGTGTCTCGTCTATCCATGCGACAAACGTCGCGGGGCGCATATTCTTTGGAATCGACTCAATAGCATTGGTCTCCAGTAGTTCCTCTAATTTCTTAAGCTTGAAAACATACTTCTTGATTGCGTCGTTCCGCCGCTTCAACGCAATAGCTGGTTTATTTGCTCGCGGTGTACCGGCATCGTTCATATTAGTCATCAGGGTCTCCCTGTGGTAAAGGGCATTGCGTTTCCGCCAAGGCAGCAATAAGCTTCTGATGAATCGCCCGGCTGGCTTCGCGGAGGATTGCCGGAGAGTCTTCAGATTCGGCAGTCTCTTGATGAAACTTGATGGCGTTAATCAAGGAGCTCTGCGCAGATGGCGTTACCATGCTAAACGCGCAGCCGGTGCAGGTAATTTCGCTGGCTTGACCGTGATCCGGTTCCGAGGAATTCGTGCAGTTACAGGGACGCTTCTTGTGTGCCTTTCGAAGCACACAGTATCCCCAAGGGAATCCTGTCAATGAGACGCCCGTACGCTCGACTAGTCGCTCAAGTTTCTGCTTGTACTTGCGAGGCGAAACAACATCTGTATGTTTTGCCATCTGAGCATGAAGTCGTTGCGCAACTTGTTTTAATCGCGTGCCTTCCGAACCGCCGATATAAGTCAATCCTAGGGCCGCGCTGGCAAGAATGTTTGCGGTGTGCTCCTTGTCGACTTGAGCGATGATTTGCCCGATTTCGTTCTCCGAGGCGTAGCGACGGGTCATTTCACTGGTGAAGTGTCTCAGATGATACTGCAATGCGCCCCAATCGCCCTTATCGTAAATCCAGATATAAAGAATCGCGAAGAATCGCCGGAACTGATGCGGCTTGAACGTCCATGGTGTGCCATCTTCCAGTCGAGGAACGTCTACGAAATATCCAAATTTGCGCAAATTTTCGGCTAGGCGAAAAACCGGAAAATTCATCTCGCTTATTCCGTAGGTTCTATCAGATCCTGGGACATTGTACTGGAAGACATAGGGTTCATCAGTGAGCCGCCTGGCTCGCTCGCTCAATTTTTCAAGAACGTTTACCGCGGCCACCACTACCTCTGGAACTGGAATGCGTGATTCGGTCTTCAAAGTCTTATGGATGAAGCATTCAAGCCAAGGTTGACCAGAGTCATCAATATGAACACAACCTGCTTTGAGACCTATAATCTCCGAGGCGCGCCTGGCACTAAAGGCAGCGATAACCACGGCGCAGGCAGTCATTAAAAATAGAATGGCAGAGTGGAGACTCATCCCATCACGCAGCGATTCGGCACGGGATTGTTCGTTCGAGGATTCTCCGGTGTCGCTAATCCGAGTCGGTACTATAGGAAACGGACTGGCGGGACCCGTCGGCCAAGTTCGAAACGAGTCTAGATGCTCAGCATATTTAACGGCGGCGCGACCCGGGTCCGCCTCATATACGATCTCAGCGTGGCTGTATAACGCTAGCAGGGTCGGAGCATAATCGAGAACCCACCGTACAGAGCGCTCAATAAGACATGTTGCTTGCGCGACTGGAATAGTTCCGGTACGACCGACTTCCCGGCCGAGTTTCTGTGCTTCGGCTCGCGCAGATGTCGAAAAGAACGGAGCGCTAGTTAATGCATCTTCCAGATACCGTCGGTGATCGTAAAGGTATTGGAACGACATGAGAAATCGACGAAGGTGTTCTTCGGATACGGGCTTGTCGTCATAATCGTCCTTCGATTGCGCTAGCGCCGCCTCTGTTTGATCCGGTTGCTTTATTTCACTTAAGGTATTGGCCTTACCCTGACGTGGTACTCTCCGATTGTCCGTTTTAGTTGCTCCGGCTTGGTCAATGTATTGGTTGCTGGAAGTGTCCCGATCGATGATGACTGAATCGACGCTGTTATTCGCGTTTCCCTGCCCTAAAAATTCGGGTTCCGGGTTATTATTCACTTCTTTGCTCTGCGATTTCTTTGTTCTTGCTTTTATGAAGCCTGGCTGGTATAGCATGCACAGTGCTTCGGTTTCGTCTAAAAGCGTTATCAGGACACCAGACCGGCCGTTTGCTGCAAATGTGCCGAGCCCTGCATCGCTGAGAATAGCCATCCTGTCGAGAACTGCAGAGTTGATACTTTGGTTTGCTTTTTTTCGTACGGGGAAAACACGCATTGCTTTCCACCGACGCGTTTCAAGATCGTCATCAGCATGAAAGTTTGCTTCTGCAATTAGATTCTCAAGGTGTCGTTCCAAAATCGATTCAGTATTTAAGACGTTGTGGACACCATAGACCGCAGCACAGGCGTATTCCTCGCGGTCAGCCTTAGTGAGATCGGAGAAACGCTTTATGCCGCGGCTTATCATCCAACACGCGAGTGTGGTCAGGTTACTTACGATTGTTGCTTGAACATCTGCACTTTCGACTTCGGCGAGGGGGCCAGTGCGGACGCCGTACGCGATGCGTTTAACCGATTCGTAGAGATTGGGGTAGTCAGAAAGAACTCCTCCATTAGGTATCTTCACGTTGAATGTCAGCACCCTGGGAGGCTTATTGCCAATATTCCGAACTGTCCAATCATGGGCGCTGTAAGGGCCAATCAACATCCATTCTGGTGAATAGCCCTTATCGCTGTGGAGAATAGGCGGTATAGTGCTGTCAACCGCTCTTGATTGAACCAACTGTGCATGCACCATGGCTAGAATAACTTGAATGGTCTATAAGTAGGACGACGAGCGTTTGCCTTTTCTGTCGCCTGTAAAAATGCAGACGCAGTGTCGCCTAGTGCGAACTTAGCAAGCGCTACTTCTGCCAATGCAAGCCACGGAAGCCACCGTGTCTCCCAGGCTTCTGGATGCGCTCTCGTAGCCTCGGCTTCCTGGGACTTCAGATATTCCTCGAAAAGGATCAAATCGGTTATGTTATCTACAGTCCCAACAAGGTAGCGCATTTCGCAGTTTGGGCACGCGTCGAGTCTCGTGCAACTCTCTCCTCTACGTGTGCCAGGTTGGACACCCGCCTTTGGATTCAAACATGCTATCCCGAGGCCTGATCTCGCAGCGTCTGAAAATAGCGCTTCCGCCTCCTCTGGGGAAATACCAAGTTTCTCCGCGGCACCTTCGATCGAAGCAATAATTACAGATTGAAATAGTCGGGTGAATTCGCGTACTTTCTGAACATAAACGAGCTTCGTATGCGTTCGATGCGTGTAGTTATTACCTGTTGTTGAAGATAACACGTGGTCCGCAATCGCCTGAGCGGACTCTGTACTTACTGCTGGATCTTCATGCTGCACCTTTAGCAAATACGATGGTCTTATGAACGATGGGCGTATAGGAAGATCTCTTAGCTCAGCATGATCTTGTAGGAATTCTTTAAAATCGTCCCGAGCCCGAAATTCTGTAATCCCAATAATATCGTTCTGGCGTGTGTCAAGGAATAGTAGCTCTGCTACTTCCCCATTCGCAATCTTGCGGTTGCGGGAAGACATGATTTCGTAATGCTGAATAGCCTGTACGGCCGAGAGCTCGTGGCCAGGCTGAGGTTGAATCGGAAGACAGTCATTAATGCGCTTATATCCGGCCCGCGCTTTCAATCCGAAAGACACGATCATGTGGTTGGGATCTTCCGATTTTCGAAGACACGCAAGCGGCATCTCACGCACCACCTCACAGTTCGCTCCCGTATCTATGAGAATGATGGTCCACAACGCGACCGTTGCTCGCTTATGAGGATGAAGATATGCATGTAGGGCTTCGTTGCCACCCCACTGTCGTTTAATATGATGGTATCGGCCACTGATACCATTGGCATTGCCGCCTAGTGCTCCGATTAAGAGATTCAGAGCGTTGCCTAAATGGCAATCCGTCTTGCCTGATATGAGCCTCGTCCTATTGCGACTGCGCTCTGAAACTGATCGCTCCGGTCGGTCCAGCAAATCTACCATTTCTTCTGGCGAATGTGACGCATTCGCCAGTGCATGCTGTCCCTTATTCCAATGTTCGAACCAATGAAGAAAGTCTTTCTCTGCGCAACGACGAATCGCCTCCAGGCGGTTTGCGTTAAGCCGCGCAATCTCCACAACCAAGGCGTCTAAAGTTAACGCTCGTACTTTGGCGGGAGGTAAATTTGCGCAAAGAGCATTGATGAATTCACGCGCTTCTTCCTTATCGCTCTCGTCGAAATATTGGCTGATCTTATGTGTTGCGGCATGTAGTTCTATGGCGCTTTCGTCTAACAGTGCAGTTTTCGCGGAGCTGAGTTGCGCGAGCGAGGGTCGATTCTTCGTTTTTAATGTCGACTTTGCCCCTTTTATTCCCTTTAGTTTCACGGCAGGCACCAGTAGGCTATCGGCAAGTGCAGCCCATAGCCGATTCATTGCCTGTATCTTCATGTGCTTTGTGATGTCTAGTACGTGCTTCGCCGGGCTAGAATTAATAAGGTGGTCCCGCCACTCATAAAGCATCTTTTCCCACCGCGTGGAATCTAGACTTGCGTATTCATGTGTTGCAAGAGTTGAGAAAAATTCCGCTTCGAAGCCGCTCTGTTTATGTTGCTCAAGGAAGAGCAGAAGCGAGGTGAAGACGTGGTGGTAGTCTTTCGCTTGCGTTTCTGAGCCGGCCCCATAAAACCTATAGAGTATAGGTATTGCCCTTAGTAAAAAATATCGAGCTAGAGGTTGGAATGTCCTGTAGTCATACGGCATTTTCCTTTTGTGTTTTTCAATCAAAAAAGCGAAAGGAGATAAGGGCACCGCCTCCGCTCCTTCATCGGGATCGGCTTTCCGGGTGACGTTTGCGGTTCCTGAGGCAGCTCGCTTTCGTCCCTTGGGAGAAACTATTTCGAATTTCTTCGGGAGTAAGCCTGCAACTGCCATATGCGCCATCAGATTGTTCGTACATAGACGATGTCGATCCTTCGTCTTCGGCGAGAGTAAGTCTCCTGTCCGATCCGAAACTTGATCCGCAAGAATTAGATTCCCTAGTCGCTCCACAAATTGCCGCCAGTCTTCTTCACTGAGCGCTTGAGCCGACACATAGCCTTCTTCGACAAAAAAAGCATAGAGGCTTCGGATAAAATGATCAAAGCGACTAGCATAATTGGCGAGCCAAGTTCTTTCTTCTACGCCTGCCGTTTGTCGCAAATTCTTTACAAGAGTACAAGCGGATTCCAAAAAATCCCTTCCGATTATGTCTGCGATATCGGTGTAGTCGTACGTGACCGCATTTCCCCCCTTCCAAGGGGTAGTCTGCAAAACATGGTACGGCCCATCTTTCGACAGAACCTTTGGATCAAAACGCATGGGGATCAAGCCCGCCTTAGCATATCGTGTTAGCGTTCCAAGGTAGCGACTCTTGAGCTGTTTTTTTCTTACGTCGGATTTTTTTTGGTCGCTTTCGATACGGCTAATTAACCGAGTGGTGAATTCGTTCCAGTCGGCTATCTCCATAGCGTTGGCAGTGGCAATGTTCTTTTTATTCAGAACAGACTCTATGGTGGTGAAGACTAACTGCAGATGTGAAACATACGCCTCTACGCAATACTCGGTCGTGTAGCCCTTTGACTGCGCCATGGCGAACTCGTGCTTGGCCAGGGCGCAAATCTTCTCAACGAAGTTGGGCCCGAGTCGGTTCGCAAACGAAGAATATTCATGCGAAACAGGTTTGTCTCGTACCTTCGTCTGCACGACTAAGTAAGGGTGGGTCAGGTCAGGGTCTGCAGGTTTCATTCCAGTGTCGCCGCTAACGAATCAGTAATATTGCCCAGCGAGAACAATCGGCCTGAGTCAACGCATTATAGCGAGCCCATTCAAACTTTACTTGTGCGTCGACGTTTCGCTAAGTTCCTGCGAAGTCGAATTCAGATGCGAATCACTTAGCGATCGGAGCAGGAATGTGCGGATGCGGGTCGTAATTTATAACTTCGAAATCCTCGAACTTGTAATCGAAAATTGAGGCTGGCTTGCGCTTGATTACTAGTTTTGGCAATGGTCGTGGCTCGCGGGTAAGTTGTAGGCGTGCCTGCTCTAAGTGATTGGAATAGAGATGCAAATCTCCGATCGAATGGATAATTTCTCCCACTTCAAGGTCGCACTGTTGTGCAATCATATGAGTAAGGAATGATACGCTCGTACAGTTGAACGGGATGCCCAAGTACAAATCACCTGAGCGTTGCGTTAGATGCGTCGAAAGGCGCCCGTTAGCAACGTAGAACTGATACATGATGTGGCAGGGCGGCAAAGCCATTTTGCCTTCAAGCGCATTGAGTTCAGGTGCTTTTGACTCGTCAGGCAAATATGCGACATTCCAAGCATTGATAATATGACGCCGACTGTCAGGGCGCTTTTTTATGCCATCGATCAAGGCTGCAATCTGGTCGTAGGTTTCTCCGTTCGGGCCTTTCCAAAACCGCCATTGTGCACCGTAGACTGGACCGAGTTCGCCTTCCGGAGTTGCCCACTCATTCCAGATTGAAACGCCATTATCGTTTAGGTACTTGATGTTTGTATCGCCCCGTAGGAACCACAGGAGTTCGTGCAGGATGGACTTAATATGAAGTTTCTTGGTCGTGAGCAACGGAAAGCCGTCGCTCAGATCGTGTCGATACATGCGACCGAAGACCGACAGGGTGCCGGTGCCCGTTCGATCGCTTTTATGGACCCCGTTGTCAAGTACGTCACGCAGCAGGCTAAGGTATTGCTTGTCCATCGTATGTGGTCTTTCATGGCTTGTTGAGATGCCTGCCTCGCTATGCCGGCGGGGCGCCCAGATTCATCCGGATTATCCGAACTCGAACGTTGTATAGCGTAACACAAATTCTGACGCTAGTATAGGTACTGTACCTATAGATGGAGGGTGCGTAAGTACTTGATTATAAATGGTTTTATCTATGGGTACAGTCGGGGCATGTGGCAAAGAAATGGCACGCCCAGGAAGATGTCGGCGCTGCGCTGGTACAGCTGGCACGAGAGCTTGCCGTCGGCCACGTAGAACTGGAAAAAGGCGTGGCAGGGCGGCAGCTTCATCTGCGGGATGTCGGCCACGTTCCAGGCGGAGACGATCATGCGGCGCGAGTCCGGCGTGTGCTTGATCTGTTCCAGCACCTGGCTGATCTGGTCGATGTGCTCGCCGGAGGGCGACGGCCAGTTGCGCCACTGGTAGCCGTAGATCGGCCCCAGGTCGCCGTTGGCATCGGCCCATTCGTCCCAGATCGAGACGCCGTTCTCCTTCAGGTAGGCGATGTTGGTGGAGCCGGCCAGGAACCAGATCAGTTCGTGGATGATCGACTTCAGGTGCACCTTCTTGGTGGTGACCAGCGGGAAGCCTTCCTGCAGGTCGAAGCGCATCTGGTGGCCGAAGACGGAGCGCGTGCCGGTGCCGGTGCGGTCGGTTTTGACTGCGCCGTGCTCGAGCACGTGGCGCATCAGGTCGAGGTATTGACGCATCGGTGGTATCGGTAATGACAAAAGCGCATTTTAACCGATGACGCCGGGGGACGGGTCCGGGCCTTCAAGGGCGTCGTCGAGGAGTTTGAAGGCCTCGCGCACGCGCCCGTCCGGCGCGTCCAGCAGGTTGTCGCCCACGTACAGCTCGAAGTAGGAGGTGCCGGGCAGCACGCCGTGGTTGATGCGGTGGAAGATCCAGGTGCCGTGGCTGCGTGCGATCTCGCGCCGGATTTCCAGCGCGCGCTCGCGGCCCACGGGCAGGTGCACATGCAGCATGTTCGCCTGCGGACGCGCCGGGTTGACCTTGATGCGCGGGTGGTCGCGCAATACCTCGTACACGAATTCCGTGCGGCGGAAGCAGGCCGGCATGGCGGCCAGGCGCGCATCGAACTGCATGGCCGCGGCCACGACGTAGGGCGACTGGTGCACGAGCTTCCCGCCCTGGCGCGCGAACCATTTGGCTGCCCGCGCGACGAAGTCCGCGGTCCCGCACAGCATGGCGCCGCCCAGGCCGCCGATGCCCTTGTACAGCGACACGTAGACGGAGTCGAATCCGGCCGCGATCTCGGCGACGGGGCGGTTGTAGCCGGCGGCCGCCTCCCACAGGCGCGCGCCGTCCATGTGCAGGTGGATGCCCCGTTCCCTGCAATGCGCCTTGATGCCTTCCAGTTCGTCCCAGGGCGACAGCTGGCCGCCGATCTCGCGCATGGGGATTTCCAGGCCGACGGCGGCGATGCGGTCGGGAATCGCCGCGATGTCCGCCGCGGTCCAGGGACGGTGGCGGTCGCCGACCTGCAGCGCGTCGAAGTGGCCGAGCAGCTGGAAGTTCGAGGCTTCGTGCACGAAGATGTGCGAGGTCGGATGCAGCGCCACCGGCGCGCGGCCGCGGTCCATCGACGCGAGGCGCAGCGCCGTCACCTGGGCCATCGTGCCGCTGATGCAGAACACGGCCGCCTCGAAGCCGAGCAGGCTGGCGACCTTGCGTTCGAATTCCTGGATCAGGGCGCCTTCGCCGTAGACGTCGTGGGCGACGCCATGGGTTTCGCACCAGGCGGCCATGGCGGCGTAGGTGGCGGCGGGCGTGCGGGCGCGGTGGCCCGGGAGGATGGTCGTGCAGGCGGCAAGCAGTTCGGTGTCAGACAAGGGAAGCTCCGTGGCGGCGGCCGGGATGGCCGCCGCTACTCTACACCGCGCCGCCGGCGCTGTCAGTATTGCGACAGGGCGCGGCGCTCGTCCGGCTCGATGGCGGCCAGCGCTTCCGACTGGTCCAGCTTGAACAGGCGCACCGAACGGGCCAGCGCGGCGGCCTGCTCCTGCATCGCCTGGGCGGCGGCGCTGGCTTCCTCGACGAGGGCGGCGTTCTGCTGGGTGACCTCGTCCATCTCGCCGATCGAGCGGTTGATGTGCTCGATGCCCGAGCTCTGGTCGGTGCTGGCGGAGCTGATGCGCGCCATGATCGCCGTGACCTGCTCGGTGCTGGCCAGCACGTCGTTCATGGTGGAACCGGCTTCCTGCACGAGGCGGCTGCCCGCGTCCACTTCCGCGGTCGACGCCTGGATCAGCGACTTGATCTCCTTGGCCGCGGCGGCGCTGCGCTGGGCCAGGTTGCGCACCTCGCTGGCGACTACGGCGAAGCCGCGGCCCTGTTCGCCGGCCCGTGCCGCTTCCACGGCCGCGTTCAGCGCCAGGATATTGGTCTGGAAGGCGATGCCGTCGATGACGCCGATGATGTCGTTGATCTTGCCCGAGGACTGCTTGATCGTGTCCATGGTGTCGATCACCTGGCGCACCATGCGGCCGCCTTCCTGGGCGACCAGCGAGGTGTTCACGGCCAGCTGGTTGGCCTGCTGGGCGTCGCCGGCGTTGCGGCGCACGGTCTCGGTCAGGTCCTGCATCGAGTTCGCCGTGGAGGCCAGGCTGGCCGCCTGTTGTTCGGTGCGGGTGCACAGGTCCAGGTTGCCCGTCGAGATTTCGCTCGAGGCGTTGGCGATCTGCTCGGCGCCATGGCGCACCTGGCCCACGACCGAGGACAGGCCGCTGCTGATGCTGTTCATCGCCTCGGCCAGCAGGCCGATCTCGTCGCGGTTGGCCACGTTCATCGACGCGGTCAGGTCGCCCGGGGCGATGCGCACGGCGGTGTCGCGCGCCTGCTCCAGCGGGCGGGTGACGATCTTCGTGACGACGGCGTACAGGATCGCGGCGAACAGCGCCAGCGCGACGAGGCCGACGACGATGTAGCGGTTGCGCAGGCTGTCCGCTTCGCGGGTGATCTCGTCTTCGTAGGTGCCGCCGGCGATGACCCAGTTCCAGTCCTTGAACAGGGTGAACGCGACGACCTTGGTGCGCGCGCTGGTCTCGCCCGACTCGGCGTTCTGCCACGGGTAGGTGATCAGGCCGTCCTTCTTTTCCAGGATCTCCTTGATGAACTCGCGGCCGTCGGCGTCGCGGCTGGCCAGGATGTTCTGGCCTTCCTTGGCCGGGTGCACCAGCAGGTCGCCCAGGGTTTTGCCCGGCGCGGCGTTGAGCACGTAGTAGTAGCCGGTCTCGCCGACCTTCATCTTCTTGATGCGGTCCTTCAGCGAGGCGATGTCGGCGTCGACGTCCAGGCCGATGTACAGGATGCCGATGACGCGGCCGCCCGCGTCGCGGATCGGCTCGTAGTCGGTGACGAACTGCTTGCCGAACAGCTTGGTCAGGCCCACGTAGGGCTTGCCGGCGCGGATGGCGGCATAGGCAGGGCTGGCGCGGTCCAGCACGGTGCCCACGGCGCGTTCGCCGTTTTCCTTCTTGACCGAGGTGCTGATGCGCACGAAATCGTCGCCGCTGGCCACGAAGATGGTGGCGTTGCCGCGCGTCTGGCGCGTGAAGCGGTCGGGGATCGTGAAATCGAGGTTCAGGGGACGCCCGCCTTCGCGCAGCGTGGGCACGCTCTTGTCGCCCACAGTGACCATCGCGCCTTCGTCGAGCGAGAACTGGCCCTCGAAATTGGTGGCGAAGATGCGGCCAAAGCTGGCCGCCTGGCTCGTCATCGCCTGATTGAACAGTTCGACGGCATTGACCACGCTGCGCAGTTCCGTCTGCACGCTGGCCACGGCACGGTCGTGCAGCATGTGCGAGGTGGTCCAGCTGATGACGAAGACCAGGCCGGCGAGGATCACGCTGAGCAGGCCGAACGTGAAACCGGTGATCTTGGACCCGACGGTCCAGTTCTTGACACTGAACGAAGTGTTAGTCATGGAGGAATCGATAAATTCGGTAAAGTCTCCATGGTATGTCAAGTGTCCGCGCGGAAACAAAAAAATGGCGGTTTCCGACGCGTCCATACAACAAAAAGTTATCAAACAATGCTGTTTGGTAATTTATATTTCGTTATTAACATGGACGTTATGAAATTGTAAAGCTGCCAAATTGGCATAAATGCCGCCTAGCGCGACCAATGAGGCGTGGGTTCCGGTCTCCACGATCCGTCCGTCTTCCATCACGATGATGCGGTCGGCGCGCTGCACGGTCGCCAGGCGGTGCGCGATGATCAGCGTGGTGCGTCCGACCATCGCCGCTTCCAGCGCACCCTGCACCAGGCGTTCCGACTCGGCGTCGAGGGCGCTGGTCGCCTCGTCGAGCAGCAGCAGCGGCGGGTTCTTCAGCAGCGCCCTGGCGATGGCGATGCGCTGGCGCTGGCCGCCGGACAGGCGCACGCCGCGCTCGCCCAGGAAGGAGGCGTAGCCTTCCGGCAGCCGCTCGATGAATTCGTGGGCGGCCGCCAGCTTCGCCGCCGCGACGACTTCGGCGTCGCTGGCGCCGGCGCGGCCGTAGCGGATGTTTTCCATCGCATTGGCGGAGAAGATCACCGTGTCCTGGGGGACGATGCCGATCGCATCCCGCAGCGTGTGCAGCGAGAGGTCGCGGATGTCGACGCCATCCAGGCGGATCGCGCCCGATTGCGGGTCGTAGAAGCGCAGCAGCAGCTGGAACAGCGTGGTCTTGCCGGCGCCCGAGGGGCCGACGATGGCCACCGTCTCGCCCGGACGCACGTCCAGCGCGACGTTCGCCAACGCCGCGCTTTCCGGACGCGAGGGATACGAGAAGTTGACGCGGTCGAGCAGGAGGGCGGCGCCGCCCGCGGTGCGCGCGGGCAGGCCGCGCGGCTGGACCGGGTCCTGGATGCTGGAGCGCACGGCCAGCAATTCCATCAGGCGCTCGGCGGCGCCGGCCGCGCGCTGGGCTTCGCCCATCACTTCCGACAGCGCGCCGATGGCGCCCGACACGATCGACGCGTACAGGATGAACTGGCCCAGGTCGCCGCCCGTCATGCTGCCTTCCAGGACGGCATGCGCGCCCAGCCACAGCACGAACACGATGGCGCCGAACACCAGCACGATGGCGAGCATCGTCAGCACGGAACGGGCGCGGATGCGGCGCATGGCGGTGGCGAACGCGCCCTCGACCGACGCGCCGAAGCGCTGCGACTCGATGGCCTCGTGGGTAAAGGCCTGCACGGTCGGCATGGCGTTGAGGATCTCGCCGGCCAGCGCGGAGGCGTCGGCGATGCGGTCCTGGGAGTCGCGCGACAGCGTGCGCACGCGCCGGCCGTACAGCACGATCGGCACGACGGTCAGCACCAGCAGGCCCAGGATGATCGACGTGAGCTTGATGCTGGTGACGAACAGCATGATCAGGCCGCCGGCGAACAGCAGCGTGTTGCGCAGCGCCAGCGAGATGCTGGTGCCGACGACGGTCTGGATCAGCGTCGTGTCGGTCGTCAGGCGCGACAGCACTTCGCCGGTGCGCGTGGTCTCGAAGAATTCCGGGCTCTGCACGACCACGTGGCGGTACACGGCGCTGCGGATGTCGGCCGTGACGCGCTCGCCCAGCCACGACACCATGTAGAAGCGCGCCGCCGTGGCGAGGCCGAGTACCGTGGCGACGCCGAACAGCGCCAGGAAGGTGGCGTTGACGTTCTGCGGGTTCGCCCCGCCTGCGGCGGCGCCGAAGCCATGGTCGATCATCTGCTTGAACGCGTAGGGGATCGCCAGCGTGGCGCCGGCGGCGACCAGCAGCGCGATGGCGGCCAGCAGGAACTGGCGCCGGTAGGGACGCAGGAACGGCAGCAGGCCTTTCAGGGCGGCGAGGGCGCCCTTGCGGGCGGCGGTAGGGGTGTCGGGCGGTGTCGTGCGGGTGGTGCCGTTGCTCATGGTGTGGTGGTTCGATTGATCTTGTTGCTTATAACTTCATGGCCGCCACGTAGCCGGTCAGCTCGAGGTAACCGCGTCCCACGGGGCGCCCGTCGCGGCTGGCCGTGACGGCGCCTTCCCAGTACACGGCGCCCGTGGAGCGGCGCGAATCGAGTTCCTGGTCCGCTTGCAGCGCGTCGATGCGCCACGCGCTGCCGTCCAGCGTCAGCACGGCCGCCACCGGGTAGGTCGCATTGGTGCGCGGCGACGTCCAGGTCTTCTGCGGCGCGAACCGTACCTGGTCGGGGCCGTACTGCGTGACGCGTCCTTGCGCGTCGCGCAGCGCCGCGTGGGCCCACAGTGTAGCACCGCTCTTGCTGCGGATCCGGAAGGCCATGAGGGCGCCGCCGTCGTCGAGGTTGATGCCGGTCCAGTCCCAGCCGGCGGCGTCCGGGTCCAGCACCTGGCTGGACCACTCGTGGTCGAGCCACGCGGTTCCCGTGACAGCCTGGGAACGGCCCTTGCTGCCTGCCCAGGCCACGTTGCCGTCGACCCGCAGGTGCGGCTCGCTGTAGTAATAGCTCGCGTGGTCCGGTTGACGGCCCTTGCGCGAGTAGCCGTTTTCGCCCTGCAGCATGGGCTTCTGGGTCGGCGTCAGGGTCAGGGTGTAGGACAGTTCGCCCGAGCGCACCACCACGCGGTAGCGGCCGTCGGCGCCGCGGCGCATGCTCCAGTCGTCCAGCTTGACGTCCGTGTCGCCCGTCTGCGCGTAGGCCAGGCCGAAGCCGGCGCGCGCGCTTCTCTGGTCGTGCACGAGGTGGCCCAGGGCCGGGTCGGACAGCGCCGCATGGCCGATGATCAGCTGGGTGGGCGCGAAGGCGCTGGGGTTGGCGGGATCGTGTTCGCTCCTGCTGCGGAAGAAGGTGACCTGGAAGCCAAGGGGTTTGCCATCGGGCGTCCGCAGCCAGCCCGTCACGTACCACCATTCCGTGCGGTGGTCGGGGTGGGCGCCGAAGTCGGCGGGGAAGGCCAGGGCGCGGCCGGGCACGACGGGCGCAAAGGCCGGCGGTGCGGCGAGGGCGTTGGCGGCGAGCGCCAGCAGCAGGAGCAGGGAACGGAGGATGCGCATCACCAGTCCTCCCGCACGGCGCGCACGGGGCCGCCGGACAGCGCGTAGCGCCCGGACACCAGTGCCGTCGCCACCGAGGCGGCGACCAGCACGGCGGCCACGCCGCCGATCAGCGGCCAGGGCAGGTGCAGCTGCATGGTCCAGTGGAACGATTGCGGATTGACGACGTAGACGAGGATCAGGCTGATCGCCAGGCCCAGCACGAAGCCGGTGAGCACGCCCAGCAGCGTCAATGCCCCGCCTTCGATGGCGAGGATGCCGAGCACCTGGCGCCGCGTCACGCCCACGTGGCGCAGCATGCCGAATTCCTTGGCGCGCGCCAGCGTCTGCGCCGAGAACGTCGCGGCCACGCCGGACAGGCCGATGGCGATGGCGATCGCCTCCAGCAGGTAGGTGACGGCGAAGCTGCGGTCGAAGATGCGCAGGCTGACGGCGCGGATGTCGCCCGGCCGCGCCAGCGTCAGCGCGGCGCCGAACGGCAGGGCGCGGACCAGTGCCTCCACGCGCTCGACGGGCGTGCCCGGCGCCGCGTACAGGGCGGCATCGGTGACGTCGGCGTCGCCCGACAAGGCGCGGTAGTCGCGCCGCAGCACGATGACGGAACCCGTCTGGTTGGCGTAGTCGCGCCATACGCCGGCGACGAAGAACGCCTGCGGCTTGCCGCCCAGCGGCAGGGTGAGCACCTGGCCCGGACGCACGCCGTACAGGTCCGTCATCGCCTCCGACACCCAGGCCGGCCGGGCGCCAGGCGGCGGCGTTACCGATGCGCCGACGAGGGCCAGCAGGCGGCCCGGGTCGGCGGGATCGATGTCGCGCGCGACCAGCGTCACGGCCGGGCGGGTGGGATCGAGCGACAGGGGGCGCGTGCGCAGGAACTGCACGTCGTTCACGCCCGGCAGGCGCGCGAGGGCGGCTTGTTCGCCCGGGCCCAGCGCGCCCGTGCCGCCGCCGCTGCGCACGTACAGGTCGGCCGGGAGGATGTGCAGCATCCAGTCGTCCACCGACACGCGGAAGCTGGCCACCATGATCCCCATCGCCACCATCAGGCTGAAACTGGCCAGCACGCCGCCCAGCGCGATCGACGCCTGGCCCGGCGCGTTCGCCAGGCGCGCCAGCGTCAGCGCCAGCACGGGAGAATGGCGCGCGCGCAGCCCCGGCGAACGTTCGAGCGCGCGGAAGGCGACGGCCGCGAGGCGCGGCATCAGGCCGATCCCCCCGACCAGCAGCAGCGCCACGGCGACGTAGCCGAACAGTGGCAGGCCGCCCACCGGCGGCGCGAACGCGCAGGCCGCGGCCAGGCCGAGGCACAGCAGCGCGGGCCAGATGCGCGCCAGGCCGGCGAGCGCCGTCTCGTCGTTGCCGGATTTAAGCGCGATGGCGGGGCGCGCGCGGGCCGCCTCCAGAGCGGGGGCCGCGCAGCCCAGCAGCGCCACGCCCAGGCCCAGCGCGAAGAACACGCAGGCCGCGACGGGCGTAAACTGCACGCGCGGCTGCACGCCCGTGAAGTAGCCGGCGCCGAGGTCGCCGCCGAACAGCGCCAGCGCCGCCGCGGCCAGCGTATAGCCGCCGAGGATGCCCAGCAGGGCACCGATCACGCCCAGGCTGCCTCCCTCCAGCAGCACCTGGCGCAGCAGCGCGCGGCGCGGGAGGCCCAGGGTGCGCAGCAGCGCGAACTGGCTGCGCCGGCGCAGCACGGACAGGGCCTGCGTGGAAAACACGAGGAAGGCGCCCGTGAACAGCGCGACGAGGGCCAGCACGGTGAGGTTCACGCGGTAGGCTCGGCTGAGGTTCTGGTTGCGGCTTTCCTGGTTGGCGTCGTTCGGCTCGCCCACGGTGAAGCGGCCCGGGTAGTCCCGGTCCAGGTCCGCCTGCAGCTGGCGCTGGAACGCGGCGCGGTCGACGCCGTCGCGCAGCTTCAGGTCGACGCGCGTGAGCTTGCCCAGCTGGCGCAGGCGCCATTGCAGGGCGCCGATGTCCATGACGCCGATGCGCTGGCCGCTGCGGGCGCGCAGCACGGGGCCGGCCACGCGCAGTGCCACGTCGCCGGTGCCGGCGCGCACTGTCACAGTACCACCCGCGGTGCCGCCCGCTGCGACGCCGAGCCAGGCCTGGGCCGCCGGCGACAGGAACAGGGCGTCGTCGGCCAGCACGTCGTACGGCCGGTCGGCGGACGGCACGCCCGCCAGGTCGGGCGAGATGAAGCCGGCGCGCAGCGCGTCGAGGCCGACGATCTTCAGCGTGCCCCTGGCCGCCGCGGATGTGCCGGACAGCGCGGCATCGATCTCGAGCACCGGGGAAGCGACCGCCACGCCGTCGCGCGTCGCCAGGCGCGGGTAGATCGCCTCGTCGAACTGGGCTTCGCGCCCCGCGACCTGCACGTCGGCCTGGCCCGCCAGGCTTTGGACGGCGCTGGAGAATTCGTTGAAGGCGGCGGCGTTGATCAGGTGGATGGCGAAACCCATCGCGACGCCCACGGCGATCGCGACGATGGCCAGCAGCGCCCGCATCGGGTGCGCGCGCCATTCGCCGAACAGCAGCCAGCGCGCCAGTTGGCGCGAACTGCGTTGGCCCGCACTGCGCTGGTTCAGGCCGGGCATTCCACCGCCAGTGTCTCCGCCTGGCGCCGCGCCTTGCGCAATGCCGCTTCACGTTGCGGGCTCGGCGCGCGCGCCGCGTCCTCGGCCGCCCATTTGCTGCGCAGCTTCAGCTTGTCGCACTGCTTGCGCCGGTTGGCGGCCAGGCGCTCGCCCCGTTCGGCTTGCTGCTGCTCCTGGTATTCCCTCTTCAGGCGCGCCTGGCGCAGCCGTTCCGCCTCCTTCTCCTGGGCGATGCGCAGCTTCTCGATCTTGAGCAGCGTGCGCGCGTCGTTGGTGGGCGGGGTGTTCTTGCCCGGGATGTCGACGCCGATCGCCAGCGGCGGCATGGCGATCTGTTCGCCTTCGCCGCAGGGCCGGTCGCTATAGGTGGTCTTGCCGTTGAACTGGCATTTGTAGACGGGGTCGGCGGCCAGGGTGGCGGTCGATGCCGTGCCTGCGAGGAGCAGGACGGCCAGCAGGGGGAGGAAGCGGATCGTGGTCATGGGGTTCGCCTGGTCAGAGAATTTTGCCAGGGTTCATGATGCCGAGCGGGTCGAGCGCGGCCTTGAGCGCACGCATCAGGCCCAGCTCGACGGGCGATTTGTAGCGCGCCAATTCCTCGCGCTTGAGGGCGCCGATGCCGTGTTCGGCCGAGATCGAGCCGCCGAACGCGGCCACGCCGTCGTGCACGATGCGGTTGACGGCTTCCTGCTGCGCGAGGAAGGCCTCGTGGTCGACCCCGGGCGGCGGGGCGATGTTGTAATGCAGGTTGCCGTCGCCCAGGTGGCCGAAGCACACCACCTGCACGCCGGGCCAGGCGGCGTCCAGCCGGGCATCGGTGGCCGCGATGAAATCGGCGATGCGCGAGATCGGCAACGAGATGTCGTGCTTGATGTTCTTGCCCGCCCTGGCCTGGGCCGGCGAGATGCGCTCGCGCAGCGCCCACAGCGTGCGCGACTGGGCGATGGAGGACGCCACCACGGCGTCGCGCGCGATGCCGTCTTCCAGCGCCGCGCCGATCGCGCGTTCGAGCAGGGCGACACCGTGGGCCTCGGACTCGTGGCTGGAGACTTCCAGCAGCGCGTAGTGCGGATGGCGTTCGCGGAAAGGTCGCGGCAGTTCGGGGAAGTGCGTCGTCACGAGCTGCATGCAGGTGTCGCTCATCAGCTCGAAGCCCGTCAGCGCCGGACCACAGGCCGCGTCGGCCAGCGCCAGCAGGGCCAGCGCGTCGGCGGGCGAACCCAGGGCCACGAAGGCCGTGAGCGCCGCCTTCGGCTGCGGGAACAGTTTCAGCACGGCGCCCGTGATGAGGCCCAGCGTGCCTTCGGCGCCCACGTACAGGTCGCGCAGGTCGTAGCCGGTATTGTCCTTGCGCAGGCCGCGCAGGCCGTCCCAGGTATCGCCGCCGGCGGTGACGGCTTCCAGGCCCAGGCACAGCTCGCGCGCGTTCCCGTAGCGCAGCACGCCCGTGCCGCCGGCATTCGTCGCCAGGTTGCCGCCGACGGTGCAGCTGCCTTCGGAGGCCAGCGACAGCGGAAACAGCAGGCCCGCGTCCGCGGCGGCCTGCTGGACGTCCTGCAGGATGCAGCCGGCGTCGACGGTGATCGTGCGGTTGGCGGCATCGATGGCGCGGATGCGGTTCATGCGCCGCAGCGACAGCACGATCGCGCTGCCGGAAGCGTCCGGCACGCTGCCCAGCACCAGGCCCGTGCGCCCGCCCTGCGGCACGACCGGCACGCGGTGCTCGGCGCAGGCCCGCACGACGGCGGCCACCTGCGCCGTATCCGCCGGCAGCACGACGGCGCGCGCGCGGCCTGTGAAGCGGCCGCGCCAGTCGGTGAGGAAGGGTGCGGCGTCGGGGCCGGCGAGGACGTTGTCGGGCCCGACGATGGCGCGGCAGCGTTCGAGGAAGGGGGCGCGCACGGAACCGCTCGGTTGCTCAATCATGCGGCACTTTGACCTTGTCGAGCAGCTCCTTGGCGAGCTGCTGGGCCTTTTTCTTGTAGGGACGCAGGTACAGCAGGGCGAACACGAAATACGCGCAGACGAGCAGCGCCTCGCCCAGCGCCATCAGGCGCGACAGTTCCGACTTGTCGCTCCAGGCGCGTACGACGCCTTCGACGAAGTACACGAGGATCACCATCGACGACCATTGCAGCGTGTACAGGTCGCGCTTGATCACCCCGCGCAGGGGTAGCAACAGCGGCAGCGCCTTCAGCACCAGCAGCGATCCGCCCGGGTGCAGCGGGGCGACGGCGATTTCCCAGGCCAGCAGCCAGGCGCCCAGCAGCACCAGGCTGGTCACGGCGCCCGTATGGAACAACCGATGCAATTGCATTGCCTACTCCATCCCATCCAGTTTGCGGCCCGCCAGCGCGAGGCGCCGGCCGAGCGCGATCGCGAGCCGCTTTTCGTCGTCCGTCAGCGCCCGGTTGCCGTCCACGCCGGACCAGTGGGTCGCGCCGTAGGGGCTGCCGCCGCTGGCCGTGGTCATCAGCTCCGGCTGCGTATAGGGCAGGCCCATCACGAGCATGCCGTGGTGCAGCAGCGGAATCATCATGGACAGCAGCGTCGACTCCTGGCCGCCGTGCAGGCTGCCGGTGGAGGTGAACACCGCGGCCGGCTTGCCGGCCAGCGTGCCGGACAGCCATTGCGCGGACGTGCCGTCGAGGAAATACTTCATCGCCGCCGCCATATTGCCGAAACGCGTGGGTGAACCCAGTGCCAGGCCGGCGCATTCGGCCAGGTCGTCCAACTCGACATAGGGGGCGCCGCTGGCCGGGATGTCCGGCGCGGTCGCTTCGGCCACCGTCGACACCGCCGGCACCGTGCGCAGCCGCGCCTCCATGCCGGGCACGCTTTCCACGCCCTGGGCGATCAGTTCGGCCAGGCGGCGCGTCTTGCCGTGCCGCGAGTAATACAAGATGAGGATAATCGGGTTGGTCGGGTTCATCGTTGGTATTATAGGGCGCTTTACATTGTGACACGCCCGCGCCGCACCATTTTCGCCACGGCGCGGCGCCCTGCGATCCGATCGATGCCGTCCAAAACCATGCAACCGCTGCCAGGCAGGGGAATCGAACCCGCCGGCACCGCCTTCGACCGCGTGCGCGGCCTCACCTGGGCCGAAATGCGCGACCTCGTGCGCTTCGCCCGGCGCCGCCTGACCGAGGAAAAGCTGCCCCAGGTGGCCGGCAGCCTGACGTTCACCACCACCCTGTCGATCGTGCCGCTGCTTACGATCGTGCTGGCCATTTTCACGACCTTTCCCGTGTTCGGCCAGCTGCGCACGGCGCTGGACAATTATTTCGTGCAGATGCTGATGCCCAGGGCGATCGCCAACACGATCATGGCCAACCTGACCCAGTTCGCCAGCAAGGCGACGGGGCTGTCGGCGGTCGGCGCCGTGGCGCTGCTGCTGACGTCGGCTGCACTGATCGGTACCATCGAGCGCGCCTTCAACCAGATCTGGGACGTCAAGGAGCCGCGGCCGCTGGTGCAGCGCGTCCTGGTCTACTGGGCGCTGGTCACGCTCGGGCCGCTCGCCTTCGGCATCTCGCTGACCATCACCTCGCAGCTGTTCACGGCCACCAATGGTCTCACCACGGCCGTGCCGCTGCTCGGCGCGCTGTTCTACACCTTCGTCTCGCTGGCGCTGACGACGGCCGCCTACGCGCTGCTGTACATGACGGTGCCGAACCGCGCCGTGTACTGGCGCGACGCCGTGTGGGGCGGCCTGGTCGCGGCAGTCGCGTTCGAGGTCGCCAAGCGCGTGTTCGCCGTGTTCATCCGCCAGTTCCCGACCTACGCGATCATCTACGGCGCCCTGGCGGCGCTGCCCCTGTTCCTGCTCTGGCTGTACCTGTCGTGGATGATCACGCTGGTGGGCGCGCTGCTGACGGCGGCGCTGCCGGTGGTGAAGTACGAGCGCTGGTGGTACGAGCCCGTCCCCGGCGGCGCCTTCGTGGACGCGATGGCGATCCTGAAGGTCCTGCACGGCAGCGCCCACCTGACCGGCACGGCGCTGGTGACGCCGGCGCAGATCCGCGCCCATACGCGCATCGGCTACGACGAGACGAAGGCGCTGATCCAGCGGATGGTGGCGGCGGGCTGGGTCGGGCGGGTGCAGGCCGAGGCGCCGGCGGCGGCGCGCTGGAACATGCGCCAGCTGCGCAGTGCGCGCCTGGCGATGGACAACTGGGTGCTGCTGCTGGACCCGAACCTGATCCGCCTGTCCGACGTGTACCGCATGTTCGCGTTCGGCGGCGCCGGCGGCATCGACGCGGGGCCGGCCGGCGAAGGCGTGCCGGACACGCCGCTGGCGCTGGACGCCGGCACGCTGGCGCGCCAGGTCGAGGCGGCCGTGGAGGCGGGCCTGGACCAGACGCTGGCCGACCACTTCGCCTCCGTGCGCGGCGCCGCGGCCACCGTCGCCGCCGAACGTGCCTGATGACCGGCTGGCAAGCCGAGGTGGCGCGCGCCACCGTCTCCGCCCTGGAACCGGACCCGATCGATCGCCGCTTCGCGGATCCAGCGGGAGGTTGCCACCAATGTGCAAGGCAGGGATGCAGCGGGACGGGGGCGCGGGAGGCGACCGGGCGGCCTGCTGCGCTAAGAGCCGCGCTACCAGTCGCTCTACCAGCTGAGCTTCCCGGTCAGCATCTGCCAGTACATGACCCAGTCGGCCCGGAACGAATACCATGGGTGGCCGAAGGTGGCGGGGCGGTTCTTCTCGTAGAAGAAGTGGCCGATCCAGGCCCCGCCGTAGCCGCTGACGAGCGCCACCAGCAGCCACCACGGGTTCAGGCTGTCGATGTACTGGGCGATGCCGGCGATGGCCGACGAGGTGCCGATGAAGTGGGCGCGCCGGCACAGGCGGTGCTCGTGCTGGGCCAGGTAGTACGGATAGAATTCGGCGAAGGTGGTGTAGCGGACGGCTGCCATGGCTTGTCTCCGGGCGTCATCGTGCGTCGGCCCCGGCGACCTCGCGGGCGAATGCCGCCAGCGCTGCCAGGATCGCGTCGGATTGCTCGGCCATCAGCGCATGGCCGGCATCCACGGTGACGATTCTGCCATGCGGCAGGGCATCCGTCAGGGTTTTCGCCTTGCGTGGCGGCGTCATGCGGTCCTGGCTGCCCTGGACGAACAGCACCGGGCAATGCACGGCCGCCGCCGCCGCCGCGGCGCCATTCGCATAGGTGTTGCAGGCCTGGAGGTCGGTGTGCAGCAGGCCGGCGCCGGGCGCCGCCTGCGCCAGCCGGCGCATCAGGGCGCGCGTGGCGTCGGCTTCGGCCGAGCTGCCGTCCGCGTGCGACCATTGCGCCACCATTTCGATGGCGGCCGCCTCGTCGTCGCGCGCCGTGCGGAGCAGGGCGTCCGATACCGCCATCGGCCAGGTGCTGCCGAGCAGCGCGAGGCCGGCAACGCGCCGTGGTGCGCGGTGCGCCGCCTCCAGCGCGACGAGCGATCCCATGCTGTGGCCGGCGAGCAGGGCGGATGCGATGCCGGCGCCGTCCAGCCGGGCCAGCACCCAGTCGGCCATGTCCTCGACGCTGGCGAGGGCCGGGCCGGGCGTGGCGCCATGGCCGGGCAGGTCGGGCGCCAGCACCTGCCAGCCGCGTGCCGCCAGGCCGGGGACGATGGGCGCCCAGACGGTGTGGTCGTTGAGGGCGCCGTGCAGCAGAACGAGGGTCGGTGCGCGCATTTTTCGCTCATCCATGCAGGGGAAATGGCGGCATGCTAGCATCCGTTAGCGCTAACCGTACCAATTAATCATCATCGCTTGAAAAAAAATCGCGCATAGTCGCACCAGCGTGGGGCGTAACGCTGGATTTTTTGGGGAGCATGGGCTAGAGTCCGCATTATGAGTAATACAACGCCGCAATCCTCTCCTATCAAGGGGGTCAACATGAAGGTTTCCGAGATCCTGCAGGTCAAGGGCGACATTCTGTACACCGTGTCTCCGGACACGGCGTTGGCCGATGCCGTCAACACGATGTCCGAACGCGACATCGGCTCGCTCGTCGTGATGGAATACGGCGACCTGGTCGGCATGCTCACCTTCCGCGAAGTCATCCAGGCCGTGAACGCCAATGGCGGCACGGTCGGCGCGGGCACGGTGCGCAAGCACATGGACGAAGCCCCGATCACCGTCACGCCGGACACCGAGGTCAACGAGGTGCGCCGCATCATGCTGGAAAAGCACGCGCGCTACCTGCCGGTGATGAACGCGCGCACGCTGCTGGGCGTGATCTCGTTCTACGACGTGGCCAAGGCCGTGCTGGAAGCGCAGAGCTTCGAGAACCGCATGCTCAAGGCCTATATCCGCGACTGGCCGGCCGAGCCGGTGGCGGAAGACTGATCCGCTTGCGCTAGCCGGTAGCTGGTTGCCGTAACGCCATCGCCCCTGCGCAGGTGAACTGACCCAGGTTTGTTAGACGG
>NZ_JASNRD010000001.1 GCF_030412015.1 Massilia sp. YIM B02763 | reverse complement strand
CATCAGCTACCTCTCTTCCGTAGCTGCTCTTCCTTATTTATTCCGGACAGCAGTGCGCGCAGGCGGGGACGACGTTTTCAGGGTATCCGCAGCGCAGGAGCCCGCGCCAGCACCGCCTCGAACCCCCGCACCAACCTCTTCCTCAACACCTCCGTCAGCGGATTGAGCGCCAGCGCCGCCAGCGCGATGGCGAGTGCAATGGCCGCGATCTCGTGCGCCGCGCCCCGCTCGATCGGCAGCAGGGTCTGCCACACCCCGATCACCAGCGCATGCGACAGGTAGAGCGTGAACGTGTGCGCCGCCAGGAAGCGGATCGGCCGCGCCATCCTCGCCAGCAGGGCGCCGAATCCGGCATGGCGGGCGCAGGCGAAATTCACCCACACCAGCAGCGCGACCGGATAGTCGGCCAGCACGCGGTCGGCGCTGCCCATGCGGATGCCGGCGAAGGGCCACCATTGCTGAGCGACGCCGCGCAGCCACGGCTCCGGATCGCACCAGCCCCACAAGGCCACCAGCACGACGGTCGCGAGCCAGCCGGCACGCGCGATACCGCGGCCGAGCACGTGCCCCTGCTGCCAGCGGAACAGCACCACGCCGGACAGCCAGACGGGCAGCAGCAGCCACAGGCGCGGACCGACCAGCAGCAGCACGGCGCCGGCGGCGAGCCAGCGGCGCCGGCCCGCGAGGAAGTGCCAGCAGCCGAACAGCACGTAGTACCAGGCCTCGTAGTCGAGCGACCAGTACGGCAGCAGCCAGGGCGGGCGTTCGGCGAAGCCCCAGGTGTCGCCCTGGAAGGCCAGGTGGAAGGGGATGTAGAGCCAGGGCTTGCGCAGTTCGTAGGCGTCGCTGACGGGGAGACCGGTCGCATGCTGCACCAGCGCCGCCAGCGCGAAGGACAGCAGCAGGACGGGCAACACCACCGAATACAAGCGCGCGGCGCGGGCGGTCGCGTAGTCGGCCAACGTGCGGTGCTTGTGGCGGGCGCTGTAGGCGATCACGAAGCCGGACAGCACGAAGAAGGCGATCACTGCTTCGCGCCCGAAATCGGGCAGGCGGGCGATCTGGGCGTCGTCGAGGATGCGGAAATAGCCGAAGTGGGCCACGACCACGGCCAGCGCGGCGAGGCCGCGGGCGGCATCGAGGTACAGCGAGAATCCGGGATCGAGCGCGTCGCCGCCGACCGGGCTGCTCATGCGCGGCTCAGGGAAGGCATGGGTTCACGGGTTCAGGTCGCGGCAGAATGCGTCCAGCAGCGCCTCGCCTTCGGGCCACGGTCCGAAACCGCTGTCGGCGTTGATGTGGCCGGCGTCGCCGATCTCCACCAGCTCGCTGCCCCAGGCTGCGGCGAAGGCGCGCGAGCGCTCGATATGCGCGTATTCGTCGTTGGCGCTCGCGACGACGATCGACGGGAAGGGCAGCGGCGCCAGCGGGATCGGGCGGAAATCCATGGGATCGATCGGGTACGAGGATGCCTCGGTGTCGCTCGGGGCGACCAGGAAGGCGCCGGCCGCCTTCAGCGGCGAACCGGACTGCGCCCATTGCGCCACCAGCATGCAGCCCAGGCTGTGGGCGACGAGGATCGGCCGGCCCTCGCAGGCGGCGATGGCGGCATCCAGTTCGGCCACCCATTCGTCGCGGTCGGGACTGTTCCAGTCGCGATGGGACACGCGCGTCCATTTCTGGTACTTGCGTTCCCAGTGGGTCTGCCAGTGTTCCGGGCCGGAATTCCACAGCCCGGACACGATCAGGATGTCGCACTTCATTGGTTCTCCGTTGGAAGACTGCACCGTGCATGTCGCCTGCGCATCTTATCGGAAAACCACGTCCGCGGAAACGTCCGTCCGGACGGCCCGGTGCAGAGGCTACAAGGCGGTACGCAGGGCGAACAATTCCGGGAACAGCACCACGTCGAGCATCTTGCGCAGGTAGCTGACCCCGGCCGTGCCGCCCGTGCCCGTCTTGAAGCCGATGATGCGCTCGACCGTGGAGACGTGGCGGAAACGCCAGAAGCGGAACGCCGTCTCCATGTCGACGAGCTTCTCGGCCAGTTCGTACAGGGCCCAGTGCCGCTCCGGGTCGCGGTAGACCTCGAGCCAGGCCGCCAGCACGGAGTCGTCGTGGACGGTCGGCCAGGTCGGGTCCGCGGCCAGGCGCTCGGGGGCGATCGTCGCCTCCAGGCCGGAACGGGCCAGCAGGCGGATCGCCTCGTCGTAGATCGACGGCGCCTGCAGTTCCTGTTGCAGAAGGGCATGCTGCTCGGGCACGGCCTCGTGCACGGCCAGCATGGCCGGGTTCTTGTTGCCCAGGATGAATTCCAGTTCGCGGTACTGGAAGGACTGGAACCCCGAGGACGACGCCAGGTAGGGACGGATCGCGCTGTATTCCGGCGGCGTCATGGTCGCCAGCACGTCCCAGGCATGCACCAATTGGTCCATGATGCGTGCCACCCGCGCCAGCATCTTGAACGCGGGCTGCAGGTCGTCGGCGCGGATATGGCGGCGCACGGCCTGCAGCTCGTGCAGCATCAGCTTGATCCACAGCTCGCTGGTCTGGTGCTGGACGATGAACAGCATCTCGTTGTGGTCGGGCGAGAGCGGATGCTGGGCCGACAGGATCTGCTCCAGGCCCAGGTAGTCGCCGTAGCTCATGCTGCGGCTGAAATCCATCCGGGCGCCGTGCCACTGTGCGGCGTCCTTGTCGTCTCTGTCGTCCTTGTCGATGTGGGCGCTCATGGCGGCTCCTCAGGTCACGGCGCCGCGCGCGGCGGCGGCATCGTAGGCTTCACGGTCGAGGATGTCGCGCAGGACCTCGACGGCATCCCAGACGTCGGCGAAGCGGGTGTACAGGGGCGTGAAACCGAAGCGCATGATCTCGGGCTCGCGGTAGTCGCCGATCACGCCGCGCTCGATCAGCGCCTGCATCACCGCATAGCCGTGCGGATGGGTAAAGCTGACCTGGCTGCCGCGCGCGCCATGCTCGCGCGGCGTCACGAGGCCCAGCGGATGGCGGGCGCAGCGGCTTTCCACCAGGGCGATGAACAGGTCCGTCAGCGCCAGCGACTTGGCGCGCAGCGCCGCCATGTCGGTCTGTTCGAAGACCTCGAGGCCGCATTCGACGAGCGCGAGCGATACCACCGGCTGGGTGCCGCACAGGGCGCGGCCGATGCCCTCGGCGGCGGCGAAGCCATGCGCCATGGCGAAGGGCTGCGCATGGCTCCACCAGCCCGTCAGCGGATGGCGGAAGGCGGCCTGGTGCTGCTCCGGCACCCAGATGAAGGCGGGGGAACCCGGGCCGCCGTTCAGGTATTTATACGTGCAGCCGACGGCGAAGTCGGCTTCGGCCTCGTGCAGGTCGACGGGCACCGCGCCCGCCGAATGGGCCAGGTCCCACAGGACGAGGGCGCCGCGCGCATGCGCCAGGCGCGTCAGGGCCGCCATGTCGTGCTGGCGGCCGGTGCGGTAGTTGACGTGGGTGAGCATCAGCACGGCGCAACGGGCGTCGACGGCGGCGTCCAGTTCCTCGGGCGTATCGACCAGCAGCAGCTCGTAGCCGCGGTCGAGCCAGCGGGCCAGGCCGTCGGCCATATAGATATCGGTCGGAAAATTGCTGCGCTCCGTCACGATGACCTTGCGCTGCGGGTCGCGGTCCTGCTGGATCGCCAGTGCGGCGGCCAGCGCCTTGAACAGGTTCAGCGAGGTGGTGTCGGTGACGACGATCTCGCCCGGGCGGGCGCCGACCAGCGGCGCGAGGCGGTCGCCGAGGCGCTTGGGCAGGTCGAACCAGCCGGCGCTGTTCCAGCTGCGGATGAGGTCCTGGCCCCATTCCCGCGCCACGACGTCGCGGGCACGGTCGAGCGCGGCGCGCGGACGGGCGCCGAGCGAGTTGCCATCCAAATAGATGACGCCGTCAGGCAGGTCGAAACGGTCGCGCAGCGGCGCCAGCGGATCGGCGGCATCGCGCGCCAGGCAGTCTGCGCGCGTGATGGCGGAAGAGGGGGCGAGGGTCATCGGGGTTCCTTGCGAATCGGACGGCCGGATGGGGCATGTTGTCCATTGATCATCGTTCGCCGGGTCGGCGGACGCGTGGAGTGTAGCAAGAAAAACAGCGGGTAAACCCCTTTATGCTCGTCGCATCGGCCGGGGCGAAATTTTTTTAAAATTTTTTTCGCCAAACCCTAAAGTTCTGCGAAAGCGTGCCGCTAACCAAGCCAGATGAGCGGTAATGGGCCAGGTGGTCGGCAAAAAAGTTCAAAAAAAGTTTGCCGAAACCCTAAAGTTTGGGAAAAGCGGGCCGATAACCTCATCGAAGACGCGTTAAAGCGGACCTTAAGAGATGCTTCAGGGACAGAAAAATTTTTTCAAAGAACCCTAAAGTTCTCGAAACCGTTGACGTAAACCAACACATACGCAATGTGTCGGCAGCGTCGGGAGCCTCTGCTCCGCAGGTTTTTACAAGTTGCAAGCCCTTGTTTTCACGAGGAAATACACAGGATTCTTAGGAGTTTGTCAGACAAATTCCTACGAGTCCTGTCGTCTTTTGCGGACGAAAAATACAGACATTCGCCGATTCCTCAAATGTTTCTCCAGGGTCAGAATCTATCTCAACGGCAACACATAACGCCAACGAGATAGACGAGAGGGAGAGAAACATGACTGCGAACGACATGATGGCTGAAATCCGGGACGCCAACCTGAGCTACCTGATGCTGGCCCAGCAAATGATCCGCGCGGACAAGGTCACTGCGATCTTCCGCCTGGGGATCTCGGCGGACATCGCCGACCTGATCGAAGGCATGAGCAATGCCCAGATCCTGAAACTCGCCGGCGGCAACATGATGCTGGCCCGCTTCCGCTTCGACGACAGCGCCATCCTGTCCATGCTGACCAGCCACAGCAAGGACCGCGCCCTGGCCCAGTCGCACGCCGCCATCCTGATGGCCGGCCAGCCTGCCGAAGAGATCGCCTAAGTTTTTCCACCAGCCAGGGTCTGAGCCCTCAGGGAAAAACCGGGCTCTGACCCCCGCAGCAGGAGCGCATACAAATGACCAAGAAAAGCGTCGTCTCGGAAGCCCAGGAAATCCAGCTGGCCATCGAACTGATCCAGCTCGGCGCCCGCCTGCAACTGCTGGAAAGCGAAGTCTCGCTGTCGCGCGAGCGCCTGATCAAGCTGTACAAGGAATTGAAGGGCGTGTCGCCGCCGAAGGGCATGCTGCCGTTTTCGACCGACTGGTTCCTGACCTGGCAGCCGAACATCCACTCCTCGCTGTATATCAATATCTACAAGTTCCTCGTCGAGCACGCGGGCGCCACCGGCATCCAGGCCATCATGAAGGCGTATCGCCTGTACCTGGAACAGATGCCGCCGGCGCCGAACGAGGAACCGGTGCTGTCGCTGACCCGCGCCTGGACCCTCGTGCGTTTCTTCCAGGGCAATATGCTGGTGCTGGCCCCGTGCTCGAAGTGCCAGGGCAAGTTCGTCGTCAACGCGCTCGACCTGAACGACGACTACCAGTGCGGCCTGTGCCACATGCCTTCGCGCGCCGGCAAGACCCGCAAGGCCAAGGACGCCGCGCTCGCCGGTGCCTGACGCCGTTGCCTGATATTCGTCTCCGTCTCTTTATCTCCCCGCGGGGCAGCGCATGAACGCGCCTGCCCCGCGCCGTATCTGGCGCGCGCCCGCGCTGCGCGCCTTGCTGGCCCAGCTCCTCGCGTTTCCGCTCACGCTCGCCGCCGTCTGGCTGCTGGCGCGCGCCGGCATATTGCCTGCGGCGGACGACGGGACGGGGGCGGGCGCCTGGCTGGCGGTCGCGCTGGTGCAGGGCGCCTGGGCCGCGCTGTTGTCCTGGCGCCTGGGGCTGGCCACGTGGTGGCGCGCCATCGCCCTGCTGTTTCCCGCGTGCGTGCTGCTGGCGCGGCTGGCGGCCGAGACGCTGGCCTTGCCGCCGGCCGCCTTCCTGGCCGTGTTCGTGCTGCTGCTGCTCGTCTACTGGTCGACGTTCCGCACCCAGGTGCCGTACTACCCGTCCGGCCAGGCCGCCTGGGACACGGTGGCCGAGCAGCTTCCGGACCGGCCCCTGCGGATCATCGACATCGGCAGCGGACTGGGCGGCCTGGTGCTGGACCTGGCGCGGCGCCGTCCCGACTGCGGCGTCAGCGGTATCGAGCTGGCGCCGCTACCCTGGCTGGCCAGCAGCCTGCGGGCGCGCCTGACGGGCAGCCGGGCCCGTTTCATGCGCGGCGACTACGAAAACTTGAATTTCGGTCACTACGACGTCGTGTTCGCCTACCTGTCGCCGGCGGCGATGAGCGCGCTATGGCGCAAGGCCAGCGGCGAGATGCGGCCGGGCAGCATGCTGCTCAGTTATGAATTTGCCATTGCCGAACGTGCTCCAGATCGTAGCTTTGTAACTACTGATCGCAAAAAAATTCTACATCTCTGGCACTTTTGAACCACAAGCGGGCGGTTTTACTTGCCCCACGGCCATTCTGCCGCTAATCTAGTTCCCTACGTAAATATTTCTCTCTGGATTCAACCAATTTATCATGCGTTGAAGCGAGAGCCGGGCTTGCCCGGATTCATGATATCGGGAGCCCCGTGTTTGTCATTGTTGGTTACGTTATAGTCGTCGCATCCGTGATCGGCGGTTTCGTCCTGAGCGGCGGCCACGTGGCTGCGCTGATGCAGCCCCTGGAAGTGCTGATGATCGGCGGCGCTGCCGTCGGGGCCTTCTTCGTCGGCAATACGCCGAAGGCAGTCAAGGCCACCATCGGGGCATTGCCCGGCCTGTTCAAGGGCTCCAAGTACACGCGCGACATGTATATGGAACTCATGTCGCTGTTGTTCGACGTCCTGTCCAAGGTGCGCAAGGAAGGCCTGATGTCGATCGAAGGCGACATCGAAAGCCCCGAGCAGAGCCCGATCTTCTCCAAGTACCCGGCCGTGCTGGCCGACCACCACGTGGTCGAGTTCATCACCGACTACCTGCGTCTGATGGTTTCCGGCAACATGGATGCCTTCCAGATCGAGAACCTGATGGACAACGAGATCGAGACCCACCATCATGAGGGCCATGTCCCGGCCGCCTGTATCGCCAAGCTGGGCGACGGCCTGCCGGCATTCGGTATCGTGGCGGCGGTGATGGGCGTGGTCCACACGATGGAATCCGTGGGCGCGCCGCCGGCCGAGCTGGGCATGCTGATCGCCCACGCGCTGGTCGGTACCTTCCTCGGCATCCTGCTGGCCTACGGTTTCGTCGGCCCGCTGGCAAGCCTGCTGGAACAGAAGCTGGAAGAATCGACCAAGATGTTCCAGACCATCAAGGTGACCCTGCTGGCCAGCCTGAACGGCTATGCACCGGCGCTGGCCGTGGAATTCGGCCGCAAGGTGCTGTATTCGACCGAGCGCCCGACGTTCGCCGAACTGGAAGACCACATCAAGAAGGCGAAGAAGTAATGGAGCGCATTGACGTCATGAAGCGCATTGCACGGGCGGAGGGCCTGCATGGCTGACGAAGGCCAGAAGCCCATCATCGTCAAGCGCATCAAGAAGGGCGGCCATGGCCATCATGGCGGCGCCTGGAAGATCGCGTATGCCGACTTCGTGACGGCGATGATGGCGTTCTTCCTGCTCATGTGGCTGCTCGGCTCGACCGCCAAGGGCGACATGCAGGGCATCGCCGAGTACTTCAAGACGCCGCTGAAGGTCGCCATGCAGGGCGGCAGCGCGGCGGGCATGAGTTCCTCGATCCTGCAGGGCGGCGGCCAGGACCTGACGCGCCGCAACGGCGAGGTCAAGCGCGGCGACGTCGTGGCGGACAAGAAGAGCGTCGACCTGAAGGCGGCCAAGGCGGCCGTCGAGCAGGCCGAACAGCAGCGCCTGCAGCAGCTGAAGCAGCGCATCGAGCAGACGATCACCGCCAACCCGCTGCTGCGCAAGTACAAGGACCAGCTGCTGCTGGACATCACGACCGAAGGCCTGCGCATCCAGATCGTCGACGAGAAGAACCGTCCGATGTTCCCTGGAGGCAGCGCCGAGCTGCAGCCGTACACGCGCGACATCCTCGACGTGCTGGGCCTGGTGTTGAACGACGTGCCGAACCGCATCGGCCTGTCCGGCCATACGGATTCGACGCCCTATATGACGGCGTCCGGCTACAGCAACTGGGAATTGTCGGCCGACCGGGCGAATGCCTCGCGCCGCGAACTGGTGCGCGGCGGCATGTCGGACGAGAAGGTGCTGCGCGTCGTGGGCCTGGGCGCGGCCGTGCACCTGGACCGCAAGGACCCGTTCAACCCGATCAACCGCCGCATCAGCATCCTGGTGATGAACAAGCGCACCGAGGAAGCCGTGCTGCGCGACGGCACGGGCCTGGACGTGTCCGGCGAGGATGCGGATTCAGCCGTCAAGGCGGTGGCGGAGGCGACGGGTGGTGGATTGGCGCCGCAAGCCGAGGCAACGGCGGACAAGAAATAAGCGCGGGAAGTTCTGGAGGACTTCATGACGAGAATGACAAGAAAAAAGATACTTGGGTCACACGTAAAGCGCCTGCTGTCGGGCGTCTCCGCGCACGGCCGGCGCCACCTGAGCGAGGTCGAGACCGACCTCGTGCAGACCACGCTGCTGCTGGAAGAGGCCGTCGAGAAGCTGACCAGCAGCTTCATAGCGATCCACAGCGCCGTCGACGCGAACCAGGCGACGATCGACCGGCTGCTGGCCGGCCAGGCCCCGACGCCCGACGAAAGCGCGCGCCTGAACGCCATGTCGGGCGAGATCGGCCGGTACGTGAACACGGCCATCACCAGCATGCAGTTCCAGGACATGACGAGCCAGCTGCTCGACCGCACGCTGCGCCGGGTGACGGGCTTGCGCGACTTCCTGACCACGCTGAGCGAGCACGGCGCCGACATCCTGCCGGAAAGCGACAGCGAGGAGATCGTCGAGCGGCTCGGCAAGGTCAGCATGGCGCTGGCGATCCAGTCGCTGGAACTGCGCAGCGTGCTGCGCAAGTCGGTCGAGCAGAAGCATTTGGAAAGCGGCGACGTGGAGTTGTTCTGATTCCGTTCGCGTGACAACAACCTAGTGCCCGGGCAACCGGCGCGATTAAAACCGGGGTCAGAGCCCCTAAAAGAAGAACCGGGCTCTGACCCCATGGAGCAAACGATAATGGCAAAAACGATTCTTGCGGTCGACGATTCGAGTTCCCTGCGCCAGATGGTGGCGTTCAGCCTGAAGGCCGCCGGCTACCAGGTGGTGGAAGCCGTCGACGGCCAGGACGGCCTGGACAAGGCAAAGCTGCAGAACGTCGACCTGGTCCTGACCGACCAGAACATGCCGAAGATGGACGGCCTCACGCTGATCAAGTCGCTGCGCGGCCTGCCCGGCTACCAGAAGACCCCGATCCTGATGCTGACCACGGAGTCGTCCGACGAGATGAAGCAGAAGGGCCGCGCGGCCGGCGCCAACGGCTGGCTGGTCAAGCCGTTCGACCCGCAGCGCCTGATCGAGGTGGTCAAGAAAGTCATCGGTTGATGCCGGCCGCGCGCCCGCACTGAACGGATATTCATCATGACCATCGACATCAGCCAGTTTTACCAAGTCTTTTTCGACGAAGCCGAAGAGCTGCTCGCCGAAATGGAACGTTTGCTGCTGGCCGTCGACATCGCCGCGCCGGACCCGGAGGACTTGAATGCCGTCTTCCGCACCGCGCACTCGGTCAAGGGCGGCGCATCGACCTTCGGCCTGAACGACATGAGCGAGGTGACGCACGTCCTCGAGTCGCTGCTGGACCGCATCCGCAAGGGAGAGATGCGCCTGACGGCGCAGCACCTGGACGCCTTCCTGGCGGCCAAGGACATCCTCAAGATGCAGCTCGACGGCCACCGCAACGGGGCCGACGTCGACCAGGAAGCCGTCGCCAACGTGCGCATGATGCTGCACGACCTGTCCGAAGGCGTCATCGTCGCCGCCCACCAGCCCACCGTGCCGTCCTTCCTGCATGCGGAGCAGAAGCAGGAAGTCAGCGAAGGCGCGCACCGCTACAAGATCGAATTGCCGGACCTGGCCAAGCGCGACATCGACGCGCTGGTCGACGAACTGGGCCTGCTGGGCCGCGTGTCCGTGGTGCCGCTCGAAGGCGGACGCACGGCGCTGATCATCATGACGCACGAGAGCCTGGACGACATCGTCGCCATCTGCTCCTTCGTGCTGGACCCGGAAGACCTGAAGATCTTCGAGGCGCCGCCGCTCACGCCCGAGCAGCGCGCCAAGGAAACGGCCGAACGCGCCCGCATCGAGGAACAGCAGGGCTACGGCTTCTTCGACCCGGCCGACGACGCGCCGGCCGGCGCCGCCCCGTCCGAGGACGAACTGGGCTACGGCTTCTTCCAGCCGATCGAGCAGATCCGGCGCGAAGCGGGCATCGTCGCCGAGCAGCCGGAGGCGCACGAGCCGGCGGCCCGCGCCGAACCGCAGGAAGCGCAGGAGCCCGCCGCGGCCGAGAAGAAGGCGGCCAAGAAGGCCGCCGACGCCGCCCATGCGCACGCCGAATCGAGCTCGATCCGCGTGTCGATCGAGAAGGTCGACCAGCTGATCAACCTGGTCGGCGAACTGGTGATCACGCAGGCCATGATCGAGCAGCGCAGCACCGACCTCGATCCGATGCTGCACCAGCGCCTGCTGCAATCGGTGTCCCAGCTCACGCGCAACACGCGCGACCTGCAGGAAGCCGTGATGTCGATCCGCATGATGCCGATGGACTTCGTGTTCTCGCGCTTCCCGCGCATGGTGCGCGACCTGGCCGGCAAGCTCGGCAAGAAGGTCGACTTCATCACCAACGGCGCCGCCACCGAACTGGATAAAGGCCTGATCGAACGCATCGTCGATCCGCTCACCCACCTGGTGCGCAATTCGATCGACCACGGCATCGAGCTGCCGGCCGCGCGCGTCGCCGCCGGCAAGACCGAGGCGGGGCGCCTGTTCCTGTCCGCGGCCCACCAGGGCGGCAATATCGTGATCGAGGTGGCCGACGACGGCGGCGGCCTGAATCGCGAGCGCATCCTGGCCAAGGCGAAGGAAAACGGCCTGGCCGTGTCCGACGACATGGCGGACGCCGACGTCTGGCAGCTGATCTTCGCGCCGGGTTTCTCGACGGCGGACATCGTCACCGACGTGTCCGGCCGCGGCGTGGGCATGGACGTGGTCAAGCGCAACATCACGGCGCTGGGCGGCAGCATCGACATCCGGTCGGCGCGCGGCTTCGGCACCACGATCCTGATCTCGCTGCCGCTGACGCTGGCGATCCTGGACGGCATGTCGATCCGCTGCGGCGAGGAGGTCTACATCCTGCCGCTGGGCTTCGTCGTCGAGTCGCTGCAGCCGGCACGGGCCGACGTCAAGGAAGTCGCGGGCCAGGGCCGCGTGGTCAAGGTGCGCGGCGAATACCTGCCCCTGATCCCGCTGTACCAGATGTTCAACATCGAACCGCGCATCACCGACCCGTGCGAAGGCATCCTGGTGATCCTCGAGACCGAAGGTCGCAAGGCCGCGCTGTTCGTCGACGAACTGGTCGGCCAGCAGCAGGTCGTCGTCAAGAACCTGGAAGCGAACTACCGCAAGGTCGCCGGGATCTCGGGCGCCACCATCCTCGGCGACGGCGGCGTGTCGCTGATCCTCGACGTCGCCGCGCTGCTGCGCTCCTCGCGCCAGCTGGCGGACGACGCCGTCATTTCCTGAAACGCCAACAACCATACCGACTAGGAACAACGACATGTCCAACGATACCAACAACACCCACGACGGCAGCGGCAGCGAATACCTGGCCTTCACCCTCGGCTCCGAGGAATACGGCATCGACATCCTGAAAGTGCAGGAAATTCGCGGCTACGAAGCGGTGACCCGCATCGCCAACGCGCCCGAGTTCATCAAGGGCGTGATCAACCTGCGCGGCATCATCATCCCGGTGGTCGACATGCGCATCAAGTTCCAGCTCGGCACGCCGACCTACGACCAGTTCACCGTCGTGATCATCCTGAACATCGGCGGGCGTATCATGGGCATGGTGGTGGACAGCGTGTCCGACGTGACCACCTTGACGCCGGACCAGATCAAGCCGGCGCCGGAAATGGGCACCGCCTTCAACGCCGAATACCTGATGGGCCTCGGCACCGTCGACGAGCGCATGCTGATCCTGATCGACATCGATCGCCTGATGTCGTCCAGCGAAATGGGCCTCATCGACCGCATGGCGGCATAAGGCAGGCGGCAGCGCCAGGGACGCAAGCGCGCCCGCGCAGCGGGCCGCAGACCCAGACAACCTTAGGAAACAGACGTGGCGCTCACGAGCAAACAGCAGAACAAGCAGGAAACGGGCAAGGAATTCGAGTTCCACCGCAGCGACTTCGAACGCGTGCGGGGCCTGATCTACAAGCGCGCCGGCATCTCGCTGGCCGACAGCAAGCAGGAAATGGTCTACAGCCGCCTGGCGCGCCGCCTGCGCGCCACCGGCATCGCCTCGTTCGCGACCTATCTCGACGACCTCGAGGCGAACCGCATGCCGGACGAATGGGAATCCTTCGTCAACGCGCTGACCACGAACCTGACGTCGTTCTTCCGCGAAGCCCATCACTTCCCGCTGCTGGCGGAGCACGCGCTGAAGGTCAAGCGCCAGACCGGCCAGCCGCTCACCGTGTGGTGTTCGGCCGCGTCCACCGGCGAGGAGCCGTATTCGATCGCGATCACGCTGTGCGAGGCGTTCAACAGCCTCACGCCGCCCGTGAACATCGTCGCCACCGACATCGACACCAACGTGCTGGCCACGGCCAGCGCCGGCGTGTACCCGAAGGAGCGCGTCGACAAGCTCGAGGCCGACCGCCTGCGCCGCTTCTTCCTGAAAGGGCGGGGTGCCCAGGAGGGCCTGGTGCGCGTGCGCCCGGAGCTGCGCCAGCTGATCACGTTCCGCCAGTTGAACCTGCTGTCCGACGACTGGCCGGTGCGCGGCCCGTTCGATGCGATCTTCTGCCGCAACGTGATGATTTATTTCGACAAGGCCACGCAGCGCAAGATCCTGTCCCGCTTCGTGCCCCTGATGAAGCCCGATGCCCTGCTGTTCGCGGGACACTCGGAAAACTTCCTGTACGTCTCCGACTCGCTGCGCCTGCGCGGCAAGACGGTCTATGAACTGGGCTGAGCGGAGCCTGACCATGCAAAGCAACAGTCAGTTCGCCACCAATATCTACTACGACCGCACCTTCGACACCGAGGCGGCCAAGATCCTGCCGGGGGAGTACTACTACACCTCGAAGGAGATGCTGATCGTGACCGTGCTCGGTTCCTGCGTCTCGGCCTGCATCCGCGACCGCGTCAAGGGCCTGGGCGGCATGAACCACTTCATGCTGCCGGACGGCGGCGACCCGGGCAACCCGGTCTCGGCCTCGATGCGCTACGGGACGTACGCGATGGAAGTCCTGATCAACGACTTGCTCAAGGCCGGCGCTCGCCGCGAGCACCTGGAAGCGAAGGTGTTCGGCGGCGGCGCCGTGCTGCGCGGCTTCTCGGCCATGAACGTGGGCGAGCGCAATGCCGCCTTCGTGCAGCAATTCCTCAAGACGGAACGGATCCCGATCCTGGCCGAGGACCTGAACGACATCTATCCGCGCAAGGTGTATTTCTTCCCGCGCACGGGCAAGGTGCTCGTCAAGAAGCTGATGCAGACCCATAACGAGACGCTGGCCAAGCGCGAACTCGACTATGCCAGCCGCCTCAAGGTCGCGCCCGTCGGCGGCGCCGTCGACCTGTTCTGACAAGAAAGACAAAGACCATGACAGCCAACAAGATCAAAGTCGTCATCGTCGACGACTCCGCGCTGATCCGCAGCGTGATGTCCGAGATCGTCAATTCCCAGCCCGACATGGAAGTGGCCGGCGTCGCGCCCGACCCGCTGGTGGCGCGCGACCTGATCAAGAAGGTCAACCCCGACGTCCTCACGCTGGACGTCGAGATGCCGAAGATGGACGGCCTGGACTTCCTGGAAAAACTGATGCGCCTGCGCCCGATGCCGGTGCTGATGGTGTCCTCGCTGACCGAACGCGGTTCCGAGATCACCATGCGCGCCCTCGAACTGGGCGCCGTCGATTTCGTCACCAAGCCGAAGATCTCGATCCAGGCCGGCATGCGCGAGTACACCGAATTGATCACCGATAAAATCCGCGCCGCCGCGCGCGCCCGCGTCAAGGCGCGCACGCTGCATGCGCCCACCCCCGGCACCCAGCTGCCGCAGCTGCGCAGCCCCCTGACCTCGTCGGAAAAGCTGATCATCATCGGCGCCTCCACCGGCGGCACCGAGGCGATCCGCGAATTCCTGATGCAGATGCCGTCCGACTGCCCGGGCATCCTGATCGCCCAGCACATGCCGGAAGGCTTCACGACCTCGTTCGCGCGCCGCCTCGACTCGCTGTGCAAGATCAGCGTGAGCGAAGCCCAGGGCAACGAACGCGTGCTGCCCGGCCACGCCTATATCGCGCCCGGCCACTCGCACCTGCTGCTCAAGCGCTCGGGCGCCAACTACATGACGCACATCGAGCAGACCGATCCCGTCAACCGCCACCGTCCGTCGGTCGACGTGTTGTTCCGTTCCGCCGCACAAGCCGCCGGCAAGAATGCGGTCGGTGTTATCCTGACCGGGATGGGCAAGGACGGCGCGCAAGGCATGCTGGAAATGAAAAATGCGGGCGCCTACAATTTCGCCCAGGACGAAGCGTCGAGTGTCGTGTTCGGCATGCCGCGCGAAGCGATCGCCATCGGCGCCGCCCACGAAGTGGCCGGCTTGACGGCGTTGCCGGGCCTGGTGCTGGGGCACCTGGCGGCGCATGGAGGACGGGCGTTGCGCGTTTGATCCGGGTAATAGGCTTTTACGGTGGTTTTATCGCCGTAGAGCAACAAAAATGCTATGCTTAGGCCTGTTTGCGCAGTGCCGAATTCAACCAACATAAATAGATTTAGAGAATCAACGGAGTATTTCATGGCTGATCCAAAGATGCGTTTTTTAGTTGTTGACGATTTCTCGACGATGCGACGCATCGTGCGGAATCTGTTGAAGGAACTGGGTTATGCCAACGTCGACGAAGCCGAAGACGGCGTCATGGCACTGGCCAAGCTGCGCAGCGAACAATTCGACTTCGTCGTGTCGGACTGGAACATGCCGAACATGGACGGCCTGACCATGCTGCAGAACATCCGTGCCGATCCCGCGCTGGCCAAGCTGCCGGTGCTGATGGTCACCGCGGAAGCCAAGAAGGAAAACATCATCGCGGCCGCGCAGGCCGGCGCCAACGGCTACGTGGTCAAGCCGTTCACCGCCGCCACCCTGGACGAAAAGCTGAACAAGATTTTCGAAAAGATGGAAAAGGCCTGAGATGACGGAGCACATCGCCGATCCGGCCTCGCATGACGAGGTGCTGAGCCGGATCGGGCACATGACCCGCGCACTGCACGAGAACCTGCGCGGACTGGGCCTGGACAAGCTGATCGAAAAGGCCGCCAGCGACATCCCCGACGCGCGCGACCGCCTCGACTACGTGGCGCGGCTGTCGGAAGACGCGGCCAAGAAGGTGCTGGATGCGACCGATGCCGCCGGCCCCCTGCAGGACCGCATCGACGGCGACGCCGCCGAGCTGTCGAGCGCGTGGAAGGCCATGCTGGCGACGACCGGCGATGCCGCCCAGGGCGACGGCGCCTGGCGCGCGCTGGCCGAGCGCACCATCGCCAGCCTGGAAGCGTCGCGCGTGTCCGCCGGCGCCACCAAGGGCCACCTGATGGACATCATGATGGCACAGGATTTCCAGGACTTGACGGGGCAGGTGATCAAGCGCATCACGGGCATCGCCCAGAACCTGGAAAAGCAGCTCGTGCAGGTGCTCGTCGATTTCGCGCCGGAAGAAATCAAGCGCGAGCTCGACAACGGCTTGTTGAATGGCCCGCAGATCAATCCTGAGGGCAAGAGCGACGTCGTCGCCGACCAGGGACAGGTCGATGACCTGCTCGACAGCCTCGGCTTCTGACCTCGGCTTCATGCGGCGGCTACGGCCGCCCGTTGGTTTCATCCGGTGCCCAGCTCATGCATCAGTCTAATTTCATCGTCCGCGAACCGCTGCTCGACCCGAAGCAGCGCGTGATCGGTTACGAGCTCTGCTGGCAGCAGCAGGACGGCAAGGTCGTCGGCGATGCCGACCTCGAGTCCCTGCTGGGCTTCGTCGCCCGCCACCTGGTCGACGATGCGCAGGGTTGGCTGCTGCGCGACAAGCTGCTGTTCCTCGACGCCGTCCCGGCAATGTTTTCCCTCGATGCCTTGCACGCGTTGCCGCCGGAGCGCACCGTGCTGTCGATCCGCCTGCGCGACCTGGTCGACACCGACCACCGCAGCGCCGCCCAGGCCCTGCGCGCCGGCGGCGTCGGCATCTCGCTGCGCGACGCCGACCTGAACATCCTCGGCCGCAACCTGTCGGCCATCGCTTCCTTCGCCGAAGTGCGTTTCACGGGGGCCGACGTCGCCACCCAGGCGCGCAGCTACGCGGCCGTCAAGAGCGCATCGCTGCGCATGGTGGGCCGCCCCGTCGCCACCTGGGCCGATTTCGACGCCTGCGCCGCCCTCGGGCTGGACGCCTTCGTCGGCAAGCTGCACCTGACCCCGCGCGACGGCAATCCCGTCAAGGGCATGAGTCCGGGCCAGGCCATCGTCCTGCAGCTGATGCAGATGGTGCAGACCAACGAGGACGTGCCCAAGATCGAGGCCGTGCTCAAGCGCGACCCCGCGCTCATCTACAAGCTGCTGCGCTTCATCAATTCGGCCGGCTTCGGCGCGGGCCGCGAAGTGCAGTCGCTGCGCCAGGCCATCGCCATGCTCGGCTACGCGCCCCTGTACCGCTGGCTGGTGCTGCTGCTGGCTACCGCCGGCAGCGGCTACTCCCCGGTGCTGATGGAAACGGCCGTCGTGCGCGCGCGCCTGTGCGAGCTGCTGGGCCAGAAATTCCTGCCGAAGGGAGAGGGCGAATACCTGTTCGTGGCGGGCATGTTCTCGCTGCTGGACCGCCTGCTGGGCCTGCCCATGCAGCAGGTGCTGGACACGATCCAGCTGCCCGACACCGTGGTCCAGGCGCTGACGCAGCGGGAAGGGCCCTACGGCCCCTACCTGGCGCTGTCCGAGGCGTGCGAACTCAGCTCGACCCTGTGCGCCTCGATGGCGTCGGCGCTCGACATCAGCCCGCTGGACGTGAACAAGGCGCACTTGTCGGCGCTGGCGTGGGCGCAGAATGTGACGGCGTAAGTCAGCACGTCGTCCCTGCGCAGGCAGGGACCCAATTTCTCCGGCGCAGCAGCAACGCATGCAAGATTAGGCCCCTGCCTGCGCAGGGGCGACGTGGTTCAATGCAGCGTCGACGCATAAAAAAATGGCCCCAGCGGGCCATTTTTCGTTACCGCTTCCAGACGCTCAGCGCCGCTGCGCCCGGTCCACCGCGCGGTCCAGGTGCTGGCGCATCTGCATCGAGATGTTCGAGATGCGGCATCCCACCTGCACCTGCTGGCCCAGCAGGAAGGTGCGGAAGGGCCGCAGCAGGCGCACTTCCAGGTCGGCATGGACGACGAGCGACGGTCCCAGTTCCAGTTCCACGCCCTGCAGGCGCTTGCCGACGTACAGTTCGTGCGCCTGGTCGGGCGTCGCGCGCAGGCCCACGCCGCCGCGCGAGAAATCGTACAGCGGCATTTCGAACACCCGGTTCAGCAGGACGAAGCGGGCACTGTGCGTGCCGCCGACGGGGGAGTCCAGGCGCGTCTCGGCACGCCGGTTCAGCACCCGGCAGGACGCCGGCAGGGGCAGCGAGGCCAGCCTCGCTTCGCCCGGCACGATGGCCTGGTCCAGATCGATGTCGAACTGGATCTTGGCATTGCCGCCCATGGCAGCCACGAGCGTGGTCCGTCCCGCCGGCAGGGTAGCGTGTTCGGCCAGTTCGAGCGTGAAACCGCGTCCATCGGCGTCGACGGCGTCGATGCGCGCCATCGCGAGCACGTCGTCCGGCAGGTAGACGGTGACCGCGTCGCCGCTGGTCGCCAGCGTGGACAGGGCATCGCCGATATCGAACGGATCGCGCATCTCGTGGGCGACCGTGCTCAGGGTGATGCGTTCGACCGCATCCGACGGTTTGGGCGGACCTTTGCGCATGTGGGCGACGGCAAAATCAGTCAAGGCGCTGCTCCTTTTTACGGGGTTGGGTAAAAAGCGAAAGCTCGAAGCAATATACTTGATAAATTTTACAGCATAATTGCATGCGCGCAATTCTCTTAGATCTCAAGATTATCGATCAGTCGCGTCGCGCCCAGCTTGGCGGCCGCCAGCACGACCAACGGTGCGCCGGCCGCGCGTTCCTCGGCGTTCGGCGCCTGCAGGTTCATGCGCTTGCGGATCGAGACATAGTCCGGCTTCCAGCCATGGCCGGCCAGACGCGCCATCGCGTCGCGCTCCAGCGCCGCCAGGTCCGGGTGGCCGGCGCGGGTCTGCTCGGCCACGTACTGCAGCGTCTGGACCAGGAACGGCGCCTCGGCGCGCTCTTCCGCGGACAGGTAGCCGTTGCGCGAGGACAGGGCGAGGCCATCGTCGGCGCGGAAGGTCTCGGCGCCGATGATCTCGGTCGGCATGGCGAACTGGCGCGCCATGTTACGGATGATCATCAGCTGCTGGTAATCCTTCTTGCCGAACACGGCCACGCGCGGCTGTACGCAGGAAAACAGCTTGGTGACGACGGTGCATACGCCATTGAAGAAGCCGGGGCGGAATTCGCCTTCCAGGATATTGCCCAGGTCGTCAGGCGGCTGCACGCGGTATTCCTGCGGTTCCGGATACAAATCCTTTTCGGTCGGCGCGAACAGCACGTAGACGCCTTCCTTTTCCAGCTTCTCGACGTCGGCCTGGAAGGTGCGCGGGTATTTGTCGAAGTCTTCGTTCGGGCCGAATTGCAGGCGGTTGACGAAGATCGAGGCGACCACCGGGTCGCCGTGCTTGCGCGCCAGGCGCATCAGCGACAGGTGGCCTTCGTGCAGGTTGCCCATGGTCGGCACGAAGGCGGTGCGCAATTGTCCGCGCAGCTGGTCGCGCAGTTCGTCGATGGTGGAGATGATTTTCATGATGTGTCTGTGTAGAGGCGTGCGGCCGGCGCGAATCCCTGCGTCCGTCAGGCGGGGGAATAGGCGAGCCGTACATAGATCGGCGCGAACGGTTCGGCCTGGGTAATTTCGATCAGGGTTTCCTTGGCCAGCTCGAGCATGGCCACGAAGTGCACGACGACGACGGGGACGGTCGCCTGGCCGTCGAACAGTTCCGAGAATTCGACGAAGCGCGCCCCCTGCAGCGTGCGCAGGATCGCCGACATGTGCTCGCGCACCGACAGTTCCTCGCGCCCGATCTTGTGGTGCTGGGTCAGCTTGGCGCGGCGCAGCACGTCCATCCAGGCGCGCTGCAGGTCGTGCGCGTCGACGTCCGGCCAGACCGGGGCCAGGCCCTGTTCGACGGGCAGCGACGGGCGCTGGAAATCGCGGCCTTCCTGGGGCAGGGCGCCCAGCTGCTGGGCCGCCAGCTTGATCTGTTCGTAGTCGAGCAGGCGCCGCACCAGTTCCGCGCGCGGATCGTCCGCTTCCTCGATCAGCGCATCCTGGCGTTTCGGCAGCAGCATGCGCGATTTGATTTCGATCAGCATCGCCGCCATCAACAGGTATTCCGCCGCCAGCTCGAGGTTGTGCTTGCGGATCTGTTCGACGTATTCCAGGTATTGCAGCGTCACCTGGGCCATCGGGATGTCGAGGATGTTGAAGTTCTGCTTGCGGATCAGGTACAGCAGCAGGTCGAGCGGGCCTTCGAACGCATCGAGGAAGACCTCGAGGGCGTCGGGTGGGATGTACAGGTCGGTGGGCAGGCGCAGCAGGGGCTCGCCGTACAGGCGGGCGATGGCGTCGACGGGGTCCGGCGCGTCCGCGCCGGCGCCGGCTTGCACAGGCAGGCCGGCGTCTTGCGGGTCCAGTCCCCCGGGGGACTCGGCGCGCCCGTCGGGCGTCGCCTGCGAAGGCACCATCGTCGCCGGCCTATGGGGTCAGGTGGTCAGACCTTGGTCTGGTACGGGTAAGCCTGCTGGCGCAGGCGCGATTCGGCGATGCGACGCTGCTCGTCGAGCGAGGTCGGTGCCTTGTCCCACAGCAGGGCGCGGCCGGCTTGCTGGCGCTCTTCCATGCCCGGGGTCTTTTCCTTCAATTCCTTGATGAACTTGGTGTGCTCGGATTCGTACATCGATTGTTTCTTGAACATGGCTCTCTCAGGCGGGTTCGAACAACGGCGGTGATGGAACACCGCCGCTTCATGCAAAGACGAAATAATACTGCTGCTTAGGCGTTTTTGTGCAGCTCGATGAGCTGGCGCGCGATGATGTCGTGGTTGAGCCACAGCACCGGGGCGATTTTCTCGGCGGCGCCGTGGAACATCAGCGGACCGGCGCTTTCCAGTACCAGGGCCGACAGGTGGTCGGTGATCAGGTCTTTCTTGTCCTTGTGCAGCGAGGTGATCTCTTCCGACGTGCCGATCATCAGGTCGGCCAGTTCCGGCGTATTGTCCATCGGCCAGGCTTCGTAGTTGCGGAAGCCGGCGCTGGTCGGGGTCTGCAGATAGGTTTCCAGCTTGTCCAGGATCGACTGCAGCGACACGCCGTCGTTCAGCAGCGCCTGGCAGGCGTCCCACTGCTGCTGGGCCCACGCATTGCCGTTGCCGCCTTCCTTCTTGAGGGCGGCCAGCAGCGGGAACAGCGACAGTTCCACGCCGACGAAGATGTCGGACGAATTGGTGCGGATTTCCGGGCAGTTGAACACGGTCGCGGCGACGCCCCCGTTCCAGGCGGCGGTGGCGATCGATTCCAGGCGCATCTTGGCGTAGCCCTGGGTGTAGTTGGTGTAGGTCTGCCACTGGTAGTCGCCGCCGATCAGCACCTCGGTGCCGTGGTAGCCGTAGGCCGTGTAGCGCACCTGGCCGCCCTTGGACTCGACGCGCGAGCGGATGCCGGCCGACGCATCGATCAGGTACTTGAGCGTGTTGGCCGTGACTTCGTCGAAGTTCATCAGGATCAGCTTGCCCAGGTCGCTGTCGAGCAGCGCGCGCGAGGACATGAAGCGCTCGCCGCGGCCCTTGTAGATGCGGTTGGCGATGGCCAGGAAGGCCTTGATCTTCGGAATGCCGCCGGCCATCGTGTGGGCGAAGAAGACGTTGGCGCCGTCCGGCACCAGCTTGTCGATCTCGGCCATCGCCTGGCGCGCCGACGCGGTGAAGCGGGCCACGCCGGCCTGGCGGCAGGCCTCGATCTTGGTCCAGTCCAGCTTGTCTTCCTGCCAGCTCTTGAGGGTGATCCCGGACAGCATCTCGGTCGGGTTCTGTTCGCCTTCCGGCGCATCCATGTCGAAGCCGGCCATCAGCGGGATGTTGACGATGCGGCCGCCCAGCTTGGCTTCGGCTTCCGCATGCTCTTCCGCGGTGAGGGCACGGAGGGTGCCGTCGTCGTTGCGGCGGCCGACCGTGATGCCGACGATCGTCATGCCGGCCGCGCGGGCCTCGTCGATCAGGCCGTTCACGTAGCCGCGGCCGAACAGTTCGCCGAACAGGACGAACACGTCGCCTTGGCGGAACAGGTTCGCGTGGGGGATGTGTCGAAGGGCTTGGTATTCGGTCATATTATTATCTACCACTCAAAAGTAAAAGGACCGGACGCCGGGCGTCCTGATAGTGAAAAACAGCGCATTATACTGCCACCGGCGGGAGGAAATTGGTAGTATTCTGGCAAGGACCGGCAATTCGACCGGTCTTTCAGCTTTCCTCAACCCTTACCTCCAGGTGATCCATGAAAGCCGTTCTTCCTTGCTCCGTTCTTGCCGCTGCGATCGTTCTTGCCGGTTGCGCCACCGCGCCCGCGCCGACTTCCGAGCCGGCCCCGGCCGCGGCGCAGGGCGTCCAGCCGCTGGCCCGGGACGACACCATCACCGGCAGCCGGATCCCCGCGCGCAAGACGGAGAAGATGGTCAGCGCCGTCGGCGCCAAGGACTACAAGGAAAACAGCCAGGCCATCATGGCGCCGCTGCGCGCGCAGTGACGCGCGCAGCGGGCGCCGGCGATCCCGCTCAGCGGATGCGCATGCCCGGCTGGGCGCCCGATACCGGCTCCAGCAGGTACAGGCCCGGATGCGTCTTCTCGTCCTTGGCCGACGCGCACAGCACCATGCCTTCGGACACGCCGAACTTCATCTTGCGCGGTGCCAAATTGGCGACCATGACGGTCAGCTTGCCGATCAATTGTTCAGGCTGGTAAGCCGACTTGATGCCCGAGAACACGTTGCGGGTTCGGCCTTCGCCCGCGTCCAGCGTCAGGCGCAGCAGCTTGCTGGAGCCTTCGACGTGTTCGCAGTTGACGATCTTCGCCACGCGCAGGTCGATCCTGGTGAAGTCGTCGATCGAGATTTCCGGCGCGAGTTCCTCGATGTCGGACGCGTCGCCGGACGGGGCCGCCGGCGCCGGCGCCGCTGCGGCTGCCGCGATCTGGGCCGGCTTGTCGAACAGATCGTCGATCATCCTGGCGTCGACGCGCTGCATCAGGTGGCTGTAGGCGCCGATGGTACGGCCCAGCATGCCGGCGTGGACGCGCTCGCCCTTCGTGTCTTCCCACGAGTAGGCGGCGTCGCCGAGGAATTCGCGCACGCGCGCGGCCACGTGCGGCAGCACCGGCGACAGCATCACGGTCAGCTGGCGGAACAGGATCAGCGCCGTGGTGCAGACCTCGTGCAGCTCGGCCGTCTTCGTCTCGTCCTTGGCCAGCAGCCAGGGCTTGTTCTCGTCGACGTAGCGGTTGGCGACGTCGGCGACTTCCATGATCTCGCGCAGCGCGCGGCCGAACTCGCGCGCCTCGTAGCTGGCGGCGATCGCGGCCTGGCGCTCGCCCTGTTCGCCGTTCAGGGCGCGGGCGATCCATTCCCGGGCCGTCGCCGACAGCGCTGGCGCCAGCTTGCCGTCGAATTTCTTGGCGATGAAGCCGGCGCAGCGGCTGGCGATGTTCACGTACTTGCCGATCAGGTCGCTGTTCACGCGGGCGACGAAATCCTCGCCTGTGAAGTCCAGGTCCTCGACCTTGCTGTTGAGCTTGAAGGCCAGGTAGTAGCGCAGCCATTCCGGGTTCATGCCCAGTTCCAGGTAGCGCAGCGGCGAGATGCCGGTGCCGCGCGACTTCGACATCTTTTCGTTATTCACGGTCAGGTGGCCATGGACATTGACCTTCAGCTTGTCGATGACGGGGTGGCCGGAGAATTCCAGCATCGCCGGCCAGAACAGCAGGTGGAAGGACACGATGTCCTTGCCGATGAAGTGCACCTGTTCCGTCGACGGATCGTTCAGGAAGGCGTCGTAGTCGAGGCCTTTCTTTTCGAAGTAATTCTTGAGGCTGGCCAGGTAGCCGACCGGCGCGTCCAGCCAGACATAGAAGAACTTGCCCGGGGCATCCGGGATCGGGATGCCGAAGTAGGGCGCGTCGCGCGAGATGTCCCAGTCGGCCAGCTTTTCGCCGTTCTCGCCCAGCCATTCCGAGACCTTGTTCACCATTTCCGGCTGCAGGCGGCCCGGGGTGTTCAGCCACTCCTTCAGGAACTGGAAGCAGCGCGGGTCGGACAGCTTGAAGAAATACTGTTCCGACGGCTTCAGGATCGGGGTCGAACCGGTGAAGACCGAGTACGGGTTGATCAGTTCGGTCGGCTGGTAGGCGGCGCCGCAGACTTCGCAATTGTCGCCATACTGGTCCTTCGAATGGCACACCGGGCACTCGCCCTTGATGTTGCGGTCGGCCAGGAACATGCCCTTGGCCGTGTCGTAGAAGCGGTCGACGGTCTTGGTATAGATGAGGCCGGCGTCGCGCAGGCGGCGGTAGATGCCCTGCGACAGGTCGACGTTTTCCGGCGAGTCGGTCGAGTACCAGTTGTCGAAGGCAATGTGGAAGCCGTCCAGGTACTGGGCGCGGCCGGCGGCGATCTTGGCCACGAATTCCTGCGGCGTGACGCCTTCCTTCTCGGCGGCGATCATGATCGGCGTGCCGTGGGTGTCGTCGGCGCCGACGAAGTGCACGACGCGCGGCTGGCCGTTTTCTTCCTGCATTCGCTGGTAGCGGACCCAGATGTCGGCCTGGATGTATTCCATCATGTGGCCGATGTGGAAGGCAGCGTTGGCGTAGGGCAGGGCGGTGGTGACGAACAGCTGGCGTGTCATGGTCGGAAAAGGACATTCATGGATGAAAAAAAGCATTTTACCAGCGGATGACCCTGAACGCGCAGGGGCTAATCGGGCGATTCGGCAGTTCCGCCCGAGTCAATACGCCATTTTGCGCTAAACTTGCGCATTACCTTCGGAGAACCCCATGAGCATCACGCAAGAAGGCGTCAAGGCCGCGCTGGCCGCTGTCGTCGATCCCAATACCAATAAAGATTTCGTTTCTTCCAAAGCGGTCAAGAACATCCAGATCGACGGCGACAACGTCGCCCTCGACATCGAGCTCGGCTACCCGGCCAAGAGCCAGGCCGGCGCGATCCGCAACGCCGTCGTGGACGCCCTGCGCGGTGCCGGCGCGGGCAACGTCAGCGTCAACGTCGTCACGAAAGTGCTGTCGCACGCCGTGCAGCGTGGCCTGAAGGTCATGCCGAACGTGAAGAACATCATCGCCGTCGCTTCCGGCAAGGGTGGCGTCGGCAAGTCGACGACGGCCGTCAACCTGGCCCTGGCGCTGGCCGCCGAGGGCGCTTCCGTCGGCCTGCTGGACGCCGACATCTACGGTCCGTCGCAGCCGATGATGCTGGGCGTCTCCGGCCGCCCCGTCAGCCTGGACAACAAGAGCATGGAGCCGCTGCAGGGCCACGGCGTGCAGGTGTCGTCGATCGGCTTCCTGATCGATCCGGACGAGCCGATGGTCTGGCGCGGCCCGATGGTCGTCCAGGCGCTGCACCAGCTGCTGGAACAGACCAACTGGAAGAACCTCGACTACCTCGTCGTCGACATGCCGCCGGGCACCGGCGACATCCAGCTGACGCTGGCCCAGAAAGTGCCGGTCACGGGCGCCGTGATCGTCACCACCCCGCAGGACATCGCCCTGCTGGACGCGCGCAAGGGCGTCAAGATGTTCGAGAAGGTCGGCATCCCGATCCTGGGCGTGGTGGAAAACATGAGCACCCACGTCTGCTCGAACTGCGGCCATGTCGAGGAAATCTTCGGCGCCGGCGGCGGCGAGAAGATGAGCGCCGACTTCAAGCTGGAATTCCTGGGCAAGCTGCCGCTGCAGCTGTCGATCCGCGAACAGACCGATTCCGGCATGCCGACCGTGGTCGCCGAGCCGGACGGCAAGGTCGCCGGCATCTACAAGGAGATCGCGCGCAAGGTCGCGATCAAGGTGGCGGAGCAGGCCAAGGACATGACGGCCAAGTTCCCGACCATCGTCGTGAAGAACGACTAAATCCGCGTTGCCACACCGTCGTCCCTGCGCAGGCAGGGACCCAAGTTCTGCTTGCATTCCGAATACGCTTGCAATATTGGGTCCCTGCCTGCGCAGGGACGACGTTTTGCGTAGACATCATGCGTATCGCCGACATCCGCGCCCGCCTGCATGCCCTCGGCGCCCAGCCCCTGCACGCCGACCGCGTGCTGCGCGACTGGGTGCGCGTCATGGACCACGACCGCGGCCGGCGCCGCCCGGACGACTTTTTGCCGAAGCCCGTGCGCCAGGCGCTGCCCGGGCTCGACGCGGAACTCGACGCCCTCGCGCGCGTCGTCAGCGAGCATCCGGCCGAAGACGGCTCGGCGCGCCTGCTGGTCGGGCTGGCCGACGGCCAGGCGGTGGAATCGGTGCTGCTGCCGCGCGACGGCGTATGCGTGTCGAGCCAGGTCGGCTGCGCGGTCGGCTGCACCTTCTGCATGACGGGGCGCGATGGCCTGCTGCGCCAGGTCACGAGCGGCGAAATCGTCGCCCAGGTGGTGCTGGCGCGCCGGCGCCGGCCCGTCCGCAAGGTCGTCTTCATGGGCATGGGCGAGCCGGCCCACAATCTCGACAACGTGCTGGAAGCGATCGAGCTGCTGGGCACCGAGGGCGACATCCCCCACAAGAACCTCGTGTTGTCGACGGTGGGCGATGCGCGCGTGTTCGCGCGCCTGCCGCAGGGCCGCGTGAAGCCGGCGCTGGCGCTGTCGCTGCATACGACGAAACCGGCGCTGCGCGCGCAGCTGCTGCCGCGCGCCCCGCGCCTGGACCCGGCCGCGCTGGTCGGGGAGGGCGAGCGCTATGCGCGCCTGACCGGCTACCCGATCCAGTACCAGTGGACCTTGCTGGACGGCGTCAACGACGGCCAGGACGAACTTGACGCCATCGTCGACCTCCTGCGCGGCAAGTACGCCGTGCTGAACATGATTCCCTATAACTTCAATCCCGGGCTGCCGTTCCGCCGTCCGGACTGGGAACGGGCACGCGCGATCGCCGCGCACCTGTCGGGGCGGCGCATCCTCACCAAGCTGCGCGATTCGGCCGGCCAGGATGTCGACGGCGGCTGCGGCCAGCTGCGGGCGAGGGCGCAGCCGGTCGTCCTGCATCCGCGATCGACGTAAGGCGCGGCGCCCCGCGCTACGATAGCGGCAGCGTGTCGACGCGTTCGAGCGACGCGCTCGACATCGTCCAGTCGTTGACCACCAGCTCCAGGCGGTCCACGCGCATCGTCCCGAGCGGGGCATCGCGCAGCAGCGCCAGTTCCTCCGAGAAGCGGGCCGGGTCGCGCAGCGGCCGCACGAAGCGCAGCAGCGTCGCGTGCGCGGTCACCAGGCGGTAGCGCTCGTCCAGCAAGGCGTCCAGTCCCCGTTTCCGCAGTTGCGCGCGCAGCCGCGCGCGCAGCAGTTCCGGCTGCGGTCCCTGCGGGAATCCGCGCGCCAGCACGGCGCCGCGCGACAGCGCGATGCCGGCGAACGCCACCTCGAAGGCCTCGACGCCGGCCACCGCGGCGCGTACGGCGGCGCGGTAATCCGCCAGGCGCGCCAGCGCGGGCGTCGCGTCGCCGGCGACCGTGAACAGCGACAGGACGGTCATGTGCATGTCCGGCGGCGGCTGGCGGTACTGGCCCGGCTCGAGCGCGGACAGGCGATCGAGCAGGGTATCGAAGCGTGCGCACGCCTCGGGCCCGGGACGCGCGATGACGGTCAGGCCGCGGCGCGGGTCGGGACCGGCGGCCAGGCGCGTGTCGCAGTCGATGTCGCCGGCGGCGACCGCGGCGAAGGCGCGGTCCCACATGGTGTCGTAGTGAAGGGCCAGCTCAGGCGGCGGGGGCGGTGTCGTCATGCGCATATTGTCGCGCAAACGGACGCGCCATGACGCGGTCGCGGCCGCCGCGCTTGGCCTCGTACATCAACTCGTCCGCGACGGCGATCAGGGCGTGCGGCGCGAGTGCCTGGCCGCCGGCGAAATCGATGCCCGTCACGCCGAAGCTGGCGGTGGTCGAGAGCGGGGTGCCGCCGGCATCCACGCGCAGGACGGCGAAGGCGGCGCGCACCCGTTCGGCGAGCAGGGCGGCGCCGTCCAGGCGCGTCTCGGGCAGGATGACGAGGAATTCCTCGCCGCCGTAGCGCACCACCGTGTCCACCGATTCGCGCGTCATCGATTGCAGCAGCGCGGCGAAGGCGCGCAGCAATTCGTCGCCGGCCTGGTGGCCGTGGTGTCGTTGATGGCCTTGAAGCCGTCCAGGTCGCACATGATCAAGGACAGGCTGAGGCGGTAGCGGCGCGCCCGCGCGATCTCGCCGTCGAGCAGGGCGGCGTTCAGGTGGCGCCGGTTGTAGCAGCCGGTCAGCGGGTCGCGGATCGACAGGTTCGTCAGCACCTGCTGGGCACGGTACTGCTTGCGCCACAGGCGCGAATAGCGGTTGCCGGCCAGCGCGCCGAACACGTTCGCAAACAGGATCAGCATCGTCATCGACGCCAGGTGGCGCGTGGTCTCGGCGTGCTGGACCCAGGACAGCAGCGTGAACGCGAGGCTGCCCCCGGCGGCGATCGCCAGCGCGTACAGCGAGCGGTTGGGAATGAAGATATGGATGACGAGGACGATGAGCACGATCGACATCGCATGCATCAGCACGTCCGCGGGCCGGTGCCAGGTGACCACCAAAAAGCTGGCCAGCCAGTAGGTCGTGAAGATGCCGGCGGCGCGGTAGGCGGCGCGCACCGGGTCGGCGGCGCGGCGCACGTGGCGCCACAGCGTGAATGCCAGCGCCGGCGTGAACAGGCGCGCCAGCATCGGCCCGACGGCGGCCGGCAAGCCCAGCACGACGATGTCGTTGATGCCGAACATCAGGTAGAACAGTGAGCACAGCAGCAGGGCGCGGCGCAGGTAGCGCAGGATCGTGCCGGATTGGTCGTGGAGGAAACCTGCCTCCATCGATGGGCTGGAAAATTCCCCGCGCAGGCGCGTGATGGCAGCAGTGCTCGGGTCGGTGGGCATGGCGGAAAAGGTGGAAAAATGCCGAAACAAGCGCAAGACTCTAGCGAGATTTGTGGTTTCTGTAAAGAAATAACTCAAATTCGGCGATCTGCCCCGGATACCGCAGTCCGGCACGAGCCTGTAAAATAGGCATGGTCCAGACACCGGGATGTCCGGCCAGGCGCAGCGCGCGCCGCGCTGCCTGCCGGCCGCCGTGTCCCCCAACTACAACAACAGGCGCGCCTGCGCTCCGACCAATCCAGCCCTGTGCAGCAGGGCTTTTATCGTTTCTTTTCCGACCATGACCGTCCGTACCCGTTTCGCCCCCAGCCCCACCGGCTATCTCCACCTCGGCGGCGCCCGCACCGCGCTGTATTCGTGGGCCTATGCCCGCCACTTCGGCGGCACCTTCGTGCTGCGCATCGAAGACACCGACCTGGAGCGCTCGACCCCGGAAGCCGTGCAGGCGATCCTGGACGGCATGCAGTGGCTGGGCCTGGCCCACGACGAAGGCCCGTTCTACCAGATGCAGCGCATGGACCGCTACCGCGAAGTCATCAAGGGCATGCTCGAGGCCGGCACGGCCTACCTGTGCTACTGCTCGCCGGAAGAAGTGGAAGCGATGCGCGAGCGCATGCGCGCCGCCGGCGAAAAGCCGCGCTACGACGGCACCTGGCGTCCGGAGCCGGGCAAGACGCTGCCCGAGGTGCCGGCCGGCGTGAAGCCGGTGGTGCGCTTCAAGAATCCGCTCGACGGCGAAGTCACCTGGCACGACGTCGTCAAGGGCCCGATCACCATCGCCAACAAGGAGCTGGACGACCTCGTGATCGCGCGTCCGGACGGCACGCCGACCTATAACTTCTGCGTGGCCGTGGACGACTGGGACATGAAGATCACCCACGTGCTGCGCGGCGACGACCACGTCAATAACACCCCGCGCCAGATCAATATCCTGCGCGCGCTGGGCGCCGAGCTGCCGCAGTACGGCCACCTGCCGATGATCCTGGGCCCGGACGGCCAGAAGCTGTCGAAGCGCCACGGCGCCGTCAGCGTGATGCAGTATCCGGAGCAGGGCTACCTGCCGGAAGCGATGCTGAACTACCTGGCGCGCCTGGGCTGGAGCCACGGCGACGACGAGATCTTCTCGATGGAGCAGTTCACCGAATGGTTCAACTTGGAGCACCTGACCGCGTCGGCCGCGCAATTCAATCCGGAAAAGCTGGCGTGGCTGAACAACCACTACATCAAGCTGGCCGACAACGAGCGCCTGGCCGGCCTGGCCCGCCCGATCCTGGAGCGCGAAGGCGCCGACTTCGACGGCGCGCCGCCGCTGGCCGCCGTGCTGGGCCTCATGAAGGAGCGCACCAATACCATCAACGAGCTGGCCGATGCCGCCATGCTGTTCTTCCGCGCGCCGCAACCCGATGCGGCCCTGCTCGAACAGCACCTGACGGACGCCGTGCGCCCGGCGCTGGCCCAGTTCGCCGAGCGCCTGGCGACGGTCGAGTGGAGCAAGCCGGCGCTGTCGGCCATGATGAAGGAAGTGCTGGCGGCCAACGGCCTCAAGATGCCGCAGCTGGCCATGCCGCTGCGCCTGCTGCTCACGGGCCAGCTGCAGACGCCGGCCATCGACGCCGTGCTGGAATTGTTCGGCCGCGACGTCGTGCTGGCGCGCGTGCAGAAGGGCTTGTAATTCCCGCTGGGCAGGGGATGCGGACGATGCCTTTTGGGTATTTGCGAAATGCAAGGTCGTCCGCTATAATGCTCGCACTTCAGCACTGCNATTGTTCGGCCGCGACGTCGTGCTGGCGCGCGTGCAGAAGGGCTTGTAATTCCCGCTGGGCAGGGGATGCGGACGATGCCTTTTGGGTATTTGCGAAATGCAAGGTCGTCCGCTATAATGCTCGCACTTCAGCACTGCGGGGGTATAGCTCAGCTGGGAGAGCGCTTGCATGGCATGCAAGAGGTCAGCGGTTCGATCCCGCTTACCTCCACCAAGTCCTGAAGAGTAGTGGCAGTGAGCAGTAAATGAGCAGCAAATAGTACGGTCCGAGTCCCCATCGTCTAGAGGCCTAGGACATCACCCTTTCACGGTGAGTACCGGGGTTCGAATCCCCGTGGGGACGCCAGGTTGTACGGCAGCGTTGAAAAACGGCGCTGTGAGAAGTAAAGGCAGTATGTTATAGTGTTGTTTTCCCGTAGGGGGTATAGCTCAGCTGGGAGAGCGCTTGCATGGCATGCAAGAGGTCAGCGGTTCGATCCCGCTTACCTCCACCAGTTTGTAAGTCGGGGCTCGGCGCCAGCGGTATGGCGGCGCGTGCTCCCGATGACAGTAGTCCTCGGTCCCCATCGTCTAGAGGCCTAGGACATCACCCTTTCACGGTGAGTACCGGGGTTCGAATCCCCGTGGGGACGCCAGGTTGTACGGCAGCGTTGAAAAACGGCGCTGTGAGAAGTAAAGGCAGTATGTTATAGTGTTGTTTTCCCGTAGGGGGTATAGCTCAGCTGGGAGAGCGCTTGCATGGCATGCAAGAGGTCAGCGGTTCGATCCCGCTTACCTCCACCACGTAGGAAAAACAACAGTAACATGATGCAGTCCAGGGTCCCCATCGTCTAGAGGCCTAGGACATCACCCTTTCACGGTGAGTACCGGGGTTCGAATCCCCGTGGGGACGCCAAGAATTCGTAGTAAGGTTGTGCAAGGAGCCGCCTTGAGCGGCTTTTTTATTGAGTGCGGGCGGTTGTTTCCAGTAGCCCGCGCCAACAGCAGTAGCAATGGGGGTATAGCTCAGCTGGGAGAGCGCTTGCATGGCATGCAAGAGGTCAGCGGTTCGATCCCGCTTACCTCCACCAGTTTGTAAGTCGGGGCTCGGCGCCAGCGGTATGGCGGCGCGTGCTCCCGATGACAGTAGTCCGCGGTCCCCATCGTCTAGAGGCCTAGGACATCACCCTTTCACGGTGAGTACCGGGGTTCGAATCCCCGTGGGGACGCCAAAACACCACGGCGAGGCATCGGCGCCGTGTTTTTTGATGTAAGCTGCCGCTTAGTTTTAGGTCCCCATCGTCTAGAGGCCTAGGACATCACCCTTTCACGGTGAGTACCGGGGTTCGAATCCCCGTGGGGACGCCAAAACAACACGGCGAGGCATCGGCGCCGTGTTTTTTGATGTAAGATGCCGCTTAGTTTTAGGTCCCCATCGTCTAGAGGCCTAGGACATCACCCTTTCCCGGTGAGTACCGGGGTTCGTATCCCCGTGGGGACGCCAAAACACCACGGCGAGGCATCGGCGCCGTGTTTTTTGATGTAAGATGCCGCTTAGTTTTCGGTCCCCAGCGTCTAGAGGCCTAGGACATCACCCTTTCACGGAGAGTACCGGGGTTCGAATCCCCGTGGGGACGCCAGGATTTTTCGGCACGCAGCAGCAGGCGTGCCGCAGCAGCGACAGGTAGTAAAGCAGCAGCACAGTTTTAGGTCCCCATCGTCTAGAGGCCTAGGACATCACCCTTTCACGGTGAGTACCGGGGTTCGAATCCCCGTGGGGACGCCAGTATAAAGCCGGAGCAGACCAACGCGCATGCGCGGAAAGGTGCTCCGGCTTTTCTTTTGTCGCTGGTGCGGCGGCATCCGCTACAATGCGCTCCGCCTTCCGCTCCTCCTGGTTTCTCGTTTTCGTTTCGATTATGTCCCAGCACGATTCATTCCCCGCCACGCTCGCCATTTTCTGCAAGGTGGTCGACAACTATGGCGACATCGGCATCTGCTGGCGCCTGGCGCGCCAGCTGCGCGGCGAACATCGTATCGCCGTGACGCTGTGGGTCGACGACCTCGCCAGTTTCCGGCGCATCTGGCCGGCGGTCGCCGTCGACGCCGACGCGCAGACGGTGGAGGGCGTGCTGGTGCGCCACTGGCGCGGCCAGGACGGCGAAGTCGGCCCGGGCGAGGTGGCCGACATCGTGATCGAATTCTTCGGCGTCGACCTGCCGCCCGGTTATATCGCCGCGATGGCGCAGTGCACGCCGCGGCCCATCTGGATCAACTACGAGGGCTTGAGCGCCGAGGAATGGGTCGAAGGCTGCCATGCGCTGCCCTCCATGCATCCGCGCCTGCCCCTGACCAAGCATTTCTTCTTCCCCGGATTTACGGAAAAGACGGGCGGCCTGCTGCGCGAGCGGGACCTGCTGGCCGAGCGCGACGCCTTCCAGGCCGACCCGGGAGCGCAGGCCGCCTTCCTGGCGGGACTGGGCGTGACGGGGGAAGAGGTGGCCGCCTTCAAGACCAGCCTGTTCTGCTATCCGGACGCGCCGGTCGCGCCCCTGTTCGCGGCGTGGCGCACGGGCGGGCGCGATGTCACGTGCCTGGTGCCGGAAGGCGTGGCGCGCGAGCAGGTGCAGGATTTTCTCGGCGCGGAAGCGGTGGCCGGCGCCCATGCCACGCGCGGGCGCTTGACCGTGCGCGTGATCCCGTTCATGTCCCAGCGCGACTACGACCGCCTGCTGTGGGCCTGCGACTTCAACTTCGTGCGCGGCGAGGATTCCTGGGTGCGTGCGCAATGGGCCGGCCGGCCGTTCGTCTGGCACATCTACCGGCAGGACGGAAACTTGCATCATGTTAAACTTCGCGCGTTCCTGCAGAAGTACGCGCCGGGCCTGACGGGCTTGAACGAATTCTCCCTGCGCTGGAACGGCGCACGGGACCCCCACATGGACGAACACGCCGATTGGGCGCAATCCTGGTCGTCCCTGCAAGCCGATTTGCCAGGCATTTCACAGCGCAACGCCGCATGGCAGGCGCAGATGTTGGCAAACGGCGACTTGGTGAGCAACCTGTTGAATTTCGCCCGGTCGCTGCGATAGGCGGCGGCCAGGGAACATGGTATAGTGCTCGATTACTGCAACTCTCATTTGATCCAGACATTCCTATGAAACCCGCAAAAGAAATCCGTGTCGGCAATATCATCATGGTCGATGCCAAGCCGTTCATCGTGCTGCGCTCCGACGTCAACGGCTCGAGCCGCACGGGCTTCACCTACAAGTGGAAGATGAAGAATCTTCTGACCAACGCACCGCTGGAGAACGTGTTCCGCGGCGACGACAAGTTCGACGTCGTCGTCCTGGACAAGAAGCCGGTGACCTACTCGTACTTCGCCGATCCGCTGTACGTCTTCATGGATGAAGAATACAACCAGTACGAGATCGAAGAAGAAAACATGGGCGATGCCATCAACTACCTGAAAGACGGTATGGAATGCGAAGCCGTGTTCTACGACGGCAAGGCCATCTCGGTCGAACTGCCGATCACCATCGCACGCCAGGTCATCTATACCGAGCCGGCCGTCAAGGGCAACACCTCGGGCAACGTGATGAAGGAAGCCCGTCTGGAAAACGCCATCGAGGCGAAGCAGTTCACCATCCAGGTGCCGCTGTTCGTCAACCAGGACGACGTCATCGAGATCGACACCCGTACCGCCGAGTACAAGAAAGTCGTCCGCAACTAAGCTGACGCACTTCGAGAAAAACGCCGTCTCCGGACGGCGTTTTTTTTCGTCCGTCGGTTCGACACGTCGGCATGTCACATGGACAAGATCGATGCTATGCTAGCCCCATTATTTTTCTGGAGCAATGCATGGACCGCAGGGATTTCGTTCGACTCGGATTGGCAGCCGGCGCCGTGGCCGGTACGGCAGGCGCGGCGCGGGCGGCACAGGCTGCGGCGGGCAACGACGCCATCCTCGAAGCGGGCGCGCAGGAGCAGGGCGCGCAGATGCAGGCCGGCAAGCTGACGGCCGTGTCCCTGGCCGAGCGCTATCTCGCCCGCATCGCCGCCATCGACAAGGCCGGCCCGCGCATCAATGCCGTCATCGAACTGAATCCCGACGCGCTGCGCATCGCCGCCGAGCTGGACGCCGAGCGCAAGGCCGGGAAGGTGCGCGGCCCGCTGCACGGCATTCCCGTGCTGTTGAAGGACAATATCGCGACCGGCGACAAGATGAGCACCAGCGCCGGCTCGCTGGCGCTGGACGGCGTGCGCGCCAGCCGCGACGCCTTCGTCGCCGCGCGCCTGCGCGACGCGGGCGCCGTCATCCTCGGCAAGACCAATCTGTCGGAATGGGCGAACATGCGCTCGACGCATTCGGTCAGCGGCTGGAGCGGCCGCGGCGGCCTGACCCGCAATCCCCATGCGCTGGACCGCAATACCAGCGGTTCCAGCTCGGGCTCCGGCGCGGCGATGGCCGCCAGCCTGGCGACGCTGGCGGTGGGCACGGAGACCGACGGCTCCATCGTCTCGCCCGCGTCCACCTGCGGCATCGTCGGCATCAAGCCGACGCTGGGGCTGGTCAGCCGCAGCGGCATCATCCCGATCGCCCACTCGCAGGACACGGCCGGCCCCATGACGCGCAGCGTCGCCGATGCCGCGCTGCTGCTGGCCGCGCTCGCCGGCACCGACCCCCAGGACCCGGCCACCAAGGGCATCCAGGGCCGGCCGGACGACTACGTCGCCGCGCTGCGCCCGGACGGCCTGAAGGGCAAGCGCCTGGGCGTGGCGCGCAACTTCTTCGGCAGCAGCACGGCCGTCGACGCCGTCATCGAGAAAGAGCTGGCCGTGCTGAAGGCCCAGGGCGCCATCCTGGTCGACGTCGAGGTGCCGAACGTCGACAAGTACAACGACAGCGAGCTGGAAGTCCTGCTGGCCGAGTTTCGTCCCGACCTGGAGGCCTACCTGGCCGCCTACGCGCCGCATGCGTCCATCAAGACGATGGCCGACCTGATCGCGTTCAACGACAGGAACGCGGCGCGCGAGCTGCAGTTCTTCGGCCAGGAACACCTGGTCGCGGCCCAGGCCAAGCGGGGCCTGAACGACAAGGCCTACCGCGCCGCGCTGGCCAACAACCACCGCTACGCCCGCGACGAAGGCATCGACACGGTCATGGCCGAACGCCAGCTGGATGCCCTGGTCGCGCCGACCGGCGGCCTGGCCTGGCTGACCGATTTCATCAACGGCGACCACTACGGCGGCAGCTTCTCGTCGCCGGCGGCCGTGGCCGGCTATCCGCACGTGACGGTGCCGGCCGGGCAGGCGCACGGCCTGCCGGTCGGCATCTCCTTCGTGGGGACGGCGTGGTCGGACGCGGCGCTGATCGGCATGGCGTATGCGTACGAACAGGCCAGCAAGAGGAGGAAGGCGCCGGCGTTCGCGGCGTCGGTGAACCTCAAGGCATGACGCCTGCGCAGGGGTGACATGCCGACAGGGTTATCGTTGCGGCTTCGTCTTCGTCCCCACCCACGCGAACGCGCACGCGGCCGCCGCCGCCGCGCTCGCCGCGCATACGGCAAGCGCCACGTGGAACGGTCCTAGCAGCGCCTTGCCCTGCGCCGTCAGCACCAGCCCCAGCAAGGCCGTGGCGATCAGCCCGCCCGCGCGCGCGACGGCGCTGTTGAAGCCCGACGCCACGCCCGTATGGCTGCCGTCGACCGAGGACAGCACGGCCGTCGTCAGCGGCGAGGCCACGCAGGCCATCCCCACCGCGATCACGAGGATCGCCGGCAGCACCGTGGATGCATAGGAGCCGGCGCCGATGCGCATTGCCAGCAGGAAGCCGCCGGCCACGATCAGGGAGCCCGTCGCGAGCGGCAGGCGCGAGCCGATATTGCCGGCCACCCGGCCCATCAGCGGCGAGCCGATCGCCATCACGACGGGGAAGGGCAGCAGCGCGGCGCCGGCCTGCTTGGCCGAATAGCCGAGCGCCTCGATCAGGATGTAGGGCACCAGCAGCAGCAGCGCGCCGAGGGCGCCGTACAGCAGGAAGGTCATCAGGTTCAGGCCCGGGAAGCCGCGCGAGGCGAACAGCGCGACGGGCAGCATGGCGCGTTCGCCGGCGCGCCGCTCGACGGCCAGGAACGCCAGCAGGATCGCGGCGCCGGCCAGCATCGCCAGCCCGGACGCCAGGTCGACCCGCTTGTCGGCGGACGCCGCGGCCAGGCCCCAGGTCAGGGCGCCCAGGCCGAGGCTGGCCAGCAGCGCCCCGGGCGCGTCGAGCGCGGCGCGCTTGCCGCCCGCCGGCGCGGCCACGTAGCGCCAGCCCATGAACAGGGCGAGCGCCGCGATCGGCAGGTTGAGATAGAAGATGGCGCGCCAGCCCACGGCGTCGATCAGCCAGCCGCCCAGCAAGGGACCGATGGCGCCGGCGGCGGCGCCGGCCGCGGCCCAGATGCCGATCGCCCGTCCGCGCGCCTTGCCCGTGAAGGTGGCGCCGAGGATGGCCAGGCTGTTGGGCAGCACCAGCGCGGCGCCGAGGCCCTGCAGCACCCGTCCCGCCACGAGCAGCCCGAGCCCGGGCGCCAGCGCGCACAGCAGCGAGGCGAGGGCGAACACGGCGATGCCCGCCAGCAGGATGCGGCGCCGTCCGAAGCGGTCGCCGGCGGCCCCGCCCAGCAGCAGCAGGGCGGACAGCGGCAGCAGGTAGCCGTTGATCACCCAGGACAGGCCGGCGCCGCCCCCGCTCCCGATCAATTCGCGGCCGATGGCGGGCAGGCCCACATTGACGACGGAACCGTCGATGAAGGCAAGGCTGGTCGCGAGGATCGAGGTGGCGAGCACCAGCCGCGGATGGGCGCTGCGTTCGCCGGGCGGGGCGCCGGCTTCGCGCTCGGCCAGCGGGCGGTCGCAGTCGGTGGGGACGCTGCTCATCGCATGCCCGCGCCGTCAGCGCCTGGCGGCCTGCTTGGCCCGGGTGAACACGGGGCCCCACAGGGGGTGGCCATGTTCGCCCGGCGCCAGGTCGAAGGACGGGTCGAGGCGCAGCGCCTTGTCGAAGGCCTGGCGGCACTGGGCCGGGCGCGAGGTCACGCAGTAGCTGAACGCCGTGTACTTCAGTGCCGTCAGCCTGGTCGCGAGCGGACCGTTGTTGAGGTCGCGCGCGCCGAGCCGCTTGATCGCGCCGTCGTAGTCGCCGTCGTTGTAGAGGCGGATGCCTTCCTGCAGGCCGGCCGATTCCTTCGGCGGCGCATCGTCGCGGTCGCGCTGGCGCTCCCTCGGCCGCGCCGGCGCATCCCGTCCCGAGATGTCGCGCTCCACCACGGACGCTTTCGGATGGGCGCCGTTGCGGGCAGGCTTCTTGTCGAAGGCGGAAAATTCGGCGCAGCCGCCCAGCAGCAGCGTGGCGCCGAGGGCGAATGCGGTCAGGTGGGCGCGCCGGATGGTCATCGGTCTCCTTGGGGTGGGGGCGTCCTCGTGTCCTCGGCGAAGTCGACGGCGATCGTGCCGTCGCCCTCGGCCGTGTCGACGGTCAGTTCGCGGTCGTGGAAGTTGGGGTTGCTCACGCGTACGCTGTGCTTGCCGGGCGCCAGGTCGAGGCGCTTGATGGGCGGGCTGACGCCGCGGTCGACGCCGTCCACGTAGACCACGCCCCAGGGCTGGATCAGCAGCTTGTAGGCGGCGCCGCCGGCCGCGCCGGTGCCGCCCTGGCGGTGACCCGGATTGGCGGTGAAGCCCGGCGCGGGCGCGGCGCCCGGCGCGATGCCGGCCGCGGGTGTCTGTTGCACGGGCGCCGCGGGAGACGATGCCGGGAGGGCTGCCGGGGTGTCGGCCGGCGCGGGCGGCGCGGCCGGCGGGGCTGCGGCGGCGCCGGCGGGGGCATCGCCCGTCTGCGGCAGCGTCAGCACGATGTGGTCGAACGAGCCGGAATCGCGCAGCTCCGCCACCAGCGCCAGGACCAGCGCGACGAGCACGGCGGCGACGCCGGCCGCGAGGGCCCAGCGCTGCCAGCGGGAGAGGCCCGCGCCGCGGCGCGGCCGGCCGGGCGCGATCATCGCGGCGAGCGCGGCATCGGGCAAGGACGAGGAAATGCCGGGCAAGGGCGTGGATGCGACGGCGGCCGTTGCCGATGGATGGACGAGGCCCGCCGGTGGCAGGTCTGGCGCGGGGACGGATGCTTGCGGCATCGGCGCGTCGGGACCGTCGGTGGCGGCGGGTCTATCGGGCACGAGCGGAACATCGGGCACGAGCGGAACATCGGGCACGACCGGCACATCGGGCGCGGCGGGAATGGAGTCGGCGGGCATGGCCGCGACCCTGGCCTTCACGGGCGGCCCCAGCGGCACGATGCCCAGCAGCGCGCGCAATGCCTCGATCGTCCGGGGGCGGGCGGCGGGGTCGGGCGCCATGCAGCGGTCGACGGCCGTCTTCAGCGAGGCGCTGTAGCCGTCCAGGTCCGCACGTCCGTCCAGCGGGCCCAGCGGCGCGAGCTCGCGCGTGACGGCGTAGTGCACCACGCCCGCCAGCGCCGCCAGGTCGTCCGCCAGATTGCCTTCGGCGGCCGCGTCCGCGGTGGGGACCAGCAGGGGCTCGCCGTTGTCGTGGAAGACGATGGTGTCGGGCGTGATGGGGCGGTGGGGCATGCGCATCGCGTACTGCAGCTCGAGGGACTGCAGTACCTGGCGGAAGATCTTGCGGCACCAGACCTCGTTGACCTGGTCGGGACTGTACTCGACGATGTCCCGGACCGTACGGCCTTCGATGTGCTGGTGTTCGGCTCCGATGGTGGATAGGCTGGTCATTTTGTTAATCCTTGCCAAAATGATGCCAGATTTGCGGCTTCGGCGTGTGCCGTCCGCTCAACCGTGCGCGGCTGTTACAAACACCGCACAAGGTATACCTATCATGTCTCGCGCATTCACGTCTCAATAAAGCGCATCTTGAAGTTGCGTCCCTTGATCGTGCCGAAGTCCACGCCCAGCGGATTGCCGTTGTTCAGGCGGTCGAAGGCGTCCTGGGCCACGCGGCGGTCCAGCGCCACGTAGCTGACGAATTCGAAGATATTGATCTTGCCGACTTGTTCCTTCACGAGGCCGGCGTCGCCCGTCAGCGCGCCCAGCAGGTCGCCGGGACGCAGCTTGTCCTTCTTGCCGCCGGCGATGCACAGCGTCATCATCGGCGCCGGATCGGCGGCGCCGTCGCCGTCGTCCAGGTCCGCCAGCGTGCACCAGTCCGCCTCGATGCCCTGCATCTCCTCGATCAGGCGCACGAAGCGCTTCTCGTTGGGCGCGGCCAGCGTCACCGCCAGGCCCGTCTCGCCGGCGCGTCCCGTGCGGCCCACGCGGTGCACGTGCACTTCCGGATCCTTGGACACGTCGACGTTGATCACCAGCTCCAGGCCGGCCACGTCGATGCCGCGCGCGGCCACGTCGGTCGCGACCAGCACGGTGCAGCTGCGGTTGGCGAACAGCACCAGGGTCTCGTCGCGGTCGCGCTGTTCCATTTCGCCGTACAGCGCGCGCGCCGTGAAGCCCTGGGCGCGCAGCGCCTCGGCCAGTTCGCGGCAGCGCGCCTTGGTATTGCAGAAGGCGATCGCCGATTGCGGCTCGTAGTGGCGCAGCACGCGCGCGACGGCGTCTTCGCGCCCGTCGAAGCCGATCTCGACGAAGCTCTGGTCGATCTGGTTCGGCGCGTGCTGGGTCTCGACGGCCACTTCTTCCGGATCGGCCAGGAACTGTTCGGTGGCCTGGCGGATGTCGTCCGGATAGGTCGCGGAGAACAGCAGCGTCTGGCGGTGCTTCGGGCATTCACGCACGATGGCGGCGATCTCGTCGTAGAAGCCCATGTCGGTCATGCGGTCCGCCTCGTCCAGCACCAGCGTGCGCAGGCGCGCCAGGTCGAGCGTCTTGCGCTGCAGGTGGTCGCGGATGCGGCCCGGCGTGCCGACGACGATATGGGCGCCGAATTCCAGGCTGGCGATTTGCGGGCGCATCGAGATGCCGCCCGTTAGCGTGACGATCTTGACGTTGCCGATGCCGCGCGCCAGGCGGCGCAGCTCGCCCGCGACCTGGTCGGCCAGTTCGCGCGTGGGGCACAGGACCATGCCCTGGACGTCGAACAGCGCCGGGTTCAGGCGCAGCAGCATGCCGATGCCGAAGGCGGCGGTCTTGCCGCTGCCGGTCTTGGCCTGGGCGATCAGGTCGCGGCCCTGCAGGGCCAGCGGCAGGGTGGCCGCCTGCACGGGCGTCATCTGCTTGTAGCCCAGCTGGTCGAGGTTGGCGAGGAAGGGAGCGGCCAGCTGCAGGCTGGCGAAGGAGGTATCGGACATGGTCGGGGACGGCAAAGCCGCGCGGGCGCGGCACGAAAAAAACGCCGTCTTCGAGACAGCGCGACGAGTGATGCGAGGTAGTGTACGGCAGGCGCAGCCGGCTCGCTCAATCCGGCTGCCAGACCGGCAAGCCGGTCAGGTCGAGATTGGGATCGCGCTTCCAGACGGGCAGGCCGGTCGCATCCGTTTCTTCCAGCAGGGCCAGCTGTTCCTGCTTCAGGGCCACGCGGCGCGGGCGCGGACCGCGCTTCGCTTCCTGCGCAGGAGCGGGGACAACGGCATCGGTCGGCGCGGCAGGCTCGAAGCCCGGCAAGTCGAATGTCGCGTTGTCTTTCTTGTCTCTCATGCGCGGTAACACTGGATGCTGAAGCCACCTGAAGCCACGAAAGCCGGGCCCAGAAAACAAAAGCCCGGCTGCGAGAGTCGGGCTTCTGTAAGTATTTGGTTGCGGGGACAGGATTTGAACCTGTGACCTTCGGGTTATGAGCCCGACGAGCTGCCAGACTGCTCCACCCCGCGTCTGAGAACGTCATTGTATCCTAGACGCCGCCAAAGCGCAAACCGGAATTGCCGATGAGCTATTTCGCTTTCAAACGCCACAGCGATGTCACTTCGCGCATGCGCGCCTGGGCGAGCGGGTCGTCCGGGTCGCTGGCCTTCGGATGCGTGGGGCGGATGTCGTGGCGGCCGGCGACGGCCAGGCCCGCATCGTTGATCCAGCTCAGCAATTGCTCGCGCGAGCGCAGGCCCAGGTGCTCGGCCAGGTCGGAGACGATCAGCCAGCCTTCGCCGCCGTCCAGCAGGTGGTCCTTCAATCCCGCCAGGAAACCCTTGAGCATGCGGCTGTCCGGATCGTAGACGGCATATTCGATCGCCGAGCTGGGCTTGCCCGGCAGCCAGGGCGGATTGCAGACGACGAGGTTGGCGCGCCCTTGCGGGAACAGGTCCGCCTTCACCGGCTCGACTTGGGAGGACAAGCCCAGGCGGTCGATGTTGGCGCGGGCGCAGCCGAGCGCGCGCTCGTCCATGTCGGTGGCCAGCACGCCCTGCAGGCCGCGCCGCGCCAGCACGGCCGACAGCACGCCGGTGCCGGTGCCGATGTCGAACGCCATGGCGGCGCCCGGGGGCAGCGGCACCTGGGCCACGAGCTCGACGTATTCGCCGCGCACGGGCGAGAACACGCCGTACCAGGGGTGGATGCGCTCGTCCAATGCGGGGATGAACACGCCCTTTCGGCGCCACTCGTGGGCGCCGATCACGCCCAGCAGTTCGCGCAGCGACGCGACATACGGTTCATCGGCCGGGCCGTACGCTTCCATGCAGGCTTCGCGCACGTCCGGCGCGCGCCGCAGCGGGATGCCGTGGTCGGCCTCGAAGGGGATCAGGAGCATGGCCAGCGTGCGGGCGCGCTGCAGTTGCGCGAGGCGGTGGCGGTGGAACAGTTCGGTGGGCGTCGGCGCCGCCTTGGCGGCCTTCGCCTTCGCGGCCCGTTTGTTGCGCTCGCTCTTGCCGTCGACGCGGCGCACCAGCGCCTGCAGCAGCTGGCGCGCGTTCTGGAAGTCGCCGCGCCACAGCAGGGCGGTGCCGTCCAGCGCAAGGCGCCAGGCGGTGTCGGCGTTCATGGTGTCGTCGGCCAGCACGACCTTCTTCGGCGCCGGCCAGCCGCTTTCCGAGCGCCAGCGCGCCGAGCGTTCCTCGCCGTGTTCGATCCAGTGGATGCGCGCCGCGCCGTCAGGGGTGTTCATCGGGGCGATCAATGGTGGTGGTGCCAGTGCAGCTCGTTCGACTCGACGAAGGATTTCACCGCCTCGGCATTGCCGACGGCGTGGCGCTTGATCTCGCCGCAGTCGCAGATGCCCTGGTAGGGCGTGATGTGCGAGCAGGCCGAGGTTTGCTGGAGGAAGACCTTGACCGGCTTGGTGCACTTTGCGCACTTGAAGGTCAGGATACGGGCGGGTTTGGACATGGTAATCAACGCTGAAAATGAGTCACGTCGTCCCTGAGCAGGCAGGGACCCAATGCTGTGTGCGTTACGGCTGCGCTCGAGAAATTGGGTCCCTGCCTGCGCAGGGACGACGGCGGGAGGCGCATTTTAGCACCGCTTACTGCACGCCTCATTGCACCGTGATTGCGCTGCTGCCCCCGCCCGACGGCCGCACCAGCACCTTGGTCGCGATCCGCTCCGTCATCTCCTGCACGTGCGAGATCACGCCGACCTTGCGGCCCAGCGACTGCAACGCGTCCAGCGCGTCCATCGCCACGCCCAGCGTGTCGCTGTCGAGGCTGCCGAAGCCCTCGTCGATGAACAGCGATTCGACCTTGACCCGGTTCGAGGACAGCGAGGCCAGGCCCAGCGCCAGCGCCAGCGACACGAGGAAGCTCTCGCCGCCGGACAGCGAATTCACCGAGCGCACTTCGCCGCCCATGTCCTGGTCGCGCACCATCAGCGCCAGCGAGGGGCCGGACTGGCTGACGACCCGCTCCAGGCGGTAGCGCCGCGCCAGCTGGGCCAGGTGGGCGTTGGCGTAGCCGAGCAGGACGTCCAGCGTGAACTGCTGGGCGTAATTGCGGAACTTCTTGCCGTCGGCCGAACCGATCAGCTCCGCCAGCTTGGCCCAGCGGTCCTCGACGGCACGCTGTTGCTCGATCCCCGCCATCATCGCGCTGGCCCGCTCGCGCCGGCCGTCGTCCTCGCGGATGCGCACGGCCAGCGCCGCCGCCGTCTCGTGCACGCTATTCCGCGCGGCCTGCACGGTGCGCAGCAGCGCGGCGACGGCTTCCGCGTCTTGCGTATTCGCTTCTTGCGCCTTCGCTTCCTGCGCCGCCGCTTCCTGGCCGGGCGCCTCCGGCGGCAAGCCTTCCTGGTGCTGCATGCGCTGGGCGCGCCGTTCGGCCAGCACGGCGCCGGCCTGGCGCGCGCCCGCTTCCAGTTCCTGCAGGGCGGCGCGTTCCTGGGCGATCCAGCCCGCGCCCACCTGCAGCAGGGCGGCCAGCTGGGTCTCGTTCTCGACGGGTTCGAGGTGCGGTCCACCGCCGTCGAAGTCCTGTATCCAGGCCGCCAGGCGTTCCCCGGCATCGGCCAGTTCGCCCTGCAGGTCGGCGATGCGGCTCGTCGCCTGTGCCTGGGCGGCGCGCACGCGCGCTTCCTGTTGGGCCGCGTTCAGGCTCGCCGCCTGGCAGGCGTTCACGCCTTCGCGCGCGGCCTGCACGGCGGCGGCCAGCGCTTCCTCCACGGCGCCCACGGGCCGGCCCTCGAACAGCTGCGTGCGCTGGGCGCGGCGCGCCGCGAGGTCGCCATCGACCCGTTCGAATTCCGCGCCCGCCTCCTGCAGGCGGCGCGCGCCCGCATCGCAGCGGCTCGCCAGCGCCGCATGTTCGGCTTCCAGCGCGCCGATGGCGCCGGCCAGGCGCGCCTGGCGCTCGGCCCGTTCGCCGAAGGCGCGCGCTTCCTCGGCGCGGGCGGCGCGCCAGCCGGCCGGGTCGCGTTGCCACTGCGCCTGCCAGCCGTCGCCGATGGCGTCGGACAGCACCGGGTCCAGTTCCGCCAGCACGTCGGCCAGCGCGGCCGCGGCGGCGTCGCGGCGCGCGGCCAGCGCGGCGATGTCGGCGTCCATTTTCGCCAGCTGTCCCTGCGCGGCCTGGGCGGCATCGAGCAGGCGCGCATGTTCGCAGTTGGCGGCATCCCAGGCTTGCTGGGCGGCGTCGCGCGCCAGCACGGCGCGGCGCAAGTCGCCGTCGCGGCCGTCGAGCGCTTCGAGGTCGGCGCGCAGCGCGTCCATCTGCGCGGCGAACCAGCCGGCGCGCGCATCGCCCTCGGGCGCCTGGGCCGTGAGCGGGCTCTCGGCCCATTCGGCATCCAGCTCGGCCAGCAGCGTCGCCAGGCCGGCGCGTTCGCGCGCCAGCGCGGCCAGGCGTTCGCCGGCCGCGTCGAACGCGGCGCGCTGGTCGGCCTGCAGGTTCAGGTTGTCGCGCTGGGCGCGGCGCTGCCCGGCCAGTTCCCCGGCCAGGTTTTCCAGCACCGCATGCAGGCGGTCGTCCTGGTGGCGGTACGGGTGCTCCTCGCCGCCGCACACGGGGCAGGGCTCGCCGTCGACGAGCCGCGCGCGCAGCTTCTCGACGCCGTCCGCGCACGCCAGTTCCGCGTTCTTGAGCATGCGCTCGGCCTGGGCCACGGTGGCGTCGAGGGCGATGCCGGCGGCGCGCGCCGCTTCCAGGCCCCGCGCCGCATCGCCGCGCAGCCTGTCGTGCTGCGCGGCCTGCGTGTCCAGTTCGTCCAGGCGCGCGCGGCTCGTGGCCAGCGCCTGCCAGGTCTTGTCGAGCGAGGACAGTTGTGCTCGCCGCGCTTCCAGCGCGCGCCGTTCGGCCAGCAGCGCGTCGCCGTCGACGCCTTCCAGCACCCGGGCCGTCTCGCGCCGCGCCTCGTCGCGCATCTCCAGCAGTTCGATCGACGCGGACAAGGCGGTGGCCGTGCGCTGGGCCGCCGTGGCGGCTTGCCCGGCGCCGGCCTGCGCCTCGGCCAGCGCGGCGGCCGCCTGCGCATCCTGGCGCGCGGCCTGGGCGGCGTGCTGCAGGCGCTGGTCCCAGCGCGCCCACTGCGCCGCCAACGCCTGCAGGCGGCCCTGCGCGGCGAGCCAGTCGCCGGTCTCCCGCAGCGCGCGGCGGCAGCCATTCAGCTCGGCCGTCTTGGCGTGCAGGGCGGTGCGCGCCTGCGCGTCGTCGGCCTGGGCGGCGGCCAGCGACTGGCGCGCCGTGGCATGGGCCGGGGCCAGCGCCGTCAACGCGGCGTCGAGGGCCTTGGCTTCGTCCAGCAGGGGCTTGGCGGCGATCTGCGCGTCCTCGGCCGCCTCCAGCTTGCGCTCGGCGTCCATCAGGCCGCGCGCGGCCGCCTGCTGGGCGTCCAGGGCGCGGGCCAGCTCGTGTTCGGAGGAACCCAGCACGGCCTGGGCCTGGCGCTGCTCGTTGGCCAGGCGCGTGAGGTCGCCCACCAGCGCGCGCGCCGGCTGCACGGCGTCCAGCGTCGCCAGGCGCCGGCGGCGGTCCGCGGCCTCGTCGATCCGGGCGCCGGCGGCGGCCAGCGCCCCCTCGGCCTGCGCTTCGGCCGCGCGCAGGCGTTCCAGCTCCTGGTGCCAGCGCAGCCGGCGCTCCAGCGCGTCGCGGCGCGCGTCGGCGTCGCGCAGCTGCGCCTGGGCCGCCGCGTGGTCTTCGTCCAGCTGGCTGCGCTCGGCGGGGGCGAGCGGCGCCTGGTCGTGCAGGCGCGCCGTCAGGCGGCGCAGCGCCTCCTGCTCCTGGCGCCAGCGCTCGAAGGCGCGGCGCGAGATGTCGCTGTAGACGGCGCTGCCCGTCAGCGTTTCCAGTAGCTCGCCGCGCTCGTTCTCGTCGGTGCGCAGGAAGGCCGAGAATTCGTTCTGCGCCAGCAGCACGGAACGGGTGAACTGCTCGAACGACAGGCCGATGCGGCGCTCGATCTCGCCCAGCACCTCGGTCTTCGTACCGCCAAGCGCCAGCAGGCCGGGCAGCGTGTGCAGGCTCATGGTCGACGGCTGCAGCGCGCCCGAGGCGCGGTTGCGCGAGCGGCGCACGCTCCAGCGCGCGCGGTAGCGCTGGCCGTCGTTGCCGATGAAGTCGACTTCCGCGAACGCGTCCGCGCTGCCGCGCCGCAGCAGCGTGCGGCGGTCGGCCACGGACAGCGTTTCCTCGCCGACGTCGGGCAGGTAGTTGCCCACGCGCGGCCCCTTGATCAGGCGCGGCGTGGCGTCGTACAGCGCCAGGCACAAGGCGTCGAGCAGAGTGCTCTTACCCGCGCCGGTCGGTCCGCTGATGGCGAACAGGCCGCTCGAGGCCAGCGGTTCCGCCTCGAAGTCGACCTCGAAGTCGCCCGCCAGCGAGGCCAGGTTCTTGCCGCCGATGCGGAGGATCTTCATGCAGCCTCCTTGCCGTCCGCCTTGCCGTCTTCAGGCAGGAGCAGCTCCGCGAACGCTGCCAGCTGGTCGTCCGGCGCATCCTCGCCGAAGCGCTGCTGCCACAGGCGGCGGAAGATGTCGTCCGGCTGCAGCTGCGCCAGCTGGTCCAGGCTCAGCGCCGGCTCGATGCCGGCGCTGGTGACGACGCGGCGGGTCGGCTCGATCTTCGCCAGGCGCACGGGCTTGCCTTCCAGCGCCGCCTCGACCTGGGCGCGCAGGCCCGGTTCCGGACCGTCCAGCAGCACCCGTACTTCGAGGTAGGGCCAGGCATGCGGCGGCGCGTCGGGCAGGTCCAGGCCCACCAGCTCGGCGATCACTTCCTTCAACGGCGCCGGCTTGGCCGGCACGCGCAGCAGCTCGACGGCGCGCGGCACGAACAGCGGCTCGATGGCGCCGGCCCGGGCGCCGTCCAGGTCGATGCGCAGCACCTGGTGCCGGTAGCCGACCTCGGAAAACGACAGCGGCAGCGGGCTGCCGGAATAGCGCAGGTGTTCCTGCTTGCCGACGCGCTGCGCCAGGTGCAGGTGGCCCAGCGCGGCATAGGCGGTATCGGCATCGAACATCGACGCCGGCAGCGCCTCGGTGCCGCCGATGACGATGCGGCGCTCGGAATCCGGCGACGCGTCGCCGCCGACCATGTGGCAATGACCCATCGCGACGATCGCCTCGCCGTTCGTCGCGCGTTCCTTCGCCAGCGCGTGGGCCTGGCGGTAGAGCAGGGCGATGCCGGCCAGGTAGGCGTCGAAGGCGTCGGCCTGCCCGTCCTCCTCACCGTCGACGGCTTCGCGCACGATGCGCGGCACGTCGCCCGGGCGCAGGAAGGGCACGGCCACGCACCAGGCCCGCACCGTGCCGTCCTTGCCAGTCAGCGGCACCAGCAGGCGTTCCAGGTCGATCTCGCCGTCCGGCCCGCGCACGACGTTGCCGACCACGCGCGTGCCGTGCGCTTCCAGCAGCGGCCCCGGGGCTTCCAGGCGGCCGGCGGAATCGTGGTTGCCGGCGATGACGACGATGTCGAGTTGCGGCGCGCGCGCGCGGGCCTGCTGCAGGAAACGGTAGAGCTGGCGCTGCGAGGCCGCCGACGGATTCGCATTGTCGAACACGTCGCCCGCGATCAGGAGGGCGTCGATCTGCTGTTCCACGAGGGTGTCGAGCAGCCAGTCGAGGAAGCGCTGGTGTTCGTAGGTCCGGTCGAAATTGTGCAGGGTCTGGCCGAGGTGCCAGTCGGAGGTGTGCAGCAGCCGCATGGGTTTGATTGGATACAACGGAAGGGGTGGCTAAGTAGTCGTCCAGAAATAAATGTGAGTTTTGGCGAACAGAACCGGATGCGATGCAAGGCGGGGACCGCGCCGCAGTGCGAGCACTGCAAGTGGGAGCCAACGCAGCAGCGCGCCGGTTCTGGAGGCCAAAAACACATTTATTTCTGGATGAGTACTTAGTATAGGCGAGAGCGCGCCGGCCTGTAAAAGTTCTTGGACGTGGCGGGCAATCATGTCGTTCCGTCATTAGAATGATGGCATGACCGATCTCATCCTATCCCCGGCGGGCGCCCGCGCCCTGCACCTCGCCGCGCAAGGCATGCTGCAAGCGCGCCGCGCCCGCGCGACGAAAGACGACGTGCTGGCCGCGATCCGGCGCATGGGCGTCCTGCAGATCGACACCATCAGCGTCGTCGCGCGCAGCCCCTACCTGGTGCTGTGGAGCCGCCTGGGCGATTATGACCCGTGCTGGCTGGATGATCTGCTGGCCGAGGGTCGGCTGTTCGAGTACTGGGCCCACGAAGCCTGCTTCATTCCCATCGAGGACTATGGCCTGTACCGCCACCGCATGATCGATCCCGGCTCGCTCGGCTGGAAGTACGCGGGCGCCTGGATGCTCGAGCACCCGGACGAGGTCGAGCGGGTGCTGGAACACATCCGCGAGCACGGCCCGGCGCGCTCGGCCGACTTCGAGCGCAGCGACGGCCAGGCCGGCGGCTGGTGGCAATGGAAGCCGGAAAAGCGCGCCCTGGAGGTGCTGTTCACGGCCGGCGTGCTGATGATCGCGCGGCGCCACAACTTCCACCGCGTCTACGACCTGGCCGAACGCGTGCTGCCCGGCTGGGACGACGCGGCCATGCCCTCGCTGGCGGACACGCGGCGCAGCTTCGTCCTGCGCGCCGCCAGGGCGCTGGGCGTGGCGAAGGCGGCCTGGATTCCCGACTACCACCGCACGCGGCCGCCGCATGTCCGCCTGGACGCGCTGGCCGACGAAGGCTTGCTGCTGCGCGCCCGCGTCGACGGCTGGAAGGAACCCGTGTTCGTCCATCCCGACCATGCCGCGCTGCTCGAGCAGGCCGCCGCCGGCAAGCTCGCGCCGACCGCGACCAGCGTGCTGTCGCCGTTCGACCCCATCGTCTGGGACCGGCGCCGCGCGCAGGAACTGTTCGGCTTCGACTACCGCCTGGAATGCTATACGCCGGCAGACAAGCGCCGCTACGGCTACTTCTGCCTGCCGCTGCTGCGCAAGGGCCGGCTGGTCGGGAGGATCGACGCCAAGGCGCACCGCAAGGCCGGTGTGTTCGAAGTGAAGTCGCTGGCGCTGGAGCCGGGCGTGCGCATCGGGGAAGGCCTGCTGCGCGACCTGGCCACGGCCATCCTGCGCTGCGCGCGCTGGCACGGCTGCGCGCAGGTGACGCTGGCGCACGCGGCACCGGACGGGGTGGCGGCGCCGCTGCGGGCAAGCTTCGACGCGGCGGGCGGGCCGCCATGAAATTCGATATCTACGGCCGCTTCCAGGTCGAGGTGGAGCGCGAGCACGACGTCTGGCGTGTCTATCGCCGGGACGCCGGCAAGCGGGTGCGCCTGGAGGAGCTGGTAATTCCCGCGCACCTGGCCGACGATGAGATCATCGTCTACCTGGACGATATCTTTCACGAGCTGGCGCGTCCGGGACGGGAGATCGTGCACATGCGGGCCCAGGCCGGGGACGAGCCTTCGCCGTGAGGCTTCTCCAGCTCAGCCGCCGGCCAGCCTGACGGTCAGCGGCTGGCCGGCCCGCAATCCCGACGATGCCGCGTCCGGCTGCGCCTCGACGAGGAACACGGGGCCGGGGCGGTCCGGTTCCGGCCGGTGGGCGACGAAGCTGACCCGGGCCGGCAGGCCGTCGCCGCAGCCGTCGCAGGCCAGCACGACGGCACGGCCCGGCGCCAGCGCGTCCAGGCGCTCGCGCGGCACGTAGAAACGGGCGCGCAGCTGGCGCTGGGCGAGCAGGCTCAGCACGGGCTGGGCGGCGGCCACCGTGTCGCCGGCGCGCACCATCACCTCGGCCACCTCGACGTCGTCCGGCGCCGTGCGCACTTCCTGGCCGGCGAGGGCGAACAGGGGCGCCCCGGCGGCCACGCGCTCCCCGCGCTGGACGTAGACGCGCTCGACGCGGCCGGCCTCGACGCTGGCGAAGGGCACCGCCTCCGCCTCCGCATAGGCGGCATACCCGTCGGCCGGTCCGGGGCGCGGGCTGCAGGCGGCCAGCAGCAGGGTAGGCAGAAGCAGGAGGGCGGTGGCAGACGTGCGTTTCATCGAGACGGCGGAGGCGGGCAGGGACCGGAACGCGCCACATTAGCACGGGGGATCCCTCTGCTGGCCATCCGTTACGGTTTGTTATAGATCAAACGACGCCCGCCCTGCCTCCTTACACTAAAACCTTTCGGGCCGACGACAACGACATATTCCCGCAGGCCTGGCCATCAACCTTCCCGTCCAGGTTTCCGTGCCGCATTATTCGCGGCCGGGATCCGATATGGCGAAAAGACTCGTGGAGACCGAATGCTGACGTCGACTTACACCCTCGTTGCCTTGTCCGTCGAGCAAACGACGGCACGTAGCGCACTGCAATCGCTGCTGGACGACCTGTATGCGTTGCCCGGCGATTTCGCCACCCTGGCCGCCGGCCGGGCTGCCCAGCTGTGCGGCGCGTTACGCCGCATCTACGACGATTGCCACTGGCGCAAGCTGGACAAATTCCTCGTACCGGCGCTGCGGCGCTGCACCGAAGCGGCCGACGGCCTGCTGCGCGAACTCGAGCAATTGAGCATGCACGCGGCCGAGGCGATGGCCGCGGCCGAGGCCTGCATCGGCGCCGGCGGGCGGGCGGTCCAGCGCGCCCCGTTCCAGGCCGCCGTGGAGCGCTGCGTGGCGGCCCTGCGCCACCGCCTGGAACGCGAAGAGCATGAATTGTTCCCGCTGGCGCGCAGCCGGGTCGGGCGCGATGCCTGGTTCGCCATCGCCAACCAGATGCTGGCCCACGACGCCTATGCCCAGGAACGGCGCACGGCGCCGCGCCAGCGGCGTTCCGCCATCGATCCGCCCGGCGCGGCGATGATCGGGCGCATGGCGGAGGAGCGGCGGCTCGAGCACCGGGAGGAGCGCCGCCAGTCGGTCCTGCTCATGCATTGATGATCGCGCCGGCGTCCCGGGCAAGCGGGCCGGTCGCACGCGCCAGTCCGGCGGCGCGAAGCCATCAGGGTTCTTTGTTATGATGGCGATTTTGGAAGTGCGATTTCATCATGTTCGAGTTCCTATTCAAGCGGCCGAATGGTGGCAAACCCGGCGGCAAACCCGGAGACAAGTCCGGCGACAAGCCGGCCGGGCAGGAGCGCGGAGCGCCGGCCGCGGGCGCACCGGCCGCCGGGAAATCGGCCGCGCCTGCCAAAACGCCTGCCGCGGGGCCGGACGGGGCGCACGCGTCCCAGCGCGCCCTGCAAGCCGAGCGATTGAGCCGGATCGGCGGCGACGAGGCCGCCGCGGTGGAATTCATCCTGCAATGCGAATTTTCCGAACTGCGGCTCGCCGCCGCCGAATTCGTCCATAGTCCGGCCCTGGTCGAGCGCGTCCATACGGCGATGCGCAATACCGACCGCCGCGTCGCCAAGCTGATGCAGGGGCGCCTCGATGCCCACCGCCACCGCCAGGCCGAGCACCGCCGCGGCGAAGCCGCGCTCGAGCATGCCCGCGCGCTGCAGGCCGATGCACTGCTGACCCCGAACCACGTGGCCGAACTGGACCGCGAATGGTCCGTCATTTCCGCGCCCGAGCTGCAGGACGATTTCCAGGCCGTGCGCGCCGCGCTGGCCGCGCGCCTGGAAGCGCAGGTGCAGCTGCAGCGCGCCATGATCGACCGCCTGGCCGCATTGCGCCGCCTGGGCGCGGAGAACCTGCCCGCCGCCGAGCTGGCCGGCCGCATCGAGGTGCTGGCCCAGGAGCAGGCGCTGGCGCTGCAGGCGCCCGAGCATGCCTCGCTGCCGCGTGGCCTGGTGACGGAATTCGGCGTGGAGCAGCAGAAGCTGCTGGCCAGCCTGCAGGCGCTGGAAGCGGGACAGGCCGCCGCCGCGGCGCGCGCCGCCTTCCTCGACGCCCAGGGCGCCAGGCCCGTGGCCGAGTTGAACGCGGATGCCCTGCGGCGCGAATGGAAGGCGTTGCCGGCGTTGGCGCAGGACGAGCAGGGCGCCGAATTGCAGCGCCGTTTCGATGCGCTGCTGGCGTCGCTGCCGCAGCCGGAAGGCCGCAAGCCGAAGGAGCCGCGCGAGCACAAGCCGGCGAAGGATGCGGCCCAAGCGGCGGCGGCCGGCCAGGAACGCATCAAGCCGCGCGGCGCCGACCAGCACTTCATCGACACGATGGAGGCGATGGAAGCCGCGTTGCAACAGGGATCGCTGGGCACGGCCGCCGAGCTGGACAAGACCCTGAAGGAAGCGAAGGACAAGGGCATGCGCCTGACGCCCGCGCAATCGGACCGCCTGGCCCACGTGCGCGCCGAACTGAAGCGCCTGTCCGACTGGGCGCGCTGGGGCGGCAACGTCTCGCGCGAGGAACTCATCAAGAGCGTCGAGGCGCTGCCCACGCAGAACCTGGCGATGGCCGAGCTGGCCAAGAAGGTCGGCAGCATGCGCGACCGCTGGAAGGCCCTCGACAGCCTGTCCGGCGCCGCGCCGAAAAGCCTGTGGGAGCGCTTCGACGCCGCCTGCACGGCCGCCTATGCGCCGGCCGCCGCCCACTTCCGCCACCTGGCCGACGAGCGCCACGCGAACGCGGCGCGCGGCCGGGCGCTGGTCGATGAAGCGAATGCCGAGGTCGCCCGCCTGCAGGAAGGCGGCACCGACTGGAAGCACCTGGCGAGCGCGGTTCAGCGCCTGCGCCTGGCGTGGAGCCACCTGGGCGCCATCGACCGCAAGGAAAAGAAGCGCCTGGACGGCCTGTTCTCCGAGGCCCTGAACGTGCTGCAGGCGCCGCTGGAAGCGCAGCGCAAGGACGAGATGGGGGAACGCGAGCGCATCATCGAGGAAGCGGCCGCGATCGACCCGCACGATCGCCACGCGCTGGACGCCATGCGCGCGCTGCAGGCGCGCTGGCAGGAGCATGCGCGTGCGCTGCCGCTGGAGCGCAAGGCCGAGCAGGCGCTGTGGCAGCGCTTCCGTGCCGTCTGCGACGACGTGTTCCAGCGCCGCAAGGAAAGCATGCACGAAGCCGACATCGAGCGCCGCGCCCACGAAGCCGCCAAGGAAGCGATCAGCGCGCGCCTGGAAGCGGCCGCCGCCGACGTCACCCCGGCCACGGCCGGCAAGCTGCTGCGCGATGCCCAGGCCGAATGGCAGGCGATCGGCCCGGTGCCGCGCGCCCACGAAGCGCGCGTCGAGAAGCGCTACCACGCGGCCGTGGCCGCCGTGCAGCACGGGCTGGACCAGGCGCGCCGCGCCGCCGGCGTGGCCCAGGCGGGCAAGCTGCGTGACAAGCTGCGCCTCGTGCAGGAGCTCGAGCAGGCCGTCGCGTCCGGCAGCGCCCCTGCGGAAGGCCAGGACTGGGAAGGGCGCTGGCGCGCCTTGCCGGCCCTGGACGCGGCGCTGGATGCCGCGCTGCGCACCCGTTTCGACGCCGCGCTGCGCGCGCTGGACGGCGATGCGGCGGCGCGCGGCGCCCACGCGGACCTGCTGGCCCGCAACCGCGAGACGCTGCTGCACGACCTGCTGCGCCTGGAGATCGGCGCCGGCATCGACAGCGGCCCGGAATTCGCGCGCGAGCGCCTCAAGCTGCAGGTCGAGGTGCTGCAATCCTCGCTGGGCGGGGGCAATGGCGCCGCCAACGGACAGCGTGGCGGCAAGGGGGCGGGCAAGGACGGCGATGCCGCCGCCCGCCTGCGCGCGCTGTATGCGTTGCCGGCCCTGATGGACGCGCGCACGGCATCGCGCATCGACCAGTTGTCGGTGCGCCTGGCAAAGGAGATGGCATGATCGAAGTAAGGGTGCAGGCCGAGGATTTCGACCTGGGCGCCGAAATCGCGCGCCTGCGCGCGGGCGACCCGCGCATCGGCGCGGTGGTGAGTTTCGTCGGCACGGTGCGCGACATGAACGACGGCGACCAGGTCGCCGAGCTGGAGCTGGAACACTATCCCGGCATGACCGAGCGCTCGCTCGAGGACATCGTCGAGCAGGCGCGCGCGCGCTGGCCGCTGTACGGCGCGCTCGTCATCCACCGCATCGGGCCGATGGCGCCGCTGGACCAGATCGTGCTGGTGGCCTGCAGCGCGGCGCACCGCGGCGAAGCCTTCGCCGCCTGCGAGTTCATCATGGACTACCTCAAGACCGACGCCCCGTTCTGGAAGAAGGAACAGACCCCGAACGGCGCGCGCTGGGTCGACGCCCGCGTCACCGACGACGCGGCCAAGGCCAAGTGGGCGCGTTGAATTGGGTAGCGCGCTGAATTCGCCCCTCGCCTGGCTCGTGGTAGGCGTGGGTGCCGCCCTGGGCGCCTGGCTGCGCTGGGCGCTGTCCGTGCTGTTCGCCCAGTTGCACCCTTTTATCCAGCTCGGCACGCTGACCGTCAATCTCGCCGGCGGCTACCTGATCGGTCTCGCGCTCGGCTTCTTCGGCGACCACGCGGCGCTGAATCCGGCCTGGCGCCTGTTCGCCATCACCGGTTTCCTGGGCGGGCTGACCACGTTTTCCAGCTTTTCCGGCGAGGCGATGGTGCTGCTCCAGCGTGGCGAGTACGGCTGGGCGCTGGCGCACTCCGGCCTGCACCTGGTCGGCTCGATCGCGTTCTGCATCGCGGGTTTCGCTACCTGGCGTGCCATGGCCTGATACTGGCGTGCCCTTCGCTTGCGCGCAAGGCGCGGCTATTGCAATCTGGCAAAGTCTAATTTTCTTTGACCGGAGAACCGCATGAACCAGCACACTGTCACCCGCCCCAGCGCCGCTTTCGTCGGCGCGTCCTGGGCATCCATGATCGCCGGCGTGGCCGCCTTCCTGATCGGCTTGTGGAACGCCCAGATGCAGCTCAACGAAAAGGGTTACTACCTGACGATTCTGCTGTATGGCTGCTTTGCCGCGGTGTCGCTGCAGAAGACCCTGCGCGACCGCGCCGAGGGCCAGGCGGTCACGGGCATGTACCTGAACCTGTGCTGGGTATCGCTGGCGGCGTCCGTGCTCCTGCTGGCCGTGGGACTCTGGAATGCGGCGTTGCTGCCGAGCGAAAAAGGCTTCTACGGCATGTCCTTCGTATTGACGCTGTTCGCCATCGTCGCCGTCCAGAAGAACGTGCGCGACCTGGCCGCCATTGCTGGCCGGGCGCCGCTTGCGCCCCAGGCTTGATCCGCAGGGCGCGGCAACGCGCCAGGGCCTGACCGTCCGGATCAGGCCGTTTCCGGCGTGTGGTTTGTCTTTGTGACCTGTCCAAACGGCGCGTTCGCGCGCCGCCATCGGCGCGTATGATGGTCTGCGTTCATGGGGATGCCACCTGTATGCGAGCCGGCAGCGACACTTTGCTCATGGCAATTTCGTATCTTGAAAAGCCGATACGTCATCCTTAGATTGGTTCCATCCTGAATACCAACCTAACAAGCTAGGGGCAAACATATGCGGCAAGACAAATTGACGACCAAGCTCCAGGAAGCGCTCTCGGATGCCCAGAGCCTGGCCGTCGGCAATGAAAACCAGTACATCGAACCTGTCCACCTGCTCGGCGCGCTGCTGAACCAGGACGACGGGGGCGCCCGCTCGCTGCTGCAGCGGGCCGGCGTGAACGTCGGCGGCCTGCAGAATGCGCTGAAAAGCGCGTTCGAGCGCCTGCCGAAAGTCTCCGGCAACGGCGGCGACGTGCAGGTCGGACGCGAACTCGTCTCCCTGCTGAACCTGGCCGACCGCGAGTCGCAGAAGCGCGGCGACCAGTTCCTGTCCAGCGAGATGGTGCTGCTGGCGCTGACCGAGGACAAGTCGGACGCGGGCCGCCTGGCGCGCGAACACGGCCTCGCCCGCAAATCGCTGGAATCGGCCATCTCGGCCGTGCGCGGCGGCGAGTCCGTGAATTCCCAGGATGCCGAAGGCCAGCGCGAGGCGCTGAAGAAATACACGCTCGACCTGACGGAGCGTGCCCGCCAGGGCAAGCTCGACCCCGTGATCGGCCGCGACGACGAGATCCGCCGCGCGATCCAGGTGCTGCAGCGCCGCAGCAAGAACAATCCCGTGCTGATCGGCGAACCGGGCGTGGGCAAGACGGCCATCGTCGAAGGCCTGGCCCAGCGCATCGTCAACAACGAGGTGCCGGACTCCCTGAAGGGCAAGCGCGTGCTGTCGCTCGACATGGCGGCCCTGCTGGCCGGCGCCAAGTTCCGCGGCGAGTTCGAGGAACGCCTGAAATCCGTGCTGAAGGAACTGGCGCAGGACGAAGGCCAGACCATCGTCTTCATCGACGAGATCCACACGATGGTCGGCGCCGGCAAGGCCGAAGGCGCGATGGACGCGGGCAATATGCTGAAACCGGCGCTGGCGCGCGGCGAGCTGCACTGCGTCGGCGCGACCACGCTGGACGAGTACCGCAAGTACGTGGAGAAGGATGCCGCGCTGGAGCGCCGCTTCCAGAAGATCCTCGTCGACGAGCCGAGCGTGGAGGCGACCATCGCCATCCTGCGCGGCCTGCAGGAAAAGTACGAGCTGCACCACAAGGTCGAGATCACCGACCCCGCGATCATCGCCGCGGCCGAGCTCTCGCACCGCTACATCACGGACCGCTTCCTGCCGGACAAGGCGATCGACCTGATCGACGAGGCCGCGGCCAAGATCAAGATCGAGATCGACTCCAAGCCGGAAGTGATGGACCGCCTGGACCGCCGCCTGATCCAGCTGAAGATCGAGCGCGAAGCCGTCAAGAAGGAAACCGACGAAGCCTCGCAGCGTCGACTGGAGCTGATCAACGAGGAGATCGCGCGCCTGGAACGCGAGTACAACGACTACGAGGAAATCCTCAAGGCCGAGAAGGCGGGCGTGCAGGGCACGACCCACATCAAGGAAGAGATCGAGCGCATCCGCCTGCAGATGGACGAGGCCAAGCGCCAGAGCAACTGGCAGCGTGTCTCGGAGCTGCAGTACGGCCGCCTGCCGGAGCTGGAAAAGCAGTTGAAGGACGCCGAGGAAGCGACCACGGCCGAGCAGACGGGCGGCAAGCCGCGCCTGCTGCGCACCCAGGTCGGCGCCGAGGAGATCGCGGAAGTGGTGTCGCGGGCGACCGGCATTCCGGTGGCGCGCATGATGCAGGGCGAGCGCGACAAGCTGCTGCACATCGAGGAGAAGCTGCATGAGCGCGTGGTGGGCCAGGACGAGGCGATCGTCGCCGTGTCCGACGCGATTCGCCGTTCGCGCGCCGGCCTGTCCGACCCGAACCGTCCGTACGGCTCCTTCATGTTCCTGGGCCCGACGGGCGTGGGCAAGACCGAGCTGTGCAAGGCGCTGGCGAACTTCCTGTTCGATACGGAGGAATCCCTGATCCGCATCGACATGAGCGAGTTCATGGAAAAGCATTCCGTGGCCCGCCTGATCGGTGCGCCGCCGGGCTATGTCGGCTACGAGGAGGGCGGCTACCTGACGGAAGCCGTGCGCCGCAAGCCGTACAGCGTGATCCTGCTCGACGAGATCGAGAAGGCGCACCCGGACGTGTTCAACGTGCTGCTGCAGGTGCTGGACGACGGCCGCATGACGGATGGCCAGGGCCGCACGGTCGACTTCAAGAACACCGTGATCGTCATGACCTCGAACCTGGGTTCGCACAAGATCCAGTCGATGGACAGCGACGAGCCGGAAGTCGTCAAGCTGGCCGTGATGGCCGAGGTGCGCGGCCACTTCCGCCCCGAGTTCATCAACCGGATCGACGAGATCGTCGTGTTCCACGCGCTCGACGAGAAGAACATCGGCTCGATCGCCAAGATCCAGCTGCGCGGCCTGGAGCAGCGCCTGGAGAAGATGGAGATGCACCTGGAGCTGTCCGACGCCGCGCTGCAGAAGATCGCGGAAGCGGGCTTCGACCCGGTGTACGGCGCCCGTCCGCTCAAGCGCGCGATCCAGCAGCAGATCGAGAATCCGCTGTCGAAGGAAATCCTGGCGGGCCGCTTCGGACCCAAGGACACGATCCGCGTCGATACGCGGGGCGGGCAGCTGGTGTTCGAAGGGGAGACGGCTGCGGTCGACCTGGCGAAGTGATGTAGTAGACGTCGTCCCCGCGCAGGCGTGATAGTGCCGGGGGCACTATCACGCCTGCGCGGGGACGACGGTTTTTCTTGCATTGGCAAGATTACGTGTTTAATATCTATCCCGCTGTCTCCCGACAGCCGTAAGCGTTTACGTCAACCAACGCCCATTGGACCATGCCGCGCGTGCGGGCGAGTCCGGGGGCGCTTGCGTTTCCGAACCGCTTGCATCGTGTGACATGGCTCCAGTTTCAACTTCTTGGAGCTTCAGTAAATGTCTTCCGTCAATCACACGATGAAACTCAATCACATCAGCTTTCCTTCGCTCGACGTCGCGGCCACGGCCGGCTTCTTCGAACGCCATCTCGGCTGCACTGTCACGCCCTTCGATACCAGCGCCGTCGTCAAGCGCCACGACTTCGATATCGTGATCGAGGATGCGACGGGCCGTGCCGTCGACTGGCCGCACAATTTCCACATCGGCTTCGAATTGCCGACGGCTGGTGACGTCGCGCGCCTGTACGCGGAGTTCAAGGAAGCAGGGGTGAGGATGCGTACGGGACTGATCAAGGCGGTGCGCGGTTCGCGCTTCTTTTGCGAGATTCCCGGCGGCGTGCTCGTCGAGATCAATACGCGCGAGGACGCGGCCGAGCAGTACCGCGCGTCATTTGGACTGGCGCCGGCGGCGTGACGTCCTGGCGCCGATGCCGAGCAAGCCCAGGCCGCCGCACAGCATCGCATAGGTCTGTGGTTCCGGCACGGAGCCGATGCCGGCCGGCTTGCCGCCGACGCCGGCACGGACCGGCGCGGCGGCCGGGGAGGGCGTCGCCGCGGCGCGCGTATCGGCGGCGGCGACCATGCCGGACGTGCCGGCCTGGTCCTGTTCGACGCACGGCCCGTCCGGGCAGGCATCGTGGGTGTCGCCGGCCTGTGCGAGCAGGGGCTCGCCGGATGCCGGTACCAGCGCATCGCTAAATGCGGTGCCGCGGGCGGGGGCCAGCTCGACGGCGCCCTCCTGCGGCGTCGCGGCAAACGCGCCGGTGCCGGCCGCCATCAGGATGGCCAGCAGTACTGCCTTCGGTCCCGCGTTCCGTATGACATGGGGCGGATGGCTCATGGGAATCTCCTGAACGGATGGGTCCGGCCCCTCGCGTCCTGCGAGCGGGCCGGCTTTGAAACGGATGAGTCATGCACGCTCAGCCTAAGGCGCTTTGCTGCACTGCTTCTGTTAAATGGCTAACACAGCATCCGTAACAGTCGTGTTACACCCGCTTGCCACTCGTTCGGCCATCGCCGCAGCGCAGCATGCATTCCCACCAAGTTTTTTCGTATCGTGAAAAGCGGTTCACAGATGTGGAAAGCACTGTGGCGGACATCGGCGGCGTTTTCCCATTTGAAGAAACCCGATGCCGCATCATGAAATTGTAATCACAAGTGATTGATTATTCAGGGAATAAAAATACTCCTGTGTCTTATATAAGAGTGTGGTGCACGCTTGCGAAAGGCCTAAGATGTTCTCAACAGCCGCTTTCTATTCACCACCTTTCAACCATTATCGGGAGAACACCATGGCAACTCGTGAACAGCAAATCGCCGCCCTGCAGCAAGCCTGGAACAATGAACCGCGCTGGCAGGGCGTGGTCCGCAACTACACGGCCGAGGACGTCGTGCGCCTGCGCGGTTCGGTCCAGATCGAACACACGCTGGCGCGCCGCGGCGCCGAGAAACTGTGGGACCTCGTCAATAGCGAACCCTATGTGAATGCGCTGGGTGCGCTGACGGGCAACCAGGCGATGCAGCAGGTGAAAGCCGGCCTGAAGGCCATCTACCTGTCCGGCTGGCAGGTGGCGGGCGACGCCAACCTGGCCGGCGAGATGTATCCGGACCAGTCGCTGTATCCGGCCAATTCGGTGCCCATGGTCGTCAAGCGCATCAACAATACCTTCCAGCGTGCCGACCAGATCCAGTGGTCCGAAGGCAAGGACGACATCGATTACTTCGCTCCGATCGTGGCCGATGCCGAAGCGGGCTTCGGCGGCGTGCTGAACGCCTACGAGCTGATGAAGTCGATGATCGAGGCGGGCGCGGCCGGCGTCCACTTCGAGGACCAGCTGGCATCCGTCAAGAAATGCGGCCACATGGGTGGCAAGGTGCTGGTGCCGACGCGCGAGGCGGTCGAGAAGCTGACGGCGGCGCGCCTGGCGGCCGACGTGATGGGCACGCCCACGCTCGTCATCGCCCGCACGGATGCCGAGGCGGCGGATTTGCTGACCTCGGACGTCGACGCCAACGACAAGCCGTTCTGCACGGGCGAGCGTACGGTGGAAGGCTTCTTCCGCGTCAAGCCGGGCATCGAGCAGGCGATTTCCCGCGGACTGGCGTATGCGCCATATGCCGACCTCGTGTGGTGCGAGACGGGCAAGCCGGACCTGGCCTTCGCCAAGCGCTTCGCCGAGGCGATCCACGACAAGTTCCCGGGCAAGATGCTGGCGTATAACTGCTCGCCCTCGTTCAACTGGAAGAAGAACCTGGACGATGCCACCATCGCCAAGTTCCAGCGGGAGCTGGGCGCGATGGGCTACAAATTCCAGTTCATCACGCTGGCCGGCTTCCATGCGCTGAACTACAGCATGTTCAACCTGGCCCACGGTTATGCGCGCACCGGCATGTCGGCCTTCGTCGAGATGCAGGAAGCGGAATTCGCCGCCGCCGACAAGGGCTTCACGGCCGTCAAGCACCAGCGCGAAGTGGGTACGGGCTACTTCGATGCCGTCACCCAGGCGATCCAGCAGGGCCAGAGCTCGACCACGGCGCTGCACGGCTCGACCGAGGACGAGCAGTTCTTCGACGAGAAGAAGGTCGCCTGAAGAAGGTCGAATCGGCTTCCTCCGGGCCGTCGCGAGACGGCCGGCCGCGGCGCCCGCGAGTGCGCCGCGGCTTTTTTATTGCCGGGGAATTCGTCGAAGGGCCTGTCTTGATGGGATAATTGCGGTTTCGCCGCCCCATGTTCTACCCCGGGACGGCATGCGATCACGATTGGAATCCCTATGTTCAGCTACCGCCACGCCTTCCACGCGGGTAACCACGCCGATGTCCTGAAGCACTTTATTCAGGTTCAGTTGCATCAATACATGAACCAGAAGGATGCGGCCTACACCTATATCGACACCCATTCCGGCGTCGGCGTGTATGCGCTGGACAGCGCCCAGGCCGTCAAGAGCGGGGAGTCCGAAGGCGGCATCGCGCGCCTGTGGGAGCGCGACGACCTGCCGCCGGCGCTGGCCGAATACGTCGAGCTGGTGCGCAAGATGAACCCCGCTGGCCGCCTGCGCTTTTATCCGGGCTCGCCCTACGTGGCCGAGCAGGTGGCGCGCGCCCAGGACCGCCTGCGCCTGTTCGAACTGCACCCCGCCGACATCCGCCTGCTGGCCGAGAATTTCCGCAAGCTGGAAGCGCACAAGGCCGAGCAGGGCGAGCGGCCGCGCGGCAAGCGCGTCATCGTCGAGTACGCGGACGGCTTCCAGAGCCTGAAGGCGCTGCTGCCGCCGCCGTCGCGCCGCGCGCTGGTGCTGGTCGACCCGCCGTACGAGGTCAAGCTGGACTACAAGCACGTGCGCGATGCGCTGGAAGACGCGCTGGGCCGCTTCCCGTCGGGCATGTACGCGGTCTGGTATCCGGTGCTGCAGCGCATGGAATCGCGCCAGTTCCCCGACCGCCTGAAGCGGCTGCCGGCCAAGGAGTGGCTGCACGTGACGCTGACCGTGTCCACGCCGGGCCCGGACGGCACCGGCATGCACAGCAGCGGCATGTTCATCCTGAACCCGCCCTACACGCTGGAAGCGGCGCTGCGCGAGACGCTGCCCTACCTGGTGAAGGTGCTGGGCACGGACAAGGGCGCGACCTTCCGCATCGAGACGGGCACCCAGGTGACGGGCGCCATGCCGGGCCTGGCCGGCGCCGAACGCAGCGGCGGCCGCCAGCCGGTCGGCAATGCGCGCCGCGCCAGTCCGCTGTCGGGCAAGGGCAGCCTGCGCCTGCCGGGCCAGGCCTTCGGCGACGGCCCGCGCGGCCGCGCGGCGGAAGGGCAGGAGGGGCAGGATCGGAAGGCCGAGGCGCCGCGCCGGGCCGGCCAGCGTCCGGCGGCGGATGCGCGGCCGGGCCAGGGAAGCACGGGAAAGGCTGGCGCGGGGCAGGGACGTCCGGGCCAGGCACGCCCGGGTCAGGCACGCAGCGGCGAAGCACGCTCCGGTCAGGCGCGCGAGAGCGAAGGCCGCCCGGCGTCGGCGCCGTCTGGAGCACGCCCGGGAGTGCGCCTGGCGGCAACGGGTGAGGCGCCGCGCCGTCCGGCCAAGCGCAATGGCCCGGGCCGTCCTTGAGCGGGACGGCGCCGCCCGATATCGTTGTTCACGTAGCCGGAACGGGTGCGCTGAAACGATTTGATACGATGTCGAAATGTAAAGACTGCCCGTCTGTAGTATAGTCAGCCCCGAGTTCCGGCGAGTCCGGACCGGGCGCGCATGGTGCGTGCCACGTCATTCCAGGAGTTTTGCATGCATGCGGTAGCAACGGCAGTCTCGTCCATGCCGTCCGATGAATTTTTTCTGGCGCGTCAGCCGATACTCGGGCGCGACCAGAAGCTGGTGGCGTTCGAGCTATTGTTCCGCGCCGCCCCGGAGCACGAGGACGCGCAACTGACCGATTATGCCGCTGCCACCGCCGCCGTGATTTCCCACGCCTCGCAGCTGGGCATGAAACAGGTGGTCGGAGAGCAGGTTGCCTTCGTCAATGTCGACGAAGTGGTGTTGATGAGCGACTTCGTTCGATTCTTGCCTCCCAATAAGGTCATCCTCGAAATCCTCGAAACCGTGCGTCCCACCGAAGGTGTGCTGGCGCGCGTCAAGGAATTGAAAGAGCTCGGTTTCAAATTCGCACTCGACGATGTTATAGGCCATTCCGAGCTGGTTAGCAAGCTGATCGATTTCGTCGACGTGATCAAGGTGGACCTGCAGGGCGTCAGCCAGGACGAGCTGGCCGCGCTGGCGCGCTCGCTGCGCAGTCCCGGCCGCAAGCTGCTGGCCGAGAAGGTCGAGACGGTCGAGGAATTCCAGCTGTGCCTGGAACTCGGCTTCGAATATTTCCAGGGATACTATTTCGCCCGCCCCGCCATCCTGTCGGGCAAGAAGATCACCCCCTCCGAGATGGTGCTGCTGCGCATGATCGAGCTGATCAATGCGAATGCCGGCAACGACGCGATCGAGGAAGCCGTCAAGCGCGACCCGCTGCTGAGCCTGAACCTGCTGCGCCTCGTCAACAGCCATCTCGGCGGCAGCGGCGGCCGCATCGAATCGATCTCGCAGGCGCTCGAGCAGCTCGGCCGCAGCCAGCTGCAGCGCTGGATCCAGATCCTGCTGTACAGCGGTCCGGACGGCAACGTCGAGCTGAATTCGCCGCTGCTGCAGCTGGCGACGACGCGCGGCCGCCTGCTCGAACTGATGACGCTGACGCTGCGCCCGGGCGACACGGCCGGCGCCAATGCCGCGTTCACGGTCGGCATCATGTCGCTGATGGATGCGCTGTTCTCGCTGCCGATGGAAGAGATTTTGGCGCGCGTCGACGTCTCCCCCGAAGTGCGCGCCGCCCTCCTGCACCGCGAGGGCGACTACGGCGCGATGCTGGGCGTGGCCGAGGAACTCGAAGGCGCCCAATGCAACCGCGCCCTCGCGGCGGCGCTGGACCGCCTGGGCCTGTCGGCCAAGCAGATCCGCGAAATCGAACTGGCCGCCTTCGGCTGGGTGCGCGAGCTAGGCGAAGAAATCCGCTGATTCCCACCCCGAAAATTCGGGGTCAGAGCACATTAAGCTGCAAATTCGGGGTCAGAGCACATTTTGTGGCAATTGACCCCTGTCTCTTTCCAAAAACCGGGCTCTGACCCCGGCTCTGACCCCGGTTTTATTTTTCTCTAAGCGACGAGCTCGGCCGCGCTGGGAGTGGGTTGGATCAATTGATCAAAAAAGTGCTCTGACCCCGAATTTGGTGAAAAATGTGCTCTGACCCCGAATTTATTGGGCCAGGAACAGGAAGACGGTCGGTTTCTTGTGGAAGTCCGGGGCCTTGCCGGCTGCGAGCTGTGCTTTCCACTTGGCAGCCGTCAGCGTGCGTACGGATTCGGTCGGCAGCGACAGGTCCGTCGCGACGCAGACCAGGGTGCCGGGCTGGCAGGCGGCGACGATGGCTTCCAGCATCGCGCCGTTGCGGTAGGGCGTTTCGATCAGCAATTGCGTCTGCTTTTCGCTGCGCGAGCGCTGCTCCAGCTGGACGATGCGCTTGCTGCGCTGGGCCGCATCGGTCGGCAGGTAGCCGTTGAAGGCGAAGCTCTGGCCGTTCAGGCCGCTTGCCATGACGGCCAGCAGCAGCGACGACGGTCCCACGAGGGGGCGTACGGCGATGCCGTGCTGGTGGGCCAGGCGTACCAGGTCGGCGCCCGGATCGGCCACGGCCGGCACGCCCGCCTCCGAGACCAGGCCGGCGTCGCGGCCTTCGAGCAGCGGCGCCAGCAGGGCAGTCAATGCCTGCGCCGGGGTGTTCACGTTCAGTTCGGCGATCTGGATTTCCTGCAGCGGCTTGGCGAGCGGATGGCCGATGCCGACCAGTTTCAGGAAGGCGCGCGCCGTCTTGGCGTTTTCGGCGACGAAGTAATCGAGCTTGCTGGCGATGTCCTGCACCTGTTCGGGCAGGATGTGCGACAGCGCGTGCGGGGTCGCTTCGGTCGGGCCGAGCGTGTTCGGGATCAGGTAGAGGGTACCGGGCATGTAAGTAAACAATCAATCGGCGAAAAAGGCCACGCCGGCGCGGCGCAGCATGCCCGTCAGGGCGATCAGGGGCAGGCCGGTGAGGGCCGTCGGGTCGCTGCTGTCGATGCGTTCGAGCAAGGCGATGCCGAGGCCTTCGTTCTTGGCGCTGCCGGCGCAGTCGTAGGGTTGTTCGATGCGCAGATAGGCATCCAGTTCGGCGTCCGGCAAGTCGCGGAAGTCGACGAAGACCTGGACGTTGTCGAGCTCGAAGGTATCGGTGCGGCCGTCCCACAGGCACAGGGCGGTATGGAACACGACGCGGCGGCCGCGCATTGTTTGCAGTTGCGCCAGGGCGCGCGCATGGTCGCCGGGCTTGCCGATCTGCGCGCCGTCCAGCGTGGCGACCTGGTCCGAACCGATCACGAGCGCGCCCGGGTGCAGGCGGGCGATGGCGTGCGCCTTGTCGCGCGCCAGGCGCAGGGCCGTCGCCTCGGGCGCTTCGCCGGGCAGCGGCGTCTCGTCGACGTGCGGGGCGATCGCTTCGAAGGGCAGGCGCAGGCGGCCCAGCAATTCGCGCCGGTAAGCCGAGCTGGAAGCAAGAATCAGGCGCAAAGATGTGCCAGGCTGCGCGGAACTTGGTATGATGTCGGCCTGTCCAATATTCATAAGCAAAACAGATAGATAGCTGCAAAATGAGCAGCACGTTGGGCAGCTCGATGGGCGTCAGCCACGTTCGTGGATGGGAAGCCCGAAAAAAGCACGGATTCTTTGACTGCCCGGGGATAAGCCTGTTATTATCGCAGGTTTTCCGGGGAAGTTTTTCCAAATGAGCGCTTTTGTCATCGACGCCTTCGAGTTTTGCCGGAACAATGGCCGTCGTGAAGGTGTCACGCCGGTCGCGGAAATGCCCCGCCTGGCAGCCGATTGCGCGGATGCGTCCGGCACGATTTCCTGGTCCATCCAGGGCGGCCAGACCCGCCAGGGATATCCGATGATGACGCTGTCCGTCTCCGGGACCGTGCAGCTGGTATGCCAGCGCTGCCTGCAGCCGTTCGGCCACGAGCTCGATTCGTCGACCGTGCTGGTGCTGGGCAAGGACGACGAGGAAGCGGACGAGATCGAGGAAATCCTCGACGACGAGAGCATCGACGTGATCGTCGGCACCCATGCCATGGACATCCGCGAATTGCTGGAAGATGAAGCCCTGCTGGCGCTGCCGCAGGCACCGAAACACGAGGTGTGCCCCGATACCACGCTGGTGGACTCCGTGAAGTCCGAGAAGGTATCGCCGTTCGCGGCACTGAAGAGCCTCAAGTCAGAATAAGCAGTAGATAGGATTTGCAAGGTGGGCGCCGTAACGCCTGTCTTGCATCAACGACGTGTCAAACGCGTGCAACTCGAGTATGAAGGCTGCGTTCAACATGTCGGCAATAACGGCAATAGGTTATTGCCGCTGGGATACTCGATGCGCATGTCATTGCAAGTCGAATGTGTTAGAATTTTAGAACTTATGTTTAGGAGTCATCATGGCAGTTCAACAGAATAAGAAGTCCCCGTCGAAGCGCGGCATGCACCGTTCGCACGATTTCCTGACCGCCCCGAACCTGGCAGTCGAGCCGACCACCGGCGAAACCCACCTGCGTCACCACATCAGCCCGAACGGCTTCTACCGTGGTCGCAAAGTGCTCAAGACCAAGAACGACGAGTAATCGACGTCTTGCGTTTTGTTCCATGAAAGCGGTGCAACGTATGTCAATGCGTGGCGCCGCTTTTTATTTGGCATTTCCCGTGCCGCAGGCGTGCATGACGCCGCGCGCACCGTCATTTTCCATTCCGCCTACCCGGCCCGGCTCCTTGCCGCGCGCCGCGGATACGCTACCGCCGGCCGACCGTGAGCCCGCGGTTCATTCCGACAAATGACAATTAAAATTTCCATCGACTGCATGGGCGGCGACCATGGTCCCTCTGTGACCATTCCGGCAGCCCTGGCATTCCTCAAGCACGAACCCGAGGCCGAACTGATCCTCGTGGGCCTGGAAGACCAGGTCCGTGCTGAACTCAAGAAACATCACGCGGCCGACAATCCGCGCCTGTCCGTCAAGCACGCATCCGACGTGGTGGCCATGGACGATCCCGTCGAAGTGGCGCTGCGCCGCAAGAAGGATTCGTCGATGCGCGTGGCGATCGAACTCGTCAAGGAAGGCGGCGCCGACGTCTGCGTCTCGGCCGGCAATACCGGCGCCCTGATGGCGATCTCGCGCTACGTGCTCAAGACCATGGCCGACGTCGACCGTCCCGCCATCTGCTCGATCCTGCCGAACCAGAAGGGCGGTCCGACCTATATGCTCGACCTGGGCGCGAACGTCGACTGCGAGCCGCACCACCTGCACCAGTTCGCCATCATGGGCGCCGTGCTGTTCGAGGCGATGGAACATCGCCGTCCCAGCATCGGCCTGCTCAACGTCGGCACCGAGGAAATCAAGGGTACCGAAGTCATCAAGGCGACGGCCAACCTGCTGCGCGAAGACCATGCGCGCGGCGTGCTGAATTTCCACGGCAACGTCGAAGGCAACGATATCTTCAAGGGCACCGTCGACGTGGTCGTGTGCGACGGCTTCGTGGGCAACGTCACGCTCAAGGCCATCGAGGGCCTGTCGCGCTTCTTCAAGGCGACGCTGCTGGAAACGACGATGTCCAAGCTGGGCGCGCTGCTGGCCCGTAAATCGCTCAAGAAATTGAATCCGGAAAGCTATAACGGCGCCGGCCTGTTGGGCCTGAAGGGCCTGGTCTTCAAGAGCCATGGCGGCGCCAATGCGTATGCGTACGAATGGGCGATCCGCCGCGCTTTCGATGCGGCGAAATATAATGTGCAAGAGCAACTGTCGCACTTGATTGCGGAAATGCTCCCCAGTACACCTGACACGGAAGCGCCAGGCTCAACCATCAAGCAGGGTTAAGCAATGACTTTGTACAGCAAAATTATCGGCACCGGCAGCTACCTGCCCGCCAAGCGCGTCACCAACCACGACCTGGCGGCCGAGCTCGCCGCCAAGGGCATCGAGACCTCGGACGAGTGGATCGTGACCCGCAGCGGCATCTCCGCGCGCCATTACGCGGCGGCGGACGAGAACGCCTCCGACCTGGCCGTCAACGCGGCCCGCAAGGCGCTCGAGGCGGCGAACCTGGCGCCGGAACAGATCGACATGGTGATCGTCGCCACGGCGAGCCCGGACTTCTTCGGCAGCTTCCCCAGCACCGCCTGCATCGTGCAGAACAAGCTGGGCATGCGCAACGGCAGCGCCGCCTTCGACATCGGCGCCGTCTGCAGCGGCTTCGTCTACGCCATGTCGACCGCCGATGCCTTCATCAAGGCCGGCAACGCGAAAAACGTGCTGGTGATCGGCACCGAGGTGTTCTCGCGCATCCTCGACTTCAACGACCGCAGCACCTGCGTGCTGTTCGGCGACGGCGCCGGCGCCATCGTCCTGACCGCCTCGCAGGAACCGGGCGTGCTGGCCACCAAGCTGCACGCGGACGGCAGCCATGGAGACATCCTGTGCGGCCCGGCGAATCCTTCGCACGCCGCGCTGTCGAGCCAGAAATTCCTGTACATGGACGGCCCCGCCGTGTTCAAGCTGGCCGTGTCCGTGCTGGAAAAAGTGGCCAATGAGGCGCTCGACGCGGCCGGCATGCCGGCGTCCGAGATCGACTGGCTGATCCCGCACCAGGCCAACCTGCGCATCATGAGCGGCACGGCGAAAAAGCTCGGCTTGCCGCTCGAGAAGATGGTCGTGACCGTCGACGAGCACGGCAATACCTCGGCCGCCTCGATCCCGTTGGCGCTGGACGTCGCGGTGCGCGACGGCCGCATCCAGCCGGGCCAGAATGTCATGATGGAAGGCGTGGGCGGCGGTTTCACCTGGGGCGCCGTCCTCGTGCGTATGTAATAAAAGAAAGATCCTGATATGAGCAAATTCGCATTCCTCTTCACTGGCCAGGGCGCGCAATCCGTCGGCATGCTGAACGGCTTCGCCGGCAACTCCGTCGTCGAGCAGACCGTCGCCGAGGCATCGGACGCCCTGGGCCTGGACATCGGCAAGATGATCGCCGAAGGCCCGAAGGAAGCGCTGGACCTGACCACGAACACCCAGCCCGTGATGCTGACCGCTGCCGTGGCCGTGTACCGCGCCTGGATCGCCGCCGGCGGTCCCAAGCCGGCCGTCGTCGCCGGCCACAGCCTCGGCGAGTACTCGGCCCTGGTGGCCGCGGGCGTGATCGACTTCAAGGACGCCGTGCCGCTGGTGCGCTTCCGCGCGCAATCGATGCAGGATGCCGTGCCCGTGGGGCAGGGCGGCATGGCCGTGATCCTGGGCCTGCCGGCCGAGGACGTGAAGGCCGTGTGCGCCGAGGCAGCCCAGGGTGACGTTGTCGAAGCCGTCAACTTCAACGAACCGACCCAGATCGTCATCGCCGGCCATACCGCCGCCGTCGAGCGCGCCTGCGAGATCGCCAAGGCCAAGGGCGCCAAGCGCGCCATGAAGCTGGCCGTGTCGGCCCCGTTCCATTCGTCGCTGCTCAAGCCCGCGTCGGACCGCCTGCGCGACTATATGGCCGACCTGACCTTCCGTGCGCCGCAGATCGACTTGATCAACAACGTCGACGTGGCTATCCTGAACGATCCGGCCGCGATCAAGGACGCGCTGGTGCGCCAGGCTGCCGGTCCGGTCCGCTGGGTCGAGACCATGCAGAAAATGGCGGCGGACGGCGTGACCTCGGTCATCGAATGCGCGCCGAGCAAGACGCTGATCGGCATGGCCAAGCGTATCGATCCGGTGCTGGTCGGCGAGGCGCTGGTCGACCAGGCCGCGCTGGAGCGCTTGCTGGCCACGGTCCAGGCTTGAGCGTAGGGTGGGCACCACGTGCCCACCATCTGTATGCGGCACGTCGGTGCCTGGTGGGCACGGGGTGCCCACCCTACCAAGAATAGAAGAAGGAACAGCATGAACCTGCAAAACCAAGTTGCCCTCGTCACCGGCGCCTCGCGCGGCATCGGCAAGGCCATCGCCCTTGAACTGGCCCGCCAGGGCGCCAAGGTGGTCGGCACCGCCACCACCGAAAGCGGCGCCGCCGCCATCGGTGAATACCTCGCCGAGTTCGGCGGCAAGGGCATGGTGCTGAATGTCACCGACGCGGCCCAGTGCGCGTCGGTCATCGACGCCATCACCAAGGACGTCGGCACCATCGGCATCCTCGTCAACAATGCCGGCATCACCCAGGACCAGCTGGCGATGCGCATGAAGGACGAGGAGTGGGACAACGTGATCGCCACCAACCTGACCGCCGTCGGCCGCCTGTCGCGCGCCGTGCTGCGCGGCATGATGAAGGCCAAGGCCGGCCGCATCATCAACATCACCTCGGTGGTCGGCGCGGCCGGCAACCCGGGCCAGATGAACTATGCCGCCGCCAAGGCCGGCGTGGCCGGCATGACCCGCGCGCTGGCGCGCGAGATCGGCAGCCGCAACATCACCGTCAACTGCGTGGCGCCGGGCTTCATCGACACCGACATGACCAAGGCGCTGGGCGAAGGCCAGCACGAGGCGCTGCTGACGCAGATCCCGCTGGGCCGCCTGGGCCAGCCGGAAGACATCGCCCACGCCGTCGCCTTCCTGGCGGGCCCGCAAGCCGCCTATATCACGGGCAGCGAGCTGCACGTCAACGGCGGCATGTACATGAACTAAAAAGAGGCTGGAAGGAGCGACTTTGCCGGTGGCGGTTGGCTCCTTTCAAGTACAATTCTCAGCAGTTGGCAGTAGTTTCAAACGATTTAGCGTCAGACGCTGAAAATAGTTTTTCAACGCGCAAACCCTGATAAAATGCGCGCACTTTCCGCAACACATACCTAATGGAGCCATAACATGTCGGATATCGAACAACGCGTTAAAAAAATCGTCGCTGAGCAACTGGGTGTTGCCGAAGCTGACATCAAAATCGATTCCTCGTTCGTTGACGACCTCGGCGCAGACTCCCTGGACACCGTTGAACTGGTGATGGCACTGGAAGACGAATTCGAAATGGAGATCCCGGACGAGCAAGCCGAGAAGATCACCACCGTTCGTCAGGCCATCGAGTACGCCCAGGCGCACGTCAAGGCCTAAGCATTCAGGACTTCAGGAGAAACGCTTGAGTTCACGCAACCGTCGTGTCGTCGTTACCGGCCTGGGTTGCATCTCCCCGATCGGCAATACCATTGCCGACGCGTGGGAAGCAGCACTGGCGGGCAAGTCGGGCATTGCCAACATTACCAAGTTCGACGCATCGTCGTTTTCGACCCGTTTCGCGGGCGAAGTGAAGAACTTCAACGTCGAGGAATACCTGCCCGGCAAGGAAGGCCGCCACATGGATACGTTCATCCATTTCGGCATGGCCGCGGGTATCCAGGCGTTGCAGGATTCCGGCCTCGTCGTCACCGAGGAAAATGCCGACCGCATCGGCGTGATGGTGGGCTCGGGCATCGGCGGACTGCCGATGATCGAAGACACCAAGGCGGAGTACGACAGCCGCGGCCCGCGCCGCATCTCGCCGTTCTTCGTCCCGGCCTCGATCATCAACATGATCTCGGGTGACCTGTCGATCAAGTTCGGCCTGCGCGGCCCGAACCTGGCGATCGTCACCGCCTGCACCACCGGCCTGCATTGCATCGGTTCGGCTGCGCGCCTGATCGAATACGGCGACGCCGACGTGATGATCGCCGGCGGCGCGGAATCGACCGTGTCGCCGCTGGGCCTGGGCGGCTTCGCCTCGGCGCGCGCGCTGTCGGCCCGCAACGACGATCCGTCGACCGCTTCGCGTCCGTGGGACCGCGACCGCGACGGCTTCGTGCTGGGCGAGGGTGCCGGCGTCATGGTGCTCGAGGAATACGAACACGCCAAGGCGCGCGGCGCCAAGATCTATGCGGAAGTCGTCGGCTTCGGCATGAGCGCGGACGCCAACCACATCACCGCACCGCTCGAAGACGGCAGCGGCGCCTCGCGCTGCATGGTCTCGGCCATGCAATACGCCGGCATCAACCCCGACCAGGTACAGTACGTGAACGCGCACGGCACCTCGACCCCGGTGGGCGACGTGGCGGAAGTGAAAGGCATCAAGCGCACCTTCGGCGACCACGCGAAGCACATCGTCGTCAACTCGACCAAGTCGATGACCGGCCACCTGCTGGGCGGCGCGGGCGGCCTGGAATCGGTGTTCACCGTGCTGGCGATCCACAACCAGGTCTCGCCGCCGACGATCAACATCTTCAACCAGGATCCCGAGTGCGACCTGGACTTCTGCGCCAACACGGCGCGTGACATGAAGATCGATTACGCGGTGAAGAACTCGTTCGGCTTCGGCGGTACCAACGGTACCCTGGTGTTCGCGAAAATCTAAGTTTCGACCCTCAGAGTCGAACTTATTGGCGCCCATTCCTGTCAAAGGGAATGGGCGTTTGTCTTTTCAAGCCTCTTTCGGGGTTCCGCTACGTGCCCCCCGCTTCCACCAACCCGGTACACCCATGTCGATCGCCGTTTCCGCGCTCGTCAGGCCTTCGCGCGCCTTCCGCCTCGTGCTCGCGGGCGCCGGCCTGGCCCAGCTGGCCGCCGCCTGCACGGTGGCGCACGCGAGCGCGCAGGTGCGCGCCGCGCCCGTCCTCGCGGCTGCGCTGCTGCTCGCCGCGGCGGTCCTGCTGGCGGCCGCCGCCCGCCGTCCTAAGACGCACCGGATTGATATTTCTGGAACCGGCGAACTACGCGTGACGGTACAACAGGTGCTGCATGCGCCGTCATGTAACGACACCCCGGCAGCCCGTCTGCTGCCCGGCTCGGTCGTGTGGCCGCTGCTGATGCTGCTGCGCTGGCGCGTGCCGGCGCCGGGTGCCCGGCCGCGCACGCATGTGCTGCACATCTGGCGCGATGCCGTCGATGGCGAGACCTGGCGCGCGCTCGCGGTGGCGCTGGCGGCCGCCGGACGGTGCGCGGAGACGGAATACGAAACACCACGATGAACTTATTGCAGCGGACTATCTTTCTTAACAAGAGCGCTTGACCAACGCCCCGGGGCAAGGCCCATCGTCGAGGACGGCACGCCGGTCCGGAACGACGATGTAATGCCGCCGTGGGGAGGCCGTCAAGCGCGCCAGGACGCCGCAGCCAACGGGGCAATGTTCAGTGACGACCGAACGCGAGTGTGATCAACTGCTGGTTGAGCGCGTCCAGGCTGGCGATCGCCGGGCGTTCGACCTGCTGGTGGCGAAATACCAGCGCCGCCTGATGCGGCTGGTATCGCGCCTCGTGCACGATCCTGCCGAGGCGGAAGACGTGGTGCAGGAGACCTTCATCAAGGCCTTCCGCGCACTGCGGCACTTCCGTGGCGACTCGGCGTTCTACACCTGGTTGTATCGTATCGGTATCAACACGGCAAAAAACTTTCTCGTCACCCAAGGCAGGCGGGCTCCGACCTCGACCGAAGCCGACGCCGAACGTGCCGAAGGATTTGACGACGCGGACAGTCTGCGCGACATTAATACGCCAGAGTCCGTTTTAGCCAGCAAGCAGATCGCCTACACCGTGAATGCCGCGATGGAGGCGCTACCGCTGGAGTTGAGGACAGCAATTGTCTTGCGTGAAATTGAAGGCTTAAGCTACGAGGAAATCTCCGAAGTGATGGCGTGTCCAATCGGTACGGTGCGAAGCAGGATATTCCGGGCGCGCGAAGTCATTGCCGACAAGTTGAGGCCCTTGCTCGACATCTCGGCTGACAAACGTCGGTAGGAGCCTCGAGAGAGGCTCCAAGTAGCGATGATCGATACTGCAGACAAAGGGGAGCGCCCGACACGGACCTGCATCGTGCAGCCGCCAGCCGGCAGCGGCTTTCCGAAGGATCACCACCGACGAGCATACCGATGGACACGAACAAGAAAAACCGCGAACTCATCTCCGCCCTGATGGACGGGGCGCTGCCCGAGGCCGACATCGAACTGGCGATGGCCGCGCTGGGCACGCCGGCCGGCGACGCGGCCTGGCGGCGCAACCACCTGATCGGCGACGCCTTGCGCGAATACGGCGGCCCCGAGTTGTCGCCCGGCTTTGCCGCCCGGCTGGCCGCGCGCCTGGCCGAGGAAGCGCTGCCGGGCAAGCGCAACGGCGCCGTGGACGAAACGGCTGCCAGCGCCGCCGTCGCGGCCGGACCGCGCTAGGCACTGTCCGCCACCCGGCCGCGGTCGCGCCGCCCCCGTTGCGCCTCCTCCGCTGCGTCCTCGTCCGTGCCCGTTCCGGACCGGCGCGTGCGCTGCCGGGCGCCAGGCGCGCGCCCGATCGTTCACCATGCGCTGTCGTTCCCCCTTCGTCTCTTGCCGTGCCGGGCCGCAATCCGGTCTGTTTTCCTCCGCGCCGTGCCAACGCGACAATATTGGCTTTTTGTCTTACCATTGGGGCACCAAGCCCTTCACCTGATGAGATTATGACAAGCAAAATTCGTAGCGCGATCCTGTCGGCACTCATGGTTGCCGGCGCAACGTCGATGGTTTTCCCGGCCCAGGCGGCCGCACCCGTGGCCACGGCGACGGTGGCCGGCCTGCCGGACTTCGCGGACATGGTCGACAAGGTCGGCCCCGCCGTCGTGAACATCCGCACCACCGAGGTCGTGCGCCTGGGCGAGGACGGCGCCGGCGGCATGGGCGGCGACGAGGAGATGCAGGAATTCCTGCGCCGCTTCTTCGGCGGCCAGATGGCCCCGCGCGGACGGCGCGGCGCGCCGCAGCAGCAACCGGAAGAGCGCGAAGTGCAGCGCGGCGTCGGCTCCGGCTTCATCATTTCCGACGACGGCTACGTGCTGACCAATGCCCACGTGGTCGAGGGCGCCGACGAAGTCATCGTCACGCTGACCGACCGCCGCGAATTCAAGGCCAAGGTGCTGGGCGCCGACCGCCGCACGGACGTCGCACTGCTGAAGGTCGACGCCCGCAACCTGCCCAGCGTGCGCATCGGCGACTCCGACCGCATCCGCGCCGGCGAATGGGTGATCGCGATCGGCTCGCCGTTCAACCTGGAGAACACGGTCACGGCCGGCATCATCTCGGCCAAGTCGCGCGATACCGGCGAGTACCTGCCGCTGATCCAGAGCGACGTGGCGGTGAACCCGGGTAACTCGGGCGGTCCGCTGATCAATATGCGCGGCGAAGTCATCGGCATCAACTCCCAGATCGCCACGCTGTCCGGCGCCTACAACGGCATCTCGTTCGCCGTGCCGATCGACGAAGTGATGCGCGTGTCGGACCAGATCAAGAAGACCGGCAAGGTCACGCGCGGCCGCATGGGCGTGCAGATCAGCGAAGTCACGCGCGACGTCGCCGAGGCGCTGGGCCTGGGCAAGGCGCGCGGCGCCGAGGTCGCGATGGTCGAGCCGGGCGGCCCGGCCGAGAAGGCCGGCGTCAAGGTCGGCGACGTGATCCTGAAGTTCAACGGCAAGGACATCGAGAAGAGCACCGACCTGCCGCGCCAGGTGGGCGGCACCCCGGTCGGCACCCGCGCCACCATCACCGTGTGGCGCCGCGGCGCCCAGGTCGAGCTGCCCGTGACCATCGAGGAATTGAAGGAAGAGCAGCCCGAAAAAGGCAATGCCGCCAAGCAGAAGAAGCAGGCGCCGGAACAGGCGCCGAACGCGCTGGGCCTGCAGGTCTCCGACTTGTCGGCCGTGCAGAAGCGCGAGCTCAAGGTCGAGGGCGGCGTGCTGGTCGAGGTCGTCGGCGGAAGGGCGGCAACGGCCGGCATCCGCTCGGGTGACCTGATCCTGCAGATCAACAATGCCCCGGTCACGTCCGCGGCGCAGTTCAACGGCCTGGTCGGCAAGCTCGATCCGAAGAAATCCGTGGCATTGCTGGTGCGCCGCGGTCCGGCGTCGCAATATATTGTGATCAAGCCGCGTCCGTGACCATTCGCTTGACCTTGTTCTCGCGCAGCTACTGCCACCTGTGCGAGGACATGGCCGCCGCCGTGCGCGCCTTCATGGCGCGCGCCGGCGTCGGCTACCAGCTGGACATCGTCGACGTGGACGCCGACCCGGCCCTCGTCGCCCGCTACGACGAACTGGTGCCGGTGCTGGCGGCGGGCGCCGACCAGGTCGAACTGTGCCACTACTTCCTCGACGAGACGGCGCTGGCCGCCCACCTGTCGCATGCGATGGCCGGCGCGTCGAACGGCCCACGACCGGCTTCCTGACCGGCAGCCTTGCGCGCGCCGGATGATTCCATCACGCGGCCGCGCGCGCCAGAGCCTCGTTGGCCGCCATCACGGCCGGCGTGTCCAGGCCCAGCATGCGCTCCATGAAAGCGCGCTTGGCGTTGCTCCGCGGACTGGCCCAGAAGCTGTCCAGCCAGGCCCGCGGCTCGCCGTCCAGGTCGATGCGCAGGACGTGCGGGCGACCCAGCATTTCGACGTGGACGTAGGTGGCGAAGCATTCGGCGAAGTCGTCGTAGGGATTCGTGGCGCCGTACAGGCTGGCGAAATCGGCCAGCTCCAGGCCGGCATAGGCGGTGACGATGGCGTCGCCGTGCAGCTGCCGCTTGCCGTAGAAGTCGACGGCGTCGCGCAGCGCGAAATCGGAACGTTGCTGCGGCACGAAACGGCCGAAGGCATCCGTCGTCCAGCTCAGCGCCAGGTAGGAGAACTCCCAGCAGAAATGCGTGTCCGGCATGGCCTCCCACCAGCGCGGCAGGAAGTTGCCGTCGGCCGTCAGCACGTGGCCGAACTCGTGCAGCAGGAGGAATTGCAGGGCATTCGCGCGGGTGTCGTCCCGCGGCGCGGCGATCGTCGTGTCGAGCGCGAACCCGCGGCCGCGCGCGAAGGGCAGGTTGTCCTTCCAGGTGGCCCAGGAATTGGCCGTGTGGCCCGCCATCAGCTCGACGTCCAGCAGCACGACGCAGCCGAGGATGCGGCCGTCGGCGGCATCGACGACGATGTCGGTGGCGCCCGACGAGCCCAGGCCCCGGCCCAGGCAGACGCCCAGCAGCAGCGGCGACACCAGGCCCAGCACGCCGGCGGGCAGGCCGCGCAGCGCCTGCGCGATGTCCGCATGCAGGCCGGCATCGGCGTGGACGGCTTCCGGCACCGCGTCCAGGCCCGTGGCCTCGTTCACCTGCAGCACGAAGTCGCGCACCTCGGCCGGCAGCGGCAGGATGCGGGCGTGGAGCGGGTGCTGGTACAGGTCGGTCCAGGCTTGCGGGTCGCGGGTCAGGATCATGGCGGAGTCGGAGCGTCAAAGGCGGCGATACCTTCTTAACGGCTGAGCTCGAAAATACTTGACGGTAGGCAATTGCGAGAATGGACGGCGCGGTGGCCCCCGGCGCGGCTGTTGACGATGTTGCATGCCGTCTCTCGCGGAAACCGGGCTTTCTAACCCGAAATCCGGTAAAATGCGCGATTGGGAGCGATTTCGACTGCCGCCGGCGCGGGACCGGCCAATCCGATTCGCTCGACAAGGCGCTCGCCTGGGCCCGCATGGTCCCGCCGGAGCGCTTTTTTCGTATTCCGCCGGCGCGCCGACTTCGGCGCCGCCGGCCAGGGCCGCGTGCCGCTCTTTTTGGTTTTGAGTTTTGAATGAAAAACATACGTAACTTTTCCATCATCGCCCACATCGACCACGGCAAATCGACGCTGGCCGACCGCATCATCCAGCTGTGCGGCGGCCTGTCGGAACGTGAGATGGACGCGCAGGTGCTCGACTCGATGGACCTGGAGCGCGAGCGCGGCATCACCATCAAGGCCCAGACCGCGGCGCTGCAGTACAAGGCGCGCGACGGCCAGACCTATAACCTGAACCTGATCGATACCCCGGGCCACGTCGACTTCAGCTATGAAGTGTCGCGCTCGCTGTCCGCCTGCGAAGGCGCGCTGCTGGTCGTCGACGCGTCGCAGGGCGTGGAAGCGCAGACGGTCGCCAACTGCTACACGGCGCTGGACCTCGGCGTGGAAGTGGTGCCGATCCTGAACAAGATCGACCTGCCGCACGCCGACCCGGACAACGCCAAGAAGGAAATCGAGGACGTGATCGGCATCGACGCGTCCGACGCCACCGTGTGCTCGGCCAAGACGGGCCTGGGCGTGGAAGACGTGCTCGAGACGCTGATCGCCAAGGTCCCGCCGCCGCAGGGCGACCCGGACGCGCCGCTGCAGGCGCTGATCGTCGACTCCTGGTACGACCCCTACGTCGGCGTCGTGATGCTGGTGCGCGTGGTCAACGGCACGCTGCGTCCGAAGGACAAGATCCTCCTGATGGCGACCGAATCGGTGAACCTGGTCGAGCAGATCGGCATCTTCACGCCGCGCTCCGTCTCGCTGCCGGAGCTGTCGGCCGGCCAGGTGGGCTTCATCATCGCCGGCATCAAGGAACTGACCGCCGCCAAGGTGGGCGATACCGTCACGCTGGCCAGCCGTCCGGCGCCGGCGCCGCTGCCGGGCTTCAAGGAAGTCCAGCCGCAGGTGTTCGCCGGCCTGTTCCCGGTGGAAGCGAACCAGTACGACGCGCTGCGCGACTCGCTGGAAAAGCTGAAGCTGAACGACGCGGCCCTGATGTACGAGCCGGAAGTGTCGCAGGCGCTGGGCTTCGGCTTCCGCTGCGGCTTCCTGGGCCTGCTGCACATGGAAATCGTGCAGGAGCGCCTGGAGCGCGAATTCGACATGGACCTGATCACGACGGCGCCGACCGTGGTGTACGAGGTCGAGATGCGCGACGGCTCGATGGTGCGCGTCGACAATCCGTCGAAGATGCCGGAACCGTCCAAGATCAACGAAGTGCGCGAGCCGATCGTCAACGTCAACTTGTACATGCCGCAGGAATACGTGGGCGCCGTGATGACGCTGTGTAACAGCAAGCGCGGCGTGCAGCTCGACATGAGCTACCACGGCCGCCAGGTCAAGCTGCAATACGAGATCCCGATGGCCGAGATCGTGCTGGACTTCTTCGACCGCCTGAAGTCGACCTCGCGCGGCTACGCGTCGATGGATTACGAGTTCAAGGAAAACCGCGCCGCCGACGTCGTCAAGGTCGACATGCTGATCAACAGCGAGAAGGTCGACGCGCTGGCGATCATCGTGCACCGCGCCAACGCCGCCTACCGCGGGCGCCAGGTGGCGGCCAAGATGCGCGAACTGATCCCGCGCCAGATGTTCGACGTGGCGATCCAGGCCGCCATCGGCGCCACCATCATCTCGCGCGAGAACGTCAAGGCGATGCGCAAGAACGTGCTGGCCAAGTGCTACGGCGGCGACATCACCCGTAAGAAGAAACTGCTCGAGAAACAGAAGGCGGGCAAGAAGCGCATGAAGCAAGTGGGCTCGGTGGAGATTCCGCAAGAAGCCTTCCTGGCCATCCTCCAAGTGGAAGAGAAATGAATTTGCAACTGATCCTCGGGAACTTTGCCCTGATTCTGTTTGTCGCGATGGTGGTCACGGGCGTCATCTGGTGCCTGGACGTGTTCGTGCTGTCCAAGCAGCGCCGCGTGCGCGCCGACAAGGCCCTGGCCGAGTACGACGCCCGCTATGCCAAGCTGACGGCCGACGGCATCAAGGCCGACAGCAACACGGGCAGCCGCGCGGCATTGGAAGCGTCGATCCTGCGCCAGCCGACCTGGGTCGAGTACTCGGGCAGCTTCTTCCCCGTGATCGCCCTGGTGTTCTTCCTGCGCTCCTTCCTGTTCGAGCCGTTCAAGATCCCATCCTCGTCGATGGTGCCGACCCTGCTGGTGGGCGACCTGATCCTCGTGAACAAGTTCGACTACGGGATCCGCCTGCCGGTGATCAATAAAAAGATCATCGAGGTCGGCAATCCGCAGCGCGGCGACGTCATGGTGTTCAAGTACCCGAAGGACATGAGCCAGGACTACATCAAGCGCGTGATCGGCGTGCCGGGTGATAAAATCACCTACGAGAACAAGCGCCTGACCGTCAACGGCCAGCCGGTCGAGTACACGCCGCTCGACGACTACCTCGACGACGAGCGTCCGGTGTATCACAAGCAATACTTGGAAAAGCTGCAGAACGCGCCGCACCGCATCCTGAACATGGACGGTGCCCGCCCGATCAACCTGGCTGCCGTGGAGGAATTCCCCCATCACGAGAATTGCACCTACTCCTACGATAAATTTACTTGTGTCGTGCCGGAGGGTAATTACTTCATGATGGGCGACAACCGCGACAATAGCGCAGACAGCCGTTACTGGGGCTTCGTCCCGGACCAGAACATCGTCGGCAAGGCCGTGTTCGTCTGGATGAACTTCGGCGACCTGAAGCGCATCGGCGGTATCCACTAAAAGGACCGGGGCGATGGGCGCGGCGGGAAAACATGGCGGTATGCATGGCGGTATCGTGCGCCGGCCAGGCAGGGAGGGCGGGGTATCGCTGTCCGGCCTGGTCGTCGTGCTGGCGGTGCTGGGGGCGATCGCGCTGGTGGTCATCAAGACCGTGCCGGCCTTCATCGAATACCGCGCCGTGAAGAACGCGATCGTGGCGGCCAAGGCGGCCGGCGGCACCGTCCGCGAGATACAGCAGGCGTTCGACCGCAACGCCGGCGTCAACGACATTAGTGCGGTCCAGGGACGCGACCTGGTGATCACCCGCGACGGCAACGACGTGCAGGTCAGCTTCGCCTACGAGAAGCGGGTGCCGCTGACGGGCAACGTCAGCCTGCTGTTCGATTTTTCCGGCACCACCGACCCGAGCGGCGTGGTGGCGGCGGAAGAGGCTGGCCGCGCCCAGTAATTCAGCCGGACGAGAGGCGGACCATTGCGTAGTCCGGCTCGGCGCCGGCCCAACAGATTGGTACGACAATGAATCTTCAGTTATTGCAAACTCGCCTAGGTTACACGTTCCGGGATCCCGGCCTGCTGCAGCAGGCGCTGACCCACCGTAGCCACAGCAGCGTGCATAACGAGCGCCTGGAATTCCTCGGCGATTCGATCCTGAACTGCGTCGTCGCCTCGATCCTGTACGAACGCTTCGACCACCTGGCCGAGGGCGACCTGTCGCGCCTGCGCGCCAACCTGGTCAAGCAGCAGACGCTGTACGAGATCGCCCAGAAGCTGGAACTGTCGCACTTCCTGCGCCTGGGCGAGGGCGAGCTGAAATCGGGCGGCTTCCGCCGCCCGTCGATCCTGGCGGACACGCTGGAAGCCCTGCTGGGCGCGATCTTCCTCGACAGCGGCTTCGAGGCGGCGCGCGCCACCATCCGCGCCTTCTACATCCCGCTGCTCGATTCGGTCGACCCGCGCACGCTGGGCAAGGATGCCAAGACCCTGTTGCAGGAATTCCTGCAAAGCAAAAAAATCTCGCTGCCGACGTATAACGTCGTCGCCACGCACGGCGCCGCCCACAGCCAGGAATTCGAGATCGAGTGCCTGGTGCCCAAGCTGGGCATCCAGGTGTTCGGCCGCGGCGGCAGCCGCCGCGCCGGCGAGCAGGCGGCGGCGCGCCTGGCGCTGGAAGTGGCCGAGCAGGCCATGCAGAAAAGCCCGTCGGCGGCGCGCAAGTCGCGTCCGCGCGCGGCCCAGCTGAAACTGGCCGGCATCGCCACCGACCAGAGCGACGAGCCCGTCGCCGGCGAATTGACCTTGCAGTCGGCACCCGCGCCGGCCAAGCAGCGCCCGCACCGCGAATAAGCGCGGCGGGCACCACCGTATCCGGGCCGCGCGAGCGGCCGCACCATTTTCCGGGCCAGCCGGAGCAGGAACCACTATGAACATGGACAGCAACCCCGTCGACGCCCCCGCAGCAGGCATGACTCCGGATAATTTTCGCTGCGGCTATATCGCAATCGTGGGCCGTCCCAACGTCGGCAAGTCGACGCTGATGAACGTGCTGATCGGGGCCAAGGTCTCGATCACCTCGCGCAAGGCGCAGACGACGCGCCACCGCATCACGGGCATCCAGACGCGCGACGACGCCCAGTTCATCTACGTCGACACGCCAGGCTTCCAGACCCGCCACGCGAACGCGCTGAACAAGACGCTGAACAAGACCGTGTCGAACACGCTGACGGCGTCCGACGTGATCCTGTTCCTCGTCGAGGCGGGCACGTTCGGCCCGGCGGACCAGCAAGTGCTGGACCTGCTGCCGACCAATGTTCCGGTGATCCTGGTCATCAATAAATCGGACCGCATGAAGGACAAGGCCGAGCTGATGCCGTTCGCCGCCAGGATCGCAGCGCTGCGCGACTTCACGGCCGTGGTGCCGGTGTCGGCCAAGCACCGCTTCCAGGTCGATGCGCTGGAAGGCGAGATCCGGCGCCACCTGCCGGAAAACCCGCCGATCTTCGGGCCGGACGACATCACCGACCGTAGCGAGAAATTCCTTGCCGCCGAGATCGTGCGCGAAAAAGTGTTCCGCCTGCTGGGCGACGAGCTGCCGTACACGAGCACGGTGCTGATCGAGCAATTCCAGCAGGAAGGCAATCTGCGCCGCATCTTCGCCGCCATCCTGGTCGAGCGCGACACGCACAAGGCCATGATCATCGGTAACAAGGGCGCCCGCCTGAAAGAGATTTCGACGCAATCGCGCATCGACATGGAAAAGCTGTTCGACGGGCCCGTGTACCTGGAAATCTGGGTCAAGGTGAAGTCGGGCTGGGCGGATAACGAGGCGGGGCTGCGGGCGTACGGCTACGAATAAAAGTACCAGCTTGCACGTCGTCCCCGCGCAGGCGGGGACCCAATTTCTTCAAACGAATCCGGTAAGCACGCGTTACGACTGCGGATGGGAAATTGGGTCCCTGCCTGCGCAGGGACGACGGCTACACAGCATCCTCCCCACCCGGGTTATCATTGCGCATGCCCAGCCGCGACGACGACATCATCGACCACGACCAGGAAGGCCCCGCCGCCTCCACGACCGCCGCCAAGCGGCGCGCGCCCGTGCGCGATACCCGCGTCAACGGCCAGCCGGCGTTCGTGCTGCACAGCTACCCGTACAAGGAAACCAGCCTCATCGTCGACATGTTCACGCGCGACTTCGGGCGGATCGGCGTGGTGGCCAAGGGGGCCAAGCGGCCGCTGTCGAAGCTGCGCGGCGTGCTGCAGACCTTCCAGCCGCTGTCGATCTCGTTCTCTGGCAAGTCCGAGCTGCGCACGCTGATCGATGCCGAATGGGTCGGCGGCATGCTGCCGATCGAAAAGACCGCGCTGCTGTGCGGCTTCTACCTGAACGAGCTGCTGGTGAAACTGCTGGCGCGCGACGACCCGCACCCGGCCCTGTTCCAGCACTACATCTCGACGCTGAACGAACTCGCGCACGGGGAACCGGCGCAGATCGCCTTGCGAAAATTCGAACGGGCCCTACTTAAGGAGACCGGGGTCGCGGCGGACCTGACGCGCTGCAGCACGACCCGCGCACCGGTCGAGGCGGGCAGCCTGTACGTCGTCGACCCGGAGCGCGGCGCGCGCACGGCCGGCGCCGTCGAGTCCTGGCCCATCGTCGCGGGACAGACGCTGATCGACATGGAGCGCGAGGCCTACGACGATCCGCTGACGCAGGCCCAGAGCAAGCAGCTGATGCGCTTCCTGCTGGCCTACCACCTCGGCGGCGCGCCGCTGAACACGCGCCAGATCCTGATCGACCTGATGCAGCTTTGACAGCAACTGCCAGTTTTTTACGAAAGCCTAGCCACCATGAGCTTCCTGCAACCCGCCGGCCCCGTCATCGACCTGGGCGTGAACATCGACCACATCGCCACCGTGCGCAACGCGCGCGGCACCACCTACCCGGACCCGCTGCGCGCCGCGCTGCTGGCCGAGCAGGCCGGCGCCGACCTGATCACGCTGCACCTGCGCGAGGACCGCCGCCACATCAAGGACGCCGACGTCATCGCGCTGCGCCCGCAACTGGTCACCCGCATGAACCTGGAAGCGGCCGTGACGCAGGAGATGATCGACTTCGCCTGCACCGTGAAGCCGCAGGACGTGTGCCTGGTGCCGGAACGGCGCGAGGAAGTCACGACCGAGGGCGGCCTGGACGTGATCCGCTACCAGAAGGAAGTGGAGGCCGCGATCCGCCAGCTGCAGGGCGAGGGCATCCGCGTCTCGCTGTTCATCGACGCCGACGAGGCGCAGATCGCCTGCGCCGCCGCCGTCGGCGCGCCCGTGATCGAGCTGCACACGGGCCGCTACGCCGAGGCCGAGCACAAGGACGAGGTGGCGCGCGAACTGGAGCGCATCCAGCTGGGCGTGCGCGCCGGCGTCAAGCACGGACTGCGCGTGAACGCGGGCCACGGCCTGCACTACACGAACGTGCAGCCGATCGCCGCCATCCCCGAGATCCACGAGCTGAACATCGGCCACGCGATCGTGGCGCACGCGCTGTTCGTGGGCTGGGAACACGCGATCCGCGAGATGAAGGCGATCATGGTCGATGCGCGCCTGGGTATTTCGCTGGGCAATCCGCAGGCGGAAACCTGATGATGATCTACGGGATCGGTACCGACATCGTCCAGATCTCGCGCGTGAAGGCGGCGCTGGAGCGCAACGGCGAGCGCTTCGCCGAACGGATCCTCGGCCCCGAGGAGCTCGTCAAATACCATGCCCGCCGCGCCAAGCACGAGGTGCGCGGGCTGCGTTTCCTGGCCACGCGGTTCTCGGCCAAGGAAGCGTTCTCGAAAGCCATCGGCCTGGGCATGCGCATGCCCATGACGTGGCGCTCGGCCCAGATGCTCAACGCCCCGAGCGGCAAGCCGATCATCCAATGCAGTGGGGCGCTCGACGAATTCATGCGGACGCACCGCCTGAGCGCGCAGGTGACGATCAGCGACGAAGCCGACTACGGCGTCGCCTTCGTCATCGTGACCCAAGCGCCGGAGGGCACGTCCGCGCCTTGATTGGTAAGCGGAAGTGACAAAATTAGTAATCGCCGTTGCGGTAGCAGTAGCGAAGCAGCAGAAATGCAAGACCCCTGCCGCCAGGCCGCCGGTGCTTCGGGCCCGGCCCGACGCCTGGCAGGCATTGAAAGAGGAATTGATTGCCACGATGACGAAGGATGCGGAATCTCCCGTGCGACCCAGCGAGGAAGCGCGCGAACAGGTGCTGGCGACGGTCGCCAGGCTGCCCGACCTGCCTGGCGTGTACCGCTATTTCGACGGCGAGGACAAGGTCCTGTACGTCGGCAAGGCGCGCAACCTCAAGAAGCGCGTGTCGAGCTATTTCCAGAAGACGCTGTCGAGCCCGCGCATCGCCATGATGGTGAGCCAGATCGCGCGCCTGGAAACGACGGTCACGCACAGCGAGGCCGAGGCGCTGATCCTGGAAAACAACCTGATCAAGACGCTCAAGCCGCGCTACAACATCCTGTTCCGCGACGATAAGTCGTACCCGTACCTGAAGCTGTCCAGCGGCGACTATCCGCGCATGGCCTACTACCGCGGCGCGCTGGACAAGAAGAGCCAGTACTTCGGGCCGTTCCCGAGCGCCTGGGCCGTCAAGGAATCGATCCAGCTGCTGCAGAAGGTGTTCATGCTGCGCACCTGCGAGGACAGCGTCTTCGCCAACCGCACGCGCCCCTGCCTGTTGCACCAGATCGGCCGCTGCAGCGGCCCCTGCGTGGACCTCGTGGCCAAGGAAGACTACAAGCGCGACGTCGACAATGCCGCGAAATTCCTGCGCGGCCGCCAGAGCGAGGTGCTGGAAGAGCTGCAGGCCAAGATGGTGGGCTATGCCGAGAACCTGATGTTCGAGCAGGCCGCCGCCGTGCGCAACCAGATCCAGGCGCTGTCGCGCGTGCTGCACCAGCAGAGCATGGAGACGACGTCCGATGCCGACGTCGACGTCATCGCCGTGGTGGTGCAGGGCGGCCGCGCCTGCGTCAACCTGGCGATGGTGCGCGGCGGGCGCCACCTGGGCGACCGCGCCTACTTCCCCAGCCATGTGGCCGAGGCGATCGGCGAGACGCTGGAAGACACGCCGATCGAAGTCGACGTGCTGGCCGCTTTCCTGGCCCAGCACTACGCCGATAAATTCGTGCCGGGCACGCTGATCCTGAATATCGAATTCGACCAGCCCGAGCTGATGGTGGCGCTGACCGAGCAATGCGGCCACCGCATCAACCTCGTGTTCCAGCCCCAGGGCCAGCGCCGCCAGTGGCTGGAGCTGGCGCAGAAGGGCGCCGAGATCTCGCTGGCGCGCCTGCTGTCCGAACAGGGCTCGCAGCAATCGCGCACGCGCGCGCTGGCCGAGGTGCTGGGCCTGGACAGCGAGGACCTGGAGACGCTGCGCATCGAATGCTTCGACATCAGCCACACGGCCGGCGAAGCGACGCAGGCGTCGTGCGTCGTGTTCCACCACCACCAGATGCAGAACGGCGAATACCGCCGCTACAACATCAACGACATCACGCCGGGCGACGACTACGCCGCCATGCGCCAGGTGCTGATGCGCCGCTACGAGAAGGTGGCGAACGGCGAAGGCGTGATGCCCGACATCGCCCTGATCGACGGCGGCAAGGGCCAGGTGGAGATGGCGCGCCAGGTGTTCACGGAACTGGGCCTGGACGTCTCCAACATCGTCGGCGTGGCGAAGGGGGAGGGCCGCCGCGTGGGCCTGGAGACCCTGATCTTCGCCGACGGCCGCGAGCCCCAGGAACTGGGCAAGGAATCGGCCGCGCTGATGCTGGTGGCGATGATCCGCGACGAGGCCCACCGCTTCGCCATCACGGGCATGCGCGCCAAGCGCGCCAAGGCCCGCCAGGCCTCGCGCCTGGAAGAGATCGAAGGCATCGGCGCCAAGCGCCGCCAGAAGCTGCTGGCGCGCTTCGGCGGCCTGCGCGGCGTGATCGATGCCAGCGTCGAGGACCTGATGTCGGTGGAGGGCATCTCGAGCACGCTGGCGGAAGAGATCTATCGCCAGCTGCACTGAGCGTTGCTTCCGCGTCGCCCCTGCGGGGCGACGGCGTTTTACCTTCATATGTACGAGGCGCATGCACACACCCGCACCGCTGAGCTCAACTGGTTTAAAAGGCAAGAGCCATGTAGACTAGCGGCGCGCGGTAGGCGCGCACGCAAGCTTCACGGGCCACTTGTCAGGCCCGCCGTTCTCGAGTTGCTCATGCCCTTCAATATTCCGATTTTCCTCACTTGGCTGCGGGTCGCGCTGATTCCGCTGGTCGTCGGTGTGTATTACCTTCCCGACCACTGGCTGCACACGGCCGACCGCAACCTGGCCGCCACGCTGGTCTTCATCGTCGCCGCCGTCACCGACTGGTTCGACGGCTACCTGGCGCGGCGCTGGAATCAGACCTCGGCCTTCGGCGCCTTCCTCGACCCCGTCGCGGACAAGCTGATGGTCGCCGGTGCGCTGCTGGTGCTGGTCCAGCTCGGCAGGGTGAACGCGGTCATTGCCTTCATCATCATCGGCCGCGAGATCACCATCTCGGCGCTGCGTGAATGGATGGCCGAGATCGGCGCGCGCAAGTCGGTGGCGGTGAGCTCGCTCGGCAAGATCAAGACGGCCGCCCAGATGATCGCGATCCCGCTGCTGCTGTTCCACGACCCCCTGTTCGCCGGCTTCGACACCCACCTGGCGGGCGAACTGCTGCTGTGGATCGCGGGCGTGCTGACGGTCTGGTCGATGCTGTATTACCTGCGCAAGGCCTGGCCGCTCATCAAGGAGAAGTCGGGCGTCATGGATTGATGACAAGTCATCCTTGACACATAGCTCAGCATCTCTATAATGCCTGCCTGTTGCGAGACATTGCAGCAAACGAACCGAAGCGGGAGTAGCTCAGTTGGTAGAGCGCAACCTTGCCAAGGTTGAGGTCGAGAGTTCGAGACTCTTCTCCCGCTCCAGCGTTTGCAGGCGGTACGGAACAAAAAGGTTGTCTTGGAAAGTAGTAAAAAATCTGAGATAATCGATAGTCCTAGCGACGCGGGAGTAGCTCAGTTGGTAGAGCGCAACCTTGCCAAGGTTGAGCTCGAGAGTTCGAGACTCTTCTCCCGCTCCAGCGTTTGCAGGCGGTACGGAACAAAAAGGTTGTCTTGGAAAGTAGTAAATAATCTGAGATAATCGATAGTCCTAGCGACGCGGGAGTAGCTCAGTTGGTAGAGCGCAACCTAGCCAAGGTTGAGGTCGAGAGTTCGAGACTCTTCTCCCGCTCCAAGCATCGCAAGATGTGCTAGGCGACATAGTAAGACTCCAATGCGGGAGTAGCTCAGTTGGTAGAGCGCAACCTTGCCAAGGTTGAGGTCGAGATTTCGAGACTCTTCTCCCGCTCCAGTGTATTGCGATGTGAATGGTAGTGCTCCTAAGCGGGAGTAGCTCAGTGGGTAGAGCGCAACCTTGCCAAGGTTGAGGTCGAGAGTTCGAGACTCGTCTCCCGCTCCAAGCATCGCAAGATGTGCTAGGCGACATAGTAAGACTCCAATGCGGGAGTAGCTCAGTTGGTAGAGCGCAACCTTGCGAAGGTTGAGGTCGAGAGTTCGAGACTCTTCTCCCGCTCCAGTGTTTTGCGATGTGAATGGTAGTGCTCCTAAGCGGGAGTAGCTCAGTTGGTAGAGCGCAACCTTGCCAAGGGTGAGGTCGAGAGTTCGAGACTCTTCTCCCGCTCCAGTGTATTGCGATGTGAATGGTAGTGCTCCTAAGCGGGAGTAGCTCAGTGGGTAGAGCGCAACCTTGCCAAGGGTGAGGTCGAGAGTTCGAGACTCTTCTCCCGCTCCAGTGTATTGCGATGTGAATGGTAGTGCTCCTAAGCGGGAGTAGCTCAGTGGGTAGAGCGCAACCTTGCGAAGGTTGAGGTCGAGAGTTCGAGACTCTTCTCCCGCTCCAGAAGGCAGTATCGTTTTAGCAGTAATGTAGTTGGCAGTCACTCCACGCGGGAGTAGCTCAGTTGGTAGAGCGCAACCTTGCCAAGGTTGAGGTCGAGAGTTCGAGACTCTTCTCCCGCTCCAGATTTCAGGGAAGCACCTTCCCGTGCCGATGTGGTCCGATAACCCGCCACGTCAGCATCGTCAGACACCTCGGGCGAGGTAGCAAAGCGGTTATGCAGCGGCCTGCAAAGCCGTCTAGACGGGTTCGACTCCCGTCCTCGCCTCCAGATTCTCCCAGTAGGACAGCGTTTCACTCCCGGTTCAGCCCGATTGGGCACCACATCGAATTTGTGGTGCACCACATGCATTAGCGGCCTACAGGTCGTCAACGTCTATCCGTCCGATGTCATTAGGTCGACCCGGATCAAATGGCCCCGCATTCATCAGGCATACGATGCGCGGACCATGGCTACCATCATAAAGCGCCCGTACGGGTATCAGCTTCGCGTCACGCACAAGCTCCTTCCCAAAGCCCTCTGGGCAACCTTCGACACCCGCGAGGCTGCCGAGCAATACGGTCGGCAACTCGAAGGGTTGCTGGCACAAGGCATCGTGCCGGCGGCATTGCTCGAACGCGACCAGCCCCGCAACGAGATCTGGACAGTGCAGCGCTGCATCGCCGAATACCTACGCCATAATCCGGTGCCGCTGTCGGAGCAAAAACTCCTTAACGCTGTCATGCCGAGCGTGGAGAAGCTCAGCACGGGCTCCCTGAATTACGCGTGGGCCGAAGAGTGGATCCGCGACATGAAGCAAAAAAGCCATCTGGCCCCTGGGACCATCCGTCACCGGCATGGCGCCCTGGCGCGCTGCTTCGACTGGATGCTGCGCAAGCACCCCGAGATCATGGCGCAGAACCCGTTGCGCCTGCTGAAGCGTGGCTTCGCAACCTATACCGAAACTGATGCCGGCATGCTTGCGAAGCGAGGTCTCAAGCCGCGTATCGACGAGGAGCGGGATCGCCGACTTCTGCCCGACGAGGAGCGCCGTATCCGCAAGCAATTGCAGGGAAGGGCGGATGAGCTGCTCCTGTTCGAGTTGGCTTTGCAGACGGCCATGCGCTTGCGCGAGTGCTATACGCTGTCCATCACGCAGGTCGACCTGGACAAGCGGACCATATTCCTGGAGCGTACGAAGAATGGATCGTCTCGGCAGGTGCCGCTACCTACGCCCATCACATATCTGCTTTCGGTGTATATGAAGAATCACAAGACGGCGATCAGCGCGCGGCATGGCCGACTCCTACCTTTCTGGTCGGGAGATGATTCAGGCGAGGCGCTTAACAACACTACCGCGAGCCTATCAGCGAGGTTCGCGCGTATCTTTATGTTGGCGGGGTCTGAAGACTTGCACTTCCACGACCTTCGCCACGAGGCGACCTGTCGACTTTATGAAAAGACTAAGCTGTCCGACGTTCTGATTGCGAAGATCACAGGGCATAAGGATATCCGTGTGGCCTGCTGCCGATTCCACAGACACCAAGTTAAGGTGGAAAATGGGAGTCAGGAGGAATCAATGGCAGCAAGAAGGCAGTTCAGCCGCGAGGTTAAGCTTGAGGCGGTGAAGTTGGTTGATGAGCGCGGCGTCTCACTACGCCAAGCGGCCCAGGATCTGGATGTGCACGAGAATGTGTTGCGCAAGTGGGTACGCGAGCATCGCGAGCAGCCTGAGGAAGCATTTCCGGGCAACGGCAAGATGACGTTGTAGGAGGCCGAGATAGCACGGCTGCGTAAGGAAGTCGCCAAGCTCAAGATGGAGCGCGACATCTTGAAAAAAGCCGCGGCCTACTTCGCGAAGGAGTCGATTTGAAGTTCGGCTTCGTTGCGAAGCACCGAGGAGTCTGGCCGGTCAATTTGATGTGCGAGGCGCTCGGTGTCTCGAGGGGCGGTTTCTATGCTTGGCTGACTCGTCCGCCAAGCGATCGTAGCAGAAAAGACGAGATGCTCACTGCGCAGGTAAGGCAAAGCTTCCTGCGCAGTGACCGTACCTATGGAGCCCGGCGGGTGTGGCACGACGTTCTTGAGCAAGGACTGTCATGTGGCCTGCACCGTATCGAACGTCTGATGCGTGAGCAGGCCTTGCGCGCTCGTCCTCGACGCCGAGGTTTGCCCAGTGATCTCGGAGCACGTAGCACTGCGGCAGAGAACGTGCTCGATCGGCAGTTCCGGGCCGAGGCGCCCAATCAGAAATGGGTGGCCGACTTCACTTATATCTGGACTGCCGAAGGGTGGCTGTACGTCGCGGCTGTGCTGGACCTGTATTCGCGCCGTATCGTTGGCTGGTCAATGCAGGACAGCATGACTTCGCAGTTGGTTGTCGACGCGTTGATGATGGGTGTCTGGCGTCGAGGTAAGCCGACAGCCTTGCTACATCATTCGGACCAGGGCAGCCAATACACCAGCGAGCATTTCCAGCAACTGCTCAAGGAACAGGGCATTACCTGCAGCATGAGCCGGGCCGGCGAAGTCTGGGACAACTCGGCAATGGAAAGCTTCTTCAGCTCTCTCAAGACTGAACGCATGGCACGCAAGGTGTACCGAACACGCGCCTAGGCCCGCTCAGACGTGTTCGATTACATTGAGCGCTTCTATGATCCTACGCGACGTCATTCGAGGCTGGGATATGTCAGCCCGGTGCAGTTTGAAGAAGCTAGAAAAGCTTTAAAGCGGTGTCATCCGAATCGGCAGCAGGCCAGTCTCGTAAAAGCCGAGTATCCTGATCGCGATGGAATCACAGCGAATATTGCGCTTAGCTCGGACAAAAATTGGCTGGTCTATGAACTCGATATTTGGAACGTCGACCTCTCTCCATTCCAAAAATACTTAAATTTTGAACGTGTGACGATCAAAACGCTGCGTGGAGATTCCTATATGAGCACAAGGACCGTTGCCTCCGCAAGACGTGTCGAGCGCTGCTCAAGTATGCATAAGAGAACTCGGCATAGAGGGCTGTATTCTGAGACCAAGGAATTTATGCTACGATACGGTGTTGAGTCACAAGTTTGAATTTAGTTGAAACTATCACTGAGACTTAAGTCAATATGCTTACTCCGAAAATATTAATGGTGAAGTTGGCTCTGCTTATGTTGTCATACCTATCTCGTTACTCGCAGCAACGGTTTCTTTTGTGTCGAAGTTTGTAGTGCATGCAACATAATTTAAATGTCACGCAAGGAATGGATTTATAACTATGCGTTCATCAATAATTATTGATCGTCGCTTGAGCAATATTGGATTAAATTTTCTTATTTCCGCTTCTTCTACAAATGAAAAAGACTACGTTGGCAAAATTAGTGTTGTCGGGTTGCATTGCACTTCTGGTCGTCGGTTTTCTTTCTTTTCCAGATTCACCGATTAAACCATGTGGGAATTTAAACGGAACGCAGTTTTGTGGCCGTTACGGCGCTCCACACTCAATTGATGATTACGAGAATTTCAAGCTCTGGGAAAGATTGTTATTTATAACTTGGCCGTTCGGCCTTTTTTCAGCATATTATCTTAAAAAGAACAGCTAATTTTCAAAAAGCTTGATACTTAATAAAATTCAGACCGATCTTCTATATACCTGTAAATCAGACGTCTGGAAGGAAATCTGTCTCCAAATTTGGTTTTGACGCAACATCCCTTATGGCTGGTCGAAGATCCTCAAAGGAAATACTAAATAACTGGTAGATGTGTCGATGCTGGTAGGCCGGAATGCCGGTAGCAAAGTTCCTTTTTTTTTGCGAACTCGAACATGTTCGCCCCTCTTCTTTCAATGCACGAAAAGCTTGAAGCGCGAAAATCATTATATCGTCATTGCTTCTAGTTCAGCGTTCGCGGTATCGAAATTTCGGTGCATACTTAATGAACGGCCACGTCAGGTAGATAAGATTTTTAACTAGATACTTTTGTGATCGATATTTTGACTGATCAATCAGCCTCGGCAGTCGCACGAGGAAACGCACTTTGCATTTACTTTTTTTGGAACTTGCCGGTGAGTTCTATAACATGTGTGTTGTCTTTTTGAATCTGACGTGTCAATGCTCTTTCAGATCGGATAATGTAAGGGCTGCAGCCGCTTCCAGGATAGTTTGATTGAATTTTTCTTTCAACATATAGGGTATTGCCTCTCATGAGATAGATGCTACTAAATTTAGTAAACTCAGATTTGTAGATATGATTGTTAGGGGCCGACTTAACATTTACGCCGGCAGGTAGTTTCAATGTGAAACGTTCGCGATAATTTTGTGAGATGCATCTTGCGCCTGTTTTATCATCTAGGAAATTGTCGATAAATTCAATTGGAGATGAAGGAAGTTTGAGTAAGGGAGAAAATCTTAATGAGAGTGAAGTCTTCTCGTTCCATATGATGTTGGCGCTTAGTTTTAGCTCAGCAGTAGAGTTCTTGTCGTTAAACTGGAATTCGGATTTAGGACTGATAAAGCCGTGCCTTTTCAAGTTATTGTTTAGTATAGAATTTGGCAATGACGAACTGAGTGCTTGCGAAAACGCCTTTGGAAAATAACGATCGTTTGCTCTACCTATATACTCGATTGTGCCATCTATATTTTCATTCCTAAGTTGTATCTGGCATCAACCGTTGTTGGACTCTGCTCTTGCGAAGGTAATGTGACCATGACGGCTCGAGGTGATGCGAGCAAAGCTATTGAACCTTGAATATTTTGAACTAGGCAATCTTTATCTATTGAATTTGTCATATCGTAAAACTTATGGAATTTCGGTATGTATAGAATAACATGGTCAAAAGCTTGCCAAACCGGAGTTATAGGCGGATTCTGTTGTGATCTATTCAAGAGTACCGGATATGCCTCGATGCGAAAAAATCTCAACAAAGCAATCGCCAAATTTACGTGATCCTTGCAATCGCCGTTTTTTCTAAGCAATGTTTCACTTGGTGATTGGGGATGGATATTGTTGAACAGCGGTGACGCGGTAGCGTAACCTATGTTTTTACCAATCCATTGCAGAACAGCGAAAGCTTTAGCTTCTGGTGACTTGTCCTTTAAATCAAGTGCAGTGCCGATTTTAGCGGCCTGATCCCCGACTCGAGCATTTTCAAAATACATGCCGTAATATTTTGAACCAAGTTGCTCGTAACTCTTCAGCGCCGTTATATACAGGTAACCTTGCTCTGCATTTATATTTTCCGCTCCAGTTCGCTTAAGCGCCTGAAAATGCTCAATAATTCTATCGCTTATTTTTTTCTCGGAGTGCTAATCAGTAAGTTTGTCTCAAATTTTAGTTCAAGCGAAGCGGGATAGACCACGTTAACTTCTATGGGATTATCCTTCATGTCGCTATCGAACTTATAAACCAGTGAGGGTGATTTGGGTACTATTGCTTGGTAGTAAATTCGCAATTTATATTTGATTTCATCTCCAACCGCTATGTCGCGGAAAACTATGGATAATCCTTGATCAGTGTCATGCAAGATTTCCGCCTTTTTGTTCGCCTCTAATTTATTTTTGTAGGAGGCTTGCACAACTTCGAAATGTAAAATATTGTTTGTCTTTTTTAGATTTATAGACCTACGCATTGCAATTGCTGACTGGGACAAGATTTTAGCCTCTACATCAATGGTCTCGCTGTAATTTCCATTTCTGTCAAATTCGACTAATATTTCATTTTTCTTAATTGAGATATCCTTACCATGACTTTCTGGAAAAATACATAGTAAGGTTATGAAGATTGCGAAATATTTGTAAATTTTCATACAATTAGAACAGGCCCTCGCGGGCCTGTGTTTATATACTCCAGGTCAACGTTAGACTTGTTCGATAGACTCGGATATCATTCGGTGTTCGATCGGATAGGGCGTCATTCCGGTCTGTTTGTCGAACCAGTCGCGTGCGCCTATCATCAAATCTAAGAACTGCTCGTCGCTGTGACCAGCGACTGGTTCAGTAATGTTCACGGTATAACCTACACCGGCTCCGGAGAGACCAATATAAGGAGCATTGGTTCCACCAAGTGCAGCTGAATCACCAATGCCAAGTTGTACGCCCGTTCCTACTGGTACTGCGACAGTGGCTCCAAGCCCAGCAAGATATGTAGTGGTTGGAACTCCTTCAGGCGTAAGGCCTGCGCCTAGCGACAGACCTGCAGGACCCGCTGTAATTCCCACGTACAAGTTGCCTTGAAAATCAGCCGTCAACGAAAAACCTACCCAGTTTTGAGCTCCGATAGTGACATACCCGCGATCGCTCATCGTGGCGAGCGCTGAGTCAATTGCGTGGCCAACTTCGCTAATTACATCGTCGGCGTACGAAGAGATCTTTTCCCAAAGCGTCATCCTGGTTGCGGTAATTTCTACGACCTGCGGATTCCCGTTTTCGTTATAAGTGATATTGCTGCTGACTGAATAGTCTGTCCAAGAAGACCAACCAGAGCTTGACGTACCCCAATCATCATACCCCCAGCCGAAGTCAGGATCGCCCCAGTTACCACCTTGGTCATCTGGATATTCCTCCCCCCATCCCATCGTAGTCATTACCGGGTCATTAACATTTACATTCGTGTCAATCATTGGTGTATGTTCGTAAAACAAGATCTTTCTCCCTTTATTTGGCCAAATTAACGGTCGGCCATTCTCCGCTTTCCACTGCATTCCATCTACACATCCAATTTCCTGAGGAATATATCTGCAGCAATTATTTGTATATTTCTCCCTCATTTCCTTCTAGTTCGAAAATTGCATCATTTTAATTATTCAATATGCATAAGCGCGCTTAAAAAAAGAGATACTCTTTCGTCGCCCGAAAACCTGATTTTTTATTAATGCATCATTGTATTGATGGTGAGATGGCCCTCACTCTCAACATTGTGAATAACAAGAGTCATCTGTTAAGCATAACGGAAAATATGTCATGAAATATATCATAATGTCACAGTTTCTAGTTATTTTGATTACTCTAGGTACTTTTGAGCATGACTATTAGTAGTCCGGGTGCGTTTTTTACGTCTATGACCGACTGAATGCCAACATCATTACAATGGAAATTTCAAGGTGTTTTGGGAATTGGTATCAAAAGTTTTTCAACTTATGGGCAGTGATGCAACGGACTGATACAACCTTTTTGTCTGCACATCGAACTGGACGAAGAACCAACTTAGTTAGGATCGCGCGCTGTATGGATACTACATATTACTGAGACCCGGTATGCCTGCGATCTGAAGCTGCAGACAATGCCGGTCGAATGGCAGTATGCTAAGGCAAAGGCTGGCATGAGGTTGCCAAAAAGCTGCCCAAATTTGCAGCTTGGAAGTTTGAGGACTATCAGCCGTACTGTAATAAACTATACTGAAGCAATGTCTGCTTAGGGTCGCTTGCTGCCCGTCGTGACAGTCCGCGACTTTTCCTCAACAGCAACCTGCTATGCTGTTCCGACGGGCTGGGTTCGGCCAAAAGGGAGGTCCAGAAGCCATACTGCCTATGAAAAACATCAGCGACTCAGACTTCGACCAAACGATAACCTTGAGAGAGGCATACCAACTCCTGGAAGCGTTTATTCTTCAGTACAACGCGCGAGGCGAGCGTTCTACTGCTGATCTTGCTGTCGACGTAGCTGTCTGTCCTGATGGACACACATCCGATCCCGCGCAGTTGGACGTTTCCTAAGTACAGCTGCGGCTCTGCAAAAACGGCAGTAGACGCCAACAGTGGTGTTAAAGGGCGAGGTTAAAAACGAGCGCCCGCTTTGGGTCGCTAGCAGTCTCAGAGTTAGGGTAGGGTGCATTCAGCCAAGGAGGGGCGGGGTGCGTTCATGCGAACTGATGTGGTGTTAAAGTGTGGTTTTAAGCTAACTCATTGATTCTTGGAAGCTAAAACGGCCTGCAAAGCCGTCTAGACGGGTTCGACTCCCGTCCTCGCCTCCACTCTTATCTGCATCTCACTTCTGTCTCTTGGGCTAACCCAGGGGAATACGTCTTTTTCCTTGCGGGTCCCGGCAGCTTCATTCCGAGGCGTCGTCATGCTCTTATGCTTTGGGGATTGTGCGACGCTACGCGACGTCAGATGTGCGATTCCATTCAGTACCCTCAGTGTCCCGTGCAGCACCAGCGTGGACGGCACGATGGTGACATCCAGGCGAAATGTGGAGATTGACTTTGCCTGCATCCTTGATTTATATCATGTTGTAAAGAACTTCAAACAAGGAGACATGCGGATGACCTTCACCTATCGAGCGCGCACAGCCGGCCTGTTGGCCATGCTGCTGTGTTCCATCGGTGCTCGAGCACAAACCACACCAGAGGAGACCGAAGTCTGGACTCCGGAACCGAGGCGTGTGACCCCGGCCACGGCCATGCACGCGCCGTCGGATGCGGTGGTCCTGTTCGACGGCGCCAACCTGAACGAGTGGGTGTCGACCGCCGCGCCCGACAAGCCCGCCCCCTGGACCGTCGCCAACGGCGTCTTCACCGTTCGCCCTGGCAGCGGCAACATCCAGACCCGCCGGCAGTTCGGCGATTACCAGCTGCACCTGGAATGGCGCATCCCGGCCGACATCAAGGGCGCGGGCCAGGACCGCGGCAACAGCGGTTTGTTCCTTGCCTCCACGGGAGCGGGCGACCGCGGCTACGAACTCCAGATCCTGGACTGCGTGAACAACAAGACCTACGTGAACGGACAGGCGGCCAGCATCTACAAGCAGTCGATCCCGCTGGCGAACGCGTGCGCGGGCGCCGGGGAATGGCAGACGTATGACGTGATCTGGACGGCGCCGCGCTTTGCCAACGACGGCTCGCTGGCGTCACCTGCGTACGTGACGGCGCTGCATAACGGCGTGCTGGTACAGAATCACGTGGCACTGCGCGGGGAGACCGCGTACATCGGCAAGCCGTCGTACACGAAGCACGGGCGTGCGCCCATCAAGCTGCAGGACCACCGGCATCTGGTCAGCTTCAGGAATGCGTGGGTGCGGGAGCTGGAAACGGCCAACCAGTAGCGCATCCGGGCAGGGTAGCGCGGCCATCGGACGTCGTGCGCGTGCAGGCGTCGACGCGGCGGTTCCGACGCCGCGGTTCCGACGCTGTAGTGTCGTCAACCCGCCAGCTTCATGTTCACCGGATCCCATAACACGATCTTCTGCTCGAACAGGCTCTTGTTCGATGCCAGCCCCGCGGCGGCCGCGCGGAAACCGAAAGCCGCATCCTCCTTCACCTTGCCGCCGGTGCGGATCGCATTGTAGAAATTGGCGTGGTGGTCGAAATGGTCGCTGTAGCCGGCAGGCGCCTTCCATTCCGAACGGCTGGTCTCGTTCTTCGATGTCTGGCCGGCGTAGTGCTGCTCGTACCAGGCCTTGAAGTCGTCCTGGTTCTGCTTGTCGAAGGTGTTGTAGCTGTCCCAGCTGCCAAAGCCCGGCGCCTGCGCCATCTTGCTGCGCAGGACCTCCACTGAATTGCCGCGCACGATCATCTTTCCCTCGGTGCCGACGAGCGCGATCTGTTCGCCGCCACCGCCGCCATCGATGAAATTCACGCGCACCTGCAGGTTGAACGGGCCGGATTTATCGGTCGCCGGATAGTCGTAAACGCCGGCCATCACGTCGGGCACGTCGCGTTCATCCTTCCAGTAGCGCGTGCCGCCGGACGTGTAGATGCGCGTCGGGCCGAGCGAGCCGGTAATCAGGTGCAGGCCCGAGAACAGGTGCACGAAGAGGTCACCGGCGATGCCGGTGCCGTAATCCTGGTAGTTCCGCCAGTGGAAAAAGCGCTCGGCGTCGAATGCGCGGCGCGGCGCGTCGCCGAGGAAGCGATTCCAATCGATCGTCTGCGGTGACGCGTCGCGCGGAATCGAGTATTGCCAGGCGCCGTTTGCCGATTGGCGGTCCCAGAATGCTTCCGCCATCACCAGCTGGCCGATGGCACCCGCCTCGTACAATTCCTTCGCTTTCAGATAGGTGGCCGAGCTGACGCGCTGGCTGCCGACCTGGCAGACGGCGCCCGTCTGTTGTTGGGCCGCGACCATCGGCAAGCCTTCTTCCAGCCGGTGCACCATCGGCTTCTCGCAATACACGGCCTTGCCCTTCTTCATGGCTGCGATGGCGATTTTGTCGTGCCAATGGTCGGTCGTCGAAATGATGACGGCATCGATCGATTTGTCGTCGAGGATGTCTTCGAAGTGCGGGGTCGTCACCAGGTCGTTGCCGTAGACTTCCTTCGCGCGTTTCAGGCGCCCCGTGTAGAGGTCGCAGGCCGCGACCAGTTTCACGCCGGGCACCTTGACCGTCGTGCCGCAATTATTGAAACCCATGATGCCCATGCCGATTGCGGCGACCTGGATCCGGTCGTTCGCGGAGCGATGTTGCGCGAGCGTGGCATAAGGCAGGGCGGACGCCAGCAGGGCGCCGCCCGCCTGTCCGAGGAATCGTCTGCGGGAATAGGTCCTGGTCTCGCTGCTCATGTGTCTCCTCGCGTTATCGTCGTGGCAGGCTGGGGACATTCTAGCGCCGGGCGACGCGCCAACATGTCAGGAAATCGGATGAGTTTGTAATGAAATCGGCAAGCGGCATTCACATTGCCGAATTCCTTCTACGAATGCCTCTTGACCCCGGACGCGACATGCCGGACGATTTTCTGGCTTTTCATAACAACTGAACATCACCACGGAGACGCAATGCCAACACCCCTTTCCGCGCTCGTCGCGACCGGCGCACTGCTGGTCGCCGGATTGGCCTCGGCCGAATCCATCGGCCAGTTCGCCGCCCACCAGGACATCGGCGCCGTCAAGCGCACCGGCGCCGTCAGCTACGACGACAAGCTCCAGCAATACCGCATCAGCGCGTCCGGCAAGAACACCTGGTTCGCCGACGACCAAATGCATTACGCGTACAACCAGATGCAGGGCGACTTCATCGTGACCGCGCGCGTCGCGTTCGAGGGCAAGGGCGCAGACCCGCACCGCAAGATCGGCTGGGACGTGCGCGCCAACCTGTCGAATAGCGCGGCGCACGTGGTGGCGGCCGTCCACGGCGACGGCCTCACGTCGCTGCAGTTCCGGGAAAAGGACGGCGCCGACACGGAGGAATACCGCATGGGCATCGTCGCGCCGGACGTCATCCAGCTGGAGCGCCGCGGCGACGTTTTCATCATGAGTGCTGCGCGTTTCGGCGAACCGTTCCAGGTGACCAGCGTGTCGCACCTGAAGTTCGGCGACAAGGTCTACGTGGGCCTGGCCGTCACCGCGCACAATCCCGACGCCTACGAGACCGTCACCGCTTCGAACGTGCGCATCGTCGTGCCGGCCTGGAAGGGCCTCGTGCCATACCGCGACTATCTCGGCAGCGATATCGAGATCATGGACATGGACACGCACAATCGCCGCATCGTGCTCCGCTCGCCGGATTCGCTGCAGGCGCCGAACTGGACGCGCGACGGCCGTGCCCTCATCTACAATGCGAAGGGACTCATGCACCGCTTCGATATCGCGAGCGGCAAGACGTCCGCCATCAAGACCGGCAGCGCCACCAACAACAACAACGACCACGTGCTGTCCTGGAGCGGCAGGCTGCTCGGCCTGTCCAGCCACGTGAAGCGCCCGGACGGCAGCAATTATTCGACGATCTACACGGTGCCGATCGAAGGCAGTGACGGGGCGACGCTGATCACCGATACCGACCAGGGCCACTCCTACCTGCACGGCTTCACGCCCGACGACACCCGCATGATCTTCACCGGCCAACGCGACCCGGCCATGCGCGCGAACCAGCCGAAGGTGCTGAACCTGTACACGATCGACATCGCGACGAAAAAGGAAACCCAGCTCACGAAGACGCAGGCACTGGACGACGGCGCCGAATACAGCCCGGACGGCAAGAGCATCTATTTCAATTCGAATCGCACCGGGCTGATGCAGCTATGGCGCATGTCCGCGGATGGCAAGAACCCCGTCCAGCTGACCTTCGACCGGTACAACAACTGGTTCCCGCACGTGTCGCCGGACGGGAAGAAGATCGTGTTCATCACCTTCATGGACGATGTCGACCCCTACGACCACCCGTTCTACCGCCATGTCTACCTGCGCGAGATGCCGGTCGAAGGTGGCGAGCCGAGGGTAATCGCCTACCTGTACGGGGGACAGGGCAGTTTCAACGTGCCGAGCTGGTCGCCGGATGGGAAGCGGATTGCGTTTGTGAGCAATACGAAGCAGTGAGCAGGTGACAGAAGTGCGTGCCCCGAGTCGATATTCCACCGGACTCGGGCCGCCGGGCTTCGATTTGATGCGGTGCCATGGCCGCGTGGTTGAAGCAATGTCGCTTTCGCGACATGCTTTGCTGCGGGGATGCGGGACCTGAGATCGGGTTCGAGGCCAGCGCCAGTTCCGATGACCGTTTCGGTCGCTTAAGAGGCCTAACAAAACCTCCATGGCTGCGTTGCATCGTCTCGCCGTACTCGCCTCCACCATATCTGCAGATCGGTGCGCCAAGCGCTGATCTGCGCCTGCAGCGACTCGCTTCCCTTTGTATTCAGCTTGTTATTCACGTAACACCTTTGTACGCTTGGTGGATATGTGGTATCAGCCAGGATCGCCGTTGCGCGATGGCCGGCGAATATAGCCATCGAAGAAGTACTCTTCCGAACGAGGTGAGGGTGTCCAGCATATCAATCGAGGTGAACGGCGTTGGCATCGCCACGATCAGCCTTGCGGGAATGGATGTTGTGGATGTGTCCGTATTCGGCGGACTCGATCGCGAACAAAAGGCGATGTTGAGCGCAATGGGCGGGAACTATTCCGAGGGCGGTTGCGGACATCTGATCTGGATTGCCGAACGTGGTTTGCTGCCGGGCGAACTGTTAAGCGTGCGCTTGAACGAAACATGCGGCATCGCTACCCCAGGTAAAACGATTGCCGAGCTTTACCCTGAAGCAGAAGCATCGACCAGGTCCGACTTCTCGGTCAGCGCTGACATGGCGGCGGAGATACGTGCTCGCCCGCGATTGCACGAAGGATTTAAGGTTCAGGTCGAAACGTCACGAGCCCAACAAGCATGCGCAAGGAGCGACGAGCTGAACACATGTTTTACCTTTGGCATATTGTGGGACCGGTTTCGACCGGATCAGCTATGCGTACGGTTGGCAAGCTACTGTCTCGACGATGTCGTCGCCAGAACGGGTGGTAACCCACATCTGGAAACCACACTGTCCATGGGAGACAGCGTTTCGTTCTCGGTTTTGGAATAAGCTTCGTTGGGGAGTCCGTCGAAGGCGGCATCCATCGAATGACTGAAAGCGGCCGGAGGGGCTACTCCCCCCAGGCGCCAGCGTACTCGAGGTGGATAATGGGGTAAGGCCGACCTTGCCCGTCAAGCGGAGAACGATCTGTGCGCTTGAAGCCCATCTTTTCGTAGAAGCCCAGTGCTTGCGCGTTTTGCTCGTTGACGTCGGTTGTCATGTGCGAGTGCAGCGCAAGGCCGTGACGTACGAGTGCGGCGCCAACGCCCATGGCGCGATAAGCGGGGTCAACGAACAAGGCTTCCATATGCCCGTTGTCGATGAACATGAACGCCAATGGGTAATCATTGGCATCCACAGCGAACCAGAGTGGAACGTCGGGCAGAAAGTCGCGCACCATCTCATCGATCGCTTGACGATCCTCGGGGGCGAGAAAGTGATGAGTAGCGTCCACCGCACGGCGCCAGATGTCGACGGCACGTTTGCCCTCGCCTGGATAAGAAGCTCGGATAGCGATCATGTTGATTGTAATGGACAGGGACAGCGCGTCAGGCGGCATCGACGTTCGGGAACGCCGGCACCGCCGCGTTCATACTAACCCATCATCAACCCGCCGATCATCATAATCTCCCTGCGCCCGTTCCATGGCCCCGCCATGCTGCCTGGCCCAGCCCACCAGCGCCACGAACGGATCCTGCAAGGTCCGCCCCAGCGGCGTGATCGCATACTCGACCGCCACGGGCGACGAGGCGATCACGCGGCGGCTGACGAGGCCGTTGCGCTCGAGCCGGCGCAACGCCTCAGTCAGCGCCTTGTGCGTGATCGGATCGAGCCTGCGCTTGATGGCGTTGAAGCGAGAGGGTTCCGTGCACAGCACGGTCAGGATCAAGACCGACCATTTGTTCGCCACCTGTTCCAGGATGGGGCGCGTGCTGTTGATCTCCGCGAGCAGGGCTGCGATATCGGTCGCCATGTGGTTTCCTTTCGTATATCTAATCTAGATCTGGTGCGTAATTGACACCAAATATACAAAATGTATCATCTGGCGTCCATCCTTTATTCTGGAGCAGCCATGTTGAAACTTGAAGGAAAGACCGCCCTGGTGACTGGCGGCGGCAGCGGTATCGGGCTCGCGGTCGCACGTCGCTTCGCGCAGGAAGGCGCCCATGTGTTCATCACCGGCCGGCGCGAAGCGCAGCTGGCCGAGGCGGTTGCGCATATCGGCGGCCGGGTCGAGGCGATCGCCGGCGACCTCACCGACGCCAGCGACCGCACCCGCCTGTTCGAGACCATTCGAGCCAGGGCAAGCCGCCTCGACATCCTCGTGAACTCCTCGGGCGTGGCCGAGCACGCGAGCCTGGAAGAGACCACGGAGGAGCATGTCGACCGCGCCTTCGGCCTGAACGTGCGCGCGATGGTGTTCACGGTGCAGCACGCGGTCCGGCACATGGGCGAGGGCGGCGCCATCGTCCTGATCGGCTCGATCGCGGGCGGCATGGCCAATCCCGGCTACGGCAGCTATTCCGCCAGCAAGGCCGCGGTACGCGCATATGCACGCACATGGAACGCCGAGCTGGCGCCGCGCGGCATCCGGGTCAACACGCTGAGTCCCGGACCCACCGATACGCCGATGTTCGACCAGGCCAGCGACGAGGTCAGGCAGGCGCTGAGCGCGCGGATACCGGCCAGGCGCCTGGGCAATCCCGACGAAGTGGCGGCGGCGGCCTTGTTCCTTGCCTCGGACGAAAGCAGGTACGTCAGTGGCGCCGAACTGGTCATCGATGGCGGCATGTCGGCATGAGACGTGAGATGCATCCGTTGCTGCGGGGAGCCGCGCACCTCTGCATGGATCGATAGCGTCAGGAATCTTCCTGGCCGTCCATGCCCATGATCTGGTTGCCCATGCGCCGCCCCCAATCCGTCATGGTGCGGCCGCCGCGTAATTGCAGCACTTCCCATGTACGCAGCCGCTGTTCGATCGGCAGGTCGATACGCTGGAGGGACTGCGCCAGCGCGAGTGCGTTGGCGGCGGCCTTGGCGGCCCCGCCGGCGGTGTGCGGGCGCGGCACGAACGCGGCGTCGCCCAGCAGCACGATGCGGCCGAACGCCATGCGCGGGACCGCGAGGTCGAGGATCGCCTGGATGAACGGCTCGGCCGTGCGGTGGACGAGGGCGCGGAACGGCGGCGCCAGCATGGCGTCGGCATCGGCGCGCAACAGCGCCGCCGGGGCGTCCGGCAGCGCGCCTGGCGGCAGGGAGAATGCATGCGGCTTGCCGTCGCGGTCCGTCAGCAAGGCGGGCAGCCGGCCCTCGTCGACCTTGCGGAACCAGACCCAGTTCCAGCGCCGCCGGCCAGGCGCGGTGTCGCCATCCTGGCCGGGCACGCTGTATTCCAGCAGCATATGGCCGGCGCCATGCTGGAACGCGAAGACGCCGTCCAGCAGCGCGCGGTCGCGCGGATCGAGCGCTTCCTCGGGCACCAGGCCGCGCCACGCCACGTAGCCGGCGTAGGAAGGATGGAAGTCGGGCAGCAGTTGGGCCCGCACCGTCGAACGGGCACCGTCGGCGCCGACGAGGAGGTCGCCGGTTTCGACGCGGCCGCTGGCGAAGTGGGCGCGCACCTGGCCTCCCGCCTGTTCCATCCGTACCAGCGTTTCGCCGGCATGGACACATTCGTCCGGCACGGCGTCGCGCATGACGCCGTACAGCATGTTCCACGAGGTCTGCGTCTGCGGCTGCCAGCCGCGTTGCACGACGTTGCCCATGGGGTCCAGGAAGATGCGGTCGCCCGATTCCACGCCAAGCGTGTCCGGAAGCCGCAGGCCGGCGAAGTGGAACGCGTGCAGCACGTCGGGTTGCAGCACCAGGCCGCCGCCACGGCTGTCCAGCGCATGCGGGGAGCGTTCGAACACGTCGACGCGCCAGCCGATGGCCCGCAGCGTCGTGGCGGCCAGCAGTCCACCGAGGGAACCGCCGATGATCAGGGCGCGCGGCGCCAGGTTGTCGTTCATGCTGTGCTCCCGAGGAAGAAGCGGCGCGTGGCGGCTGCCCGCGCCGTCGTGCCGGCTCAAGCCGCCTTGCCTGCCGTTTGCGGACGGCCGAACAGTTCGCCCAGCCAGACCAGCAGGGCCGCGGCGGGGAAGGCCATGCCGGTGAACAGCGCGGCGGTCCAGCCGTAGTGGGCATAGACCCAGGCGCCCGCTGCCGAGCCCAGTGCGCCGCCGGCGAAGAACAGCGCGAAGTAGATGCCGTTCAGGCGGCTGCGCACTTCCGCGCCCAGGCTGAAGATGGCGCGCTGGCCCAGCACCAGGTTCGCGGCGACGGCCATGTCCAGGATGATCGAGGCGACGGCGAGCACGCCGATGGCGAGCGGGCGCGAATCCGGCTGGTACAGCGGCAGCGCGAATCCGACGATGCCGAGGATGAGGCTTGCGGCGGTCGCCGGCAGCGTATGGCCGGCGTCGGCCAGGCGTCCCGCCACCGGCGAAGCGACGGCGCCGGCCATGCCGACCAGGGCGAAGATGGCGACGCCCGTCTGCGACAGGTGGAATTGCGGGCCTTCGAGGGCCATCGGCGCGACGGTCCAGAACAGGCTGAAGCAGCCGAACAGGCCGGCATGGTAGGCGGCGCGGCGGCGCAGCACGGGCGTCGTCGCCAGCAGATGCCACAGGGAGCCGATCAGCTGGCCGTACGACAGCTTGTGCGTCGGCACGCGCTGCGGCAGTTTGCTGCGCAGGACGAATGCCAGCACCAGGACGGCCACGGCTGCGGCGCCGAACACGGCGTGCCAACTGGCGTGGTCGGCGATCAGGCTGGCGGCGGGGCGGGCCAGCATGATCCCCAGCAGCAGGCCGCTGACGACCTTGCCCACGGCCTGGCCGCGCGTTTCCTCGCGCGAGAGGTGGGCCGCGAACGGCACCAGGATTTGCGCAGCCACCGAACCCAGGCCGATCCCCAGCGACGCGGCCAGGAACAGCCAGGCGTTGGTACTGACGGCCGCGGCGGCCAGGGCCGCGGCGGTGGCGAGAAGGGCCGTGAAGACGAGCTTGCGGTTTTCCAGCAGGTCGCCGAGCGGCACGATGAACAGCAGACCGAGTGCATACCCGATCTGGGTCAGCGTGACGATCAGGCCGGCCGCTTGCGTGGACAGGCCGGTGGCGGCGCTGATCGGGCCGACCAGCGTCTGGGCATAGTAGAGGTTGGCGACGATCAGGCCGGCCGAGACGGCAAGCAGGCGGACCATGCCCGGCGAAATGTCCGGGGCGTGTGTGGCAGGGGTGTGCATATGGTGTTCCTCGATGAATGGGGTGTTCCGTGCAAATCGGATCCACGCTCGCGGCCACTGTCGAATCATTCTTGCGGCCGGTAGCGATTCGATGGGCAAATTGTAGTCCTGTTGATCGCGTGAATTCATTGCACTCAGCGCAAAGCTGTTCCCCAAGCGAAAAAGATTATCGATCGATAATTAAGGCCTATAGTGAGACGTAGTCATCCGCGCGTTGAGCGCTGCATCTTGCTTGCCACACCGCTGTTCGCTGCACCCGTTGTTTCCACTGCGCCGATCGATACGACGGCGGATCCTTGCGTCACGCTGGCCCCACGGGCCGTCTGACGCGCAATGACGAGAGGTATTGATGAGGCGCGAAACAAACGACGAATCCAGGATCGGTCGACAGGACGTCGGAGAATGGCTGGGCTGGACGGTCCTCGTTGCAGCCGTCGGGCTGCTGTGCGCAGGCCTGATCTGGTCGCAGCGCAAGGACGCGATGCGCGAGGAAGAGCAGCGCATGACCGGGCAGACGAACGTCATCGGCCACAATCTGGTGCGCCAGCTGGGCGCCGTACGCAGCGTGCTCGGCGACGTGCGCGCCACCATCCTGCAGCGCGACGACGGCTGCGCGACCGCCTGCCAGCATGCGGCGATGCATGCACTGCGCGGCGCGATGCCCGGCGTACGCGTCCTGATGCTGGTGGAGCGTGGCGGGCAGGTCGTGTTCGCCGATGCGGAGCCCGGCGAACCCGCGCAGGCGAGCCGCGGCTTTCTCGCGGACCTTCATCGCGCCGTCTCGCCCGACATCATGTACCTGTCGGCGTCGATCGAGCCTGGCCATCCGGGCATCGAGGTGCGTGCCGCCTTGCCGCTGGCTGCCCATGGCGCTGGGCGCGGCCAGGTGCTGGTCGCCATCCTCGACCCGCAGTACTTCGACGTTGCCATGCGCTCGGCCTTGTATGCTTCCGACATGACGAGCGCGGTCACCAGCGACGACGGCACGCGGCTGCTGTTCGTGCCGTACGACCGCCAATTGCCCGTATACGATGCGCCCGGGCACACGGCGTTCTATGTCCGTCATCTGCGCAGCGGCGCATCCAGCACGGTCATGCAGGGTCCGCTCGGCAAGGGAGGCGAGCTGCGGCTGGTGGCCCAGCGCACCGTCGACGCCGGCGGGCTCCGGCTCGACCGGACGCTGGTCGTCAGCGTCAGCCGCAGCATGGCCGCCGTACGCGCACCATGGCGGCGTTCCTTGTGGATGTGCGGCGCGGCCTGGATCGTACTGGTATCGGCAGGAAGCATCGCGCTATACCTGCGCCAGCGGCGCCGTCGCTGGCTCCGCGCCATCAGCCAGCAGCAGGAAGCCGAACGGATCGCGGGAGCCGAACGGATCGAGCTCGCCCTGGATGGGGCCAAGCTGGGCGTGTGGGAACTGTGCCTGCAGACCGACCGGGTGCAACTCGACGTGCACGGCCTTGCCATGCTCGGCTACACCGCTTCCGACCAGGCGCCGATGGATGGCCGCTGGCTCGACCAGGTTCATCCGGAAGACCGGCCCGGCGTCGAGCGGGCGCGTCGCAGGGCCGCTTGCCAGGGGGGCGTCTACGACGTGGAATACCGCATGCGGCACCACGGCGGCCACTGGATCTGGCTGCTCAGCCGCGGCAAGGTCGTCGCGCGCGACGGCGCCGGCGCCGCCAGCCGGCTGGCGGGCACGCATATGGATATCGGCGCACGCAAGCAGGCGGAAGCCGAGATCGTGCGGCTCGCGTTCTATGACGGCCTCACCGGCCTGCCCAACCGCCGCCTGCTATTGGACCGGATCGCGCAGGCCCTGGCCAAGAGCGATCGCGCCCGGACCTTCGGCGCCGTGCTGTTCCTCGACCTCGACAACTTCAAGAGCTTGAACGATACGCTTGGCCATCAAGCGGGCGACAGTCTGCTCAAGCGGGTGGCCATGCGCCTGCAGGACGCAACGCGCGATACCGACACCGTGGCGCGCCTGGGCGGCGACGAATTCGTCGTGCTGCTCGAGGGACTGGGGAGCTCCGCCGGAGAAGCGGCGCGGCATGCGCAGCGGGTCGCGGACAAGATCCTGCATGCGCTGGGACTGCCGCACACGATCGGCGGACACGACATCCGCAGCACGCCGAGCGTGGGCATCGCCATGTTCGGTGCCGGCACGCATTCGGTCGACGACTTGATCAAGCAGGCCGACATGGCCATGTACGAAGCCAAGGCAGCGGGCCGCAACGCGGCGCGCCTGTTCGACCCCGCCATGCAGGTCGCGGCCGACCAGGGCGTCGTCCTCGAGGCCGGCCTGCGCCATGCCCTTGCCGCGCGCCAGTTCGTCCTGTACTACCAGCCCGTGTTCGACCAGGATGGCGGGATGGTCGGCGCGGAAGCGCTGGTACGCTGGCAGCGGCCGGGCAAGGGCATCGTCGGACCCGCCGAATTCATCTGCCAGGCCGAGAAATCCGACCTGATCGTCGAGATCGGCGACTGGGTTCTGGAGGCGGCGTGCCGCCAGCTGGCGGCCTGGCAAAGCGACGCGGCAACGCGCACGTTGACGGTGGCCGTCAACATCAGCGCGCGCCAGGCGCGCCGGCCCGACTTCGTGGAGCGGGTGCTGGCGGTCCTGTCCGCCGCGGGCGCCGATCCGCGCCTGCTGAAACTGGAGCTGACCGAAAGCATGCTGCTCGCGGACGTCGACGACATCGCCGCGAAGATGCGCCGGTTGAAGGCCCAGGGCATCGGCCTGGCGCTGGACGATTTCGGAACAGGATATTCGTCGCTGAGCTACCTGGCGCGCCTGCCGCTCACCCAGCTCAAGATCGACCGCTCGTTCGTGCGCGACATGCTCGTGACGCCGAACGCGGCAACGATCGTGCAGACCATCGTCACGCTTGCGCGCCAGCTGCAGCTCGACGTCGTGGCCGAAGGCGTGGAGAACGAACAGCAGCGCGCCGCGCTGATCGAGCGCGGATGCACCAGTTTCCAGGGCTTCCTGTTCGCGGCACCCGGTCCGGTCGAGGCGCTGCGCCGCTGGCATCCGCAAGCCGTCGCGCTCGCGGAACATTAAATGCCGCGCGGCAGCTCCGGATCAGGTGGATTCCGCCGCGGCGGGTGAAATCATCCCGTGACTGATGCCCAGTGCCACGGCATGTGCGCGGTTGCTTGCGCCAAGCTTGTCGAGCACGGCGCCGAGGTGGGACTTGACGGTGGTCTCGCCGATGCAGAGCAGGTCGCCGATGGCGCGATTCGACCGGCCGCGGGCGACTTCGCGCAGCACGTCGAGTTCGCGCATCGACAAGGTGCGCGGATCGCCGGTCGGGGTTGCGTCGCGCAGGGCATCCCCCAACGGATCGACGCCCGCATGGACGTCGCGAATCGCGGCGGCCAGCTTCGGGCCGTCGGCGGTCTTCAGCAGGTAGGCGGCGGCACCGGCGCCATGGGCGACGCGCATGCGCACCGTGCCGCCGCTGTCGGCCAGCACCACGACGCGGGCATCGGCCTGGACGCGCCGTATGGCATGGAGTTCGCCGAAGCCGTCGGCGCCCGCTACCCGGGGCGCCAGTATGGATACGTCGGGCCGGTGCGCGTCGAAGCAAGCGACGGCGCCGGCGCCGCCGTCCGAGACGGCGACGATGTCGAAGCCGCCTTGCGCGGCCAGGCAGTGCGCGACGCCGACCCGCATCAGCGGGTGGTCGTCCGCGATCGCGACGCGGATCCGGCAGGCGCCGGCATCCACGCGTTCAAGCATCCTGCTGCAGCAGCGGCAGGTCGTGGCGGCGCTGTCCCGTCACCTGCGCCAGGGCGTTGGCCAGGGCCGCCGCCATCGGGCCCTGCGCCGCTTCCGCGACGCCGAGGAAGGGCGCGCCGGGCTGGTCGAGCAGCGCTACCTCGATCCGCTCCGGCACGCCGGAAAAGCGCAGGATCGGATAGCTGCTCCAGTCGAAGCTGGCGATGCCGCCGGGACCGTAGCGCAACTGCTCCTGCAGGGTCCAGCTGGCCGACTGGATGATCGCGCCTTCCAGCTGGTTGCGCGCGCCGTCCGGATTGACGACCTGGCCGCAGTCGGCGGCGCAGGCCACGCGCAGGATACGCACGCGGTTCAGGTCCGGCTCGAACGCCAGTTCCACCGCGATGGCGACATGGGCCATGAGGTTCTTGTACTGCGCGAACCCGAAGCCCTGGCCGCGGCCGCGCGGCAGCCGCACGCCCGCCTTCCAGCCGAACATGGCGGCCGCGCGTGCCACCACGGCCTGGGCACGCGGCTGGCTGCGCAGGTGGTCGAGACGGAAGCGTACCGGATCGGCGCCGGCGACCGACGCCAGCTGGTCCATCGTGCTTTCGATTGCGGTGACGTTCAGGTGGGCGCCGAGCGAACGCATGGCCGAGGTGCGCAGCGGCGTCACCGGCAGGAAATGGTTGACGACGCGGGCGTTCGGGATATCGTAGAGCGGAAGCGCATTGCGGTCGCCACCGCCTTCCGGCTGCGGCATCGGCAGGGAAGGGCTCGGTTGGAACGGCTTGGCCAGCAGCTGCGCCGGCACCAGCTTGCCGGCGTTGCCGGGACGTTCGTTGTGCGAGCCGCTCCACAGTTCGTAGTGCCAGCGCTCGATGCGCCCGTCCGCGCCGAGTCCCGCGCTGACCGTCGATACCATGGCCGGCGCATACGGTTCCCACAGGTTTTCCTGGTCGCGCATCAGCTGTACCCGCACCGGCGTCCCCGGCACGGCGCGTGCCAGCAGCGCCGCATCGGCGGCGACGTCGTCGGCGCCGTTCTGCCCATAGCAGCCGGAACCCTCGGTATGGATGCAGCGTACGTGCTCCAGCGGCATGCCGACCAGTTCGGCGAGCGCGGCGCGCAGCGGATACACGCCTTGCGTATGCGTCCAGACGGTCAGCACGCCGTCCCGCAGCAGGCCAACCGCGCACGACGGACCGATCGAACCGTGCAGCACATACTGCTTGGTGTAGCGGGCGGTGACTTCGGAGCGGGCGGCGTTGGGGGCATCGGGGCCACGGCCCCGGTCGAGGACGACGATATCCTGGGACGGCAGGGACTGCAGCGTGGCATGGATGGCGCCCGGGTGCGGCAAGGCATGGCCGCCCTCCCAGCGGGCGCCCGCGGCCAGGGCGTTCATGGCGCTCACGGCCGGCCATTCGTCGTCCGCCAGGACCGCGAGATAGCTGCCGTCGCGGACCACCTGGCGCACGCCGGCCATGCGGCGCACCGCGGCCAGGTCGGCCTGGACGAGGCGCGCGCCGGGGCGCGGCGGACGCACGACGCGTGCGTGCAGCATGCCGGGCAGGCGCATGTCCTGCACGTAGGCGGCGCCTCCGGTCACCTTGGCCGGGATGTCGACCCGCGGCACGGGCTTGCCGATCAGCCGATAGGCGGCGGGGTCGCGCAAGGGCGAATGCTCGGTGGCCTGGCGGTGCAGGCCGGCGCCATCCAGGCCGGCCAGCGCCTGGCCGTAGTGCATCGTGCGCCCGTCCGGGGCGACGAGGCGGCCGCGCCGCAGGGTCACGCGCTCGGCCTGTTCACGCCATTGGGCGGCGGCGCCCTGGCGCAGCAGGGCCGCGACCTGGGCCGACGCGTGCAGCAGCGCCGCGCCGCTGTCGGCGATCGTATGGCTGCCCGCCGTGAAGCCTTCGTTGGGCGTCAGCGCCGTGTCGCCGCCGATGTAGCGGATGTCGGCCGGATCGAGCTCGAGCTGTTCGAGCGCGATCTGGATCAGTGCGGTCCGCACGCCCGTGCCGAGTTCGACCTTGCCGCTGCAGACGGTCACCTTGCCGTCGCGGTCCACGCGGATCCACGCATCGAGCAGCGGCGTGCGTTTCAGGCTGCCGGCCAGGCGCGGATTGGCGACCCCGGGCACGCCCATCGCGTTGAACTCGGCGCGGGCGGCGGCGGGCAGCAGGGAGAAGCTCAGGACCAGGGCGCCGCGCCTGAGCAGCGCGCGGCGCTGCGGATCCGGGGCGCTCATGCCGCGCCTCCAGCGACGTCCTGGATGGCGGCAAGGATGCGGTGGTGGGTCCCGCAACGGCAAAGATTGGGTTCCATGTGCGCGCGAATCTGCTGTTCGGTGGGGTGCGGATGCCGGTCCAGCAGCGCCTGGGCGCGCGTGATCATGCCCGCGATGCAGTAGCCGCACTGGGCCGCCTGGTGGCGGATGAACGCGGCTTGGAGCTTGCCGGGCCGGTCCGCGGTGCCCAGGCCCTCGACGGTGCGCACGCCGCGGCCTTCGAGGGCGGCCAACGGCGTCAGGCAGGAAAACGCGGGTTCGCCGTCGAGGATGACGGTGCAGGCGCCGCACTGGCCCATGCCGCAGCCGTATTTGGCGCCGTTCAGGTGCAGTTCGTTGCGCAGCACGTACAGCAGCGGCGTGGCGGGATCGGCGCGCAGCGCGTGCGTCTTGCCGTTGATGGTGACCTTGGTCGTCATGGTTGGGACTCCTTGCGCAGCTTGGCGCTGGTTGCGGCGACATCGCGCCAGGCGGGTTCGGCGGCGAGGCCGGTACGGACGTAGGCGGCCAGCTGGGCGACCTGCTCGTCGGTCAGCGTGGACGCGAACGGCGGCATGTAGACGGCGGACTGCGGCGCCCACGGTATGCCGTGCAGCACCGTCTGCACGAAATTGTCCGGCCGGTCGCCCAGGACGGCGCTGCTGCGCGCCAGGCCGGCACGGCCGTCGATGCGCATCATCGGTGCGGGTGCGGCGTGGCAGCCGGCGCAGGCGGCGGCGAACAGGTGTGCGGCCTGCGGATCGGGCGCGATGGCGGCGACGTCGCGGACCGGTGCCGCCGCCGGGCCGGCTGCAGAGGGCGCCTGGATCGACATCAGGTAGGCCACGATGGCCTCGACGTCCTCGCGCGGGACGGCGGCCAGGCGCTCGGCCACCGGGCGCATCGGACCCTTGGCGGCGCCGTGCGCGCGCGATAGTCCGCCGCGCAGGTAGTCGATTAGTTCGTCGTGGCGCCACGGCGCGGCGCCCTGCGCCAGCGTCGTCAGCGCGGGCGCATCCCAGCCGTCGATGCTCCCGCCCTGGAACGCCGGACGCCGTTCGCCACCCATGACGTTCAAGCCGCTGTGGCAGGACGCGCAATGGCCGAGCGTATCGACCAGGTAGCGTCCGCGTGCCACCGGCGCGGCTTGCGCGGACGGGACGTCGGCGGGGTCGGGGCCGGGGCGCAGGTACAGCAGGTTCCAGAACGCCAGCAGCGGGCGGAAGTTGAGCGGGAACACGAGTTCGTTGGGCGGCTGCGCCGTATGGACCGGCGCTCGCGACATCAGGTAGCCGTAGGCCAGATCGATGTCCTCGTCCGACATGCGGGTGTAATGGATGTACGGGAAGGCGGGATAGAGCAGGTGGCCGTCGCGCGCCACGCCTTCGCGCAGCGCGCGCCGGAACGCTTCGGCGGACCAGCGGCCAATGCCGGTGTCCGGGTCCGGCGTGATATTGGTGCTGTAGATGGTGCCGAACGGGGTCTTGAGGCCGAGCCCGCCGGCGTAGGCCGCGCCGTCCTTCGCGGTATGGCAGACCATGCAGTCGCCGAGCGCGACGATGCGCGCACCGGCCGCGAGGCGGGCCGGCGCAGGCATCGTCGCGCTCGCGGAGACGTCGGCGAGCGGTGCGATGGGCGCACGATGCGCCAGGGCATACAGCCCGCCCAGCGCGAGGACCAGCGCAGCGGCGGCTGCGCCGGCAAGGGGGCGAATCTTCATCTTGTTCCTATGCGAGTAAAAATACGTCGAGCGTGTACGGCGGCGTCAGGCAAGCGCCGTCAGCGCCGGGGTGTTCCTGGCCGTCCGTGCGGCCTGCTGCGCCGGGCTGCCCGCGGCGCCATCGCGCCGCCCGAGGCGGAAGCTGCCGACGAGCGCCGTCATGGCCGTCGCCTGGTCGTGCAGGCTGCCCGCGGCGGCGGCGGCTTCCTCGACCAGGGCGGCGTTCTGCTGCGTCACCGCGTCCATCTCCGTGATGGCGATGTTGACGTGGCCAATGCCGGTGCGCTGTTCGGCCGACGCCTCGGTAATCGCGGCCATCATGGTCGTCATGCGCGCCACGCTGTCGACAACCTCGCCCATCGTGATGCCCGCGCGCTCGACCATCTCGCTGCCCGTGCCGATGTTGCGCACGCTGTCGTCGATCAGCACCTTGATTTCCTTCGCCGCCGCCGCGCTGCGTTGCGCCAGGTTGCGCACCTCGGACGCGACCACCGCGAAGCCGCGGCCCTGGTCGCCGGCGCGCGCGGCTTCGACGGCGGCGTTCAGCGCCAGGATGTTGGTCTGGAAGGCGATGCCCTCGATGACGCCGATGATCGCTTCGATCCGGCCGGCGCTGCCGTTGATGGCCGCCATGGTGTCCACCACTTGCGCCACGGCGGCGCCGCCGCGCTGTGCGATGCCGGAAGCGGAAGCGGCCAGGGTGTTGGCGTGCCGGGCATGCTCGGCGTTGTTGGCGACGGCCTCGGTCAGCTGTTCCATCGAGGCGGCGGTCTCTTCCAGCGAGCTGGCCTGCGACTCGGTGCGGTTGGACAGGTCGATGTTGCCGGAGGCGATCTGCGACGATGCGGCCGCGATGGCCTCGGCGCTGGTCCGGATCGCGCCGATCATGCCGGCCAGGTTCTCCTGCATGGTCTTCATCGCATACAGCAGGCTGGAACGGTCGGCCGCGTCGGTGGACACGGTCATGCCGAGGTCCTTGGACGCGATCTTCATCGCCACCTCGACGGCATATTCGGGACTGCCGCCGAGGGTGCGGTGCAGGCTGCGGTTGATGCCGACGACGATGGCCGCGAGCAGCACGCAGACGGCGCCGGCCACCAGCGCGGCGGTGCCCAGCGAATCGTAGAACGCGGCATTGATGTCGTCGACGTAGACGCCGGTCACCAGCACCCAGCCCCACGGCTTGTAGCTGACGATGCGCGCCAGCTTGGCCGAGGTGCCGGAATGGCCGGGGCGTTGCCACAGGTAGGACAGGAAGCCTTCGCCGGCCGGCGAGGAGGCCAGGGCGGCGATCTCGCGGAACACGTACACGCCGTCGGGGTTGCGGAACCCGCTCATGTCCTTGCCGTCGTTGGCGGGGTTGCCGGGATTCTGGATGGCGTGCCCCTGCAGGTCCATCAGCGCCACGTAGCCGTCCTCGCCGTAGCGCAGGTTCTTCAGCACGGCCTTGGCCTGCGCCTGCGCTTGCGCGTCGGTGAGCCGGCCCGCGGCCGCGTCGGCGGCAAAGCCCTGGACGGCCGACAGGGCGACCTTGCTCACGTCCGCCAGGTCGGCGCGACGCTCGCTGAAGCGCAGGTCGCGTGCCTCCAATACCTGGAAGACCGATACCGCGCACAGGCAGGCCAGGCTGGCGACCAGCGGCAGCCACAGTTTTTGTCGAAACGTGAAGCGTCCCATTGTGGGTCCCTTATTGATCGTTTGATAGAATATATGACATGCATCAATAAAGAAAATAGTGATTCACGCCAACAAAAAGCAAGAATAAATGATCGATCGATTACTAACAAGAGGCGGATGCGCGAATTCGCATCCTCGCCACAGTCAGGCGGCGGACGCCAGTTCGTCGTAGTCCAGGTAGCCGCGCGCGCCGCCGCCGTAGAACGTGAACGGGTCCGGCTCGTTGTACGGGCCACCCTGGCGGATGCGTTCCACCAGGTCGGGATTCGCGATGAAGCGGCGGCCGAACGACACCATGTCGGCCATGCCGGACGCCACCAGGGCATTGGCGCTGTCCGGATCGAGGCCGCCGTTGGCGATGATGGCGCCCCGGAAGTTGGGCCGCAGGATCGCGAGGATGCGTTCCATGTCGGGCGCGCCGCCCCAGGCATTGGTGTCGGCGGCATGGATGTAGGCGATGCCCGCCGCGCTCAGGAGGCGCGCCACGTAGGTGTAGGTTTCCTCGGTCGCCGGGTCGATGGCGTTGTTGTAGGCGGCGAACGGGGAGATGCGCACCCCGACCCGGTCGGCCGGGACCTCTTCCAGCACCGCGCGCAGCAGCAGGTCGAGGAAGCGCACGCGGTTCAGCAGGCTGCCGCCGAACAGGTCGGTGCGGCGGTTCGTATGCGGGGACAGGAATTGCTGCGGCAGGTAGCCGTTGCCCGCGTGGATCTCGACGCCGTCGGCACCGGCGCGGATGGCGTTGCGCGCGGCCGCGCGGAATTCTTCGATGGCGAAATGGATCTCGTTGATGTTCATTTCACGCGCGGGCGATGCCGCGATGCGCGTGTAGAAACCGTTCTCCAGCGCACCGTACGCCTGCAGCAGGTGCAGGTCGTCGTTGACGGCGGACGGCGCCAGCGGCTCGCGGCCGTCCAGCAGCGCATACGAGCTGGCGCGGCCGCTATGCCACAGCTGGATGAACAGGTTGCCGCCTTTTGCATGCACGGATTCGGCCACGCGGGTCCAACCCAGCACCTGCGCCTGGTTGTAGATGCCCGGAGCCAGTTCGAACGCGGCCGAGTTGCGCGACACGTTGGTGGCTTCGCTGACGATCAGGCCCGCGGACGCGCGTTGCGCGTAATAGGCCGCGTTGGCGCTGGTAGGGACGCCGTCGTGGCCGGAACGCGCGCGCGTCACCGGCGCCATTGCGATGCGGTTCGGCAGGACCAGGGGGCCGAGGTGTAAGGGAGCGAGAAGGTTGTTCATGAGAGACTCCAGTGGAAGAGGCGTTCACTGTAACTGCCGGCCGCGCCGCCGATAAGCGGGCCGCAGCCGACAACACTATTGCGCCTGGAGCAAAGATGAGCCGGGTCAGACGGCGCAATAACGCGCCTGGATGTCCGCGTCCGCCAGCATGGCGTCGGCGCGGCCGCTATGGACGATGGCGCCTTGGTCGAGGATGTAGGCGCGGTCGGAGATGCCCAGCGCCGTCTCCACGCTCTGCTCCACCAGCAGGATCGTCTTGCCGTCGCGCTTGAGCTGCGCGAACAGCGCGAACATCTCGTCGACCAGCACCGGCATGATCCCTTCCGACGGCTCGTCGAGGAGGATCATGGCGGGATCGGAGGCGAGCGCGCGGGCGATCGCCAGCATCTGCTGTTCGCCGCCGGACATGGTCACGGCTTCCTGTCGCAGCCTTTCCTTCAGGCGCGGGAAGGTGGCGGCGATGCGTTCGACGATGTCGCGTTCCTGTTTCATCTTCCCGGACGCGACGATCCCCAGGCGCAGGTTCTCCAGCACGGTCAAGCCGGGCACGATGCGCCGCTCCTCCGGCACGTAGGCCAGGCCCAGGCCGGAACGCGCGTGGGCCGGCAGGGACAGCAGGTCGTGCGCCTCGAACGCGACCGTGCCGCGGGTCTTCTTCAGCAGGCCCATGACGCTCTTGAGCAGCGTGGTCTTGCCGGCGCCGTTGCGGCCGAGCAGCGCGACGACTTCGCCGCGGGCGACGTGGAGGGAGACATCCTGCAGGATGTGGCTGTTGCCGTACCAGGCATTCAATTTGTCGATCTCGAGCATGACGTCCTCAATGTTTGCCAAGGTAGACGCGCCTGACGTCGTCGTTGGCGCGGATGTCGGCGGGCGTGCCAGTGGCCAGCAGCTCCCCGTGGTGCAGGACGACGATGTGGTCGCTGATCCCCATCACCATCTTCATCTTGTGCTCGACCAGCACGACGGTGCGCTGTGCCGCCAGGCGCTGGATCAGGTCCATCATCTTGACGGTTTCCTCCGGACTCATGCCGGCGGTCGGCTCGTCCATCAGCAGCAGCTTCGGGTCGGCCGCCAGGGCGATGGCGATCTCCAACGCGCGCTGCTGGCCGTGCGCCAGCTCGCGGGCAGGGCGGGCGGCATGCTGGCCGATGCCGACCGCCTGCAACAGCGCGTGCGCGCGCGGCGCCAGGTCGAGCGTGTCGCGGCGGCGCCAGAAGTTCATGCGCGCCACGCCGGCCTGCAGCGCGATGCGCACGTTGTCGAGCGTGCTGAAGGCCGGGAACACGTTCGTGGTCTGGAACGACTTGGCCACCCCGAGGCCGGCGAAGCGGTGCTGGCGCAGGCCCGACACGTCGACGCCGTCGAACACCACGCGGCCCGACGAGGGCGCGAAGCTGCCCGACAGGACGTTGAAGAAGGTGCTCTTGCCGGCGCCATTGGGCCCGATGATGGACGTCAGCTTGCCGCGCTCGAACGCGACCGATATCTCGTTCAAGGCGGTGAACTTGCCGAAGCGGCGCGTCAGGCGCTCGGTGCGCAGGATGATGTCAGCGGCCATGGGTCTTCTCCAGGATCGTGCCCCATACTCCCTTGGGGAAGAACAGCACGAAGAACATGAATACGGCGCCAACGTACAGCTGCCAGTGCTCGGTCCATAGCGAGAACGTGTCCTGGATCAGCAGGAACAGCGCGGCCCCGACGAACGGCCCGAAGAACGTCCCCATGCCGCCCAGCAGGCAGATCATGACGACGAGGCCGGACGTTTCGTAATGCAGGCTTTCGATCGCGACGCTGGACAGGTGGATCGCGTCGAGCGCGCCCGCCAGTCCGCACACGGCGCCGGACAGCACGAAGGCCAGCAGCTTGGTATGCTCGACGTTGAAGCCGCAGGCGCGGGCGCGGGCCTCGTTTTCCCGGATCGCTTCGACGGCGCCGCCGAATGGCGACTCGAGCACCCGCGACAAGGCCAGCAGCGCCGCGGCGACCACGGCCAGGAAGGCCAGGTATTTGGCGGTGGGGTCGAGCAGGTCGATGCGCAGGCCGGCCAGGCGGACCTGCGCGACGTTGACGCCGCGCAGGCCGTTCTCCCCGCCGGAGCGGGGAAACTGGTAGACGAGGAAATACACGCATTGCGACAGCGCCAGCGTCACCATGGCGAAATAGATGCCGCGCGTGCGGATCGCCAGCAGCCCCATCGCCAGCGCCAGGATGGCGGCGGCCAGCACCGCCGCCGGCAGCGCGATCCACCACGGCAAGGCTGCCTGGGCGATCAGGATCCCGGCGCAGTAGGCGCCGATGCCGAACAATGCCGCATGGCCGAACGACAGCATCCCCATGTAGCCGAACACGAGGTTGAAGCCGACGCCGAACAGGCCGTAGATCAGGATGTTGACGGCGACCGATCCGTTCGGGACCAGCCAGGGCAGGGCCAGCAGCACCAGCACGCTGGCAAGTACACGGTGGGCGCGGATGCGATCGAAAAAAGGGCGCGTCGTGCCGACGCGTTGCAGGATATCGGTATGCACGTTCATGGCATTCCTCTCAATGCGCCAGGCCGGGACGGCCGAACAGGCCTTGCGGACGCACCAGCAAAACCACGGCCATGATGACGAACATCGACACCTTGGCCGCCTCCGGCACGAACAGCACGGCCAGGCTTTCCACGATACCGATCAGGATGCCGGCCACGACGGCGCCGACCAGCGAGCCCATGCCGCCGACGACGGTCACCACGAAGGCAACGGTCAGGACCGAGCCGCCCATCTCGGGACTGATCCCCTGGATCGGCGCGGCCAGGAAGCCCGCCAGTCCGGCGACGCCGGTGCCGAGGCCGAACACGATCAGCCAGACGCGGGCCACGTCGATGCCGAGGATCCTGACGATCTGCGGGTCGCGCGCGCCGGCCCGCACGATCAGTCCGAACGAGGTCTTTTCGATGAACAGCCACAGGCCGGTCAGCACCAGCGCCGTGGCGCCGATGACGAACAGCCGGTACAGCGGAAACTGGCCGACCAGGATGTTGGCCGAACCCTCCAGCAGTTCCGGGCCGTCGACCGGCATTCCCTGTTTTCCGAACCCGATGCGCACGGCTTCGATCATCACGTAGGCAAGACCGAAGGTCAGCAGCAGGGGGTAGTCGATGCCGCGCCCGTACAGGGGCCGCACGAGCGTGCGTTCGACCAGCATGCCGAAGGCGCCGACGACGAGGGGGGCCAGCACGAGGCACAGCCAGAAGTTCGGCATTACCCGGTACAAGGCGTAGCCGGCATAGGCGCCGACCATGAAGAAGGCGCCGTGCGCGAAGTTCACGACGGTGAGCATGCCGAAGATCAGCGACAGGCCGACCGCGAGCAGTACGTAGACCGCGCCCAGCGCGAGTCCGGTAAACAGCTGGAGTCCGACCAGCTGGGGAGTAATGCCATCCATGATGCCTCCTGCGGTAAAGGTGGAAGGCCGGACGGGCCATGGCCGGCCGGTCCGGTTGCGTTCAGGGTGCCGGCTTGTGGCCCAGTTCGGCGCAGCTGCGCAGCGCCCAGGTGGATGCGGGCGCGACATGCAGCACGGAGAACAGGTCGGGCGAGCCGGAAGGCGCCGCCTTCGACTGCAGCACCAGTACCGACTGGACCGACTGGTGGTCGCAGGCACGGTAGGACTGGATGCCTTTGTAGGTGTCGTAGCGCAGCGCGACCAGCGCGTCGACGACTTTTTCCGCATCGCTGCTGCCCGCCGCCTTGACCGCCAGCAGCAGCGACTTGACGGCGGAATAGGCCATCGTGCCGTAGTCGGAGGGAACGGCGCCGCCGTAGGCCTTGCGGTAGCGGTCGTTGAGTGCCCGCGCTGCCGGCGTGGTCGCCTCGATTCCCCAGTAATACGAGCTGCCGCCGATGACGCCGTCATAGACGCGCGCGCCGGCTGCGACGCGGGACGTGTAGGTCAGCACCGGCGTCACGAATTTCATATTGCTCTTCATGCCGAATTCGGCCGCCTGCTTGATCGAAATCTGGTTGTCGCGGCCGAAGTTGTTGAAGACGAGGACATCGGGGTGCATCGCCATCAGGCGCGGCAGGAACGGCGAATAATCGGTGGCTCCAAGCGGATGGCGGATTTCGCCCACGACCTGCGCGCCGACTTCCTTGGCCACCCGCGTGAAACCGCGCGTCATTTCCTGGCCGTAGGCATAGTCGGCCGTGAGGAAGGCGATGCGCATGCCCTTCCTGAATGCGTAGTGTCCGACGGCCTGCGTCGTCATGTGCGGATTCAGCGATTCGTGGAACGTGTAGCGCGAGAAGTCGGCCGCCTCGTTGATCGCATCCGACTGGCTGATCGAGATGTACGGCACGCGGCGCTGCCGGATCACGTTGTTGACGGCCAGCTGGGTGGCCGCCGACAGGCTGCCGACGATGAAGTCGGCATGGTCCTTGTCGATCAGCTCGAGCGCGCGCGTCGCCGCTTCCGCCGGGTTGAGCCGGTCGTCCCTTACCAGGAGCTCGGCCTTGCGGCCGGCCAGTCCGCCGGCGTCGTTGAATTCCTGGATCGCGAGTGTCGCGTTGCGGACCTGGTCCTGGGCTTCCGCGCCGTAGGGGCCGGTAAGCGGCACCGGCAGGCCAATGCGGATCGGGGTGGGCGGCGCGCCGGCCGCGCGGGATGGAATCGTCGCGCAGGCCAGGCAGGCTGCGCCGGCAAGCAGGGCAAACTTGATCATGTCGTCTCCGTTGTCGAAACCTGCCGGCGGCTGCCGGGGCTTCCTTTTTAATGAGCGTTCGATAAATAATCGAACGACACGGTTGGAATGTCAAGCGAGATTTGTGGCGATCGCGCTTGCTATTGATCGATCGATCACCTATATTCATTCGTACCTGACACGATGGAGGAGATCATGGGAATACGAAAACTGGGCCATTATTCGATCCGCACCGGTGACCTGGAAGCGTCGCGGCGCTTCTATACCGAGATCCTGGGACTGAAGGAGGGCTTCCGCCCGCCATTCAAGTTTCCGGGCATCTGGCTGTACGCGGGTGACGACGAGGCCGATTTCGGCGTCGTGCACATCATCGGGATCGACCCGCACGATGCGCAAGGCCTGAAGGATTATCTCGGCGACAAGGACGAGGCCGCGTTGAACGGTACCGGCGCCGTCGACCACATCGCCTTCCTCGCCACCGGGCTGGAGGCGATGCGTGCGCGGCTGGCCGCGGCCGGCCTCGCGTTCACGGAGCGCACCGTGCCCTCGCTCGGCCTGTTCCAGCTGTTCCTCACCGACCCCAGCGGGGTGACGATCGAAATGAACTATCCCAACGACGAGGCGCGCAGCCTCGGGTTGGCATGAAGGAGAACGCCATGTCGAAGGGACACGTGGCCATCATCGGCGGCTCGCTGGGCGGCCTGTTCGCGGCCAACCTGTTGCACCGCGCGGGCTGGAAAGTGGATGTATACGAGAGGGTGAGCGAGGAACTGGCCGAACGCGGCGCCGGCGTCGTCACCCATCCGGAACTGTTTGACATACTGGCGCTGATCGGGATCGACGACCGCGACCTCGGCGTACGCGTCGATGCGCGCCTGACACTGGCGCGCGACGGCAGCGTGATCGGCGAGCACGCGCATCCGCAAGTCCTTACCGCCTGGGGACGGCTGTACGCGCTGCTGCGCGCGGCCCTGCCGGACGCCTGCTACCACAACGGCAAGCACCTGGTCGGCCTGGCGCAGGACGAGCGCGGCGTCAGCGCTCGGTTCGCGGACGGCAGCGGCGCCACCGCCGACCTGCTGCTGGCGGCGGACGGCATTCGTTCGACGGTGCGCGCGCTGCTGGCGCCGGAGGTACAGCCGGCCTATGCCGGCTACGTTGCCTGGCGCGGCCTCGTCGATGAAAGCGCGCTCAGTCCGGAGACGCACGCCCGGCTGTTCGGCCACTTCGGCTTCTGCCTGCCGCAACGCGAACAGATGCTGGGCTATCCGGTCGCGGGGGCCGGCAATGCGATGGAAGCGGGAGCGCGGCGCTACAATTTCGTCTGGTACCGCCCGGCGGACGCGGCCGAGGTGACGCGCCTGTCGACCGACGCCGCCGGCCGCGTCTACGAGAAGGGCATTCCGCCGCCGCTGATCACGGATGCGGTCCTGCGCGAAATCCGTGCGGTGGCGCGCGACACCCTGGCGCCGCAGTTCGCGGAGGTGGTCGAGCGCACCGCGCAGCCGTTCTTCCAGCCGATCTACGACCTGGAGTCGCCGAACCTGGCGTTCGGGCGGGTCGCGCTGCTGGGCGACGCGGCGTTCGTGGCGCGCCCCCATTGCGGGATGGGCGTGACCAAGGCCGCGCGCGATGCCTTGTCGCTGCTGGACTGGCTGGAGCGCTGCCCGGTCGCGGATGCGTTGGCCGGGTATTCGCGCGAACGGGTCGCCTACGGCAAGCGCATCGTCGCCCATGCGCGCCACCTGGGCGCCTACATGCAGGCGCAGCTGGCGACGGCGCATGAGGTGCGCATGGCCGAACTGTACCGCACCCCAGCCGCCGTCATGCGCGAGACCGCGGTGCCTCCGCGTTTCGAGACGGACGGCGAACGCGCCGCGGCGGGCTGATTTGTCAAACGATAATCGGATCACTATACTCGGCGCATACAGCAAAAGGCCATCATGAGTTCGATTATCGTAAACAAGACCGGTACGGCGAAAGCGGCGAAGGCGGCGAAGGCGGCGAAGGCGGCGAAGGCGGAGGAGGGCGCCTCGGCGGTGCGCGTGGCGACGCGCCGCCTCGCTCCCGAGGAGCGCGAGCAGTTGATCGTCCAAAAGGCCATCAAGTATTTCGCCACGTACGGGTTTTCCGCCAGCACCCGCGATCTGGCGAAGGAGATCGGCGTCTCCCAGCCGCTCCTGTACCGCTATTTCCCGAACAAGGATGCGCTCGCCGACCGCGTGTTCCACGAGGTCTACCTGTCGCGCTGGAATCCGGAGTGGGAAGACATCCTCAGGGACCAGGCCCGTCCCCTGCACGAACGCCTGCTCGAGTTCTACCAGCAGTACGGCCGCGTGATCCTCAAGAGCGACTGGATCCGCATCTTCATCTTCGCCGGGCTGACGCGCGAAGGCATCAACAACCGCTACCTCGCGCGCCTGCGCGAACGGGTGTTCGACGTCGTGCTGGCCGAGATGAGGCGCCAGTTCAAGGTGGCCGACCCGACCCCGCAGCAGTACGAGGACGAGATCGAATTCATCTGGGGCATGCACGCCGCCATCTTCTACGTGGGCGTGCGCAAGTGGATCTACGGGATGCCCGTGCCCAAGGACCTCGACCGCCTGATCGCGCAAAAGGTCGAGGCATTCCTGGACAGCGCTCCCTCCGTACTGAAGCGCATCCGCAAGGCCTGAACGCTCAGGCCAATCCAAGCATCCGGCGGGCATTCCCGCCGAGGATGGCTTCCTTGTCCGCGTCGGACAAGCCCGGCGTGCCGAGCACATGGTCGGCCGGCCGGCCGGACCACGGGAAAGGGTGGTCGGACCCCAGCACGACCTGCGACACGCCGACCTGGCGCACCAGGTGCTGCAGCGCCTCCGGCGTGAAGACCAGGCTGTCGAAGAACAGCTGGCTCACGTAGTCGCTGGGTTTTCTCTTCAATGCGGGCCCATGCGCGCAGGCGCCGGGATTGACGAAGCACCCGTGGTCCATGCGCGCCGCGGACGCGGGGAGGTAGCCGCCGCCGTGCGCGGCGCAGATCTTCAGCGCCGGGAAGCGGTCGAGGACGCCCTCGAAAATGAAGTGCTGCAGCGCGGTCGCCGTCTCGAGCGGATAGCCGATCACGTTCGCCATCCAGCCGTTGCCGGCGAAGCGCCGTCCCATCTCGGGGATGCCGGTCGGGTGCACGAACAGCGTGGCGCCCAGCTCCTGCGCACGCGCCCAGATGGGATCGAAGCGCGGGTCGGCGAACATGATGCCGTCCACGCTGCCGCCGATCGCCGCGCCGCGCAAGCCGAGGCGGCGTACGGCGTCGTCGAGTTCGCGCACCGCCAAGTCTGGATGCTGCAGCGACAGCGAGGCGAAGGCGGCGAAGCGGTCCGGCTGCGCCGCGCACAATTCCGCCAGTTTCTCGTTCTGCAGGCGCACGATCTTGGCCGACGTGGCGCGCTCCTGCGTGTACCAGAACGGATTAATGCTCAGCACTTCCATGTCGACGCCCTGGGCATCCATCGCAGCCAGCCGCTCCGCGATCACGATCACGTTTTCCTGCCCGCCTTTCATGGTCTTCGGATACAGCGCGAAGACATCCAAGCCCGCCAGCGCCAGCGCCTCGGGAATCACGCAATGCGCATGCACGTCGATGGTCCTGGCGGTGCGGCGTCGGACGGGGGCCGGCGCAGCGGACGGCGCGGCCGGGACGGGGCCCGCCACGCCCGCCGCGCAACAACCGGTGAGCACGATACCGCCGACCGCCAGGACGCCGTGTCCAAGGAATTGTCTTCTGTCCGTTATCATCGCCTCCTTTTAAATGATAGTTCGATCATTAAACTTGTTCTGATGCGCCGCTTGAATTTTGTTTTGAAGCAACAAAAGCCAAGTATTCAGCGTTTTACGGCATCGGCAGTGTACAAGGCTAAGTGATCGAACGATAATCGAAATATCGATCACGAACAAGGGGAAGAAATGAAGGCAGCTCGTGCTTTTGCCGTCATGGCGGCGACGCTGGTCATCGGGGGCAGCGCATGCGCGCAGACGGCGCCGCAGTTGTACGGCGTGCTCGACTTATGGGGCGGACGCTCCGAGACGAGCGGGGGCGACCGGGCGTCGACCATGGTCAACAACGGCGGCATGCAGACCTCGTTCTGGGGATGGAGCGGCAGCGAGCCGCTGGGCGGCGGCACGCGGGCGATCTACACGATCGAAGGCTATCTGCAGCTCGACACGGGCGCGAGCGGCCGGACGCCGACCGACGCGATGTTCGCGCGCAATGCCTTCGTCGGGCTGCAAGGTCCGTTGGGCGAGCTGAAGATGGGGCGGATCCTGAATTCCCTGTTCGTCGCGACGGCGCAGTCCAATCCGTTCGGCGGCTCGATCCGGCTGGCGCCCTTGCTGGCCCAGATATGGTCGCCCCAACAAGGACGCGCCGTATCCGGCGATACGAGCTGGGACAACGTCGTGTCGTACACGACCCCGGCCATGGCGGGCGCCAGGCTGGCCGTCCTGGTGGGACTGGGCGAAACCGCGTTCGGCACGTCGGCGCACAACCTGAATGCGACGCTGAGCTGGGTCGCCGGCCCCGCCGCGCTGTACGCGACCGCGCAGCGCGTGCGCGTCGGTCCCGGCCTGGCGGCGGTCGGCACGTCGGAGCAAACGACGTATTTCATCGGCGGCAGCTACGACCTGGGCCGCATCAAATTGTTCGGATCGTACGACCTTGCCGACAGCGACGCTCCCGACCTGGAAGCGCGCACCGGACAGGCCGGCCTCGCCGTCCCTGCCGGCGCCGGCAGCATCATGGCTTCCTGGGCCAGGACGACCATCGATGCGGCGGGAGCCGCGCCCGCCCGGCGCGATACGGGCGCCTTCGGCTACGACTATGCCTTGTCGCGGCGTACCGACGTGTATGCGGTCGCGCAGGTCGACAGGCTCACCGGCGCCAACCGTGCGAAGACCTATGCGCTCGGCATCCGCCACCGGTTCTGAAGTGCCTCCCGCGGCGGGCAGCGACCGCAAGCACGTTCTTTTTGCCCGGCCTGCTGTGAGGTAACATGCGGCTCAGAACAGGAATCCAAGCGAGATCATGGATCGATTTGCCGAACTGAAGACTTTCTGCATCGTTGCCTCCACCGGCGGGTTCTCGACCGCTGCGCGCCAGCTCGGCAGCGCCACGTCGTCGGTGACACGGCTGGTCGACGCGCTCGAGCAGCGCCTCGGCGCGGTGTTGCTGAACCGGTCCACGCGCAGCGTCACATTGACGGCCGCGGGGCGCGCCTATTATGAGGATGCGCAGCGTATCCTCGAACAGCTCGACGCCGCCGACGATGCCGTCTCCGATCGCGCCACCGGCATCAGCGGCGTGATCTGCGTCGCCGCGCCGGTGACGTTCGCGACGATGTACTTTTCGCCGATCCTGCTCGAGTTGCGACGGCGCCACCCGCGTCTGGCCGTCGATCTTCGGCTGAGCGACAACGCCAGCAATCTCATCGACGAATCGATCGACGTCGCCATCCGCATCGGCAACGTCGATGCGCAGGCCAACCTCGTGGCGCGCCGCCTGGGGGCGCACCGGCGGCTGCTGTGCGCCAGCCCGGCCTACCTGGCCGAACGGGGCACGCCGCGTCATCCGGCCGACCTGCTCGAACACGATTGCCTGCAGTTCTCGTTCGCCGACAACCGCAGGACCTGGCGCCTGCGCCGCAACGATGCCGTGGGTGACGTGAAGGCGGAACACATGCCGATCGAGGACATCGCCGTCAACAGCGTGGTGCAGGTGAATAACGGCGAACTGCTGCGCCAGGCCAGCATCGCCGGCCTGGGCATCGCGATGCTGGCGCAGTGGCTGGTGCGGGACGACCTGCGGGCAGGGCGGCTCGTACAGGTCCTGGACGGATACGACGTGAATCCCGGTTCGATGGATGTGGCGATGTACGCCCTGTACCAGGCCAACCGGCGTGGCTCGCGAAAAATCCACGCGTTTGTCGAATTGTTGTCCGAGCATCTGGCCAAGGTAGATGCTGCATCGCATATCCCATAACGCCGGTGGCGAACTTGCTGCCTCACATGCGAGTGCCGATCGGTTCGTGCGCGGAATCTCCATGCACGTGAACGCCGACCAGGTAGGTGGTCGGCAACCTCGGCCTGCTGACGGCGACCGTGTTCCTGGCGGGCACGCTGATGAATACCGCGCAATCCTCGCTGCCCGCGCTGGCGGCCATGTACTACCCGACCCGGGGCCGCGCCACCGGGGCCGCCTGGATGCTGGGCGTGGGCCGCTTCGGGGGCATCGCGGGCTCCTTCCTCGTCGCCGAACTGACGCGCCGCCAGCTGCCGTTCGGCGACGTGTTCACGGTCGTCGCGGCCGCCGCCGTGGTCTCCACGTCCGCCCTCGTCGTCAAGTTCCTGATCGACCAGCGCAAGCCGCGCGGCGGCGATCCGGCTTTGCGCGCGCAGGTGGGCCTGCACTGAGGCTTAGGCACGCCGCGTGCGCTATCGCGACGCTCCTTGCGCCGTGTCAAATCGACTGATGCATTTCGCTGTTTTGTAGGCGGCTTCTCGTGATAGCGTCTTCGCGAGCTGTCAAGAGGAGCGTTCTATATGTCATGCGAGCAATGCCGCAGTAATCCGGACGGACCATACACCGGCAGGATTTGTGATTGGTGCCAACAGCCGATCGGCCGGCCTGAACCTCTGCCAGGCGAGACGCCGCCCTACACGCCAGATTCGACAGGTCGTTGGCTCCCGAGCAGACCGTCACCTGGGGCCGAGGCTTTGGGCGCACAAACCAGCGCGCCGCGCGAACCACCACGCGTCAATGCGTCCTCTAGCGTAAGAGCATGGTGCTGGATTGTCTTGATTCTGAGCCTGGTACTAGTGCTCGTCTGCTTGTGAATTGGAATGCGGGCTTTCGGCCGGTCCGGTTCAGAAACTAGACAAGCGATGCCGGGGCGTGTGGTGTACTGACCTGCTCAATGACTTGCGGGCAGATACGCTACTTGAAACCGTTCGGCCAGCTTGCGCAAGCGTTCGTCCAGCGTCCACAACCGGGCGCCGGTAGTCAGCATTGTCGATGTCAGCAGCGTCAGATCCACCAAGCGGCATCCGAGTCCATACAGGTGTTCGCGTTCGATGAGTTCCCGGACTTCCGCAAGACTGGCCTGCCGCGACTGCGTCAGCGCCGCAAGGTCGGATAGCGTGCGTCGGCGTGGCGCCGGCGGGGTTCCGCATGCCAGTTCAGTGACAACCATGGGATGGGTAATGGCCAGGTCCAGCGACAAGAGATCGACCAGATTCTCGTTAGTACGGCGAAAATGATCTACCCAGATCGATGTGTCGACCAGCACTTCGTTCACGTCGCCACGTCCGCGCCGCGTCGCGGAATGTCCGCCATTCCGGGCGATGCCCCGCCGAGTGCGGCAAGCCGTTTGGCAGCTTGTACCCGCACGGAGGTCTTGATCGCCTCCCTGAACAGGTCCGCTTTGTCCATGTCGGGATCGGCCATGTCGAGTGCCTTGGCGTACAGCTCGTCGTCGATGGTCACGGTAGTACGCATGTCAGCTTCTGCATCACATTTGAGACGATTCTGCATCAGATCTGGCATCGCGGCAAGCAGCCTGCAGTGATGCGTCGTCCCAAGTGCTCGTCAGGCTTATCACGGTGGCGCCGGCTGGCCCGGACCTGCCCCGGCCAGCGCCTCCGGGCGCGGCGCGGGGGCAGGCCGGCCCGCCCGCGCGGCGCCGCCGATCGCCATCTCGCGCCAGTCGAGGTCCTGTTCGATCTGCAGGAAGGCGTCGTCGCCGATCTCGTCTTCGTCGCGCATCGCCTGGATCGCTTCGCGGGCCGCGCCCAGGGCCTGGCGGTAGAGCGCGCGCTGGCGCGCGGCGCCGTCGGCCGCATCCTCCGCCGCGTCGTCGTCCGCTTCGGGCGATACCAGCAGCGTGCGCAGTTTTTCCCTGACCTTGTCCGCATCCGGCGATTGCACGTCCGTCAGGCTGGCCAGGCCGGCCTGGTAAGCGCGTTCGCGCGCCGCCCCCGTCTCGCGGCCGACCGGGTCGTCGTCGCGCAGGCGCAGCATGCGCAGCAGGGCCTTGAGCGTCAGGCCCTGCACCACCAGCGTGCCGAGCACGACGCCGAACGCGGCGAACAGGATCAGGTCGCGCTGGGGAAAGGCGGCGGGCAGGGCCAGCGCCGCCGCCAGCGTCACGATGCCGCGCATGCCGGCCCACGAGAGCACCAGGCCGGTGCCCACGGTCGGCCGCATCAGGGGACGCGGCGGGTGGTATCCCCAGCGGCGGTGGCGCCAGCGCAGGACGGCGTTGAACGACATGTGCCAGGCCAGGCGCACGCCGATGGCGGTGGCCAGCACGGCGCCCGTCACGCCCAGGTAGAGATGCAGCTCGGCCCGGTCCAGGCCGCCGAGGATGGGGCGGACCTGCAGGCCGATGAAGATGAAGGCCAGGATATTCAGGGCGAACACGACGGCCGACCAGACGGCATTGGTGGCGATGCGCATGCGCGCCGCCATGGGGCGGCGGCGGGTGCGCTTGAGCGTCACGGCGAAGCACACCATGGTCAGGACGGCGGACAGGCCCAGGCGTTCGGCCGCGATCCACACGCCGAAGCTGAGCACGAATTGCAGGATGATCGCGGTGGAAGGGAATCCTCCGCATGCATCCTGGGTTGGGCGCCGCGCGCGCCGCCGCCACCGATATCTGTTCCGATATCGCAACAATTAAAAAAGTTATTGGCTGGGTGTTTACATCCAGGCATAAAATACTTATTACGGAGTTAGCGCTAACAGCGCATCACCATCACCGAGGAGACCGCCACACACATCAATCGTTTCAGCTTCATGGAAAGTCATCGAACGACGAGTACGGGTGCCCATACCCGACCGGTACGCCAACTATAAGAACGGAGACACGATGCAAACGCCATTCCAGAAGACGCTGGTTCACCTTGCCGTGGCCAGCGCCTGCGGCATGCTCGCCATGCCTGCCCAATCGCAGGAAGCCCGGCAAGTCCAGCAAACCCCGCCGGACGCGGCGGCCGCCACCGATGCCGCGCCGCCCGCTTCCGCGCCGACCGCCGCGCCTGCCGCACCTGCTGCCGCGACGGCGGCCAACGGTGTCAGCACCGTCGTCGTGTCCGGCTCGCGCATCGCCACGCGCGGCTTCAACCAGCCCACGCCGACCACCACGCTGTCCACGGCCGACATCGAAAAGGCGGCCAAGCCGAACCTGTTCGACACCCTTACCGAACTGCCCGCGCTGCAGGGCAGCACGGGGCGCACCACGAATACCTTCAGCACCTCGAGCGGCATCCAGGGCCTGTCCTCGCTGTCGCTGCGTGGCCTCGGCACGCTGCGCACGCTGACGCTGCTGGACGGCCAGCGCGTGGTGGGCGCCAACGTCACCGGCGTGACGGACGTCAGCCAGTTCCCGCAACTGCTCGTCAAGCGCGTCGACGTCGTCACCGGCGGCGCTTCGGCCTCCTACGGGTCGGACGCCATCGGCGGCGTCGTCAACTTCATCACGGACAAGAAGTTCACCGGCTTCAAGGCCAACGTCGAAGGGGGCATGACCAAGTACAGCGACGACAAGAACGGCACGCTGCAGGCGGCGTGGGGCAAGGCGTTCCTGAACGACCGCCTGCACGTGACGGCCAGCGGCGAGTTCACCAAGCACGAAGGCATCGACGCGCCGCGCTTCGGCCAGGTCAACGCGGGCGGCCGCTCGTGGTACGACAACCCGGCGCTGCAGGAATCGACGCCGGCGATGCAGGCGGCCGGCGCGCCGCGCTACAAGTACATCCACAATGCCCAGCACATCCAGTACGCGAAATACGGGTTGATCACGGGCGGTCCGCTGCGCGGCACGGCGTTCGGTCCGGGCGGCACGCCGTACCCGTTCGAGTACGGCACCGATTGCGTCGGCAACTTCTGCGTCGGCGGCGACCGCTCGGGCAGCGTCGGCAACGGCACCAACCTGGCGATGAACTTCAAGCGCCAGGTGGCCTATACCCGCATCTCCTGGGACCTCGACGCGGACAACGAGATCTATTTCACGGGTAACTGGGCGCAGGTGAAGTCCGTGTTCCAGCCGAATCCGGGCGCCGCCAAGCAGGGCAACCTGTCGATCCGCTGCGACAACGCCTACCTGCCGGCTTCGCTCGTCGCGCCCTGCCTGGCGGGCTATCCGAGCGGCGCGATGCCGGTCGGTACGGCCAACGCCCAGTTCCCGGCCGACATCAACGTGCACCCGACCCGCACCCAGCGCCGCTTCGTGATCGGCGCCGACGGCCAGTTCGGCCTGTTCGGCAGGAACTGGCGCTACGACGCCTACATCGAGCACGGCGAGAACACCACCGTCATCCACGTGAAGGACATCACGCTCAACCCTCGCTACAACTTCGCCATCGACGCCGTGCGCGACCCGGCCAGCGGCCAGGTCGTCTGCCGCAGCGCCGCGGCGCGCGCCGCCGGCTGCCAGCCGATCAACATCCTGGGCGACGTCCCCATCAACCTGGCGGGCTGGAACTACATCGCGCCGGAAAACGGTCCCATGCAGCACACGGATTCCAGCCAGGACGTCGCCAGCGTCAATATCAACGGCGAAGTCTGGAAGGGCTGGGCCGGTCCCGTCTCCATGGCCTTCGGCGCCGAATACCGGCGCGAGAAATACGCGGTGTATGGCGACCCCTACGGCGCGGGCGAGGCCTACGAGTCGCCGTACTCGGCCAGCTATCCGGCCGACCCGACGCTGTCCCGGACGGGCGACAACTGGTTCGCGGGCAACTACCACAACGGCAAGGGCAGCTTCAACGTGCGCGAGGCCTACGTCGAGTTCAACGTGCCGTTCCTGAAGTCGGATACCTGGGGCGAGGCCAACCTGAACCTCGCCGACCGCGAGGAAAAATACAGCACGGCCGGCAAGGCCAGCGCCTGGAAGATCGGCGCGACGTGGAAGACGCCGCTGGACGGCATCCGCCTGCGCGCGGTGAGCTCGAAGGACGTGCGCGCGCCCAACCTGTCCGAGCTGTACGCGGCCATGACCGTCACCAACCAGGCCGTCAACAACAACCAGGGCCAGTCGATCTAGATCCAGCAGCGCAACGTCGGCAATCCGAACCTGAAGCCGGAAGTCGCCCGCAACAACTCGTTCGGCATCATCCTGAGCCAGCCGAGCTGGGCGCGCAACTTCAACTTCTCCGTCGACTACTTCGACATCAAGGTCAAGAACGTGATCAGCTCCCTGAACCCGCAGCAGGAAGTCGACCTGTGCTACGCGGGCAACCAGGAGGTCTGCAATTCCGTGTCGATCAACGGGCCGGCGGGGACGAACTACGTGCTGGCGCAGAGCTTCAATTTCGCCTCGCTGCACACCCGCGGCGTCGACTTCGAGACGGCCTACCGGCTGAACATGGGCGACTTCGGCCTGCCCGGCGCCGTGACGCTGCGCGGCCTGGCCACGCGCACCATCCACTCGATCTCCGATCCGGGCGTGCCGGGCACCACGCCGAGCGAAGGCGCCGGCAACATGACGGGCGCGACGCCGAAGTGGAAGGCGCTGGTGTCGCAGTCCTGGGATGGCCTGCTGCAGGGCAAGCTGGGCGTGACGCTGAGCGAGCGCTGGATCGGCGCCGGCGTATTCAATAACGAATACATCGAGTGCCGGACCAACTGCCCGCTGCCGACGGCGGCGCACCCGACGATCTACGACAACCACATGCCGGGCGCCGTGTATATCGACTTCGGGGCCACGTACAACGTCTCGAAGCAGGTCACGGCCTACTTCAAGGTCGACAACCTGGCCGACCGCGATCCGGTGCTGGTGCCGCAGACGAACCTGAGCCTGGCGCTGAACCCGGCCGTGTACGATGCCATCGGCCGTACCTACCGCGCCGGCGTGCGCATGACGTTCTGAGGGCCCACCGGCGTGTGGAGCCTGTGTGCCGTACTGCTGGTGGTGGTCATGCTGACCGTCATGATCGCCTGGGGGAAGGTACAGCCCCTGCTGGCGTTCGTGGTGGCCGCCATGGCCGCCGCCCTGATGCTCGGGGTGCCGTCCGAGAAGATACCCGGCGCCATCGAGAAAGGGATCGGCGACCTGCTCGGGTCGCTGGTCGTCGTCATCTGCGTGGGCGCCGTGTTCGGCAAGCTGATCGCCGACAGCGGCGCCGCGCGGCGCATCGCCATCGGCCTGGTCGAGACGCTGGGCCCGGCGCGCATGCCCGTCGCCATGACGGTCACCGGCTTCGTCGTCGGGCTGCCGCTGTACTACAACGTCGGCTTCGTGCTGATGATCCCGCTGATCTTCTCGCTGGTGGCGCAATCGGGCCGACCGGCGGTGGCGCTCGGCATGCCCCTGCTGGCCGGCCTGTCGATCGCGCACGGCTTCCTGCCGCCGCACCCGTCGCCGACGGCGCTGGTCGCGGCCGTGCAGGCGGACCTGGGCACGACGCTGCTGTACGGCCTGATCGTCGCGCTGCCGACGCTGTGCATCGCCGGCCCACTGTTCGCGCTCACGCTCAAGCGCATCCGCGCCCAGCCGGCACCCGTGTTCCAGGGCGCACCGATCCCCGAGCACGAACTGCCCGGTGCCTTCGCCAGCTTCGCCACCGCGCTGCTGCCCGTGCTGCTGCTGGGCGCCTTCACGCTGGCCACGCTGCTGGACCCGGCGCTCTCACGGCCGCTGGCGTTCTTCGCCAACCCGCTCGTCGTGATGCTGGCGTCCTACCTGGTGGCCGTGTACACGCTGGGCCTGGGGCGGGGCCGCACGCTGGCGCAGGTGATGGCCTCGGCGCAGGAGGCGCTGCGCGAGATCGCGCCGATCCTCCTGATCATCGCCGGCGCCGGCGCGCTGAAGCAGGTGCTGACGGAAGCGGGCGTGAGCGCGCAACTGGGCGCGCAGCTGGCCAGCCTGCCGGTGCCGCCGCTGCTGCTGGGATGGGCCGTGGCGACGCTGATCCGCGTATGCCTCGGATCCGCCACCGTCGCCGGCCTCACGGCGGCCGGCGTGGTCGGGCCGCTGGTCGAATCGACGGGTGTGAACCCGAACCTGATGGTGCTGGCCGTCGGCGCCGGCAGCCTGATGTTCAGCCACGTGAACGACTCGGCGTTCTGGATGTTCAAGGAATACTTCGGCCTGTCGCTGAAGGACACCTTCCGCTCGTGGACGGCGATGGAGACGCTGGCCGGCACCTTCGGCATCGTGTTCGTGCTGATCCTGTCGCTGTTAGTCGGGTGAAGCGCCGTACCGGCACGTTGCCTGGCACGTCGCCCCGGCGCAGGCCGGGGCCCAATGCTTCGTGCGCACCCGTTGCACGACCAGATTGGGCCCGGCCTGCGCCGGGGCGACGGTACTGAGGCCGACAATATTGAAGAAGATAACAAGGAGACCACATTGAAAGACCGATCGACCCATCTGCTCCCCGTGGCGCTCGCCGCCATCCTGACCTTGCACGGCGCCGCCTTCGCCGCCAGCGCGCCGCCGCCGTCCGTGTCCGCCTACCAGGCCATGCCCGAGGATGCGCGCGCCATCGTCGTGCGCGGCAAGGGCGACGGCAAGGCCGACGACACGGACGCCATCCAGCAGGCCATCGACCGCGCCGCGAACAATGGCGCCGGCGGCGTCGTGTTCCTGCCGTCGGGCCGCTACCGCATCAGCCGCAGCATCCTGATCCCGATCGCCGTGCGCCTGTACGGCGTCGGCAAGACGCGTCCCGTGCTGGTGCTGGGCCCGAACACGCCGGGCTTCCAGAAGGGCCTGGCGAACATGGTGATCTTCACCGGCACCGACACCTACAATATCGGCGGCGTGGCCATGCCCGTGCCGGGCGCGGTGCCGTTCGACCCCGCCAACAAGCCGGTGCGCGACGCGAATTCCTCGACCTTCTATTCGGCCCTGTCGAACGTCGACTTCGAGGTCGGCGACGGCAACCCGGCCGCCAGCGGCGTGCGCATGCACACGGCGCAGCACTCGAACCTGTCGCACATCGACTTTCGCATGGGCTCGGGCCTGGCCGGCGTCTACCAGGTGGGCAACATCGCCTACAACCTGCGCTTCTACGGCGGCCGCTACGGCATCCTGGCCGAGAAGACCTCGCCGGCCTGGCAGTTCACGCTGCTCGATTCCCACTTCGACGGCCAGCGCGACGCCGCCATCCGCGAGCACGAGGCGGCGCTGACGCTGGCGAACACGGAGATCCGCAACACCCCGGTCGGCATCGAGATCGACCGCGGCTACGGCGACTGGCTGTGGGGGCAGGACGTGCGCTTCGAGAACGTGTCGAAGGCGGGCGTCATCGTCAGCAACGAGAACAACGTCTACACGCAGGTCGGCTTCGAGCGCGCCAGCGCGCGCAACGTGCCGACCTTTGCCCGCTTCCGCGACAGCGGCAAGACGCTGGCGGGCACCGGCCGCGATTACCAGGTGGCCGAATTCAACCACGGGCTGAAGGTCGCGAACGCGGGTGCGCCGGGTGCGTTCGACACCTATTTCAAGACAGCGGCGCTGCCGGCCAGGGCGAAGGAGGGGGGCGGGCGCGTGCTGCGCGCGCTGCCGCCCAGCGCCGAGTGGGCCAGCGCGAAGAGCTTCGGCGCCAAGGGCGACGGCGTGACCGACGACACGGCCGCCATCCAGAAGGCGATCGACAGCCGCCGCGCCGTCTACCTGCCGCTCGGGATCTACGTCGTCAACGACACGATCCGCCTGAAGCCCGACACGGTGCTGATCGGCCTGCACCCGGGCCTGACGCAGCTGCGCCTGCCGAACGGCTCGCCGCTGTACCAGGGCGCCGGCGTGCCGAAGGCCGTGATCGAGAGCGCGCGCGGCGGCGACGCCGTCGTGACGGGCATCGGCATCAATACGGGCGAAGTCAACAACCGCGCCGTGGGCCTGCTGTGGCGCGCCGGCGCGAAGTCGCTGGTGGACGACATCCGTTTCCAGTGGAGCATGGGCGCGGACACCGACCCGTACAAGAAGGGCCCGCGCTTCGACACCAGCGCGTGGTGGGACCGCCAGTACCCGAACGTCTGGGTCACGGACGGGGGCGGCGGCACGTTCACCGGCGTGTGGGTCCCGGCCGGCCACGCGCAGGCGGGCTTCTACGTCACCAACACGAAGACCCCGGGCCGCGTCTACGAGCTCTCGGCCGAGCACCACATCCGCAACGAGATCGTGCTGGACGGCGTCGAGAACTGGGAATTCCACGCGCCGCAGACGGAAGAGGAGGTGCGCGACGGCGCCGACTCGGTGGCGGTCGACATCCGCAACTCGAAGAACATCCTGCTCGCGAACCTGCACGCCTACCGCGTCACGCGCTCGATGAAGCCGGCGCCGACCGCCGTGCGCCTGGCCAATTCGAGCGGCATCCGCTTCCGCAACGTGGCCGTGAACGCCGAAAGCGGCTTCCCCACCTGCGACGAGAACGGCTGCACCGCCTACCTGCGCGCGTCGAAATACCCGTACGAGAACGCGATCACCGACGTCACCAACGGCCTCGAGATCCGCGAGCGCATGTTCTCCGTGTACGACTACACGGGCGCGAAGCCGACCGCGGCGCCGACCCCGTCGATGGCCACCGTGGACAAGCTGCAGGACGGCTTCTATTCCATCGCCGGCGGCGCCGTCGACGCGAGCGGGCGGCTGTACTTCATCGACCGCCACTTCCAGCGCATCTTCAGCTGGGCGGCGGGCGAGGGCCTGAAGGTCGCCAGCGACTATCCGCTCGACCCCGTCAACCTGGCCGTCGAGGACAGCGGCAAGCTGCTGGTGCTGTCCTCCAGCGGCAAGGACGCCACCGTGTACGCGCTCGACCCGCGCGTGCCGGGGGCGCAGCCCGCCTTCATCGCGCCCACGCCGGCGGCGCAGCACGCGAAGGCGCGCCTGGCGCTGCCCGTGAACTTCTGGAACAACGGCGAGTTCAAGGACCAGCTGGACCTGCAGACCTACGAGTTCACGACGCTGGACGAGATGTTCGCGCGCGACGTCGGCCAGGCCAAGGCGCGCGAATACGTGTCGCCCGACGGCAGCCTGGTGCTGCCGGCCTTCCGCGTCACGCGCCACGGCTCGCCCGACCACCTGGGCCACCGCTGGTCGGACACGCTGGACGCGCACGGCTTCGTCACCGCCAAGTCGGGCGAACGCGCGCTCGTCACCAACGCGTCGCGCAACATCACCTACAGCGCGCTCGTTGGCGCGGGAGGCGCGCTGACGGACCTGAAGCGCGTGGCCGACCGCGGCGGCGAGAGCGCGGCGCTGGGCCCGGACGGCCGCGTCTACGTGGCCAACGGCCAGGTATTCGTCTACGACGGCAATGGCAAGGAAGTGGGCCGCATCGACGTGCCGGCGCGGCCGCTGCAGCTGCTGTTCGGCGGTGCCGACAAGCGCACGCTGTTCATCCTGACGCACCATGCGCTGTATTCGGCGAGGATCTGAGCCATGCGCACGACATTCACACGACTGGGCCGCACGGCCCTCTGCCATGCGGTGCTGCTGGCGCTGCCCGTGCTGGCCCATGGCGCCGAAATGCGCGTGGATGTGCGCGCGGACGTGCGTGCCGACGCCGATGCCCGGGCCGGCGCGCTGGTGGCGCGGATGACGCTGGACGAGAAGATCGCCCAGCTGCTGAACGTGGCGCCGGCGCTGCCGCGCCTGGGCATCCCGGCGTACAACTGGTGGACCGAATCGCTGCACGGGGCGCTGGGACCCGTGCCGACGACGAACTTCCCCGAGCCGATCGGCCTGGCCGCGACGTTCGACGAGAAGCTGCTGCGCGACGTGGCGTCCGCCATCGGCACCGAGGTGCAGGCGCTGCACACGCTGGGCCGCGAGACGGGCCGCCTGGGCCGCATCGGCACGGGCCTGGACACGTGGTCGCCGAACATCAACATCTTCCGCGATCCGCGCTGGGGCCGCGGCCAGGAGACGTACGGCGAAGACCCGTACCTGACGGCGGTGCTGGGCGTGGCCTTCGTGCAGGGCGTGCAGGGCCCGGATCCGGAGCTGCCGAAGGTGATCGCCACGCCCAAGCATTTCGCCGTGCACAGCGGTCCGGAGCCGACGCGCCACGTGGCCAATGTGTTCGTGTCCGACCACGACCTGGAAGACACCTACCTGCCCGCGTTCCGAGCCGCCATCGTCGACGGCAAGGCCGGCTCCGTCATGTGCGCCTACAACCGCATCAACGGCCAGCCGGCGTGCGGCAGCAACCTGCTGCTGGAGCGCACGCTGCGCGGCGCCTGGGGCTTCAAGGGCTACGTCGTGTCCGACTGCGACGCCGTCACCGACATCTCGATCCACAGCAAGTACGCGACCGACCCGGCCGCCGCCGTCGCCGTCGCGCTCAAGGCCGGCACGGACAACGAGTGCAATACCCAGACCCTCAGCGACACGCCGGGCCTGGACCAGCGCTACCGCGAGGCGTACCAGCGCGGCCTGATCGGCATGGCCGACATCGACCGCGCGCTGGTGCGGCTGTTCTCGGCGCGCCTGCGCAATGGCGACCTCGCCGGCCTGCCGGCGCGCGCGCACGAGCCCGTGCCGGTCACGGCGATCGATACGCCGGAACACCGCGCGCTCGCGCTGAAGGCTGCCGTCGAGAGCCTGGTGCTGCTGAAGAACGACGGCGTGCTGCCGTTGAGAAGCGATGTCCGCATCGCCGTCGCCGGGCCGCTCGCGGACGCGACGCGCGTGCTGCGCGGGAATTATTCGTCGACGCAGAGCGCGCCGCCCGTCTCGGTCCTGGACGGCCTGCGCGCGGCGCTACCCGGCGCGCGCATCCAGGCGGTGCCGTTCGGCGCCTCGATCACGGACGGCGACCCCGTGCCGCCGTCGGCATTCCGCACGCCGGACGGCAAGCCAGGCCTGCGCGCGGAGTATTTCAACCGCAACGGCGGCGCGGCCGGCGCCGCGGTGCCGGGCAAGACGCCGTTCGAGGCCAAGCCAGCCGCCGTGCGGGTCGAGCCCGGACTGGAATCGCACGCGCTCGAACTGAAGGAGGTGGCGGACCACCACAAGGTCGTCTGGACGGGTTCTCTCGTCGCGCCCGAGACGGGCACCTACCGCATCGGCGTGACGGGCGTGCAGGGGCAGATGACGGTGGCGGGCAAGCCGGCCGCCGCCGCGAAAAGCTATTCGCGCTGGGCCGAGCCGCTGCAGCTGGCGGAAGTTTCCCTGGAAAAGGGGAAGTCGTATCCGATCCGCTACCAGACCGAGACGGGCGTCACCGCCGTGCCGGGCCTGTTCTGGAAACGCATCTCCAGGAACCCGCAGGCGGAGCTGAAGAAAGCCGCCGCCGACGCGGACGTCGTCGTCGCCGTCGTCGGGCTGACGTCGGACCTGGAGGGCGAGGAACTGGCCCTGAAGATCGAGGGCTTCGCGGGCGGCGACCGGACCTCGCTCGACCTGCCGCGCGACCAGCGCCGCCTGCTGGAACAGGCCAAGGCGACGGGCAAGCCACTGGTCGTCGTCGTCATGGGCGGCAGCGCCATCGACCTGTCGTGGGCGAAGGACAATGCGTCGGCCATCGTCGCCGCGTGGTATCCGGGCCAGTCCGGCGGGCAGGCCGTGGCCGACGTCGTCAGCGGCAAGTCGGATGCCGGCGGCCGCCTGCCGCTGACGTTCTACCGCAGCGTGGCCGACCTGCCGCCGTTCGACGACTACGGCATGAAGGGCCGCACCTACCGCTACTTCACGGGCACGCCCGTCTATCCGTTCGGCTTCGGCCTCAGCTACACGACCTTCGCCTACGGGCCGCTGCAAGTGGAGCCCGTCGACGGCGCGCCGGAAAACGGCGTGCTCGTCACCACCACGGTGTCGAATACCGGCAAGCGCGACGGCGACGAGGTCGCCCAGCTCTACCTGACGCCGCCGGCCTTCGAGGGCGCGCCGCGCGTGGCGCTGCGCGGCTTCCAGCGCCTGTCGCTGAAGGCGGGCGAGCGCCGCACCGTCAGCTTCCGCCTGTCGCCGCGCGACCTGAGCTTCGTCACGCGCGACGGCGTGCGCCAGCTGATGCCGGGCACGCTGGGCGTGACCGTGGGGAGCGGGCAGCCGGGCACCGGCGTCGCCGGGCAGGCGGCCACGGTGGTGCTGAAGCGTTCCGACGTTCTGCCGCGCTGACCATTCGATGACAAAGGAGACACCATGACCATGCAAGGAATCCGCCGCGCCCTCGGTGCGGCCGTCGTGACCGCCGTCCTGTGCGCCGGCCCCGCGCTGGCGCAGAACGACAAGATGACGCCCATCGCGACGCCCGCGCAGCCGGGCGCCATCGTGCTGAATACGGGGCCGTTGCCGGGCGCCACCGTGCAGGAAAGCTGGCACACGCAGTACGGCAGCCAGTTCGCGCGCAACGTCACCGTCGCCACGCTGACGCCGTTCCTGCCCGATCCGGCCAGGGCCACGGGCGCCGCCGTGATCGTGGCGCCGGGCGGGGGCTTCCGCACGCTCTCGATGAGCAACGAGGGCTGGGACGTCGCCAAGGCGCTGAACGCGCGCGGCGTCGCCGCCTTCGTGCTGAAGTACCGCCTGAACCAGACGCCGGCCGACATGGCGGCGTTCGAACGCTCGATGGCCGAGATGTTTTCCGGCGCCGCGCGCGCGGCCCGCCCGCCGGGCCAGGACGATCCGGCCAGGACGCTGGCGCCGCAGATCGCCGACGCCCGCGCCGCCTTCGCCCTGGTGCGCGCCCGCGCCGGCGAGTGGCACGTGGCGCCGGACCGCATCGGCATGGCCGGCTTCTCGGCCGGCGCGATGCTGACGATGGCCACCGCGCTGCACGGCCAGGACGCGAAACCGGCGTTCATCGCCAACATCTACGGCCCGCTGTCCGCGATGAAGGTGCCGGCCGATGCGCCGCCGATGTTCGTCGCGCTGGCGGCCGACGATCCGCTGTTCGCCAAGGGCGGCTTCGGCCTCGTGGAGGGCTGGCGCGCGGCCGGCCGCCCCGTCGAGTTCCACCTGTACGAGCAGGGCGGCCACGGCTTCGGCATGTACCCGAAGACGACCACCAGCACCGGATGGTTCGACGCGTTCGCGCGCTGGCTGGAGATGCACGGCTACCTGAAGCAGGGCGGCTGACGTCGCCCGGGAGGCGCTAGGGGCGTCCCAGCTCCCTGCCCAGTGCGTCCCGGTCCAGGCTCCCGTCGCGCGCGGCCAGCACCACGCAGGCGAGGCTGTGCCCGATGACGTTGGTCAGCAGGCGGCACTTCATCGTGCGGTCGATCGCGACCAGCAGCGCGACCGTGTCGGCCGACGCGACGTGCAGCAGCGCCGCCGTCGCCACCAGCGTCGCCAGCGCGGAGCCGGCGACGCCGGCCGCGCCCTTGCTGGACAGGAGGCCGACGCCGAACATCAGCGCCAGTTCGTGCCAGCCGAGATGGACGTCCGACGCCTCGGCGAGGAAGACGAGCGCCATGGCGATGTACAAATAGGTCCCGGACAGGTTCAGCGAATACGAGAACGGCAGCACGACGTCGACGAGGCGGCGCGGGCAGCCCAGGCGCGCGAGCCGCTCGCTCAGCGGCGCCAGCGCCGCCAGCGTGGCGCCGGTGGAGGCGACGAGGACCAGCTCGTTGCGCAGGAAGAAGAGGAAGCGCCCCAGCGGCAGGCGCACGAGGCGCGCGACGCCGCCGTACACGAGGAACACGAACAGGATGCTGGCCAGGTTGATGGCGACGACGAAGCGCAGCAGCGGCAGCAGCGAGCCCAGGCCCGAGCGGCCGACGGCCGACGCCATGGCGCCGAACGCCGCGGCCGGCGCCAGCCACAACACGATCCGGGTCGCCGCCAGCAGGCCGCCGCGCACGGCGCCGATCCAGCCGAGCAGGCGCATGCCGGGGCGTAGCCCGGCCACCAGGCCGAAGGGCAGGGCCAGCGCCAGCACGGCGAGGTTGTTCGGCTGCAGCGCCGGCAGCCAGGCCATCCAGTGCGGCAGCGCATGCGGCGCGAGGGATCCGTGCCGGGCCAGCGCCGCACTGCCGTCCGCGCTGGCGGCCATGCCGATGCCCGGCTCCAGCACCACACCGGCCACGAGGCCGCCCAGCATCGACAGCAGCGACATCGCGCCGAAGTACAGCAGCATGGACAGGCCGGTGCGGCCGGCGTCGCGGTGGCGGCCCAGCGCGGCGGCGCCGTCGGCCAGCATGCAGAACACGAGCGGCGCCATGATCCAGCCGAGCAGGCGGATGAAGACCTCGCTCAGCACGTGCGTCGTCACGGCCGCCGCGGGAGCGGCGATCCCGAGCGCGAGGCCCGCCGCGATGGCGGCGGCCAGCGGCAGGATCGATGGCGGGCGCGCCACCCGGGTCCCGCTACAGGCGCCCGATGCGCATGTTCAGCGGCCAGCGCACCGTGCGCGTGGCGTCCGGATCGCCCCAGGCCGCCGACACGTCCTGGGCGAAGGCGGTCAAGAGCGCCTCGCGCCCCGCTTCGCGGGCGCTGCGCACGGCCGACCACGTCGTGAGGTAGCCGAGGAACTGCGGCAGCGTCCAGTCGCGGCGGATCTCCATCGGCGGCGCCGCGAACTCGGCGAACGGAAAGTCGATGGTGGCGTAGCCCGTGTCGACGAGATGCCGCTGCGGCGGCCAGTAGGGGCCGATCTCGTCGCGGTAGAAGGACTGGAAGCGGGCGTCGAGCGCCGCGTCCATGCGCAGCACCCCGTAGCTGACCAGCGCCAGCACGGCGCCGGGGCGGCCGATGCGTCGCACTTCGGCGTAGAACGCGGGCAGGTCGAACCAGTGCGCGGCCTGCGCCGCCGTCACCAGGTCGGCGCTGCCGTCCGCGACGGGCAGGTGTTCCGCCGGCGCGCAGCGGTAGTCGATGCGGGGGTCAAGCGCCGCGTTCGCGATCTGGTCGGCGCTGGGGTCGACGCCCACCACGTGCGCGAAGCAGGGCGCCAGCAGCTGGGTGAGCTGGCCGTTGCCGCAGCCGGCATCGACCGCCAGGCCCCGGGCCGGGGCCGCTTGCGCGAGGAAGGCCGCGAGTTCCGGCGGATACTCGGGGCGGAAGCGCGCATAGGCGCTGCCGCCCTGGTCGAACCAGTTGCGGGCTGGGTTGGGGGCAACGGCGGGGGAAGAGGAAGGGGGCGTCGGCATGGTCGTCATCCTGGATTCGTCGCCGCCATGATACCCGCCCCGGCCCGCCGCGTCAGGTGCGCGCCTTGACGATGCCGCGGTAGATCAGGAACGTGGCCACCAGGCTGATCGCGCCGGCGCCCGCCATCCAGTAACCGGGCGCCGCCTTGTCGCCGGTGGTCTCGATCAGCCAGGTCGACAGCAGCGGGGTCATGCCGCCGAACAGCGCGGTCGCCAGGCTGTAGGCCAGCGAGAAGCCGGTGGTGCGGATCTGCACGGGGATGATCTCGGTGAGCGCCACGATGGTCGCGCCGTTATAGCTGCCGTACAGGAAGGACAGCCACAGCTCGATCATGACCATGTGGCCGAAGCTCGGGTTGGCGATCAGCCACGAGAGCGCCGGGTAGGCGGTGATGGCCGTCAGCGCGGCGCAGGTGGCCATCACGGGCCAGCGGCCGATGCGGTCCGACACGGCGCCCATCACGGGCAGCCAGAAGAAGTTCGACACGCCCACGCACAGCGTCACCAGCAGGCTTTCCTCGGTGGTCAGCTTCAGCACGCTCTTGCCGAAGGTCGGGGTGTAGACGGTGATCAGGTAGAACGCGACGGTGGTGAGCACGATCAGCATGGTGCCGACGGTGACCAGCAGCCAGTTGGCGCCGATCGTGCGCATCATCTGGCCGAAGGTGGGGCGCGTCTTCTGCGCGAGGTAGGCTTCCGTTTCCTGCAGCGACTTGCGGATGTAGAACACGACCGGGATGATCGAGCAGCCGATGAAGAACGGGATGCGCCAGCCCCAGTCGGCGATGAGGTCCTTCGGCATCAGCTGGTTCAGTCCATAGCCCAGCGCGGCCGAGCAGATCACGGCCAGCTGCTGGCTGGCCGACTGCCAGCTGACGTAGAAGCCCTTGTTGCCGGGCGTGGCCATCTCGGACAGGTAGACGGACACGCCGCCCAGTTCCACGCCCGCGGAAAAGCCCTGCAGCAGGCGGCCGATGAGCACGAGCAGCGGCGCCAGCATGCCGATGGTGGCGTAGCCGGGCACGAAGGCGATCAGCGCCGTGCCCGAGGCCATGATGGCGAGCGTCAGCACGAGGCCCTTGCGCCGTCCGATGCGGTCGATGTAGCTGCCCAGGAAGATCGCGCCCAGCGGACGCATGAAGAAGCCGGCGCCGAAGGTCGCGAAGGTCATCATCAGCGCCGCGTACTCGCTCGTGGCCGGAAAGAACGCGGCCGCGATATGGCTGGCGTAGAACCCGAACAGGAAGAAGTCGTACATCTCGATGAAGTTACCGCTCGTCACGCGGATGACGGTCGCCAGCTTCGATTGCGCGCGCGCCGGCTGGGCGTGCGCATGCGCCGCCGGAGCGGATGGGGCGGCGTGTTCCGCCTTGGCTGTGGATTGGATGGACATGGTGGCCTCTCGAAAAATGGTGGGTCGTTCAGCGCGCCGCGCCGGCCGGCGCCGCCGGCTCGAGGCCGGTCGCCGCGATGGCTTGCGCGTTGGCCGGGGCGGCGAGGAAGCGCAGCAGCGCGCGCGCCTCGTCCGGATGGCGGCTGCCGCGCACGATGGCGGCGGAGAATTCGGTCTCGAGCTGCACTTCCCGTGGCAGCAGGCCGACGATGTCGATGCCCTTCACGGGCTGCAGTTCGCTGCGCTGCTGGCAGCCGAAGTCGGCGTCGCCGTGGGCGACGATCTCGCCGACCGGCGTGGCCGGGATCTGGGCGGCCTTGCCTTCCATCTGCTTGCGGATGCCCAGCTTGTCCATCAGCTCGCGCTTGATGTACTCGCCGCTGGCGCTGTCCGAATAGGCCACGTGCTGCGCCTGCAGGAAGGCCTTGCGCAGGCCGTCGACGGTGTGGATGTCCGGCTTGGCGGCGCCGTGGCGCACGGCGCAGGCGATCGGCGACATCGCCAGAACCACCTTGCTGCCCGGCTCCAGCTTGCCCTCGGCCATCAGCTTGTCGAGGGCGTCGCCGACCATGATGACGACGTCGATCGGTTCGCCGCGCGCCAGGCGCGCGGGAATCGCGTTCCTGGTCGCGCCCATCGACGGGCCCCATTCGGAAACGAGGTGGTCGCCGCTGGTCTTTTCGTAGGGACCGGACAAGTCCTTGTAGGCCTGGGCGAAGCCGCCCGAGCTGACGACGCGCAGGTCGGCGGCGTGGGCCGCGCCTGCAGCGAAAGCGATGGCCGCGAACGCCGCGGCGCGAAGCAGGGTGTGGTGTGGTCGCATGGTGTGGTCTCCTTAGAATACCTGCTTGAGGCCCAGCGTCAGGCCGGCGCCGTGGCGGTCGTTGGGATGGGGGCCGGTCATGCCGGCGGCGTCTCCGCGCCAGGTCGTGTAGTCGGCTTCGACGTAGGCGGTGGTGCGCGGCGCCAGCGACTTCTCGATGAACAGGAATTCGCGGTCGAAGCCGTCGTCCACGTGGCCGGTGGCGTCGCGGCGCACGCCGTACCAGGCGGCCGTCAGCAGCAGGCCGGGACCGATGGCGCGGTTCACGCCGGCCGACAGGATGCGCTGGTGGACGGTCTGGCCCGGTCCGGTGTCGGCCGTGTTGCGGGCCGCGTTGGCCTTGAACTGCCAGGCGTCCACGCGCACGGCCGCGCCCAGCGACCACGCATCGAGCGGCAAGCCTTCGCGGCTGCGGAAGCGCATGGTGGCGCCGGACACCGTCCAGTCGCGCCGCTGGTAGGCCAGCGCCACGCCCTGGGCGGAGGACGCGTCGGCGTCGCCCGCCACCTCGCCGGCCGAGTAGGCGGCGCGTGCCTGCCACGGGCCGACGGTGGCCGTGTACTTGATCGTGTTGTCGAGGCGGTAGAAATTGTCGGCATAGCCGCTGGGGCCGTACTGGGTGCCGAATGCATGGGTGCCGAACTTCGTGTTGCTCAGGCCCGCGACGTTGATGTTCGGGTTGAACGAGGCGAAGCGCTTGCCGAGCGGGTCGACGGGGATCAGCGCATCCGAGATCAGGTTCGGCTGGCGGCCCAGCGCCACCGTGCCGTAGGGCGTCTCGAGCCCGGCCCAGGCCTGGCGGTCGAACAGGCGGTCGGTCTTGGCCTGGGTGCCGTTGTCCGCGTTCATGCCGCCCTCGAGGCGGAACACGGCGTTCCAGCCGCCGCCGAGCGCTTCCTGGCCGCGGATGCCCCAGCGGCTGGTGTTGTTGACCCCGCTGGCGACCGAGTTCACGGTGCCCGAGGGCAGGGGGGTGTTGTTGGCGCCCAGCCCGTTCAACGAGCGCAGGCCGACATCGACGATGCCGTAGAGGTTGACGCTCGTCTGTGCGAAGCAGGGAATGCTTGTAGCGAGCAGTGCCGCGAAGATGCTTGGATGGCGCATGGTGTCTCCATGAAAGGCCTTCTTGTCGAGGCTGCGTGTTGTTATATGGGATATCATCCGCCAGAATGACTGATTTGATAATTGCAATTTTCTGGCTTATTCTTGTGCCATGCGCATCAATTACGACATCCTCGACCTGCAGGCCTTCGTCGCCGTCGCCGAACGGGCCAGCTTCCGCCAGGCGGCGGCCGACCTGTTCCTGTCGCAGTCGGCCCTCAGCCGGCGCATCGACAAGCTGGAGGACAGCCTGGGCGTGAAGCTGTTCGAACGGACGACGCGGCGCGTGCAGCTGACCAACGTGGGGGAGACCTTCCTCGTCAACGTCCGCACGGCGCTCGACGGCCTGGAGGATGCCGTGCTGGGCATCGCCGACCTGGCCGCGCACCGCACCGGCACCGTCACGCTGGCGTGCGTGCCGTCGGCGGTCTGGCATTTCCTGCCCGAGGTGCTGGCACGCTTTTCCGCGCGCTATCCGCGCATCCGGGTGCGCATCCACGACGAGAGCGCCCAGGACGTGCTGAACCTGGTGCTGAGCGGGGAGGCCGATTTCGGCATCAACTTCGCCGGCGCGGAGAATCCGGAGATCGTGTTCGAGCCGATCCACGTCGAAAGCTATGTGCTGGCGATGCGCAGCGACCATCCGCTGGCGACGCGCAAGGTGCTGAACTGGAAGGAGACGGTGGACGAGCGCTACATCTCGGTCGCCAAGTCGAGCGGCAACCGCACCGTGATCGACGCGGCGCTGGCCGGCATCGAGAAGCACCCGGTGATCCTGTGCGAGGTGAACCACGTGTCCGGCGTGCTGGCCCTCGTCGAGGCGGGCCTGGGCGTCGCCGCGGTGCCGGGCCTGTCCGTGCTGCCGGGGCGGCAGGACGGCATCGTCGGCGTGCCGCTGGCGAACCCGGAGATCAAGCGCACGCTCGGCCTGATCACGCGCCGCGGCCACAGCATCGCGCCGGCGGCGCGCACGCTGTTCGACATGCTGGTGGAATCGCTCGTTCCGCCGGCGCCGGCATCCCCGTAGGCGAGGCCGGCGCCGGGCGGGAAAAGCGCATCAATCGGGCTGCTTCTCCAGCCGCTCGGCGACCAGCGCCGTGACCACGGCCTGCAGCACGTGCACGGCCCAGCGTTCGCCGGCCTTGCGCGGTCCGGCCTGCACTTCGCCCTCCGTGATGCCCAGTACCGGCGCGATGCCGGCGATGTTGACGGCATACAGCGCGGTGCCGTACAGCGTGCCCAGCGCCACCGGCGACAGGTTCGGCGCCCATTCGCGCAGCGTCGGCAGGGCGGCGCCGAAGGCCGCCGAAGCGCCCAGGTGGTTGGCGAATTCGACGACGCTGGTGCCGGTGTCGCCGATGACGGCGCGCGAGCCCGTCGTGCGGTCGATCCAGTCGACCGCGTCGCGGTCCAGGGTCTTGGTCAGCAGGCCGGTCTTGCGGCCCGCGACCATGAAGGCGGTCGTGACGACGCCGGCGACCAGTCCTCCCAAAATGGCGGCTTTGTGCTTTTGCATGCGATTCCCGTGAAAATGTCGGTGTGGGGACGCGCCTGTCCGGGGGCGGCGTGCGCTCGTGTCGCCACCATACGCCGGCGGCCCGACGGGATCGGTGCGGTGCTGCACCCATGCCGCGGTGCAGCACCACACCGGGGCAGGCAAGGGCGGTCTTTCCTCCCCTCAAGTCCGGTGTACCATTGGCGCCCGTACCGGATTTCGCTCCCAGCGCCCGCATCATCCCGTGAATCGACGACCGACCAGCATGACGGCGCAGGCGCCGTCCAGCCTCCTCGCCATCCTCCTCATCTTCCTGCGTCTGGGCCTGACCTCCTTCGGCGGCCCGGTCGCCCACCTCGCTTACTTTCGCGCGGAATTCGTCGAACGGCGGCGCTGGCTCGACGAACACGCGTATGCCGACCTGGTCGCGCTGTGCCAGTTCCTGCCGGGGCCCGCCAGCAGCCAGGTCGGCATGGCACTGGGCTTGTCGCGGGCCGGCATTCCCGGTGCAGTCGCCGCCTTTCTCGGTTTTACGCTGCCGTCGGCCATCCTGCTCGCGTTGTTCGCACTGGGCGTGGCCAGGTTCGGCAGCCAGGTCGACGGCGGCTGGCTGCACGGGCTCAAGGTCGTCGCGGTGGCCGTCGTGGCGCAGGCATTGTGGGGCATGGGCAGGAGCCTGGCGGCGGACAGGCAGCGCGCGACGCTGGCCGTCGCGTCGGCCGCGCTGGTGACCGCGGTACCGTCCGCGCTCGGGCAGATCGGCGCCATCGCAGGCTGCGGCATCGTCGGCTGGTACTTCTTGCGCACCGACGCGGCATTGCCGCATTCCGCGGTGCCCGTTCCGGTCAAGCGTTCGACGGGCGCGCTCCTGTTGGCGGGATTTTTCGTGATCCTGTTCGCGCTGCCGCTCCTTGCGCAAGGCACGGGCGCGTATGCGCTGAAGCTGTTCGACGGCTTCTACCGTTCGGGGGCGCTGGTGTTCGGCGGCGGCCACGTCGTGTTGCCCCTGCTGCAGTCCGTGGTCGTGCCTGCGGGATGGGTGTCCAACGATGCCTTCCTCGCCGGCTACGGCGCCGCGCAGGCCGTGCCCGGCCCGCTGTTTACGTTCGCGGCCTACCTCGGCGCCATCTCGACAGGGTCGCCGTCCGGCTGGACGGGGGCCGCCATCGCCAGCGTCGCCATCTTCCTGCCGGCCTTCCTCCTCGTCGCCGGCGCCATGCCGTTCTGGGACGGCCTGCGCCGTCATGCCGGCATCAAGCGCGCCATGCTGGGCGTGAATGCCGGCGTCGTCGGCCTGCTGCTGGCGGCTTTTTATCACCCCGTCTGGACGGGCGCGATCCAAGGCGCCACGGATTTGGCGCTGGCGGCGACAGCGTATCTTCTGCTGGTGTTCTGGCGCTGGCCGCCATGGCTCGTCGTCATCCTTGCCGCGCTCGTGACCGGTGTCGGTTTCCCGGCGGCGGCATGAGGACGCGGATGGTCAGATCGGCGTGATCAGGATCGCGCGCCGCCGGCCGTCCTTGACGCCGTATCCGATGATCTGGCGCGCGTTGTTGATCCGGACGATCTCGTCCAGTTGCCAGCCCCCGTTCTTCACGGCGGGAAGATCGTTCAGCGTGATCAGCGCCTTGCCGTCGTTTTCGTACAGGAAGAAGATCCTGTTTTCCCGTGCGCCGATATAGCCGATCAAGTCGCCGTTGTCGTTCATGCCGCCCACGAAGCCGATGTCTCCCGGGATCGCCGTGCGGAGATCGTAGGCGGAGCCGCCGCGATACAGGAAGCTGGTCGGCGGGCCGGCGAGAGGAGGGACGGCGCCGTACGTACCCACGATCTCCCTGTTATTGTTCCAGCCGCGGGGGATCATGTTGGCGACGCCTCCGTAGGCGCCGGAGACACTGTTGATTTGTGCGCGGGTACCGTCGTCGATATTGTAGAGCGTGATCGGGGCGAACGAATTACCGCTGTTGGCGATGATCGTGCCGGCATTGTCGATGCCGACTCCCGGAGGAATCGTCGATTTCAGGTCGATGATGCGATGGTCGCTCCGTGCGACGAGGACGCAGATGCCGCAGATTCCCGCCTGATAGTTGATCAGCATGTCGCCGTTGTCGTTGATGTCCCTGGGGACGTACCATCCGGCGAACGGTATCGCCACTTCGCCCATGCTGCCGTTGCCGGAAACGAACACGCGCGCATTCGTGTAAGCATCCTCGGTCGCGGTGGCACTGACGCCGAGCACCGTTCCCAGGTTGTTGATCGCCACGGCTTGGCTGGTATCGTCGCCGGCGAGCGTTCCCAGGTCGCCGATCTGTCCGTTACGGTAAAGGAAAGCGTGCCGCCTGCCATTGGCGAGCCGGCTCCAGCCGACGATGCTGCCGCTGTCGTTGATATCGGCGACCATCGTCTCGCCGCCGCCGAGCGTGCCGATGTCGGCCACCGTCCAGGCCTCGCCGGGAGCCGGCGCGGTATTGGCCAGGGAGCTGCACGACTTGTCGACCTTGGGAATCGGATCGCCGAACACCGTATTGCTGCATTCGAACGGGCCGGTCACGGTTGTATAGACAAAGGTGGCGGCGCCGCCGTAGCGGACCTGGCCCGTACCCGAGGCATTGCATTGCCGGTCTTCCGCCGCGCATTCGGTCCATGCGCTGCGCGCTGTCGCCAGGTCGTCGCTGGCATAGCTGCAGGTCTTGTCGACACCGATGGCGGGATCGCCATCGAACGAGGGGTTGGCGCAGCGGATGGCGTTGGACGCCGTTCGATAGACGTAGCTGCCGTCGGCGCCGTAGCGTACCAGCCGGGTGCCGAAGAACGCGCAGATGTCGGCCGTCGCCTCGGCGCCGCAATACGTCCAGGTCTCGGGGACGGGCGGGTCGTTCCTGAAGCCGCACGACTTGGCGACGCCAGGCAGCGGGTCGCCGAAGACGGCATTGCTGCACGCGACCGGTCCGGTCAGGCTGCGCTCGACGTACGTGTCTCCGGCGCCGTAGCGTACGGATCGCGTGCCGGGAAAGCTGCAGGTCTGGTTTTCGGTGGCGCAGTCTTTCCAGGGAGCGTCGCCAGGCTGCAGCTGCGGGGTATTGCCGAGGGAGGGGGTGCCGGAAGCCGCTTGGGCCACGTACGCCGTCAATGACATGCACAACAGCGTGGAAACAGCCAACTGCCTTATCCTGACCATGATTTTCCTTTGCGGGTTGGTGGGTGGCGAATGTCGAACCGTGGAGGCCGTCGGCATTGTTTCACTGCTCCAGACCCGCTGCATTGCGCTGTATTGACGGCCTCCGTGTTGCGCTCGATACACATCCGTTCGCCTTGCCGCGGCACCGAAACGGGTATGATGCTGCCTGTAACATCCGGTTGCCGAAGTCCGAAAGTGTCAATGAAGCTCACCCAACAACTCGGCGTCGCGCTCGCGCTTTGCGCAGCCGTGGCGCTCGTCCCCGGTCCCACCCTTGCACAAACCGCTCCTGCACCATCCAGTCGTGCCGACATCCGCGCCCTGGCCATCCAGGCGTCGCACGCGCGCGTGGCGCCGTCCGGCCCGTACGACGAACGCGGCTGGCTCGAGCGCTTCTACGCGCCGCGCAAGTACGCGCCCGCCTGGAATGCGTCGACCGCCGCGGCCGCGCTATGGGTGCTGCGCCAGGCCACGGTGCAGGGGCTCGATCCGGCCGACTACGATGCCGACGCGCTGCAGCGCCAGTTGCGCGCCGGCGCCGCCGGCACGGCCCGTTTCGACGTCGCGCTGACGTCGGCGATGCTGCATTACCTGGCCGACCTGCGCGTCGGCCGCGTGCGTTCCGAATACCACACGAAGCTGCCCGATGCGCGCCTGAAGCAGTACGATCCCGTCGAACGCCTGCGTACGGGGCTCGCGGCCGGCAAGCTGCGCGCCGCCGTGCAGGCGGCCGAGCCGCCATTGCGGCATTACGGCCAGGCGAAGGCGGCGCTGGCGCACTACCGCGAGCTGGCCGGGCAGCCGTATCCGGCGCTGCCGGCACCGTCCGCGAAGGTGGTGCCCGGCGGCGCCTATCCGGCCGCAAAGGAACTGTTCGAGCGCCTCGTGCTGCTGGGCGACCTGCCCGCCGATGCGGCGGCGCCGGCCGACGGCGTCTACGACGAGCGGATGGAGGAGGGCCTGCGCCACTTCCAGGCCCGCCACGGGATCGACGACGACGGCGTGCTGGGACGCGGCACGGTCGACGCGCTCAACGTGCCGCCCGCGCGGCGGGTCAAGCAGCTCGAACTGACCCTCGAGCGCCTGCGCTGGCTGCCGGACGTCGGTCCCGGCCCGCTGATCATGGTCGACTTGCCGGCCTACCGCCTGTGGGCGCTGGAGAATAGCGGCGACGAGGCGCCGCTCGAGATGCGCGTGGTGGTGGGCAGCGCCGTCAAGACGGAGACGCCGCTGTTCGTCGGCCAGATGCGCTACCTGGAGTTCAATCCGTACTGGAACGTCCCGCGCAGCATCCTGGAAAAGGAAATCCTGCCCAAGATCGCGCGCAAGCCCGGCTATCTCGCGCAGAACGAGATGGAGACGGTGCCGCCCAATGCGAGCACGGCCGACCTCAAGGCTGGCCGCGCGCGCGTGCGCCAGCGTCCGGGGGCGAAGAACGCGCTGGGGGCGATCAAGTTCGCGATGCCCAATCCGATGGACATCTACCTGCACTCGACCCCGGCGCGCGGCGCCTTCGAGCGCACCCGGCGCGACCTGTCGCACGGCTGCATCCGCGTCGAGCATCCGGCCGCGCTGGCGCAGTTCGTGCTCGGCCGCCAGCGCCAGTGGAACGCCGACGCCATCCAGGACGCGCTGCAGCCGGGCCCCACCCGCCACGTGGACCTGGCCCGCGCGATTCCGGTCGTGATCTTCTATGCCACGGCCATCGTGGACAGCGACGGCAGTCCCCGTTTCGTCGCCGACATCTACGGCCGCGACGCGTCCCTGCAGCAGGAACTGGCGGCGCGGCGGGGCCGGCTTGCCGCCGCGGCGGACAAGCCGCAGGCCGCTCGGCTCCCGCTTGCCGTGGCAGCCCGCTGAATCGGCGGCCGGCATGGCGGAGCAGGGACCGGTACCGGGGCCCGTGCCGGAGGCCCATGCCGGCATCGCCGTGGAACTGATGAAGCACCGGAAGGCGTCGGCCTGAGCCGGCGCTCGACCGCGCATCGAGCGGCATCTACGCCGATGCCGCCACGGACATCGCCGACGCGCTGCCTGCGCGCCTGGACGCCCCATCCTCGCCGGACTCCGGCTCGTCGAAACGGAATACCTTCGCGTCGACCAATTCCCACGCCCCGTCGCCCATCAGCTTCAGCACATGCGTATGGTGGCGCAGCACGGCGGGGCGGTGGGCGATGCTGACCAGCGTCGTGCGGCTGGCGCGCAGGCGGCCGTACAGCGAGGCTTCGTTGCCGCTGTCCAGGGCGCTGGTAGCCTCGTCGAGGATGACGATGGCTGGCGCATGCACCAGCACGCGGCCGAACGCCAGGCGCTGCTGCTCGCCGACGGACAGCAGCTTTTCCCAGTCGCGCACGGCGTCCAGGCCGCCCACGCGCTGGGCCAGGTGCGGCAGGTGGACTTGCTCCAGGATGGCCAGCAGCTGTTCGTCGTCCAGCTCGCAGCGCGCGCTCGGGTAGATCAGCTGGCTGCGCAGCGTGCCGGATTGCAGGTAGGGCTGCTGCGGCAGGAAGAAGATGTCGTCCGCGCGCGGATGCTGGATCGTGCCGGCACCCGTGCCCCACAGGCCGGCGATGGCGCGCAGCAGGGAGCTCTTGCCGCAGCCGCTGTCGCCGGTGATGAGCAGGGCGTCGCCCGGCTTCACCTCGAGGCTCAGCTCCTTGATCAGCACCCGCTCCGATTCCGGCGGATGCAGCGTCAGCGATTCCAGCGCCAGGTGCTCGCCCGGCCGCATCGTGATGCGCGGCCGCTTGTCGTTCGCGGCCGGCCCGGACTGGCCCTTGGCGTCGGCCAGCACCAGGTTCGACAGCGCCTGCAGGCGGTCGATGCCGGCCACGAAGCGGGACAGGCTTTCGAAGTTGTCCACGATGACGCCCACGGCGCCGAGGACGGCCGTGAACGCGCCCGTCGCCTGGATCGCGCGGCCCACTTCCAGCTCGCCGGACAGCACGCCGTTGGCGAGGATCACGCCGGGCAGCACGAGGGTCAGCTGGCTGAAGGTGCGCTGGAAGAAGTTGAGCGAACGCTGCTTCTTGATCAGCTTGCCGAAGTTGTCGATGACGAGGCCGAACTTGGCGTCGATGTGTTCGCGTTCCTGCGCTTCGCCGCGGTAGAAGGCGATCGATTCCGCGTTCTCGCGCAGGCGGATCAGGCTGAAGCGGAAGTCCGCCTCGCGCCGCAGCTGCCAGAAATTCAGGCGGATCAGCGGGGTGCCGAACACGTACAGGGCGATGACCGTGCCGGCAATCGCGTAGACGGCCAGCACGCCGACCAGCAAGTGGGAGATCGACCACAGCACGGCGCTGAACGCCACCAGCTGCATGAGCGAGCCGAGGAAGATCAGCAGGAAGTTGATCGACCTGCCGGTGAAGGTGTTGATGTCTTCGGCGATCCGCTGGTCAGGATTGTCGAGGTCGCCGACGGCGCCCAGCGCATAGTATTTGCGACCGTTCAGGTAGCCGTCCAGGAAGCGCCGCGTGAGCCAGTCGCGCCACTGGTTGGCGAACACGTCCCGCATGTAGTAATAGAAGGCGTAGATCGGGATTGCGAACGCCAGCGTGAACAGGCAAGCGCGCACGGCCGCCCAGAAGCGGTCGCCATCCTTGCCGGCCAGCGCCGACGTCATCTCGCCGGCCTGGTTGTTCAACATCACGGCCAGCCGGGTATCGACCAGCATCAGCACGATCAGCAGCAATAGCAGCGTCCAGGCCTTGCCCTTGGCCTCCTGCTGCCAGTAGGGCTTGGCCACGTTGAGGAACTGCTTCCATGCCGCGAGCGACAGGGGAGGAATGCGGCGTTTCCGCGCCGGCTGGGCCGGAGCGTCGTCGCGCTGGGTGCCGGTGTCGGCGGAGGTAAGCGTCGTCATGTGATGCTTTCAGGTTTACGCCTGCAGCATACGACCGGTCGATAAAGCGTTCAGTGCGGAAACATACACAAGACGCAACTTTTCTCTGCCGCTTACCTCTGATTCGGCCTTACTTCGATACCGGCCTGAACCCGTCCCTGTTCGGCATCCTGACGGCCGCCAGCGATGCCGCGTCGAGCACCGCGTCCGCCCCGACGATACCGTTCAGGTGCAGCGTATGGGCCGTCACCGCATACACCTCGTCCGGCGTCAGCGATTGCGGGCCGTCCAGCGGCATGGCGCGGTGGATGTAGTCGAACAAGGTCGTCGCATATGGCCAGTAGCTGCCCACGGTGAGCACGGGCGCCCGCGTCGCCAGCGTGTCCTGGCCGCCGGCCAGGCGCGGCGCCGTGCTCTCTGTTCCGTTCGCGCCGTGGCAGGCCTGGCAGCGCGCCGCGTAGAGCGCGCGGCCCTGGGCCACGGAGCCCCGCCCCGGGGGCAGGCCGGCGCCGTCGGCGCGCACGATGCGTCCATGGCCGCTCCAGGCCAGGCCGGCGATCTCGCGAAAGCCCCGGCCGTCCAGCACCTGGCGCGCCGAGGGCGTCGTGATCACGGACTTCACGCCCATCACGAAGGTGAACTGGCGCGCCGTCCCGTCGGGCATCAGGTCGGTGTACTTGGACGTCTCTCGCGCGTCTGGAACGGCGCATCGCCCACCTTCAGGCGGCGCAGCCACTTGATGTTCATATTGCCTTCGTAGCCTGGCAGCAGCAGGCGCAGCGGATAGCCTTGTTCGGGACGCAGCATCTCGCCGTTCCGGTCATGCAAAACCTGTCGTCAATCGATGGGCTAGAACGATTCCGGATAAGCTCATGCGCTTCGTAACGGCACCGGGCACATCTGGCGTTGTCGAAATATGAATTCATCCATGACAAGTGGAACAGGCACCCGGCCATACACCCGAATGATGACAGGCATGTGAACATATGATTGGAAAACATGACTGGATTTTCCTAACATATGCGATTGCTCAATATGTTGTGGAAAATCAAGCCATGTCGAACCAACACACTGCAGTCATGTCCGAAGAAGTGGCAGCGCCGGCACGCAAGGCCTCCGCTCCCAAGCGCTCGATCTTGCGCCGCCTGTTCGATGCCTGGGTTCGCTCGTACGAGAGCCGCATCGACAAGGACGGCAATATCATCTGCGAACACTGAGGCGAGCACCATGTCGCGGCAGCCTGCGACCGGCAGGCGCGTGCCGCGAAAAGGCAAATGAAACAAGCGGCGGAACGATTTCCGCCGCTTTTGTTTTGCACGGCCGGTTGACGCCCGCATGCGCGCCGCCTTACGTAAATGTAATCTGCCGGGCTGCCTGCCGTCAGCCTGCTTCCATCAGAATGGCGCCTGTTGCTATTCGATGGAGCCAGCATGCCCGAAACCCTGCTCGTCGACGACCGGCCCGTCGTCGTTCCTGTCCGGCGAACCCTGTCGCGCCAATCCTGGCTGGTCGGGCTGCTGGCCCTGGCCTTCGTCGCCGTGTCGCTGTACGTGCTGCGCGTGCGCGCGCTGGTACCACCGGACGAAGGGCGCTATGCCGAGATGGCGCGCGAGATGTTCGCCTCCGGCGACTGGATCACGACCCGCCTGAACGGCATCAAGTATTTCGAAAAGCCTCCGCTGCAGACCTGGATGACGGCGCTGGCCTTCTCCGCGTTCGGCCTCGGCGAGTGGCAGGCCAGGCTCTGGACCGGCTTGTGCGGCCTGCTGGGCGTCGGCCTGGCCGGCTTCACCGGCGCGCGCCTGTTCGGCCGGCGTGCCGGCGCCTACGCCGCGCTGGTGCTGGGCTCCTGTTTCTACTGGGCGGCGTGCAGCCAGATCGACTCGCTGGACATGGGCTTGTCCGCGATGATGACGGTGGCGCTGTGCGGCCTGCTGCTGGCGCAGCGCGACGGCCTTCCGGCAGCGGCGCGGCGCCGCTGGATGCTGGCCTGCTGGGCGGGCATGGCGCTGGCCGTGCTGTCCAAGGGCCTGATCGGCATCGTGCTGCCGGCCGGCGTGCTGCTGGTCTACGCCGCCGCGGCGGGAGACCGGGCCATCCTGGCGCGTTTGTATGCCTGCCGCGGCCTGGCGCTGTTCCTGCTGGTCGCGGCGCCGTGGTTCGTGCTGGTCGGCCTGCGCAACCCGGAACAGCCGCACTTCTTCTTCATCCACGAACATGTCGAACGCTTCCTGCTGAAGGAACACCACCGCGAGGCGGCATGGTGGACCTTCCCCGCGCTGCTGGCGATCGGCAGCCTGCCGTGGCCATGGATCCTCGTGCGCAGCCTGGCGGCGGCGCTGCGGCGCCGGGCCGGCGCGTTCCAGCCGCGCATGCTGCTGCTGGCCTGGGTGGCGTTCATCCTCCTTTTCTTCACGCTGTCCAGCTCCAAGCTGCCCGGCTACATCCTGCCCGTGTTCCCGGCGGTGGCGCTGCTGGCCGGCGACTGGCTGGCCGCGGCGCCGCGGCGCCATCTCGCCGCCAACGCCGCCGTGCTGCCCGTGCTGGGCCTGGCCCTGCTTGGCGTCGCGCCGTTCGCCGCGCAGTTCGGCCGGCGCGCCGGCGAAGCGGCGCAGTTCGGGGCATGTACGCCGTGGATCGCCGGCGCCGGGCTGGCGGCGCTGGCCGGCGGCGCGCTGGCGCTGCACCAGGCATTGCAGATGCCACCACGCCAGCCGCACGACGGCTTGCGCGACCGGTCGGTGTTCGCGCTGGCGCTGGCCGGCTTCGCCTGCACCCAGTTGCTGCTGGCGGGCTTCGCGCCGATCGCGCAGCTGCGGGCGGGCACCGAGCTGCTGCCGGCGACGCGCGCGGCGCTGACGCCGGCGACCCGACTGTATTCCGTCGGGATCTACGAGCAGTCGCTCGCGTTCTACCTGCGCCACACCGCCGTGCTGGCCGGCTACCGCGACGAATTCGATTTCGGGCTGCGCCAGGAGCCGGCGCTGGGATTGGATACGGTGGACGATTTCGTGGCCCGCTGGCGCGCGGACATGGCCGCGGGCCGGCCGGCGCTGGCGATCGTGCGCAACGACCTGGTGCCGGCGCTGCGGCGCGCGGGCGTTCCGCTGCGGATCGTCGCCGCGGACGCGCGCCGCACCGTGATCAGGAACTGCGCGGCGTCCGCCCCGGCGCCTTGCGCGCATCCGGGAACGTCAGCGTGAACGTGCTGCCCCGGCCCAGGATGCTGGCGACCTCCGCGCGTCCGCCGTGCAGCTCGGCGATCGAGCTGACGACGGCCAGGCCCAGCCCCGTGCTGTCGGTCGCGCTGCGCGACGCGTCGACGCGGTAGAAGCGTTCGAACAGGTGGGGCAGGTGTTCGCCGGCGATGCCGCTGCCGTTGTCCTCGACGGCGATCCGGACCGCGTCGCGGGTACGCTCGGCATGCAGGCGCACGGTGCCGCCGCGCGGCGTGTGGCGCAGCGCGTTCGAGAGCAGGTTCGACAGCGCGCGCTGCAGCAGCAGCGGATCGGCCATGACCTCGCAATCGCCCTCGGCGACGAGCGCCACGCCCTGTTCGTCGGCGCTGATGCCGTGGAATTCGACCAGGCGGCGGAACTCGTCGGCGAGCTTGACGGGCTCCGGATGGATGTGCTGCTCGGCGTTGTCGGCGCGCGCCAGGAACAGCATGCTGGCGACCATGCGCGACAGCCGGCTCCCTTCCTCGACGACGACTTCGAGCGTGTTCTGGTATTCGGCCGGCGTGCGGGCGCGGGCCAGCGTCACGCTGGCCGCGGCGACCAGGTTGTTGACGGGCGAGCGGAATTCGTGGGCGATGTCGGACGAAAACCGCGTCAGCTGCTCGAACGAGCGCTCCAGGCGGGCCAGCATCTCGTCGAAGCTGCCGGCCAGCGCGCGCAATTCGGCCGGCCAGTCCTCGCGCGCGATCCGCGCATGCAGCTTTTCCGCGTTGATGCGGCCGATCTCGCGCGACATCGCATGCACGGGCGCCAGGCCGCGCCGCGCGAGCAGCCAGCTGATGCCGCCGGACAGCGCGATCGCGATGCCGATCACGGCGGCCAGCTTGTTGCGGTAGGCCTCGAGCAGCTTGCGGTTTTCCGTCACGTCGAGCACGCCGCGCAGGATGGCCCCTTGCGGACCGATCGCGGGCCCCTCGATCTCGATGGCCTCGGGGCCGCGCGTGTGCACCGGCAGGTCGAACACGAGGTAGGAGCGGCGGCGCGCGGCGTCGTCGACGCGCGTGTGCCGGCCCGGCGTCACGGGCGCGGCCAGCGCCGCCGCGAACACGCCCGCATTCGGCGACGCGTCGCGCACCGAGCGGTCCGGCGAGAGCAGCTGCCATGCGAAGGCCTGGTTGGCTTCCTGGTATTCCTCCCACTCGTACTTCCACTGGGAGTGCGGGACGCGCCGTCCCACCAGGTATTCGAGCGTGTCGCGCTGGATCTGCAGGTCGTCCCTGAGTTCCGCCTCCTCCTTGTCGTGCAGCCGGCCCAGCAGCTCGGCATACATCATGGCCGACACGCCCAGCACGATGACCGTGATCGCCACGCCGACGAACACCGTCATGCGCAGCGTGAGCGACCAGGCGGCGCTTCCGCGCGGGGCGGCCGCGGCGTCAGGCCCGGACTTCAAGGACATAGCCGACGCCGCGCACGGTGTGCAGCAGCTTGACGGGGAAGGGGTCGTCCAGCTTGGTGCGCAGGCGCCGCACCGCCACCTCGACCACATTGGTGTCGGAGTCGAAATGCATGTCCCACACCTGTTCGGCCAGCACGGTGCGCGACTGCACCTCGCCGGCGCGGCGCATCAGCAGCGACAGCAGGGCGAATTCCTTCGGCGTCAGGTCGAGCCGCTCGCCGCCGCGGGTGGCGCGGTGCTTGAGCAGGTCCAGCGTGAGGTCGTCCATGTGGAAGATGGTCTGCTCGCCATGGGTGGACGAGCGGTCGTTGCGGCGCAGGATGACGCGCACGCGCGCGAGCAGCTCGCTGAAGGCGAACGGCTTCACGAGGTAGTCCTCGGCGCCCAGGTCGAGGCCGCGCACGCGGTCGTCGATCGCGTCGCGCGCGGTCAGGAACAGCACCGGCGTCTGGCGCCGGGCGCGGCGCGCCGTCTCGAGGATGGTCCAGCCGTCCAGGCCGGGCAGCATGACGTCGAGGATGGCGACGTCGTAATCGGCCGTCAACAGCAGGTGCAGCCCGTCCGGGCCGTTCGACGCGACGTCGACCACCATGCCTTCTTCCTTCAGGCCCTGCGACAGGTAGGCCGCGGCGGTAGCCTGGTCTTCTACCAGGAGAATCTTTGCCATGCGAATCGTGTGCGATCCAGAGTGAATGAACAGGCCGCCATTGTGCGGAGCAACGCATGACGGCAGCCGTGCAGGGACATTACATTTTCGTAAGGTGGCAACTGCGTCGGCCAGCATGTGCGCGCTGCATGATATCCCGGGGCGCGGATGCATGGAAGACGGCCGATCCGCTGCCGGTAGCGAGCCCGGCTTACCGAATTGTAATGTTTTAGTTGGTGCCAAGTCAGGCACGGGCCCCCACAATGGCGCCTGCAACTTCGGACACCAGCGAACCATGAAGATTACCATTATCGGCACCGGCTACGTCGGCCTGGTCACAGGCGCCTGCCTCGCGGAACTCGGCAACGACGTGTTCTGCCTCGACGTCGACCAGCGCAAGATCGACCTCCTCAACAGCGGCGGCATTCCCATCCACGAGCCCGGCCTGGACGACGTCGTCGCCCGCAACCGCGCCGCCGGGCGCCTGCGCTTTTCCACCGACGTGGCGGCCTCCGTGGCGCACGGCGAGCTGCAGTTCATCGCCGTGGGCACGCCGCCGGACGAAGACGGCTCGGCCGACCTGCAGTACGTGCTGGCCGCGGCGCGCAATATCGGGCGCCACATGGACGGCTACAAGGTCATCGTCGACAAGTCGACCGTGCCGGTGGGCACCGCCGACCGCGTCGCCGCCGCGGTGCGCGAGGAGCTCGCCGTGCGGGGCGACGCGCGCGACATCGATTTCGCCGTCGTCTCGAACCCGGAATTCCTGAAGGAGGGCGCGGCCGTCGAGGACTTCATGCGGCCCGACCGCATCGTCATCGGCCATGACGACACGCCCGCCGGCCGGCGCGCGCGCGAGTTGATGAAGTTGCTGTACGCGCCGTTCAACCGCAACCACGAACGCACCTACTGGATGGACGTGCGCTCGGCCGAATTCACCAAGTACGCTGCGAATGCCATGCTCGCGACGCGCATCTCGTTCATGAACGAACTGGCCAACCTGGCCGACCGCGTCGGCGCCGACATCGAGGCGGTGCGCCAGGGGATCGGGTCCGATCCGCGCATCGGCTACAGCTTCCTGTACGCGGGCGCCGGCTATGGCGGCTCGTGCTTCCCGAAGGACGTGCAGGCGCTGGAACGCACCGCGCGCCAGCACGGCCAGGACCTGCTGATCCTGCGCGCCGTGGAAGCCGTCAACGACGGCCAGAAGGGGGTACTCGGCCGCAAGGTCGTGGCGCGCTTCGGCGCGGACTTGTCCGGCAAGCGCTTCGCCGTGTGGGGCCTGGCGTTCAAGCCGCAGACCGACGACATGCGCGAGGCGCCGTCGCGGGTGCTGCTGCGCGAACTGCTGGCGCGCGGCGCCAGCGTCGCCGTGCACGATCCGGTGGCGATGGCCGAGGCGCGCCGCGTGCTGGCGCTGGACCTGGGCAGCGGGGCGCTGGCGCGCATCGTCTTCCACGACGCGCCGATGGACGCGCTGGACGGCGCCGAGGCGCTCGTCATCGTCACCGAATGGAAAGCCTTCCGCAGTCCCGACTTCGAGCAGGTGAAGGCGCGCCTGAAGCAGCCGGTCGTCATCGACGGCCGCAACCTGTTCGACCCCTGCGGCATGACGGCCCTCGGCATCGAATACCACGGCATCGGCCGCTCCGTGCTCGCGCGGAAGAACGCGCCCGGCGCCATCGCGCGTGCCGCGGCGCCGGTCGTGGACGAGGCGCTGGGCTAGGGATTCGCCAGGATCTGCCAGATCGCGTCGAAGCCGCTCGCCTTGTACTTTTCCACGCCGGCTGGATCGGACGTGGAAAAGCGGATGGCGATCTGCGCAAGCGACAGGAACAGGGCCTCGAAGTAAGCGAACGGCCGATCGCGCAGGCCCGCGCAGCCGCGGATGTCGTGCAGGATGCCGGCATCGCGGAACATCGGGTCGTCGTGCGCCGCCGCGGTGCCGGACAGGCCGTCGTCCTCGGCGAGGCGCTTCAAGGCCTGGTACTCCAGCGGATGCGCGAGCGCCCAGTCGATGTAGCCGTTCCAGCAGGCGCGCAGCCGCTCGCGCAGGCATGCCTGGGCGGCATGCGCGGGCGCCATCGACGCGAGGATCCTGGCGCGCAGGCAGGCCTGCAGTTCGCCCAGCAGCGCTTCCTTGTTGGCGAAGTACAGGAACACCGTCCCGTGCGCGACCTCGGCCTGCTCGGCGATCTGGCGGACCGACACGGCGGCGCCGTGCGCGGCCACCAGCACGGTGGCGGCCGCGAGGATGCATTCTTTCTTGTTTCCGGTCTTGGTGCGGGCCATGCGCGGTATGCTCGACGGTCGGGTGGCGGGGGCCGTCATTGTCACCAACCCCGCCTGACGAAACACCGTCCGGAAGATTACGTTTTTGTAAGCTGCGCGCGGGACCCGGCCCGGGCGCGGCCGGCAGGACCGTCGTGCGCACCGGTACGCGCGCGTCCTGGCCGCTCAACGGCTGTGTTGTTGGCCCGAGACAACGTAAATTTCCGGTGAAAAAGTACGTTACAATTGCGTCCGGAGCCGGAGAACGCCACGTTCCGCCATCTCCCGCCCACTCTTTCCCGGCCCAGACTCCGCCGATATTCCCGGAAGCGCTTCCTGTGCTTTCTTGCGTTTATCGAATGCCATGCCATCCAATTTCCCTATCCGCATTCTGATCGTCGACGACAACCAGGACGGCGCCGAGCTGCTGAGCGAACTCGTCAGCGAACAGGGCTACGCCACCTGCACCGCCTACGACGGTTTCATGGCCCTCGAGGCCGCGCTGGCGTTCCATCCCCATATCGTCATCCTCGACCTGGGGATGCCCAGGTTTTCCGGCGACGAGGTCGCGCCGATGCTGCGCCAGCTCCGCAAGTTCGAGGACGTCTATATCATCGCCCTGACCGGGCGGCACGACAGCGAAGCGCGCGCGCTGACCCGCCGCGCGGGATTCGACCTGCACCTGGCCAAGCCGGTCCAATTGCCGGAACTGTTCGCGGCGCTGGAACTGGGCAGCCAGCGGCGGCCGGCGCCGACGGCTGGCGGCGCGGACGCGCCCTTGCTGTCGACCGTGTCGTAACGACGCGCTACTGCGTTTCCGCAGGCGGCACGCCCGGGATGCCGGTGCGGATCGCCTTCGAGAAGCCGCGGCTGTCTTCCCCGTCCGCCCGGCGCGCGCGCGCGTCGATGTAGCCGCGGCGGCGCAGCTCGGCGAACGGCACGCCCGGCGTCAACGCGCGCTGGTCGTACGCATATTCGTCCACGTGTCCGGAGGCCAGCAGGCGAATGTCCAGCGGCAGGCCGGGATCGATCTGGCGCGCGAGATCGAACACGATCGTGGTGCAGTTGCTGGTGAGGGTGTTGTAGAACTCGGGCTGGCGGCGCAGGCGCTCGGCGCTCTCCAGGTAAGCCTTGAACAGCGTGCGCAGTTGCGCGGGCGTCGCGCGCAGCCGGTACAGATACACGTCTTCCTTGCGCACGTTGCTGCGGGTGCGGACGATATCGCGTTCGTCCGCCGCGATGATCACCTGTTCGAACTCCCTGAAGAAACCGCCTACGGCGGAAAACGACTCCTGCCGTTCCTTGCGGATCTCCAGCGAGAACACGAGCTTGCGGCCGTCGTCGAAGCCGAACGAGACGAGCGTGTGGGCGATGTGCGGTCCCATCCAGTACGACAGGATCAGGTCTCCCGACACGAGATGCGACAGGTCGTAGGCGCGGGTTTCCCAGCGCGCCGCGTAGCGCGTCTCGGTGATCCAGTCGAAGTTGCGCACGTTGCGCAGCACGACGCGCTCGCCGTCGACGTCCGACTCCAGCAGGCGGGCGACGTCGTCCGCCCAGACCCGGTCGTGCGACGGCGCCAGCGATTGCCACCATGCAAGCAGGATCAGGGTGGCGGCGGCGAATGCGGCGAGCAGCCTGTGCGTGCCGCGCCGGCCCGGCCAGGCCCAGGGCGCCAGCGCGGCGGCCAGGGCGAACAGGCCCCAGGCAGGCACCGCGACGAGCGCGGCCGGCCGCGGCAGCTGGAACCACAGCGCGCCCGCACCCCATGCGCCGAGCACGACCAGGACCAGCGTCGACACGATCCGCCCGGCGAACCGCAGCAGGCGCAAGAGGAGGGATGCAGGCTGGCTTTTTGTCATGCAAAAATTATAACGGCAAATGGATGAGTGGCACGGCGCGTTACCCGCCCGGTTGCCGAAAGCGGAACATTACAGGCCGCTAAGGTGTGCCGTGCGCGAAAGTACGCGTGCTATAACGATTCCGAATGTGATTTGTTCATTAACAAACGTCGCGTCGATACCGTTCCGGTCCGCCGCGGCACGTCATTCGGAATCCACCATGCCCGATCCATCCACACCCCCCGCCGCGCGCACGCCGCGCATCACAGGCGGACTGTTCGTGCTCGCCGGCCTGTTCCTGTTCTGCGGCGGCGTCTATCTCGCCATGCTCGGCGGTTCCTGGTACTACCTGCTCGCCGGGGCCGGCGTGATCCTCACGGGCGCCGGCCTGTTTGCCGGCCGGCGCTGGGCGCTGCACCTGTATGCCCTGGTTCTCGCCGCCACCGTCGCGTGGGCGCTGTGGGAAGTCGGCCTGCGCGGCTGGGAACTCGAACCGCGCCTGCTGGTGCCCACGCTGCTGGGCATCTACCTGCTGCTGCCGTGGGTCGCGCCGCGGCTGCGCGCCGGGGCAGGGCACCGTGACGGCGGATACGGCCGTGCGCAACTGCCGCTGCTGGCCTCCGTCGTGCTGGCTGTCGCCGCCGGCGCCGCCTCCTTGTCCCACGCGCCCGGCGTCGCCGGCGAATTGCCGCCGGATGCGCACCTGGCCGACGCCCACGACCGCTCGGTACCGGACGCCGACTGGCAGTTCTACGGCCGCAGCGCGAAGGGCGACCGCTATTCGCCGCTGGACCAGATCAACGCCGGCAACGTCGGCCGCCTGAAGGTGGCATGGCAGGCCCGCACGGGCGACACCATGCGTCCGGGCGAGGACGTCGGCGGCACCGATGCCGGCCACGAATTCAATTTCGAGGACACGCCCAGCAAGATCGGCGACACCGTCTACGTCTGCACGGGCCACAGCTGGGTCGTGGCGCTCGACGCGAAAACCGGCAGGAAGAAATGGAGCTTCGATCCGCACGCCGACACGGACGCGGACGTGTACCTGGCCTGCCGCGGCGTGGCCTATTACGCGGCGCCGGCCGGCACCCGGACCGATTGCCCGACCCGGATCATCGCCCCCGTGCTCGATGCGCGCGTGATGGCGCTGAACGCCGAGACGGGCAAGCCGTGCGAGGACTTTGGCACGCACGGCTTCATCTCGCTGACGAAGTACCTGGGCCATGTGCAGAAGGGCTTCCACTTCGTCACCTCGCCGCCGTTGGTGCTGAAGGATCGCCTGATCCTTGGCGGCTGGGTCTGGGACAACCAGGCCGAGCACGAGCCGTCCGGCGCCGTGCGCAGCTTCGATCCGCTGACGGGCGAACTGGTGTGGGCCTGGGACGTGGGCCACACGCCGCATACCTGGAAGCCGGGACCGAACGACGAGCTCACGCGCGGCACGCCGAATGCGTGGGGCGTGTACACGGCCGACCCCGACCTGAACCTCGTCTACCTGCCGATGGGGAATGCGACGCCGGACTACTTCGGCGGCCACCGGCGCCCGTTCGACGAGCAGTATTCGAGCGCCATCGTCGCCCTCGACATCACGAGCGGCGAGGAACGCTGGCATTTCCAGACCACCCACCACGACCTGTGGGACATGGACCTGCCGATCGGCCCGTCGCTGGTGGACGTGCCCGATCCCGCGCACCCCGGCAAGCTGGTCCCGGCGCTGGTACAGACCAACAAACGCGGCGAATTCTTCATGCTGGACCGCCGCACCGGCGCGCCGCTGGCGCGGGTCGAGGAAAAGCCGGTGCCGCAGGGCGCCGCGCCTGGCGACTACGTCAGCAGGACGCAGCCGTTCTCCACGGGACTGCCGTCGCTGACGCCGGCCGACCTGAAGGAAAGCCGCCTGTGGGGCGCGACGCCGTTCGACCAGCTCGTGTGCCGCATCCAGTTCGAATCCTTCAACTACCGCGGCCAGTTCACGCCGCCCGGCTTGCGGAAGACCATCGTGTATCCGGCCTTCGACGGCGTCATCGACTGGATGGGCGCCTCGGTGGACCCGGACCGCAAGGTGGTGTTCGCGAACGCCAACTACATTCCCTTCGTCGTCCAGCTGATCCCGCGCGAGGGACTGGAGCGCAAGGGCACGATCCAGGCCTGGAACGGCAAGGGCGACCAGCCGGTGACGAAGGAAGCGTACTCGCCGCAGTACGGCACACCCTACATCGGCAGCGTGCACCCCTGGCTCAATCCGCTGGGCGTCCCGTGCAACGCGCCGCCCTGGGGCACGCTGACGGCGATCGACCTCAAGACGCGCCGTATCGCCTGGCAGCATCCGGTCGGCACCACGCGCGACACGGGACCGTTCGGCACCCACGTCAACCTGCCGCTCGCGACGGGCATCTTCAATATCGGAGGCAATATCGTGACCCGGGGCGGCCTCGTGTTCATGGGCGCGACGGCCGACGACTACCTGCGCGCCTTCGACGAGCGCAGCGGCAAGCTGCTGTGGCAGGCCCGCCTGCCGGCCGGCGGCCAGGCCACGCCGATGTCGTACGCGGTCGACGGCAAGCAGTACGTCGTCATCGCCGCCGGCGGCCACGGCGGCCTGGGAACGAGGAGCGGCGACTACGTGGTGGCCTATGCGCTGGACGGCGGCGCGGCGCAGTAGAGCACGGCGCGCAAAAAAAATCCGCCGGTCTTGCGGCCGGCGGAACAACGTAGATTCGCGTGGAACTACGGAAGAGACGGCGCAACGATACGCCGTCTTCATGTCAGGAGCATGACGTCAGCGCAGCACCGGCAATTCGATATAGCTCTGCGCCTCGCCCGCGTGGTGGATCGCATTGTCGGCGACGATGCCGTCCTTTTCGCTCTCGTTCGGCCCGCCCGTGTTCAGGTTGCGCACGAATTTCGGGAAGTTCGACGAGGTCACCTCCACGCGGATGCGGTGGCCGGCGCCGAAGCGGGTCGCCGTCGTGATCGGGGTCGGGCGGATCGTGTAGACCTGGCCGGGCTGCATCGGGGCCGGCTTGTCGTAGCCGTCGCGGTAGCGGGCGCGGAAGATCGTGTCGCCGATGATCCAGGCGGTGCCGTCCGGTGCGACGTCGACCAGTTTCACGGCGAAGTCCGTGTCCCTGGCGCTGGACGAGACCTTCAGCACGGCGTCGACGAAGCCGGCCACGTCGACCGGCTTGTCGAGCGGGTCGGTGGTGTAGACGAGGACGTCGCTGCGCGCCTCGATGGGGCGCTGGTCGAAGGCGCCCGGGACGACGACGCCGCCGTTGCAGCAGTCGCCGCCGCCGATCGTCTGCACCGGGTTCATCGGGTCGTAGCGGTAGCGGTCCACGGCCTCGCCGGCGGGCGCCGCCTCGGGCAGCAGGCGGCCGTCGCCGTACAGCGAGTTCGCCTTGCCGCCCGAGCGCAGGTACAGGCGCATCGGCTTGGCATTCTGCGGCGGCCACTGGGCCGCGCTCTTCCAGCGGTTCTCGCCCATCATGTAGTACTGGACGCGCGGCGTCTTGGCGGGGAAGGCCTTGGCGTCGCCCTTGAGCCAGCGGTCGAACCAGCCGTAGATGGCGCCGTCGACGTCGAAGCTGGTGTCGCCCATGTCGCGTTCGCCGACCACGGTATCGGGACCGAGGCGCGCGAAGGCGCAGTGCGGCACCGGGGCCACCACGGCGTACTGGTTGGCGCTCGCTTCCTTGTCCGTGTTGGCGGCGCGCGCCACGTTGAACAGTTCCAGGTTCGGGCCGATCGACACGTCGTACCAGGTGTTGAACCACAGGGCGGGCACGCCCCAGCCCATGTCCTCGTGGTACAGGCCGCCCTTGCGCCAGGCCGGATCGGCCGGCGTGCGGTGGATGAAGTCCTCGAAGGTGGCCGGCGGCTCGCCCATCGATGTCAGCATCTGGTCGACGGGCAGGTGCTTGATCTGCTTGTTCCAGTCGACCTTGGGCTTGCTCGGATCGAGGTCGTTGTAGGCTTCGATGCGGGCGCGCAGCTTTTCGTCCGTGAGCGACGCGGGCAATTCCGCGCGCAGCGGATTGTCGACGCCGTACAGCCACACGAAGAACAGGTTGCGCGGCACGCCGCCCGTGTACCAGTTGCCCTGTTCCTGGAAGCGGCCGACCTTGCCGATGCCGGCGCCGGCCGACATCGGCACCATCGCCGCGTGCGCCGGGTGGTTCATGCCGGCCAGCGCCAGCTGCCATTCGGCCGAGGACGAGCAGCCCAGCGTGCCGACCTTGCCGTTCGACCAGGGCTGCCCGGCGATCCAGGTCAGCGTGTCGTAGCCGTCCGTCTGCGGGTTGCCCAGGATTTCCCACTTGCCCTGCGAGAAATAGCGGCCCCGTTCGTTCTGGACGATGAAGGCATAGCCGCGCTTGACGGATTCGAGCACGTAGCGGTAGGTGCCGCCCTTGAGCTTGTGCTCGTTGTACGGCGTCTTCCACAGGATGGTGGGCAGCGGGCCCTTGGCGCCCTTGGGCATGTAGATGTCGGTCGACAGGCCGACGTTGTCGCGCATGGGCACCAGGACGCCGAGTCGGGACGTGGCGATCTTCGCCAGCTCCTTGTCCATCGCCTCGGGGCTGTATTTGGCGTAATCCTGCGCGACGGCGCTCGGCGCGAGGCAGGACAGGGTGAGTGTGGCCGCGACGAGGCTGGCGATGATCTTCTTCAAGGACGCTCCTGCTGGCAAATGGGGGAAACAAACGGGATCGCGAGGCAGGACCCGGCTGGATCATGCCTCGCGAAAATTGTAACAAATATGCAAACAGTATTGCGGATTATGCGGGCGGCTGCGCTTCCTGGAACAGCGCCGGCAGTTCCACCAGCGTCAGGCCGTCCAGGTCCTGGGCCGCGTTCGCGACGAAGGCCGCGCGCGTGCCCGGTTGGCCGCGCAGCCAGCGCTGCACGGCTTCCTGCGCGTGCGCGGCCGTGCAGCCCAGCACGCCGGCACGGAAGCGTGCCCGGTCGGCGGGGCCGATGCCGCGCCGGTACAGGTCCAGCGCCGTCATCGCCGCATCGAACGGGGAGCCGGGGCGGTCCAGGTTCTTGATGACGGAGATGATCGCTTCTTCCAGTTGCTCGGTCGTGAAGTCGGCCTCCACGAAGGCGTCCAGCGCCGCCGCGAAGTCCGCATAGGTGGCTTTCAAGCGCGGGTCGCGGTAGGACTTCATCGTGAACAGGCCGGCGCCGGACGCGTACGACGCGCCGCCGCCGTAGGCGCCGCCCTGTTCGCGGATCGCGCGGTGCAGGAAGCGGTGCGTCAGCAGCTCGGCGGCCACGGCCAGCGCGGGCGCATCCTCGTGGCGCACGTTCGGCGCGGGCCAGGCAATGTGGCAGTGGTTGGCCTGGCCGGGCGCGTGCAAGGCCAGGTTGCCGGGTTGCGCGAGCACGGCGGGGCCCTTGCCGAGGTCGGGCGCCGCGGCCGCCGCCGCGTCCGGCGCGGCGGCCGCGGGTACCTGGATCAGGCCGGCCAGGGCCGCCGCATCGCCGTCGCTGCCGGCGCACACGACGGCGGCCGGGCAGGCCAGCACCAGCGCATGGATGCGCGCCAGCTGGGCGCCGACCTGCGCCGCGCCTGCCGTCGTGGCCGCGAGGCGCTGCAGGCCCGCGCGGAACGGCAGGCTCCGGATGCCGGCGGTGGCGTGCTCGAACGCGCGCAGCGGCGAATGCGGCGCCCCGGCCGCGACGGCCGCGTACTGGTCGCCGGCCTGCGCCAGGTTGTTCAAACGCTGCTGCGCGGACTGGGCGGCCAGGAAGGCGATGCGGTCGACCTCGTCGAAGCGGGGCTTGCCGATGAAGGCGGCCAGCACCTCGGCGATGCGCGCGTGTTCCTCGCGCAGGCCATCGGCATGGAAGCGCAGCGTCAGGCGCAGCCTGCCGTCGACCAGCGCCGGCAGCAGCTGCAGCGAGAACACGGGCACGGCGCGCTGGCGCCAGGCGTCCGCTTCGGCATAGTCCATGCCGTCCAGGCCCAGGCCGCGGCGCATGTCGGCGTACAGCTGCAGCCACGGCCAGTCGCTTTCCGGCAGCGCGGACACGTCGTATTCGATGCGCGCATACGAGATGCCGTTGGAGGCGATCGGGAACGTGAAGCGGTTGGCGGCGCCCGGTTCCACGGCGGGCAGCGGCAGCGGCTGCGCGTCGACGTCGCCCGGCAAGATGCGCGGCAGCACCGCCGTGTCGGTCGGCTGGCCCTGCAGGGCCAGCAGGGCGGCATTGTCGGCGTCGATGCGGGCGCGGTCGGCATCGGTCAGGCGTGCCGTGTCGCCGGCCAGGCGCGCCGTCTCGGCCGCGCCGCGCTTGCCGAAATAGTCGGGATCGGGGGCGATCGTCGCTTCCAGGCGCGCCGGCGCATCCAGCAGCGCGCGCACCATGCCGGTGAAGAAGGCGGGATCGGCGACCTGGCGTTCCAGGCCGTCCAGCACGCGTTCGCTGTCGAAGGTATCGTGCACGTCGCCGCCGCGCATGGCCACCGGCACGGCGCGCAGCATGCGCGCCAGGACGTTCGGCATCCTGCCGCTCGAGGTGTCGCGCTGCTCGTACTTGATATCGCGCAGCGTCGCGTCCAGCACGTCCTGCGGCACGCCCGTCGCGGCAGCCTGTTCGAGCGCGTCCCAGATGCGCGTGCGGGCCGGCGCCACCTGGTCCGGCGTCAATCCCTCCATCCCCAGGTGGAACAGCAGCTGGCGCGGGTTCGGGTCCATGCCGTTGATGCGCGAGGGGCGGCCGTAGCCGGCCGTCTCCATCGCCTTGCGCAGGGGCGCCGAGGCATTGCCCAGCAGGCCGGCCTGCAGCAGGTTGGCGCGGTGCAGCGCGGCGCTGTCGGCCGATTCGCCCAGGATCCAGGCGAGCTGGATGCCGTGGCCGTCCTCGCGGCCGGCCTGGCCGGGCACCGTGACGACCGTCGTGCGCGGCGCGTCGACGGCGGCCAGCTGCGGCGTCATCAGCGGCGCCGTGCCGGGCAGGCGCACCAGCACGCGCTCGGCGATGCGCTGCTGGATCTCGCGCGCGGGGATCGGGCCGGCCGTCATGAACAGCGCCTGCGACGGGTGGTAGTGGGTGGCGTGGAATTCCTTCAGCGCCGCGTGCGTCAGGTCGGGGATCGCGAGCGGGTCGCCGCCGGATACGGAAGCGTACGTGGTGCCGGCCAGCAGGTTGGCGACGACGCCGTGGTACAGCGCGCGCGACGGATCGGCGAACGCGCCCTTCATTTCGTTGAACACGACGCCCTGGTAGGCCAGCTTGCCGTCGTCCAGCACGTGGCGCCAGCCTTCCTGCAGGAAGTTCAGGTAGTCCAGGCGCGGGAAGAAGGTGGCGTCCAGGTACACGTCGAGCAGGTTGTCGAAGTCCTTGCGGTCGGTGCTGGCGAACGGGTAGACGGTGCGGTCGGCATAGGTCATGGCGTTCATGAACGTCGCCGTGGAGCGGCGCAGCATCGAGAAGAACGGGTCGCGCACCGGGTAGCGCTCGGAGCCGCTCAGCGCCAGGTGTTCGAGGATGTGGGCGCGGCCGTCGGACGTGGGCGGAATCGTCGGGAAGGCGACCAGGAAGGCCAGGTCGGGCTGCGCGGTCGCCAGGTGCACGTGGCGCGCGCCGGTGGCGGGGGCGATGTATTCTTCCAGCGTCGCCTGCAGCGAGGGGATGGAATGGGTGCGGAGAAGGTCGAATGTGCTCATGGTCGCTCGTCGTGGAATTCAAAAGCCATGCCACATCATAGACGAGGGCGCCCCGGGCTGCGCGCCACCGAGCGGATTCGCCCCGGGCAAGCGTCCTCGCGGGCGCAACGCGCCACCTAGCGCATCCGGCCCAGCCACGCGCGCAGGCGCCGCCCGGGACCGGCGCGGCGCGGGGAGGCATAGACGCGCTGCGCCGGCAGCTGCAGGGCGAGCTCGGTACCCAGCCGCGCGCGGCTCCAGATCTCGAGCGAGCCGCCCAGCGCGAGCGCGCGTTCGCGCATGCCGGCCACGCCCCAGTGGCCGTCCTTGCTGCCGTCGGGACCGACGTCGTCCGGCATGCCGGCGCCGTCGTCCCTGACGAACAGGCCGAAGCGCTCGTCGCCGTAGACGATCTCCGCCTCCACGTGGCCGGCGCGCGCATGCTGGTAGGCGTTGAACAGCGCTTCGCGGCCGATCCAGTAGATCTCGTCGCGCGCGCCGGCCTCGATGGCGCGCGCGGTGCCGGTCGCGACCAGCGTGAACGGCGGACCGAATTGCTCCTGCAGCGACTGGCCGAAGCGGGCGAGGGCGCGGCCGATGTCGTTGTCGTCGCCGCGGCGGCTGCGCAGGTTCATGAGCTCGTTGCGGCCCTCGGCCATGACCGCGTCGGCCTGGTCCAGGATCTCCTCGATGCCGTGCTGCGCCTCGCTGCCCGCGGGCAGGCGCTTGGCCACGCCGTGGAAGCGCAGGATCAGGGCCTGCATGCTCTGCAACAGCGTGTCGTGCAGCGTCCGCGCGATCCGCTCGCGCTCGGCCAGCCGTTCGCGCAGCCGCTCGCCGTAGCGCCGCGCGAGCCGGCGCGTGCGCCAGGCATACAGGCCCGCCAGCAGGCCGGCAACGGCGGCGGCGCAGGCGGCGCGGAACCAGACCGTCTGCGTGGTCCGCGGCGCGATATCGAAGGTCATCGAGGCGCCGTCCGTGTTCCAGACGCCGTCGTTGTTCGAGGCGATCACCCGGAAGCGGTAGCGGCCCGGCGCCAGGTTCGTGTACGACGCCGTGCGGCGGCCCTCGCTGTCGCGCCAGTCGGCGTCGACCCCGTCCAGCCGGTAGCGGAATTCCATCCGTTCCGGCTCCTGGTAGGACAGGGCGGTGAAGTCGATCTCCAGCGTCTCGGTGCCGGCCGGCAGGCGGGCGCTGTCTGCCGGCGCATGGACGGTGTTGCCGGACTTCAGGCCCAGGATGGCGACGGGAGGCACCAGGACGTTGCGCGGCAGGCGGGCCGGGTCGAAGGCATACACGCCGCGGGTGGTCGAAAACCACAGCGTGCCGTCGTCGCTGCGCGCCGCCGACGGCACCGGGATGATGGGACTGGTGGTGCCGGCCACGCCGTCGCGGTAGTCGAGGCGGCGGAAGCGGACCGGGTAGCCCGGCGTGGCGCGCGCGCGCTGCAGCTCCGCCGGCGCGATGCCGGAGATGCCGTTGCCGCCGTTGAGCCACAGCGTGCCGTGCGCATCGAATACCATGCCCGTGATGCCGGCGAACGGCTCGCCGCGCGCGCCGGCGACGGCGACGAAACGCTTGCCGTCGAAGTGCGCGAGTCCGTTCTCGCCGCCGACCCAGGCGCCGGCGCCGCCGGGCACGATCTGCACCACGGTGCCGATGGCCAGCCCGTCGGCGTGGCCGTAGCGGCGCACGCGTCCGCCCTCGAGCACGGCAAGCTGGTCGTTCACGGAGCCGAGCCAGACCCGGCCGCGCGCGTCGGCCGCCAGCGTCGTCGCCGCGAACGAGGCCAGTTCGGGCACGCCCCCGCCGGCCGACCACTGGCCGGCGCGCCATGCGTACAAGCCCCTGCGTCCCATGCTGACCCACATCGCGCCGTCGCGGTCCTGGGCGAAGGCATAGACGAAGCGGGGGACGGGAGGACTCGACGGCACCGGTGCGGGGATCGTTTCCAGGCTGCCGTTCTTCAGCACGCCGATCCGGCCGTCGCTGCGGCCGACCCAGACCGTGTCGTCCCGCGCCCGATGCAGGGCGGTGACCACGCCGAGCGTGCCGGGGGCCGGCAGGAAGGGCTGGAATGGCCCGCCGGATGCGGCCAGCGACACCCGGTCGGTCCACGCGCTGCCGCCGGGCCCGCCGGCGACGGGCCTGGCGTTGCCGGCGGCATATACCGGCAGCGGTACCGCATTGACGCGCGCCGGCTTGTAGCGGTCCAGTCCATCCTCCGTGCCGACCCAGACATTGCCTTCGCGGTCTTCGAGGAAGACATTGGCGGCATGGTCGCCCAGCCGTTCGACGACGGGTTTGCCATCCGCCGCATGGCGGACCCGCACGACGCCCTGCAAGGTGTCCATCCACGCGTCGCCCTTGCGGTCGAACATGAACACGCCGACCTTGGTGGCGATGTCGAAGGCCGGGGCCGGCCGTTTCGCGGGCGGCGCCAGCATGCGCAGGCCGCGCGTCTCGAGGTTCGTGGTCCAGACGCTGCCGTCCGGATGCTGGGCGAGCACGCCTTGGGCGTTCAGCGCGCTCTCCTGTACGAACCTGGCACCGCCCTTGGGCAGCATGAATATGGCCGTATCGCCGCGGGCCCAGAGCACGCCGCGGCGGTCGAACAACAGCGAGTAGATGCGTTCCGTCGGTGCGCCGAGCGCTGGATCCGGACGCCGCCAGCGGCCGTCGAAGTACACCAGCCCCTGGGCGGTCGCCAGCCACAGGCGGCCCGACCCGTCGCGGGTGGCGCAGAAGATGGTGCCGGCCGGCGTGTCGGGATCGTCGAGGCGGAAATGGCGCATCCGTCCGTCCTGCATCAGGCTGACCCCGCCGTACTTGTAGCCGACCCACATGGTGCCGCCCTCGAGCATGCCGATGGCGGAGATATTCGACGACAGCGGCGCCTGGTCCCCGGTCGCGCGCAGGAAGCGCACGCCGTCGAAGCGGTACAGCCCCGACGCGCTGCCGATCCAGATCCAGCCGTCGGGTGTCTGGGCGATGCCCGTGATGCCGGTCGGCGCCCCTTCTCTGGCGGTCCAGCTGCCGTGCACCAGGTCGATATCGGGTGCGTAACGCGGCGGGACGCTCATGGCGCCGGCGGTGGAAAATGCCGTGGACGCACCCAGGATACAGAGCGCGAGCACGACGATGAACAGCGAAGAGCGGGTCGGACTGCGCATTCCGTGAGGGTAATCGTGGTTTTATGCCATGATAGACAATTATCCTATGTCAATGACTCCTCAGATATGAGTAGTTGCGCGGTCATGGCGATCGGTGCTAGCCGATGCTCAAGGCGCCTGGAGGACTGCGCGGCATCGACGCCGGGCGGCGTCAGGGACAGACCGGGTCGCCCGGGCGGTAGCCGAGCGATTCGGCATTCGCGATGGTCGTCGAGACGGGCAAGGCCACGTTCAGCGGCATCAGCTTGGGCAGCGGGATCATCGTCTGGTAGTTCGCGTGGTCGCAGTCGGCGCTGCCGGGCGCGCAGATGCGCGCCCGCACCAGGCGCACGCATGTATCGGCGGCGGACGCCGACCCGCCGTAGGGATTGCGCAGGCAGTTGTGGCGGTTGCGGCCGGGGCAGGTGGGCATCTGCCCGGCCGGAATGGCTTCCAGCACGAGCGTGCTGCCCTGCTGGCGCAGGGCCATGTAGTCGATGCGGACGTACTGCTCGGTGATGGGCGCGCCGAACGGCAGCATGCCCGGCGTGTCGCGCAGCACGGCCCTTTGCTTGGCGCGTTCCAGCTCGGCGGTATTGCGCCAGTCGATGTTCGCCGCGGCGTGCGCGGCGCTTCGGGTGACGTCGGCGAGCGTGTTGTACATGTACATGATGCGGGCCAGTTCGACGATGCCGAACACCACGGTGAAGAAGATTCCGGCGACCAGCGCGAATTCGACGGCCGCGATGCCCTTGCGCGCTGCCCGGCGGGGCGGGAAAGGGGCGTTGTCCATGTCAGCCTCCTGCATATTCCATGACCGCGGCGGTGCGCAGGTCGACCGGCGTGCTGTTCGTGAACTTCACGATCATCATGTCGAAAAAAGGATCGCGCATGTAGACGGTGACCCGCACCATCACCTTCTTCGGCCGGTCGAAGCCGAAGCAGCCGTTCCAGTAGCCGCCGCTGTCGCCGACGTAGCAGAAGATGCCGGTCGAGACGCCGCCGCCGGGGCTCAGCTCGCCCACCTCCAGCGCCGCGATGCGCCGCGCCACCGCCACGATCGGGACTTCGGCGCCGCCGGCGGACCCCTGGATTTCCCTGGGTGTGGCGGCCGCCAGGAAGCGGGCGGCGTCGTGCGCCGCCTTGGTCGCGACCGTGTAGTGCCAGAAGATCCAGCCGAAGAACAGCAGCGCGTACAGCATCGTCGCGAACATGAGCAGGAGGAGCGCCAGCTCGACGGCGACGCTGCCGCGCGCGCGCGGGGCCCGCTTGCGCCAGGCCGGGCTCATTGGAAGATCTCCACCCGGCCGCCCAGCGCGTCTTCTGTCGCCACGCCGCCGAATTCCGCGTAAATCGACGTCGCGTCGGCCGGCACGGTCATGAAGAACTTGCCGACGGCCAGCACCGTCGCGGCGGAACCTGTGACGGGGCAGGCCAGCAGGGGTACGTTCAGCACGCGCCGGAACTTGCTGCCCGGGGAGCGGCTGGTGCCAGGCGTCTGCACGAACGTGCTGCCGCTGGTCGCCAGGTAGGGCGTCGCGGACGGATAGGATCCGGTGCCGGTGGTGGCTCCCGCGTCCGTTCCGTACAAGGCGCGCCAGACCGTCGTGTTGGCGGAGAAGGTCGTGTATCCGCCGGCGGGCTCCGGCGATCCCTGCTGTTCGTATGACGACCACGGGACGGCGCGCGCGAAGCTCCACAAGGGCCCGTAGTTGGCGATGGCCGGATGGTTCGGCGGACCCGCGTCGGCGATCGTCTGCAGCCGCGTGTCTCCCGCCGTGTCCGACGTGGCGCTCTGGCTGGCCGGCTTCGGCGACATCCAGCTGATGCTTGCGTACGGATATTGCTTGACGTTCGTGTCGGGCGGCGCGGCATTCAGGTCGCAGGACCCCGTGTAAGGATCGAAGCGGGAATTCAGGTGGGTGTAATAGGTCCCGATCGGAAACGGGCTTTGCACGCCGACGGAAGCGCCCGTCACGCGCGGCACCGTCATCGTGCCGCTGCAGATATACGGTTCGTAGAGCCAGGCGTTGAAGTGCGTCGACGAACTCCCGTTGCCCGCCAGCGCGACGGGGTCGACCTGGAAATTGAGCGGCGACGTGCCATTGGGATTGAGGCGCATCAGGTTGTAGCTGATGCCCCGCCGAAAGCCGTATTCGACCAGTTCGTCGTACGTCGACCCGCCCGTATTCGTCCGTTTCGCGTGCGGGTCGGTCGACATCGCGCAGACGGCGAACGGGGTGACGTTCACCCGGCTGCGCCCGGCGACGGCGACGTGGCCGACCTGGATCGCCCCGGCGGAAAGCAGCGGCGCGAAGAAAGCCTGTACCAGTCCGTAACTGTCGTCGAGCGCGCTCGTGTCGACCTTGGCAACCATCAGGCCGGCCGGCGCCGCCGACGCCTGGGTGCTCGTGCGCCATCCGGCGGCGCCGTCGCGCGAGGTGCTGAAGGCGATGGCGGCATCGTCCCAGCGCATCTTGTTGACATACATATACCTAGGGCCGTTGTCGCCATCCTCGATCAGTCCGCGCGCCGCGGCCAGGGCGGCGGCGACGCCGGCCGCCGTCCCGTTCAGCTTGTCGGCCGCGGCGATCGCGGCGGCATCGGCGGCCGTGTGCAGTTCCGCGCGGCGGTTGTAGACGCGCGACAGGTCGATGGCAAGGGCAAAAAAGCCGAGGATGAGCAATACCAGCGCGGCCGACATGATGGCGATGGCGCCACGCTGCCGGCCGCGCTGCCCAAGACGGACGAACCGCGGCGCGCTTTCCTTCACTGGCATCCTCCGTTGATCAGCAACACATGAGCGAGGACAGTTGAACAATCTCAACAGAAATTGTAGTGAAGGGGCATGGCGCGTCGTTGACGGCTCACAAGCGCGGACGCAGGAGGGGGATGGCGGAACGAAAGGAGCGCCGGGGCGGCGCGCCAGGCCGCCCCGGGACCCCGGCCGGCCTGGCCCGGCCGGACTGGCCGTGCTTCAGCGGGTGGACTGGGTGGCGGCCTCGTAGCGGCGTGCCACTTCGTCCCAGTTGATGATGTTGAAGAATGCGGCGATGTAGTCGGGACGGCGGTTCTGGTAATTCAGGTAGTACGCGTGTTCCCACACGTCCAGCCCGAGGATCGGGGTGCCGCCCGACAGGCCGGCGAATCCGCCCATCAGCGGATTGTCCTGGTTGGCGCTGCTCTCGACGAGCAGCTTGCCGTCCTTGCCCACGGTGAGCCAGGCCCAGCCGCTGCCGAAGCGGGTTTGTGCTGCCTTGGTGAAACTTTCCTTGAACTTGTCAAAGCCGCCCAGCTCGCTGTCGATGGCCGCGGCCAGCTTGCCCGACGGCGCGCCGCCGGACGGCGACAGCACGGTCCAGAACAGCGCGTGGTTGGCATGGCCGCCGCCGTTGTTGCGCACGGCGGTCTGGATCTGCTGGGGCAGGGTATCGATCCGGGTGATCAGCTGTTCCACCGGTTCTTCCTGGACACCGGCCTCGCCCACGGCATTATTGAGGTTGGTGACATAGGTCTGGTGGTGCTTGGTGTGGTGGATTTCCATCGTGCGCGCATCGAAGTGCGGTTCGAGCGCATCGTAGGCATACGGCAAGGGTGGCAATTCATAAGGCATCTTCGTTCTCCCTTCAATGGATGGGTTCGGAAAAGGGACCTTGCCGGTAACGCAAGGTCCTGTAGTGCGCATATGTTGCTGGCGTCGAAAACATCAAGTGTCAGCGTTCCACTATACCGAATGGCCGCCGGGCCCATCGTTCGCTTGCGCCCCCCCCCCGGCGCTTCCTTGTATCGCATTGTTTCCCGGCGGATCAGGCAAGCGCATCCGTGTAAAATGTGCATTCCTCTGCGTTACATTTCACATTTCATGCCCGACAACGCCTTGACCTTTCTCGACCGCGGCGGGAAGACCGCAGAGCTCATCCGTGCATTTCCTTGGGACGGCACCGCGCTCGGCCCCATCGAACGCTGGCCCGGCGGCCTGAAGACGCTGGTCTCCTTCGTCCTGCGCTCGCCCGTGCCGATCGTGACGCTGTGGGGCGAGGACGGCTACATGATCTACAACGACGCCTATTCGGTCTTTGCCGGCGGACGCCATCCGCGCCTGCTGGGCTCGAAGGTGCGCGAGGGCTGGCCCGAGGTGGCGGACTTCAACGACAACGTGATGAAGGTCGTGCTGCGCGGCGGGATCCTCAGCTACACGGACCAGGAACTGACGCTGCACCGCAACGGCAAGCCGGAGCAGGTGTGGATGAATCTCGACTACTCGCCGGCCGCGTTCGAGGAAGGCGGCATCGCCGGCGTGATCGCGGTGGTCGTGGAGACGACGGCCAAGGTGCGCGCCGAGACGGCGCTGCGCGAGAGCGAGGCCAGGTACCGCGCGCTCAGCGCCACGCTGGAGCAGCAGGTGTCGGCCCGCACGGCGGAGCGCGACCGCATCTGGCGCCTGTCCAAGGACATCATGCTGGTCGCCGGCTTCGATGCCCGCCTGGCCGCGGTGAACCCGGCGTTCACCTCGACGCTGGGCTGGCGCGAGCAGGACGTGGTCGGCACCTCCTTCCTCGACCTCGTGCACCCGGACGACCTGCAGGCGACGCTGCAGCAGGTGGGTACGCTGAGCGGCGGCGGCCACGTCTACCGCTTCGAGAACCGCTACCGCCGCAAGGATGGCAGCTACTGCACGCTGGCCTGGACGGCGGTGCCGGACGCGGACTTCATCCATGCCGTCGGCCGCGACATCACCGCGGACCTGGCGCAGGCCGAGACCATGCGCCGCACCGAGGCCGCGCTGCAGCAGGCGCAGAAGATGGAGACCATCGGCAAGCTGACGGGCGGCGTCGCCCACGACTTCAACAACCTGCTGCAGGTCATCTCCGGCAACCTGCAGCTGCTGGCGCCGGAACTGGCGGGCATGCCGGAAAGCCACCGCCGCGTCGAGAACGCGCTGGCCAGCGTGCAGCGCGGCGCCAAGCTCGCCAGTTCGCTGCTGGCGTTCGCGCGCAAGCAGCCGCTGGAGCCGAAGGTGATCCGCGTCAGCCGCCTCGTCATGGGCATGGAGGACATGCTGCGCCGCAGCCTGGGCGAGGAAATCGAGATCGAGACCGTGATGTCGGGCGGCCTGTGGTGGCACGTCGATCGACGTCGTCCAGTTCGAGAACGCCCTGCTCAACCTGGCCATCAATGCGCGCGACGCGATGGACGGCGCCGGCAAGCTGACCATCGAAGTGGGCAATGCGCTGCTCGATGCCGCCTATTGCGCCGGCCATCCGGACGTGGCGCCCGGCCAGTACGTGATGATCGCCGTCAGCGACACCGGCAGCGGCATGCCGCCGGAGGTGGTGAACCGCGCCTTCGAGCCGTTCTTCTCCACCAAGGCCGAGGGCAAGGGCACGGGCCTGGGCCTGTCGATGGTGTACGGCCTGGTCAAGCAGTCGGGCGGCCACATCAAGATCTACAGCGAACCGGGCGAGGGCAGCACGATCAAGCTCTACCTGCCCCGTTCGGACGCGTCGGAGGACGCCTACGTGGCGCTGGACACGCAGCCCGTGGTCGGCGGCAGCGAGACGATCCTGGTGGCCGAGGATGACGAAGCGGTGCGCGCGACGGTGGTCGAGATGCTCACCGAGCTCGGTTACCGCGTGCTCAAGGCGGGCGACGCGAGCGCCGCGCTGACCGTCATCGACAGCGGCGTGCACGTCGACCTGCTGTTCACCGACGTCGTCATGCCGGGACCGCTGCGCAGCCCCGAACTGGCGCGCAAGGCCAGGGAGCGCCTGCCCGAGCTGGCCGTGCTGTTCACCTCGGGCTACACGGAAAACGCGATCGTGCACGGCGGCCGCCTGGACCGCGGCGTGGAGCTGATCGGCAAGCCGTACACGAAGGAGCACCTGGCGCGCAAGATCCGCCACGTGCTGGCCAACGAACAGCAGAAGCGCATCGCGCAGGCGGCACCCGCACCGGCGTCGGCAGCGGCAGCGGCACCGTCCGCCCCGTCCATGCCGCGCCTGAAGGTGGTGCTGGTCGAGGACGAGGACGACATCCGCGAAAACACCCGCGACATGCTCGCCTTCCTGGGCCACGAGGTCGCCATGGCGGCCAGCGCGGAAGACGCGTTGCCCCTGCTGGCATCCGACGTCGACCTGCTGCTGACCGACCTGCAATTGCCGGGCATGGGTGGCGAGGACCTGGCGCGGGCCGCGCTGGCGCGTCTCCCGGGCATCAAGGTGATGCTGGCGAGCGGCTACGGCGGGGCCCCGCAGGTGGCCGGCGCGGCCATGCTGCCCAAGCCCTATACGCTGGACAGCCTGCGGGTGGCCCTGGCCGGGCTGGCGCCGGCGCCGGGCACGGCGGCCTGAGGCCTCACGCCTGTTCCTGGGCCAGGCTGCTGGTGTTCTGGTGCGCCCGCGCGTCGAGCGGGATATCGACGACGAAGGTGGTGCCGCGCTCGACGCTGCTGTCGAGGCCGATGCTGCCGCCATGGCTCTCGGCCACGGCGCGCACATAGGGAAGGCCGATGCCCCAGCCCCCCTTGGCCTCGCGCCTGGCCGATTCCGCGCGCCGGTACATCTGGAAGATGCATTCCTGCTCCTGGGCGGGGATGGGTTCGCCCTCGTTGTGGACGGTCAGCACCAGGCGCCCGTAGATCTCGCCCGTGCGGATCGTGATCGGCGTGCCCATGCTGCCGTACTTGACGGCGTTCGTCACCAGGTTTTCCGTCACCCGCTTCATGGCGGCGCGGTCCCACCATCCCTGCAAGGTGCCGCCTTCGACCGCGAAGCGGTTGCCGTGGGCGGCGATGGCATCGGCCAGCACCTCCTCGACCACCGCGTGGATGTCGACCCGCTCGATGGCCAGCTGGATCTTGCGGCCGCCGTGGAACGCCATCGTGTCGAGCAGCTCGTCGATCATGCCGCTCATGCGCCGGGTGTTCGCCAGCGCCTTGGCGGCCACCGCCTTGATGCGGGTGGGGTCGCTGGTCAGCAGGATCACTTCGAGCGCCGTCACGGTCGCCGCCAGCGGATTGCGCAGGTCGTGCGTGAGGGCCGCCGCGAAGCGCTCGCGAAAACCGCTGTGCACGAGCGAGAACGCTTCCACGGCCTGCTGGATGCCGGAATCGATGGACGCGTGGACGGCATGCGTCTCGACGTGGTCGAGGGCCACCCCCTCGCGGTGCAGCACCTCGAAGATGGCCCAGCGCAGCAGCTGGTATTCCTCGATCAGCGCGGCATGGTCGTAGGTGGTGATGCGGGCCCGTTCGCCCCCGTGCTCGGCCGCCACCGTGGTGCCATCGACGGCCGAGGTGCGCGGGTAGTCGGGGCTGATGCTCTGCGCGATGTTGTCGTAGAAGACGGGCAGGGTGTCGATCAGGATCGGCTGCTGCAGGGCGCGTGCCTGCAGGACCTGGTCGCGCACGCGGCGGGACCAGGTGTCGAAGACCTGTTCGCGCAGGGCGAGCATGCGCCTTGCGTTCTCGGACAGGCGCTGCTCGCCGGCGTCCTGGTCGCTGGCTAGGCTCATGAAGTCCCCCGGGTCGAATGGTGTGGACACCATGCTACGCCAGTTTGCCGCCGGAGCGCGGCAACTGTAACGGCAGAGCAGCCCCGCCGTTACATTTTCATTGCGCTTGCGTTCAATAGGTCCAGTTCAGGCTGACGCTGGCGTTGCGCGGCGCCGCGTAGTAGCTCTGGTTCCAGTACAGGCTCTGGAGGTGGCGCTTGTCGGTCAGGTTGTAGACGTTGGCCGAGAGCTTCAGGTGCGGCGTGATGTCGTACTGGGCCATCAGGCCCACGGTGGCGTAGGAACCCTGGCGGATCACGGCGGCGACGTCGTCCAGGTAGATCCGCGACTGCCAGTTGACGCTCGCGCCCACCTTCAGCTCCGGCAGCGCCGGGAAGCGGTAGGTGGTGGCGGCGCGCACCGTCTTGCGCGGGATATAGGTCTTGACGTCCTCGCCCTCGTTGCCTTCCATCGACAGCTGGGCGAAGCCGATGTTGGCGTTCCAGTTGCGCGTCAGCTGGCCGCTCGCCTCCAGCTCGAAGCCCTTCGACTTGGCGCTGATGCCTTCGTAGTAGGCGTCGACGCCGTTCAGGTAGCCGAGCAGCTGGGCGGCATTGTCCTGCTTGGTCTTGAAGACGGCGCCGGACAGGTTCAGGCGGCCGCCCATCAATTCGCTCTTCACGCCCAGTTCGTAGGTCTTGCCCTCGACCGGCGCCAGCGGCTGGCGGCTGGCGTCGATCTCGCTCTGCGGATTGAAGATGGCCGTGTAGCTGGCGTAGGCCGACACGTTGCGGTTGATATCGTAGACCAGGCCCGCGTACGGCGAGGTCTTGCTGGCCGAGCGGTAGCTGTCGACGCCGTAGCTGTTGCCGCTGGTGTCGACCTTGGCGTGGTTCGCGCCCGTCAGCAGCTTCCAGTCGTCGGCCAGGTTCCAGCGCACGGCCACGAAGGCGTTCTTGCGCTTGTCGGTGAAGCCGCTGTTGGCGATGCTGGCGTCGAACGCCGGTTCCGGATAGCTGCCGTCGACGGCGGTATTGCCCGGCAGGTCGGTGCCGATGCCCTGGCCGTAGCCCGAGAACTGGTCGACCCGGGACTCCGCCCACGAGGCGCCGAAGCTCAGGTCGTGGCTGCGGCCGCCCAGGTCGAACTTGCCCGTCACCGAGGCGTCGGCCAGCTTCTGCTTGAACTTCGAGCGGTACAGCGACGGGTAGCTGGTCAGGCCCAGGCCGGTCGCGCGGTCCTGGATGCCGGACACGAAGAACAGCTTCGAATCGGTGGGCGACAGGTTGTAGGTGGCCGTCGCCTTGCCCGTCCAGCCGTTGCCGAAGCGGTGCGTCCATTCGGCGAAGGTGCTGTTGACGGCGGCATCCTGGTAGGTCCAGCCCGGCGCCGTGTTGGCGGCGGTCGGGTAGTTGGTCGGGGTGCCGTCCGTGTAGTACAGCGGCAGCGCGCCCCACATCGCGCCGTCGGCCGCGCTCTTCTGGTAGGTGTAGCCGGCGGCGACCTTGTCGTTCGCGCCCAGCTTGCCTTCGACGATGACGGAGGCCACGGTCTTGGTGAGGTTGTAGCGGTCGAGCCAGGAGCCGCCCTGGTCGCGCGCCACCACGACGCGCGCCGCCCACTGTTCGTTCAGGGGAATCGTGACGTCGCCGTCGAAGCGCTTGTGGCCCCAGGTCCCGTAGGTCAGGCCGGCGGAGGCGGCCAGCTTGTCGCCCGGGCGCTTGCGCGTGAAGTTGACGGTGGCGGACGGGTTGCCGGTCGAGGACAGCAGGCCGTTGGCGCCGCGCACGATGTCGACCTGGTCGTACAGCGCCGTGTCGAAGTTGCCGGTGACATTGCCGAACACGAAGGGAATGCCGACGCCGTCGTACTGGAAGTTGGTGATCTCGAAGCTGCGCGCCGTGTAGTAGACGCGATCGGTCTCGATCGATTCCACCGTCACGCCGGGCGTGCTGGCCAGCATGTCGTTGACGGAGTTCAGCTTGAAGTCGTCCATTTTCTCGCGCGTGACCACGGAGATCGATTGCGGGGTCTCGCGCAGCGACAGGTCCAGGCGGGTCGCGGTGGCGCTGTCGCGCACCGTGTAGCCCTGTTTCGCGTTGGCGCCCGTGATGGTGACGGTGGCCACGTTCGTGTCCGCCTGCACTTCCGGGACGGCCGGCGTCTCCGGCTCGGCGGCCAGCGCCGGGCTGCCCGCGGCGAGCAGGGCGCAAGCCAGGGCCAGCGGATGCAGGCGCAGCAGGCGTGCGGAATCGGATTGCGGGAAGCGGGACGAACGTGGGCGGGACATCGGAACTCCTGGCTGGTGGCCGGCGTCGTGCCGGCTAAAGTTAATAAGAATCATTCGCAATTATAGCGAGGCGTGGGCGAATGATCTACTTTTCTAGAGAGAAATAATTGCGGATGAGGACAGGATGGGACGCATGCGGCCGAGCCGCGTCGCTCGCCGGTCGGCGATGCCCATGTCTCCGCACATGCCGGTGACATGCACCGTCAAGGGGAGTCCCTTGATCCAGCGCACGCCCGCCAAATGCGAAAAACATATGATCATCCACGGCGAGGTAGCAAAGAGGTCATGCAACGGCTTGCAACGCCGTGGAGGCAGGTTCAATTCCTGCCCTCGCCTCATCCCCGGCTTTTCCGCTTGGTTTTCTTTTTTCACGGTCGGGTCATGCCTGCGTGCTACGCTTGCAGGATGATCGTTATTCAGGACCCATCGTGACGCATTCCTGTCCCAGCCTTGTCGTTCCTGCTTGCTCGATGGTGCGCGCGTGATGCCCGCGCAACCCCGGCGCCGCGCGCTGCTGCGCGCCATGCTCGCCCTGGCCGCGTCGCCCGCCATCGCATCCGCCGCCGACGAAGCCTTGCCCGATCGCGCCGGCAGCCCGCTCGCGCCCTGGCAGCCGGGCTGGCTCGACATCCACCACATCGCCACGGGCCGCGGCAACGCCACGTTCGTGATGCTGCCCGACGGGACCAGCATGCTGATCGACGCGGGGGCATCGAACAACGGCCTCGATACCTCGGTGGCGCCACGGCCGGATGCCAGCCGGCGTGCGGGCGAGTGGATCGGCCGCTATGCGCGCCGCCACCTGCGCCGCGCCGGACTCGTTGCCCTGGACTACCTGCTCGTGACCCACGTGCACCCGGACCACACGGGCGACGTCGGCGCGGCGTCGCCGCTCGCGGCCAACGGCAAGTACCGCCTGAGCGGCGTCACCGACGTGGCCGAGCTGCTGGAGATCGGCACCGTCGTCGACCGCGGCTATCCGGACTACGCGTATCCGGCGCCCATCCAGGGCGCGTTCGCCGACAACTACCGCGCCTTCGTGCAGGAGCGCCGGCGCGCCGGCCGGGCCGTCGAGCGCGTCAAGGTCGGCAGCGCGACCCAGTTGCGCGCCATGGGCCACCGTCCGGGCGCGCCGGCCTTCGAGATCCGCAACGTGGCCGCCAACGGCGAGGTGTGGAGCGGGCAGGGCGAGTCGGCGGTCGCGCACTTTCCGCCGCTGTCGACGCTGGCGCGGGCCGACTGGCCGAACGAGAACGTGTGCTCGATCGCGGTCCGCCTCGGCTACGGCCGCTTTTCCTATTTCACGGCGGGGGACCTGACCAGCTACACGGAAGACGGCGCGCTACCCTGGCGCGATATCCTCGGCCCGGCCGCAAAGGCCGCCGGGCCGGCCAGCGTGGCGACGGCGGACCACCACGGCATGTTCGACGGCCTCGACGCCGAGGTCGTGCGTGCGCTGCGGCCGCAGGTATGGGTGGTACCGAGCTGGCACATCGCGCATCCGGACATGCTGCAGCTCGAGCGCATGTTCAGCCAGCGCCTGTACCCGGGGCCGCGCGACGTGTTCGCGACTTCCGTGATGCGCGAGAACATGCTCGCCAACGGCCGCCTGACCAGCCGCATGCGCAGCCACGACGGCCATGTCGTCGTGCGCGTGGCGCCGGGCGGCGCGCGCTTTCACGTGGCCGTGACGGACAACCGCGACGAGGACGACCGCGTGGCGCTCGTCACGGGACCCTACCTGGCCTGACACGCGCGGTCATGGCCCTGTCATGGGGGCCGGGTAGAGTCGGGCCACCCCGAACTCCACCCTGACAAGGCACACCATGAGGAATACCGACCACCCCGACCTGGTCCGGCGCGTCCGTCTCGACATCGCCGACAGCTACGACGAAGAGCTCGAACTGGAGCTGGACGACCGCGACCTCGACCCGGACACGCTGCTGCCGGCGCAATCCCAGACCGAGGCCGAGCGCAGCGCGCGGCGCGATTACTTCCGCGAGCTGTTCCGCCTGCAGGCCGAGCTGGTCAAGCTGCAGGACTGGGTCGCGCACACGGGCCACAAGGTCGTGATCCTGTTCGAAGGCCGCGACGCGGCCGGCAAGGGCGGGGCCATCAAGCGCATCGTGCAGCGCCTGAACCCGCGCGTGTGCCGCGTGGTGGCGCTGCCGGCGCCGAACGACCGCGAACGCACCCAGTGGTATTTCCAGCGCTACGTCCCGCACCTGCCGGCGGCCGGCGAGATCGTCCTATTCGACCGCAGCTGGTACAACCGCGCCGGCGTCGAGCGCGTGATGGGCTTCTGCACGGACGACCAGTACGAGGAATTCTTCCAGACCGTGCCCGAGTTCGAACGCATGCTGGTGCGCTCGGGCATCCAGCTGATCAAGTACTGGTTCTCGATCTCGGACGAGGAGCAGAACGCGCGCTTCCTGTCCCGCATCCACGACCCGCTCAAGCAGTGGAAGCTCAGCCCGATGGACCTGGAGTCGCGCCGGCGCTGGGAGGAGTACACGAAGGCCAAGGAAGTCATGCTGGAACGCACGCACATTCCGGAAGCGCGCTGGTGGGTCGTGCAGGGCGTGGACAAGAAGCGCGCGCGCCTGAACTGCATCCACCACCTGCTGCAGCAGATCCCGTACGAGGAAGTCGACCGGCCGACGATCCAGCTGCCGGAGCGCGAGTACCACGACGACTATGTGCGCCGGCCGGTGCCGCCGGAGATCATCGTGCCGGATATCTACTGACGGCGGGCGACGGCCCGTTCCGCTTCACGTCCGCCCTGTCCTTGCTCCGGGACCACCCATCGACTGCAACCTTTCAGGGCCCCACCGTCCAATCCTGCTTCGCAGCGGGAGGCCGGTGCGCGCCTCCCTCTCGCGTTACCACGAACGGGCAAAAAAAAGGCGCTGTTCGCGTTAGTTATGTTAGATGCCGGCAGACCGGCGGCAACGCAGTGCCGCGCGCAGTAGCAAGACCGGTGTCGTCAGGCGCCGGTCGTCCAGAATGCGCTGCCATCCGGAGTAATGGATGAGATAGCGGCTGGCCACGCCGCGAAAGCGCAGCAACCAGGTCTTGAAACGGCTGTGCCAACCGTTCACATTCTGGATGTGAAGCGCACCGCGTGCGCGGATTCCCGCTTTCACGTTCACTACTTCATGACTGAACCCCGCCTTCGCCGCAAAGGTTCGATAAGCGGGCGCCGCATCGCTGATCAGCAGCGCGTCACCGGCGAGGACCGGTCCCAGGCACCGCGCCAGCTGGCTTGCCGTGACGGCGCCGCGGCCCGTATGAAAATCCAACGTGTGACCGCCACGGTCGCGCGCCACCAGCAGGCAGTCGTGCTCGCGGTTGATGCCGCGGCGCCGTGCCACGCCGCCCCGTCTCCTCGGCGCCCGATTCAAGTGGCGCGAGCCCTTCTGCGATTCGAGCAAATAAGTTTCATCGGCCTCGACGATGGCCGACAATGCCGCCGGACGCTCGTGCATGGCCCCCGGCAGGAAACGATGGCGCCAGCGAAAGCTGGTCGTGCGGTGTACCCCGGTAACCGTGGCGGCATCGCGTACCGTGCGCGACTCGAGCAGGCACTGCAGATAAGGCAGCCATTTTTCCTTCTTGCGCAGCCGCGCGAGCGGCGTTCCCGTCAAGGCGTTATAGCTGCGCCGGCAGCGGCAACAACGAAAGCGTTGCAAGCCGCTGGCCTGGCCGCAGCGGTGCACGCGGAGACATGCGCAGTGGGGACAAGCAGGCGTGCCGGCCGCGCCTTCGATCAGGGCCAGGCATTCGCCCGGATGCGCGATGGAGGCCAGCCAGTGACGTAGCCGCGCCAGATCGTCGAAGCGTAGCGGCAAGTTCTTCAGGACGGCCAACAAGTCGTCGAACACCATGCTGCGCATTGCGGTCCCCATGAGTTACCTCGACCTTGGCTAAGACCGCAGCGATGGCGTTCGGTTCACATAACTAACGCGAACAGCGCCAAAAAAAATCCGCCGACCCGGAGGAAGGCGGATGAACGAAGTATCCGATAAGGAAACTCACGAAGAGAGTGACGCCATCTTAGTGCGTCGCGATGTCAGGAAGATGACAAGGCTGAGCCCGGAAAATTTTTCCTTTATTTATATTGCGCTTTCATCAATCTACTTGCCTTCTTTGACACGGTCGTTTTATCGCTGTCAACAGTTGAGCGAAGTTCCCGGCTATTTGTCTTCAAATTGTCCGAAATTGTCGGGTGGCATTACCAAAGATAGTTCCGCACGGCAACAAAAATCCAGTGTCATTATGTTAGAGTTTCCGCCGTTCAATATTCCACGTTTGACACCACCCCGCGCTGCCGGTGCGCGTTTTTCTTCCATGAGGACCTCCATGACCCATCGAACCAAACCGGTACTTCTGCGCTCGCTGCGTACGAACCGTCCTGCGCTGCGCCTGGCGGGAATCGCGCTGGCGCTGCAGCTTGCCTGGCCCGCCGCCCAGGCGCAGGACCAGCTCATTTCCGTGGACCGCCCCGTGTACGCCTCGTCGGTGCGCGACAACAACATGCCCGACCTTGCCGTCGACGGCTCGCTGCAGTCGCGCTGGGAAAGCGCATGGGGCAAGGACCCGCAGTGGCTCTACGTCGACCTGGGCGCCAACGCCCACGTCTCGCGCGTCGAGATCAACTGGGAAGGCGCGTTCGCCAAGACCTTCGAGATCCAGTGGTCGAACGACGAGGTGCACTGGGAGCGCGCGTACGTCACGCCGGAACCGAACCAGTCGCTGGTGAACCGGATCCCGCTGGACCTGAACGCCCGCTACCTGCGCGTGCTGGGCACGGAGCGCAACAACCCGGCCTACGGCTACTCCATCCTCGAATTCAACGTCTACGGCAGCGGCGTGGGCGCGGTCCAGGCCCCGGCGCCGAATATCGCGGCGGGCCGCTCGGTGGTCGCATCCTCGCAGGAGATCGACGATCCGGCCCACCCGAAGGAGCTGACTCCGCGCGACTACCTGGCCACCAACGTCACGGACGGCGACACCGGCTCGCGCTGGTCCTCGACCTACGGCGACGACCAGTGGATCTACGTCGACCTCGGCCAGAGCACCGTCATCGGCGCCGTCGAATTCGACTGGCAGAACGCCTTCGGGCGCGCCTACGAGATCCAGGTCTCGGACGATGCCTCGACCTGGACCACCGTCTACCGCACGCTGGCCAGCCCCGGCGGCAACGACCGCGTGCCCCTGTACGCGACGGGCCGCTACGTGCGCATGCACGGCATCGCGCGCGCCACCTCGTTCGGCTACTCGATGCTGGAGTTCAAGGTGTTCCCGTGGCGCGACGGCGACGCCAAGCCCGTCTACACCCTGCCGGACCTGCCGCCCGCGCCGAAGCGCGTCGCCGTCGGCAAGGGCAGCTACGAAGTGAACGACATCGCCCAGCTCGAACCGCCGCCGCCGACCTACAAGACGGACGCCATCAAGGGCCCGATCCCGTCGAACGACTGGTGGCAGCACCTCCTGATCGCCAATTTCGGCAACGGCAACAGCCTCGTCACGCATCCGCTGCGCTCGAACTACAGCCGCAATGGCCTGGGCATCACCACCCTCGACGCCGGCTACCTGAACGCCAGCGGCAGTTCGGTCGACACGGGCCGCGACACCGACCTGTACATCCGCCCCGTGAACATGCTGCCGTCGAAGGCCACGACCAAGGTGGCCGGCTACGGCGACTACCACGTCGACGTCGTGATGAGCGACGACGCCACGCCGAAGATGACCAGCACCCTGGTGCAGGGTTCGCCCTACGTCTTCAACACCTTCTCCAATCCGGACAAGGTGCAGCTCACCGCCTACAACCTGGTGCGCCTGTTCGACCGCGACGGCAACACGATCCTGGCCAACGACTTCGAGACGGTGCAGGGCGACGTGATCGGCATGGAGGTGCTGAGCACCGACAAGGGCCAGCCGGCCAAGACCTCGAGCCATTACTACGGCGTGTTCGCGCCGGCCGGCTCGACCTTCATGCGCGTGGGGAACGCGATCAAGGTGACGCTGCCGACGGGCCAGGAATACCTGTCCGTGGCGACGATGCCGCAGGCCGCGGACCTGAATGACTTCCAGCAGCATGCGTATGCCTTCGTCACCGGCACCAAGTCCAGCTACAAGGTCGACCTGGCGACGTCGCAGGTGAGCACCGACTTCACGACGACGACCACCGTCAAGCGCGCCGGCTTCTCGAACGAGACCATGATGGGCCTGTTCCCGCACCAGTGGAAGCTGTCCGGCGCGCGCCTGGACGGCCGCATGTTCCCGACCGTGCGCGGCGACCTCAAGCTCATGACGGGCAACAGCTTCCAGACCGTCGACCGCTTCCACGGCGTGATCCCGCAGTTCGTGGAGCCGAGCAATCCGGAGTACTCGCGCGCCAAGCTGGCCGGCTATCTCGACCAGCTGGACCAGAGCACCAACACGGGCCTGATGAACGTCGATCCGTACTGGCAGGGCAAGGCGCTGCACCCGCTGGCGATGGGCATCATCGTGGCCGACCAGATCGGCGACGTGAACCGGCGCGACCGCTACGTCGCGCGCCTGCGCGCGATCTTCGCCGACTGGCTCGACTACAACGAGAACGAAACGAAGCTCGGCACCTACTTCCACTACGTGAAATCGTGGGGTTCGCTGGTCAGCTACCACACGGGCTTCGGCATCAACACGGGCTTGACCGACCACCACTTCACCTACGGCTACTTCACCTTCGCCGCGGGCGTGCTGGCCAACTACGACAAGAGCTTCGTGACGGACTACGGCCCGATGATCGACATGCTGATCCGCGATTATGCCAATCCCTCGCGGACCGACACGATGTTCCCCTACCTGCGCAACTTCAATCCGTATTCGGGCCACTCCTGGGCCGGCGGTTACGGCGACAACATGAGCGGCAACAACCAGGAAGCGGCGGGCGAAGCGCTGGTCAGCTGGGTGGGCCAGTACCTGTGGGGCCTGGCGACCGGCAACGACGCCTACCGCGACGCCGGCATCTATGGCTTCACCACCGAGGAAAAGGCGATCGAGCAGTACTGGTTCAACTACGACCAGGACAACTGGCTGCCGAACTACACCCATGCGACGGTGGGGCAGGTCTACGACGCGGCCAACGCCTTCATCACCTACTTCGGCGACTACCCGGCCTATGTCTACGGCATCCACTGGGTGCCGACCGCCGAATGGCTGACCTACTACGCCCGCGACGCGGCCAAGGTCGCGCGCCTGTACCAGGGCTTCGTGAGCGACAGCGGCGGCGACGAGCGCGACTGGCAGCACATCGTGTGGCCGATGCAGGCGCTGAGCGACGCCAAGGGCGCGCTGGCCAAGTGGGACGGCAAGGCCGTCAAGGCATCCGAAGCGTTCAACGCCTACTGGTTCATCAATTCGATGGCCAGCCTGGGCGAGCGCAGCAACGACATCGTCGCCGTCGGCTGGCCCGCCGCCACCGTGTACAAGGGCCCGAACGGCTACAAGGCGCAGGTGTGGAACCCGACCGACGTCGAGCGCACCGTCAAGTTCAGCGACGGCAGCGGCATCACCGGTTCGGCCGTGGTGCCGGCCCACTCGACCGTGGCCGTCGACCCGATGAAGACGGTCACCGTCGCGCCCGTGCTGCCGGCGCCGAGCGACCCCTACCTGGCCACGAGCGGCTGGACGGTGGAGTCGTCCTTCCCGAACGGCGAGCCGACCAAGAACATGCTGGACGGCGACCCGGACACGCGCTGGAGCTCGGGCCAGACCCAGGTGCCGGGCCAGTCCGTGGTGCTGGACCTGAAGGAAACGCAGACCTTCGACACGCTGTTCGTCAGCGCCGGCAATACGGGCGACTACATGCGCGGCTACGAGATCTACGTGTCCGCCGACGGCAAGACCTGGGGCGACAAGGTCGCATCGGGCGAAGGCGAGAGCAGCCTGGTGCTGAGCCTGGGCAAGCAGAGCGCCCGCTTCATCAAGATCGTCAATACGGCCACGTCGGACCGCTGGTGGTCGATCACCGAGATCAAGGTGGCCAGCTTCGGCAGCCCGGCCGCGCCCACGCAGCCGGCCGAACCGGCGTTGCCGCCGGCGACCGGCGCCTTCGACCGCAGCGCCTGGACGGTATACGCCTCGTCGAGCTTCGACCGCGACCCGGCCGCGCACGCCATCGACGGCAAACGCGATACGATCTGGAGCAGCGGCGCGCCGCAGCAGCCGGGCCAGTACTTCCGCATCGACCTGGGCAGCAGCCGCATCCTCGACAGCGTCGTGGTGGACGCCGCCGGCCGCACCGGCGACTATCCGCACGGCCTGAAGATCTACGTCTCCGAGACGGGCGAGCAGGGTGCCTGGGGCGAGCCCGTGTACACGGCCGATGGCCTGAAGACCCAGCGCGTGGCCGCCACCTTCGCGCCGGCCAAGGGCCGCTACCTGCACATCGAGCAGACCGGCAGCGCCGATAACTGGTGGTCGCTGGCCGAGGTGAACGTGGCCTGGAACGGCATCGGCGCCGTCAGCGAGATCGCGCACGACGGCTGGATCGTCAGCGCCTCCGCCAGCGGCGAAGCGCCGGCCAACGCGGTCGACGGCCAGGCCGGCACCCGCTGGACCTCCGGCGCCGTGCAGCAGCCGGGCCAGTGGTTCCAGATCGACCTGGGCGCAAGCCGCACCGTGAAGCAGCTCGACCTGGACGCCAATTCGAACGACTGGCCGCGCGCCTGGGAAGTACGCCTGTCCGACGACGGCACGACCTGGAGCGATCCGGTCGCCAGCGGCACCGGCAAGGATGCCTACCTGTCGATCCCGCTGGGCAAGCGCACGGCGCGCTTCATCCGCGTGGTGCAGACGGGCAGCGCCGATGCGTGGTGGTCGGTGGCGGAAGCGAAGGTGTTCGAGTAAGCGGGCACCCGTAACCTAAGTGAGACGTCGTCCCCGCGCAGGCGGGGACCCAAGTCCGGCAAGCGTTTTCGATGCGCCAGCAATATTGGGTCCCCGCCTGCGCGGGAGCGACGCTTGCGCGATCCTACGAAAGTCGGAGGCGTGCCAAGACGCGGCGGTGTAGATTGCGCTCATGAAACCATCTCAATCCACACCGCTGCAAACCTCTCCCATCGACCGTACCGTCCGCACGGTCGGCCGCATCCTGGTCGGCCTGCTGTTCGTCTGGGCCGGCATCGACAAGGTCCAGGGCTGGCAGGGCGCGCTGGCCGAGGTGGCCGGCGGCGGCCTGCCGTTCCCGCCCTTCCTGCTTGCCGCCACCATCGTCCTCCAGATCGCCGCCGGCGCCGCCATCATGCTCGGGCGCTGGCTGCGTCCGAGCTGCTGGGCGCTGGCCGCCTTCACGGCGCTGGCCACGGTGCTGTACCACGGCTTCTGGCAAGCCGCCGGAGAGGCGCGTCACAACGAATTGATCACCTTCATGGAACACGTGTGCATGGTGGGCGGGCTGCTGGTGCTCTCGACGCTGCACGGCGGCGACTGAGCGCCGTGGGCACGTGGTGCCCACCCTGGCTTTACGGCGCGGTGCGCCACACCACGCGGTTGCGGCCTTCCTGCTTGGCGCGGTACAGGTGGGCGTCGGCCGCCTCGAACAGTTCGGCCGCGCTTTCCGGGCCGATGTCGCGGTGGCTGCCCAGCGTGGCGCCGCCGATGCTGACGGTGACGACCGGCGCCACGTGCGACGCCGCGTGCGCCACCTGCAGCGCGGCGACGGCGTCGCGCAGTTCTTCCATCAGGGTCCGCGCCTGGGCGGCGTCCGTGTCCGGCAGCAGCAGCACCAGTTCCTCGCCGCCGTAGCGCGCGGCCAGGTCGGCGGGACGGCGCATCCAGGCCGCCGCCGTGCGCGCCACGGCGCGCAGCGCGCGGTCGCCGGCCGGGTGGCCGTAATGGTCGTTGTACTGCTTGAAGGCGTCGATGTCGAGCAGGGCCACCGACAGCGGCCAGCCATTGCGCTGGGCGCGCTGCCATTCCATCGCATACAGCTCGTCGAAGCGGCGCCGGTTGGCCAGCTCGGTCAGCCCGTCGACGTTCGCCAGCCTTTCCAGCATGCGCCGCTGGCGCACCAGCTGCAGGTGCAGCGCCACCCGCGCCATCACGACGGTGGCGTTGAAAGGCTTGGCGATATAGTCGGCTGCGCCCATCTTGAGGCCGTTGGCCTCGTCCTCGGGCCGGTCCAGGCCGGAAATGAAGATCACGGCGATCTGCTCCGTGTGCGGGTCGGCGCGCAGGCGGCGCAGCACTTCGTAGCCGTCCAGGTCCGGCATCATGACGTCCAGCAGCACGAGGTCGGGCGCATGGCGAGCGGCGCGCTCCAGCGCCTGTTCGCCATTTTTGGCCAGCAGGACCGTGTATTCGGGCTTGAGCAGCTCGGCCAGCACCTGGCGGTTGATCGGGTCGTCGTCCGCGACCAGCACCTTCTGCGGTTCCACGCGGTTCATGGCGCCCCTTCCATCTGCGCGCGCGCGGCCGCCTCGTCCGCCAGCGCTCCTTCCAGGTCGCCCAGCAGGCGCAGCGCGGCTTCGTACTCGATCTCGTCGACCGCGGCGCGCACGGCGGCCAGCACGCCGGCGTGGCGGGTCGTGGCCAGGGCCGCCTGCAGGTCGGCCAGCGCGTCCTCGGCGCGCGCGTCGTCGGCGCGAAGGAAGTCGCGCAGGCGTTCGACCAGCAGCGGCAGGTCGGCGCCGGCGGGCGCCGGCTGGGCCGCGGCGGCCAGCGCGCGGGTGCGCGCGAGGCCGGCCAGCACGCCGTCCAGCTCCACGATGAGGTCCGGTGCCAGCACCGGCACGCGGTCCTGGCGGCCGGCGCGCAGCTCGTGTTCCAGCGTGCCCGCGAGCGCCGCCAGCGGGGCCGCGCCGATGTAGGACGCGCCCGACTTCAGGTTGTGCGCCAGCGCCTGCAGCGGCGCGTAGTCGCCGCCGGCCAGCGCGTCGCGCATCAGCAGCGGCGCCGATTCGTACTCCTGCTGGAAGCTGGCGATGCGCCGGTACAGGCGCGCATGCCGGCCGCCGGCATTGGCCAGCGCCCGCTCCCAATCGACGCCGCGCACCGGCGGCAGGCCGTCGGTGTCGACGACGTCGGCCGACGGCGACGGGGGCGGGGCCGGCGGCGTGCCGGGCAGCGCGCGGCCCCGCAGGCGCGCCGGGTCGATCCACTTGAGCAGGGCGCGGAACAGCAGGTCCGGATCGATCGGCTTGACCACGTGGTCGTTCATGCCGGCCTCCAGGCTCTTCTCGCGGTCGCCGGCCATCGCGTGCGCCGTCATCGCCACGACCGGCAGCGCGGCGCGGCCGGGCAGGGCGCGGATCTGGCGCGTGGCCGACAGGCCGTCCAGGCCGTGCATCTGGATGTCCATCAGCACCAGGTCGTAGTCGTGGTCGCGCACCATGCGCACGGCGTCCAGGCCGCCGGTGGCGACGTCGACCTGGACGCGCGCGGCCGCCAGGAAGTCGAGCGCGACCTCGCGGTTGTTGGCATTGTCGTCGACCAGCAGGATGCGGGCGCCGTCCAGGCGATCCAGCTCGGCGGCCGACACCGTCGCGTCGGGGCCGGACGCGCCCTGGCCGGCGCCGGAGGCGTCCGGGCGCAGCACCTGCACCAGGCTGTGGTACAGCAGGGCGGGCCCGATCGGCTTGGTCAGGAAGCCCGTCAGCGGCAGGTCGCCCTCGCGCTGCAGCACGCCTTCGCGGGTATAGGCGCTGATCATGAGGATCGCCGGCGGCGCCGGGAAGCGGCGGTCGGCGCGGATGCGGCGGATCGTCTCGACCCCGTCCCAGCCCGGCATCAGGTAGTCCATCAGCACCACCTGGTAGGGCGCGCCGCTGTCCACGGCGGCGGCCAGGCGCGCCAGCGATTCCTCGCCGGAGGCCACGGCGTCGGCCTGGATGCCGAAGCCGGCCAGCATCTCGACCAGCGCGCCGCGCGTGCTGGCGCTGTCATCGACCACCATCACGCGCATGCGCTGCAGCGCGGCCGCCGACAGCGGCGCCGGCGCGCTGGCGGCGTCGGCGATGCCCAGCGACACGGTGAAGCTGAAGCGGCTGCCCTCGCCGGGCGTGCTGCTGACCTGGATGGTGCCGCCCATCAGCTCGACCAGCTGCTTCGAGATCGACAGGCCCAGGCCGGTGCCGCCGTACTTGCGCGAGACCGAGCTGTCGGCCTGCGTGAACGACTGGAACAGGCGCGCCAGCTGCGTGGAATCCATGCCGATGCCGGTGTCGCTGACCGAGAAGCGCAGCAGCACCTCGCCGCCGTTCCTCTGGACCACCTCGACGGCGACGACGATCTCGCCCTGTTCGGTGAACTTGACGGCGTTGTTGGTCAGGTTGATCAGGACCTGGCCCAGGCGCAGCGGGTCGCCCACGAGACGCGGCGGCACGCCGCGCGGCACGCTGAAGATCAGCTCGACGCGCTTGGAGTCGGTCTTGATCGCCGTGATGCTGGCCAGGTGCTCGAGCATCTCGTCGAGCTCGAAGGCGACCCGGTCGACCGTCATGCGGCCGGCCTCGATCTTGGAGAAGTCGAGGATGTCGTTGATGATGCCCAGCAGGTGCTCGCCGGCGCCCAGGATCTTGCCCAGGTAGTTGCGCTGCTTCGGGTTGGGGTCGGCCATCAGCGCCAGGCGGCTCATGCCGATGATGGCGTTCATCGGGGTGCGGATCTCGTGGCTCATGTTGGCGAGGAATTCCGACTTCATGCGCGTGGCCGCCTCGGCGCGCTGCATCTGCGTCTGGATGTCCTTGGTGCGCAGGCCCAGGATGCGCATGAACACGACCATGTCGAAGGCGCTGCCCAACTGCAGCGCGTGCATGGTCCAGAAGTTCGCCGGCGCCTGGCCCTTGATGACCTCGGCCAGGATCACCGAGGTCACGAAGCTGACGCCCCAGCCGAGCAGGAAATAGATGCCGACCGCGTCGCCGCGGCGCGCGCGCGAGATCGAGCCGGGCAGGCCGAGCAGCTTGGGCAGGATGCCGAGCGAGGCGACGATGGCGACCAGCGCCGCGTCCGCGATCAGGCCCAGGGCGAAGGCGGCGGCGCTGACGATGCACAGCGCGGCCAGCACGTGCATGGCGATGCCGAACTTGCGGTCGCGGCCCGGACGCTTGAGCACGCTACGCACGAACAGGTAGGCGCCGCAGGCCGCGAACAGCGAGGCCATGCCCGTGACGTGGATCGTCGCCCATTCGTTGCCGCCCCAGAGGTAGTGGGCGCCCAGGCCGAACCAGGCCGTGTTGTACAAGGCCATGCCGCCCACCAGCAGCGCGTAGGCGCCGAACAGGCCGTCGCGCAGGTTGGCCCACTGGGCCAGGCTGTACAGCAGCAGGCAGATGGTCAGGCCGATCAGGGCGCCCTGCAGCAGCTGTTCGGCCAGCGCGCTGCGGAAGAAGGCGTCGGGCTTCTCGAACTCGACGGGCATGATCTTCGGCCCGTTGGTATCGACGCGCACCAGCATCTCGTAGTGCGCTCCAGGCGCCAGGGACAGCGAGAACGCGGGGATCGGGCCGTCCAGCGACCCTTCCGGCGCGGCGCCGCGCCGCGCCACCAGGTGGCGCTCGACGTGGCCGTCGCGCACGACGTGCAGGTCGATCCGGTTCAGCAGGCCGAAGTCGAATTTCATGACCCAGTGGCCGTCGTCGCCGGCGCCCACCTGGACGGGCAGGCGCAGCCAGACCGGACCCTTGACCATGCCCAGTGTCGCATACGCGCCCTGCGGTGCCGAGAAACGCTCGGGCGCAGCCAGCACGGCATCCGCCTGCAGCCGTCCGTCGGGATCGTGCAGCACCGTCACGGCCGGCCAGGCTTCGATGCGCGAAGCATGACCGTCAAGCACCAGCGGCGCGCCGGATGCCACGGGTACGCCGGCGGCGGCCGCCCCGGGCGGCGCCACGAGGCACAGCATGGCGATCAGGCACGGCAGGGCACGGAGGGCCGCGTGCAGGTATCCGCAAAGGAGCGGAGGGAGGAAGAAACGGAAGGCTGCGGACATCGCGATCATCCTTTTGCTGCCGCTTCACTGGCGCTCGCCGTGGCGCCGGCGTCGCTGCGGCCGGCGGTGAAGCGCTGTTCGAGCGTGCGGATCCAGCGCGGCGCGCGCGGGTCCGTACGCCAGCTGTGCATCGTCTCCTGGACGCTGTTGAGCAGCGCATCGGGCAATTTGAGGGGGCGCGTCTGGTCCATCAGCAGGCGTGTCGTCAGGTGGTAGCCGAGCACGCGGGTAGCCAGGCGCGACAGCGAAAAATCCGGGATGGCCAGGCGCGCCACGGTGTCGATGGTCCTGACCAGGCCGGCGGCCAGGGCGAACGCCAGGCGCGCCGGCAGCGACACCTGCTGCGTCAGGCCGAGGGCGCGCGAGGCGGCCGGACCGCACAGCCGGCGCGTGAGCAGCACGGGGAAGGGTTTCAGCAGGCGCAGCGGGATATAGTGCTGCAGCGCCGCCACCAGGTCGGCGGCGAGCGCGGGACGCGGGTCGGGCTGCTCGCCGTCGTGGTCGCCGAAGCGGCCGGCGTTGCTTGCCTGGATCGCGTCGAACAGGGCGCGCGCCTCGTCCATCGTGTCCGCCATCAGGCCCCGTTCGATGCCGAGCAGGTGGCCCAGTACGTTCCAGGCATGCAGGTAGGCCTGCTCGTCGGCGCCGGATGCGGGAATGCCGAGGTCGCGCATGCCCTTGAGGAATACGTAGTTGAAGGTCAGCAGCGTGTACGCCAGCTCCTGCTGGTTGCAGGGCAGGCCGCGGCGGTCGATATCCCAGCCGCGCGCGTACAGGGTGTGGTGCACGCCCTGGCCGCGCGGGGCGATGCGCGGCAGGCGCCGCGGGGCGACCAGGGCGTCGGCGGCGTCGCCGCGCAGGATCAGGTGGCGGATCGTCGCATGGATCAGGCGCACCTTGAGCGCCTGCGCGACGCCGCCGCCGTCGGGATCCGTCAGGCCGCCGCGCAGCATGACGGGGAAGATCATCGCGGCGGTGGAGCGCACGCGGTAGTCGGTATGGCGTTCGAGCTGGCCGGCCGCGTGCAGCACGGCGGCCAGGTCGGGCATCACGTAGCACTGCGGCAGGCTGGCGCAGAACAGCAGCGTGCACGACGCCATGCTCATGTCCATGAACAGGTCTTCGGCGCGCGCGATGGCGCCGGCGTCGGCCCAGGGCGGCAGCACGCGCGCGGCGGCCACGTAGTCTTCCAGCGCCTGCGCCATGTGCGGCGGCAGGCCGGGGCTGGCGCGCCAGCCGTCCAGGTCGCGGTTGTGTCGCCAGCGCGCGATCTCGCCGTTGAGCAGGGCGATCGCGGCCATGTCCGGGCCCGCGTCGCCGACGGGGCCGAGGGCGCGCGCGATGGCGGCGTCGGCCAGCGGGTCGGCGCGCAGCGCGGGATTGTCCGATGCCGGCGGCAGGTCGTCGCGCATCATGCGGCCTCCTTCAGGGCGGCGGACGGCGTTGCCGCCACGCGCTCATCCGCCGCCGGCGCCGCCTGGCGCTGCGCCGCGCGCCAGCGCAGCAGGCCGCAGGCGGCCGTCAGCAGCGGGAACCCCATCGCGAACAGGGCGATCGTGCGCGCCTCGTGGGGATCGCCCAGGCAGACCTGGAACACCATCAGGCCGGCGTACACGGACAGGGGCACCAGCAGGTGGCGCGTCGTGGGCGGACGCGAGGGGGCCGCCGGGCGCCTGCGCAGCAGCAGGCGGAACGGCAGGCCGATCGCGAACGCCACGATCATCCAGCCGGCGAAGCCCTGGATGGTCTCGCCGAACCACCAGCCGTCCGTGCGGGCCATGATCCAGGCCTTGAGCACGTAGACCATATAGGGGTCGACGCCCAGGTCGTAGCAGGTCACGACCATCGCGCCGACCACGGACATCAGGACCGTCATGCCGGTCGAGGCGTTGGGCGCGACGGGGGCCTGCCAGACGATCAGGTTCGCGATCACGTAGCCGCAGTAGGACAGCGCGAACCACATCATCGGGATCACCACCGGCACGGCCAAGAGGCGCGGGCCCAGCACGGCCGTGTAATGGTAGTCGCCGAAGAACCAGCCGAGCGTGGCGCCGAGCTGCTCGGCGATCCAGCCGACGGACATCGCGATCAGCACCAGGGCCAGCGCCGCGCGGCTGCCGAGCAGGTGGATCGCGCTGGTCCAGCAGCAGCCGAACATCAGCAGCGAGCTCGCCACCAGCAGCGGCGTGGTCTCGGCATAGCCGCGCGCGCTCAGGACGACGAGGAAGCCGGCCAGCAGGAAGAAGGCGGCGAGGGACGGGATGCGCGAGGATCGGTGCAGCAGCGAGGTCATGGCGATGGCTCCTTGGTGCAGGGTGGGGCGTGACGCAAACATTGGAAGGCGCCGCGTCGTGGCGCCGCGCCTTCCGGTGGGGTTAGAAGAAGCGGTAGTCGAAACGCAGGTCGGCGGTGCGCGGGTTGCTCGGCACCGTCAGGCCGGCGCCGCTGATCGTCAGCGGACGGACCTTGTCCTCGAGGTTGCGCACGCGCGCCTGCAGGCTCCAGCGCGCGCCGTCCGGCTCCCAGCCCAGGCGCAGGTCGGATTCCGCATGGCCCGGGACGCGGAACTTGAGCTGCTGCGACGGCACCGAGATCAGGTAGCCGGAGCTGGCGCGGGTGCCGACGGCGCCCACCAGGCTGCCGCCCGCCAGGCGCAGGCGATGCTCGTAGCCCAGCGAGGCGGTGCGGGTCGGGGTGCGGTCGAGCTTCGTGCCGGCCCAGGAGTGCACGCCGTCGGGCGCGTAGCGGGTGTAGTGGGCATCGAGCAGCGTCAGCGCATACGTGAAGCGGTCCGCCGCCGTCGCCAATACCTGGCCGTCCGCTTCCAGGCCGCGCACGCTCGCTTCGCCGGCATTGACCGTCTCGTAGCGCGGCTTGCCGTTCACGACCGCCTCGGCCGACAGCTGCAGGTTCTTGTAGTCGTAGTGGAAGGCGGCCAGGTTCAGGCTGGCGCGATTGTTCCAGAAGCGGGTCTTCAGGCCGGCTTCGAAGGCGCGCACCGTTTCCGGCTGGTAGACCAGGCTCTCGGCCGGCACGGCGCTGCCGGCCGGGCAGCCGATGCCGTTCGCCGCGCTGCCCGCCACGCAGCCGTCGTTGAAGCCGCCCGACTTGTAGCCGGTGGCGACGGAGCCGTACACCATCGTGGCGGGCGCCAGGTCGTAGTCCAGGCCCAGGCGCCAGGTAGTCTTGTTGCTGGAGATGCTGCCGACGTTCAGCTCGCGCAGGTCGGTGGCGGCGTTGTAGGTCGCCGTGCGCTGGTAGCCGATGGTGCCCGTGCGCGACTTGTCGTCGTCGGTGAAGCGCACGCCCGCAGTGGCGCGCAGGCCGTCGGCGATGCGGTAGCTGGCCTGGCCGAACAGCGCCTTGCTGCGCGATGCGACCGGGTCGTTCTGGAACACGTAATACGGCGGCAGGCCCGCCCGTTCGAGGTCGCGGAAGTTGTACAGGTCGCTCGACTCCTCGCGGAACCAGTACACGCCGGCCTGGGCCTGCAGCGGACCGTCGCCGCGCGTGGCGACGCGCAGCTCGTGCGAATCCTGCTTGTAGTCGCCGTCGAAGTGCTGGCGCACGCCGAGCGCCACCGTCGGAGCGACGCGGTAGTAGAAGTTGTACAGGTACTGGTGCTCGTAGTCGCGGTGCGATCCCAGCCAGGACAGGGTCACCGGGCCCAGGTTCCAGTTCAGCTCCGTCGAGATGCTGGACGTCTTCTTGTGCGAATACCCCTGTTCCGTCGGCGCATTGAACGGCACGAAGCGGTTCGTGAGCACGCGGTCGGTGCTGTCGCCGTTCCACACCGGCTGGCCTTTCGGGATGCCGCTGTAGAAATTGGTGTCGGGGACGGCGGCGTCGTTGTTGGTGTCGTCGCGGCTCGTCTCGTAGCGCACCAGCAGGTCGGCGTCCTGGCCCAGCTTGAACTTGGCCGACAGGCGCGCGGCGCGGTCGTCGCGGTCCAGGCCTAGCTTGCGGGAAGTACCGGTGCCGTTGCGCAGGTAGGAATCGTGCTCGTTCCAGGTGAGCGCGGCGCGCAGCGCCAGCACGTCGTTGACGGGCAGGTTGAGCATCGCGTCGACCTTGTGCGTGGCGTAGTTGCCGACCGTGATGCCGATCGATCCTTCGCGCTGCCACACGGGCGCCTTGCTGATCACGTTGACGACGCCGGCGGTCGTGTTGCGGCCGTACAGCGTGCCCTGCGGGCCGCGCAGCACTTCGACGCGGTCGATGTCGTGGAACGAGACGTTCTGGCTCTGCGGACGGGCGATGTAGATGCCGTCGACCATGAAGGCGGCCGACGGGTCTCCCTTTTCCGTATTGTCCGAGCTCGAGATGCCGCGGATCGTGATGCGCAGGCCGTCGTAGGAATTCTGCAGGTAGGTGTTCGGCAGGCGGTCGGCGATGTCGCCCGGCGTGTCGAGGCCGGCCTTCTCGAGTTGCGCGCCGTCCAGCACGCTCATGGCCACCGGGGTCTTGGAGGCCGGCGTGGCCGTGCGTTGCGCGGTGACGATGACTTCCTGGATCGCTGCCTGGTCGTTGCCGGCCGCCGGCGGCATCGCCTGGGCGTGGGCGGCACCCCAGGCGATGCCCGAGATGGCGAGCGCCAGCGCGCGCGGAGCCGTGCGACCTTGTTGCTTATTCATGAACATTCCCATTGTTATTATGTTTCTGCTACCGGCACGGCGTATCCGCCGACACCTCTGCTACATCCCGCGTGAATTTTGGTGAGATTTTATTGCGTGCGGATGAAACCCAGCAGTCTATCAGGTAGTACCGATACGAAATAGTGCTCAATAACCACAGATCGGTCACAGAGGAACTGTAACTTGTACAAAAACCAGTATAACTTTATTTCTTCTTAGAAATAAGTCGTGACGGGCGTGCGGCGCCTGCCGGCGTGTCGCCGGCAGTGGGGCGAATCCGTCAATCAGGATTGATGAGGGACGTGAGCACCATGTCTTCCCAGCGGCCGGCGATGCACAGGTAGGCGCGGGCCAGGCCTTCGCGCTCGAAGCCCAGGCGCCGCAGCAGGGCGCCGGAGCGCACGTTGGCGGGCATGTGGCTGGCCATGATGCGGTGCAGGCGTTCGCGGCCGAACATGTGGGCGATGCCGGCGGCCGCCACCTCGTGCATGAGGCCGGTACCCTCGTGCGCCGCGGAGACCGACAGGCCCAGGTGGCAGGCCTGGAACACGCCGCGCACGATATTGGTGAACGCGCAGGTGGCGACGATCTCCCCGCCGGCGCGGTCGAAGGCGATGAAGTGCAGGGCGCTGCCGGCATGCGCCTCGGCCAGCGATTGCGCGAGACGCTGGCGCGCCGCCGCCTCGCTGAAATAGGCGGGCGTGCGCAGGGGCTCCCAAGGCGCCAGGTGGTCGCGGTTGGCGATACGGTAGGCCTGCAGCAGCGGCGCGCAGTCCTCCGACGGCACGGTGATGACCGTGCGCGGCGTATCGATGATGGGGAGTGCGCTCATCGGCAAATTGTACAACGGCCTCCTCGCGCCGCGGCCATGCGGCGGTCCCCGCGCGCCTGCGCACGACTGATGCCGCGCAAAGAACCACCGGGGCCGGCCTCTATGCTGGATGCATGGTCGACGGCATGGAGGCGAACGGACATGGAGGTGGTCGCAGGTGCGCAACCGTTCGCGGATTCGGCCGCGGATTCAATCCCGGATCCGATCGCGGATCCAGCCAATGCGGCGCCGCGCGTCAGCGTGCTGGTGCCCACCTTCGAGCAGGCGGCCTTCATAGCCCGCGCGCTGGCCAGCCTGCAGGCACAGACCCTGGCCGATTGGGAAGCCGTGGTCGTCGACGATGGGTCCCAGGACGACACGCAGGCGGTGCTGGCGCCGTTCCTGCGCGATGCGCGCATCCGCTGCCTGCGTCTCGGCGAGAACGGCGGCCTCGGCCGGGCGTTGAACGTGGCGATCGACGCGAGCCGCGCCCCCTTGCTGGCCTACCTGCCGAGCGACGACCTGTATTACCCGTCGCACCTGCAGGAACTCGTCGCCGCGCTGGAGGCGGCGCCCGGCGCCGTGCTCGCGTTCAGCGGCCTGCGCCACCACTACAAGTACCGGGATGCCGGCGAAGCGCCGGGCGCCGGCCTGCAACTGGTGCAGGTGATGCACCGGCGCGTGGCCCCGCGCTGGACGGAGCGCGCCGAACTCGAATCGGACGACCTGGAGCGCTTGTACTGGTCGCGCCTGCGCACGCTGGGCGCCTGGATCGGCACCGGCGCCGCCACGTGCGAATGGGTCGCGCATCCGCGGCAGCGCCATCGGCTGATGCGGGAGCCGCAAGGCGGGCTGAATCCTTTCCGCCGCCACTACCGCGTCCGCACGCCGCTGCGTTTCCACACGACGACGGGCGACCCGGTCGACGAAGCGGCACTGTACGGGCGCCTGCGCGCGCGGCCGCCGACCCCGCGCGCCGCGGATGGTCTGAAGATCCTGCTGGTCGGCGAGCTGGCCTACAACCCGGAGCGCGTGCTGGCGCTGGAAGAACGCGGCCATGCGCTGTACGGCTTGTGGACGGATGCGCCGTACGGCTTCAACAGCGTCGGGCCGCTGGCCTGCGGCCATGTCGGGGAGTTGCCGCGCCAGGACTGGCAGGCCGCCGTGCGGCAGCTGCAGCCGGACCTCATCTATGCGCTGCTGAACTGGCAGGCGGTACCGTTCGCCCACGCCGTGCTGCGCGCGACGCCCGGCATTCCCTTCGTCTGGCATTTCAAGGAGGGGCCGTTCATCTGCCTGGAAAAGGGCAGCTGGCCGCAACTGGTCGAGCTGTACCGCATGGCCGACGGCCGCATCTTCGGCAGTCCCGAGGCGCGCGACTGGTTCGAGCTCGTGGCGCCCGGCCTGGCGACGTCGCGGCCCTGCCACGTGCTCGACGGCGACCTCCCCAAGCGCGACTGGTTCGACGCGCCCGCGTCGGCCCTGCTGTCGGCCAGCGACGGGGAGCTGCACACGGTGGTGCCGGGACGTCCCATCGGCCTGCACCCGCCCGACGTCGGCGCGCTGGCCGCCCGCAGCATCCACCTGCATTTCTACGGCGACTTCACCCATGGCCAGTGGCGCGAATGGATCGCCCGCGCCCGCGCGCTGGCGCCGCGGCACCTGCACCTGCACGGCCACGTCGCCCAGGACCGCTGGGTACAGGAATTCTCGCGCTACGACGCCGGCTGGCTGCATTGTTTTTCCAGCCGCAACGAGGGCGACCTGCGGCGCGCCGACTGGGACGACCTGAACATCCCCGCGCGCACGGCGACGCTGGCCGCCGCCGGGCTGCCCATGATCCAGCGCGAGAACGAGGGCGCCGCGGTGGCCGCCCAGGCGCTCGTACGCGGCATGGACATCGGCATCTTCCACCGCGATCTCGACGACCTGGAGGCGCAGCTGCGCGACGGCGCGCGCATGCGGGACCTGCGCGAGCGCGTGTGGGCGCAGCGCATGCAGTTCTCTTTCGATACCCACGTGCCCGCCTTGCTGGACTTCTTCCGCCAGGTGATCGCGACGGCGGGCAAGGCGGCTCGGACGGCGGCATGAGGCCGTCGGGGCCAGGCAGTGTCAGCGCTGGCCCAGCAGGTCCGCGCGCGGCATGCCCCAGCCGGGCACGGGGTGGGGGCAGGGCGTGTGGGCCATGGCGGCCACGTCCATCGTCGAGAAGTTGCGGCTGCCGGGCGGGCCCCAGCGCACGTCGGTCGCCAGGTCGCCGTCCAGCGACGGGGCGCGGGCAAAGCGCAGCCAGGCGCCGACATGACAGTCCTGGCGCGCGAGGGTGCGCAGCGTGGCCAGGCTGTGGCGTTCGTCCGATTGCCAGGCCAGGGCGGACGCGACGGTGTCGGTGCCCGCGGCTCCGTCCGCTGCCTGGCTCGCCGCCTTGCCCGCAATCCGCGCCGGGCACGCGGACACGGGCGTCACGCCCGGCGCGATGCTGAGCAGGCCGCGGCGCAGCCGGTAGCTGCCGCCCGCGGCATCCTCGCCGACGGTGACGAAGGACCAGCACAGCGGATTCGCCGGATAGGCCGACAGGGCGATGTCGCGCAATTGCTCGCTGGCGTTGCCGCGCTGAACCTGGGCCGCGATGACGCCGCGCGCCTCGTGCATGGCGGCGGCCTGGATGGCGACGAAGGCCAGCGACGCCGCCAGTCCGGCGGCCAGGCCGGCGCGCCGGCGCGGCGGGCGGTGGACGGTGGCCCGCTCGGCATCGGCTGCGCCGCCGGGCAGGTGATCGACGGTCGGCGCCGCGACGTGGCGCTGGATCCAGGCCAGCGCCAGGCCCAGCGCCAGCAGGCCCAGCAGCGAACCCCATTGCAGGAAGCCGCCCAGCGTGAAGCCCAGCGGCACCAGGGCCATGGCGGCCAGCAGCAGGCGCCGCGGCCAGGCGTTCTTCACCATGGCGGCCAGCGGCATGCCGAAGGCGATCCAGAACACGGGCTCGACGATGAAGACGAGGTCGCCGTAGTACCAGTTCGGGTCGAAGGGCCAGAACGGATGCACGCCGTACACGTTCAAGCCATCCATGCACAGGTGCAGCAGCAGGCCGGCGCCGGCGGCGAGGAGGGCGCCGCGGCGGGCGTGGCGGCTGTCGCGCAGGACCCGGCGCGCGGCCGGCCACAGCAGCCACACGAGGCCCAGCAGCAGTGCCGCCTCGCCGATCGCGGCCAGCACCGTGTGCGTATGGCCGCGGTGGTGCAGCAGGTAGCCGAGCGGCGCGTCCAGCAGGGGCGTGAGCACCAGGTCCAGGTCGGGGAAATTGCTGGCCAGGCAGCACACGGCCAGCAGCATGCGGGTGCGGCGGCGTTCGCCGGCGAGGTCGGGTTCGGGCGGCAGGCTGCGGTCGATCAGCGCACCGACGCCAAGACCGACGACGGAATGGGTCAGATTGTCCATTCTGCAATCTTACCCGCATTGCAAGCGCGGCGGTGTCCTGGTGAAGCTGCCGGACAAAGGCGACCATCTGCGCATTTGCAACTAACCGACATGCGCCGCAGCTATCTTCAACACCGGCCGCCAAGCCTGGCGCGGCCAGCGCCGGGCGATCGATCAGGGCAATGCCAGCGTGGCGACGTAGCCGGCGGGCACGGCCAGGGGCAGGCAGGTGCAGGCCTGCAGCGCCGCGTCGTCGCCGGCGTCCCATTCGCGCAGCGGCCAGCCCAGGCATTTGAGGCGCGCCTCGCGTTCGCTCCAGGCGCGCGCGAAGGCGGCGTCGCGGTCGCCCTCGGGCACGGCGGCCAGCACCGCGGCCGTGGCAGGGCCCAGATAGTCGCGCGCCACCGCCTGCCAGTCCGGCACGGGCACCACTTGCATGACGTCGATGCCCACCGGACCGTCGAAGCGGAATGCCGCCAGCGACAGTTCTCCATCGTGGCTGATGGCCGCCGCGGCACGGCGCGTGCCGCCGACGATGGCGTACGGCGCTTCGCCACTGCCCGGCGGGGCGTGCAGCACGATGGCATCCGGCGCCACGCCGCAGGCCTGGGCCAGCGCCGCCTGCAGCGCCGCGCGGATGGCTGCCCTGGCGGCGACGCGCCCGGCCTGGCCGGCCACGCCGACGACGGCGGCCCCGTCCATGGGCCAGCCGGCGTCGCCGTCGAATCCGCCAGCCGCCGTCCACCAGCGCACGGGCGCCGCCATCGTCACACCCGCTGTGGCGCGGCCGGCAGGCCGTTCCAGGCGGTGGCGGCCGGGATGTGCTCGCCCTTCATGACGAGGGTCAGCGGGCCGATGCGGGCGTTGTCTCCCACGCGGGCGCTGTACAGCACGGCGCTGCGCGGCCCGACGTAGACCTTGCTGCCGATGTCGACCTGGTCGATCTTCATCACGCGGTCCTCGAACAAGTGCGTCTGCGGGCAGGACAGGGCATTGAGCTCGCTGTGGTCGCCGATGGTCACGCAATCGAATTCCGTGATGTCGGTCGTGTCCATGTAGACGCCGCGGCCGATGCGGCAGCCCAGCAGGTTGAACGCGAGCGGCAGCCACGGCGTGCCGCGCAGGTAGCGCATGAAGTTCGGCACGGCGATGCCTTCGTACATATTGGTCACGCCTTCGGACAGCCACACGAACGGCGTCCACATCGGGTCCGCGCGTTTCTTGTAGCGGCCCAGCAGCAGCCATTTGAAGGCCATCACGAACAGGAAGTTGCCGATGCCGAAGGCCAGGCCGATCAGCGCCAGGTCCCACAGCACTTCGCCCCAGCGGCCGGCGCCCGCCAGCGGCATCAGGTCCAGCACGACCGTGTAGCCGACGGCGATGACGAGCGCATGCGGGGCCACGATGCGGAAGCCCTCGACCAGCGTGCGGCCCAGGCGGCGCAGGGCGGACGGGCGGTAGGTCAGGTGTTCCGGGTAGCCGGCGACCTGTTCGCGCGCCGGCAGGTGGATCGGCGGCGAGCCGAGCCAGGTGTCGCCGCCCGTCATGCGCTCGTTGCGCGGCGCGTGGGTATGCACGCCGACCAGCACGCCTTCGGGCAGCACGGTGCCGTCCGGGATGTAGCTGCCGTTGCCCACGAAGGAGCGGTTCGACACGACGGTGGGTTCCATCGTCATCCAGCCGCCGTCGATCTGTTCGTCGCCCAGCATGACGGCGTCGGCGATGAAGGTCTCGTCGCCCAGCGTCAGCATGTCCGGCACCACGCCCAGCGCCGTCGAGATCTCGGCGTCTCGCCCGACCTTGGCGCCCAGCAGGCGGTACCAGAACGGCGCGAACACGGTCGCGTAGATGCCGTGCAGGACGTTCAGGCTCGATTCCTGGATGTGGCTGACCAGCCATTTTTTACAATAGGTATTGCTGTGCACGGCCGAGCGGCCCGGCGTCAGGCGCGGCAAGAAGCCCCAGCGGATCGCCGCCGACACCAGCATCGTCAGCGCGATCAGCACGGCGCTGGCCGGCAGCGCCAGCACGAAGTAGCGCGCCAGCTGGCCCCACACCGAGTTCTGGTGGAAGCCGGGCAGGGCGCCGCGCTCGTCGAACCAGTCGATCAGCACGAAGCTGGGGAAGACGGGCATGAAGAACACGGTCGCCACCAGCAGGATGCCGAACGTGAAGAACAGCGCTTCGCCCGCCAGGCGCGCGCGGCTGACCCGGGGCCGCGGCGGCAGCGACGACGGGTCGAAGGCGCCCGCGTCGCGCGCCGGCGAGCCGCACCACACGCGCCCGTCCGGCACGCAGGCGCCGTCGTGCAGCGCCGACTGGCCCTCCAGGTGGCCGCGCCGGCCCACGCGGGTATTCCCTTCCAAAATGGCGTAGGACGAGACGCAGGCATCGTCGTCCAGGTCGATCCTGCCCAGGACGAGGCGGCCCCGTTCGACGCGGGCGTTCTCGAAATTGACGCCGTTGCCGATGCTGACGTTGTCGCCGATCGTCAGGAGTTCCGGCGCGCGCAGCGTCATCGAGCCGATCACGACGTCGCGTCCCACCCTGGCGCCCAGCAGGCGCAGCCACCAGGCGTACAGCGAGGAGCCGGCCAGCAGGTAGGTGGGCGCAGCCTCGACCAGGCGGTCGGCCAGCCACCAGCGGAAATAGGTCACGCCCCACAGCGGATACGAGCCCGGCTCCAGCTTCGGCGCGACCAGGCGCTTGCCGAGGATGCCGAACACGAACTCGGCCAGCGTCGCGAGCAGGAACACGCCCAGCGAGGCGGCGACCGCGCGCGCCACCGAGTCGCCCGGGTCGCCCGTATAGAAATGGTAGGTGAAGAAGGGCGCCAGCCACTGGGCCATGCGCAGCGTGACGAGCACGGGGAGCGTCGCCAGCTGCGCCAGGCCGCACAGCCAGCGCCGCGCGGCCGGCGGCGGGGTCCAGTCGGCCTCGATGGCGGCCGTGCCCGCGGCCTGGTCCAGGCTGGAGGCGATCGCGCCGATCTGCCGGTGCTGGTAGATGTCGCGCACCGTCACGTGGGCGAAGCGCGGGTCGGCGCGCAAGGCGGTGGCCAGCCGCGCGGCGAAGAAGGAATGGCCGCCCAGGTCGGAGAAGAAATCCAGCTCGCGCCGCACGGGCTGGCCCGGGAACAAGCTGGCCAGGGCGGCGAACAGCGCTTCCTCGCCCGGCGTCTCGGCGAAATCCGATTCGGCGGGATCGCTCGGCAGCGGCGCGGACAGGGTCATGGCCTTCAAGGCCTTGCGGTCGATCTTGCCCGAGGTCAGGCGCGGCATCACGGGCAGGGTTTCGAAGCGGCTCGGCACCATGTACGGCGGCAGCCGCTCGGCCAGCGCGCGGCGCAGGGTGGTGGGGCCCAGTTGTTCGTCGAGGGCGCCGGCGGCCGGCATCAGGTAGGCGACGAGGCGGTCGATGCCGTCGTCCTTGCGCAGCAATACGGCCGTCGTGCCCACGCCGTCCTGCTGCGCCAGCACGGCTTCGATTTCTCCCAGCTCGACGCGGAAACCGCGGATCTTGAGCTGGTCGTCGGTGCGGCCCAGGCACACGACCTGGCCGTCCCCTTCGATGCGCGCGAGGTCGCCCGTGCGGTACAGGCGGGTATCGTCCGGCCCGGCGCTCCACGGGTTGGCCAGGAATTTCTCGGCCGTGAGGTCGGGCCGTCCCAGGTAGCCGGCCGACAGGCCGGGACCGACGATGCACAATTCCCCGGTATCGCCGCGCGGCAGGATCCGCAGCCCCTTGTCCGTCTCCGTCGAGATCACCAGCAGGCCGTAGTTGGGCAACGGCGTGCCGATCGTGATCGATTTGCCGGGTTCCAGCCGCGCCAGGCTGGCCGACACGGTCGCCTCGGTCGGGCCGTAGGTATTGAACATCTGGCGGCCGGGGCGCGCGAAGCGCTCGACGACCGTTTCCGGACACATTTCCCCGCCCAGGTTGATGATGCGCAGGCTCGGCACGTCCTCGGCGAACAGGGCCAGCAGCGTCGGCACCGCGTGCAGCACGGTCACGCCGTTCTCGAGGAGCAGGCGCGGCAGCGCTTCCGGGTCGCCGGCCGCTTCCTTGGGCCCCAGCCACAGCGTGGCGCCGACCAGGTAGGAAATCCAGATTTCCTCGAACGACATGTCGAACGCGACCGAGAAACCCTGGTAGACGCGGTCGGAGGCACGCACGCCCAGCACCTCGTTCTCGCTGCGCAGGAAGTGGCAGATGCTGCGCTGGTCGATCAGGATGCCCTTCGGCTTGCCCGTCGAGCCGGACGTGTAGATGACGTAGGCCGGGGCGTCGCCCGGCACGTCGCCGCGCCGCCGCAGCGCGGCGCCCTCGGGCGCGGGCGCCAGCAGGCTTTCCGCCATGTGCACCGGCTGGGGCATGTCTCCGAGGCGTTCGCGCATGCGTTCGCTGGAGACCAGGGCTGGCGACTGCGCATCCTCCATGCACACGAGCAGGCGCTCGACGGGCGTGTCCTCGTCGACGGGCAGCCAGGCGGCGCCGGCCTTGGCGATGGCGGACTGCATGACGAGCAGGTCGATCCCGCGCGGCATCCACAGCCCGACGATGTGGCCAGGCCGGATGCCGGCCTCGATCAGGCGCGAGGCGGCGAGGTCGGCCAGCGCATCGAGCTCGCCGTAGGTCAGGCTGCGCCCGCTCGTGACGAGCGCGGGCTGGTCGGGCGCGCGGCGCGCACTGGCTTCGAGCAGGTCGGCCAGGATTTCGTGGCGCAGCAGCTCGGGCTGGTGCGGACCGTAGAGGACATCGGGATGCCGTGTCAGGGAAGAAATATCGTTCATCGACGGCTGCAGGTGAGGGCGGCAGAGGGGGAAAACAAGCACATGCGCGCATCGTACGCGATTTTGGAACACCCGGGATGACCGTCGCGATCACGCACACTTTTGGGGCATTTTTGATCCAAGTCAAACATTAACTCGAAGGTACATCGCTACAATTCGAGACAAATTAATTGCCATGCGGAAAAATCAGAGGAGTCCCCCTTGCGCACCAACCTGCCAGTCACCGGTATCGAATACCACCTCAAAGAAGGCCAATCCATCGTGTCGAAGACGGACACCAAGGGACGCATCACCTACGTCAACCCGAACTTCATCGAGGCCAGCGGTTTCACGGAAGACGAATTGGTCGGCAAGGCCCACAACATCGTGCGCCACCCGGACATGCCGGCGCAGGCGTTCGCCGACCTGTGGCAGACGCTGCAGGCCGGCGAGCCGTGGACGGGGCTGGTGAAGAACCGCCGCAAGAACGGCGACTTCTACTGGGTCGTCGCGAACGTCGTGCCGATCAAGGAAGGCGGCCGCACGGTCGGCTACATGTCGGTGCGCACGCGTCCGGACCGGGACCAGGTCGCGGCCGCCGAGGAACTGTACCGGCGCTTCCGCGAAGACCGCGCCGGCGGCCTGGCGATCCGCCGCGGCAAGGCCGTCGGCACCAGCCTGCTGGCGCGCCTGCTGGCCCTGCGCGCGCTGCCGCTGGGCCGGCGCCTGGGCCTGATGCTGGGCAGCCAGGCGGCGCTGCTGGTCGCGCTGGCCTGCGTCACCGAGGGGGCCGCCTGGCGGGTGCTGGCCGCGCTGGGCGCCGGCTTCACGCTGCTGGCCTGGCATGAATTGCAATCGTCCATCGTGGGGCCCATGGGCCAGGCGCAGGCCGCCGTATTCGCGCTGGCCGGCGGCGACTTGTCGCACCTGCCGCCGCGGGGACGGGACGACGAGATGGGCCGCCTGCTGCTGGCGCTGCGCCAGCTGAACATCAACCTGACAGCCGTGGTGGGCGACGTCAACGACAGCGTGACCTCGATCGAATCGGCCACGCGCGACATCGCCAGCGGCAACGAAGACCTGGCGCGGCGCACGGAGGCGCAGGCCGCCAGCCTGGAGCAGACGGCGTCCAGCCTGGCCCAGGTGGCGGCGGCCGCCGGCCAGAACACGGAGAGCGCCGTGCGCGCGGACGGACTGGTGGGCGCCGCGTCCAGCGTGGCGGGCCGCGGCGGCGATGCCGTCGAGGCGGTCGGCACGACGATGGGCCAGATCAGCAGCTCGGCCACGCGCATCGTCGACATCATCGGCCTGATCGACGGCATCGCGTTCCAGACGAATATCCTGGCGCTGAACGCCGCCGTGGAAGCGGCGCGGGCGGGCGAGCAGGGCCGGGGCTTCGCCGTCGTCGCGGGAGAAGTGCGCTCGCTGGCCCAGCGCTCGGCCACGGCCGCGAAGGAGATCAAGGCCTTGATCGACGATTCGGTCGAGAAGGTGGGCCAGGGCAGCGAACTGGTGGGATCGGCCGGCCAGACCATGCGCCAGGTCGTGGGCGCGGTGAAGGATGCCGCCGCCATCATGCACGCCATCACGGCCGCCTCGCGCGAGCAGAGCCACGGCATCGCCCAGGTGAATGCCGCGATGGTCGAACTGGACGGCATCACCCGGCGCAACGCCGCGCTGGTGGAGGAATCGGCGACCGCGTCGAGCAGCGTCGCCGAACAGGCCGCGCGGCTGGCGCAGGCCGTGTCGGTGTTCAAGGTCGAGCGGCGTTCGCGGGTAGGGTGACGACGCCCGGCCCGCGCCGATCAGCCGCCGGCGCGCTTCGGCTTGTGGCCCAGTTTCTCCAGCGTCTGCATGACGAGCTCGCAGTGGTCGCCCTGCACCTCGATCACGCCATCCTTCACCGTGCCGCCCGTGCCGCAGGCCGTGCGCAATTGCTTGCCCAGCGCCGCCAAAGCGACGGCATCGAGCGCCACGCCCTTCACGAGCGTGACGGTCTTGCCGCCGCGGCCCTTGCTCTGGCGCGACACGCGCACGACGCCGTCGCCGACGGGAGCGGCCTTGGCCGTGGCCTTGCACGTGCAATCGGAGCGGGGATGGCGGCAATCGGGGCACATGCGGCCGCCGTCGGTGGAATAGACGAGACCGCCGGTCGAACTACGTTTCATGCTGGATCGGGAAGTAATGTGACAACGCGCTAGTGTAGCAGGCGGCATGCCGTTCCCGCTCCCGCGGCCGCCGGCACCTGAACGGGCGCGGGCTTGCAGGACCGGCATGGGTGCCCGTCGTCGTGGGAGCTAGCCGCTTCAAGGTTTCTTCTTGCGCAAACGTTTCATCCGTTCCCGCGCGGCCGCGATGTCGCGCGGGTCGCGTTGCCGGAAGAGCCAATGCGCGCCCAGGCCGACCAGGATGGCGACGACAATGCCGGACAGTATCAAGGTCATGTCGGTCTCCTCGTGGAAAAGAAGGCCTTGGACTTGTCCAGGTCCTTCACCGGCACGTTGAGGATGATCTGCTTGTTCATGGCGGTTCCTCCGTCGAGGTTGAAGGGCAATCGGTGTTTCTGGTCATACGACGGATGGCGGCCGCCCATGTCGACACGCCCGCGAAAAAATACATTCCTCCGGCGCGGGATTACCACAGCGAGAACGCCACTCCCGCGAACCAGAGCAGCGGCGCCAGCAGCACGACGGCCACGCACCAGCGAATGACCCTGGCGCTCCGGGCCCGGATGCCGCCATGGCGTTTCGCGAGCACGGCCGACCACAACGCACTTGCGCCGCTCACCACGACGGCGAAAACGTAAGTGACGAAGAGCACACCCATCATCAGGAATGCGTCCGATGCGCCCATTTGTCCCTTGTGCTGCTGCGCGTAGGCAATCACCGCGCCTATCCAGGCCAGGCCCAGCGCCAGCGGCACGATGCCGGCCAACATGAGGACGTTTGCAATGCAGAGTTTGACGTTCGTTGACATGACGCTGCAGTGTACAGTTTGGCAATCGAGGAAAATGCACACATTCTCACGAGTTGCGTATTGAAAATAGGTCAACCTCGACCGATTCACCTAACCGTATGGAATACCCGCGCCATAGTCGTTTTTGATGCACGTCAAGGATTTTGCTGAGTCCGCTCAATAAACTTGCCGCATAGATCGCCACGTTGCCCCTGCCGCGTGGCCCGGCAAGGAGCGTTTTGATGAAGCTGTTCGATGTAATTCCTGTAACTTCCGCTAGTCCCGCCAGCACGGCCGCCCCAGCGCTGCCCGCCGTCGACTTCGACGCGGAACTGATCGCGCGCCTGTCCCGGTCGGGCCCCCGCTACACCTCCTATCCGACCGCCGACCGCTTCACCGAGTCGTTCGCCTACCACGACTTCCTGCGCGCCGTGGCCGACCTGCGCACGCGCGCCAGCGCCAAGCCGCTGTCGCTGTACCTGCACATTCCGTTCTGCGACACCGTCTGCTACTACTGTGCCTGCAACAAGATCGTCACGAAGAACCGCGAGAAGGCCGCGACCTACCTCGGCTACCTGAAACGCGAGGTCGAGATGCAGGGCCGCCTGTTCGCCGGCATGAACGAGGTCGAGCAGCTGCACTTCGGCGGCGGCACGCCCACTTACCTGTCCGATGCCCAGATGGGCGAGCTGATGGACCACCTGCGCCGCTGCTTCCGCTTCGCGCCGGACGACGCCGGCGAATACTCGATCGAGATCGACCCGCGCACTGTGTCGGAGATGCGCGTGCACAGCCTGCGGCGCCAGGGCTTCAACCGCCTGAGCCTCGGCGTGCAGGACTTCGACGCCGACGTGCAGAAGGCCGTCAACCGCATCCAGCCGGAGGCGGAGACGGTCGCGATCATCGACGCGGCTCGCGCGGCCGGCTTCCGTTCCGTCAGCATCGACCTGATCTACGGCCTGCCCAAGCAGACGCCGGAGACGATGCGCGCCACGCTGGACAAGGTGGTCCGTGCCGATCCGGACCGCATCGCCGTCTACCATTACGCGCACATGCCGCACCTGTTCAAGCCGCAGCGCCGCATCCTCGACGGCGACATGCCGGACAGCGACACCAAGCTGGCCATGCTGCAGCTGTGCATCGAGACGCTGACGGCCGCCGGCTACGTCTATATCGGCATGGACCATTTCGCCAAGCCGGACGACGACCTCGCCGTCGCCCAGCTGCAGGGCCGCCTGCACCGCAACTTCCAGGGCTACTCGACGCATGCGGACACGGACCTGGTGTCCTGCGGCGTCTCGGCCATCAGCGCCGTCGGCGCGACCTACAGCCAGAACCTCAAGACGCTCGACGCCTACTACGATGCGCTCGACCGCAACGAGCTGCCGGTGGCGCGCGGCGTGCGCCTGTCGATGGACGATGCGCTGCGCCGCACGCTGATCCAGAAGCTGATGTGCCAGTTCGAGCTGTCCATCGCCGCCATCGAGCAGGCGTTTCCCGTCGTGTTCGCGAAATACTTCGAGCCCGAGATGGCCCGGCTGGCGCAGCTGGAACGTGACGGCCTCGTGACCGTGACGCCCGACTGGATCACCGTCACGATGAAGGGACGCCTCCTGATCCGCAACGTGTGCATGGTGTTCGACCGCTACCTGGCCCGGCACGGCGAGCAGCCGCGCCACTCGCGCACCGTTTGAGCGCATGGCCGTCGTTCCGCTGCATGCGAGGCACGGGGCGGCGCGCACGCTCGACGACGTCGGGCGTGCAGTGCCGCTCGCGGCGCAGCGCCTGCCGGAGCCGGCCGCCCAAGCCAGGCCGGCGCTGGCGCTGCGGGCCGGCCGCGCCGGCGCCTGGTTCGTGCCGGCGCTGCTGGTGCTGGCCGCCGTCGTGTTCTGCGTCTGGCGTGTCGCCGATCCCGGGCGCGCCTGGCCGGCAACGGTCGCCGTGCTGGTCGTGTCCTGTCCATGGGCGCTGTCGCTGGCCGCGCCGACGGCGCTGGCGGCCGCGCAGGAACGGCTGCTGCGGCGCGGCGCGCTGGCCCTCGCGCCGCATGTGCTGGAGACGCTGGAACGTGCAACCCACGTCGTGTTCGACAAGACGGGAACGCTGACGCACGGGCGGCCGCGGCTGCGCAACACGCTCGTCTTCGCCGATGCCGGCGCCGGCGCGAACGGCACGCGCGCCTGCCTGGACATCGCGGCCGCGCTCGAGGCGGACAGTCCGCATCCGCTGGCGCAGGCGCTGCGCGCGGCGGCCGAGGCATCCCTTGCGCCGGCCAAGCGCTCGCGCAGCGTGGCCGGCCAGGGCATCGAGGGCGAGATCGGCGGCAGGCGCTACCGCATCGGCAGCCTGTCGTTCGTGGCGGCGCTGGCGGGCAGCCACCCCGGGGCGGGCGTGCCGGGCGGCGTCACCCCCGTGTGGCTGGGCAGCGCGGCCGGCTGGATGGCGCGTTTCGACTTCGTCGACGAGGTGCGGCGCGAGGCCGGAGACATCGTGCTGGGCATGCGCGAACGCGGCAAGACGGTGATGCTGCTGTCCGGCGACGACGACGAGGCCACCCAGGATGTCGCCATGCAAGTCGGCATCGCCCATGCGCTGGGCGGTCTTCTGCCGCGGGACAAGCTGGACGTCGTGCGCGCGCTGCGGCGCGAAGGCGCGGTGGTGGCCTTGGTCGGAAACGGCATCGACGATGCCGCCGTGATGAAAGGCGCCGACGTCTCGTTCGCGATGGGGCCGGGCGTCCAGCCGGCCCGGCCGCATGCCGATTGCGTGCTGCTGGGCGAGACCCTGGCGCCGCTGGGCGACGCGGTCGACACGGCGGCCGCGGCGCTGCGCGCGATCCGCCAGAACCTCGGCTTTGCCGTGTGCTACAACCTGGCGGCGGTTCCCGCGGCGGCGCTCGGCTGGATCGATCCCTGGATGGCGGGCGCCGGCATGGCGGCCAGTTCGGCGCTCGTCGTGTTGAACGGCTGGCGCTTGCGGGGAGGGCGCTGAAGCGCGCGCCGGCGGCAAGGCGTCGGCACGCAACGGCCATCGATACCGGAAAAGCGTCGGCCAGCATCCTGGTACGTCCACATTCCATGCGGAAAGTGTAGCAATGGCAATGTTTTGCATGGTAGATTGCGACGGCCAAGGTCCGCCTGGCAATGACAATCCAACATGGAAGAGAGCGATGCCGACTACCCGTTTCCACAAGCGCCGCGCGACGATCGCGGCGTTGTTCGTTCCCGTCGTACTGCAAGCCTTGCCCGCGATCGCGGGCGCCGCCCCTGCCGCCGCCGCACCGAATGGGGCGTTCGCCGCCTGGGCCGACCGCTTCGCCGAAGACTGGGTCCGCCTGAATCCGCAATCGGCCACCTCCACCCAGTATTTTTCGGGCAGCGAGCAGGAAGCGCTGGACCGCCAGCTGACGCCGCAGACGCCGGCGCAGCGCAAGAAGGTGGTGGCGCTCGCGAAGACGGGCGTCGCGCAACTCGACAAATTCCTGGCCGGACCGCTGAGCGAGGAGCAGCGCACCTCGGCGTCGGTGATGCGCTGGTCGCTGGCGAATACCGTGGCCAGCGAACCGTATGAAGACTACAGCTTCGTGTTCAACCAGTTCGGCGGCGTGCAGGTGGGCCTGGTGAACTTCATGACGACGACGCATCCGCTGCGCCGCGCGGCCGACGTGTCCAGCTACCTGGCGCGCCTGGACCAGGTGGGCACGCGCATGGACGAGGCGCTGGCGCGGTCGAAGGCCGCGACGGCGAAGGGTTTGATCCCGCCGCGCTTCATCCTCGAGCGTGCCCAGTTCCAGGTCGACAAATTCCTGGAGCCGGCGGCCGACAAGAACGTGCTGGTGACCACGTTCGCCCAGCGCAGCGAAAAACTGTCCGACCTGGCGCCGGACGCGCGCGACAAGGCCATCGCCGACGCCACCCGCATCGTCGAGACGAAGATCCGTCCCGCCTACCGGCGCGTGCAGGCCTACCTGGCCGAGCTGCATCCGAAGACGGGCGACACGGCCGGCATCTCGCGCCTGCCGAACGGCGCCGCGGCCTACCAGCAGGCACTGCGCACCTATACCAGCACCAACCTGACGGCCGCCGAGATCCACGCCATCGGCCTGCGCGAAGTGGCGCGCATCGAAGGGGAGATGGACCGCCACCTGCGCGCGCTCGGCTACACGGAAGGAAGCGTCGAGGAGCGCATGGCCAAGCTGGACGCGACGTTCCAGCCGAAAGCGGACCCGGATCCGCGTCCGGAACTGCTGCAGAAATATGCCGGCATGGTGGCCGACGCCGAGCGGCGCAGCGCCGCCATCTTCAACCTGATGCCGCGCGCCCCGGTCGAGGTGCGCCGCGAGCCGCCGCTGACGGAGCCGTCGGCGGCCGCCCACTACACGCTGCCCGCGCCGGACGGCAGCCGTCCCGGCATCTTCTGGGTGCCCATGCGCGGGCCGTCCTTCGACGTGATCCGCATGCGCAGCCTGTCCTACCACGAGGCGGTGCCGGGCCACCACTTCCAGCTGGCGATCCAGCAGGAACAGAAGGATTTGCCGAAGTTCCGCGCCCAGCGCATCTTCGGCGGCGGCAGCGCGCACAGCGAAGGCTGGGCGCTGTACGCGGAGCGGCTGGCGGTGGAGCAGGGCTGGTACGAGGGCGACATCCCGGGCCTCCTGGGCGCCCTCGGCTCGGAACTGTTCCGCGCGCGCCGCCTCGTCGTCGACACGGGCCTGCACACCAAGGGCTGGACGCGCCAGCAAGCCATCGACTACGGCATCGGCGCGCAGGAAGTGGAGCGCTACGTCGCCTGGCCGGGCCAGGCCTGCGCCTACATGATCGGCATGCTGCGCATCATCGACCTGCGCGAGAAGGCGAAGCGGGAACTGGGCGACAAGTTCGCGCTGCCCGCCTTCCACGACGTGGTGCTCAAGAACGGGTCGGTGCCGCTGGACGTACTGGGGGAGGTGATCGACCTGTGGATCGTGGTGCAGAAGCAAGCATAAAGCCGGAGTAAAGCAACGTCGTCCCTGCGCAGGCAGGGACCCATACTGAGCCCCCGAATTCCGTGTACCGGAGGCACCGTAGTCCGTATGAAAAACTGACTTTGGCGCGTCAGCATGGGTCCCTGCCTGCGCAGGGACGACGGGCATCACTCAGAAATTGTGCCGCATCCCCAGCACCGCGCCGCGCAGGGTCGCGCCCGCCTCCGCTCCGATCCCGTTGATGGGGAAGTCGTAGGTGGCATTGCGCTCGTTGTCCAGCAGCGTGTAGTAGGCATACAGGCTCGTGCGCTTGGACAGCATGTAGTCGTAGCCCAGCGTCGCGTGGGTGGCGCCCGTGTCGGGCCCGCTGTGCAGGAAGCCGATGGTCGCCGTCGATGCGCCGCTCGCGTCGCCGGCGCGGCCCACCGTCAGGCGCAGGCCGTGCAGGCCCATCTGGTGGGAGACGGAGACGAAGGCCGCGTTGCGCGCCAGCTTGCCGGTGGCGGTTTCGTACTCGAGGCGCTCGCCGATGATGGCCACGCGCGTCTGGCCCCACAAGGTCTTGTCGAACTGGTAGGCCAGGGCCGCCTTGCTGCCCGTGTCGTCCAGCCCCGGGCCCTGGTATTCGTGGTGGCGCTCGTGCGCCAGCGTCGCGTACCACGGACCTTGCGTGTACACCGCGGCGGCGGACCACAGCGACGGCTTGGCGCCGTTGGCCGGCGATTCCTCGTTCATGCCGCGCGTGAGGCGCAGCGACAGGCCGTGCCATTCGGGCGTCCAGTAGTGCAGGGAATTGGCCTGGCGGCGGTCGAAGGAATATGTGTTGTTGACGTTGTCGACCGAGGAGCCGGAACCGTTGGCGAGGATGCTGATATAGCCCGCCGTGGTCGGGTAGAACGGGTCCAGGCCGGACGTGGCGCCGTTGTAGGCGGTGACCCAGTGGCCGGCGAACAGCGTGCCCCAGGGGCCGTCGAGGCCCACGCGGGTGTCGCGCCGGAACGGCTCGCCCGCGCCCGTATCGGGAGACAGCGTCCCTTCGAGCTGGAAGATCGCCTTCAGGCCGCCGCCCAGGTCTTCGCTGCCCTTGAAGCCGAGCACGGAGCGGTTGTTGACCATGCGGGTCTGGGTGAAGCCGCTGCCGTTGTCGACGTGTTCCATCGACACGTTCAGGCGGCCATAGATCTGCACGCCGTCCTGGGCGTGTGCATTCTGGACGGCGGCGCACAGCAGGCAGGCCGCGGCGCCGAGGTAAAGCGGTTGTAACATGGGCAATCTCCTTCGCCCCGATTGTGCAGGGCGACAGCGAGCTTGCCAGCTATCCGAACGTATACCGTGGGCTGCCCCGTGGGTTGCCTCAGTCCATCGGGCTGCACTGCTCGGTGCCCGCCGCCATGGCCTTCAGGCGCGCCGGTTCGAGCAGGATCACTTCGCGCTTGTCCACCTGCACCAGGCCCATCTTCTTGAAGCGCGACAGCAGGCGGCTGATGCTTTCGATGGTGAGGCCCAGGTAGTTGCCGATGTCCTCGCGCGACATGCGCAGCTGGAAGCTGGTCGAGGAATAGCCGCGCGCGGCGTAGCGGGTCGACAGGTTCACGAGGAACACGGCGAAGCGCTGTTCGGCGCGCATATTACCCAGGAGGAGCATGACGTTCTGCTCGCGCGTGATTTCCTTGCTCATGATGCGGTGGAAGTGGCGCAGCAGGTTGGGCACCTCGCCGAACAGCTCTTCCAGGTTGTCGAACGGGATCTCGCACACCTCGCTGTCTTCCAGCGCGACGGCGTCGCAATGGTGGCGGTCGCCGCTGATCGCGTCCATGCCCAGCAGTTCGCCGGCCATCTGGAAGCCCGTGATCTGGGCTTCGCCGGCCGCGTTCACCTGGTAGGTCTTGAAGTGGCCGAAGCGCACCGCGTACAGGCTGCGGAACGGCTCGCCCATCTGGTACAGGCGCTCGTCGCGTGCGATGCGGCGGCGGCGGCCGATGATCTGGTCGAGGCGGTCGATCTCGGCATCCGCCAGGCCCATCGGCAGGCACAGCTGGCCCATGCTGCATTGCTGGCAGCTGACCTTGAGGGCCTGGACGTTCAAGGGCTGGTCGGCGGTAAGGATGGCGGCTTGGGTCATGGCGGGAAGGGGAGCATCGACAGTGGGATTATAGTCGCCATCGCCGGGAATCTCGACCATCGCGGCGCTTTTTCGCCCTTTCGGCCGCCAAATGTGTCGTATTCAGGTGCGATGGTCCTGCATGTGCTGGTTTAACTCGGGCATGTCGTCGACTTCCCGGTCGAGCGGCATCTTGAGCAGCCGGTTCTCCTTGACGACGAGGGCGGCGGCCCAGATCACCATGACCAGGCCCGCCACGGTGGTGAGGGCGCCCGCGTACTTGAGGAAGGCCGTGCCCTTGAAGATGGCGTCGGCCACGACGATGATCAGGGTGCCGATCAGCAGCATGGCGGCGTACAGGCCGAAGTCGGTGGCGCGGCGCATGCAGTCGATGCGGCGGCGGTACAGTGCCACCTCGTCGCGGATCGTGTCCTTGCGCTGGCCGTCGGCGCCCTGGCGGTAGTTGTCGATCAGGCCGCGGTAGCGCTCGTAGGCGCTGCTGTAGCGTCCCTGCAGCAGGTGCATGAACATCCACGATGCGAATACCAGGCCGGCATTGGGCCCGACCGCTTGCAGCACTTCCTTGAATTCAAAGTCCATGGGTTTCCTTTGCGATGCGCCGGACGGCAAGGCCTGCGCGTCCCGTCTGCATCAAACATCGATGCAGTGTGCATCGCCGTGGTGGGCGCGGCAAGCGTGTGCGCCCCGTGCGCATGTAAGATTGGCCATACGACCTCGGGAGGACTTTCATGTTCGGATTGGCGGCACTGGACCTGGCACGCTTGCAATTCGCGTTCACCATGTCCTTCCACATCCTGTTCCCGGCCATTACCATCGGCCTGGCCAGTTACCTGATGGTACTGGAAGCGTGCTGGCTCAAGACGAAGCGCCAGGTGTTCGTCGACCTGTACCACTTCTGGCTGCGCATTTTCGCCGTCAACTTCGGCATGGGCGTCGTCTCCGGCATCGTGATGGCCTACCAGTTCGGCAGCAACTGGAGCGCCTTTTCCGAATACGCGGGCGGCATCGTCGGGCCGCTGATGACCTACGAGGTATTGACGGCGTTCTTCCTGGAGGCGGGCTTCCTCGGCGTGATGCTGTTCGGCTGGACCCGCGTGGGTCCCGGCCTGCATTTCCTCGCCACCTGCATGGTGGCGCTGGGCACCCTGATCTCGGCCACCTGGATCCTGGGCGCCAACAGCTGGATGCAGACCCCGCAGGGCTATGCGATCGAAGGAGGGCGCATGGTCCCCGTCGACTGGCTCGCCATCGTGTTCAATCCTTCCTTCCCTTACCGCCTCGCGCACATGGCGATCGCGGCGTTCCTCTCGACCGCGCTGTTCGTCGGCGCGTCCGCCGCCTGGCACCTGTTGAAAGGAAACGATCGCCCGGCCGTGCGCACCATGTTCTCGATGGCGATGTGGATGGCCCTCGTGGTGGCGCCCATCCAGGCGTTCGTGGGCGACATGCACGGCCTGAACACGCTGCGGCACCAGCCGGCCAAGATCGCCGCGCTGGAAGGCCACTGGCAGAACGAGGGCGACGCGCCGCTGCCGCTGCTGCTGTTCGGCGTGCCGGACATGGAGGCGGAAAAGACCCGCTTCGCCGTCGGCGTGCCGCGCCTGGGCAGCATCATCCTGACGCACTCCTGGGATGGCCAGATCAAGGGCCTCAAGGAATTCCCGCGCGACGAGCGGCCGAATTCCCTGATCGTGTTCTGGAGCTTTCGCGTCATGGTCGGCCTGGGCCTCCTGATGATCCTGCTGGGCGCCTGCAGCCTGTGGCTGCGCCGCGGCGGGCGGCTGTACACGCAGCGCACGTTCCTGCGCTTCGCCGCCTGCATGGGGCCGGCGGGGCTGGTGGCCGTGCTGGCCGGCTGGATCACGACCGAGGTCGGGCGCCAGCCCTGGGTCGTGTACGGCGTGCTGCGCACGGCCGACGCAGCCTCGAAGCACGGCGTGGCGCCGCTCGCGCTGTCGCTGGCGCTGTTCGTCGTCTCCTACTTTTTCGTGTTCGGCGTCGGCATCGCCTACGTGCTGCGCCTCGTGCGCAAGGGGCCGCAGGCCTTCGACGTGCACGGCGCGCCGCGGGGCGGCCCGGGCGGCAAGCGCACGCCGGCGCGGCCCCTGTCGGTGCCCGAGAAGGATGCCGCCGACACCCCGCCCTGAGGAACCCGCATGGACTTCGACCCCACGGCCGTCTGGGCCGCGATCATCTTCTTTTCCGTCTTCATGTACGTGGTGCTGGACGGCTTCGACCTCGGCATCGGCCTCCTGTACCCGTTCGTGCGCGGACGGCGCGAGCGCGACACGATGATGAACACGGTGGCCCCCATCTGGGACGGCAACGAGACCTGGCTGGTGCTGGGAGGCGAGGGGCTGCTGGCCGCGTTCCCGCTGGCGTATTCCGTGATCCTGTCCGGCATCTACCTGCCGCTGATCTTCATGCTGGTCGGCCTGATCTTCCGGGGCGTGGCGTTCGAGTTCCGCTTCAAGGCCAACGACCGCGAACGGCCCATCTGGGACCTGGCCTTCATCGGCGGTTCGGTGACGGCCGCGTTCTTCCAGGGCGTGTCGCTGGGCACGCTGCTGCAAGGCATTCCCGTGTCGGGCCGCAGCTACGCCGGCGGCCCGCTCGACTGGCTGGCGCCGTTCCCGCTGGCGGCCGGCTGCGGCGTCGTGGTCGCCTACGCGCTGCTGGGCGCGACCTGGCTCGTGATGAAGACGGAAGGCGAGTTGCAGCAGCGCATGATCCGCCTGGCGAAGCCGCTTGCCTGGCTGCTGCTGGGCGCGATCGGCGGCGTCAGCATCTGGACGCCGCTGGCCTACCACCAGGTGGCCGAGCGCTGGTTCGGTTTCCCCAACCTGCTGCTGCTCTCGCCCGTGCCGCTGCTGGTGGCCGCGTGCGCCTTCATCCTGCTGCGCGCGCTGGGGCGCGATCCCTTCCGCATCCCCTTCGTGGCGGCGCTGGGGCTGGTGCTGCTGAGCTACGTGGGCATGGCGATCAGCATCTGGCCGCACATCATCCCGCCCACCATCACGATCTGGGAAGCGGCGGCGCCGCCGGCGTCGCAGCGCTTCACGCTGGTCGGCGCCCTGGTCGTGCTGCCGCTGATCCTGGCGTACACGAGCTGGTCCTACTACGTGTTCCGCGGCAAGGTCGGCGCGGACCAGGGCTACCACTGATGCGGCGCTTGTGGCTGCGTCGGCTTGCGTGGATGCTCGCCTTATGGCTGGGCGGGGTGGCCGCCCTCGGCGTCGTGGCCTGGCTGTTGCGCGTCGCGATGCGCGCCGCGGGCCTGCGTTGAGCACTTTCATTCCAGGTGGATACAGCCCCTGCCAAAAGTCGTATCGTGTGCATTTCTTTTGTCACGGCTGCTAGACTCGCATCAAACTTCGCCAATGGGAGCAGCATGTCCGAGCAGCAGCAAGACCGGCAGCAGGATCTTCACCTGCACGAGGAAGACCAGGCCCGTGCCGACTTCTACGCATTGTTCGCGCGCCTGCTGCTGGCGCCGCCCGATGCCGCGTTGCTGGCGGCCCTCGCGCATGCCGATCCGATCGCGGCCAGCGGCGAATTCGCGCTGGAAGATGCATGGCTCGCGCTGACCCAGGCCGCCGGCGTCGTCGATGCGCGCGCGGCGGCCGACGAATTCGACCTGCTGTTCGTCAGCACCGGTACCCCGCTGCTCAATCCCTACGGCTCCTTCTACCTGACCGGCCACCTGAACGACGTGCCGCTGGCCGAGCTGCGCCGCGATATGGCCGTGCTGGGCCTGGCACGCGCGCCGGGCAGCGGCGAGTTCGAGGACCACCTGGGCGCCGTGTGCGAGACGATGCGGGTGCTGATCCAGGGTGGCCCGGGCGCCATGCCCCGCCCGCTGCCGGCGCAGAAGGCCTTCTTCGAGACGCATGTGCGGCCCTGGTACGCGGCCTGCCTGGCCGACATCGCGGGCGCGGAAGCGTCGAACTTCCACCGCGTCGTCGCGCGCGTGGTCGACGCCTTCCTGTCGATCGAGGCCCAGGCCTTCGCCGTCCTGGATCCGCTCGATCCCGCACTCGACCCACTGACCGGCCAGCCGCGCCTGCCGCGCGCCGACCTGCGCCACGCCTTGCCCGCGTCCAGCCCGGACGTGCCGGCCGACACCACCTTGACCGCATGAGGCCAACGATGAACGAGAACCCGCGACCGCCGGCCCAGGACCGGCCCGATCCGACCCGCCGCAGCCTGCTGAAGGCGGCGCCGCTGGGCGCGCTCGCCGTGGTGGCGGGCAAGGCCGATGCCGCGGCGCCCGCGCCAGTGGCCGCGCCGGCGCCCGCGCCGCGGCCCAAGGGCTACCACGAGACGGAACACATCCGCACCTACTACCGTACCGCCGCCTACTGGTGACCCCATGCCCGTGAACACATACGAACGCTCTCGAAGGAGTTCGCAATGACCCTGGTGAAGACATCGCGCGACAGCGGCCTGAAACGCCGCCGCTTCCTGGCTGGCGCCGGCATCACGGCCGGCGCCGGTGCGCTCGCGCGCCACCTGCCGCTGAACGTGATCGGGCCGGCCAATGCGGCCGACCCGGCCGCGCAGGCCCAGCCCAAGACCGAGATCAAGCACACGGTCTGCAGCCACTGCTCGGTGGGCTGCTCGGTCGAGGCGGTGGTCAGCAACGGGGTCTGGATCCGCCAGGAAGCGGCGTTCGATTCGCCCATCAATATGGGCGCCCACTGCGCCAAGGGCGCGTCCGTGCGCGAGCACGGCTTCGGCGAAAAGCGCCTGCGCTACCCGATGAAGCTCGTCAACGGCAAGTACGAGCGCATCTCCTGGGACCAGGCCATCAACGAGATCGGCGACCGCCTGCTGCACCTGCGCAAGGAAGCGGGGCCGGACGCGCTGATGGTGATCGGCAGCTCCAAGCACAACAACGAACAGGCCTACCTGCTGCGCAAATGGGTGTCGATGTGGGGCACCAACAACTGCGACCACCAGGCCCGCATCTGCCACTCGACCACCGTGGCCGGCGTCGCCCAGACCTTCGGCTACGGGGCGATGACGAATTCCTTCAACGACCTGCACTACAGCAAGGCCGTGCTGTTCATCGGCTCGAACCCGGCCGAGGCCCACCCGATCTCGATGCTGCACTTCCTGCACGCGAAGGAGCTGGGCGCGAAGATGATCGTGATCGACCCGCGCTTCACGCGCACGGCGCGGTTCGCCCACCACTACGTGCGCGTGCGTCCCGGCACGGACATTGCGCTGGTCTGGGGACTGATCTGGCACATCTTCCAGAACGGCTGGGAAGACAAGGATTTCATCGCCGCGCGCACCTACGGCATGGACGACGTGCGCAAGGAAGTCGCCAAGTGGACCCCGGACAAGGTCACCGAGGTGACCGGCGTGCCGGAATCGGCCGTGCGCAAGGCGGCCGAGATGCTGGCGACGAACCGTCCGTCGTCCGTGGTCTGGTGCATGGGCATCACGCAGCACCACGTGGGCACGGCCAACGTGCGGGCGCTGTCGATCCTGCAGCTGGTGCTCGGGAATATCGGCGTGCAGGGCGGCGGCGCCAACATCTACCGCGGCCACGACAACGTGCAGGGCGCCACCGACGTGGGCCCGAACGCCGATTCGCTGCCCGGCTACTTCGGTCTGGCCGAGGGCGCGTGGAAGCACTTCGCCAACGTCTGGGGCGTCGACTACGAATGGCTCAAGTCGCGCTACGGCTCCAAGGAGCTGATGGAAAAGTCCGGCATCACCGTGTCGCGCTGGTACGACGGCGTGCTGGAACAGAACCAGTACGTCGACCAGCCCAGCAACCTGCGCGCCGTGATCTACTGGGGCCACGCGCCCAACAGCCAGACCCGCCTGCCGGACATGAAGGCGGCCATGCAGAAGCTCGACATGCTCGTGGTGATCGACCCGTATCCGAGCATGACGGCCGCCATGCACGGGCGCGAGAACGGCGTCTACCTGCTGCCGGCCGCCTCGCAGTTCGAATGCCAGGGTTCCGTCACCGCGTCGAACCGCTCGATCCAGTGGCGCGAAAGGGTGATCCAGCCGCTGTTCGAATGCAAGACCGACCACGAGATCATGTACCTGTTCGCGAAAAAATTCGGATTCGCCGAGCAGCTGGTCAAGAACATCAAGGTCGTGCACAACGAGCCCGTGGTCGAGGACATCCTCCGCGAGATCAACCGCTCCTGCTGGACCATCGGCTACACGGGCTGCTCGCCGGAGCGCCTGAAGCTGCACATGCAGAACAAGCACACGTTCAACCCGACCACGATGCGCGCCGAGTCCGGCCCCTGCAAGGGCGACTACTACGGCCTGCCGTGGCCGTGCTGGGGCACGCCGGAAATGAAGCACCCGGGCACGCCGATCCTGTACGACCTGCACAAGCCGGTGGCCGAGGGCGGCCTGCCGTTCCGCGCCAACTGGGGCGTGGAGCACAACGGCGAGAGCCTGCTGGCGGCCGACGGCTCGTTCACGAAGGACAGCGAACTCGATACGGGCTACCCGGAATTCGACCACGTGTTCCTGAAAAAGCTGGGCTGGTGGGCCGACCTGACGCCGGAAGAGCAGGTCCAGGCCGAGGGCAAGAACTGGAAGACCGATCTTTCCGGCGGCATCCAGCGCGTGGTGATCGCGCACGGCTGCGCCCCGTTCGGCAATGCGCGGGCCCGCTGCAATGTGTGGAACTTCCCCGACCCGATTCCCGTGCACCGCGAGCCGCTGCTGTCGCCGCGGCGCGACCTGGTGGCGCAGTACCCGACCTACGACGACAAGGCCGCGTTCTGGCGCCTGCCGACGCTGTACAAATCCGTGCAGCAGGTCGACTTCTCGAAGGACTATCCGCTCATCATGACCTCGGGCCGCCTGGTCGAGTTCGAGGGCGGCGGCGACGAGACGCGCTCCAACCCCTGGCTGGCCGAGCTGCAGCAGAACATGTTCTGCGAGGTGAACCCGCACGATGCGGCCCAGGTGGGCGTCAAGCTGGGCGACTTCATGTGGGTCGAGACCCCGACGGGGGCGCGCCTGAAGCTGATGGCGATGGTCACGCCGCGCGTGCCGGAAGGCCTCGTGTGGATGCCTTTCCACTTCGGCGGCTGGTGGATGGGCGAGGACTTGAAGGACCATTATCCGGAGGGCGGCGCGCCGCAGGTGCGCGGCGAGGCCGTCAATACGGGCTGGACGTATGGCTACGACGCCGTGACGATGATGCAGGAAACCAAGGTATCGCTGTGCCGCCTGGTGCGCGCGTGACGGCGGGAAGGAGAAACGCATGGCCAGGATGAAGTTCATTTGCGACACCGAGCGCTGCATCGACTGCAACGGTTGCGTGACCGCCTGCAAGAACGAGCACGAGACGCCATGGGGCGTGAACCGCCGCCGCGTGGTGACGATCAACGACGGCATGCCGGGCGAGCGCTCGATCTCGATGGCCTGCATGCATTGCACGGACGCGCCATGCCTGGCGGTCTGCCCCGTCAACTGCATCTACCACACCGAGGACGGCATCGTGCTGCACTCGAAGGACCAGTGCATCGGCTGCGGCTACTGCTACTACGCCTGCCCGTTCGGCGCACCGCAGTTTCCCGAGACGGGCCTGTTCAACCACCGCGGCAAGATGGACAAGTGCACGTTCTGCGCCGGCGGCCCGGAACCGGACACGTCGGAAGCGGAATTCAAGAAGTACGGCCGCAACCGCATCGCCGAGGGCAAGCTGCCCGCCTGCGCCGAGATGTGCGGCACCAAGGCGCTGATCGGCGGCGACGCCAACATCCTGGCCGACATCTACCGCCAGCGCGTGGAGACGCGCGGCTACGGTCCCGAACTGTGGGGCTGGAAGATCGCCTACGGCAAGCCCAAGCGCGGCGGCAGCATCGGCGCCAAGGGCGACGCGCCGCGCATCAACCAGGTGCCGGGCCAATCGCAGAACGATCCGGGGGAGCAGCCGACATGAAGACCATCGCGAGACTCTGCCTGATCGCCGTGCCGCTGGCGCTGCTGGTCGGCTGCCTCGAAGTCGACCAGCACCCGGCCTGGATCAAGGGCCAGTACGCCGGCAAGACCGACAACCGCCAGCAGCAGGTCATGTTCCACAACGACAAGCTCGCCTGGTGGGGCACGATCAACAACCGCAACCAGCTGCAGAACGAATACAACCGGGCCAACCCCTAGGAGAAACCCATGATGCGCGCATTCCAGTATCTGCCGCGGGCGCTCGTTCCCTGCATCCTCGCCGTGCTGGCGCTGCTCGTGCTGGCCGGCGGGCCGGCCCGCGCGGGCGTGCCCAACGAGCGGGCCGAGCCTGCGTACGCGGAAGAGCAGACGATCCTGCAGGCCGAAGCCGACTCGCGCAGCCCGGAACCGGGACTGGCCTCGGCCTCGTCCGGCCGCGTGCACGTCGACCGCCACTACCTGGGCCAGTACGGCCACACGGAGGGAACCGTGATCGTCCAGCGCGGCGGCAATACCTGGCGCGAATGGCGCAACGGCCCGATCGCGACCATGACGGGCACGCTGCTGGTCGTCGTGATCGTGGCGATCTTCTTCTTCTACCGCCTGGTCGGCCCCGCGCGCACCGATGCGCCGGAAACGGGGCGGCGCATCCAGCGCTTCAACGGCTGGGAGCGCTGGGTGCACTGGGCGACGGCGATCAGCTTCATCGTGCTGGCCGTGACGGGGCTGGTAATCATGTTCGGCAAGAAGCTCCTGATCCCGCTCGTCGGGCACGACGTGTTCGCCTTCATCGCCTACGTCTTCAAGTACCTGCACAACTTCATCGGCCCGCTGTTCATCGTGTGCTCGGTGCTGATGTTCTTTACCTTCCTGCACCGTAACTTCCTCAGGAAGATCGATTGGGAATGGGTGAAGCAGGGCGGGGGGCTCGTCAGCCACAAGCACGTGCGGGCCGGCTTCTTCAATGCCGGGGAGAAGGCCTGGTTCTGGCTGGGCGTGACGCTGCTGGGCATCGTGATGTCGGTGACGGGCCTGATCCTGGACTTCATCGGCTTCGGCCAGACCCGCTACGTGCTGCAGGTGGCGAACACACTGCACATCGTCGGCGCCATGTTCTACATCGCCGCCGCCATGGGCCACAGCTATATCGGCACCTGGGGCACGCCGGGCGCCTATCACGCGATGCGCCACGGCACCGTCGACGAATCCTGGGCCAAGGCCCACCACGCCGTGTGGTACGAGGAAGTCAAGGCGGGCGTTCCGCCCGGCACCTTCGACGACCGCACGCCGCCCGACCAGCCGCCCGGCAGCCCGCCCAATCATCCGCCGGGCCAGGCGCCGAACGCGGGCATGCCGCCGCGTCCGGCCCATTGAGGAGCGCACCATGAAGACGGCACCGAATATCGCGCTTGCGGCCGTTGCTGCCATGCTGCTGCTGGCCGCGGCCGGCTGCGCGAAGCACGGCGACACGGCCCAGCGCCAGACCAAATTCCCCGGCATGGTCTCGGCCGGCGGCGGCACCAGCGGCCAGGTGATGGCCGCCAACGGCGGTCCCAAGACCGACGCGACCTACGCGGGCGGCACGCCGGGCATCGCCGGCGGCAGCGGCGGCAATACCTCGGGCGCCGCCACCGGCGGCACCGTCACGGAAAGCGGCAAGGGCCCCACGTCCGGCGTCAGCAACCCGGGTGCGGCCAGCATGCCTGGCGGCGGACCCGCGCAGCAACCGAGCGGCGAGAACACGCCGCCGCCGGGCGCCCCGCGCGACGCGCCGGCCACGGGCGCCGTGCACCGCGATCCCGCCGCCGGCGCGGCTCCGGGTCGTTGAACTGACGGAGGAGAACGCGATGAACGAACGAACGACCGCACGCCGCTGGATCCGCGCCGCCGCGCTGGCGCTGGCGGGGATGTCCGGCGCCGCCCTGGCCGCGTTGCCGCCGCCGCCGCCGCCGACCCCGGCCCAGCAGCAGGCGGCGGCCGACAAGAAGGCCAAGGCCGACGCCCAGGCCGCCAAGGACAAGGAAAACCTGGCCGCGTCGATGGACGCCGTCAGCGCGCGCTGGCGCGCCCGCGCCGCCGCCCAGGGCTGGAAGACCCATGCGCCGGTGGCCATTGCCGCCGCGCCGGCTTCGGCCGCGCCGGCCGTCGGCGGCGGCCCGGCCGGCCAGCCGCAGGGCAAGCTCACGCCGGCGGGGGCCGCTGCGCCCATCCAGAGCGAAAAGCACGGCACGGCGCCGCCCAGCGAGGACGTCAAGGCCGGGCCGACGAAATCCGTCCCGGCAGGCACGCCGCCGACGGTGCAGAAGGGTTCGCCCGACGCCAGCAAGAAATGACGACATCAAGGACGAGGACGCGATGAAAATGGGCAGCATGCCGATTGCGGTGCTGATGCAGCGCCGCGTGGTCAGGACCCGCTGGACCGAGGACGAAGCCTGGTCCGCCGTGGGCATCGTGCCGGACCGCGGCAACCTGGCGTCCGTCCAGGAGCTCAGCCGTTCGCCGGAACGCGACTATTACCTGGTCTCGGGCCTGGAGCTGGAACTGTACCCGGACGAGAACGAAGGCTATTACGAGAACTGCATGGCCCCGGAATCGAAGGTGTTCGTGCTGTGGCGCATGCAGGACGGCCGCGCGATGCCCGTGCGCGCCTCGGTCAGCTACGTCGAGGGCACGCGCATGTTCGACTCGGGCGAGAGCGCCGACGGCGTCGACATGCCGGCCGAGGTGTACACCTGGCTCGCCGCCTACCTGCGCGAACACTACCAGCCGCAGCCGCGCAAGAAGGGACGCCAGCACGGATGACGGATCGAGCCATGCCGGACGAAGGCTTCCTGCGACGCTGGTCGCGCCGCAAGACGGAGACGAAGCTCGGTGTCGCGCCCGCCGAGGAAGCGTCGACGCCGCTTCGGCCCGTGACGGCCGTCCCGGCGGAGCCGGCGCCGGAGCTGGAGCCGCCGGCGCCGGTGCGTTTGCCGACCCTGGACGACGTCGCGGCCTTGACCGGCGAATCCGACTTTTCCGCCTTCGTCGCGCGCGGCGTCGACGGGGCGGTGCGGCGCACGGCCCTCAAGAAGCTGTTCGCCGACCCGCACTTCAACACGATGGACGGGCTGGACGTGTACATCGACGACTACACGAAGCCCAGCCCCGTCTCCGACGCCATGCTTGCCTCGCTGGACCATGCGAAGAGCGTGTTCCGCCACCTGATCGACGACGAGCCCGATGAAGCAGCGCCGCGGCCGGACGTGCCGCCGCCATCGCCAGAGCCGGCAGAACAACTACAACCAGCACCCCCACCGGAACCAGAGACACGATGAATATCCGCTTGATCGAAGGCCAGGACGCCGACCCGCAGCAGGAGGCGCGCAACCTGCTGGCGCGCGCGGCGGCGCTTGCGGCGCTGGACACCCTGAGCCCGCCGGACGCGCTCGACACGGTCGCCTACCGCTCGGCCGGCAATACGCTGGTCGTCGGCAGCCGCGCCGACGCGCTGCCGCTGGCCGACCGCCTGGCGGCCGCCTTGCCGGTGACGGTCCTGCTGCTGGACGAAGGAGAGGACATGCCGGCGCCCTCGCTGCGCATCTATCCCGTGTTCCAGGCCCGCGCCCTCGTGCTGTCCGGCTGGCTGGGCGCCTTCGAGGCGACCTGGCAGGTGGCGGGCAGGGCGCCGGAACATGCCCGCTTCGACCTCGTCGCCGACCTCGGCGCCGCGCCGCGGATCGGCGCGCACCAGCGTCCGCATGGTTACTACGCGCCGGGGCCGGGATTGGCGACGGACGCGGAGGAACTCGACGCGCTGGCCGACGAATTGCTGGAGATGGTCGGCGACTTCGAGAAGCCCAAATACTTCCAGTACAAGGAGCGCCTGTGCGCGCACAGCCGCAACGAGCGCACGGGCTGCAACGCCTGCATCGCCATTTGCTCGGCCGAGGCCATTTCGGGCGCGGGCGACCTGGTCAAGGTCAATCCCTACCTGTGCGCCGGCTGCGGCGCCTGCACGACGGTCTGCCCGACGGGCGCGCTGGCCTATGCCTACCCGTCCGCCGAGCACACGGGGCGGCGCGTCCAGGCGATGCTGAACGCCTACTTCGACGCGGGCGGCAGCGATCCCGTGCTGCTGTTCCACGGCGTGCCGGGCGCCGCGATGCTGGTCGGGCTGGAACGCGACGGCCAGGCGCTGCCGGCGCGGGTGCTGCCCGTCGGACTGCACCATGCGGCGTCGACGGGCATCGACGTCTGGCTGGCGGCGCTGGCCTGGGGCGCGGCCGGCGTCGCCGTGCTGACGACGGACGAGGAAGCGCCGCAGTACGTGGGCGCGCTGGAGCGCCAGATGGCCGTCGTGCAGGATGCGATGGCGGGGCTGGGCTATGCGGGACCGCACGTGCAGCTGCTGCGCGCCGGCAGCGTGCAGGAACTTGGGCTGGCAATGGGCCATGCCCCGCGCGGCGCGGTGCCGGCCCGGCGCGCGGGCTTCCACCTGGCGCGCGACAAGCGCGACACGCTCGAGTACGCGCTCGACCACCTGTACCGCCATGCGCCCGTGCAGCCGGACGAGGTGGCGCTGGCGCCGGGCAGCCCGTTCGGCGCGCTGGCCGTGGACCAAACGGCCTGCAGCCTGTGCATGTCCTGCGTCGGCGCCTGTCCGGCGCATGCGCTGCAGGACGGCCAGGGCCTGCCGCAGCTGCGCTTCATCGAGAAGAACTGCGTCCAGTGCGGGCTGTGCGCGGATACCTGCCCGGAAGACGCGATCGCGCTGGTGCCGCGCCTGTCCTTCCTGCCCGCGCGCAAGCAGCCCGTGGTTCTGGCCGATACGCAGCCGTTCCACTGCATCCGCTGCAGCAAGCCGTTCGGCACCGTGCGCATGATCGAGGCGATGCTGGCGCGCCTGTCCGGCCACCCGGCCTTCGCCGGCAACCTGGACCGCATGCGCATGTGCGGCGATTGCCGCGTCGTCGACATGATGGCGCCGCAGGGCGAGATGACGATCGGCCAGGCGAGCGAACTCAAGCGCCGCTAGGCCGGCGCGCGGGCACGGTCGCGCGCGGGCGCGCGGCCGTGGCAGAATGGGGGAAACACGACAGGGAACGCAGATGTCCCGTCGCCCGCATTCATGCACAGGAGACCACCATGACCGCTTCCCCGACCGCGCGCTTCATCGCCGCGCGCGACTTCCTGCAGCGCCACCGCCTCGACTACGACACCGCGTACCGCGACTACCGGGCCCCGCGGCTGGACACCTTCAACTGGGCCCTGGACTTCTTCGACGTCCAGGCCGCCGGCAACGACACGCCCGCCCTGTGGGTCGTCGAGGAAGACGGCAGCGAGCGCACCCTGAGCTTCGCCGAGATGGCGGTCCGTTCGAACCAGGTCGCCAACTGGCTGCGCGCGGCCGGCGTGCGGCGCGGCGACCGGGTGCTCCTGATGCTGCCGAACCGCGTCGAGTTGTGGGAAATCATGCTGGCCGCGATCAAGCTGGGCGCCGTGCTGATGCCGACGACGATGCTCGTCTCCGGCGCCGACCTGGAAGACCGCATGCGCCGCGGCGGCGTCGCCCACGTGGTGGCGCAGGCGTCCGAGGCGCACAAGTTCGCCGCGCTGGGCGACGGCTTCACCCGTATCAGCGTGGGCGGCGCGCCGGCCGGCTGGCGCGACGTCGCCGCGAGCCACGCCGCGGCGCGCGACTTCGTGCCGGACGGGCCGACCATGGCCACCGACCCGCTGCTGCTGTACTTCACGTCCGGCACGACGGCCAAGCCCAAGCTGGTGCTGCACAGCCAGCAAAGCTATCCGGTGGGCCACCTGTCGACGATGTACTGGATCGGCCTGCAGCGCGGCGACGTGCACTGGAACATCAGCTCCCCCGGCTGGGCGAAACACGCGTGGAGCTGCTTCTTCGCGCCCTGGAACGCGGGCGCCACGGTATTCGTCTACAACTACGAGCGCTTCTCCGCGCGCGCCTGCCTGGACACCATCGTGCGCTGCGGCGTCACCTCGCTGTGCGCGCCGCCGACCGTGTGGCGCATGATGATCAAGGAAGATCTCGCCGCCTGGCGCCCGCCGCTGCGCGAGCTGGTGGGGGCGGGCGAGCCGCTCAACCCGGAAGTCATCGAGCAGGTCGAAAGGGCCTGGGGCATCCGCATCCGCGACGGCTTCGGCCAGTCCGAGACGTCCTGCCAGATCGGCAATCCGCCCGGCCAGCGCGTCAAGCCGGGATCCATGGGTCGGCCGCTGCCGGGCTTCGCGATCGCCTTGCTCGACCCCGACGACCGCCCGGCCGAGGAGGGCGAGATCGCCCTCGCCCTCGATGCGGGCCCGGTCGGCCTGATGCTGGGCTACGAAGGGGACGCGGACAAGACGGCCGACGTGATGCGGGCCGGCCACTACCACACGGGCGACACGGCCCGCGTCGACGCCGACGGCTACTACTTCTATGTCGGCCGCAACGACGACGTGTTCAAGTCCTCGGACTACCGCATCAGCCCCTTCGAGCTGGAGAGCGTGCTGATCGAGCACCCGGACGTCGTGGAGGCGGCCATCGTGCCCAGCCCCGACCCGCTGCGCCTGTCCGTGCCGAAGGCCTTCGTCGCGCTGCGTCCCGGCGTGGAACCGACGCGCGCGCTGGCCGGCGCCATCTTCGCGTTCGCGCGCGAGCGGCTTTCTCCCTACAAGCGCATCCGCCGCCTGGAGTTCACGGAGCTGCCCAAGACGATCTCCGGCAAGATCCGGCGCGTCGAACTGCGCCACGCGGAGGCGGCGGGGCAGCGGGTGGGCGTCGAATTCCGCGAGGAGGAGTTCGAAGGCTGACGGAAGGTGGCGCGCCGCCGAGACGTGCGGCACAATGCTATAAAAAGAGCAATAATGCGTGCTGTCCGCCGGCGGCGCCTTCCACCATCCACCACCCCACAACGTCATCGCAATGAGCACCAAGTCTTCCATCTACGAAGTCCGGAAATCGCCCATCCACGGCAACGGGGTCTTCGCCCTGCGCGACATCGCGGCCGGCGAGCGCATCATCGAATACCGTGGCGAGCGCATCAGCTGGGACGAGGCGACCCGGCGCGCGGCCGAGCGCGGCGGCCCCGTCAACCACACCTTCTATTTCAGCCTGGCCGACGGCAATGTCATCGACGGCGGCCGGCGCGGCAACGACGCGCGCTGGATCAACCACGCCTGCGGCCCGAACTGCGAAGCCTACGAGGAGGATGGCCGCGTGTACATCCACGCGCTGCACGACATCGAGGCCGGCGAGGAGTTGAACTACAACTATGCGCTGATCTACGACGAGCGCCACACGCCCGCGCTGAAGCGCCTGTTCGCCTGCCGCTGCGGCACGCCGGAGTGCAACGGCACGATGCTGGCGCCGAAGAAGCGCGCAAAAAAGGGCGCAAACGCGGCTGCGTGAAGCGCGAATCCGCCAGGCCCGGTAAGATGGCGGGACCGATAACAACAAGACGCTCGCACCATGAAACCCGTCGTCCGCAGCCTGCTCGAAACCGATCTGTACAAATTCACGATGTGGCAGGCGCTGCTGCACATGCACCCGAACGCCGTCGGCGAATACGAGTTCAAGTGCCGCAACACGCCCGCCTACCCGCTGGCCGACCTGAAGGAAGAGGTCGAGCGCGAACTGGATCACTTGTGCACGATGCGCTTCACCGAGGACGAGGTGGGCTACCTGCGCACGCTGCGCTATATTAAAAGCGACTTCGCCGACTTCCTCACGCTGTTCCGTTTCCAGCGCAAGTTCATCCAGGTCGAGACCGACGGCCCGCACCTGCGCATCCGCGCCTGCGGTCCGCTCGTGCACGTGATGGGCTTCGAGATCTACGTGCTGTACATCGTCAACGAGCTGTATTTCCGCCGCTTCGACCAGGAAGCGGCGCTGGCGGAGGCGCGCAAGCGGCTGCAGCAGAAGATCGACGAGCTGCGCGCCTTCGAACAGGAGCCGAAGCGCCAGCACCCGTTCGAATTCTCGGACTTCGGCGTGCGCCGGCGCTTCTCGGGCCAGTGGCACGAGGAAGTCGTGGCCACGCTCGTGCGCGAGATCCCGCAATTCTTCAAGGGCACGTCGAACGTCTACCTGGCCAAGAAGTTCAACATCGTCCCGATCGGCACGATGGCGCACGAATACATGCAGGCGTTCCAGTCCTTCGACGTGCGCCTGCGCGACTTCCAGAAGAAGGCGCTGGAAGATTGGGTGCAGGAATACCGCGGGGACCTCGGCACCGCGCTGACCGACGTGGTGGGCATGGACGCCTTCCTGCGCGACTTCGACCTGTATTTCGCCAAGCTGTTCGACGGCCTGCGCCACGACTCGGGCGACCCGGTCGCGTGGGGCGAGAAGGCGCTGGCCCACTACGCCAAGCTGCGCATCGACGCGCGCACCAAGCGCCTCGTCTTCTCGGACGCGCTGACGATCCCGAAGGCGCTGATGCTGTACCGTCACTTCGCCGACCGCGTATTGACCGGCTTCGGCATCGGCACCAAGCTGACCAACGATACCCAGTTCGACCCGCTGAACATCGTCATGAAGCTCACCCGCTGCAACGGCCAGCCCGTCGCCAAGCTGTCCGACAGCCCGGGCAAGGGCTTTTCCACGGACGAGACCTTCATCGCCTACCTGCGCCAGGTGTTCGACCAGCGCATCTGATGCCCGCGGCGACTGTGGCCGCTACGCCACAGTCGCCCATCCCGTCCACAGTGTAGTGGCTTGCCTTGACGGCAACTGGGACAATTTGCCCGTACGGCCGGACCGCATTTTCCGCTAGCATGCGGGGATTATGCTGTCCCGAAGTCCGCCGCTTGCAGGCGGCTTCCATCCCGACCCGCCGGCCAGTGCGCCGCGCAGGCGCCGCACGCCGCCGCACGGTACCCATCGGCCGTGCCGCCACCGTCTTACGTTGGACTATCTGCCATGTCGAATGTCGAAGCAAAACTTGCCGCGCCGGCCGAACCGGTCGCCGGCGCGCTGGCCCCGGCCATGAACACGCTGTCCCAGTACTGGGTGCTGACCAAGCCGCGCGTGACCCAGCTGACCGTGTTCTGCGCCGTGATCGGCAGCCTGCTGGCCGCCCCCGGCTTTCCCGGCTGGGCCGTGCTGCTGTGGAGCGCGGCCGGCATCTGGCTGCTGGCCGGCGCCGCCTTCGCCGTCAACTGCCTGATCGAGGCCGAGGTCGACGCCCGCATGGCGCGCACGGCGCGCCGGGCCACCGCCCGCGGCGAGATCACGCGCAGCCGCACCGTGCTGCTCTCCCTGCTGATCGGCGCGACCGGCATGGCCATCCTGTACGTCGAGGTCAATCCGCTCACGATGTGGCTGACGCTGGCCACCTTCGTGGGCTATGCCTTCGTCTACACGATCCTGCTCAAGCCGAACACCTCGCAGAACATCGTCATCGGCGGCATCGCCGGCGCCATGCCGCCGGCGCTGGGCTGGGCCGCGGTGGAGAACGCCGTGCCGCTCGAAGCCTGGCTGATGGTGCTGGTGATCTTCCTGTGGACGCCGCCGCACTTCTGGGCGCTGGCCATGTACCGCCGCGACGACTATGCGCGCTCCGGCCTGCCGATGCTGCCCGTGACGCACGGCATGGCCTACACGGGCCGCGCCGTCTGGCGCTACAGCATCGTGCTGGCGGCAGCGTGCGCGCTGCCGTACCTGGTGGGCATGAGCGGCTGGCTCTACCTGGCCGCCGCCATCGTGTTGAACGCCGTGTTCCTGCGCCATGCCTGGCTGGTGCACCGCCGCTACAGCGACCAGGTGGCGCGCAAGGCGTTCGCCTGGTCGATCGCCTATCTGGCATTTCTGTTCGCGGCGCTGCTGGCGGATCACTACCTGATGCCGTTGCTGGCTTAACAGCAAGCCCGATCGGTCCACGTCGTCCCGGCGCAGGCCGGGACCCAATTTCCGCACGTGTCGCGGCTGTGCAAGCAACATGGGGTCCCCGCCTTCGCGGGGACGACGGTCAGATGGCCGCAGTCGTCTGTAGCGCCCGCTGCAGATCCTCCAGCCCCGCCGGCTTGGTGAGGTGCAGGTCGAACCCCGCCGCGCGCGCCCGTTCCACGTCCGTCTTCTGTCCATACCCCGTCAGCGCCACCAGGCGCAGGCCGGGCGCGCCCGTGCGGCGCAGGATCGCGGCCAGGCCGTAGCCGTCCATGTCGGGCAGGCCGATGTCGAGGATCGCCACCTCGGGGTGGAATTCGCGGGCCGCGGCCAGGGCCTGGCCGGCCGTGTACGCCGTGCGCACGTCGTGGCCCAGCTGGGCCAGGAGGGCGGCGGCGGTGGCGGCCGCATCCTCGTTGTCGTCGACCAGCAGCACGCGCAGGCGGCGGCAGTCCGGCGCGCGTGCGGGCGCCGCGGGCGCGGCCGGCGCGGCGGCCAGCGGCAGCACCACCTCGAAGCAGCTGCCGCGTCCCGGGCCGGCGCTGCGGGCGGCGACGCCGCCGCCGTGCAGCTCGACGATGCGGCGCACGATCGCCAGGCCCAGTCCCAGTCCGCCCGTGCGGCGCGCCAGCGGCTGCGGCGCCTGGTAGAACGGTTCGAACACGCGCGCCGGCAGCTCCGGCTCCATGCCCACGCCGTTGTCCTCCACGCGCAGGTGGGCGCTGCCGTCCAGCGCCTCCAGCGTGACGCGCGTGGCGGTGCTGCCGAAGCGCGCCGCGTTCGACAGCAGGTTGTTCAGCACCTGGGCCAGGCGGCTCTCGTCGCCGTCGACCCACAGCGTGGCCGGCGCCCGCAGCGCGATCGGCTGGTCGGGCAGGGCGGCCACGGTCTGGCGCGCCAGTTCGGCCAGGTCGAGCGGGCGCAGGTCCACCTGCAGCTTGCCCGAGGCGATGCGCGAGACGTCCAGCAAATCGTCGACCAGGCGCTTCAAATGGCTGACCTGGCGCCGCATGATCGTGCGTTCGCGCCGTCCGGCCGGCTCGTCGCGCATGTCCATCAGGTCGAGCGAGGCGACGATGGGGCTCAAGGGGTTGCGCAGCTCGTGGCCCAGCACGGCCAGGAACTCGTCCTTGGCGCGGCCGGCGTTCCTGGCCTCGCCCAGCGCCTCCTCCTGGCGTTCCAGCGCCTCCTTGAGCGATACCAGCAGGCGCGAGCGCTCGTCCTCGTGGGCGCTGCGCTGGCGCGCCGTCGCTTCCAGCGCCTGGCCGATGCGCTGCATCTCGCGGATGCGCGACGGGGCGATGGCGACCGGGGCACCGGCGCCGAGGGCGGCGGCGCCCCGTTCCAGGCGCTCGATGCCGCGCACGATGCGCGCCGCCAGCCACGAGGCCAGGCCGATGCACACGGCCAGCGACAGCACGATGGCGGCGCCGTACAGCGCGAAGCCGCTCACGGAGCCGCTCATGAAGCCGCTTACCAGGTCCGCGCGCAGGGGCGCCGGCGGGGCGCCGACGGCCACGGTCCAGCCATAGTGCGACAGGCGGGTGTAGGCGGTGACGACGTCGTCGCCTTCGAGGGTGGTGGTGACGCCGACGTTCTCGGGCCCGCCGGTGCGCATCAGCCGCACCAGCGTCGGGCTGGGCGGACCGCCGAGGACGGTGGGGCGCGAGCGCGCGACCAGCGACCCCGTCGCGTCCATCACGCCGAGCACGGAACCGGCCGGCGCGCGCTGGCGCGCGATGACGCGCTCGATGCGGTCGGGACGCACGACGGCGGTCAGCGCGTACAGGCGGCCGGCGCCGTCGCTGACGGGAATGCGCACCGGCACAGCGAATTTGCCGCTCTTGCCGCGCGCGATGTGGCCGACCACGGGCCGGCGCAGCGCCAGCACCTGCTGCAGGCTGGCCGGGTCGGCGATGGGCGCCGGCGCCGCGCCGAACGGGGCATTCGTGCGGAACAGCATATTGCCGTCCGCATCGGACAGGATCACGGACAACCATTCGTTCTGGGAGCGCGCCTGCTGGACGGCGATCGCGTAGAAATCGCGGATATTGCCCGCCGCGAGCGCGGGGCTGCGGGCCATGCTGCTGAGGGTGGCGACGGTGCCGTCGAGCTCCGCGTCGACGGCGCTGGACAGGGCGCGCGCCAGGTCGAGCATCGAGCGCTGCTGTTCGCGCTGGCGGTATTCCGAGGCGGCATGCAGGTTCCACACCCCGAGGGCCGCCAGCGGCAGCAGGCCGATCGCCGTGAGCAGGATCAGCAGGTGGCGCAGGGAGAGGGTGGGCCCGCTGGATGCGCGCATGTGTTTCCCGGAATAAAAGATGTAATTATAGGTCAAGCGGCCGCGCTTATCGGCCGTCCTGATGGCCGTCCCAATGGCCGTCCGATGGCGCCATCGGTTCAGGCGCGCACATACCGGGCAAGCCGGTTCGCGTACAGTCGGCTTACCTATTCATTTTGGAGCCCATCATGGATTCGATCAACCGCAACCAACCCGAACAGAATCGCCGCGACCTGGCCGGCATCGACGCCGCCAAGCGCGTCAAGGACATGGCCGACGAGGCCGAATCCTGCTTCTTCTGCACCACCGGCGCCACCGGATCGACCGACGGCGTGCGCCCGATGAGCGTGCGCAAGGCCGACGACGCCGGCAACCTGTGGTTCCTGTCCGCCAGCGACAGCCACAAGAACCACGAGCTGGCCGCGAATCCCGCCGCGAAACTCTATTTCCAGGTCGGCCACCACGCCGGTTTCCTGGAACTGGAAGGACGGGCCGAGGTCATGCAGGACCGCACCATGATCCACGAACTGTGGAATCCGCTGCTCAAGACCTGGTTCACCGAAGGCGAGGACGACCCGCGCATCACCGTGATCCGCTTCACGCCCCGGACCGGCTACTACTGGGACAACAAGCACGGCAGCGTGGTGGCCGGCGCCAAGGTCGCCGTCGGCGCGCTGATCGGCAAGACGCTCGACGATTCGATCGAGGGGCGCCTGACCTTCTGATCCGGAAGGAGAAGGGGGGAGGACCACCTGCCGGCGGCCAAGGCGGGCGCCGGCATCGCGCCGTGCGCCGGTGCAGCGGATATCGACTTGTCCGGCACGGGTGGCGTGCCGGCCGGCCCCTTTGGGCCGTGGCCGCCGGCTGCGGCAAGGATGGACGCAACGAGACGCGACGAGACGCAGCGCCCGCAGCGCGCCAGCCTGCTCAGCGCGGGGCCAGCCTCCACAACTGGGTGGGCAGCGCCAGCGGCGCGTCGCGCCGGAACCAGGCGGAATCCTGGATGCGCGAGGACGTGACGTACAGCGCCCCGTCCGGTCCCTGGGCGAAGCTGTCCGGCCAGCGCAGGCGCGGGTCGCGGGCGACGAGCCGCAGGCCGCCCGTCGCGCCCTGGCCCAGGTCGCGCGCCTTCACGGCATTGTCCTCGATCGATGTCACGTACAGCGTGTCGCTGCCGCGCCCGATCCAGAAACCGTCGGTCGGCCCGACCTGGCCGTAGGGCTGCACCGCGGCGGCGACGTCCTGCCCCGCCAGGCCGCGCGTGGCCAGCACGGCGGAGGGGATGCGGTACAGCGTCGTGCCCGTGAGCGGCTTCCAGTACAGCCAGGCGCCGTCGCCGGACAAGGCGATGCTGTCGGCGGCGATGCGCACGTCGCGGCCGTCCGGGTAGCGCAGCGTGCGGCCGTCCGTCTCGACGGTGACGCCCCGTTCGGGCTGTGTCGACGGATGGCCGTCCAGCACGCGCCGCGCGGCGCCCGAAGCGAGGTCGACCACGACCAGGGCGCCGCGCTGGCCGGAATCGGTGAGGAAGGCCAGGCGGCCGTCGGGCGAGAAGCGCACGTCGTTCAGGTAGGAACCGGGAATGGCGACGTCCTGGCCGAAGCGGATCGCCTGGACGACCCGGTTGCTGGCCAGGTCGATGCGCACCAGCTTGGGTCCGCCCGGCACCGGGCCCATCATCGCCGGGGCGGCCGGGTCGAGTACCCACAGGCTGCCGCGGCCGTCCGCCACCACGCTCTGCACGCAGACCCAGTGATCGGCCGGATCGAGCTCGTCGCGGCGCACGTTGCGCCAGGCATTCCAGGCGCCGTCGGGGTAGGGGCGCAAGACGCCTCCCGGCAGCACTTCGGCGACCGAGACGGGCGCATCCTCGGTCCAGCGCGGAAAGTTGACGAAGATGCGCCCTCGCTCGCCGACGGCGACGCCGGTGACCTGGTGCCCGAAGGCGGCCACCTGTTCGAGGCGTACCGTATTGCCGTTCCAGCCGCCGGCCGCGGCGGCGGCCGTGGCTGCAATCGCGACGATGCAGGCGGCCAGCTTGTGTGCGAACCTCATGTCTGCCTCCCGTTGAATGCGGCGCGGCCGCAGGGAAGACCGATTCTGGCATGGCGCCCGCGCGATCGGCCTAGGAGCACGCCGGTTCTGCGCTGGGACTTTGACGACACGCCGGGAACGATTCCGAGCGCGGATGGCGCGCCGCGTGGCGGGCCCGTCCACCCGAAAGGCAGGGGAGTGCGCCATTTGCCGTGGCCGTGGCACAATGACAAGCATGAACCGCATCGACTTGCCTTCTGTCATGACGTCCTCGGCGCATGCCGTATCGGGCTGGCGTCCGCAGCTCTCCCGCGCCAGCGCCGTGCTGACCCACGAGGTCGTATCGGTCGACGAGCGCGGCCGTCGTACGACGCTGGACATCCCGGCCGAGCGTCCGCTCACCGTGTACGTGGACAAGCGCGAACTGGTCACCCTGATGACCCTGGGCGGCGCGCCCGAAGCGCTGACGCTGGGCTGGCTGCGCAACCAGCGCCTGGTGCGTTCGCTCGACGAGGTGGTGTCGGTCCAGGTCGACTGGTCCGTCGACGCGGTGGCCGTCGTCACCCGGGACGGCATCCGCGACGTCGAGGAGCGGACCGCCAGGAAAGTGGTCACGACCGGCTGCGGCCAGGGTTCCGTGTTCGGCGGACTGATGGACGAGGTCGACCGCATCGTGCTGCCGCCGGACGCGCGCCTGCGCCAGTCGGTGGTGTACCGGATCGTCGAGGCGATCCGCAGCCAGCAGTCGGTGTACAAGCAGGCCGGCTCCGTGCACGGCTGCGCGCTGTTCGATGCCGACGGCGAGCTGCTGTGGTTCGTGGAAGACGTCGGCCGCCACAATGCCGTCGACGCGATCGCCGGCCTGATGTGGCTGGAAGGGATGAGCGGCGCCGACAAGGTGTTCTATACGACGGGACGGCTGACGTCCGAGATGGTGATCAAGGGCGCGCAGATGGGGATTCCCTTCCTGCTGTCGCGCTCCGGCACCACGCAGATGGGGCACCGGGTGGCCGGGCAGCTCGGCATGTCGCTGCTGGCGCGCTGCAGCGGCCGCCATTTCCTGCTGCTCTCCGGGGCCGAGCGGCTGGTGTTCGAACCGGAGCTGCTGGCCGCCGTCGATGCGGAATATGCGGCCCGCGCCGCCTCGGCGGCCCCGGCCGCCCCGGCCGCCCAGCGCGCGCCCTGATGTCCCTGGCCGACGCCATCGCGCGCGCCTTCGCGCTGCTGTTCACGGGCGACCCCGGCCTGTGGCGCATCATCCAGGTCTCGCTCGCCACCAGCCTTGCCGGCCTGCTGCTGGCCGCGCCGCCCGCGGTGCTGCTCGGCTACGCGGTGGCGATGTACCGCTTCCGCGGGCGCCGCATCGTGATCTGGCTGGCGCAGGCGGCGCTGTCGCTGCCCACCGTGCTGATCGGCCTGCTGCTGTACCTGCTGCTGTCGCGCCGCGGGCCGCTGGGCGACCTGCAATGGCTGTTTTCCCAGCCCGGCATCGTGCTGGGGCAGTGCGTGGTGGCGCTGCCCGTGCTGGTCGCGTTCACGCTGGCGGCCGTGCAGGCCGTCGACCCGCGCTATGCCGAGACGGCCGTCACGCTGGGCGCCTCGCGCGCGCAGGTGATGGTGCGCGTGCTGCATGAAGCGCGCTTCGGCGTGATGGCGGCCGTGCTGTCCGGCTTCGGCAGGGTGATCTCGGAGGTGGGCTGCGCGCTCATGGTGGGCGGGAACATCGAAGGCGAGACGCGCACCATGACCACGGCGATCGCGCTGGAAACCAGCAAGGGCGAGTTCGCCCAGGGCATCGCGCTGGGCATCGTGCTGGTGACGCTGGCCCTCGTGATGAACGGCATGCTGATGGTGCTGCAGGGCGACGCCCACGCGGCGCGGGGCCGCGAATGATGCCGGATGCCGCCGGGACGGCCGAGCGCCGCAAGGCCCTGCTGGGCGTGCGCGGCCTGCGCAAGCGCCATGGCGAGCGTGTGCTGTTCGACATCGACCATCTGGAGATCGCCACGCACGCCGCCTATGTGCTGACCGGCATGAACGGCGCCGGCAAGAGCACGCTGCTGCGCGTGCTGGGCGGACTGGAGCGCGCCGAGATCGACAGCCTGCGCTTCGAGGGCCGCGAGGTGCGCCACCATCCGTATCCGCGCGCCCTGCGCCAGGCCATCGTCTACGTGCACCAGCACCCGGTGCTGTTCTCGAGCAGCGTCGCCCACAACGTCGGCTACGGCCTGGCCCTGCGGGGCGGGACAGCGGCGCAGCAGGCGGCGCTGGTCGAGGAAGCCATGGCCTGGGCGGGTGTCGCGCACCTGCAGGGCACGGACCCGGCGCGCTTGTCCGGAGGAGAAAAGCAGCGGGTGGCGCTGGCGCGCGCCCGCATCCTGCAGCCGCGCCTGCTGCTGCTGGACGAGCCGACCGCCAACCTGGACGGCGCCGCGCGCGAACAGGTGATCGAACTCATACCGACGCTGGTCCAGCAAGGCAGCAGCGTCGTCGTCGCCTGCCACGACCGCGACCTCATCAACCTGCCTGGCGTGCAGCGTCTCAAGCTGCGCGACGGCCGTCTCGAAACCCGCTGACCACAACCAGGAGATGTCCATGCAACGCCGTTCCATCCTCGCCTTTGCCCTGAGTGCCGCACTCGCCGCGCCCTTCGCCCACGCCCAGCAGGACGGCGACGGCAAGGTATTGCGCCTGTCGACCACCACCAGCACGGAGAACTCGGGCCTGCTCGCCTATCTGCTGCCGTCCTTCGAGGCGAAGACGGGCATCAAGGTCAAGGTGATCTCGGTCGGCACCGGCAAGGCGCTGGAGCTGGGCAAGAACGGCGACGTCGACGTCACCCTCGTGCATGCGCGCCAGCTGGAAGACAAGTTCGTGGCCGAAGGCTGGGGCGTCGACCGCCGCGACGTGATGTACAACGACTTCGTCGTGGCCGGCCCGACGGCCGACCCGGCCAGGGTCAAGGGGGAGCGCGACGTGATCGCCGCCTTCCGCAAGATCGCGTCCGGCAACGTCAAGTTCATCTCGCGCGGCGACAATTCCGGCACCGACGTGATGGAAAAGGGTTACTGGCAGGCGGCGGGCACCAGGCCGGCCGGCGCCAACTACGTGTCGGCCGGGCTTGGCATGGGGGAGGTGCTGAACATGGCGTCCGAGCTGGGCGCCTACACGCTGACCGACCGCGCGACGTATGGCGCCTACAAGGCCAAGACGGGCCTGGCGATCCTGGTCGAGGGCGACAAGCGCATGTTCAATCCCTACGGCATCATCGCGGTCAATCCGGACAAGCACAAGGGCATCAACTACGGGGGCGCGAAGCAGCTGATCGCGTGGATGACCTCGCGCGAGGGGCAGGCGAAGATCGCGGCGTTCAAGCCGGACGGGGAGCAGTTGTTCTTTCCTTCGGCAAAGTGAGATATTGGGGAGCCATATCGACACACGTCGTTCCCGCGCAGGCGGGAACCCATGCTGAAGCTCCGAAGTCAGACCCATTTGAATGCCGGGGCGTGTTTAACAAACGGAATTCGGTTGCTCAGTATGGGTTCCCGCCGTCGCGGGAACGACGGTGTTTCTTGTTCGCGAATATATATTTCCTACACCGGCCTGCGAATCCGGAACGCAGGAGTTATCCGCTCAAACCAGCTTCCACAACTGCGTCGGCAGGGCCGGCGGCGCATCCGGCTTGAAGAAGGCCGAGTCCTGGATGTGCGAGGTGGTCACGTAGATGGTGCCGTCCGGGCCCTGGCTGAAGGTGTCGGGCCAGCGCAGCCGCGCGTCGTGCGCGACCAGCTCGGCCGGCGCGTCCGGACCCTGCGCCAGGTCGCGGCGCTTGATGGCATCGTCCTGCGGCGAGGTCAGGTACATGACGTCGGTGCCGCGGTCGAACAGCAGGCCGTCGCATACCCCGTTCTTGCCGTAGGGCTCGACCTGGCCCGACACGTCCTCGCCGCGCATGCCGGCACCCAGCAGCGCCTCGGTGGGGATGCGGTACAGGTCCTCGCCCTTGATCGCCTGCCAGTACAGGTACCGGCCGTCCTTCGACAGCTCGATGCCGTCGGCCGAGAATTCCACGCCGCGCCCGTCCGGGCGGCGCAGCACCTTGCCGTCGGCCGTCACGTTCAAGCCTTTCTTCATCTGCGTGGACGGGTCGCCGTCGAGCACCCGTACGGCCTTGGAGGCGCCGATGTCCACCACCAGCAGCGCGCCCTTGACGCCGGAATCCGTGATGTAGGCGTGCTTGCCGTCCGGGGAGAAGCGCACGTCGTTCAGGTAGGAGCCCTGCGGGGCCAGGCTTTCGTCGAACGGGATCACCTGGCTGACCTTGTTCGTGGCCAGCGCGATGCGAACCAGCTTCGGCCCGCCCGAGACCATGTGGGCCTGGGCCGGCGCGGCCGCGTCCAGCACCCACAGGCTGCCGCGGCCGTCGGCCACGATGCTCTGCACGCACACGAAATGGTCGTCCGGCGTGATCTCGTCCTTCTTCGCATTGCGCCAGGCATTCCATTCCAGGTCCGGGTAGGGCCGTGGCTGGCCGTCCACCAGTTCGGCCACCGAGACCTCGGTGTCCTCGGTCCAGCGTGGGAAGTTGACGAAGATGCGGTTGTCCTCCGAGACCGAGATGCCGGTCACCTGGTGGCCGAACTCGGCCACCAGTGCGATGCTGCGCGATGCTGTCATGGGCTTGCCTTTCATGGGTTGGTCAGGCGGCGCGGCGCGTCACGTGCACGCCGGCCGCGGCGGATTCCTGCGCCAGGCGGTGCTGGAGCATGCCCAGCACCGCCGCTTCCTCGGGTTGCAGGTCGGACAGGTCCTGGGCCAGGGATTCCTCGGCGCGGGCGCGCAGGCCCTCGAGCATGGTGCCGTCGAGGTAGGAATCGAGCACGGCCGGGTGCACGTAGCACTTGCGGCACACCGAGGGGGTATTGCCGAGCTTCTCGGCCACCGATTCGATGGCCCGCACGATGTTCTTCTTGGCCTGCGCCTCGGAATCGAAGCTCTCGAATTCGCGCAGCGCCATCGCGGCCAGCACCGTGCCGGACCAGGTACGGAAATCCTTGGCCGTGTATTCCTCGCCGGTGACGGTGCGCAGCCAGTCGTTGACGTCGGCGGACCCCACCGCATGGCGCTCGCCGTGCTCGTCAAGGTACTGGAACAGCTCCTGTCCGGGCAGCTCGCGGGTACGGGCGATGATCTTCGCCAGGCGCCGGTCGTGCACCTTGACGTCGTGGTACACGCCGCTCTTGCCGCGGAAGCGGAACTCCACTTCGCTGCCGTCGATGTGCACGTGGCGGTTGCGCAGCGTCGTCAAGCCATAGGACTTGTTCTCGCGCGCATATTCGTCATTGCCGATGCGCATCATCGTCGCCTCGAGCAGGTAGACGATGGTCGCCAGCACCTTCTCGCGCGGCAGGCCGGGCAGGGCCAGCGCGCGGTCGACTTCCTTGCGGATCAGGGGCAAGGCCTGGCCGAACTTGATCATGCGTTCGTATTTCACCTCGTCGCGCACGGTGCGCCACTTGGCGTGGTAGCGGTACTGCTTGCGGCCGCGCGCATCGCGCCCCGTCGCCTGCAGGTGGCCGTTGGCCTGGGGACAGATCCAGACCCCGGTCCACGCGGGCGGGATCGCCAGCGCCTTGATGCGCTTGAGTGTCGCCTCGTCCTCGACCGGCACGCCGTGGGCGTCCAGGTAGCTGAAGCCTTCCTTGGCGGGCTTGCGCGTGATGCCGGGACGGTCGTCGTGGACGTAGCGCAGGCCGGCCGCCTTGGCGGCGGCCGGGGGATCGGTATTCGGCACCGGGCCCGCCGGTGCGCGTTCTTCGCTCTTCATGGGTCATCCGTTTCTGACGCGTCTGGGACGAGTCTACGCGGATGGCGTGCGCGCACCGTTCGGGAGCTAACGTAGGCGGCCCCGTGGCATGACGCCGGAAGGTCAGCGGTAGCGCGCCTCGACCAGGTCGATCTCGCGCACCAGGTGGCGCGCCGTTTCGTCCGAGATCTCGTTGCGCCGCGCCAGGCGCAGGATGGTGTCGCGCTCGGCGCGCAGGCCCAGCAGGCGGTAGGCGCGCTCGGTCTGCTCGGCCGCGTGGATGTCCGGCCGGCCGTCGCCGGGCTGGGTCTCGCGCAGGCGGTGGCGGTACAGGCTCAGCACATGGGCGGATGCGTCCGCCTGCAGCATCCCTTCGGCGCCGCTGCCGTACTGCTTCGCCTCGTTCTCGATCGCCGCCACCGCGGCCAGCGTGGCGGCGTGGCGGGCGCGCTCCTCCTCGTCGTCGACGTGCGGCGCGTCGGGCAGCTCCAGGTCGCGCAGCAGGCGCGGCAGCATGATGCTGGCCAGCACCAGCGAGACGACGATCACGGCGCCGGCCAGGAAGATCGCCAGGTGGCGCGCCGGGAACGGCGCGCCGTTGGGCAGCGCCAGCGGCAGCGTCAGCACGCCGGCCATCGTCAGGGCGCCGCGCACGCCGGCGAACGAGGTCGCCAGGATCAGGCGCATGCGCGGCGCGTAGACCTGTTCGCCCAGGCGGCGCCGGTTCAGCAGCGTCAGCTGCAGCGAGATCCAGACCCAGACGAAGCGCAGCAGGACCAGGGCCAGGCTGAACGCCAGCGCCACCCCGGCCAGCCACCAGCCGCCATAGGGCGTGGGGCCGTTCGGATGCAGGGCGGCGCGGGCCGCGTCGGGCAATTGCTCGCCCAGCAGCACGAACATCACGCCGTTCAGGGAGAACTGCAGCGTGTCCCAGACGACGTTGCGACGGATGCGCGTCGTCGGCGTGGCGCTGCCGCCCAGCTCCACGTAGCTCATCGTGATGCCGGCCGCGACCGCCGCCAGGATGCCGGAGCCGCCCAGGTGCTCGGCCGCGAGATAGGCGCCGAACGGCGTCAGCAGATTGATCAGGATCGGCATGCCCTCGTCCTCGCCGAAGCGGCTGAGCAGGATCGCATGGACGCGGGCGATGGCCCAGGTGACGGCGACGCCGGCCGCGATGCCGGCGAACGCCACCCACAGGAAGGTCGTGCCGGCCTGGGCCAGCGAGAAATGGCCCGTCATGGCGGCCGCCACGGCGAAGCGGAAGCAGACGAGGCCGCTGGCATCGTTGAGCAGCGATTCGCCTTCGATGATGTGCATCAGCCGCGGCGGCACGGGAATGCGGCTCGTGATCGCCGACACGGCGACCGGATCGGTGGGGGCCACGATGGCGGCCAGCGCGAAGGCGACGGCCAGCGGCATTTCCGGGATCAGCCAGTCGAGCAGGAAGCCGGCGCCGAGCACGGTGAAGACGACGAGGCCCAGCGCGAGCTCGAGGATCGTGCCCTTGTCGCGGAACAGGCCCACCTTGGGAATGCGCCAGCCGTCCAGGAACAGCAGGGGAGGAAGGAACAGCAGGAAGAAAATGTCGGGGTCGAGCGTCACGCCGTGCTGGAACACCCCTTCGATGATGGCGCCCAGCAGGATCTGGATCAGCGGCAGCGGTATGGCAAACGGCAACATCCTCCCCAGCCACCCGCTCGCCACGACGGCGAGCAGCATGGCCAGGACAACCTCGATCGACTCCATTCATTTCCTTTCATTTAACGTATAAACGAATAATAAATGAATGGAACGATGCGTGTGGCCTGCCGAAAAGCAGAACGCCGTCGCCCCTGCGAAGGCAGGGGCCCAAGCTTGCCCGCGTAATCGTAGTGCACGCAGCAATTGGGCCCCTGCCTGCGCAGGGGCGACGGGTCAGCTGACGTTGTCGGTGACGGTCGGCACCGTCGACCCGGCCTGCAGCACGATCCGCGTCTTCTTGGCCAGCGGCGCGGACGGCTTGCTGCCGTCCGCATTGAGCGGCTTGACCTTGTTGAACACGACGCTGAACGAGGCCGGCGTCACGGTGGCCACCGAATACCCCTGGGCGTCGTGGTCGACGTAGGCGAATGCCGGGTTGTTGGCGCGCAGCACGCCGTCGAAGGTCTGCGGCGTTGCCACCAGCGGGGCCAGCGGCGTGCCGGCCGAACCGGCGCTCAGGTATTTGTAGAACGAGGAGCTGCTGATGCCGGCGCTGACGAAGTCGACGGCCACGGCCTTGCCGCTGGCCGGGTCGTTGTTGTCGTAGATGACGCCGCACTGGAAGGCATGCAGGTCGCCCGTGATGGCGACGACGTTCTTGATGCCCTGGTTGCCGAGCCAGCCCAGCAGTTCCGCGCGGTGCGCCGGGTAGCCGTCCCAGCCGTCGGCGTTGACGACGTACAGCTGGTTGTAGGGCGCCGGGGCCTGGGTGCGCAGGTCCACCCACATGCGGTTCAGCGTGACTTCGTTGCCCCACACCTTCCAGGTCGCCGTCGCGTTCTTCATGGTGTCCTTCCACCACTGCTCCTGGGTCGCGCCCAGGATGCTCGGGGCGCGGCCCAGCGCGGCGGTGTCGGCCTGTTCGTATTGCAGCAGCAGGGGCTGCGGCACGAAGTAGCGCGAACCGACGGAATCGCTGCCGTTCACCGCATCGTGCTGCAGCATCTGCGCGTAGGCGGCTTCGCTGACGACGTGGTCGTCGCGGTACAGGCGCTCGTCCGTCATCACCAGGTGCAGCAGGTTGCCGAATTTGAAATCGCGGTAGATGCGGATGTTGTCGTAGGCCGCGTTGTTCAGGTCGAACGAGACGTCGCCCCAGTCGACCGGCATGTATTCGGCCCAGGCCTGGTTGGCGGCGCGCCGGCGCGCCGTCTGCTGCAGGTTGGCGTTCGTGTAGGTCTGGTGGTCGCGCCAGCAGTCGTCCGAGAACTCGTGGTCGTCCCAGATCACCACCATCGGGAACTTGCGGTGCAGTTCCTGCAGGCGCGCGTCGCCGCGGTAGGTGCGGTACAGCGTGCGGTAGTCGTCCACCGTGTTGGCGTACACGGCGCCGCCGGCGGCCACGCCGTTCGGCAGCGTGATCTTGCCGTGCGCCGGTTCGGCCGCGCCGGTCTGGAAGGCGGCGCCGACGGTCTCGTAGATGTAGTCGCCCAGGTGCACGATGAAGTCGAGGTCTTCCTGCGCCATCAATTCCATCGCGGCCCAGTGGTTGATGCTCCAGTCCTGGCAGGTCATCCAGGCGAAGCGCAGCTGGGTGGGCGCGCTGGCGGCGGCGGGCGCGGTCTTCGTCTGGCCGATGGCGCTGACGTCGGTGCCGGCCACGAAGCGGTACCAGTAGCGCGTGTTGGGGGACAGGCCCGTCACTTTCGCGCGCACGGTATGGTCGTAGGTAGCGGTTGCCTTCAGCTCGGCCAGCGCGACGATGTTCGCGAACGCCGCGTCGCTGGCCACGTCCAGGCGCAGGTTGGCGTCGCCGCTGCCGCTCTTGGGCAGGCAGCGCGTCCAGAACACGGCGCTCGTCTCCTTCGGGTCGCCGCTGGCCACGCCCAGCGGGAAGGTGAAGCTGCCGGACGGGGTACCGTCCGAGCCGCCGCAGGCGGCCAGCGGGACGCCGGCGCCGACGACGGTGAAATAGGCTGCGCTGCGCAGAAAACCACGTCGATCCATATTGCCCTCGTGTCAAGTGAACGGGGCCGAGTCTAGCGATTGTTTATTGCCGAGCAATGACAAGACTAGAAGTTTCCATGTGGAAATGAAAAGGTTTCCGGAAGTCATCAATTTCGGCATTTCTACAACGCAAGATAACCAATATTTCCAAAAGGACAGTTTTACGTTCGGAAATAGCATTAAACTGTAGGACACGTCCTACTCAGGTTTATTTATGCTTTTGCGCACCGCCTACATCCGACGCAGCAGAAAGTCCCAGCGCTTCCAGCGGCGCCTGGCCATCGTGGCCATGCTGGGTGTCGCCGGCTGCGCGGCGCTGCTGTTCGTCACCCGGACCCCGGCTCCGCCGCGGATGCCGAGCGACGTCTCCGGCATCGTCGAGGTGCCGGCGAACGGAACGTTGGCGCAGGTCGCCCAGGCCGCCGCGCCGGCGGCGCCGAAGACGGTACGGCGCGTGTATCCGTATTCCATCGTGCCGGGCGGCGTCGCCGGCCGCGACGACGTCGTGCGCGTGATGAAGATGGACAGGGTGGTCGCCGACCACTATGCCTCGTTCCAGGTCGACAAGGCCAGCGTGGCGACGGTGTCCAAGCCGCGCGCCGTGTACGTGTCCTACCGCAAGGGCGACAAGGTGTACTGGACGGCCGGCAAGCACACGCTGGCCGCAGGCGAGACCGTGCTGACCGACGGCAGCAGCGAGATCCGCGGCCGCTGCGGCAACCGCATCTCCGACGTCGCCATGTTCCCGGTCGAGGCGAAGGGGCCCAGCGAGGCCGAGCTCGATGCCGCCAGCGCGGAAGCCGTCGATGCCGACGAGGGCGGCGCCGAGAACGTGTCGTTCACGGCCGACGGCCTGGTCGGCGGCGGCGGCCGCGCCTTCGCGCTGAACGATTTCTACGGCGCCGGCCTGGCGCACGGCAGCCCGGAGCGGGCGCGCGGCGGCAGCGGCGGCATCGGCCTGCCCAATATGCCGGACCTGGCCGACATGATGCGCATCGCGAACAGCGGCCTGCTGCTGGCCGCCGCCTCGCAAGCTTCGGGCAACGGCGACACGGATGCCGGCGGCAGCGCCGCCGCGCCGGCGGCGCCGGGGCAGGGTGGCACCGCGGGTGGCACCACGGGCGAATCGTCCGGCGGGACGGGCGATCCGGGCAACGCCGGCAGCGGCGGTGGCGGCAGCGGCGATGGCAACAATGGCGGCAGCGGCAGCGGCAGCGGCGGCGGCGGCACGGGAGAAGGCGGCGGCAACCCGTCCACCGGCCCCGTCATCCCCGCGCCGCAGACGCCGCCCCAGGCGCCGGACGGCGGCCTGCCCGAGGTGCTGCAGCCGACCCAGCCGATCCCGGTGCCGTCCAGCGCCGGCGGCGGCAAGGACGACGGCAACGAGGTGCCGGAGCCGGGCTCGCTGTGGCTGGCCGGTCTGGGCTTCGTGGGCCTGCTGGCGGCGCGCCGCAGGCGCCGCGGCTGAACCCGGCGCCACGCTCCTTTGCCCCCGACATCCCGGCCGCAGGTTTCCCTGCCGCCGGGATGTGTCGTTTCCGGGCATGACGATGCGTGCGGTGCGATATCCCCGACTCGCGTAAGCTGGATGCCAACTCAGCCGCTGCGGCGGTACGCATCCAACCACTGACAAGGAGATGACCATGGGATGGCGCGACCTGCTTCCTTCGATCCTGATCGGCGCCGTCGCCAGCGCGCGCTCGATGACACCGATGGCCACGCTGGCCACGGCGCGCCTGGCCGGGCGCGACACGACGGGCCACCTGGCTCTGCTGAACCGCCCCGTCTTCAAGTACGGCGCGCTGGCGATGGGCGTCGGCGAACTGGCCGGCGACAAGATGAAGACGGCGCCCGACCGCACCGTGTTCCTGGGCCTGCTGGCGCGTGTGATGAGCGCGGGCATCGCGGGGGCGGCGCTGGCGCCGCGCGGAAGCGAGAAGGAGGGAGCCGCCGTCGCCGTGGCGACCGCCGTGCCGCTGGCCTATGCCACGCTGGCCGTGCGCAAGCAGGCCATGGCGCGCATCGGCCAGACCCGCAGCGGCTTGATCGAGGATGCGTTGATCGTGGCCGCCGGCGCCGCCATCGTGGCGCTGGCCACGCAGCCGAACCGCGAGTAATCCCTAGCGCCCGGCGCCCGTTTCCGCCACCGCGCCCAGGATGTCGGCCAGCTGGCCCGTGTTGACGGGCTTGACGAGGTAGTGGTCGAAGCCGGCGGCCATGGCCGCGTCGCGGTCCTGCTGGCGCCCGTAGCCCGTCATCGCGACGAGCGTCGCGCCCGCCGCCTGGGGCAGCTGGCGCAGGCGGCGCGCCAGCTCGTTGCCGTCGAAGTCGGGCAGGCCGATGTCGAGCAGGCACACGTCCGGCACCAGCACCTTGGCCAGTTCGAGGGCGTCCGCGGCGCAATACGCGACTTCCACCTGGTGCCCGGCCGAGCGCAGGAACAGCTGCAGCGTGTGCACGGCGTCGACGTTGTCGTCCACCAGCAGCAGGCGCAACGGGGCCACGCCGCCGGCCGGCGGCGCGGCGCCGTCGATGGCGGGCGCCGGCGCCACTTCCTGGACGAAGCGGGGCAGGCGCACGGTGAAGGTGGACCCCTTGCCCAGCCCCGCGCTCGCGGCCTGCACGGTGCCGCCGTGCAGCTCGACCAGGCTCTTGACGAGCGCGAGGCCCAGGCCCAGGCCGCCCTGCGAGCGGTCCGGCGTGCGTTCGGCCTGGGTGAACAGCTCGAACACGCGGTCCACCAGTTCCGGTTCCATGCCGATGCCGTCGTCCTCCACCGTCAAGACCCAGTCGCCGCCGTCCGGCTCGAGGCGCAGCCGGATCGTGCCGCCTTCCGGCGTGTACTTGGTCGCGTTGTTCAGCAGGTTGGCGCAGACCTGCACCAGGCGCTTGTGGTCGCCCTTGACGTGGGCCGGATCCGGCGGCAGGTCGATCGCCACCCGGTGCCGTCGCGCCGCGATCAGCGGGCGGATCTGCTCGGCGGCGTCGTCGACCACGCGCCGCACTTCCAGCACCTGCGTCGACAGCGCGACCAGGCCGCGGGTGACGCGCGAGACGTCGAGCAGGTCGTCGACGAGGCTCGTCATGTGGTCGACCTGGCGCACGATGATCGCGCAGGTCTGGCTGATCTGCGCATTGTCGGAATGCAGCAGCTTGAGCAGGTGCGCGCCCGTGCTGATCGGCGCCAGCGGGTTGCGCAGCTCGTGCGCCAGCATGGCCAGGAATTCGTCCTTGCGCTGGTCGGCCGCGCGCAGCTCGCGCTCGGCCAGCGTGCGCGCCGTCTCCTTCTTCTGCAGCGCGGCCGCCATGCGGTCCAGCGCCTGCGCCAGGTTGCCGATCTCCTCGCGGCCGTAGGCGATGCCGGACCGGGCCTCCAGGTCGCCGGCGGCGATGCGTTCGGCGGTGCCCATCAGCTTGCGCACGCGCTGCACGATCAGCACGTCGCCCACCAGCCAGGCCGCGAGCAGCGCGAGCATGGTCGTGGCGGCCAGGCCGAGCAGCGACATGATCTGGTCGCGGCGCGCGGCCGACAGGATCGTCTCGGTCGGGATGCCGATCGTCACCGTGTAGTCGGACAGCGCCGGGGCGCCCACGCGCGCGAAGGTGTGCAGGCGCTCGACGCCGTCCTCGCCGCGGATGGTCACGGCGCGCTGGCCGGCCGTGCGCATCGCTTCCAGCGTGGCGGGCGGCAGGCGCGTGCCGAAGTGGCGTTCCGGATCGGGGCGGCGCGAGATGATGGTGCCGCGCGCGTCGGCCGTGGCCAGCACGGAGCCGGGCGGCAGGTTGATGTCGTTGATGAAGGTGTCCAGGCCTTCCAGGTCCATGGCCGCGAACACGACGGCCAGTACCTTGCCGCTGCGGTCGATCACCGGGTAGGTCAGGTTGATCGTGTGCTTCTTGATGACCCTTCCGAACACGTAGTCGCCGGCGATGAAGCGGCGTTCGGAGATGGCGCGGCGGAAGTGGCTGCGGTCGCCCAGGTTCACCGGATGCAGCAGCGGCACGGCGCTGCAGGTGACGTCGCCGTTCAGCTGGATCAGGCCGAAGTTGACGAAGCCTTCGTTGCGGTCCAGGACGTCGGACAGCAGCGAGGTGCACTTGGCCGTGTCGCCCAGCAGGTCGGGCACGCTGGACAGGTCGACCAGGATCTGGCGCGCGCCCTCCACCGACTGGGCCTCGTTGGCGGCCGCCATGCCCGTCAGGCGGCGCAGGTTTTCCTCGGACGCCTTGATGGCGTGTTCGCGCTCGCGGATCCCGGACAGGATCGTCATGACTGCCAGCGGCGTGATGGCCAGCGCCACCAGCAGCATCAGCCGGCTCCGGAGACTGTTCGGCCGGAACCGGCTCAACCCAAATATCATGTCTTCCTACTCATATGCTTGCTTCCCGCCCGCAGGCAGCCGCGCGAACGCGGCGTCGCCGAATTCGATGATCCTGCGGATGCCGTCGCGCAGCGTCGCCACGTCGTCCGCGATATAGCCCAGGCGGATGAAGGCGGGCACGCCGAGCGCATCGCCCGGCATCGCGGCGACCCGTCGTTCTTCCAGCAGCGCCTCGCACAGCCCGACGCTGTCCCGCGTCAGCGCGCGCACGTCGCCCCACAGGTACGGTCCGGACGCCGGGGCATGCATCGCCATCCAGGGCACCCCGGAAAACGCCTGCACCGCCAGGTCGCGCCGCATGCGGTAGTCCGCCATCATCGCGACCGGGGCGCCGCTGTCGAAGGCCGCCGCGGCGGCCACCTGCGACAGGTGCGGGGCGGCCGCCGTGATCGGTCCCTGCAGCGTCTGCATCGCCTCGACGATGGCGGCCGGCGCCACGGCGAAACCGACGCGCCAGCCCATCATCGCATGGCTCTGCGACGCCGAGAAGATCGTCACCACGCCGATGGCGCGCCAGTCGCACAAGGCGGCCAGGCTCGCGTGTTCGCCGTCGAAGATCAGGTGTTCGTAGCTTTCGTCGACGATCACCCGGGCCCCGATGCGCTGCACCCAGTCGCGTACGTATTCCAGTTCCCGGCGAGTGTACACCTTGCCGGTCGGATTGTGCGGGTTATTGATGATGACGACCTTCGGCGTGCCCAGGCTGTCCAGCAACCCGGGCGTGATGGTGTCCGGCAGGTCGGCCAGCGCCACGCGCAGCCCGAGCAGCTGCGCCGTCGCGACGTAGGCGGGCCAGTGCGGCTTGAATACGAGCACGGTGTCGCCCGGATCGGTCATGGCGTACAGCGCCTCGTACAGCGCCTGCTTGGCGCCGTTGGTGACGATGATCTCGCCGGCGCGGGCGTCGATGCCGTTTTCCCGGCGCAGCTTGGCGGCCAGGCGCTCGCGCACGTCGAGGGCGCCGACCACGCTCGTGTAGGGCATGGTGCGTTCGCGCTCCAGCGCATGCGCGACGGCGTCGAGCACGGCCGCGGGCGCCGGGAAATGCGAGATGGCGATGGAAAAATCGATGACGTCCTGGCCTTCGCTGCGCAGCGTTTCGACGCGGCCGTGCATGGCGGTGGTGGCGAGGGGGCGGGAAGAGGCGATCCGGGCTGACGTGTGCATGGGTTGAGGCTCGCGGAATAGGGTGGGCAGGATTGTACTAAAGCAAAAACTTCGTGCCGCACGTTACGTGTGTTTGTCACAAAAGTAAATTTATAATTTGTATAAGCATGACGGCGCACGGCGGGCGCCATCCGCGATGCATTTCTGGTACGGTGGGTCCAAGTGCATTCATGCAGGAGCCATCATGCAAAACCCGATCGTTCGTACCTTCATGCACGTGACCGCCGCCGAGCAGGCGCGTGCCGAGCTGCTGGAGGCCGGCATTGCGGCCGATGACGTCGCCATCGACGTGCGCATCGACGAAACCGGCCCCGTGCAGGGCAACTTCGTCACCGGCGATGCCCCCGAGGTGAAGGGCAAGACCGCCTACACCCATACTTATGCACCGGTCGCCCAGGACGCCGTGCGCGACTGCCAGCTGACGGTCAATGTGCCCGACCCGGCGCTGGCCGAGCGCGCGGCGGCCATCCTCGACCGGCTGGGCGCGCTGGATCCGGACCCGGCGGCGCGCGCGGCGGCGGCGAATGCGGCACAGACGCGTCATTGAGTGCGGCTGAGCACGCCCGGCGTGCCGATCCCGGCACGGCGCGGCGGTTTGCGCGACAATGGCGCATCCGCGGCGCCGTGCCGTGTCAATGGGAGACAAAATGAGTGCGATCCACCTCGACAAGGACGATGCCTTGCTCGTGATCGACATGCAGGTCGATTTCCTGCCGGGCGGGGCGCTCGGCGTGGCCGCGGGCCATGAAGTCATCGCTCCGATCAACCACCTGATCGAGCTGTATCGCGAGCAGGGCCTGCCGATCTTCGCGTCGCGCGACTGGCACCCGACCAACCACTGCTCGTTCGCCGAGCAGGGCGGCCCCTGGCCGCCGCACTGCGTGGCCAACACGCCGGGCGCGGAATTCTCCGCCGAACTGGCGCTGCCCGACGACGCGGTGATCATCTCGAAGGCCGACACGGCCGGCGTCGACGCCTATTCCGCCTTCAACGGCACCACGCTGGCGGCGCGCCTGCGGGCGCGCAGCGTGAACCGCGTGACGGTGTGCGGCCTGGCGACCGACTACTGCGTGCTGAACACCGTCACCGACGCGCTGGAAGAAGGGTTCACGACGATCATCGTGCCCGAGGCGATGCGTGCCGTGGACGTCCAGGAAGGCGATGGCCGGCGCGCGCTCGACCGCATGGTGGCGCGCGGGGCCGTGCCGGTGCGCCTGGGCGAAGTGGGCATGACGGCGTTGTCGGTGGCATAGGCGCAATGGTGGGCACCACATGCCCACCATTGCCCCCGGAGTCACCGTGCGAGCAATACCACCCACCCCTGCACATCCTCCCCGTGCTCGCGCCTGAGCACCGCCTGCCGCGCTTCGACGACGGCGAACCCCGCCCGCGCCGCGCAGCGCTCCACATAGGCCGGCGCGTGCGCGAACCGGTTCGACACCTGGATCGCATACCCCTGCGCCGCATCCGCCGCATCCGCCGCCTCGAGCGCCTCGCACGAGAACGCGAACCGCCCGCCCGCCTTGAGCGCGGCATGCGCGCGCGCGAACAGGGTGTCCAGCGCGCCGATATAGACCAGCACGTCGGCCGCGACCAGCAGGTCGCAGCCGTCTTCCTGTCCGGCGAGCCAGGCGCCGATCTCGGCGCAGGCCAGCGCGTCGTACGACGCCAGCCGCGCGGCCCGGTCCAGCATCTTCTGCGACAGGTCCACGCCCGTCAGCCGCGCCGCCAGCGGCCGCAGGAAGGGCGCGCACAGGCCGGTGCCGCAGCCCAGGTCGGCCACGTGCCAGGCGTCGCCGGCCCCGGGCGCCACGCCATGCCTGGCCAGCAGCGCCTCGAGCAGGGCCGGGGTGCGGTAGCCGAGCTGCTCCACCAGGTGGCGCTCGAAATGGCCGGCATAGCCGTCGAACAGTGCGCGCACGTAGTCCGGCGGCGCCGCCTCCGGCAGCGCCCCTTCGCCCAGCGCGGCCAGGGCGAAGGCGATGTCGTTCGCGTCCGCGCCCAGCGCCAGCGCCTGCCGGTAGGCGGCCCTGGCGTCCTCGATGCGGCCGAGGGCGCGCAGCGCATTGGCGCGGTAGTGGGCGGCCAGCGCGTAATCCGGCCGCAACGCGAGCGCCCGGTCGTAGCTGTCCAGCGCCGCCGCCAGGTCGCCGGACTTCTTGAGGGCGGCGCCGCGCGCGCACCAGGCGTCGGCCTGGCGCGGCGCGGCGGCGAGGGCCGCGTCGTAGGCGGCGACGGCGTCGGCGGGCAGGTCCATGCCCTGCAGCGCGTTGCCGAGGGCGAGCAGGGCGTCGGCGTAGCCGCGCCGCAGCGCCAGGGCCCGTTCGGCGCTGGCGGCCGCCTCCTCGTGGCGGCCCAGGTCGTTGAGGAGCATGGCGCGCTGGCACCAGGCTTCCGGATAGGCGTCCTGGATGCCGAGCGCGCGCTCGTAGCTGTCCAGCGCCTCGCCGTGGCGACCCAGGCGGCGCAGCGCGTTGCCGCGGTTGTTCCAGGCGAGCGCATAGCGCGGATCGAGGCGCAGCGCCGCGTCGTAGCTGGCCAGCGCCTCGACGGGACGGTCCAGGTCCTGCAGCGCGGCGCCCAGGTTGCAGTGGGCCCTGGCCTGGTCCGGATCGACCTGTAGCGCCGCGCCGATCAGCTCCGCGCCACGCGCCGGGTTGCCGCGCTGGCGCTCGATCACGCCCAGCAGGTGCAGCGCGTCGAACTGGCGCGGCGCCGCCTCCAGCACGCGGCGGTAGAGCGTGGCCGCCGTGTCCAGGCGGCCCTGCTGGTGCAGCTGCACGGCCTGTCGCAGCAGGGCGCCCGGATCGTCCACGTCAGCTCCAGCTCAGGTCCGCCTTCGACAGCGGCAGCTCGCGCACGCGCTTGCCGGTGGCGGCGAAGATGGCGTTGCAGACGGCCGGCGCCAGTGGCGGGAAGGCCGGCTCGCCCAGTCCCGTGACCGGATAATCGGTCTTGAGGAAGTGCGATTCGATCTTCGTCGGGATGTCCGGCATGCGCATCAGCTGGTAGTCGTGGAAGTTCGACTGCACGATGCGGCCCTTCTCGATGTCCAGTTCCGGCAGCATCAGCGTCGACAGGCCGTCGATCACGGAACCCTCGATCTGGTGCTCGGCGCCGGACAGGTTGACGATCTGGGCGCCGACGTCGGCGACGACGACGACCCGGTCCACGGTCAGCTTGCCGTCCCTGGTGACGGTGACTTCGGCCACTTGCGCGACGTAGCCGCGGTGGCTGAAGTGGAAGGCGACGCCGGCGCCTTTCCCGCGCGGGAAGCGGCGCCCGCCCCAGCCCGACTTCTCGGCCACGGCCTTCAATACGCCGCGCATGCGCGCCACGTTGTAGGGCGTGCCGCGCTCGCCGGTGCCCGGCATCATGTCCTTGTCGCCCAGCAAATCGAGGCGGAAGGCGACCGGGTCGCGGCCGGCCGCATGCGCCAGCTCGTCGATGAAGCTGTGGAACACCCAGGCGAACACGTTGCTGCCCGGCGCGCGCCACGGTCCCATCGGGATCCGGCATTCGAGCGGCGTCTGCTCGATCAGGCAGTTCGGCACCCAGCGGCCCGGGAACTCGTCGCCGGACAGGTTGCCGCCGCTGCCCGGCTGCAGCACGCTGCCGCTTTCCTTCTCGACGCGGTTGGCGAAGGTGACGAAATGGTCGTGCCAGGCCACCACCTTGCCCTGCTCGTCGACGCCGCCGCGCAGGAAGTGGAAGCCGCCGGCGCGGAAGTGGTCCTGCTGCAGGTCGTCCTCGCGCGTCCAGGTCAGCTTGACGGGCGCGTTCACCTTTTGCGCGATGGCGGCCGCCTCGACGATGAAGTCGGACGACAGCCGGCGCCCGAAGCCGCCGCCGCTGCGCGTGATGTGCAGGACGATCCTTTCCTTCGGCAGGTTGAAGGTGGACGCGACCAGCGCCTGTCCGGCACCGGGATTCTGCGTCGGCGCCCACAGTTCCAGCACCCCGGACTCCGGCTTGAACCACGCGGTGCAGTTCTGCGGCTCCATGCTGGCGTGCGAGATGAAGGGATAGCTGTAGGCCGCTTCCACGGTGCGCGCGGCGCCGGCCAGCGCGGCATCGACGTCGCCGTCGCGGCGCTGCACGGCCTGGCCCGGGTCGCCGGACGCCGCCTGCGCCTGGGCCTCGAACCCCGCCCAGCTGTGCTTCGCACCGTCGCCCTCGTCCCACGTCACCTCGAGCTTCTTGCGCGCGCGCAGCGCGTTCCAGGTCGAGTTGGCGACGATGGCCACGCCCGGGCGCAGGCCGTTCAGGTTGTCCGTGCCTTCGACAACGAACGCATCCTTCACGCCGGGCATCGCCTTGATCGCCGCCAGGTTGGCGCCGACGGGACGGCCGCCCAGCACCGGGCATTTCACATAGGTGGCGTAGAGCATGCCGGGCAGGCGCGTGTCGATGCCGAACAGGGGCTTGCCCGCGACGACCAGGCCGTTGTCGACGCCGCCGACGCGCGTGCCGAGCAGGCGATAGGTCGACGGGTCCTTCAGCGCCACGTCCTTCGCGTCCGGTACCGGCAGCGCGGCCGCCGTTTTCGCCAGGGCGCCGTAGCCGAGCTTGCGCCGGCTCGCCGCGTGCAGCACGCTGCCCTGGCCGGGGCGGCATTCGGACGCCGGCACGCCCCAGGTGCGGGCCGCCGCCTGCACCAGCATCGTGCGCGCGGTGGCGCCCAGCCTGCGGAAGTTCTCGTAATTGGTCGGGGTGGACGTCGAACCGCCCGCGCCCTGCGGGCCGTAGACGGGGTCGAGGTCGCCCTGGACCACGCGCACGTCCTTCCAATCGACGTCGAGTTCCTCGGCCAGCACCATCGGCAGCGAGGTCTTGATGCCCTGGCCGATCTCCGGCTGCTTGGACACGAGCGTCACGCGGCCGTCCGTGCCGATGCGGATGAAGGCGTTCGGCGCGAATTCGCCCGCCTGTTCCAGGTCCGCCGCACGGGCCAGGGAGATGGCGCCGCCTTGCATGGCGAGCAGCAGGGCGCCGGCCGACTGGCCCAGGAAGCGGCGGCGGGCAGGGGAAGTGGCGGCGCGCGTCATGCCTTGTTCCCTCCGGCGGCCGCCTCGGTCGCACCGATCTCCGCGGCGCGGTGGATGCCGGCGCGGATGCGCACGTAGGTCGCGCAGCGGCACAGGTTGCCGGCCATGGCCTCGTCGACCTGGGCGTCCGTGGGGCGCGGATGCTGCTTGAGGAGCGCGCACGCCGTCATGATCTGGCCCGCCTGGCAATAGCCGCACTGCGGCACGTCGAGTTCCTGCCAGGCCTGCTGCAGCGGATGGCGCGCCTGCGCATCGAGGCCCTCGATCGTCGTCACCTTGCGCTTGCCCACGCTGGCGACGGGCAGCTGGCAGGAGCGCGCCGGCTGGCCGTCCACATGCACCGTGCAGGCGCCGCACACGCCCATGCCGCAGCCGTACTTGGTGCCGACCAGGCCCAGGGTGTCGCGCAAGGCCCACAGCAGCGGCGTGTCCGCTTCGACGTCGACGGTCTGGGCTCGTCCGTTGACGTTCAAGGTGTATTTACTCATGTCCCCGTTTTTGGATAATGGTGGTGCCGGATCATCAAGATGCACATCGTAAACCAACAACGCTGCCGAGCATACGGTTTCGTCGCGGCGCTTGGGGCCCGGCTTTACAACTGTGACATATACTGGCGGGGCTGCGACACACGCAGCGCCGCCGAGATACGACGACCTTGCGATCCCTCCTGCCCATCACCGTCCGTTCGCGCCTGGCCGTCACGGTCGGGGCGCTGGTGCTGGGCGCCACGCTGCTGGTCGGGCCGCTCGCGCTGACGGTGGCGGAGCACGACATGCGCGCCGTGCTGGGCGACCAGCAGTTCGCGCTGCTGTCCAGCGCCGCCGCCTTCATCGACGACCGCCTGGAGGCGCGCGTGCGCGAGATGGACGTGCTGGCGCGCTCCGTGCCGCCGGCCGCCCTGCACGATCCGCGCCGCCTGCAGGCCTGGCTGAGCGAGCGCGAACCGGGCGCGCTGGACGGCTTCGTCAACGTCGTCGCGTTCGCGCGCAACGGGGACCTGGTGGCGTCCGGATCCTCGATGCCGAGCGCCCAGCCGCTCACCGGCGCCGGGCGCCAGTACTTCGAAGAGACGGTGCGGCGGCGCCACGGCCTGGTGTCGGAACCGTTCCAGAGCCGCCTGTCCGGCGCCCAGATCGTGCTGGTGACGGTGCCCGTGTTCGACGCGGCCGGCGACCTGGCCTACGTGCTGGCCGGGCGCATCGACCTGCAGCACTCGAACTTCCTGCGCCAGATCGACGCCTTGAAGCCGGGCCGCAGCGGCTACCTGTTCCTGATGTCGGCCGACGGCGTCGTGATCGACCATCCGAACCGCGAACGCCTGATGGAACGGCTCGATGCCGCGGCGGGCGACAAGATGGACGGGTATCCGGGCGCGCAGCGCGCCCTGCATGGCTTCGAGGGCTGGCTGCACGGCGTCGACCGCCAGGGCGCGGCCATCTTCACCTACAAGCGCCTGCGCAGCACGGGCTGGGTGCTGGGCGCGCGCTACCCGAGCGACGAGGCGTTCGCGCCGATGGCGCGCATGCGGCGCCGCGTGCTGGCGGTGGCCGCCGCCCTGGCGCTGCTGGCCGGCGGCTTTGCCTGGTGGCTGGTGCGGCGCCGCCTGCGTCCCCTCGACGCGCTGCGCCGCAAGGTGGCGGCGATGCGCCGCGGCGGCGTCGGCAGCGCCGCGCTGCAGGCCGACCCGCAACTGTGCCGGCGCGACGAGATCGGCGAACTGGCGCGCGCCTTCCACGGCCTGGTGCACGAACGCGAGCAGGCGTCGAACCGGGTGCGCGCCATCGCCGACAACGTGCCGGCCGCCATCGCCTACGTCGACCGCGACGAGCGCATCGTCTTCACCAACGCCGGCTTCGAGCGCATGCTCGGCCTGGCGGGCGGAGCCTGCGGCCGCACGGTGCGCGAGGCGCTGGGCGAGGCCGGCTACGCGCGCCTGGAGCCGCTGGTGCGCGCCGTGCTGCGCGGCGAGCGTGGACGGGTCGAGGACGTGCGCAGCGACGACAAGCGGCGCCACCAGCTGATCGACTACCTGCCCGACGTGATCGAGGACGACGACGGCAACCTCGGCGTCGCCGGCTTCTACGTGCTGGCGATGGACATCAGCGAACGCAAGGAAGCCGAACTGGTGCAGGCGGCCAGCGAGCAGCGCCTGCGCCTGATCGCCGACAACCTGCCGGTCCTGATCTGCTACATCGACCGCAACCACCGGCTGGGCTTCGCCAACGCTACCTTCCGTGCCTGGCTGGGCCTGGGCGAGGGACGCGTGGAGGGCATGCACCTGCTGGAAGCGCTCGGCAAGCCCGGCTACGACGGCGCCAGGGCGCGCCTGCTGGGCGCCTTCGCCGGCAACGGCGTGCGCTTCGAGATGGCGCTGCAGGCGGCCGGGCAGCACCGCATCCTCGAATGGACGTTCGTGCCGGACCGCGGCGGCGCTGCGGTGGGTGCGGACGCGGGCGCTGCGCCGGGTGCCGAGGCGGGCGCGGTGACGGGCGTCTATGCGCTCGCGCACGACATGACCCGCATGAAGGAAGCGGAGCGCCGCCTGGTGCAGATGGCGCGCGTGGACGACCTGACCGGCATCGCCAACCGCCGCCTGTTCAACGAGACGCTGGCGCGCGCGCTCGAACGGGCGCGCCGCAAGGGCAGCGTGCTGGGACTGGCCTACCTCGACATCGACCATTTCAAGCGCATCAACGACACCTGGGGCCATGGCGTGGGCGACGAGGTGCTGCAGGAGTTCGCGCGCCGCCTGTCCGCGAGCGTGCGCGCCGTCGATACCGTGGCGCGCCTGGCCGGCGACGAGTTCGTGATCGTGCTGGAAGACGTGGGCGGCGTGGCGCAGGCCGCGCAAACCGGCGCCCAGGTGGTCGAGGCGATGCGCGCGCCGTTCGCCACGAGCGCGGGCGAGCTGGCCGTGAGCGCCAGCGTGGGCATCACGCTCGCCGACGCCGGCGCCGGACCCTTGCCCGACCAGGAACGCTTGCTGGGACAGGCCGATGCGGCGCTGTACGAAGCCAAGCGCGCGGGACGTGACCGCTTCGTCGTGCTCGGCGACGCTGCCGCCCCGGCCGGCTACAGGCCCGAAGGATAGGTTTCGGGCGGCTCCTGCGCGTGCCAGCCGCCGCCCCGGTCGAGCGGTTGCACGGCCGTGGTGCGGTCGATGTGGATGACGGCGTCGAACTGGCGCGCCATCTGGGCCGAGAAATAATGGCTCTGGCGTTCCGTGCGCGGCAGGTAGAGCACGCCGATGGCGCGCTCCAGGCGGCGCTCCATCAGGATGTCGCGCGCCGGACCCGGCGCGCGCAGGGGAAGCAGGAAGCGGGGCAGGCCGACCTCGTGCAGCAGCGCTTCGTAGCTGCCGGCCAGGCCGGGCTGCACGCGCTTGTGCTCGGCCGGGCCGTCCCATTCGGACGCCGCCGTCACGTAGCCGTCGTAGGTCGAGAAGCCGACCAGGCGGGTCTGGCCGTCGTAGGCCTTGCGCGCCAGTTCGCCCACGTTCCATTCGCCCAGCTCGCCGACCTCGGTGGCACGCGCGTCGCCGATGTGCGAGTTGTGTTCCCACACGACGATCTTGGCCGGTTCGCCGTCCCCCGTCAGGTAGGCGGCGAGTGCGTCGAGCGTCTCGGCCATGTGGCTGTCGCGCAGGTTCCAGGACGAGATGCGGCCACGGAACATGGTGCGGTAGTATTCCTCGGCATTCTTGACGAGGCAGGCGTTCTGCTGGGCGTAGAAGAAGCCGTCCTCGGCGCCGTCCTTCCGCATGTACTCGAGCGCGCGCTGCTGCATCTGGGCCAGCTGTTCGATCACGCCCTGTTCGCAGGACGCCGAGATGTCGATATTGGCCGTGTAGCCGTAATGCTGGCTGTCCTCGTCATAGTGGTCGAAGCAGGCGTAGCGCGCCCGCGCCTGGGTGGCGGCCTGCGGGTCCACCCGTTCCAGGTAGTCGAGCACTTCGCCGATCGAGGTGAACATGCTGTACAGGTCCAGGCCGTAGAAGCCGACCTGGCGCGCGACGCTGCCGTGCTGGCCATGCTGCTGGCCACCCCGTTGGCCACGCCGTTGTCCATTATGCCGGCGCAGCCATTCGACGAAGCGCGCCACGTCGGTATTGCGCCACATCCAGTTCGGGAAACGCTTGAAGCCGCCGAGCGCCGCGTCGGCGTCCTTGTCCTCGCCCTGGCCACGCACGTAGCGGTTGACGCGGTAGGCGTCCGGCCAGTCCGCCTCGACGGCCACGGCGTGGAAGCCTTTTTCCTCGATCAGGCGGCGGGTGATGCGGGCGCGCTCCTCGTAGAACTCGTGGGTGCCGTGGGTGGCTTCGCCCAGCAGCACGAAGCGGGCGTCGCCGACCAGGTCGAGCAGGGCGTCGTAGTCGTGCTCGCCGCCGCTGAGGGGGCGGGCGGCGCTGCGCAGGAAGGAGGCGGCTTGCTGGGTTGGCATGGTGGGCTCGATGAAGGGTAGGTCAGTGCAGCGTGCGGCCGCCGGCGTGTCGCTCGGTGTCGCGGTAGGGCGCGGCGCCCCGTTCGATGAAGGACTTCATGCGCCGCAGGTCGTCCTGCATGCGCGATTGCGGGTCGGCGCCCAGCAACGCCGCCAGGCCGCGGCCCAGCGCCCCGGCCGGCGGCACGTAGGACATGCGCACGGTGACGAGAGTGCCGCCGCGTTGCGGCTCGAACTGGATCGAACCGTTCTGCGGGATCTCCGCGCCCGGTTCGCTGCGCCAGGCCAGCCGGTGCGGGCGGCTCTGTTCAGTGACGACGGAGTTCCAGGCGAACTCGGTGCCGCCCGGGCCCCTGACCACCCAGTGCGAGCGGCGCCGGCCCAGGTCGCGCACCTCGACCACGTGCGACATGAAGCGCGGGAAGTTCTCGTAGTCGGTCCACAGGTCGTACACGTCTTCCGGCGCCGCGTCGATATGGATCGATTGCTCGACGTCGGCCGTCTGGTCCATCGACAGGCGCAGGCGCTGGCCCAGCTGGCCGCGTACCATGCCGCTCAGCGCGCCGCCCAGCGGCCGGTTGGCGGCGCCGCGTGCGAGCAGGGCTGCGCCGGCCAGGCCCAGCACGAGGGCCAGCGGCGAGCGGCGGAGCACGCCCACCGTGGCCAGCAGGGCGCCGCCCGCAACGGCCGAGTTGCGCATGGCCGGCGACCAGGCGCCGTCGGCGCCGCTGTCCAGCGCGCCGTGCAGCGAATTGTGCAGCGCATCGCGCAACTGGGCGCCGAGCCGGCGCGCGCCGCTGCGCGCGCCGTCGTAGGAAGCGGCCGCGGTATCGCCGGCGCGGCCCAGCAGCTCGCGTGCCGCGCCGCCGGCCTGTCGCGCGCCCTGTTGCGCATCGTGGACCAGGCGCTCGCCGGCGCCGTCCGGGCGCGCAGCCTCTTGCGCGTCCGCTGCCGCCTGGCGCACGCCCCCGCGCAAGCGCTGGCCGGCGGCGCCCAGCCGTTCGCCGGCGCCGTGCCAGGCCTGGCCGAGCGCATGCGAGGTGCGCGTGCCCGCGCCGCGCACGGCGGCGGCCGATTGCGCGCGGCGCGCGCCGCCGCGATCCGGGTCGAGCATGTACATCAGCAGCGCCCCGGCGGCCGCGCCGCCCAGCCATTTGGCAATGTCCAGATTGATGTCGGTCGTCTGTTTCATGGTCTCGGTCCTCGTCGCATGTCGTCGGATGTCTTGCCCGGGCCAGAAGCGCCGTTCCAAGTCGCTTCCAGCAAATCCTGTACTTCCGCGTCGCTCGTCTGGTCGAAGCGCTCGTACCACTTCCCGACCGCGCGAAAGCATGGCGGGGCCAGCAGGCACACCAGCGCGTCGACGCGCGGCGCCAACGCCTGCAGCGTGTCCGGCGGCGCCACCGGGATCGCCAGCACCAGCTCGCGCGGCCGCAGGCGGCGCGCGACGTCGATGGCGGCCAGCATGCTCGCGCCGGTGGCCACGCCGTCGTCGACCAGGATGGCGCTGCGTCCCGCCAATCGCAGCGGCGGCCGCTCGCCGCGGTAGGCCCGCTCGCGCCGTTCCAGTTCGGCCAGCTCGCGCGCGGCCACGATGTCCACGTCGTCCTGCGTGACGCCCATCAGGCCGGGCACGCCCGGCTGCAGCATGCGCACGCCGCCGCTGCCGATCGCGCCCATCGCCAGCTCCGGATGGTGCGGCATGCCCAGCTTGCGCACGACCAGGATATCCAGCGCGATGCCGAGGCGGCGCGCGAGGGCGAAGGCGACCGGCACGCCGCCGCGCGGCAGGGCAAGGGCCAGCGCATCGGCCCGCCCGGCATAGGGGGCGAGCCGTTCGGCCAGCAATTCGCCCGCTTCGCAGCGGTCCTTGAAACCGTGAATCTCCGCCATGTTTCCATCCTGCGCCGCTCCAGCCCCGGCTCTACTGGACGGTCAGCCGGCGCGCCGCGCCGCCCGCCTTCTTCGGCAGCGTCAGCATCGGCACGCCGTTCTCGAGCTTCGCCTCGGCGCCCGCGTCGTCCACCTCGGACGGCAGCGTGAAGCTGCGCTGGTACCTGCGCGTCGAGCGTTCAGCGTACACCACCTGTTCACCCTGGCGCTGTTCGTTTGCCTGCTGGCACTCTCCTTCGATCGTCACGCGCTGGCCGTCGATGGCGACCTTCACGTCTTCCTTGCGCACGCCCGGCAGGTCGGCACGCACTTCGAACGCGCCATCGTGCTCGATCACGTCGAGGCGCGGCATGCCCAGGCCTTCCCCGGCCCAGGCGGCGCCTTGCGCCAGCGGCGCGAAAAAGTCCTGGAACATGCTTTCGACCATGCGGCCGAACTGGTCTTCCATCGAGCCCGGACGGAACGGCGTCAGCGGGGCATTGCTCCTCCTGATCAGGTTCATGATGACCTCCTCGTAAAGGGTGACAAGGCGGGATGAAACGGCGGCAGGGTGGAACGCCGGCGCCGCCATCGCATTTATAGGACCGGGGCGGGCCGAATGCAAGCGCCGCCGCGATTCGTGCGCGCGGCCGGGCACGGATGTTTGACGCGCGCCAGCAGGCGGACGAGAGCGGGGAATCCGGCGCCGCGGCGCCGGTCTATCGCAGGGATAGGCTCCTAGCCGAGGTTGCGGCGGTGGAAGCGCAGGTGGTCGTCGACGAAGGTCGAGATGAAGTAATAGCCGTGGTCGTAGCCGGGGTGGCGGCGCAGCGTGAGCGGCTGGCCGACGGACCGGCAGGCCTCTTCGAACGCTTCCGGATACAGCTGCTCGGCGAGGAATTTATCCGCCAGGCCCTGGTCGACGAGGATGCCCTTGGGGAAGGGCGCCGTGCCGCTGCCGGCCATCAGCTCGGTGGCATCGTAGGCGCGCCACGCCGCCTGGTCGCTGCCGAGGTAGCCGCCGAAGGCCTTCTGGCCCCACGGGCAGCGCATCGGCGCGGCGATCGGGGCGAACGCGGAGACGGAGCGGAACAGGTCCGGATTGCGCAGCGCCAGCATCAGCGCGCCGTGGCCGCCCATCGAGTGGCCGAAGATGCCGACGCGCTCCGGGTCGGCCGGCAGCCCGGCCAGCACCAGTTCGCGCAGTTCCAGGATGTGGCTGTACATGCGGTAGTGCGCGGACCACGGTTCCTGCACGGCGTCGACGTAGAAGCCGGCGCCGGCGCCGAAGTCCCAGGCGTCGGTTTCGCCGGGCACGCCGGCGCCGCGCGGGCTGGTGTCGGGCGTCACCAGGATCAGGCCTTCCTCGGCGGCCACGCGCTGGGCGCCGGCCTTGATCATGAAGGTCTCTTCGGTGCAGGTGAGGCCGGCGAGGTAGAACAGCACGGGCAGGCGCTTGCCTTCCGCGCCGGGCGGCAGGTACACGGAGAAGCGCATCGGCAGGCCAATGGCGGCGGAATCGAATTTGTAGAAACGCTGGACGCCGCCGAAGCAGGCGTGTTCGCTAAGGAGTTCGAGCATGGTGGAATCCGCAAATGCGATGGATTAACGAAAGCGCAAGTATGCCCGTTCCGCGTCAAGCCTGCCAGCACGGCGGTCCGGGCATGCCGCCTGCATCGCGCCGCCGTCCAGGCCGGATGCGTCAGCCGCCGCCGATGCCGCGCATCACGCGGCCCGTGCCTTCGCACTCGGGGCAGGTCTTGCCGTTGGCCAGCTTGCCGCTGCCGCCGCAGGTTTCGCACAGGTCCTCGGCGGCGCCCGGCGTGCCCGGTTCCGCCTCGTCGCCCGGTTTCAGGTCGGGCGCGGCCGGGGTGACGGGATGGTGGCCGTCGGTGGGGTTTGTGCCGTTGTTATCGGTGTTCACGGAAGCCTCGCAGGGAAGAATGGATGACGAAGCCATTCTAGGATGGCCGGCGGCGCGGCGGCGCACGCGGCCTTCCGCTTGTCACACGCACGTCATGGTGCAATGCGAAATTGGCCCTTGACTTTCGCTCATCCTGGGAAATACTCGTTAGGCAGCAAAACCATTATCCTCCATCAAAGTCAGGAGCTGAGATGAATCAAGACATCCTCGATCAAGACGACGACCAAGCCACCGTTCCCTACCAGCGCCGGGACGACCAGCGCAGCGAGATCGTCGATCTCGGCATTGCACTCCAGCAACGCAGCAATACGATGACGGCCGTCGAATACCTGCGTTCCCAGGACGTCGGCAACGACGTCATCGAACGTGTCCTGACGGAGCCCGGACGCCGGCGTGCCTGGTATGCTTGAGCTGGCAGGCGATTTTTTGGCGAAGGTTATACACAAAAATTTCCTTTCCTCATCTTGCATAATTATTTAATTCGTGCTTCGCTTGACATCGTAAACCCTTGATTTTGCGTGGCTTGCGAACTGCCCGCGCAACGGGCAAGTTGTTGAAAGCCGCATCCCAGCTCGCTTTTGCGATGTCAAGAGGGTGTTTTTCCACAAGCTTATTCACAGTTTTTGTGGATATCTGGTCAATTCGTTTAAAACCATCGACTTAGTGAAAACCGGCTCAGGCACGGCTCACCCGGACTGATGCCATCACGCGACACCGGAGGAATTTGGAGAGAGGATTGCACTTGCGCAAGCACACTGGATAAATGTACAGTTGAGCCATCTTTCCAGCTTGTCCATGTCCGCTACCGCCTTCGCCACTGCCAGTCCCTCGTCCGCTTCGTCCACCGAACGGGACGACGACCCCTATGCCGGCCTGAACGATGCCCAGCGCGCCGCCGTCGACCACGACATCGGCGCCGCTGCGCCGCGGCCGCTGCTGGTCGTCGCCGGCGCCGGTTCGGGCAAGACCAATACGCTGGCGCACCGGGTGGCGCGCCTGATCCAGTCCGGCGCCGATCCGCAGCGCATCCTGCTGCTGACGTTCTCGCGGCGCGCGGCGAACGAGATGGGGCAACGGGCGGCCGGCGTGCTGCAGCGCATCTTCAAGACGTCGAGCCAGTCGTTCGCCAGCCTGCCCTGGGCCGGCACCTTCCACGGCATCGGCGCGCGCCTGCTGCGCGAACACGCCGGCCGCATCGGCCTGGAAGCCTCGTTCACGATCCACGACCGCGCCGATTCCGAGGACATGATGGGCCTGGTGCGCCAGGAGATCGGCCTGGGCGCCGCGGCCGGCCAGAAGCGGTTTCCGCTGAAGGGGACGTGCCTGGCGATCTATTCGCGCGTCGTCAACAGCCGCGAGCCGCTGGGCGAGGTGCTGCAATCGACCTTTCCGTGGTGCGGCGAGTGGGAGGAACAGCTCAAGCGCCTGTTCGGGGCCTACGTCGACGCCAAGCAGGAACAGAATGTGCTCGACTACGACGACCTGCTGCTGTTCTGGGCCGAGATGGCCTCCGATCCCGAGCTGGGGCCGGAGCTGGGCGCGCTGTTCGACCACGTGCTGGTCGACGAATACCAGGACACCAACCGCCTGCAGGCGGCCATCCTGCAGGGCATGAAGCCGGACGGACGGGGCGTGGTCGTGGTCGGCGACGATGCCCAGGCCATCTATTCCTTCCGCGGCGCCACGGTGCGCAACATCCTCGATTTCCCGAAGCAGTTCAGCCAGCCGGCGCGGACGGTCACGCTGGACCGCAACTACCGTTCCACGCAGCCGATCCTGGACGCCTCGAATGCCGTGATCGCGGCGGCGCTGGAGCGCCATGCGAAGACCTTGTGGACGGACAGGGTGGCCAGCGGCAAGCCGCAACTGGTGCTGATCCCGGACGAGGCCGAGCAGGCGCGCTGGGTCTGCAACCGCGTGCTGGAACAGCGCGAGCAGGGCACCAGGCTGACCCAGCAGGCGGTGCTGTTCCGCGCCGCCAGCCACAGCGCGGCGCTGGAGCTGGAACTCGTGCGCCGCAACGTACCGTTCGTGAAGTTCGGCGGCCTGAAATTCCTGGAAGCGGCCCACATCAAGGACATGCTGGCGATGCTGCGCTTTGCCCAGAACCCGAGCGGACGCCTGGCCGGTTTCCGCGTCGTCCAGCTGATCCCGGGGATCGGCCCGGCCACGGCGGCGCGCCTGCTCGACGCCGTGGCCGAGGCGGGGGAGCCGGCCGATGCCGTGGCCGCCTTCGCGGCGCCGTCCCGGGCCCAGGCCGAATGGGACCAGTTCGCCGCGCTGTTCCGGACCCTGCGTACCTCCGGCCTGCGCTGGCCGCTGGACGCCGAGCTGGTCAAGGACTGGTACCTGCCGCACCTGGAGCGCCTGTACGACGACGCGCCCGTGCGCGCCGCCGACCTCGAGCAGCTGGTGGCGCTGGCCGGCGGCTACGGCTCGCGCGAAGCCTTCCTGACCGAACTGACGCTCGATCCGCCCGACGCGACCAGCGACCGCGCCGGCCCCCCGCTGCTGGACGACGACTACCTGATCCTGTCGACGATCCATTCGGCCAAGGGCCAGGAGTGGAAGGCCGTGCACGTGCTGAACGTCGTCGACGGCTGCATCCCGTCCGACATGGCGACGGGCAGCGCGGAAGACATCGAGGAAGAGCGGCGCCTGCTGTACGTCGCCATGACGCGCGCCAAGGAACACCTGCACCTGGTGGTGCCGAACCGCTTCTTCATCAAGCAGCAGGCCCAGATGGGCGACCGCCACGTCTACGCCCAGCGCAGCCGCTTCATCGCGCCGGCCATGCTGAAGCATTTCGAGGAATGCGTGTGGATGAATGCCGATACGCCGCAAAGCCGCAAGCCGATGCCGGACAGCGTCAGGATGATGGTGCGCGAACGGGCACGCAACGCGTGGAAATAGGCGCAGGATAGGCGCGGGAAGCGAGCGAAATGCCGGGAATTCCAGCCACGTTCGCGGAGTTATCCCCGCACTGTGGTTTTTGTAGGAATTTGCCCTATAGTCACGCACTGTTCAAAAGCGGTGCGCGTGCAAATCCTTGATTTTCAAGGGCTTAATTTTTGCCTGTTCCTTGGGCATTTTGTTGAAACCCGCATCGCTGCTGCCCTCGGCGCTTGTCAAGTGGTGCTTGTCCACACAGTTATCCACATTTCTTGTGGATATTGGAATAAATCGAATCGAATCAATGCTTTAGGACATTTTTATAAGGATTGATCGAGGATTTGCACACAGGCAACGACCATCTCGACCATCCCTGTTTCCTGACAGTTCGTCGCTCCGGCGCTGGCCCCGGCGTCGGCGCTCACGCGAGCGCGTGGCGCAAGCGGCGCAAGGCGTCCAGCGCGCCGGCCGCGATGCCCACGCCTGCGCCCGGCGCCACGTCCGGCTCGCGCGGATTGATGCGGATGAGCGGCGCGTCCTGCGCTTCGCACAGGCGCCGCACCGAAGGCACGTCGCTGCCCGCGCCCAGTTCCACTACCGCCAGCCGGCGCGCCGCGCCACCCCAGCGCGCCAGCCGTGCATACTGGGCCTCGGTGCGCCCGTCGAGCCAGGCGCCGTCGCCGAACATCAGGATGTTGGGACGTGCCAGCGCGCCGCAGCGGGGACATGCCGGCAGGGGCGGCGCCATCAGGCAGGTGGCGGGATCGATGACGGGTTGGACGGCGTGCGCCGGCCAGATCGCGTCGCTGCACGGGCGCGTGCATTGCAGGTGGTGGATCGAGCCGTGGCATTCGACCAGGCGCAGCGGATCGAAGCCTGCCCGCTGGAACTGGCCGTCCACGTTGCTTGTGAAGACGAAGGCGCCGTGCTCCAGGCGCTCGCCCAGCGCGCGCAGGATGGCGAACCCTTCGTGCGGCACGGTGTCGCGGTACAGCGCGAGACGGTGGCCATAGAAGCCCCAGGCCAGTTCGGGGTTGGCCGCGAAATGGCGCGGGTTGGCCATCTCGACGAAACGAATGCCCAGCCTGGCCAACGGCGGATAGGCGCGCCAGAACCCGTGGTCGCCGCGAAAGTCGGGCAGGCCGGAATCGACGCCGATGCCGGCGCCCGCGCCGACCAGGAGCCCGTCGGCATCGCGCAGCAGCGCGGCGGCCCGGGCGATGGCGGCATCCAGGTTCACGGGCCTTCCTCCTCGTCGATCCTGCGCTGCAGGCGTTCCAGCTCGGCCAGGAAGCGTTCGGCCGCGAGCAGCGGCGGCCACGGCTCCCACGGTCGGCAGTCGTAGACCTCGGCCAGCGGATCGCGCTCCAGCACCTCGGAGCGGATCTTGAGCGTGGAGCGCACTTCCTGCACCGACCAGCCGGCCACGTGCACGGCTTCGCTGGCCGCGGCCAGGCGGTCGGCGCGCTTGTGCAGCGCGTGCTCGGCCGCCGTCCAGGCGGGCAGGCGGTAGCGCAGGAACACGGCCTGTTCCAGGCGCCGCGTCAGCGCGCGGAAACCGTCGCCCAGGAAGGGCTTGATGGGCGAGACGGCGTCGAAGCCGAGCAAGCCTTCCTCGGCGTCGTGCAGCAGTTCGCGCAGTTCGCACACGGCGGGCAGGGGCGCGCTGCTGGCCGCGCGGCGCAGCAGCATCACGGCGATCGAATGCTGGGCGACGGACAGCGGCAGCGGCCAGGCCGAGTGGCCGCCCCAGCGGTAGGTACGGGCCAGGCCGAGCGCCAGGTCGGCATCGTCCCAGTCGAAGGGCGTGGGGTTCAGGAGGTCGAGCCGCTTGCCGGAGGGCATGCGAACCCAGGCGCGCATCTCGGGCGCCATGTCAACGGGAGGGGGCAGCGATCGTCATGGGAGGATTCTACACGGGGCCGCCGCGCCTACCCGCAACGGTTGACGATTGACGTGGACGAACATCGGGGGCTGCGCTGGCATTATGCTCTGGCATTATAGTGGGCAGGTTCGTGGGCAGATTCGTGGGCAGGTTCGTGAACAGACACCGGGACGGGGAACAGACATGGGCGAACTTCCGAAACGCATCGATTGCGACGTGCTGGTGGTGGGCGGCGGCATCAACGGCGCCGGCATCGCGCGCGACGCCGCCGGACGCGGCTTGCGCGTCGTGCTGTGCGAAAAGGACGACCTGGGCCAGCACACCTCGTCCGCGTCCAGCAAGCTGATCCATGGCGGGCTGCGCTACCTGGAACAGTTCCAGTTCGGCCTCGTGCGCAAGGCGCTGCGCGAGCGCGAGATCCTGCTCAAGGGGGCGCCGCACATCATGCGGCCGCTGCGCTTCGTGATGCCCCATGCGCCGGGGCAGCGGCCGGCCTGGATGATCCGCGCCGGGCTGTTCCTGTACGACCACCTGGCGCCGCGCGACTTCCTGCCCGCCTCGCAGGGCCTGCGGCTGCGCCTCGACCCGGCCGGGGCCGCGCTGCAGCGCCATTTCACCCGCGGGTTTTCCTACTACGACGCCTGGGTCGACGATGCGCGCCTCGTGGTGCTGGCCGCGCTCGATGCGCGCGAGCGCGGCGCCGCCGTCTACACGCGCACCCGCTGCACGGGCGTGCGGCGCGAAGGCGGGCGCTGGGATGCGATGCTGGAAGGCGAGGGCGGCACCCGCCACGTGCACGCGCGCTGCCTGGTGAACGCGGCGGGACCGTGGGCCGCCAGCTTCCTGCGCGGCGTCGACGGCGCGCAGCCCAGGCCCCTGCGTCTCGTCAAGGGCAGCCATATCGTCGTGCGGCGCCTGTTCGACCATGGCGACGCCTACCTGCTGCAGCAGCCCGACGGCCGTATCGTGTTCGCGCTGCCGTACGAGCAGGACTTCACGCTGGTCGGCACCACGGACGTCGAGTTCGCGGGCGATCCCGACGGCGGCGCGCTCGACCGCATGGCCATCAGCGCGCCGGAGACCGCCTACCTGTGCGAGGCCGTGAACCGCTGCTTCGAGCGCCGCATCGGCCAGGACGACGTGGTGTGGAGCTATGCCGGCGTGCGCCCGCTGATCGGCGAGGTCGGGCCGGGCGCCGCGCGCGCGTCGAAGGCGAGCCGCGACTACCGGCTGGCGTTCGAGGACACGGGCGCGCCCCTGCTGTCCGTGTTCGGCGGCAAGGTGACGACCTTCCGCAAGCTGGCCGAGCAGGCCGTCGACCTCATCGGTCCCGCGCTCGGACGCCAGGTGCGCGGCTGGACCGAGCACGCCTGCCTGCCCGGCGGCGATTTGTACGGCCGCTTGCCGATCGCGCGCGGCGTGCTGGAATTCGACGGCTGGCTGCGCACGCGGCGCCAGCAGTACGCCTGGCTGCCGCAGCCGCTGCTGCAGCGCTGGGCGCGCGCCTACGGCACCCGCCTGGGGGCCATGCTCGCCCATTGCCGGGCGCTTGCGGACCTGGGCACGGAGATCGTGCCGGGATTGTTCGAGGTGGAAGCGGACTACCTGGTGCGCCAGGAATGGGCGCGCAGCGCGGAAGACATCCTGTGGCGCAGAACCAAATTGGGGCTGCATATGCCGCCGGGGGCGGCGGCAAGGCTGGATGAGTGGCTCGAAACGCGGCGCCACAAAATGGTGCCGACGTCGTGACCTCGTCGCCCCTGCGCAGGCAGGGGGCCAAGTTCGTACGCATGCACGCAAAATTGGGCCCCTGCCTGCGCCGGGCGACGGGCAGGCGATGGCTGACTTATTTGGCGTTCTTCGCCAGCCAGGCATCGATCTCCGGCAAACGCTGCTCCTTGACCTTGATGCGGTCCTGGATCGCCGCGACGGATGCGTCGACGTCGCCGCGGGCGCTGGCCGCGAGGTTGGTGCCGGCATAGGCTTTCAGCTTGTCCACCATCGCCGGATCGGACGAGCCGTAGGCCAGGCGCGCGAAGTAGCGGCTGCGCGAGGTGGCGTCGATGCGCTCGTTGATCTTCTCGCGGTTGGCCAGCGCGAAGTCGAACGCCAGGTCCGGATAGCGGCCGGCCACGGCCGAGATCATCGAGGCGCTGGTGGTCGCGCCCGGCTCGTCGGTCAGCGCCAGTTCCAGCGCGCGCCGGGCCAGCGCCTTGTCCTTGGCGATGCAGAGCAGCAGGTAGAGGTTGGACTTCAGCAGCGGCGTCTTCTCCGCCTGGGCGCGCTTGCGCAGGTCGTCCCAGGTCGCGGCGTCCGCGTTCTGGGCGACGACGGCCAGGATCGTCTTGCGCAGCGGGCCCGGCACGGCGGCCGGATCCTTGTCCATGGCGGCGTAGCGGCGGCGCGCCTCGGCGATGGTGGCGGCGTCGCCCAGGTCGCTCAGCACGCCGATCAGCTGGTTGCGCAGGTTGGCAACCGTGGCGGCCTCGCCGTCGCGCGCGGTCCAGCCGATCTGCGCCATCAGCGGCGCCAGGCGGGCGAGGGCGAAGGCATCGAAGGCGCGCTGGCGCGCTTCGTCGCCGGCGTAGCGGCTGTGGAAGCCGGACAGCACGCCGGCGATGCGCTGCCACACGAGCGGATCGGCCTGCAGGGGCGCGCCCTTGGCCAGGGCCAGCACGTCGGAGGCCGGCTGCAGGCCGGCCATGCCCAGCGAGGAGCTGTCCGACAGCAGGCCGATCTGGTCGATCGGCGCCAGCTGCGCGAACTGGCCGGCCAGCGCGGCGAATTCCTTCGGCGCGTACAGCGTGCGGTAGTAGCCGCTCTGGCCCGCATTGACGATCACGGCGCCGCAGCCCGGCACGGTGATGGTGCCCTTGCCGCCGGAAACGAGCGCGTTGGCGAGTTTGCCATTGCCGGCGACCTGTGCGATGACGGGCACGCGCCAGGCCAGCGGCTTCTTGTCCGGCTGGTCGCGCGAGAACTCGGCCTGGGTCAGCGCCACCGTGGTGGCACCGTTCCTGCATACCGGCTCGCCGACGCGGATCAGCGGCACGCCCGGCTGCAGCGTGAAGTCGTGGGCGATGGCCGTGACTGGCTTCCTGGCCGCCTTCTCGATCTGCTTCCACAGGTCGTCAGACACCGTGTTGCCGTAGGCGTGGGCCTTCATGTAGGCGCGTACGCCCTCGCGCCAGGCGTTCTCGCCGACGTAGGCTTCCAGCATGCGGATGACGGCCTCGCCCTTCTGGTAGGTGATCTCGTCGAAGGCCTGGCTGGCCTGCTCGACGGTCTCGATGTGCTGCACGACGGGGTGGGTGGCGGCCGTGGAGTCGCGCTGCATGGCGCCGTCGCGGCTGCCGACGGCCGACAGCTTGCTGTTCCACTCCGGATGCAGGCGCTCCGTCATGCGGCTTTCCATCCACGAGGCGAAGCCTTCGTTGAGCCACAGGTCGTCCCACCAGCGCATCGTGACGAGGTCGCCGAACCACTGGTGCGCCATCTCGTGGGCGGCCGTCGAGAAGATGTTCTGGCGGTCGCGCTGGGTGGCGATGGCCGGGTCGAGCAGCAGCGCGTATTCGAAGGTGAAGATCGCGCCCCAGTTTTCCATCGCGCCGAAGAACTGGCTCTGGCCCGGCCCGGCGATGTTGTCGAGCTTGGGCAGCGGGTAGCGCACGCCGAAGTACTGGTTGTACTCCTTCAGGATGTCCTTCGACGCGTCGAGGGCGAACTGGGCCTGCTTGACGGCGCCGCGGCGCGTGATGACGCCCAGCTCCGTGCCGTCGACGGTGGCGGTGGCGCGTTCGAAGTCGCCCAGCGCGAAGAACAGCAGGTAGGTGGACATCTTCGGCGTGCGCGCGAAGCGCACCTGCTGGCGGCCGTCCGCCAACGTCTTGACCTCGCCCGGCATATTGCTGACTGCCATCTGGCCGGCCGGCACCGTCACGTCCAGCGAGAACGTGGCCTTGTAGGCCGGCTCGTCCCACGACGGAATCATGCGGCGCGCGTCCGAGTTCTCGAACTGGGTGAACAGGGCCCGCTGCTGCTTGCCGTCGGCGCCCGCGTAATCCAGCCCGAACAGGCCCACGGCCTGGGTGCCGATCTTGCCCGTGTAGTCCAGGGCCAGGCGGTACATGCCCGGCGCCAGCGGACGGTCGAACTTGAAGGTCGCCGTCTGCGCCTCCGCATTCACGCTCGTGGCGGCCTTGGCCGCCGCGCCGCCCGCGGCCGGCGCGATGCTGGCGCTGGAGAACGCGAGGTCGGCGGCATTGAGCACGATGGTGTCGACGGCCTTGGCGACGGTGAGCGTGATGACGGCCTTGCCGGCGAAGGTCGCGGCGGCGGCGTCCGGCGTCAGCGAGATGTCGTAGTGCGTCGGCACGACGCCGCGCGGCAGCTGCGTCGTGGCTTCCTGGGTGGCGGCCCTGGCCGGCGCGGCCTGGACGTGGAGGGCGGGCATGCCGGCGAAAGCCAGGGCAATGGCGGCGGAAAGCAGGCGGCGGTGCATGGAGGTCCTATTTGTATGTATGTCGAACTTGCGCGCGGGGAGTGCTTGGACGGGCAAGGCCAAGCGGCAAATCTACGGGCAAACGGTGCTGGGTGTCAACGAGGCAATTCGTCCATGCAGTCGTGGCGCCTGCACGCCGTCCGGTTATCATGGTCCGCACAATAACGACGACAGGAGACGTTGATGAAACTGTACAGTGCCACGCGCGCGCCGAATCCGCGCCGCGTATTGATGTTCATGGCCGAAAAGGGCATCCGCGACATCGAGGTCGTGCCGGTCGACCTCGCGGCCGGCGAGCACCGCGGCGCCGCCTTCATGGCGAAGAACCCGCTGGCCCAGGTGCCGGCGCTGGAGCTGGACGACGGCCGCGTGCTGGCCGAGACGCGCGCGATCTGCACTTACCTGGAGGGCCGCCATCCGGCGCCGAACCTGATGGGAGAGGGCTTCGAGGAACGCGCCTTCGTCGAGATGATGGACCGGCGCTGCGAGCTGCAGCTGTTCCTGCGCATCGCCAACTGCATCCGCCACACGCACCCTGGCCTGGCGGCGCTGGAGCAGCCGCAGTTCGGCGATTTCGGGGTGTCGCAGGGCGACAAGGTGCGCGCGACGGCGCGCTGGCTCGACGGGGTGCTCGCGCGGCAGCCTTACGTGGCGGGGGAACGGTTCACGATCGCCGACATCACGGCGTTCTGCGCGCTGGAATTCGCGCGCGGCCTGATGCGGTTCAGGCCGGGGCAGGAGGGGATGGACAACTTGCAGGCGTGGCGGGACCGGGTGGCGGAGCGGCCGAGCGCGGCGGTGGTGTAGAAAACCCGTCGCCCCTGCGCAGGCAGGGGCCCAATTCTGCATGCGTACCGATAACGCGTGCAAATTGGGTCCCTGCCTTCGCAGGGACGACGTTCAGGCGGTTCTCACCCCACTCGCTTGTACCACGGCCGCTCGCCGGCCACCGCCTGGTACGACCCCGCATGCGCATCCGCCACCGACAGCGGCTGGTCCAGGCACAGCACGCCGAAGCGCGCCAGGCTGTCGTGGAACAGGCGCAGCACGCGCTGGCGCAGCACGGGGCCGAAGTCGGCCAGCGCGTGGCAGCTGACGATCGCCTGGAACTCGTTGAACGAGGCGTCCGTCACGAGGCTGTACTGCGACCAGGTGATGCGCCGGCGCAGCTGCGCTTGCAGGCGCGCCTTGCCGTCCTCGATCTCGAACCAGGCCGCCAGGTCGCCCGTGCCGCCGCTCCCGGCGTGGCGCTCCCGTGCGGCCTCCAGCTCGGCCAGCGGCAGCCAGGCGTCCTGGTGCTCGGCCACCAGTTCCTCGTTGGCCAGCGTGGCGTGGATGTCGAGCCGTCCGAGCACGCCTTCCTCGGCCAGCACGATGGCCAGCGTCCACGCTTCGCCGACGCCCGCGCACTCGGCGATCCACACGCGCGGCAGCGGCCAGCCGCGCAGCGACGGCGCCAGCACCGTGCGCAGGCGCGACGCGTGGCCGGGATTGTCGAACAGGCCGGCGGGCGCAGGCGAGAACGCGCGCAGCAGGCGCGACGCTTCCGCGCCGTCGTGCAGCACCCGTTCCTGCAGCCCGGACAGCGTGCGCGCGCCGAGCGTGCGCAGCACGCGCGCCAGGCGGTCGCGCAGCGCCTGGCGGTCGTAGGCGCGGAAGTCGTGGCCGAAGCGCTGGAACACGGCTTCCAGCAGCAGCTCCGTCTCCAGCTCCTCGACCGCGAGACCGGCGGCCATGCCGGTCCATGCATTCGGCGGCACCATCGGTGCGGCCATCAGTGCAGCCAGACCCGCATCATCGACAGCAGCTGGGCCACGTCGACGGGCTTGGTGATGTAATCGGACGCACCGGCCGCGATGCACTTGTCGCGGTCGCCCTTCATCGCCTTGGCCGTCAGCGTGATGATGGGCAGCGACTTGAACTTCGGGATGCGGCGGATCGCCCGCATCGTGTCGTAGCCGTCCATCTCCGGCATCATGATGTCCATCAGGACGATCTCGATGGTCGGGTCCTTTTCCAGCACCTCGATGCCGTCGCGGCCGTTCTCGGCGAACAGCACCTGCATCTGCTGGCGCTCCAGCAGCGAGGACAGGGCGAAGATGTTGCGCAGGTCGTCATCGACGATCAGCACCTTGCGTCCGGCCAGGCCGCCGTCGAGCGCATGGATCTCTTCCAGCATGCGCCGCTGCACCTCGGGCAGGCTGGCCTGGGAGCGGTGCAGGAACAGCGCCGTCTCGTCGAGCAGGCGCTCGGGCGAGCGCGCGTCCTTGACGACGATGGTCTTGGCATAGCGTTTCAGCTTGGTGACTTCCTTGCGCGACAGCTCCTGCGCCGTGTAGATCACGATCGGCAGGTCGCGCAGCTGCGGCTGCTTGCCGATCTGGTCGAGCAGGTCGAAGCCGGAGACGTCGGGCAGCGTCAGGTCCAGCACCATGCAGTCGAACTGGTCGGACGCCAGCGCCTGCAGTGCCGACTTGCCGTCCTCGGCCAGCACGATGTGCACGTCCGCCGCGCCGATCAGCGCCACGATCGCCTCGCGCTGGGCCGGGTCGTCCTCGACCACCAGCAGGCTGCGCTTGCCGCCCATCAGGAACTTCTGGATGCGCTTGAATTCCTCCTGCAGCATGTCGCGGTCGACCGGCTTGTTGAGGTAGGAGATCGCGCCCTGGCGCAGCGCGCGTTCGCGTTCGCGCAGCGCCGAGATCACGTGCACGGGGATATGGCGCGTGCTCGGGTCGCGCTTCAGGCGGTCGAGCACCGTCAGGCCGTCGATGTCGGGCAGGTCGATGTCGAGCAGGATCGCCGAGGGCAGGTAGTCGCGTGCCAGCGACAGGGCGGAATCGCCGCGCTGCGTGACGACGCCCTTGAAGTTCTTCTCGCGCGCGAAGTCGAGCAGGGTCTTGGCGAAGCGCTCGTCGTCCTCGACGATCAGCACCGAGGCGTCGCCCGGCACCACCAGGCCGCGGTCGTCGCGGATCGTGGCGTACTGGCCCGCATCGTCGCCCAGGTCGTCGGACGGATCGAGCGCGTCGAGCGTGACCAGGCCGCCATCGAGCTCGTTGCCGGACTCGGCATGGACGACGGGCGAGCTCACCACGCTCGGCGCGGCCGGCGGAGCGGCCAGGCGCGCCGGTTGCGGCTGGCGCGTCTGTTCGTAGTTGATGAAGCCGGCGCGGTTGTACGGCAGGTACAGCGTGAACGTGGAGCCGATGTTGACTGTGGATTCCACGCGGATTTCGCCGCCCAGCAGGCGTGCCAGTTCGCGCGAGATCGACAGGCCCAGGCCCGTGCCGCCGTACTTGCGGGCGGTGGAGCCGTCGGCCTGCTGGAACGCCTCGAAGATCAGCTGCAGCTTGTCGGACGGGATGCCCACGCCCGTGTCGCGCACGGAGAAGGCCAGCACGGCGTCCGCATGCAGCAGGTGCGGGTGGTCGGCCGTCCAGCCGCTCGTGACGAGGCTGATCGTCAGCGACACGTGGCCGTGGCTGGTGAACTTGAACGCGTTCGACAGCAGGTTCTTGAGCACCTGCTGCAAGCGCGTGGTGTCCGTCATCACGGCCGTCGGCAGATTGTCCGCCAGGTCGACCTGGAAGCCCAGGTGCTTGGCCTCGGCCATGTGGCGGAAGGTACGGTCGACGTAGTTGCGCAGGTTCGAGAAGCGGTACTCGGACACGTCCAGCGTGACGGTACCGGACTCGATCTTCGACAGGTCGAGAATGTCGTTAATGAGCGTCAGCAGGTCGGAGCCGGAGCCGTGGATGGTCTTGGCGAATTCGACCTGCTTGCCCGTCAGGTTGCCTTCCGGGTTGTCCGACAGCTGCTGCGCCAGGATCAGGAGGGAGTTCAGCGGCGTCCTCAGTTCGTGCGACATATTCGCCAGGAACTCGGACTTGTACTTCGAGGACAGCGCCAGCTGCGTGGCCTTTTCTTCCAGCGCCAGCTTGGCCTGTTCCACCTCGCGGTTCTTGCGTTCCACCTCGATGTTCTGCTCGGACAAGAGGCGCGCCTTTTCCGCCAGTTCCTGGTTGGTCTGCTGCAGTTCCTGCGCCAGCGACTGCGACTGGGTCAGCAGCGACTCGGTCCGGCTGTTCGCCTCGATGGTATTCAGCACGACGCCGATCGATTCCATCAGCTGGTCGAGGAAGGACAGGTGGGTTTCCGTGAAGCGGTCCAGCGAGGCGATCTCGATCACGGCCTTGACCTGCTGCTCGAACAGGATCGGCAGCACGACGATATTCGTCGGCGGCGCCGAACCGAGGCCCGAGGAGACGACGATGTAGTCGCGCGGCACGTCGGTCAGCCAGATGCGGCTCTTCTCGATCGCGCACTGGCCGACCAGGCCTTCGCCCGGGGCGAACGAGGTCGGCAGCTTGCGGCTGGAACGGTAGCCGTAGGAGGCGATCATGCGCAGGCGCGCTTCCATCTCCTGCGAGTCCATCATGTAGAACACGCCATGGTGGGCCGAGACCAGCGGGGCCAGCTCGGACAGGATCAGCTTCGTCACGGCCTGCAAGTCGCGCTGGCCCTGCAGCAGGCGGGTAAAGCGCGCCAGGTTGGTCTTGAGCCAGTCCTGCTGGGCATTCTTCTGCGTGGTCTCCTTCAGGTTGCGGATCATCTCGTTGATGTTGTCCTTCAGGTAGGACACCTCGCCGCGCGCTTCCACCTGGATGGAGCGCGACAGGTCGCCGCGCGTCACCGCCGTCGCGACCTCGCCGATCGCGCGCATCTGGTTGGTCAGGTTCGCCGCCAGCTGGTTGACGTTCTCCGTCAAGTCCTTCCAGGTGCCGGCCACGCCGGACACGTTCGCCTGGCCGCCCAGCTTGCCCTCGGTACCCACCTCGCGCGCCACGCGCGTCACTTCCGATGCGAAGGAGGAGAGCTGGTCCACCATCACGTTGATGGTGTCCTTCAGTTCCAGGATCTCGCCCTTCACGTCCACGGTAATCTTCTTGGACAGGTCGCCGCGTGCCACTGCGGTGGTCACCGCCGCGATGTTGCGCACCTGGCCCGTCAGGTTGGACGCCATGAAGTTCACGTTGTCGGTCAGGTCCTTCCAGGTGCCGCCGACGCCCGGCACGTAGGCCTGGCCGCCGAGTTTACCTTCCGTACCCACCTCGCGGGCCACGCGGGTCACTTCCGATGCGAACGAGGAGAGCTGGTCCACCATCACGTTGATGGTGTTCTTCAGTTCCAGAATCTCGCCCTTCACGTCCACGGTAATCTTCTTGCCCAGGTCGCCGTTCGCCACGGCCGTCGTCACTTCCGCGATGTTACGGACCTGGCCCGTCAGGTTACCCGCCATCGAGTTCACGCCGTCGGTCAAGTCCTTCCAGGTGCCGGCGACGCCCGGCACGTTCGCCTGGCCGCCCAGCTTGCCCTCGGTACCCACTTCGCGGGCCACGCGGGTCACCTCGGACGCGAAGGAGTTCAGCTGGTCCACCATCACGTTGATGGTGTTCTTCAGTTCCAGGATCTCGCCCTTCACGTCCACCGTGATCTTCTTCGAGAGGTCGCCGTTCGCCACGGCCGTCGTCACGTCCGCGATGTTACGCACCTGGCCCGTCAGGTTGCCCGCCATCGAGTTCACCGAGTCGGTCAAGTCCTTCCACGTGCCGGCCACGCCCTTCACCATCGCCTGGCCGCCCAGCTTGCCCTCGGTACCCACTTCGCGGGCCACGCGGGTCCCCTCCGAGGCGAAGGAGGAGAGCTGGTCCACCATCACGTTGATGGTGTTCTTCAGTTCCAGGATCTCGCCCTTCACGTCCACCGTGATCTTCTTCGAGAGGTCGCCGTTCGCCTCGGCCGTCGTCACGTCCGCGATGTTACGCACCTGGCCCGTCAGATTGCCCGCCATCGAGTTCACCGAGTCGGTCAAGTCCTTCCACGTGCCGGCCACGCCCTTCACCATCGCCTGGCCGCCCAGCTTGCCCTCGGTACCCACTTCGCGGGCCACGCGGGTCACCTCCGAGGCGAAGGAGGAGAGCTGGTCCACCATCACGTTGATGGTGTTCTTCAGTTCCAGGATCTCGCCCTTGACGTCCACGGTGATCTTCTTGCCCAGGTCGCCGTTCGCCACCGCCGTCGTCACCGCCGCGATGTTACGCACCTGGCCCGTCAGGTTCGAGGCCATGAAGTTCACGTTGTCGGTCAAGTCCTTCCACGTGCCGGCCACGCCCTTCACCATCGCCTGGCCGCCCAGCTTGCCCTCGGTACCCACGTCGCGGGCCACGCGGGTCACCTCCGAGGCGAAGGAGGAGAGCTGGTCCACCATCACGTTGATGGTGTTCTTCAGTTCCAGGATCTCGCCCTTGACGTCCACGGTGATCTTCTTGCCCAGGTCGCCGTTCGCCACCGCCGTCGTCACCGCCGCGATGTTACGCACCTGGCCCGTCAGGTTCGAGGCCATGAAGTTCACGTTGTCGGTCAAGTCCTTCCACGTGCCCGCGACGCCCGGCACGTAGGCCTGGCCGCCCAGCTTGCCCTCGGTACCCACCTCGCGGGCCACGCGCGTCACCTCGGAAGCGAAGGAGCGCAGCTGGTCCACCATCACGTTGATCGTGTCCTTCAATTGCAGGATCTCGCCGCGCACGTCCACCGTGATCTTCTTCGAGAGGTCGCCGTTCGCCACCGCCGTCGTCACCTCGGCGATGTTACGCACCTGCGAGGTCAGGTTGCCCGCCATCGAGTTCACCGAGTCGGTCAAGTCCTTCCAGGTACCCGCGACGCCCGGCACATAGGCCTGGCCGCCCAGCTTGCCCTCGGTACCCACCTCGCGCGCCACGCGCGTCACTTCGGAGGAGAACGAGGACAGCTGTTCCACCATCGTGTTGGCGGTGGTCGCCGCGCGCAGGTACTGGCCCTTGAGCGGGTGGCCATCCACTTCGAGGGCCATCGTCTGCGACAGGTCGCCTTTCGCTACGGCGCCGATGACGCGCGCCATCTCGGTGGTCGGACGCACCAGGTCGTCGATGAGGGTGTTGACGGAGCTGATGATGGTGGACCAGCCGCCGACCACGCCCGGCACGTCGGCGCGCTGGGTCAGGTGGCCTTCGCGGCCCACGACGCGCGACACCTCGGTCACCGTCTCGACCATCTTCTGCTTGGTCTCGATGATGTCGTTCAGGGTGTCGGCGATCTTGCCCGAGACGCCCGTCCAGTCGGATGGCATGCGGACGGAGAAATCGCCTTTTTTCAGGGCCATCAGGGTGGACAGCAACAGCTTGACATCGAGCTGTTCGGCCATGTCAGTCATGTCGTTCATTGACTAGGTTTCCTCGAAGGAGAAAGGGGTAAAAGGGGCGGTGCGCCAACCGCCGCGGCAGGCACAGGCAACCATGCGGAAGCAGGAAGGATGTACATGCTCGAGCGAAAAGTTTGGACGACGCTATTGTTAAATGTCAAAAAATTGCAACGATACGCATTGATGCGGGCCAGTCAAGACATACCGTGGTGTAAATGCCAAGTTTAACCGATCTTCTTTATAAACTTGCATTTATGCAATTTTCCATAGACAATTCGCGCGATATTAGAACATCTGGAACGGAAGAGGCGCACGATTGAGAGAAAACGATTTCACATCCAATCTCTTCTTACTTTCGTATAAGTAGACAAGCCGGCTGGAACTAGCCATTATGAATAAAAACAACATTTTTCGTGCTTTTTAGTTACGACTTATTTAGCATGGCAGTTGTTAATACACATACCCCGACCCCGACCCCGACAGCGCGAGGAAGACATGAATAGCGTCGAGCTTGACGAGCTGATGCAAACGGACAGCGCCGCCAACTGGGGCAAGGCGCTGTTCGCGCTCGGCCGCGACCACGGCTTCGACAAGGTCTTGTTCGGGCTGTCCGGCTCGCGCCATGCGCGGCTTGAAAACGCTTTCATCCAGTCGAACTACCCGCCGAAATGGCGCGAGCGCTACGATGCCGAGCGCCTTGCCTACGTCGATCCGGTCGTCGGGCACTGCCTGCAGAGCACGCTGCCCCTGATCTGGCAACCGGAACTGTTCCGCAGCCCGGCCCAGCGGGCGCTGTACGACGATGCCTGCGGATACGGCTTGCGCGCGGGCGTGACGTTCCCGATCCATGGCCCGAACGGCGAGTTCGGCCTGTTGTCCTTCGCCAGCGATGCGGCGCCGGATGCGGGGTACGTACGGGAAGTCACGGGGATGCTGGCCGACCTGGCCCTGGTGCGCGATTACGCGTTCGCGTCCGCGGTGCGGTTCTGCCCGCCAGTGGCGCAGGAGGCGGCGCCGAAGCTGACCCCGCGCGAGCTCGAAGTGCTCAACTGGGTCATGGTGGGCAAGTCGTCGTGGGAAATTTCAAAGATCACCGGCTGTTCCGAGGCGACGGTGAACTTCCACATGGGTAATATCCGGCAGAAGTTCAACGTCAACACCCGGCAACAGGCGGTCGTGCGGGCCATTTCTCTTGGCCTCATTACCCCAGAAGATCACCATCGTTGAGCTTGCCGTTGACGTAAAGCTTCAACAACAGGGCAACGGGGGCCGGAATCGCGAGGCCCGTCTCGAAGCGGCTCCCGCTCGACTGGGTCACGCCGAAGCGGCCCCAGAATTTTTCCTGGCTTTCGCGCTTGCTGATCCGGTATTTCTTCAGGTCGCCGACGGACAAGGCCAGCGACGCCGGTTTGAGCACAGTGCCTGCAGCCGGTTCACGCAGGCTTGCTTCGGTAACGAAATCATTAGCCATCGCCGATCCTCCAGGGAAAGATGTGTGGGAAACAAGTATTCCATGCATCATTCATCTAGCGACCTAGCAACCCTGCTAGTTCCGACCGGAACTCCCTAGGAGCGGTCCCCTAAAACAGGGGTTTTAGGGTTTGATCCCTATCAAAAGAAAGGATCGCCGGTTCCGACTTTGCTTGCCGAACCGGCTTGCCTACAACGTATTAGGTTGTCATCACTTCAATTGCTGCAGCAAGAATGTGTACGTCAACGCATACATCGTTGCCGTTTGTTCATTGTTTGCTGCGCCGGCGTGGCCGCCTTCCGTGTTTTCCCAGTAGAGCACGTCGTGACCCTGCGCGCCCATCAGCGCCGCCATCTTGCGTGCGTGGCCGGGGTGGACGCGGTCGTCGCGCGTCGATGTCGTGAACAGCACGCGCGGATACTGCTTGCCCGGCGACACGTTGTGGTAGGGCGAGTACTTCCCGATCGCCGCCCACTGGGCCGGATCGTCCGGGTCGCCGTACTCGCCCATCCAGGACGCGCCGGCCAGCAGCTGGTGGTAGCGGCGCATGTCGAGCAGGGGTACCTGGCACACGACGGCATTGAACAGTTCCGGGCGCTGGGTCAGCGCGGCGCCGACGAGCAGGCCGCCGTTGCTGCCGCCCATGATGCCCAGGTGGCGCGGGCTGGTCAGGCGGCGCCGGATCAGGTCCTGGGCCACGGCCAGGAAGTCGTCGAAGGCCTTCTGGCGCTGCTCCTTCAGCGCGGCCTGGTGCCAGCGCGGGCCGAATTCGCCGCCGCCGCGGATGTTCGCCAGCACGTAGGCGCCGCCCTGGGCCAGCCAGGCTTCGCCCGTGATGCCGCTGTAGAAGGGTTTCAGCGACACCTCGAAGCCGCCATAGCCGTACAGCAGCGTCGGATTCCCGCCGTTCCACTCGACGTCCTTGCGCATCACGACAAAATACGGGACGTAGGTGCCGTCCGCCGACTTGGCGGCGAACTGGTTCACCGTATACGGCGACGCGTCGAAGAACGCCGGCATCGATTTCAGCAGTTCGCGCCGGTCGTTGCCGACGTGGGCCAGGTAGGTGCTGGTCGGGGTCAGGAAGTCGGTGACGGTGAGGAAGTAGTCGTCCGATTCGATCTCGTCGACGCTGTCGACTTCCAGCGCGCCCATCTTCGGCGCGTCGACGTCGCGGCGGATCCAGCGGCCATTCTCGTTGCGCAGCTCGACGACGCGGTTCTTGACGTTGTCCAGGATGGTCAGCAGCACGGCGTTCCTGGTCGCGGCGACGCCGTCCAGCGAGGTCGTGGGCGTGGGCAGGAACAGCGCCTCGAACGCCGTCTCGCCCGCCATGTAGCGCGCGAAATCCATCGCCAGCAGGGCGCCCTGCGGCCAGGTGCGGTCGCCCGCGTCCCAGTCCGAACGCAGCTCGATGACGATCTCGCCGCGCACGGTGAAGGCGTTGGCGTCCAGCGGCTTCGGGATGGGCACGAGCCGGCCTTCTTCGCGCAGGAACAGTTCGCTGCTGTAGAAGTCGATCTGGCGGTTGACGAACTGGCGCTCGAAGCCGGGCGCGAAATCCTTCCAGGCCGACGCGGACAGGTCGTCCGGCAGCGCTTCGTACACGGTGGCGGCTTCCTCCAGCGGCGTGCCGCGCTTCCATTCCTTGACGATGCGCGGATAGCCCGAGCTGGTCATCGATTCCGGACCGAAGTCGGTGGCGACGAACAGCGTGTCGGCATCGATCCAGCCGACGCTGGACTTCGCTTCCGGCAGGACGAAGCCGTCCGCGACGAAGGACTTGCCGGCCAGGTCGAATTCCCGCACCACGTGGGCATCGCCGCCGCCGCGCGACAGCGACACGAGGCAGCGGTCGCCGCGGGGCTTGAGCTTGACGCTGCCGGCCCAGACCCAGTTCTCGTTCTCCGCGCGCGCCAGCGCGTCCAGGTCGAGCACCGTCTCCCAGGCCGGTTCCGGCTTGCGGTATTCGTCCAGCGTCGTGCGGCGCCACAGGCCGCGCTCGTGCTCGGCGTCGCGCCAGAAGTTGTAGTAGAAGCCGGCGTGGTAGCCGACCCAGGGAATGCGCTCCTTCGCGTCCAGGATGGTCTTCAGGCGCGCGCGCAGCGGGGCGTAACCGGCGCGCGCCGTCAGCTCCGCTTCGCTGGCGCCGTTGCGTTCGCGGACCCAGTCGAGCGCTTGTTCCCCGGCGATGTCTTCCAGCCAGCCGTGCGGGTCCTGGCCCGGATCCGCCAGGGCGGCGTGGTCCTTGTGTTCCTGATCGTGCATGTCGTTTCCTCATTGCCGTGCTTGGCGATGCTGCCATGGTAGCAAATGTGAAGAAATGACCACGCCTCATGCCCCGGCCGACGTGTTGGCGGAATGGCTTTCAGCTCTACCAATGGCGGGCCATGCGGTGTATGCTGCCGGCATCCCTTGGAAGTACAACTCTTCAGCCGAATCCTTCAGCAGACCCCATGCCATCCCCGATCACCCCCGGTCTCCTCATCCTGCACGGCAACCAGATGGAATTGCTGCGCGCCGCCGTCTTCGACTGGCTGCGCAACCATCCGCTCGGCCCGCTGGAGGAAGAGCTGATCCTGGTGCAGTCGAACGGCGTGGCGGAATGGCTCAAGATCGCGCTGGCCGAGGAGCTGGGCGTGTGCGCGGCCACCCGAGTCGCGCTGCCGGCACGGTTCCTGTGGCAGGCCTACCGCGGCATGCTGGGGCCGGAGCGGGTGCCGCGCCGCTCGCCGTTCGACAAGGATGCGCTGACCTGGCGCCTGATGCGCCTGCTGCCCGAGCTGCTGCAGAAGGAAAAATTCGAACCGCTGCGCCATTTCCTGTCGGACGGCGACCCGGAGCGCCGCCTGCAGCTGGCCGAACGCCTGGCCGACCTGTACGACCAGTACCAGGTCTACCGCGCCGACTGGCTGACCGACTGGGCCGAGGGGCGCGACCAGCTGCAGCGCCCGGGCGGCGAACCGGTCCAGCTGACCCCGGACCAGTGCTGGCAGGCGCAACTCTGGCGCGAGATCCACGAGAGCCTGCCGCCGGAGCGGCGCTGGTCCGGCCGCGCCACGATCCACCAGCAATTCATGGCCGCCGTGGAGGACGACCGTCCGCCCGTGCTGCGCCTGCCGCGCCGCGTGGTCCTGTTCGGCATGTCGACGCTGCCCTACCAGACCATCCAGGCGATGGCGGGCCTGTCGCGCCACACGCAGGTGCTGCTGGCCGTGCCGAACCCTTGCCGCTTCTACTGGGGCGACATCATCGAAGGGCGCGACCTGCTCAAGGCGGCCTATAAACGCCAGGCGCCGCGCGACGGCCGCGACCTGTCCTCCGTGCCGATCGAGGAACTGCATGCGCACAGCCATCCGCTGCTGGCGAGCTGGGGCCGCCAGGGGCGCGACTTCGTGCGCATGCTGGACGAATTCGACAGCGACCACGGCGCGCGCTTCGGCAACCTGCGCGTCGACCTGTTCGGCGACGAGGAGGGCGAGACGCTGCTGGCCCAGGCCCAGGCGGCGATCCGCGACCTGCTGCCGCTGGCCGAGCATCCGCACGTGCCGCCCGACCCGGCGGACCGTACGATCGAATTCCACATCGCCCACAGCGCCCAGCGCGAGGTGGAGGTATTGCACGACCAGCTGCTGTCCTGGTTCGCCGACGAGACGGGGCAATTCGGACCGGAACCGCTGCGACCCCGCGACGTGGTCGTGATGGTGCCCGACATCGCCACCTTCTCGGCCGCGATCCACGCCGTGTTCGACCAGCACAAGCGCAGCGACCCGCGGTATATCCCGTTCGAGATCGGCGACACCAAGGACCGCAGCGTCAATCCGCTGCTGGTGGCCCTGGAGTGGCTGCTGCGCCTGCCGCAGCAGCGCTGCCGCCAGAGCGAGGTGCGCGACCTGCTCGACGTGCCGGCGCTGGCGGCACGCTTCGGCCTGTCCGAGGACGACCTGCCCATCCTGGGCCACTGGATCGAGGGCGCCAGCGTGCGCTGGGGCCTGGACCAGCGCCACCGCGCCGGCCTGGGACTGGGGTCGGCGGGCGAGCAGAATTCCTGGCTGTTCGGCATCCGCCGCATGCTGCTGGGCTATGCCACGGGCGCCGGCCCGAGCTTCCGCGACATCGAGCCGTATGCGGAAGTGGGCGGCCTGGATGCGGCGCTGGCCGGTTCGCTGGCCGAGCTGGTCGAGTCGCTGCTGGCCTGGCGCGAGCTGCTGGACGCGAACCTGCGTCCGCTGGAATGGGGCGAACGGGCGCGGGCGCTGATGGCGCGCTTCTTCCGCGCGGCCGACGAGGCCGACCGCATCACGCTGAACCAGCTCGAGGAAGCGCTGCAGTGCTGGCTGGAGATCTGCGAGAACGCGCTGTTCGACGAGCCCGTGCCGCTGGCCGTGATGCGCGAGGCGTGGATGAACGAACTGGACCAGCCCGCGCTGACGCACCAGTTCGTGTCCGGCGGCGTCACCTTCTGCACGCTGATGCCGATGCGCGCCGTGCCGTTCCGCGTCGTGTGCCTGCTCGGCATGAACGACGGCGACTTCCCGCGCCGCGCCCAGCAGGCGGACTTCGACCTGCTCGCGCTGCCGGGCCTGCAGCGCCCGGGCGACCGCTCGCGCCGCGACGACGACCGCTACCTGATGCTGGAAGCGCTGCTGGCCGCGCGCGACAAGCTGTACGTGAGCTGGGTCGGCAGGAACGTGCGCGACAACACGGAGCAGCCGGCGTCCGTGCTGGTGGCGCAGCTGCGCGACTACCTGAATGCCGGCTGGGACCTCGATCCGGACGCGCTGACGACCGTGCACGCCCTGCAGCCGTTCTCGCGCCGCTATTTCGAGCGCGGCGGCCTGCTGACCTACGCGGGCGAATGGCGCTCGGCGCACCACATGAGCGAGGCCGGGGCCGATGTGGATGTGGATGCGGATGCGGACATGGCGCCGCGGGCCGACGTGCTGCCGCCCTACGAACTCGATCCCCAATACAGCCTCAAGCTGGGCGAGCTGGCGTCCTTCCTGAAGCAGCCGGCGCGCTACTTCTTCCGGCGCCGCCTGGCCGTGAACTTCAACGACCTGGAAGTGGTGGGCGAGGACGAGGAACCGTTCGCGCTGAACGCGCTCGACCGCTACTTCCTGGAAGACACGCTGCTCGACGACAGCGGCATGCCCGAGCCGGAGCACGAGGTGCGCCAGGTGCTGGAAGCGCGCGCCGAACGGGTGGCGCGCGAAGGCGTGCTGCCCATCGGCCTGGTCGGCCGCCAGTGGCAGCAGCAACTGGTCGAGGAGCTCGTGCCCGTGCGCCGCGCCTGGCTAGCGCTGGGCGCCCGCTTTCCGCAGGCGGCGCCGAAGCTCGCAGTGGACCTGCAGCTGGGCGACATCCGCCTGGACGACTGGATCGACCGCCTGCGCACGGACGGCACATCGACCGTGTGGCTGGTGCAGATCTCGTCGAAGGTGCTGGACCGCAAGGGCGCGCCCCGCGGCGACAAATTGATCGCGCCGTGGCTGCGCCAGCTGGCCGCGTCCGCCATGGGCGCGGGCGTCACGGGCCACCTGGTGGCGCGCGACGGCATGGTCGAGATGGCGCCCATCGCCCAGGACATGGCGCTGGCCCGCCTGGAGGAACTGGCGCGGCTGTGGCGCGCCAACCTGGACCGTCCGCTGGCCGTGGCCTGCAAGACGGCGCTCGCCGAACTGTCGGGCGGCGATGCGCGCGAAGCCTATGACGGCGGCTTCGAGATCGACGGCGAGGTGGCCGATCCGTGCCTGGCGCGCCTGTGGCCGGAATTCGACCTGCTGCGCGCCGCCGGCGACTGGCCGGCCGTCGCCCGCGCGCTGTATGGCCCCCTGCACGACTGGCTGCAGGAAGGGGTGAGCGTCACCCGCTTCGACGGCGGCGCGGACGGAGGTGCGGCATGAGCCAGCTGCTGGACGCCCTGACGTTCCCCCTGCACGGCTCGCGCCTGATCGAAGCCAGCGCCGGCACGGGCAAGACCTGGACGATCGCCGCCCTGTACCTGCGCCTGGTGCTGGGCCATGGCGGCGCGGACGGCTACGCGCGTCCCTTGCTGCCGCCGGAAATCCTCGTGATGACCTTCACGCGCGCCGCCACGCGCGAGCTGTCGAACCGCGTGCGCGAGCGCCTCGTGCAGGCCGCGGCCTTCTTCCGCGGCGAGGAATTCTTCGACGATCCCTACCTGGAAGCGCTGGCCGACAGCTACACGGACGAGGCCCAGCGCCTGGTCGCCGCGCACCGCCTCGTGCTGGCCGCCGAGACGATGGACGAGGCGGCCATCTTCACCATCGACGCCTGGTGCCAGCGCATGCTGCGCGAGCACGCGTTCGACAGCGGCAGCCTGTTCGACGAGGAACTGGTCAGCGACGAGCGCGGCCTGTTCGAGGACGCGGCCCACGACTACTGGCGCCAGCACGTGTACCCGCTGGGCGGCCGGCTGCTGGCGGCGCTGCTGGGCGCCTGGCCGGACGTGGAGGCGATGAAACACGGCGTGCGCGAGCTGGTGCAGCGCGCCGAGCTGCTGGGGCCCGACTGCCTGGACGAGGAGGGCGGTCCGGGCGGCATGGAGCCGCTCGGCAAGCTGGTGGCGCGCATCGAGGCGCGGCGCCAGGCCGAACTGGCGCGCGTCAAGGAAGGCTGGGCCGAACGGGCCGACGCGATGGAAGCGTGGATCGATGCCCAGCGCGGCGCCCATCCGAAAGCCTTCAACGGCACCAAGATGCGCCCCGACACCCTGGTGAAGTGGTTCGAGGCGCTGCGGCGCTGGGCCGCCGATCCCGCGCTGGCGGAGCCGGACCTGACCGACACGGCCTGGCGTCGCCTGACGCCGGACGGCATCATCGACGCCTACGGCAAGGACTTCGACGCCGCCGTGCCCGAATGCTTCGAGCATACGGCCAGCCTGCGCGCCGCGCTCGACGCGATCGAACCGCTGAAGCACCAGCTGCTGCGCCACGCCGCCTGCAATATCGCGCGGCGCATGGTGGAACTGAAGCGCCGCAACCGCCAGTTCGGCTTCGCCGACATGCTCGCGCGGCTGAAGACGGCGCTGGAAGGACCCAACGGCGAGGCGCTGCGGCGCCGCATCGTGGAGCAGTTCCCGGTGGCGATGGTCGACGAATTCCAGGACACCTCGCCCGAGCAGTACCGCATCTTCGACCTGCTGTACCGCGTGGCCGACAACGATGGGGGACGCGGGCTGTTCCTGATCGGCGACCCGAAGCAGTCGATCTACGGTTTCCGCGGCGCCGACATCCACAGCTACCTGTCGGCGCGGCGCGCGACGACGGGTCGCCACTACCAGCTCGGCACCAACTACCGTTCGACGAAGCAGCTGGTGGCGGCCGTCAACCGCCTGTTCGACTACGCCGAGGGTGGCTATGCGGCGGGCGCCTTCCGTTTCCGCAAGGATGGCGAGAACCCGCTGCCGTTCGAACCCGTCGACGCGGCGGGACGGCGCCAGCAGCTCGTGGGCGTCGAAGGCGCCTACCAGGCCCTGGCCATCGGCATGACGGAGCGCGACGACCTCAAGGCCGAGGACTACCGCGAATTCTTCGCCCAGCACTGCGCCGAGCACATCGTCGAACTGCTGAACGACGAGCGCGTCGGTTTCGCGGACGATGAAGGGAACTTCAAGCGCCTGATGCCGGCCGATATCGCGATCCTCGTGCGCGACCGCCGCGAGGCGGGGGCGATCCGGCGCGCGCTGGTGCGCCGGCGCGTGGCCAGCGTCTACCTGTCCGACCAGGACTCGGTGGTCGAGAGCGAGGAAGCGCGCGACGTGCTGCGCTGGCTGCAGGCCGTGGCGAATCCGCTCGACGGCGGCCTGGCGCGCGCGGCGTTCGCCACCGCCACCTGCGCGCTGCCGCTGGGCGAGCTGGCGCGCCTGTCGAGCGACGAGCTGGCCTGGGAGGCAAGGGTCGAGCAGTTGAAGGCCCTGCACCAGGCCTGGCAGCGCCAGGGCGTGCTGGCCATGCTGCGCCGCTTCATCCACGAGCTGGGCCTGCCGTCGACGCTGCTGCGGCAGACGGGCGGCGAGCGCAAGCTGACCAATCTGCTGCACCTGGCGGAGCTGCTGCAGGAAGCCAGCCGCGAACTCGACGGCGAACAGGCGCTGATCCGCTGGTTCGCCGAACAGATCGAGGGCATGGGGGCGAGCGGCGACGAGCGCGTGCTGCGCCTGGAAAGCGACGCGGAGCTGGTCAAGGTCGTCACCGTGCACAAGTCGAAGGGCCTCGAGTACCCGCTCGTGTACCTGCCGTTCGCTGTCACGGCGCGGAAGACGGATAAACGCAACCGCGCCTTCTTCGAATACGTGGACGAGGGCGAGCGCCGCATCGACCTGGGCCTGTCCGACGCGGCACTGGAAGCCGTCGACCGGGCGCGCCTGGAGGAAGACCTGCGCCTGCTGTACGTGGCGCTGACGCGCGCGCGCCACTTCCTGTGGCTGGGCGTGGCCGCCGTGGCGGGCCGCAGGAAGGGCGAGAACCGCCTGCACGACTCCGCGCTGGGCTACCTGCTCGCGGGGGGCGAACCGGTGGCGGCCGCCGACATGGGCGCGCACTGGGAGCGGCTGCGCGGCGACGCGGCCGGCATCGAGCTGCGCACGCTGGACGAGCCGGGAGGCATCACCGTGCTGCGGCGCGCCGACGTGCGCCCCGAACTGGTGGACGCCGCCCATTTCGACGGCCGCTTCGAGCGCAACTGGGCGGTGGGCTCGTTCACCTCGCTCACCCGCCACACGGTGGCGCCGCCCACGCGCGCCCAGGACGAGAACCTGATGGAAGAAGCGGAGCCGGGCACGGTGGAGCCGGTACGCGCCGAGGACGCGCCGTGGCATCCGCCTTGGCACCGTTTTCCGCGCGGCTCCACGCCCGGCAACTTCCTGCACGAGCAGCTCGAATGGATGGCGCAGGAAGGTTTTTCCATGGTCGACGACGAAGGCTTCCAGGAACGCCTGGCGCAACGTATCGGGCGCGCCGGCTGGGGCAACCGCCTGGACGATGCGCTGGCCTGGCTGAGGATGATCGCGACGACGCGCCTGCCGCCGTTCCAGGCCGCGCTGGCCGACATCGCCGCGCCGCTGCCCGAGATGGAATTCTGGTTCCCCAGCCGCCAGCTCGACGTCGGCGCCCTGGACCGCCTGTGCCGGCGCCGGCTGCTGGGCAACGTGGCGCGCCCCACGCTGCCCGAGCGCCAGCTGCACGGCATGCTCAAGGGATTTACCGATCTCGTGTTCGAGCACGAGGGGCGCTACTGGGTGCTCGACTACAAGTCGAACGCGCTGGGTCCGGGCGACGCGGCGTACACGCGCACGGCGATGGCGGCCGGCATGGCCGAGCACCGCTACGACATCCAGGGCGCGATCTACCTGCTGGCGCTGCACCGCCTGCTGCGCGCGCGCCTGGGCGAGGACTACGCGCCCGAGGAGCAGCTGGGCGGCGCCGTGTTCCTGTTCCTGCGCGGGATCGCCAACCCGGCCACGCACGGCTGCTACCTGATCGAGCCCGACCTGGAACTGCTCGACGGACTGGATCGCCTGCTGGGCGATGGACGACACCATGAAGATTGAAGAAGCACACCCGGCGTTCTGGCACGAGGTCGAGCGCCTGACCGAGGCGGGAGAATTGCGCCGCCTGTCCGGCGCCTTTTCCCGTTTCGTCGCCAGCTTGGGCGCCGCCCCCATGCCGTTGCTGCTGGCGTCCCTGGTGCTGTCCGAACTGGAAGGGCGTGGCCACAGCTGCCTGCTGCTGGACGACCTTGCCAGCGAGCCGGCCACGCTGCTGGGCTGGGCCGACGAGGACTGGAAGGCGCTGGCCAAGGCCGCCAAGCCGCTGCCCAAGGGCGCCAAGGGCTGGATCGCGCAACTGTCCAACGTGGAGCAGGTCTGGCGCGTCGGCGACCTGGACTACGGCCAGCCGCTCGTGCTGGACGGCGCGCGCCTGTACCTGCGCCGCTACTGGCGCGACGAGACGCTGGTCGCGGCCAGCGTGCGCGAACGGGCGCTGGCGCGCCGCGCCGTCGACCCGGCGCCGGTGCGCACCTGGCTCGACGTGCTGTTCACGTCGCCGCGCGCGTCCGACCAGCAGCCCAGGCCCGACTGGCAGAAGCTGGCCTGCGCCATCGCGCTGCGCGGGTCGATCGCCATCATCACGGGCGGCCCCGGCACCGGCAAGACCTATACGGTGGCGCGCCTGCTGGCGCTGCTGTTCGCGACGGCGCCCGATGCCGGCCGCCAGCGCATCGCCCTCGCGGCGCCCACCGGCAAGGCGGCCGCGCGCCTGAAGCAGTCGATCGACAAGGCGCTGACCGAGCTGGCCGACCGCGTCGGCGGGGCGCTGCCGCTGCGCGAGCTGACGGCGCGCATGGGCGCGGCGCGCACGCTGCACAGCCTGCTGGGCGCGCGCCCCGACACGCGCGCGTTCGCCCACCACCGCGGCAATCCGCTCGACGTCGACGTGCTGATCGTCGACGAAGCCTCGATGGTGCACCTGGAGATGATGGCCGCGCTGCTGGACGCGTTGCCGCCCGAGGCGACGCTGATCCTGCTGGGCGACAAGGACCAGCTGGCCTCGGTGGAGGCGGGCGCCGTGCTGGGCGATCTGTGCCACGACGCCCAGGCCGGCAACTACGACGGCGCCACGCTGGACTACGTGCAGGCAGCCAGCGGCGAGGCCATTCCGGACGCGTATGCCGGCGCGGGCGGCCCGCTGGCCCAGCAGACCGTGATGCTGCGCCACAGCCGCCGCTTCGGCGGCCCGATCGGCCGGCTGGCGCTGGCCGTCAACGGCGGCGACGTCGATGGGACCATGGCCGTGCTGCGCGACGAGGCCGACGCGGATGCGCTGCGCTGGATCGAGCACGCGCACCAGCACCACCTGCTGCAGCTGGCCGGCGACGGCTACCGCCCCTACCTGGAACTGCTGAAGGCGGGCCCGCGGGGCGCGCACGAGGACTGGGTGCGCGGCGTGCTGCAGCAGTTCGAGCAATTCCGCATCCTGTGCGCGCTGCGCGAAGGCGAGTGGGGCGTCGAAGGCCTGAACACGGCCATCGAGGGACGCCTGGACCACGCCGGCTTGATCTCCCGTTCAGGCGAATGGTATGTGGGCCGTCCCGTCATGGTGACGCGCAACGACTACGGCACCCGCGTCTTCAACGGCGACATCGGCCTGACGCTGGCCGACCCGGACCGTCCCGGTTCGCTGCGCGTCTACTTCCTCGAAGGCGACGAGGTGCGCAGCGTGCTGGCCACGCGCCTGCGCCACGTCGAGACGGGGTTCGCGATGACGGTCCACAAATCGCAGGGCTCGGAATTCGCGCACACGGTGCTGGCGTTGCCCAAGGAGGGCGGGGCGGTGCTGGCGCGCGAACTGGTCTACACGGGCATCACCCGCGCCAGCCGCATGTTCACGCTGACGACCCCGACCCCTTCCGTGCTCGGCGACGCCATCCTGCGCCGCACGCACCGGGCCAGCGGCTTGCGGGGCATGATCGAGCGCTGAGCGCTTGTCGCCCCGGCGCAGGCCGGGGCCCGATTTTATTCGCGGGCCGAGCGATGAGCTTGTGCCCCGGCTGCGCCGGGGCGACGCGTTAGCGCCCCAGTTCGATCGCCGACAGTTTCCAGCCCCACAGCCCGTGGCGCGTGAAGACGAGGCCGCCTTCCGACCCCTTCCACGTCAGCGCGAACCGGTTCCAGCCGCGGTAGGCCGCAGCGTATTCCGGCTTGCCGTGTTCGTCGCGCTGCGGCTGCGCATCGTCCGCCCCGCGGCGCTTGGCCAGGTTGACCTTGCCGTTTTCCATCATTGCGATGACGCCCGCCGGCGACACCAGCGCGTCGACCATCGGATTCAGGAAGGCGAGGGCCAGCGACTTGCCCAGGCCCGCCAGCGGGTTCGTGCTCGTATCGGCCGCCAGATCCTTGCTGACCGATGCCATCAGCTGGCCCTTGACGCTGTCGCGCAGGGCCGGGAAGTCGACGTGGGCCGAGACGGCATCGGCGTCGTGGCGCTCGACGGCGGCGCGCAGCTGGCGCAGTTGCCAGTACGGGCTGGCGTAGACGGAGGCGGCCAGCAGGGCCAGGATGACGGCGCCGATGGCGAGGAGACGATGGCGTTTCATGGAGTCAGCGGGAATGGCAAAGCCGTCATCATAAACAAAAAGCCGGAACGGTTGCCCGTCCCGGCCTTGTCGCGACGACGCCTGGGCGCCGATCAGCGGTGCTTGCGGTGGCGTACCACGGCCTTCTTGCGCGCGCTGCGGGCCGAGGCCTTGACGCGCACGCCGCCGGCGGTCGCCTTGATGCGCGGCGCCTTGGTGGCGGCCGTCGCGGTCGGGATGGTGTCGCCCAGCACGTGGCGGCGGATGTTCAGCGCGTCCAGCATGCGCACCGACGAGGCGCCGGCGTTGAGCAGCACCAAGGTCGCGTTCTTGCCGGCAGCCTTGATGCGCATGATCAGGCAGCGGCCCGCTTCCTGCGTGTAGCCGGTCTTCGACAGGCCGATGTCCCAGCCCTTGGCGCCGACCAGGCGGTTGGTGTTGTGGTACTCGATCTCGCGGCCCTTGATGTTGACCATGTGGTCCGACGAGGTGGTGATGCGGGTGATCTCGGCGTAGTTCGAGGCGGCGGTCGCCATCTTGACGAGGTCGGCGGCGGTCGAACGGTTATGCGGGCTGAGGCCGGTCGGTTCCTCGATCACGGTCTGGTGCATGCCCAGCGCGGCGATCTTGCGCTTGACGGCCGCCGTGAAGGCCGGCATGCCGCCCGGATAGGTGCGGCCCAGGGCGGCCGCGGCGCGGTTGTCCGAGGACATCAGTGCCAGCTGCAGCACGTCGCGGCGCGGGATGGTCGAGCCGACCGGGACGCGCGAGCTGCTGTGCTTGAGCATGTCGACGTCGCTCTTGTCGATTTCGATCATCTCGTTCATGTCCTGGTGGGCGTCGAGCACCACCATGGCGGTCATGAGCTTGGTCAGGGAAGCGATGGGCACGACATTGTCGGCGTTCTTTTCGAACAACACCTTGCCGGTATCGTCTTCCACCACCAGCACCGATTGCGATCCGAACGGCACGGCGAGGGCGGCCGCACTGGAAAGCGTCATCAGCACGGCGGCGAGGAATTTTTTGATCATGGGTATCGTGTAGGTACGGGTTAATGGTCGGGCGCCGATTGGCGGCGGAGCATCAAAACGTCAAGCCAGCTATTAGCGTCGCGCTAAATAGCGAAATTTTATTGGTCTTGCGCCAATGAATGACATATATCAATGTCTCTCAAAGGAAATCAAGATCAACGGCAAGATTCTACAAGAAAAAAAGGCCTCGCGTTGTCGCAAGGCCTTATTTTCGAACGGAAATTTAATTGATGAGCAATTTATGTTCGTTAAAAAACCACTCAGCAATCGTTATCTGCGTTCCCGGCTGTATATTTGTACAGCATAAAATGCTTTATCGGTGCCGGAACTGTATATCTATCCAGCCAATTCCTTGCCGAGTATTTATCGGGATTATTTCGACTGGTAGATCTTGTCGAATTCGCCGCCATCGTCGAAGTGGCGTTTCTGCGCCGCGCGCCAGCCGCCGAACACGTCGTCGACGGTAAACAGCTGGATCGGTTTGTAGTTGGCGGCGAACTGCTTCATCACTTTCTCGTTGCGCACGCGCATATAGTGCTTGGCGCCGATCGCCTGGCCCGTTTCCGAATACAGGAAGTTCAGGTAGGCGGTGGCCTGCTTGCGGGTACCGTTGCGGTCCACGACCTTGTCGACGACGGCCACCGGCGATTCGGCCAGCACGGAAATGCTCGGGTAGACGACCTCGAAGTCGTTGCCGAATTCGGCACGCACCAGGTTCACTTCGTTTTCGAAGGTGACGAGGGCGTCGCCGATCTGGCGCTGGGTGAAGGTCGTGGTGGCCGCGCGGCCGCCGCCGTCCAGCACGGGCACGTTCTTGAAGATGCGGCCGACCAGGTCGCGCGCCTGCGCTTCGGTGCCGCCCTTCTTGACGACGGCGCCCCAGGCGGCCAGGTAGGTGTAGCGGCCGTTGCCGGCGGTCTTCGGATTCGGGATCACGACCTTCACGCCCGGCTTGGCCAGGTCGGCCCAGTCGCGGATCTGCTTCGGATTGCCCTTGCGGACCAGGAACACCATGGTCGAGTAATAGGGCGCCGCGTTGTTCGGGAACTTCTTGGCCCAGTCCTTGGCGACGAGACCGCGGTCGGCCAGCATGTCGATGTCGTTGGCCTGGTTCATCGTCACGACCGAGGCCTGCAGGCCGTCGGCGACGGCGCGCGCCTGCTTGCTGGAGCCGCCGTGCGACTGCTTGATGACGATGTCCTCGCCGGTCGTCTTCTTCCATTCGGCGATGAAGGCGGGGTTGGCATCCTTGTACAGCTCGCGTGCCACGTCGTAGGACACGTTCAGCAGCTCGGTCTGGGCGGCGCGCGCCTGCACGGCCGGCAGGATGGCGCTGCCCAGGGCCAGCGCCAGCAGCAGGCGGCGCAGCGGGGAGGTGGTCGGGGTCATGTTGTTCTTCCTCGGGGAGGTGCAATGGTAACGGGGGCATGATCCGTTAATAAATGGCAAAACAAAAGTACATTTTCATCATATGCTTACAACCAAATCCGGAATGCATACCTGGACAGCAGAGATCCCGGGATTGCGTTATAGTCCGGCCTTCGCACGGCTTTCTTATTGCATCGACGTTTTTCCAGCGCTAGATCATGGGTATCGACATTCGCCAGGCACGACCTTCCGACGCAACCGACGCGTGCACGCTGCTGCGCCGCTCGATCGAGGAAGGTTGCGAGCAAGACCACGGCGGCCGGCCCGAGATCCTGCAGGCCTGGCTCGGCAACAAGACCCCGCAGAACGTCCTGGGCTGGTTTTCCTCGCCCGCGAACTACGCCGTCGTGGCCGAGATGGGCGATGGCGAAGGGCGCGAACTGGTGGGCCTCGCGCTCGTGAACCAGGCCGGCAAGCTGGCGCTGTGCTACGTGCGCCCGGACCAGGTCAAGAACGGCGTCGGCCGCCTGCTGCTGGATGCCGTCGAGGCCCAGGCGCGCGCCTGGAACATCAGCAAGCTGCATATGCACGCGCCCAGTTCCTCCAGCCCCTTCTTCGAACGCCTCGGCTATATCAATGCGGGCAAGGACAAGGCCTGCTTCGGCATGGAATGCGATTTCCTCTGGAAGCAGGTCGATGCCTGCGCGGCGCCCGCCAATAAACGCTTTTGCAAGTGCACTGGCTGACCCGCGCATCGTTCGCGGTTCCGCGCTATTCAGGCTGTCGCAAAAGGCGCATGGCAGCGTTGCGGCGCCTCGCCGTGCACTCGCACTGTCTTCAGCGCCGCGCCTTGCCCTGCACCTTTTGCGGCAGCCTCTGTTGTGCGGACCGCTGTCGCGCGCATCTGTAATGTGTGCTCATCTTTTTTCCTGTTATTGCTTGCGTTATAGTAAGCAGGTTGCAACGATGAGTAACTTATGGCTTCCCGTAGAGATTTCCTTCACAAGGGCTTGCGTCTGACCGCCGCCGGGCTGGTCGCCGTGCCGCTGCTCGATGCGCGCGCCCGCGCCGCAGCCCAGTCCAGCACCGAGCTGGAACCGCCTCCCGATCTGTTCGACGCCCAGGTGGTCGACCTCGACTTCTGGGTCAAGCCGCGCACGCTGTCCGTCATCCGTCCGGCCAGCGGCGAGCGTACCAAGGTGCTGTACTGGAAGGACGGCGAGATCATCGATTCGGCCTACCAGGAGCTGTGCCACATCCTGCGCGACGTGAACGGCAAGGCGTCGATCCCCATCGATCCGAAGCTGTTCGAGACGCTGTGGGCGTCGCAAGCCTTCGTGGCCCGCTACGGCCTGGAGCATCCGCTCGAGATCCTGTCCGGCTACCGCACGCCGGCCTCGAATGCCCGCCTGCGCGAGCAGGGCGTGCCGGCTGCGCGCCAGTCGCTGCACATGTCCGGCAAGGCGGCCGACGTGCGCATCGCCGGCCTGACCGAGGAAGTGCTGGGCGGCCTGGTGAAGAGCTTCCGCAAGGGCGGCGTCGGCTTCTATTACCGTTCCGGTCCGAAGGGCGGCTGGATCCATGCGGATACGGGATTGAACCGTACCTGGCAAGGCTGAGCGGAAAAGGGGAAAGGGGCCGGCGCCGTCCCATGGCGGCGCGCGCCTCCCCGCGTTTTTGCTATCTTTACGTGACGGCCGGCGGACCGCGGTTCCGGTTCGCCCCGTTCACTGACCCGTAACCTTCCACGGAGGACATGATGGCAACCATGAACGCACCCACGATGGAACGCCGGCACCTGCCGGAACGGCGCGCTGCCGTGCGCGAAGGCACGACATCGATGTCGGCAGTCGACTATATCGCCATGGCGCTGCTGATCGTCGGCGGCTTGAACTGGGCCATGGTCGGCCTGTTCGATGTCGACGTCGTCGCCACGCTGTTCGGCGCCGGCAGCCCGGCGACCCGCCTGATCTACGTGCTGGTCGGCATCTCCGCCCTGTATTCGATCTGGACGGCGATGAAGATGGGCCGCAGGCATTGACGCGGCTGCGCATCGGCCTCGTCTCCGATACCCACGGCCTGCTGCGTCCGGAAGCGCTCGACTTCCTGGCCGGCAGCGACCACATTGTCCACGGCGGCGACATCGGCGGCCAGGAGATCCTGGCGCGCCTGGCGCAGATCGCGCCGTTGACCGTGGTCCGCGGCAACAACGACACGGCCGCCTGGGCCGATGCCTTGCCCGAGACGGACACGCTGGACGTCGGCGGCGTGCGCCTGCTGGCGATCCACGACTTGAAGGCGCTGACGATCGAGCCGCGCGCGGCCGGCGTGCGCGTGGTCGTGTCCGGCCATTCGCACCGGCCGTCCTGCACCGAGCGCGACGGCGTGCTCTACGTGAATCCGGGCAGCGCCGGCAAGCGCCGCTTCAGCCTGCCGATCGCGGCGGGCGAACTGCTGGTCGACGCCGGCCGCGTCGAGGCACGGCTCGTGACCCTGGTGCCGGCGACCTGAGGCATGGCCGAGTGCGCCAAAATGCCGTAGCATACGCGCCGTCTCATTCACTCCCGCACCCCTTTACCTATGACGCAAGACGCCAAGCCCGACTCGAACTCCACCACGCGCGACGGCGAACGTCCACGCTTCCGTCCCGTCCCCTGGACCCCGCTGGAAACGCCGCAGGACGTGGAACTCTGGATCGAGGAGCACAACCGCACGATGCAGGAACTGGTGCGGCCCCAGGAAACGGGCGTCGGCGTGCGCTTCCAGCTGGCCGTGGGCGGCGACATCTACATGCAGACGCTGGACGATGCCGTGATCCTCGACGTCGAGCCGGACGCGAGCTGGGTCGCCCCCCTGATCATGGCCGCCACCGGCGCCGAGCAGCCCAGCGGGCAACTCTGGATCTTGCCAAACGACAAGCTCGTGCAACTGCTGCTGGGCCTGTCCACCCTCGTCGAGACCTCGCTGATCGTCACGGGCCACAATTTCGGCAAGCACGGCCGCCAGCGCTGGTGATGCGCTCCTGATATTATTCGGTGACAACTTCTGCCTTGCGCTGCGCTGTGCGCCGGTGCGGGGCGGTCTTCGATCCGTGTTGTCTTCGACTGGAGTGTTGAACTACATGCAAATGGTATCCCTCACGCGTGGCGGCAAGCGTCGCTCCCTGCTGGCCGGCGCCGGCCTGCTGGCACTTGGCCTGGCGTTCCCCGTCCACGCCGCCGACCTGCTCGACACCGTCAAGAGCCGCGGCACGCTGCGCATCGCCCTCGAGGGCACCTATCCGCCGTTCAACTTCAAGGATGCGAAGACGGGCCAGCTGTCCGGCTACGACGTCGATGTCGCCAAGCTCGTCTGCGCCAAGCTGGGCGTGAAGCCGGAATTCGTCACCACCGAATGGGCGGCGATCCTGGCCGGGCTGGGCGCCGGCAAGTACGACGCAATCGTCAGCCAGGTCGGCATCAACCCCCGCCGCCAGCAGGCGTTCGACTTTTCCCAGCCCTATACGTATTCGTCGCCGCAACTCATCGTGCGCAAGAACGAGCGCAACGAGTACGCCAGCCTGAACGACCTCAAAGGGAAGAAGGTCGGCGTGGGCCAGGGCAGCGTCTACGAGCAGCAGGCCAAGGCCGTGGCGGGCATCGACGTGAAGAGCTATCCGGCGGCGCCGGAAAACCTGCAGGACCTGGCATTCGGCCGCATCGACGCCGCGCTGAACGACAGCCTGATGGTGTCCTACCTGCTGAAGAATTCCCAGTTGCCGATCCGCCCCGGCGCGCGCGTGGGCGCCGTCGAGCGCATGGGCGTGGCAATCAAGAAGGGCAATCCGAAGCTGCTGGCCGCCATCGACAAGGCCCTCGACGACGCCCGCGCGGACGGCAGCCTGAAGCAGGTATCGCTCAAGTGGTTCGGCAGCGACGCCAGCCGGGCGCCCTGAGGAGTTCCCGGCCGCGATGGATGTCCATGAATTGACGGCGCTGCTGGCCGAGGCGGCGCCGACCATGCTCAAGGGGGCCGGCTATACGCTGGTCTTCGCCGTGGCCGCCATGGCCGGCGGCCTGGTGCTCGGTTTCCCGGCCGCCGTGCTGCGCGTGGTGCCCTGGGCGCCGTTGCGCTGGCCGGCGGCGCTCTACGTCAGCCTGTTCCGCGGCACGCCGCTGCTGGTGCAGCTATTCGTCATCTATTACGGGTTGCCCAGCGTGGGCATCGAATTCACGCCCGTCACGGCCGGCATCCTGGCCTTGTCGCTCAATTCCGGCGCCTACCTGTCGGAGAGCCTGCGCGGCGCCGTCCTCGGCGTCGCCCAGGGGCAGTGGCGCGCCGCGTTCAGCCTGGGCCTGACCTGGCCGCAGGCCCTGGGCCACGTCGTGCTGCCCCAGGCATTGCGCATCGCCGTACCCGCGATGAGCAATACGCTGATCAGCCTGATCAAGGATACGTCGCTGGTTTCCGTGATCACGATGACGGAACTGATGCTAGTCACCAAAGAATTGATCTCGGTCACATTCCAACCTTTGCCCTTGTACATCGCAGCCGCCATCATCTACTGGTTGCTGAGCCTGTCTTTCGAGGCACTGCAGCGCCGCGCCGAACGCCGCTTCAACCGGGCCCACCAGCCTCATTAGAGCGCGCCCGGCAAGCGCCTCGTGCAAGGCCGACGAGGCGCTTGCCGGGCGCCCGGGCGTCGGCGCATCGTGTTTCCGAACGCAGCACCGACGACGAGCGAGGCGCAATGGACAAGGACGTGCAGGCCGGCCGGCGGGCCGCGGACCGGATGGGCGACGCGCAGGATCCCTACGACGAGCTGCACCTGCTGGCGCCCGGCGGCCATCTGTTGGCCGGCGCCGACGGCCGCATCCTGCGGGCCAACGTGGCGGCCGCGCGCATGCTGGGCATCGACCGCTCGGGCAGCGGGCGGCAATTGCGCGACTTCGTGGCGCCCGGCAGCCGGACGCGCTTCGATGCCTTCTTCCACGCCGCGCTGGGCAGCCACCTCCCCCTGCCGTGCACGCTGGAACTCGCGTGGACGGGGCGCGCGGAGGTGCTGAGCGTGGCGCTGGCCGCGCACGCGGACGGCAGCGGCCAGGCCTGCCGCATCGCCATCGAGCCGGGCGACCCGGCCGAACGCCTGGCGCTGCTTGCCAGGAGCGAGGAACGCTTCCGCCGCATCGTCCACTGCGCCGACGTGGGCATCTGGGAGACCGACGCGCAAGGTCGCATCGCCTTCGTGAATCCGCGCATGGCGGCGCTGCTGGGCTGCGCCATCGAGGACCTGCTCGGCCGGCCGCTGGCCGACTTCATGGACGAGGAGGGGCGGGCCCGCCTCGACGCCCACGGCGTGCGCCGGCTGCCTTCGCACGCGGCGGGCATCGGCGCGCGCGCCGAGCTGACCTTTATCCGTAGCGACGGCGCCGTGCTGTGGGCCAGCGTGGCGACCACGCCGATCGTCGACGCGCTCGGGGGCGTGACGGGCACGCTGGCCCTCGTCACCGACATCACGCGCCAACGCGCCTCGGCCGAGCGCATCTGGCACCAGGCCAACTACGACGAATTGACGGGCCTGCCGAACCGCCACATGTTCCGCGACCGCCTGCGCCAGGAAATGCACCGCTCCGACCGCAATGCCACCTTCCTGGCGCTGCTGTTCATCGACCTGGACCGCTTCAAGGAGGTCAACGACCGCCTCGGCCACGCGGTGGGCGACGTGCTGCTGGCCGACGCGGCGCGCCGCATCAAGGGCTGCGTGCGCGCGTCGGACACGCTGGCGCGCCTGGGCGGCGACGAATTCACGCTCATCCTGGCGGGGCTGGACCGGGTCGGCAACGTCGACCGCATCGCCCAGGCCATCGTCGACGCGCTCGCGCGGCCGTTCGAGCTGCCCTGCGGCCAGGCCGAGGTGTCGGCGTCGGTCGGGATCGCGCTGTACCCGGCCGATGCGCACGACCTGGGCGAACTGCTGGCCAGCGCCGACCAGGCCATGTACGCGTCCAAGAACGGCGGCCGCAACCGCTACTGCTATTTCACCCCGGACCTGCAACAGGCCGCGCTGCGCCGCCAGGCCATCGGCGCCGACTTGCGCCGCGCGCTGGACGGCGGCCAGTTCGAGATCCTGTACCAGCCGATCGTCTCGCTCCGCAGCGGCGCCGTGCGCAAGGCCGAGGCGCTGCTGCGCTGGCGCCATCCGCGCCGGGGCCTGCTGCAGCCGGCCGAATTCATCCCGTTCGCCGAAAGCTCGGGCCTGATCGTCGAGATCGGCGACTGGGTGTTCCGCGAGGCGGCGCGCCAGGTGCAGGCCTGGCAGCGCAGCATCGCGCCCGACTTCCAGGTGAGCGTGAACAAGTCGCCCGTGCAGTTCCGGCGCGACGCGGCGCTGTACCAGGGCTGGTTCGACTACCTGCAGGAACTGGGCCTTCCTCCGCGCAGCATCGTCGCCGAGATCGGGGAGAACGTGCTGCTGGACGGCACCGAGCGAGTCGTGGAACGCCTGCGCCAGTACCGCGCGCTGGGCCTGCAGGTGGCGCTGGACCACTTCGGCAGCGGCCACGGCTCGCTGGCGCACCTGCAGCGCCACGCGATCGACTTCGTGAAGGTCGACGCCGCGACCGCCGGCGCGGCCGACGGCGAGGCGGCGCTGGTCGAGGCGATCGTAGCCATGGCGCACAAGCTGGGCCTGGAAGTGGTGGCGGAAGGAGTGGAGACGGAGGAGCAGCGCCGGCTGCTGGTGCAGGCGGGGTGCGACTACGGGCAGGGCTATGTGTTCGGGGCGCCGATGACGGCGGGGGAACTGGAGGCGATGGCGGTTGAACGCGTGGACGGGAAACCCGTCCACCCTACGTAGGGTGGACGGCTCGGCCGTCCACGCGTTCAACGAACGTGGACGGACCAGCGCTTACATGTTCGGGTAATTCGGCCCGCCGCCGCCTTCCGGCGTCACCCACACGATGTTCTGCGTGGGATCCTTGATGTCGCAGGTCTTGCAGTGCACGCAGTTCTGCGCATTGATCTGCAGGCGATCCTTGCCTTCGTCCGTCTTCACGAACTCGTACACGCCGGCCGGGCAGTAGCGCTGCTCGGGGCCCGCGAACTTGGCCAGGTTCACCTCCACCGGCACGCTCGGGTTCTTCAGCGTCAGGTGCACGGGCTGGTCTTCCGCGTGGTTGGTGTTCGAGATGAACACCGAGGACAGGCGGTCGAAGGTCAGCTTGCCGTCCGGCTTCGGGTACACGATCGGCTGGAACTCGGAGGCCGGGCGCAGGCATTCGTGGTCGGCGTGCTGGTGGTGCAGCGTCCACGGCGCCTTGCCCTTGAAGACGATCTGGTCGATGCCCGTCATGATCGTGCCCAGGTACAGGCCCTTGCTCATCCACGGCTTGAAGTTGCGCGCCACGTGCAGCTCTTCCTTCAGCCACGATCCCTCGAAGGCGGCCGGGTAGGCCGAGAGTTCGTCGAACTGGCGGCCTTCGCCCAGCGCGGCGAAGGCGGCGTCGGCGGCCAGCATGCCGGTCTTGATGGCGGCGTGGCTGCCCTTGATGCGGCTGACGTTCAGGAAGCCGGCGTCGCAGCCGAGCAGGGCGCCGCCCGGGAACACGGTCTTCGGCAGCGATTGGAGGCCGCCCGCCGTGATGGCGCGCGCGCCGTAGGAGATGCGCTTGCCGCCTTCGAAGAAGCCGCGGATGCTCGGATGCGTCTTATAGCGCTGGAATTCCTCGTACGGCGACAGGTAGGGGTTCTGGTACGAGAGGCCGACGACGAAGCCGACGGCGACCTGGTTGTTCTCCAGGTGGTACAGGAAGGAACCGCCGTAGGTGGAGGAATCCAGCGGCCAGCCGGCCGTGTGCACGACGAGGCCCGGCTGGTGCTTGGCCGGGTCGATCTCCCACAGCTCCTTGATGCCGATGCCGTAGACCTGCGGGTCGCGGCCCTTGTCCAGGCCGAACTTGGCGATCAGCTGCTTGCCCAGGTGGCCGCGCGAGCCTTCGGCGAACAGCGTGTACTTGGCGTGCAGCTCCATGCCCAGCTGGAACGCGTCGGTCGGCTCGCCGTGGCGGTTGATGCCCATGTTGCCGGTGGCGACGCCCTTCACGGAACCGTCCTCGTTGTACAGGATCTCGGCGGCCGGGAAGCCCGGGAAGATCTCGACGCCCAGCGCTTCCGCCTGCTGGCCCAGCCAGCGCACGACGTTGGCCAGCGAGATCACGTAGTTGCCGTGGTTGGTCAGCGCCTTGGGCACCATGAACGAGGGCGTGGCGTAGGACTTGGTCTCGGTGAGGAACAGCACGCGGTCTTCGGTGACCGGGGTGTTCAGCGGCGCGCCCAGTTCCTTCCAGTTCGGGAACAGTTCGTCCAGCGCGATCGGGTCCATGACGGCGCCGGACAGGATGTGCGCGCCCAGTTCGCCGCCTTTTTCGAGCACGCAGACCGATACCTCGCGGCCTTGCTCCGTGGCCAGCTGCTTCAGGCGGATGGCCGCTGCCAGGCCGGCGGGACCGCCGCCCACGACGACCACGTCGTACTCCATTGCCTCGCGGGGGCCGTACTGTTCGAGGATGCTGTTGGTCTGTGTCATTGTTCTAATTGGTGTCAAAAAAATTTAAGCACGAGTGTGCACTTTTTTGCGTTGCTTGGCAACGGCGTGCGCCATTGTAGGGCAAGTATTAGATGCGGCAATCTAAACAGCGCGAATTTGGTGAAGTATGTAATCATTATGTCTTCGCAACAGAATATAGTTCGGGCTCGTCCGCGCGGAGGATCGTAAAGTGGGTATTGAAGTCAACTTCGAAGGCAAGATCGCGATGGTCACGGGGGCATCCAGCGGGCTGGGCGCGCGTTTCGCCAAGGCGCTGGCCGGCGCCGGCGCCCAGGTCGTGCTGGCGTCGCGCCGGCTCGAACGCCTGAAGGAGTTGCGCGCCGAGATCGAAGCCGACGGCGGCGCCGCCCACGTCGTCTCGCTCGACGTCACCGACCTTGCCAGCATCAAGGCCGCCATCGCCCACGCGGAAACGGAAGCGGGCCCGATCGACATCCTGGTCAACAATTCCGGGGTGCAGAACACCCAGCGCCTGCTCGACGTGAGCGAGGACGACTACGGCTACATCATGGACACCAACCTGCGCGGCGCCTTCTTCATGGCCCAGCAGACGGCCAAGCGCATGATCCAGCGCGCCAAGGGCGACCCGCGCAAGCAGCACCGCATCGTCAACATCGCCTCGGTGGCGGGCCTGCGCGTGCTGCCGCAGATCGGCGTCTACTGCATGAGCAAGGCGGGCGTCGTGCAGATGACCAAGGCCATGGCCGTCGAATGGGGCCGCTACGGCATCAACGTCAACGCCATCTGCCCAGGCTATATCGCTACCGAGATGAACGAGGATTATTTCGAGACCGAGCAGGGCAAGCGCCTGATCGACATGCTGCCGCGCCGCCGCACCGGCCGCCCGGAAGACCTGGACGGCCTGCTGCTGCTCCTCGCGGCGGAAGAGGCCCACTTCATCAACGGCGCCATCATCACGGCCGACGACGGCATGACGGCGCAATGAGTTTGCAATGAGCGCGCAATGAACGATCCACTCGTCGTCGTCCACGGCCTGTTCAACGCCTTCGCCCCGATCGAACCGCAGCGCCTGCTGCCGGGCGTGGACGTGCGCGTGCCCGACCTGGCCGGCTACGGCCGCCTGCGCAGCCAGGAGGAGGGCATCGACCTGCCGTCCCAGGCGCGCGCGCTGGCCGCCTACCTGCGCGACGAGGTCCGGCAACCGGCCTGGCTGCTCGGCCACAGCGTGGGTGGTGCGCTCGCATGGCTGGTGGCCGACCTGGCGCCGGACCTCGTGCGCGGCATCGTCGACGTCGAGGGCAACTTCACGCTGAAGGACGCCTTCTGGTGCGGCCGTATCGCCGCGTTGCCGGACGCGGAATGGGCGGCCGAGTATGGCGCCATGGAAGACGCGCCCGCCGCCTGGCTGGAACGGATGGGCATCGAGGCCAGCGACGAGCACATCGCCTTCGCGCGCGAGATGCTCGCCAACCAGCCCTATACGACGCTGCAGCGGCTCGCGCAATCGGTGCTGGACGTGACCGGCGTGGCGGACTACCTCGAACTGGTGCGGCGCGTGCTGCTGCGCGGCACGCCCCTGTGGCTGGTCGGCGGCGAGCAGTCGGCGGCCGGCTGGGACATTCCCGAATGGGTGATGACGGCGGCGCGCAGCATCCACATCCAGCCGAAGACGGGCCACATGATGATGCTGGAGGACCCGGTCGGTTTCTGCGCCATCGTCGCGCGGATCCTGGCCGAGGGGAACCCGGCCTGAACGATTTTTTCAACGAAGCATTGCAATCGAAGCGATTAACAATAATGAGCGACAAGAAACTGGTTCACACGATGCGTCAGGCCATCCGCTGGGGAGACATGGATGCGCTGGGACACGTCAACAACACCGTCTATTTCCGTTACATGGAAAGCGCCCGCATCGCCTTCCTGGAAGAAGCGCAGGGCAGCATCGATCCGAAGGGCGAAGGCCCGGTGATCGTCACCGCCTACTGCAACTTCATGAAGCAGCTGACCTATCCGGGCGACATCGAGGTGCGCACCTTTGCCGGCACGCCGGGCCGCTCGAGCGTCGAGATCACGCACGAGATGCGCCTCGTCGATGCGGAAGGCAAGGCCGAGGTCGTGCATGCCGAAGGCGGCGCCAAGGTCGTGTGGGTGAATTTTGCGGCGGAGAAGTCGGTGCCGTTGCCGGAGGGGTTCAGGGCCTTGTTGGCCGGGAGCTGACGCCATACTGCAGTACGGGACGGCACGCCGTCCCATCTCATCGCTGTCGTTGCACAGCCACAAACAGCAACATCTGCAAGCCATTGTGACATTTGGTGAGCTTTTGGTGCCTTGCGATATGGCAATATCGCAACCGTCAATAACAGGCGCCAACCTGCGGTAATCCGTCCGACTCGCTCGCCTTTGGCACATTCCCCAAGTCATGAGTTCGCGTTGCACGCGCGTGCAGCGGGTGTCGTCCTCGCGTGTCATTCATGCGCATTGCATGTTGCAAAACCGCGTGTGAATACGGAAAGTTGTTCCCGCAGGGAAATCCGACGATTATAATATTTACCAGTTTTGCGCGTCGCACGGTTGCGCCACCTCTCATCTTTGCTGTGATTTATGTCTGACAACGAGGTCGTCTTTTCCATCGCCCGCCATGCAGCCTGGGCACCCGGCATGGCCTCGTCCGAGCGCTGGGCCGCGTGGGCGCGCGAGCCGTGGCGCTTCGACGGCGACGACGAACCGAAGGTTGCGGCCATGCCGGCAATGCTGCGCCGCCGTGCCGGCTTCCTCGGCCGAATGGCGCTCGAGGTGGCTTACCAGTGCCTGGGAGAGGATGCCGGCGTGCCGACCGTCTTCTGCTCGCGCCACGGCGAAGTGGCGCGCTCGCTCGACCTGCTGGACGACCTGGCACGCGGCGAACCGCTGTCCCCGACCGCATTCGGACTGTCCGTGCACAATGCTAGCGCCGGCCTGTTTTCGATCGCGCGCGCCGATCGCGCCAACCACGTCGCTCTGGCCGCTGGCACCGCGACGCTGGAACATGCCGTTATCGAGGCGTGCGGCCTGCTGAACGATGGCGCGTCGATGGTGCTGGTGGTGGCGTGCGACATGCCCTTGCCGGACGCCTATGCGCAGTTCCAGGATTGCGACGAGCAGCCCTATGCCTTCGCGTGGGCGCTGGTGCCCGCCGGCGCGGAGCCGCTGCGCCTGTCGTGGCGGGTCGAAGCGCCCGGCGCCGCCGCGCCGCGCATGCCGGGTGCGCTCGAGGTGCTGCGTTTCCAGTTGGGGGCCGACGCGGTCCTGGTGCGCCACGCGGCGCAGCAGCGCTGGACCTGGAGCCGCGATGCTTGACGCGCTCGGTCGTGGTTGGCGCGTGCTCGCGACCGGCTTGAGTTTCGCCTTGTTCGGCCTGGGCGGTCTGCTGCTGCGTGTGCTGGTCTTTCCCCTGCTGACGCTGTGCGTCTCCGATCCCGAGGCGCGCGTGCGCGCCGCGCGCGCCACGGTGCGCCTGAGTTTTCGCGCCTTCGTGGGCACCATGCGCCTGCTCGGCGTGCTGCGCTATGAAGTGCGCGGCCTGGACAAGCTGGCGCGCGAGGGCCAGCTGATCCTCGCGAACCACCCGACCCTGATCGACACCGTGTTCCTGATGGCGTTCGTGCGCAACGCCGACTGCATCGTCAAGGGCGGCCTGTGGAACAACCCGTTCACGCGCGGCCCGGTGCGTGCCGCCGGCTACATCTGCAACGACCGCGGGCCGAAACTGGTCGACGACTGCATCGCCTCGCTGCGCGCCGGCGGCAACCTGATCATCTTCCCTGAAGGGACGCGCACGCCACGCGACGGCAGCATGGAACTCAAGCGCGGCGCCGCCAACGTGGCGGTGCGCGGCGAGCGCGCCGTTACGCCGGTGCGCATCTCGTGCGAGCCGCTCACGTTGGGGAAGGGCGACAAATGGTGGCACGTGCCGCCGCGCCAGGCCGCGTTTTGCATCGAAGTCATGGACGACATCGGTCCCGAGCGCTTCCTCGGTCCGGACGTCACCGACGTGCTGGCCGCGCGCCGCCTCACTCAATACTTGCAACATTATTTTATGGAAGAAGGCCAGCAACATGCTTGAACAGCAAGTGAAGGAACTGATCGTCGACGTGCTCCAGCTCGAGGACATCGCCCCTGCCGACATCGACAGCGACGCGCCGCTGTTCGTCGAAGGACTCGGCCTCGATTCGATCGACGCCCTGGAAATCGGCGTGGCGCTGCAGAAGCGCTACGGCATCACGCTGCCGCCCGAAGCGCAGGAAACCCGGCGCCATTTTGCCTCGGTGCGCGCGCTCGCATCGATGATTGAAACCCACCGCAAGAAGTAGGAGAAGGCCATGGTAGCCCTGAACGAGATGAACCGCGACGAATTGTTTGCCTGGGTCGCTGATTTGCTGGCCGAGATGTTCGAGCTCGATCGCGCGGCGCTGACCCCCGCGTCGAACCTGTATGCCGACCTGGACATCGACAGCATCGATGCCGTCGACCTGGCCGTGAAGCTCAAGCAGATGACGGGCAAGCGCCTGCAGCCGGAAGTCTTCAAGACCATCCGCACGATCGGCGACGTCGTCGACGCGCTGGTCGACCTCGGCCAGGCCCAGCCGGAAGCCCAGGCGGAAGCGCAGGCGGCTTGACCGGTGGCGTGGAACGTCCTGGCCGGCGCGCTGACGCTCGTGTATCCGCTGGCGATCTGGCTCGGCAATGGCGCGATCGAGCCGCGCTGGCTCGCCTGCCTGCTGTTGCTGGCCGCGGCCACGCGCCTGCCCGCATTCAGCCTGAGCGCGTCCGCACGCTGGGCGGCGTTGGCCGCACTGGCCCTGGCCGGCGTCGCCATTGCGGCCAACGCGGTGCTGCCGCTCAAGCTGTACCCGGTGCTCGTCAACGGCGCGCTGCTGGCGGCCTTCGGGGCCAGCCTGGTGTCCGGTCCCTCGATGGTGGAACGGCTGGCGCGCTTGCGCGAACCGGACCTGCCGGCTGCCGCCGTGGGCTACACGCGGCGGGTGACCCAGGCCTGGTGCGTGTTCTTCCTCGTCAACGGCGCGATCGCCCTGGGCACCGCGCTGTTCGCCCCCGAAGCCGTGTGGTCGCTGTACACGGGTGTCATCTCGTACGGGCTGATGGGCCTGATGTTCGGCGCTGAATACCTGCTGCGCATGCGTTTCAAACGGCTGCATCATGCTTGATTTCTTCGATCGTCTCGCTGCGCGCGCGCCCGGCGCGCTGGCCGGCCGGCGCGGCGGCGAGCCGGTACGCCATGCCGAGCTGCTGGCGCGGATCCGCGCCTGGGCGACGCTCGGCCGCCGCGGCGCCGGGCGCCGGATCGCCTTGTACCACGAGGACAGCCTCGAATTCGCCGCCGCGCTGGCCGGCGCCTGGCTGGCCGGCAAGACCGTCTGGCTGGCCGCCGATGCCTTGCCGGCCACCTGTGCCGCGCTGGCCGGCGAGGTCGACGCGTTCTGGGGCCAGTTCCCCGCGCACGTGGCGCCGCAACTGGCCGCTGCCGGCGACGACGACGGCGTGCCCTGGACCGCGCCCGCGCCGGACTTCGACGCGCTCGTCGTGTTCACGTCGGGCAGCACGGGCGCTCCCGTGCCGATCCCGAAGCGGCTGGAACAGCTGACCGGCGAGGTCGCTATGCTGGAAGCCCAGTTCGGCGTGCTCCTCGATGGCGCCGAGGTACTGGCCACCGTCTCGCACCAGCACATCTACGGTCTGCTGTTCCGCGTTCTGTGGCCGCTCGCGGCGGGCCGCGCGCTGCATGCCGAACGCCATGAATTCCCCGAGACCCTGGCGCCGGCGCTGGCCGCGCGCCCCTGCGTGCTGCTGGCCAGCCCGGCACACCTGAGGCGCCTGCCCGGACACCTGGACTGGCGCAGCGCCGCCGCGCAGCTGCGGGCCGTGTTTTCGTCCGGCGGCATGCTGGAGGCGGAGGCCGGCCGCCACGCGGCTGCGCTGCTCGGTACGGTGCCGATCGAGGTCTACGGCAGCTCGGAGACGGGCGGCGTGGCCTGGCGCCGCCGCACGGACGGCGCGGACGAGGGCTGGACGCCGCTGCCGGGCGTTGCCTGGCGTGCCGATGACGAGGGACAGCTGTCCGTACGCTCGACGCAGGCTGGCGCCGGCTGGACCGGCCTCGCCGACCGCGTCGGCAACCTGGGTGGCGGCCGCTTCCTGCTGCGCGGCCGCGCCGACCGCGTCGTCAAGATCGAGGAAAAACGCGTGTCCCTCGATGCCGTAGAGGCGGCGCTGCTGGATGGCGGCCTGGTGCGCGCGGTGCGCGTGCTGGCGTGCCCGGGAAAGGATCAGACGCGCCAGCTGCTCGCTGCCTTCGTCGTGCCGTCCGACGCCGGGGGCGCAGTACTGGAGTGGGACGGCAAGGCGGCGCTGAATGGGCGCCTGCGCGCGCAGCTGGCGCCGGCGTTCGAGGCGGTGGCGCTGCCGCGCCGCTGGCGCTATCTCGACAGCCTGCCCGTGAATGCCCAGGGCAAGACCACGGCGGCGCAGTTGCTGGCGCTGCTGGACGGCGCCCCGGCGGAACGCCCGCGCCATCCGGCCGTGCGCCTGCTGGAAGCGGAGCCGGCGCGCGCGCTGCTGGAGCTGACCGTGCCGGCCGACCTGCTGTACTTCGACGGCCACTTCGCGCAGGCGCCCGTGCTGCCGGGCGTCGTGCAGGTCGACTGGGCGATTCATTACGGCGCCATCCACGTGGGGCCCAACGGGACCTTCGCGGGCATCCAGGCTTTGAAATTCCAGCAGATGATCCGTCCCGGCCAGCCGGTGCGGCTCGAGCTGGTGCGCGACACGGTCAAGGGCCAGCTCCAATTCCGTTACTTTTCCGAGGCCGGCGCCCACGCGAGCGGGCGCATCCTGTTCGGACCCGATCAAGCATGCTGAACAAAAAATTCTCTCCGCCGCGCCAGAGCGCCTTCGACGCCCGTTTCGAAGCCCAGAAGATTGCCTTCGGCCCGGTCGTGTTCCAGTGCGTGCGCTATGCGTGGAAGCGCGGCATCCTGCAGGCCATCGCCGATGCGGGCGACACCGGCCGCTCGGTCGACTCGCTGGCCGAGGAAGGTCGCTGGAGCTCCTACGTGCTCAAGGTCGTGCTGGAAACCTGCCTGTCGGCCGGCGTCGTCTACCTGGACGAGGGCAACTACGTGCTGGACAAGACGGGTTTCTGCATCCTCACGGACAGCATCACGCAGGTGAACATCGACTTTAACCACGACGTCTGCTACCAGGCCCTGTTCGGGCTCGAACAGACGCTGGACGCCGAGAAACCGCTGGGCCTGAAGGTGTTCGGCGACTGGCCGACGCTGTACGAAGGGCTGGCGCAGCTGCCGGAGCCGGCGCGCAACAGCTGGCTGGCCTTCGACCACTATTATTCCGATACGTCGTTCCCTGCGATCATGCCGGACGTGTTCGCAACGGCGCCGCGGCGCGTGATGGATATCGGCGCCAACACGGGCAAGTTCTCGCTGGCGGCGCTGGCCGCCGACGCGGCGGTCGAGCTGCATGCCGTCGACCTGCCGGGCCAGCTCGCGGTGCTGGAGACGAACCTGCGCGAGGCGGGGCTGCGCGAGCGTGTCGTGCTGCATCCGACCGACCTGCTGGACGATGCGGCCGCACTGCCGGGCGGGATGGACCTGGTCTGGATGAGCCAGTTCCTCAGCTGCTTCTCGGAGCAGGCCATCGCCAGCATCTTCCGGCGCGTGGCCGCGGCGCTGGCGCCGCGCGGCCAGGTGCTGGTCATGGACACGTTCTGGGACCGCCAGCGCTACGACATCGCCTCCTACTGCCTGATCAATACTTCGCCGTATTTCAACAACCTCGCCAGCGGCAACAGCAAGGTGTACGAAAGCGCCGACTATATCCGCCTGGCGCGCGCCGCCGGGCTGGAACTGCTGACGGCGCGCGACGGCATCGGCTACTGTCATTCGCTGCTGCGCTTCGCCCGGGCCGACTGATATGTTCAAGCCCTGCGTCGTCATCCCCGTCTACAACCACGAGCACGCGATCGGCAAGGTGCTGGCGCGCGTGCTGCAACACGGCTTGCCTGTCATCCTGGTCGACGACGGTAGCTCGCCCACCTGCGCGGCCGTGCTCGATGCGCTGGCTGCCGCGCATCCGGGCGCCGTCGTCCTCGAACGCCACGCCGTCAACCAGGGCAAGGGCGGCGCGGTGCTGACGGGCTTCGCGCGCGCTGAACGCGAGGGCTACAGCCATGTGCTGCAGGTCGATGCCGACGGCCAGCATGACGTGGCCGACGTGCCGCGTTTTCTTGACGCCGGGCGCGCCCGTCCGCACGCGGTCATCGCTGGCTGCCCGCTGTACGACGAGTCGGTGCCGGCGCTGCGGCTGTATGCCCGCTACCTGACCCACGTCTGGGTTTGGATCAACACGCTGTCGCTCGCGATCCGCGATTCGATGTGCGGCTTCCGCGTCTATCCGGTGGCGCCCGTGCTGGCGCTGGCGCGCCGCCGCCGCTTGGGGCTACGCATGAATTTCGACATCGAGATCCTGGTGCGCCTCTACTGGGACGGCCTGGAGATCGCCAACCTGCCGACGCGGGTGGGCTACCCGGAAGACGGCGTGTCGCACTTCCAGGCCTGGACCGACAACGTCCTGATCAGCCGCCTGCACATGACGCTGTTCTTTGGCATGCTGCCCCGTGTCCCTTCTCTGCTGGTGCGGTCATGGCGCAAGTGAGGCAGGCCGCCGACGCGCGCCACTGGGCGTCGATCAACGAAGCCAGTTTCGTGGCCGGCATGCGCTTCCTGTTCTGGGTATGCCGCGTGTTCGGGCGCTGGCCGTTCCGCGTGGTGTTGTATCCGGTGCTGCTGTGGTATGTCGCCACCCAGCCGCGCGCGCGCCGCGCCTCGCACCGCTACCTCGCGCGCGTGGGCCGGTCGGACGGCGTGACGGGGGTGCTGCGCCACTTTGGCGCCTTCGCGGAAGCCATCCTCGACAAGATGCTGCTGTGGGGCGGGCTGTTCGATTTCGACCGGGTCGGCCTGCACGGTGCGGCGCCGCTGCTGGAGATGGCGCGGCGCGGAGAGGGGGCGCTGCTAGTCTGCGCCCACCTGGGCAACCTCGATCTGTGCCGCGCGTTGTCGCTGCGCACGCCGGGACTGAAGGTGACGGTGCTCGTGCATACGCGGCATGCGCAAGCCTTCAATGCGATGCTGGCCCGGCTCGATCCGCGCAGCCAGCTGAACCTGATGCAAGTCACGGACATGGGCCCGGCGATGGCGATGCAACTGGCCGAACGCATCGCGCGCGGCGAGTTCGTCGTCATCGCCGGCGACCGCGTGCCGGTGGCCGACAATCCGCGCACCGTGCGTGCGCCTTTCCTCGGCGCGGACGCGGCGTTTCCCGTGGGCCCCTACGTGATGGCGGCGACACTGGGCTGCCCGATGTATGCGATGTTCGCGACCCGCGAAGGCAACGGTCACGCCGTGCACTTCGAATTGCTCCGCGAAGCAGTCACGCTGCCGCGCCGCAGCCGCGAGCAGGCGCTGGCCGAGCTGGCGTCGCAGTATGCGGCGCGCCTCGAACACCATGTCCGGCGCGCCCCGCTGGAATGGTTCAACTTCTACGATTTCTGGCATTTACCCGATACGGACCCCCACGATGCTGCTCAGTGACATCACCACGCCCCGGCGCAACGTGCGCTTCGACCGCAAACGCCTGGCGCTGGAAGACATCGTCGACATCGCGCGCGGCAGTGCCCGCCCCGTTCTGTCGGACGACCCAGCCTTCCGCGCGGCGATCGCCCGCGGCGCCGACTTCCTCGACCGCTTGCTGCGCGAGGAGGGCGCGATCTACGGCGTGACGACCGGCTACGGCGATTCCTGCACCGTGGACGTGCCGCTCGACCTGGTGCCCGAGCTGCCGCACCACCTGTACACCTACCACGGTTGCGGCCTGGGCACCTGGCTGACGCCGGAGCAGACCCGCGCCGTGATGGGTGCGCGCCTGGCCTCCCTGTCGAAGGGGTATTCGGGCGTGAGCGTGGGCTTGCTGGAGCAGATCGTGCGCCTGTTCGACGCCGGCCTGCTGCCGCTGATCCCGAGCGAGGGTTCGGTGGGCGCCAGCGGCGACCTGACGCCCTTGTCGTATCTGGCTGCCGTGCTGTGCGGCGAGCGCGAAGTGCTGCGCGACGGCGTGCAAGTGCCGGCCGCGCAGGCGCTGGCTGATGCCGGGATCGCGCCGCTGCGCCTGCGTCCGAAGGAAGGCCTGGCCATCATGAACGGCACCGCCGTGATGACGGGCCTCGCCTGCCTGGCGTGGGACCGCGCGGACTACCTGGCGCGGCTGGTCACGCGCATCACGGCGCTGGCCTCGTTCGCGCTGGACGGCCACGACCACCATTTCGACGAGTCCCTGTTCGCGGTCAAGCCGCACGCCGGCATGCAGGGCGTTGCCGCCTGGCTGCGCGCGGACCTGGAGTATGCGGGTCAGCGCGAGCGCAACGGCAAGCGCCTGCAGGACCGCTACTCGATCCGCTGCGCACCGCACGTGATCGGCGTGCTGGCCGACGCGCTGCCGTTCTTCCGGACGGCCATCGAGAATGAGCTTAACAGCGCCAACGACAATCCCATCATTGACGCGGAAGGCGAGCGCGTGCTGCACGGCGGCCACTTCTACGGCGGCCACATCGCCTTTGCGATGGACGGCATGAAGAACGCGGTCGCCAACCTGGCTGACCTGCTGGACCGCCAGATGGCGCTGCTGGTCGACGCCCGCTACAACGCGGGGCTGCCGGCCAACCTGTCCGGCATGGAGGGCCGCGAGGCCGCCATCAACCACGGCCTGAAGGCGCTGCAGATCAGCGCCTCGGCCTGGACCGCGGAAGCGCTCAAGCTGACCATGCCGGCTTCGGTGTTCTCGCGCTCGACCGAATGCCATAACCAGGACAAGGTCAGCATGGGGACGATCGCCGCGCGCGATTGCCTGCGCGTGCTGGAACTGACCGAGCAGGTGGCGGCCGCGCTGCTCGTCACGGTGCGCCAGGGGGCCTGGCTGCGCCTGCGCGTGGACCCACGGCGCGCCGTGCCGGCGCCGCTGGCGCGCATGCTCCACCTGCTGGGCCAGGACATCGCCCCGGTGACCGAAGACCGCCGCCTCGACCCCGAGCTGCGCCTGCTGCTGGGCCGCATCCGCGACCAGGCCTGGAGCCTGTATGCGTAAGGTCAAAGCGCCGTCGCGCTGGAGCGCCGAGGTCGAGATCCAGGTGCAGTTCTTCGACCTCGACCCGATGGAGATCGTCTGGCACGGCAACTACGTCAAGTACCTCGAAGTGGCGCGTTGCGCGTTGCTCGACAATATCGGCTACAACTACGTGCAGATGAAGGAATCGGGCTATGCGTGGCCGATCATCGAGATGAACCTGCGCTACGCGGGATCCGCGAGCTTCGGCCAGCGCCTGCTGCTGCGCGCCGACATCGTCGAGTGGGAAAACCGCCTGCGCATCGATTACCTGGTCAGCGACGCCGCCAGCGGCAAGCGCCTGAACCGGGCGACGACGACCCAGGTCGCCGTCGACATCGCGAGCGGCGAGATGTGCTTCGTCTCGCCGCGCATCCTGTTCGAGAAGCTGGGAGTGCCCGCACCATGAAACACCTCATCGCCGGCCTGCTGGCCGCCGCCTGCCTGTCGGCGCAGGCGGCCGCTCCGGTTGCCACTATCCAGGCCATGCTGGCCAAGCCCGACCAGCTGTGCGGCCGCTTCGACCAGAGCAAGCAGCTGGCCGGCATGAAGAAGCCGCTGGCCTCGAGCGGCAAATTCTGTGTCGTCGCCGGCAAGGGTGTGCTGTGGCGCACCCTGAAGCCGTTCGCGAACACGCTGCGCCTGACCCGCGACGAGATCGTGCAGACCCAGGGCGAGCGCGTCGCGATGCGTCTGGAAGCCAGCCGCGAGCCCACCGTGCGCATGATCAACGGCGTGCTGTTCTCGCTGCTGTCGGGCGACCTGCATCAGTTGGAATCCCTGTTTGAGGTCGACGGCAGCGTGAGCGGCGACACGTGGAAGGTCAGCCTGAAGGCGCGCAATGCGGCGCTGGCGCGCGCGGTCGGCACGATTTCGCTGGATGGCGGCGCCTACGTGCGCACCATCCGCATGGTGGAGGAGAGCGGCGACCGCACCGACATCCGGTTCCTGGACATCAAGACCGGCGCCGGCGCCGTCTTGCCGGAAGAGGCGGCGCAGCTTTGACGACCCAGCGCCGCCTGGCACTCGCCTGGGCCTTCATCGTCTGCCTGCTGCTGGGCCACAACGCCTGGCTGTGGCTGGGCCAGCGCATCGTGCCCGATACGGACATCCTGGCGCTGCTGCCGGCGGGCGAGCGCGACCCGGTGCTGCAGCAGTCGTTCACGCACATGGTCGACAGCGCCCAGCAGCGCGTCGTGGTGCTGGTCGGCGCGCCGGGATGGAACGACGCCGTGCGCGCCGCCGATGCCTATGCCGCCGTGCTGCACCCGCACGGCGCGCTGCTGCGCCAGGATGCCGTCGGCGACGAGGCGCAGGCGGGCTGGCTCGCCGGCCTGCAGCCGCACGCGACGCTGCTGCTGGCCGCGGCCGACGAAGCCGCGCTGCGCAGCCGACCGGCCGGAGAATGGACGCAGGATGCGCTGGCGCGGCTGTACAACGCGTTTTCCGGGCCGAAGCTGGGTGCATTCCGCGACGACCCGTTCGGTCTCTTCGCGAACTGGATGCAGGAGCGCGCCGGCGAAACCCCCGTGCGTCCGCGCGAAGGCCGCCTGTTCGTGGCCGGGGAAGGTCGCCAGTACGTGCTGCTGACCTATACGCTGGCCCCATCGGCATTCTCGCTGGCCGCGCAGCGCGAACTGGTGCCGCTGCTCGACCGCGCCACGGCGGCCGCACACGGCGCCTTGCCGGCGGCCGAGGTGATCCAGGCTGGCGTGGTGTTGCATGCGGCGGCGGCCGGGCGCCAGGCGAGCGGCGAGGTCGAGACTATCGGCGTCGGCTCGCTGCTGGGCATCGTGCTGCTGACCTGGCTGACCTTCCGTTCCGTCAAGCCGATCACGCTGGTGCTGCTGGCGATCGGCATCGGCTTTCTCGGCGCCCTGTCCGTGTGCTGGCTGCTGTTCGGCCGCATCCACCTGCTGACGCTGGTGTTCGGCGCGAGCCTGATCGGCGTCGCTCAGGACTACGGCTTCTATTTCCTGTGCCATCGCCTTGGCGCGGACGCCCGCCTGGATTCGCCTGCGCTGCTGCGAAGGCTGCTGCCCGGCCTCGGCCTGACGCTGCTGGCCGCCGTCATCGGCTACCTGGGACTGGCGTTGACGCCGTTCCCCGGATTGCGTCACATGGCCGTGTTCTCGGCGCTGGGGCTGGCGTTCGCCTGGCTCACCGTGGTGTGCTGGTTCCCGCTGCTGATCGGACCGCGCACGCTGCGCGCGGGCTGGCTGGTGCGGCGCGTGCACGTGGCCGCGGCGCGCTGGCCGCGCCTGTCGGCCCGTCCGCCGGCGCTGGCCACTGTGGCGCTGCTCGCCGCGATCGCGGCGGTCGGCTGCGCGCGCTTGGGCACGAACGACGACATCCGTTCGCTGCAATCCTCGCCGGCGCACCTGGTGCAGGACCAGATCAAGCTGGGCCGCCTGCTGGACGCGCCGACGCCGGTGCAGTACTACCTGGTGCGGGGCGCGTCGCCCGAGCAGGTGCTGCAGCGCGAAGAGGCGCTCAAGCAGCGCCTCGACCCGCTCGTCGCACAAGGCGAGCTGCGCGGCGTCCAGGCTCTGTCCAACTGGGTGCCGTCGGCGCGGACGCAGGCGCGTCGGCTGGCGGCGCTGGACACGACCCTACTCGCGGCGGATGGCCCGCTGGCGGCGCTGGCGCAGGCCGTGGGGGAGGACGACGCATGGGCCGAGGCCACGCGCGCGCAGCTGCGCGGCCGCGCCGCGCCGCTCACGCCCGATGCATTCCTGCGCACCCCGGCCAGCGAGCCGTGGCGCCACCTGTGGCTCGGCGAGGTCGATGGTGTATATGCGAGCATCGTCGCCCTGCGCGGCATGCGTTATGCCGCCATTCCCGCGCTGGCGCGCGCCGCCGACGGTATCGACGGCGTGCAGTGGGTGGACAAGGTCCGCGGCATTTCGGCGCTGCTCGGCCGCTACCGGACCTATATGGGTGCCGTCGTGCTGGGCGCCTACGTCCTCGTGTTCGCGGTCCTATATCCGCGTTACCGCGGCCGTACCTGGCGCGTGCTGGCGCCGACCGCCGCCGCGAGCGTGCTGACGCTGGCCGTCCTGGGCCTCACCGGGCAGGGGCTGCAGCTGTTCCACGTGCTGGCGCTGATGCTGCTGCTGGGCGTGGGCGTGGATTACGGCATCTTCATACAGGAAGACGCGGACAAGCGGGACGTCGCGCCATGGCTCGCGGTCGGGCTGTCGGCGGCGAGCACGCTGCTGTCGTTCGGCCTGCTCGCGCTGAGCGGCACGCCGGCGCTGCACGCGTTCGGACTGACCATGCTGCTCGGCACCGCGCTGGTCTGGCTGGCCGCCCCGTGCTTCACCATCACCGAAAAGGAACGCCATGACACGCCTGTCGCTGCCTGAACGCCTGCTGCGCCACGCCGCCTGTGCCGTCGCGCTGGTGCTGGCCGGCTGCGCCACCACGCACGAAGGGCCGGCGCGCCTGGGCTTGCGCTTGCCTCCCGCCGCGCTGGGCGCGTCGATCAGCGTGCAGCAGCACCTGACCGTGCAGCGCGCCGGCAGCACCAACGACCTCGACGTGGCGCTCGAGGTCGATCCCGCCCACGTCAAGCTGGTCGGGCTGGCATTCGGCCAGCGCGTACTGAGCATGGACTTCGACGGCCGCGCGCTGAACGAATGGCGCCATCCGATGTTGCCGGCCCAGGTGCGCGCCGCCGACGTGCTGGAAGACCTGCAGCTGACGCTGTGGCCGGTCGACGAGATCGCGCGCGCGCTGCCGCCCGGCTGGCAGGTCGAGGACCGCGGCCTGCGCCGCACGCTGCGGCGCGACGGCGCGGTGGTGGCGACCATCGACTATGGCGGCATGCCGCGCTGGCAGGGCACGGCGGTGCTCGAGAACGTGCGTTACCAATACCGGCTGACCATCGAGTCGGCCACCGAATGAGGTCCCAGATGTTGTACCTGAACGATTGCGCCATCGTGTGTGCCCTCGGCAGCGGCCGGGAAGCGGTCCAACGCCGCCTGCTCGACGAGGCGAAAAGCGGCCTGCGCGTGTCCGATGTCTGCTCGCCGGGCCGCCCACTGCCGCTCGGCCGCGTCGACGCCGCGTTGCCAGACGTCGGCCACCTGCCGCTCCCGCTGCGCAGCCGTAACAATCAGCTGGCGCTGGCCGCGCTGGCGCAGATCCGTCCCGCCGTGGACGCCGCCATCGCCCGTTACGGCAGCGCGCGCGTGGGCGTCGTGGTCGGTACCAGCACGTCGGGCGTGGCCGCGGCCGAGGCGGCGCTCGCCGCGCACGCGCACACGGGCGCGCTGCCGCAGGACTTCCACTACGGCCAGCAGGAGATGGGCTCGCCGGCCGACCTGCTGGCGCGCGAACTGGGCGCGGGCGGCCCGGCCTACGTACATTCCAGCGCCTGCTCGTCGAGCGCTAAGGCGCTGGCGAGCGCCGCGCGCCTGATCCGCATGGGCGTGTGCGACGCAGTCGTGGCGGGCGGCGCCGATACGCTGTGCGGCTTCACGGTAGCCGGCTTTGGCGCACTCGATTCCGTCAGCGCGGCGCCCTGCAATCCGCTCGGCGCGCAGCGCGACGGCATCAACCTGGGCGAGGGCGCCGCCCTGTTCCTGATGAGCCGCGAGCCTGCCGCCGTGGCATTGTGCGGCTGGGGCGAGTCGTCCGACGGTTACCACATGTCCGCGCCCGATCCGGCAGGCGGCGGCGCGCGCCTGGCGATGACCGCGGCGCTGCGGCGCGCCGGCATCGATGCGGACGCCATCGACTACATCAACCTGCATGGCACCGCCACCGTGCAGAACGACGCGATGGAGGCACGGGCCGTGGCCGACCTGTTCGGCAGCGCCGTCGCGGTCAGCTCGACTAAGCCGTTCACCGGCCACACGCTGGGCGCTGCCGGTGCCGTGGAGGCGGCGCTGTGCTGGCTGGCCATGCAGGACGACAACCCGGACGGCAAGCTGCCGCCGCACCTGTGGAACGGCGAACGCGATCCCGCCTTGCCGTCCTTGAACGTGGCCGTTCCTGGAGCGCGCCTGGGACGCCCGTTGCGCTGGGCGCTGAGCAATTCGTTCGCCTTCGGCGGGTCGAACGCGACCCTGGTGTTCGGGAGGACGCGATGAACCTCCCCGACATCGCAGCGCTGGTTCCCCACTCGGAGACGATGCTGTTGCTCGACCGCGTGCTGGCGGCCGACGCCGACACGCTGGATGCCGAAGTCGCGATCGGCCCCGACACCCTGTTCTGTGCCGACGGCGCCGTCGGCGCCTGGGTCGGCGTCGAGTACATGGCGCAGGCGGTGGCCGCGCATGCCGGTCATGGTGCACACCAGCGCGGCGAGCCGGTGCGCGTGGGCTTCCTGCTGGGCACCCGGCGCTATACCTGCGCGCAAGCCGCCTTCCCGGTGGGAAGCGTGCTGCGCGTGCACGTGGAGCGCGTGCTGCAAGGCGAGAACGGCCTGGGCGCCTACGAGTGCCGGATCCTGGCGCCCGACGGCGCCGAGCTGGCCGGCGCCACGATCACGGTCTTCCAGCCCGATAACGTAGAAGAGTTTTTGCAACGGAGTTCCGAATGAGTAGTATCGACAAGAGTGTGCTGGTGACGGGTTCCTCGCGCGGCATCGGCAAGGCGATCGCGCTGCGCCTCGCGCGCGACGGTTACCGCGTAGTCGTGCATTGCCGGAGCCGCCGCGCCGAGGCGGACGCCGTCGCCGCCGAGATCGCGGCCGCCGGCGGTGCCGCGCGCGTGCTGCAGTTCGACATCGCGGAACGCGACGCCACGGCGGCGGCGCTGCTGGCCGATGTCGAGGCCCATGGCTGCTACTACGGCGTGGTCTGCAACGCCGGCGTCGCGCGCGACACCGCCTTCCCGGCCATGACGGGCGAGGAATGGGACCAGGTGCTGGGGACCAACCTGGACGGCTTTTTCAACGTGCTCAACCCGCTCGTGATGCCGATGATCCAGCGCCGCAAACCGGGCCGCATCGTGACGATGGCGTCCGTGTCGGGGCTGATCGGCAACCGCGGCCAGGTCAACTACAGCGCCGCCAAGGCCGGCATCATCGGCGCGACCAAGGCGCTGGCACTGGAACTGGCCAAGCGCGCCATCACCGTCAATTGCGTGGCGCCCGGGCTGATCGAGACCGACATGATCGGCGACGTTCCGCTCGACGAGGCACTGAAGCTGATCCCGGCGCGCCGCGTCGGCCGTCCCGAAGAGGTGGCGGCGGCCGTCAGCTACCTGCTGTCGGAGGACGCCGGTTACGTGACGCGCCAGGTCATTTCGGTGAACGGAGGGCTGGCATGAGCAGGGAGATGAAACGCGTCGTCGTCACCGGCATGGCCGGCATCAGCCCGCTGGGCAATGACTGGGCCGCGATCCGTACGCGCCTGGGCGCATGCCGCAATGCGATCGTGCGCATGCAGGACTGGGAGGATTACGAAGGACTGAACACGCGCCTGGGCGCTCCGGCCGCGCCGTTCGCGCTGGGCGAGCGCTACAACCGCAAGGCCATCCGCAGCATGGGCCGCGTGGCCCTGATGGCGACCCGCGCCAGCGAACTGGCGCTGCAGGACGCCGGCCTGCTCGACCATCCGCTGCTGACCAGCGGCATGATGGGTGTCTCGTTCGGCTCGTCGGCCGGCACCCCGAGCGCCATCGGCGACTTCGGCCGCATGATGGAAGAGCGCACCACCAAGGGCATCAACGCGACCACCTACATCAAGATGATGGCCCACACGGCGCCCGTGAACATCGGCGTGTTCTTCGGTGTGACTGGCCGCGTGTTCACGACTTCGTCGGCCTGCACCTCGGGCAGCCAGGGTATCGGCTACGCGTACGAGGCGATCAAGAGCGGCAAGCAGACCGCCATGATCGCCGGCGGCGCGGAGGAGCTGTGCGCGACCGAGGCGGCCGTGTTCGACACGTTGTTCGCGACCAGCGTACGCAACGACGCGCCGCACACGACGCCGCGCCCGTTCGACCGCGACCGCGACGGTCTCGTGATCGGCGAGGGCGCCGGCTGCCTGATTTTGGAAGAGCGCGAGCATGCGCTGGCGCGCGGCGCGATCGTCTACGCCGAGATCGTCGGCTTTGGCACGAATAGCGACGGCTGCCACGTCACGCAACCGAATGCCGCCACCATGCGCGTCGCGATGGAACTGGCGCTGGCCGACGCGGAACTGGCGCCGGAGGCCATCGGCTACGTCAACGCACACGGCACCGGTACCCAGCATGGCGACGTCGCCGAAACGGCGGCGACGGCCGCGGTGTTCGGTCCGCGCATGCCGATCAGTTCGCTCAAGAGCTATATGGGCCACACCCTCGGCGCCTGCGGCGCGCTGGAGGCATGGATCAGTATCCAGATGATGCGCGAGGGCTGGTTCGCGCCGACCATCAACCTGGATGCGATCGATCCGCAGTGCGGCGAGCTGGACTATATCCGGGGCGAGGGCAGGCACCTGGATTGCGAGTATGTGATGTCGAATAATTTTGCGTTCGGCGGCATTAATACATCATTGATTTTCAAACGGTAATTCCACAAACTGAAAGGGAGAGAAATGTATAACAAACACCATACCGTCCTGATTGCTTCCGCCGTACTGAGCGTCGGCCTGCTGCAAGGCTGCGCCACCCGCATCAAGGCGTCGTCTACCGACAACCCGCCGCCGGCCCAGGCCTTCTCCGCCTACAGCCGCATCGACGTCAAGCCGGTCGTGTTCAAGCAGGGCTACAAGGGTGACTATGCGGGCCTCGCCAAGATCGAAGAGAACATCAAGAAGGACCTGGCGCCGAAACTGGAACAATGGAACCAGCGCGCTCCGAACGGCCGCACCCTTGTGGTCGAGCCCGTCATCGAGGAGATGTCGTTCAAGCATGGCGCCAAGCGCGTGCTGCTGGGACCGCTGGCCGGCAGCTCGGGCGTGCTGATGCGCGTAACGTTCCGCGACAATACTGGCAAGGTGATCGCGACGCCAGAGTTCTTCCAACGTGCGGCTGCGTTCAGCGGCGGCTTTACCTTCGGCGCGATGGACAACATCATGCTGACCCGTGTCGCCAACCTGACTACCAACTACATCATTGCCAACTACGACAAGGCGGTGGGTGGTCCAACCGGTGCCGACGACAGGGCCGTTCAACCGAACTGAACTTCGCCGACGGCAATCGAGAAGAAGTAAGGAGCGGGCGTGCCATATCAAGCAATCGTCTGGTTGATGGATGCGGACAAGCTTGCCGACGGAGTCCTGGCACCCTATGTCGACTTGCTCGGAGACTCCGAAAAGCAGCGTCTCGCTCACTTCTTGCGTCCCGTCCGGCGTCGTCAATATCTAGCGGGACGCGTGCTTGCGCGGCATGCGTTGGCGCAGGTATTGGATGTCGATCCCCGAAGCATTAGCTTGGAAGAGCGACATGGTGCCGCACCCGTGCTCGCCGTGCCACCCGATCAGCATGCGGGTTTCAGTATCTCGCACAGCGGCCGCTGGGTTGCCTGTGCTGCCAGTGCGGGCTCGAAGCTGGGCCTGGATATTGAGACGGTCGACGCTACGCGCGACATGCAGGCAATTGCCGAGCACGCGTTCGATGAAGCGGCAAGAAATTGGCTGGCTGATCGTCCCGATGAAACCCGGGTGCGGGATTTCTTTCACCTGTGGAGCAGCATGGAAGCGCAATTCAAGCTGGGCACGACCGCCGCATCGCAGTTTTGTTTGTCGACGCAGCAGTTGTCAATCGTGCTGTGTTGCGAGCAAGTCTTGTCAGATCTTCCAACGCTGGAAGTGAAAGAATTTCTTCCGTGACCCAAAATTAGACCAAGTGGATGAGTGAGTGAAAATAAGAATGAAGAAGCTATTCTGGATGATTAGTCTTGGCATGTTCCTGGTAGGCTGTGCCGCCTCCACGTTCAATGGCGCGCGTTCGAAAGCAAACCTCGTCACGAACGGCATGAGTGTCGAACAGGCGATCGAGGTCATCGGTAGTCCGCCTACGTACCAGACGGAACGCAGCCTCGAGTGGCGACGAGGGACCGCGCAGGAATATGACGCCACGCCGGCTGGCGCGATCCGCTTCCGCCTGCAAGCCGGTCTCGTGACCGATGTGCCTCCGGGCGGTATCTTCAGTCCAGAAGCCCGCCGCCGCTTCGTCGCAGAATGGGCGGCGGAGCGCGACCGCCGCCAGCTTGTCATGCAGCAAGAACAGGACGAGGCGGCGCGCGCCGCGAAACAAGCCGCTCTCCAACGTGCTGTGCTGGCAGCAGACGAAGCAGAAAAAAACCGTGCACAAGTAGCGGCGGAGATCGCAGAGGAGGGACGTGCCGCTGCAGCCGCACGGATCGCGTGCAACGTGAAAACAAGCTGCGCAAAAGTATTCGCATTGGCTCAGATTTACATTGCGACGGAAACAGACCAGAAAATCCAGGTTGTAACCGACTCGGTCATCCAGACCTATAATCCGACCGAAGCCGGCCATGTCGGCGCGTCGATCATCAAGATGCCGCAGCGTGGCGATGGCGCAGAGGTATCGTTGAGCTTGTCGTGCAAGGTCGACCAGTACGACACAGGTTCCCTCTGTCGACTGAAGAAAACCAACCTGTATAAACGATTCCGACCGTTCATCGAAAGCCGTCTTGCGCTGTAGGCAGGTCCTGCCTCAGCGCGTCACCCCCACCAGCTTGTGCACCAGTTCCGACGAGGTCGACGCCGAAAACTTGCGCATCAGCTTGGCCCGGTGCATCTCCACCGTGCGCGGCGACAGGTCGGTTTCGCGGGCGATGATCTTGCTGGTCTTGCCTTCGACCAGCAGTGCGGCGATTTCCCGTTCGCGCGGGGTCAGTTCGGCCGTGACGGGGCGTTTTTCGCTGACGTCCTCGAAGGTCCAGACGCCGGCGCCCAGCGGCTGCTGCGGGTCGAGGGCACGGCCCGTCACGTGGCACCAGAACAGCTCGCCGTTGCCGCGGCGCATGATGCGTTCGTCCGAGTAGCGGCCCTTCGTATTCATGATGGGGATGATGCGGTCGCCCGTGCGCAGGAACTCGTCCATGGTGGGGTAGAGCACGGCGAAGGACTGGCCGTCCAGTTGCGCGCGCGCATAGCCGAACATCGCGGCGAGGGCATCGTTGCAGGATTGGATGACGCGGTCCACCGAGATGCACATGCCGACGGGCGCGTGCTGGAAGATCATCTCGTAGTCGATGGCGTATGATGCGTTCATCTGATGCAAGGGTGTCTCCGCTCGGCGTTTTGCCGGTAGTTCTACGGTATTGTGCTTTGAAGGGGGCTATTTTATTCTGAGATTCTACTCTGCTGTACAGAAAGAGCTTCCAGCTTAACTATTAAAGGGACGGGTATGAACAAAGTGTATCCTGACGCGCGGTCCGCGCTCGAAGGCGTCGTCGCGGACGGCCAGACCATCGCCGTCGGCGGCTTCGGCCTGTGCGGCATTCCGGAGGCGCTGATCCTGGCGCTGCGCGATTCCGGCGTCAAGAACCTGACGGCCATTTCGAACAATGCCGGCGTCGACGACTTCGGCCTGGGCCAATTGCTGACCACGCGCCAGATCAGGAAGATGATCGCGTCCTACGTGGGCGAGAACAAGGAATTCGCGCGCCAGTACCTGGCCGGCGAACTGGAACTGGAATTCACGCCGCAGGGCACGCTGGCCGAGAAGCTGCGCGCCGGCGGCGCCGGCATCCCCGCCTTCTTCACCAAGACGGGCTACGGCACCATCGTCGCGGAAGGCAAGGAGACGCGCGAATTCGACGGCGAGATGTACGTGATGGAGCGGGCGCTGCTGCCGGACGTCTCGCTGGTCAAGGCCTACATGGCCGACCGCGCCGGCAACCTGGTGTTCCGCAAGACGGCGCGCAACTTCAACCCGAACGTGGCCACCGCCGGCAAGGTCTGCATCGTGGAAGTGGAAAAGCTGGTCGAGGTCGGCGAGATCGATCCGGACCAGGTGCACACCCCGAGCATCTTCGTGCACCGCATCGTTCACAACCCGACGCCGGAAAAGCGCATCGAGCAGCGCACCGTGCGCCCAGCATAAGACCAGGATCGGAGACACACCATGGCATGGACTCGTGATGAAATGGCCGCGCGCGCGGCACGGGAGCTGCAGGATGGCTTCTACGTCAACCTGGGCATCGGCTTGCCGACCCTGGTGGCAAACTATGTACCCAAGGACATCGAAGTCTTCCTGCAGTCGGAAAACGGCTTGCTGGGCATCGGCCCGTTCCCGACGGACGGCGAGGTCGACGCCGACCTGATCAACGCCGGCAAGCAGACCGTGACGGCGCTGCCGGGCGCGGCCTATTTCAGCTCCGCCGATTCCTTCGGCATGATCCGCGGCGGCAAGATCAACCTGGCGATCCTGGGGGCGATGCAGGTGTCGGAGCGCGGCGACCTGGCCAACTGGATGATTCCGGGCAAGATGGTCAAGGGCATGGGCGGCGCGATGGACCTGGTGGCGGGCGTCAAGCGCGTCGTCGTCGTGATGGAACACGTGGCGACGGCCAAGGACGGCTCGACCAGCCACAAGATCCTCAAGAAGTGCGACCTGCCGCTGACGGGCGTGGGCGTGGTCGACCGCATCATCACGGACCTCGCCGTGATCGACGTGACCGAGTCCGGCCTCAAGCTGGTGGAGCTGGCGCCGGGCGTGACGAAGGAAGAGGTGCTGCAGGCCACGTCGGCCGAACTGGACGTATCGGCCATCTAGAACGACGACAGCGACGCATTCCGCCGTCTTCGAACCGCGATGCCTGGGTCTCCGGGCATCGCGGTTTTATTTTGCGTTTTTGCCGGGCGCTTACTTCAGCGTCCAGACGTACTGCACCTTGGTCCAGTCCTTGACGGGCTTGCCGTTCTTCGTGGCGGGACGGAAGCGGCATTTCATGATCGCGGTGCGTGCCGCTTCGTCCATGGTGGCGAAGCCGCTCGATGTGACGACCTTCGAGTCTCCGACCTTGCCGTCCTGTTCGACGAGGAAGCTCAGCGTGACCGTGCCCTGGTGGCCGGCCTGCACGTCGGCATGCGGATACATGGGCTTCGCGCAGCTGTTGAAGTCGACGATGGCATGCTCGTCGACCTTGCTGTCGGCGGCGGTGGCGCAGCCGGCGATGCCCAGCATGACGGCGGCCAGCAGGGCGGCGCAGGATTGCTTCGATTGCTTGCTGTGATACATGGTCTTCTCCTGGTTGATGAGCGCGCGGCTCGTTTCTTACGGACGTGACGATGCGCCGTGCGGCTGGCGCAAGGATGCCGGCGCGGTGCGCCGGTAGGGCAAAACGGGAGGCAGGCTAAGCGGACGGCGTCATTCGAGCGTCCACACGTATTGCACGCTGGTCCACTCGGTCACGGGGCGGCCTTGATGGAGTGCCGGATGGAAGCGGCACCGGCGCAGCGCACCGTGCGCCGCCTCGTCCATCGAGGCGAAGCCGCTCGAACGGAGTACTTTGGAGTCGGTGACCGTCCCGCGCGGGTCGACGAGGAAGCTCAGCGTGACGGTGCCCTGGTGGCCGGCGTCGATGTCGGCTTGCGGATACTGCGGCTTGGCGCAGCTGCCGAAATCCGCAAGGGCGCTGCGTGTCGCGTTGGCGGTGCGCTGCCCCGCGACCAGCGCGTCGCGGCTCGTCAGTGCGTGGGCGGTGGCGGCCCACACCAGCGCCAGGCACAGGACGGGGATCGCGGCAGTCAGCCCCGTCCACCCGGTCGGGCGGGGAGCCGGATGCAGCAGGCGCCGGATACGGTCGGCAAGGTCGCCGCCGCTGGCGGCCTGGGCCAGGTGCTGGCCCGAGAACTGCAGGCGCTCGAGTTCGGACAAGGCCAGCGCGAGGCGGCGCGGCTCGCCCAGGTGGCGCGCGGCGAAGCCATCGGCGATCTGTTCGCGCTCCACGCGGATGCGGCGCGACAGCCACCACACCGCCGGATGGTAGAAGAGCAGGGCTTCGGCCACGTTCTGCAACAGGTTCACCAGGTAGTCGTGGCGCTTGATGTGGCCCAGTTCGTGCGCGAGCAGCGCTTCCAGCAGGTGGGAAGGCATGCCCGTGACGAGCGCCGCCGGCACGAGCACGACCGGGCGCCACCAGCCGGCCGTGACCGGGCTCGCGAGGCGGTCGACGACGCGCAGCCGGATGTCGCGCGCGATGCCGCAGCGTGCGGCCAGCGCCGACAGGCGTGCCTGCCAGGCGGGGTCGCCCGGCTGCGTCCGCACGACGTGCCGGAGCCATGCCAGGCCGAGCGCCATGCGCATGCCGAGCGTGCCGACGCAGGCCGCCCACAGGGCGACGATCCAGCCGAAACGCAGCTGCAGCCACGCCACCAGCCCATTCGATTCCAGCGCCGGGGTGCCCGCGCCGCCGAGTCCGGGAAGATGTCCGCCGCCATCCGCGCTGCCATTGCTCGCCAGCAGGGCTGCGAAGTTGAGGATGGGCCAGACGAGGCAGCACAGCAAGCCCAGGCAGGCGACCGCATAACGCAGCTCGGGCCGCGCGCGCCGCAGCAGCACCAGGAGCTCGGCCGTCGCAAGGGCGACCACGATGCCCTGCCAGACGAAATGCAGCAGGGTCCAGCCGAGGCTGGCGACGAGGCTGCCGACGAGGGTGGACGTTCCCATGGCCGCGCTCATCGCTCGTCTCCGTCCTTGAGCAGCTTTTCGATCTCCTCCCTTTCCTTCTTGGAGATGCCGGTCTTGAGCGCCGCCAGCACCAGGGCCGTGGCGGAGCCGGAGAAGGCGCGCTGCATCAAGTCCTTCAGCAGATTCGTTTGCAGCGATTCCTGCGCCTGGGCCGGGGCATACACGTGGGACCGTTCGCTCTCGTCGCGGATCAGGAGGCCCTTGCCGTGCATGATCTGCATCAGCCGCAACACGGTCGCGTAGGTGACGTCCGGACGCTCCTTGACGATCGCGTCGTGGACCTGGCGGGCGGTGGCGGCGCCCAGTGGCCACAGGACCTGCAGCAGGTCGAGTTCCGCCGGGGTCGGCTTGGGTAGCGCAGGGGACTTGGCCATGGAGACTCCTCGAGACGGCAATAGATATTCGATAACCTAGACTAAACCGTCTAGATCGCTTTGTCTACACATTTATTTTGCGCGTGACAGGTTGCCGCCGCAGGCGGAAGCGGCCTAACATAGAAAACATTGTCTACAAATGGAGCGTCCGATGATCCTGCCGCACACCCGCCTTGCCGCATCCTGCCTCGCCGTGTTCCTCGTCCTGTCCGGCACCGCCGGCGCTGCCGACCTGCCCGCCTACCCCTTCGTGCACGTGACGGGCAGCGCCTTCCAGGCCGCCCTGCCGGACATCGGCAGCCTCGACTTCGAGATCGTCGCCGTCGACGCCGACCCGGCCGCGGCGCGCGCCGTGCTGGAGGCGCGCATGGGCGAGGTGCATGCGCTGGTACGGCAGGTGGGACTGGACCCGGAAGACGCCCAGGCGCGCGAGGTGCGCCAGTCGGTGCGCAAGGGCGAGCAGGGCGCGTCCGGGGAGCCGCTGTACGAATTGCGCTGCGACGTGCGCATCGACGTGAAGAACCTCACCACGTGGCCGGCGCTGGCGGGCGGCCTGCTGGGCAAGCCCAACCTGGACAGCTTCGCCTCGTCCTTCGACCTGTCGACGATGGACCAGCTCAACGACGAGCTGGTCACCGAGGCCATCCGCGACGCGCGCCGCCGCGCCGACGTGATGGCGGCCGCCGCCGGGCGCCGCGTCGGCGCCGTGATGGGCGCCACGCCGGACCAGCTGAAGAACCTGACGACCGCCATGGGCCTGGAGCGGGGCGATTTCCGCGAGACGGCGCGGCGCGCGGGCGGCGGGCGCGCCGAGCAGAGGGACCGCGAGCAGCTGCTGACGATCCCCGCGCTCCGGCTGCGCCAGCCCGTGGACGTGGTGTTCCGGCTCGAGAACCTGCCGGCCGGGCGCGCCGCCAGGAAATAACCCATCGGGGCCGGGCAGGCGGCGTTTGCCCGTGCACTCGCGCGGTTTCGCTTGTCCAAGGAGGATAGCCGCCATGCCGACGATCCGTGGACACGCCAGACCAGACCCGTGAGGACGCAGCCGCCAGCCGGGCGGCGCGGCGCCGCTTCGTCCTCGAGCTGTGGTCCGTGATGCGCGCCTGGCGCTGGCGCATCGCGGCATCGGTCGGCCTGTTGCTGGTGGCTAAGGTCGCCACCGTGGCCGTACCGCTGTTGCTCAAGCGCATCATCGACGCGTTTTCCCAGCCGAATCTGCCTGCTCGCCTGCCCATCTACCTGCTGGTGGGCTACGCGGTGCTACGCTTCGCCGCGACGCTGTTCAACGAGTGGCGCGACCTGCTGTTCGCGCGCGTCACGCTGAGCGCCGTCCGGGGCTATGCGCGCCAGACGTTCGCCCACCTGTTCGCGCTCGGCCCGCGCTTCCACGCCCAGCGCCAGGTCGGCAGCCTGCTGCCGGACATCGACCGCGGCACGGGCGGCATCGCCTTCCTGCTCGGCGTGGGACTGTTCACCATCGTGCCCACGCTGGTGGAGATCGGCCTCGTGCTGGCCGTCATGCTGCGCCGCTACCCGGGCGGCTTCGCCCTGATCATCCTCGCCACCTTCCTCGTGTATTGCGGCTTCACGCTCGTGTTCACGGCGCGCCGCGTGGTGTACCAGCGCCGCGTCAACAAGCTCGATGCAAGGGCCAAGGGGCAGCTGGCGGACAGCTTGCTGAACCTGGACACGGTCAAGTATTTCACCAATGAATCCGTCGAGCTGGACAAGTTCTCGAAGATCATGGGGCAGTGGCAGGAAGCCGGTCTGGGCAACCAGCGCGCCCTGTTCATCCTGCACGTGGGGCAGAGCTTCATCATCGGGATCGGCGTGGCGGCGATCATGCTGCTGGCCGGGATGGCCGTGCTGGAGCGGCGCCTCAGCGTGGGCGACCTCGTGCTGATCAATGCCTATGCGCTGCAGGTCTGCCTGCCCCTGAATGCCCTGGGCTTCGTCTACCGCGAATCGCGCGACGCCTGGGTGAATGCGGAGCGCCTGTTCGCGCTGCTGCGCGTGCCGCCCGACATGCCGGGCGCGGAACGGCTGCCGCCCCTGCAGGCGACGGCCGGCGACGTGGTGTTCGAGGACGTGCGCTTCGGTTACGAGCCGGGCCGGCCCGTGCTCGACGGCGTCAGCCTGCGCATCGCGCCGGGGACGACGCTGGCGGTGGTGGGAAGGAGCGGATCGGGCAAGTCGACGCTGGCGCGCCTGCTGCTGCGCTTCTACGATCCGGACGGCGGCCGCATCCTCGTCGACGGCCAGGACATCCGCCTGCACAGCCCTTCCAGCGTGCGCCGCGCGATCGGCGTCGTGCCGCAGGATGCCGCCCTGTTCAACGACAGCATCGGCAACAATATCGCCTATGCGCGGCCGGGCGCGGATGCGGCGGCGGTCGAGGCGGCGGCGCGCGCCGCCCAGCTGCACGACACCATCGCCGCGCTGCCGGAAGGTTATGCCAGCGCGGCGGGCGAGCGCGGGGTGAATGTTTCCGGGGGCGAGCGCCAGCGCATCGGCATCGCGCGCGCCATCCTGAAGGCGCCCCCGATCCTGATCTTCGACGAGGCGACCTCTGCGCTCGATTCGGTGTCGGAACACGCGATCGTCGAGGAACTGGAACGGCTGGCCCGCAACCGCAGCACGCTCGTCATCGCCCACCGCCTGTCGACCATCGTGAACGCCGATCGCATCGTCGTCATGGAGCGGGGGCGCATCGCCGAGCAGGGCACCCATGCGGAACTGTTGCGCGCCAAGGGCATGTATGCGCGGCTGTGGCTGCTGCAGCAGCGCCTGGAGCGCGAGCGGGAGTAGGTCGCCGGGCCGTTCCGGTCCGCCAATAAAAAACGCCGGGACGAACCCGGCGTTTTTCAGGATGGTGCGATTCAGGCGGCTTCGCGCACCGGACGCGGATCGACTTCCGGGGTCGGGTCATTGGCCGGATTGTCCGGGGTCGGATTCTTCAGTTCGGCGGTCAGGCGAGCCTGGTCGAGTTCACCTTCCCACTTCGACACGACGATGGTCGCGACGCCGTTGCCGATGATGTTGGTCAGGGCGCGGCATTCGCTCATGAACTTGTCGATGCCCAGGATCAGCGCCATGCCGGCCACCGGGATGGTCGGGACGACGGCCAGGGTGGCGGCCAGCGTGATGAAGCCGGCGCCGGTGATGCCCGATGCGCCCTTCGAGGTCAGCATCGCCACCAGCAGGATCGTCAGTTCCTGGGTCAGCGTCAGGTCGGTGTTGGTCGCCTGGGCAACGAACAGCGCGGCCATCGTCATGTAGATATTGGTGCCGTCCAGGTTGAACGAGTAGCCGGTCGGAACCACCAGGCCGACGACCGATTTCGGGCAGCCCAGTTTTTCCAGCTTGCGCATGATGGCGGGCAGCGCGCTTTCCGACGAGCTGGTGCCCAGCACGATCAGCAGTTCCTCGCGGATGTAGGACAGGAAGCGGAAGATCGAGAAGCCCGTCATCTTGGCGATGGCGCCCAGCACGATGACGACGAACAGCGCGCAGGTCAGGTAGAACGAGCCGACCAGCGACGCCAGCGGGATCAGCGACTTGACGCCGTATTTGCCGATGGTAAAGGCCATGGCGCCGAAGGCACCGATCGGGGCGGCTTTCATGATGATGTTCACGACGCCGAAGATGGCGTGCGACAGCTCCTCGATCAGGTGGGCGACGGGACGGCCGCGCTCACCCAGCATCGACAGCGAAAAGCCGAACAGCAGCGCCACGAGCAGCACCTGCAGGATCTCGCCCTTGGCGAAGGCATCCACGAAGGTGGTCGGGATGATGTGCATCAGGAAGTCGACGGTCGAGAGCGAACCGGTCTTTGCCGTGTACTGGGCAATCGCGTGGGTGTCCAGCGTGGCCGGGTCGACGTTGAAGCCGGCGCCCGGCTTTACCAGATTGGCGACGATCAGGCCGATCGCCAGCGCGAAGGTGGACACGATCTCGAAGTAGAGCAGGGCCTTGCCGCCGACGCGGCCGACCTTCTTCATGTCCTGCATGCCGGCGATGCCGGCGACCACGGTACAGAAGATCACCGGTGCGATGATCATCTTGATGAGCTTGATGAAGCCGTCTCCCAAGGGCTTCATCTTTTCGCCGAGTGCAGGGTCGAAGATACCCAGGAGGACGCCCACGATAATGGCGAACAGCACCTGGATATACAAGACTTTATAGAATGGTTTTTTCATGACTGGGGTCATACGCGATTGATAACACGGTCATCATCACAAAAAATATCTGCGGCAGCTATTGTGGAAAACCGCAGGCTTTGTGTTGATATCAGGATATCCGTTCAACATATAACGAAATATGTTGCCTCAAGGGATTATTGCTGCCTGCGGTGAATAACGCCGCCTTTCATCACGAAACCGACCTTGCGCAGCGCGGCGATGTCCGCCGTCGGATCGCCGTCGACGGCGACCAGGTCGGCCAGGTTGCCGTTGCGGATCGCGCCGAGCTCTGGCTTGGCCAGGATGCCGGCCGCGACGACGGTGGCGGCGCGCAGCGCGTCGGTCGGGCTCATGCCCAGGCGTACCATCCACTCCAGTTCGCGTTCGTTGCTGCCGTGCGCGAAGACGCCGACGTCGCTGCCGTTGCCGATCGTGACGCCCAACTTGCGCGCCAGCTGGAAGGCGCGTGCCGCCTGCTGCATGGCCGGCGTCGGGGCGCCGCCGCGCTGGTGCTTCTGGAAGTATTCGCCGATGGCTTCCGGCGCCGTCAGCGTGGGCACATAGGCCGTATGGCGTTCCAGCATCAGTTTGAAGGTCGCTTCGCTGGCGCCGTAGCCGTGCTCGATGGAATCGACGCCGGCCAGCACGGCGAGGCGGATCGCGTCGTCGCTGCTGGCGTGGGCGGCCACCTTGCGGCCGCTCACGTGGGCCGCGGCCACGATCGCCTTCATCTCGTCCAGCGTGAAGGTGGGGCGGGTGCTGCCGTCGACGCCGGTGCGGTAGTCGGCATAGAACTTGATCCAGTCGGCGCCATGCGACGCCTGCTCGCGCACGGCCTTCGTGACCTCGTCGACGCCCGTCGCCTGCTGGGCGCCGTAGGGAATGTCCATGTCGGGGCGGTAGCTGCGCTCGGCCGGGCCGTAGCTGGCCGTGGCGACGATCGCGCGGGTCGCCACGAGCAGGCGCGGGCCCGGGACCTGGCCTTCGTCGATGGCGCGCTTGATGCCGACGTCGGCATAGTCGGCGCCTTCGGTGCCCAGGTCGCGCAGCGTCGTGAAGCCGGCCTGGAGCGTGTCGGCCGCGTGGCGCACGGCCAGCGCGATGCGGTAGGCGGGCGCTTCCTTGATGACCTGGTCGTCCCAGGTGGTCTCGTTATACGGATGCAGCAGCACGTGGGAGTGCAGGTCGATCAGGCCCGGGATCAGGGTCTTGCCCGGCAGGTCGATGCGTTCGGCGTCGGCCGGCACCGTCATGCCGGACGCCGGGCCGACGGCCTGGATGCGGCCCTGCGCGACCAGCACGCTCCAGCCCTGGTGCGGGGCGCCGTCGCCGGTCCAGACGCGCTCGGCGCTGATCAGCACGGGGCGGGCCGGTGCAGGCGCATCAGCGGCGTGCGCCGCGGCGCCGAACAGGGTGAGGGTGGCGAGAGCGAGTGAGCTGGCCCAGGTCCGCATGCTTGTCTTCCTTATAGTTGTGGAAGTGCAATCATACTGGCTAAAGCCCATCCTATGAGGTAATGCCGTCCAGTCAACCACGTCGTCCCTGCGAAGGCAGGGACCCAATGACCGCATGCGTCGCCATCACGCTTGCAAGATCGGGTCCCCTCCTGCGCGGCGAGCCGTACGGCGGGCACCACGTGCCCCCACATGCTTGCGCTACGTCTGCGCCCGGTGGGCACGTGGTGCCCACCCTACGGGTATCACTCCATGTCTTGCATGGACTGCCGGATGCCTTCCTCGACATCGGCCAGGAACGCTCCGCCGCGCGCCGACAGCGCGATGTTCGGCACGGCCAGCTCGACCAGGCAGGCGAGCGCCTGGCGGAACCATTCCATGTCGGTGCCCATCAGCGGCAGCGCATGGGCGTCGATGAGGTAGTGGACGGCGCGCGCCAGCAGGGCCGTGTCGCGGCCGCCGTTCGCGATCATCAGGGCGAAGTCGGCCGCTTCGCGCTCGAAGCGGGAGGCGAGCGTTTCGAGGATGTCGCGCGACACCTCCGGCTGGCCCGCCGCCAGGACGACGTGGGCCAGTTCGATGCAGGCCTCGTGCAGGCCGGGGATTTCGATAGGATCTTCGTTCATGCGCGCCATTGTAGACGAGGCGCCGCATGCGCGATGCCAAGCGTATCGTTATTGCGCCACCCAGCCCCCATCCATGTTCCAGGCGGCACCGCGCACCTGGTTGGCGGCCGGGCTGCAGAAGAACACGGCCAGCGCGCCCAGCTCTTCCGGCGTGACGAATTCGCCGGACGGCTGTTTTTCCAGCAGCAGGTCCTTCTTGGCCTGTTCGCCGCTGACCCCTTCGCGCGCGGCGCGGTCGTCGACCTGCTTCTGCACCAGCGGGGTCAGGACCCAGCCCGGGCAGATGGCGTTGGCGGTGACGCCCGTCGCCGCCGTCTCCAGCGCGGTCGACTTGGTCAGGCCGACCAGGCCGTGCTTGGCCGCCACGTAGGCCGATTTCTGGGCCGACGCCACCAGGCCGTGGGCCGACGCCAGGTTGATGATGCGGCCCCAGTTCTTCTGCTTCATGTAGGGCAGGGCGAGGCGGCTCGTGTGGAAGGCCGAGGTCAGGTTGATGGCGATGATGGCATCCCATTTCTCGACGGGGAAGTCCTCGACGTTGGCCACGTGCTGGATGCCGGCATTGTTGACGAGGACGTCGACGCCGCCGAACTTGTCGCCGGCAAAGCGCATCATCGCCTCGATCTGGTCCGGCTTGGACATGTCGGCGTTGTGGTAGGCCGTCCGGACGCCGAATTCCTGGCCGATGTCGGTGTACAGCTTCTCGATCTGCTGGGCGTCGCCGAAGCCGTTGAACACGATGTTCGCGCCCTGTTCGGCCAGTGCGCGGGCAATGCCGAGGCCGATACCGGAGGTCGAGCCGGTAACGAGCGCGGTCTTGCCGCTTAACATGGTGGATTGCATGACATCTCCTTCGATGGACAGGTTGAACGGTACGCCAGGCTGGAGCGCCTGGGACTTATTGGCCAGACTTGGTAGAATTCTAATCGTATCGCCGTTTAAAATGTTGGCGGCGCGTCTAGACGGAAGACCAGGGACATGAGCGAAGCGAGGCTGAAGTCCGTGCAGTGCAGTTCGCCGGCCGGCCTGCACCGCATGGCGTACAAGGAGTGGGGCGACCCGGCCAACCCGCGCGTGCTCGTGTGCGTGCATGGCGTGACGCGCGTGGCCGACGACTTCGATGCGCTGGCGGCCAGCTTGTCGGATCGCTATCGTGTCGTGTGCCCGGACGTTGCCGGGCGCGGCCGCTCCGAGCGCCTGCGCGACCCCGCCGACTACGCCGTGCCCCAGTACGTCGCCGACATGGTCACGCTGATCGCCCGCGTGACGCAGGACAGTGCGAAGGACGGCGCGGAGGACGGCGCGGACGGCGACGCGGGCGTGCACTGGTTCGGCACCTCGATGGGCGGCCTGGTCGGCATGATCCTCGCCTCGTTCGCGGACAGCCCCGTCAGGCGCCTGGTGCTGAACGACATCGGCCCCGTGCTGGACCCGGCCGCGCTGGCGCGCATTGGCGAGTACATCGGCCAGGACCTGCGCTTTGCCAGCTACGAGGCGGGCGCCGCCTACGTGCGCGAGGTATCGGGCGCGTTCGGCCCGCACAGCGATGCCGAGTGGGACAAGCTGGCGCGCGACGTGCTGGTGCGCCTGCCCGACGGGCAGTGGACGCGCCACTACGACCCGCGGCTCGCGGCCCCGTTCGCCGCGCTCACGCCGCAGCGGGCGCGCGCGGACGAAGCGCGCCTGTGGCAGGCGTTCGACGCGATCCGCTGCCCGACGCTGCTGGTGCGCGGCGCGCTGTCCGACCTGCTGTCGCGCGCCACGGCCGAGGAAATGACGAGGCGCGGGCCGCGTCCGCGACTGGTCGAGATCCCCGGCGTCGGCCATGCGCCGACCTTCGTGCAGCCGGAGCAGATCGCGATCGCACGAGCGTTCTTGACCGGCTGAAGGCCGGTAACGATTGTTCGACCGGTTGAAGGCCGGTACGGTTTAACTACTGATTGAAGAAAGAGATTATGGAAATCAAACGACTCCACGTCGGCAAGCGCCTGTCCGAAACCGCCATCCACAACGGCACCGTGTACCTGGCCGGCCAGATCGCCGAAGACACGAGCCAGGACATCGTGGGCCAGACCCGCGAAGTGCTGGGCCACGTCGACCGCCTGCTGCAGGAAGCGGGCAGCGACAAGACGCGTATCCTGTCGGCCCAGATCTACATCGCCACGATGGCCGACTTCCCCGGCATGAACAGCGTGTGGGACGAATGGGTCGTCCAGGGCCATACCCCGCCGCGCGCGACCGTGGAGGCAAAGCTCGCGAATCCCGCCTGCCTCGTCGAAGTCGTCATCGTCGCGGCCCAGCCCTAAGACCGGCGCATGGTTTCGACAGCAGCGCTCGGCGACGCCACCACCCAGCTCGTGCACGGCCTCGGGCCGGACGATTGCGCGCGCGTGCATGCCGCCCTCGACTTCGCGCTGGCCGCCTACGGCGAGCGCGTGGCCACGTCCGGCCAATCGGCCTGCGAGTTTTCGGTCGGCGTGGCCGGCACGCTGGCCATGCTGCGCAGCGATGCCGAGACGCGCATCGCCGGCCTGCTGTTCGAGCTGTGCATCATGCAGCCGCACCTGGCCGAGCAGATCGAGGAACGCTTCGGCAAGGAAGTGGCGGACATGGTGCGCGGCGTGCACCAGCTGATCCGCCTGCGCGACTTGACCGCCGCCCCGGTGCCCGTCGGCCGCGGCAAGAACGCGGCCCAGGAAGCGCTGGCCCAGATCGAGACGCTGCGCAAGATGCTGCTGGCGATGGCCAGCGACATGCGCGTGGTGCTGGTGCGCCTGGCGTCCTGCGTGACGACGCTGCGCCACTTCGCCGAAAGGAAGCGCTTCGACGAGGTCACCAGCAACTACGGCCGCGAAGTGCTGGACCTGTATGCGCCGCTGGCGAACCGCCTCGGCATCTTCCAGCTCAAGTGGGAGCTGGAAGACCTGGCGTTCCGCATGATCGAGCCGGAGAACTACAAGCGCATCGCCAAGATGCTCGAAGAGAAGCGCATGCTGCGCGAGAGCTTCGTCGCGTCCTCGATCGAGCGCCTGCAGAAGGAACTGGCGGCGGCCGGCATCAAGGCCGAGGTCAGCGGCCGGCCCAAGCACATCTACAGCATCTGGAAGAAGATGCGCGGCAAGGACCTCGACTTCACCGAGCTGTACGACGTGCGCGCGTTCCGCGTGATCGTCGCCGACGTCAAGACCTGCTACACGGTGCTGGGCGTCGTGCACAATATCTGGACGCCGATCCCCAAGGAATTCGACGACTACATCTCGCGCCCCAAGCCGAACGGCTACCAGTCGCTGCACACGGTCGTGAACGCGGACGACGGCCGTCCGCTCGAGGTCCAGATCCGCACCCAGGAAATGCACGGCTTCGCGGAGTATGGCGTGGCCGCGCACTGGCGCTACAAGGAAGAAGGCGGCTCCAACTTCAAGAGCCAGCAGTACGACGAGAAGATCGCCTGGCTGCGCCAGCTGCTGGCGTGGAAGAGCGAGGTCGCCGATGCCGTCACGGGCGCCGGCGACGAGGAACTGCAGCGCGAGTGGGTCGAGAAGCTGAAGTCGACCACGCTGGACGACCGCATCTTCGTGCTCACGCCGCAGGCAAGGGTGCTGGAGCTGCCGGTGGGCGCGACGCCGATCGACTTCGCCTACCACCTGCACAGCGAGGTCGGGCACCGCTGCCGCGGCGCCAAGGTCGACGGCGTCATGGTGCCGCTGAACACGCCGCTGAAGAACGGCCAGACCTGCGAGATCATCACGGCCAAGGGCGCGCCCGGCACCGCCGGCCCGTCGCGCGACTGGCTGGGCAACGACTACACGGTCAGCAGCCGCACGCGTACCAAGATCCGCGCCTGGTTCCACGCCCAGGAACTGGCCGAGACGCTCGCCAACGGACGCGCGCTCGTGGAAAAGACGCTGCAGCGCGAGGGCAAGACGGCCGTCAACCTGGACGCGCTCGGGCACAAGCTGGGCTTCGCGAAGGTCGACGACCTGTTCATCGCCGTCGGCAAGGACAAGTTCAGCCTGCGCCACGTGGAAGCGGCGCTGCACGAACCCGTGGCCGCGCCCGAGCTGCAGGACGTCGACGTCGTCAACAAGAGCCGCGCCTCGAGCGTGGAGCAGGGCGCCAAGTCGGGCGTGCTGGTGGTCGGTACCGAAGGCCTCATGACCCAGCTGGCACGGTGCTGCAAGCCGGCGCCGCCGGACCCGATCGTCGGCTTCGTCACGCGCGGGAAGGGCGTGTCGATCCACCGCGCCAGCTGCAAGAACTTCGCCGAAATGGCCGCAAAGGCGCCCGAACGGGTGCTGGACACGGAGTGGGGCGCGACCGGTTCCGACACCGTGTACCCGATCGACATCTTCATCCTGGCGCAGGACCGGCAAGGCCTGCTGCGCGACATCTCGGAAGTGCTGACGCGCGAGAAGATCAACGTGATCGGCGTGAACACGCAAAGCGCCAAGGGCCAGGCGCGCATGGTGTTCACGGCGGAGATCGGCTCGACGAGCCAGCTGCAGAAGGCGATCGGCGCCATCGGCGAGGTCCAGGGCGTGATCGAAGCCAAACGCACGTGACGCCGGCGTGTCGGCGGGCTTCGCATGCCCGCCGCCGCCGCAGCCCAACCGTATCGCAGCGCCGATAGTATTGACTGTATCATCCCACCATGCCGCTCTCATCGCTCCTGTACATGAAGCCGTCCCGCTGGGGCGTCCACGCCGCGCGCTACCTGCGCAGCTGGTGGAACATGCTGCACCTGGGCGCGGTGGCCCTCGTGATGGCGCTGTCGCCGTCGACCTGGAACCGCGCCAACCGCCTGGCGACCTCGCGCCACATCCACGCCAGCACCTGGCAGGTGCTGCCCTGGTTCACGCTGCTCACGGCGCTCGTCAGCCTCGTGATCATCCGCATCGTCCTGGTGACGGCGCAAAGCTACGGACTGTCGCGCTTCGCGCTGGAGATGGTGGTGCGGGTGCTGGTGCTGGAACTCATCCCCCTGTCGGCGGCGCTGTTCGCGGCGCTGCGCTCGGGCATGGCCTTCGATGCCGCCGCGCTGGGCCTCGCACGAAGCGGCGTGCCCGTCGATGCCGCCGCCGGCGAGGCGCTGCTGCGCCTGCGCCGCGACCTCGTGCCGCAGGTGCTGGCCAATGCCTTTTCCGTGCTCAGCCTGGCGATGGCGAGCAGCGTCGTCGTCCTCGTCCTGGCCTACCTGAATGTCTACGGCCTGTCGCCATGGGGCATCGGCGACTACACGCGCACGGTGGGCCGGGTGTTCGATCCGACCGTCACCGTGGGCTTCGTGTGCAAGACCGTGCTGTTCGGCCTGGCCGTGGCCGTGATCCCGAGCGCGGCGATCCTCGACACGCTGCGCCACGGCTGGCGCCAGCGTTCGAACGTGCAGCCGGGCGCGCTGCGCCTGCTGTTCGTGCTGCTGCTCATCGAAGCGAGTTCGCTGGCACTGAAGTACGTCTGAACCCAGTACGTCTGAACCCGATACGTCTGAACCCGACTGTTTAAAAAAGTAAAAGGACCACGCATGGCGGAACCGCTCCCGGACGAACCGAAACACGTCGAGACCAAGGCCCTGATCCTGCTGGTCCTCATCGGCGCCCTGATCGTCGCCTTCTTCCTGTACGTGATGTACGCGCGCGGCGTATTCCAGGAGACCCAGCGCCTGACCCTCGTGGCCGACGATTCCGAAGGCGTCATCCCCGGCATGGACATGACCTTCGCCGGCTTTCCCATCGGCAGGGTGCGCCAGGTGGACCTGGGCGCGGACGGCAAGGTCAACATCCAGGTCGACATCGCCCGCGACGATGCCAAATGGCTGCGCACCACCAGCGTGTTCACGCTCGAGCGCAGCATCGTCGGCGAGACCCGGCTGCGCGCCTACAGCGGCATCCTGACCGACCCGCCGCTGCCCGACAAGTCGCAGCGCCCCGTGCTGCGCGGCGACGCCACGGCCGAGATCCCGCGCCTGCTGGGCACGGCGCGCACACTGCTGGAAAACCTGGAGGCGCTGACCCGCGCCGATTCCGCCATCGGCAACACGCTGAACAACGTCGAGACGCTGACGGGCAAACTCAACGGCCGCTACGGCGTGCTGGGCACGGCGCTGGGCGGCGACGCCGAGGCGCAGCAGCTGCTGCAGACGCTGCGCCGGGTCGACACGATCCTGGCCAAGGCCGACCGCCGCGTGTTCGGCAAGGATGGGGTGATGGACGATACCCAGGCCGCGCTCCAGCAATTGAACGGTGTGCTGAAGGACGCGCGCACGACGCTGCAGAAGGTCGACGCGGTGCTGGTCGAGGCCCAGGCCATCGGCGCCAATACCCGCACCGCCACCCAGGACCTGGGCCGCCTGCGCGGCGAGGTCGACGCCAGCCTGCGCAAGGTGAACCGCCTGGTCGACGAGATCGACCGCAAGTGGCCGTTCAAGAAGGATACGGAGATCAAGCTGCCATGACCAAGCCTCTCATCGCATGCGCCGTGCTGGCAGCGTTGCTGTCCGCCTGCGCGAACCGGCCGCAGGCGCCGGCCTGGCAACAGGACGCCCGCGGCGCGCTGGACGGGTTCACGGACGACTGGCTGCGCGGCGACACCGGCGCGGCGGAAGCGGAGTTCGCGCGCGCCCGGCGCGAGACGGCGGGCACCGGCCGCTTCGACCTGGTGGCCCAGGCCGAGCTGGTGCGCTGCGGCGTGCAGGCCGCCTCCCTCGTCTACGAGTGCCCCGGCTTCGCGGCCCTCGCGGCCGATGCGACGCCGGCCCAGCGTGCCTATGCCGCCTACCTGGACGGGCGCTGGCAGGGGCTGGATGCCGCGCTGCTGCCCGAGCAGCACCGCGCCGTCGTGGCGAGCGGCCGGATCGGCGCCACCGCCGATCCGCTCGCCCGCCTGGTGGCGGCGGGGGCGCTGCTGAAGGCCGGCCGCATCGTGCCTGACGATATCGGCAGCGCCGTCGAGACGGCGTCCGGACAGGGCTGGCGCCGGCCGCTGCTGGCCTGGCTCGGCGTGCAGGAACGGCGTGCGCTTGCCGCCGGCGACGCGGGGGCCGCCGGGCGCATCCGGCGCCGCATTGCCCTGGTGACGGATGGTGGCCAGGCGGCGCCCTGAAACGCTTGTTTCGAAGAGGAAATTCGTCGTCAAATCGCCGACGCGGCGGGAACCGGTACCCGGGGCCGGTCGTCAAATTCCTTGATTGTTCCTGGCACCCCGAAGGATTGTAAAATTTATCTCGGAACCGCCGGGCGAAGGCATCCATTTTCGTCGGCGTTCGTTTAGACTCGCGCATTCCGAACCGCCTTACAGGAGCGATGCACGACATGCCCGACACCCCTGCCGCCGACTCTCCCGCTGCCGTACCGCACCTGTCCTTTCCCGTCGTCGGCATCGGCGCGTCCGCCGGCGGCCTGTCCGCGTTGCTGCGCCTGTTCGAGAACATGCCTGCGGCCAGCGGCATGGCGTTCGTCGTCATCCTGCACCTTTCACCCAAGCACGAAAGCAATGCGGACAGCATCCTGCAACGGGTTACCCGCATGCCGGTGCTGCAGGTCGTGGACCGGGTCAAGATCGAACCCGACCATGTCTATGTGATCGCGCCCAGCATGCAGCTGGCGATGACTGACGGTTCGCTCGTGGTCACGGACATGCAGCGTCCGCGCGGCCAGCACATCGCCATCGACGCCTTCTTCCGCACGCTGGCGGAATCGCAGTTCGAGCGCGCGATCGCGCTGGTGCTGTCCGGAACGGGCGCCGACGGCGCCGTCGGCATCGGCCGCGTCAAGGAGAAGGGCGGGGTGATCGTCGTGCAGCATCCGGGAGATGCCGAGCACGATGGCATGCCGCTGGCGGCGATCGCCACGGGCCAGGTCGATTTCATCCTGCCCGTGGCGGAGATGGCGCAGAAGCTGCTGGACCTGTGGCAAAACGCCAGTACCATCGAGTTGCCGCCGATGGGCGTCGAGGCGCTCGACCATGCGCACCCCGTCGATATCGACGACAGCGCGAACGGCGAGCAGGCGCTGCAGCGTATCCTGGGTCTGCTGCGGGTGCATACGGGGCACGACTTCCGCCAGTACAAGCGGGCGACCGTGCTGCGCCGGCTGGAGCGGCGCATGCAGGTGCGCGCGATGCATTCGCTGCCGGACTACGTGCGCCTGCTGGAGGCGGACGCGAGCGAGTACAAGCTGCTGCTGAACGACCTGCTGATCGGCGTGACCAACTTCTTCCGCGACCGCGAGGCATTCGAGGTGATCGAGCGCGAGGTGCTGCCGGGGCTGTTCCGCGACCGCAAGCCCACCGACGAGGTGCGCGCCTGGAGCGCCGGCTGCGCCACCGGCGAGGAAGCGTACTCGATGGCGATGCTGCTGGCCGACCAGGCCGCGTTGATGCCCAGTCCGCCCAACTACCAGGTGTTCGCTTCCGACATCGACGAAGGCGCGATCGCGATCGCGCGCGCCGGCCTGTACCCGACCTCGATCGTCACCGACATCACGCCGGCCCGCCTGCGCCAGCACTTTACCCGCGAGGACGGGCGCTACCACATCCGCAAGGCGCTGCGCGACCGTATCCTGTTCGCCGTGCACAACCTGCTGCGCGACCCGCCGTTCTCGCGCATCGACATCATCAGCTGCCGCAACCTGCTGATCTACCTGAACCGCGACATCCAGCAGCGCGTGCTCGAGACCTTCCACTTCGCGCTGCGTCCTGGCGGCTACCTGTTCCTGGGCTCCTCCGAGTCGGCCGACTCCGTGGACGAGCTGTTCGTCCCGGTCGACAAGAAGAACCGCATCTACCGGGCAAGGGCCGCGGTGCGTGCTTTCGTCCAGCACCGCAGCAGCCAGGGTGCGCCGGCGGACCTGAACCTGCCCGAGCCACGCCACCCGGTCAGCAGCGGACGGCGCCAGGCGTCGCTGGCGGACGTGCACCAGCGCGCGTTGGCGCAGTTCGCGCCGCCCAGCGTGGTCGTCGATACCGAGCACAATATCGTCCACATGTCCGAGCGCGCCGCCCAGTTCATGCGCCTGGTCGGCGGCGAGCCGTCGCGCGACATCCTGGCGCTGGTCTTGCCCGAACTGCGCATCGACCTGCGCAGCGCGCTGTACCAGGTGCAGAACTCGGGCGTGAGCGTGGAGGGGCGGCACGTGTCGATGGCGCGTGGCGGCCGGCCCTGCATCGTCAGCATGACGGTGCGCCCGTTCCGCGACGAGGAAGCGGCGCAGGACTTCCTGCTGGTGACGTTCACCGAGACGGAGCGCAGCGTGGACCAGCCGACCGACGATGGCCGCGGGCCGGGCGACGACGTGGTGCTGTCCCAGCTCGAGGCGGAACTGCAGCGCAAGAAGCAGCAGCTGCAGGAGACGATCGAGCACGCCGAGGTGTCCAACGAAGAGCTGCGCGCCGCCAACGAGGAGCTGCAGGCGATCAACGAGGAGCTGCGCTCGGCCACCGAGGAGCTGGAAACCAGCAAGGAAGAGCTGCAGTCGGTGAACGAGGAACTCATCACCGTCAACTACGAGCTGAAGCTGAAGGTCGAGGAAACGGGCAAGGCGAACGACGACCTGAACAACCTGATCGCCTCGACCGACATCGCCACGATCTTCGTGGACAGCGCCATGCGCATCAAGCGCTTCACGCCGCGCGCCGCCGACATCTTCTCGATCATCCCGTCGGACGCGGGACGCTCGCTGCTGGACCTGACCCACCGGCTCGACTACAAGGAGCTGGCCGACGACGTGGCGCTGACCTTCAACTCGCTGCGCATGGTCGAGCGCGAGGTACGCAGCCACGAGGGCCGCTACTACATCGTGCGCCTGCTGCCCTACCGCACCATCGAAGACCGCATCGAGGGCGCCGTGATGACCTTCTTCGACATCACGGGCCGCCGCGAGGCCGAGGAGCAGCTGCGCGCGGGCGAGGCGCGCATGCGCCTGGTGGCGGAGAGCACGAAGGACTACGCGATCATCACGATGGACGCGGCGGGCTGCGTGACGAGCTGGAACCGCGGCGCCGCGCGCATGTTCGGCTGGCGCGAGGACGAGGTGCTGGGGATGAACCTCGGCTTCCTGTTCCTGCCGGAGGAGCGCGAGCGCGGCCTGCCGGCCGAGGAAATGCAGCGCGCGCGCCGCGACGGGCGGGCGATCAACGAGCGCTGGCATGTGCGCAAGGACGGCAGCCAGCTGTTCTGCAGCGGCGAGATCACCCAGATCCAGAACGGCGAATACGGCGGCTACGCGATGATCGCGCGCGACGACACCGAGCGGGTGCGCCATGACAACGAACGCGAACGGACGCTGTCCAGCGAGCAGCGCGGCCGCAACGATGCCGAGAACGCGTCGGCGCTGAAGGACGAGTTCCTGGCCGTCATGGCGCACGAGCTGCGCCATCCGCTGAACCTCATCCACATCAACGTCGAGCTGCTGTCGCGCCTGCCGGAGACCCGCCATTCTCCCGTCGTGGCCCGGTCGGCCGGCGTCATCCGCAATGCCGTGCTGAGCCAGGCCAAGCTGATCGACGACTTGCTGGACATGTCGCGCGTCCATACCGGCAAGCTCACCATGTCGATGGCGCGCATCGAGCTGGCGCCGCTGGTGCAGGGCGCCGTCGATGCCATGCGCGCCGACCCCGCCGCCGCGCGGCTGGCGCTCTCCCTCCAGGACGATCCTCCTTGCCTGCGCGTGATGGCCGACAGCGTGCGCATCGAGCAGGTGGTGATGAATTTGCTGAGCAACGCCGTCAAGTTCACGCCTCCGGGCGGTGCGGTCGCAGTGGCGCTGGCACGCGAGGACGGCAACGCGCGCATCGACGTCGTCGACACGGGGCAGGGCATCTCGGCGGGGTTCCTGCCCCAGGTATTCGACATGTTCGCCCAGCCCGGCTCGGTGACGACGCGCTCCAAGGGCGGCCTCGGCATCGGCCTGGCGCTGGTGCGCGAGATCGTCGCGCTGCACGGCGGCCGCGTCGAAGCCTTCTCGGAAGGCGTGGGCAAGGGCGCGCGCTTCACCGTCTGGCTGCCGCTGCTGGGCGAGGGGGGCGACCAGCCGCAAGCCGACGGCGGCCACGGCGCGCAGGACATCGCCGGCGTGCGCATCCTGCTGGTCGACGATGTCGAGGACGTCGTGTCGACCTGCCAGGCGCTGCTCGAGATGCATGGCGCCGTCGTGATCGGGGCGACCAGCGGCCAGCAGGCGCTGGAGATCCTGGCGCAGCAGGATGTCGACCTGCTGGTCTCGGATATCTCGATGCCCGGCATGGACGGCTATGCGCTGCTGAAGGCCGCGCGTCAGCTGCCGCGCCACGCGCGGCTGCCGGCGATCGCCGTGACGGGCATGGCGCGCGAGCGCGACATCGCCCAGGCGCGCGGGTCCGGCTTCGATGCCCACGTGGGCAAGCCGATGTCGGTCGAGCGCCTGACGGAGATCATCCGCGACCTGCTGCCGGAGCGGCGCCAGGCCTGAAGCGCTGGCCGTAGGGCAGGGGGCGGCGCCGGGCACGGCTGCTAGCATGGTTTGCTTGCGCCGCATCCGGCGGCGCCGACACTGCCAGGAGCCCTCCATGAATACCTACAACATCAAGAACATCACCCTGCTGGCTGCCGCCGCGCTGCCGCTCCTGTTCGGCGCCGGCCTGCCGGCCGCCGCCCACGCCGCCGACCAGGGCGGCGCCGCCAAGCCCACCGTCGTGCTGGTGCACGGCGCCTTCGCCGACTCGTCGAGCTGGGACGGCGTCACCGCCAAGCTGCAGGCCGACGGCTACCGCGTGATCGGCGCGGCCAATCCGCTGCGCAGCGTGAGGGGCGACGCCGAGTTCGTGGCCTCCGTGCTCAAGAGCGTGGCCGGCCCCGTCGTGCTGGTGGGGCACTCCTACGGCGGCTCCGTCATTACCGCCGCGGCCAACGGCCAGGCCAACGTCAAGGCGCTCGTCTACGTGTCGGCGTTCGCCCCGGACAAGGGCGAGAGCGCACTCGACCTGAGCAACAAGTTCCCGGGCAGCACGCTGGGGCCGGCGCTGGCCAAGCCGGTGCCGCTGGCGGGCGGAGGCGCGGACCTGTACATCGACCAGCAGAAATTCCCGGCCCAGTTCGCCGCCGACGTGCCCCACGCCAAGGCCGTGCTGATGGCCGCCGGCCAGCGCCCCGTGACCGATGCGGCGCTGAAGGAGGCATCGGGCGAGCCGGCGTGGAAGAAGATTCCGTCGTGGTCGATCTACGGCAAGCAGGACAAGAACATCCCGCCGGCGGCGATGGCCTTCATGGCCGAGCGCGCGAAGTCGCGCCACACCGTCACCGTCGACGGCGCCTCGCACGTGGTGATGGTGTCCCACCCGGCCGAGGTGGCGAAGCTGATCGAGGAAGCGGCGACGGCCAAGTAAGCATCAGGACGTGCGCCGGCCTTTCGCGCGATCCAGCAGCGCATCGATGGGAATGCCGGCATCGCGCGCGATCTCGGCGATGCGCGCCTGGGCGCCTTGCAGTTCCTGGCGCCGGCGCGCCTTGATGGCCTGCTCGACGTCGAACAGCAGGCCTTTCAGTTCGCCGAGGGTGTAATCGGAGAGGTCGATTGCCGCCATGGTGGTCCTTGTTGGTATCGGTGTCGGTATCGGGTCGATGACGGTGAGCTTACATCGTCGTGCCGGGCGAGGGCGGCCGCGTGGACGCCGTGCGCAATGCCGGCGGCAGGCGGTTGTGGATGTGGGTGGCGGCTCTTGCTGCCTGGCCCGTCGCGACGGCGATCTGGTTCAGGCCCACGGTGACGTCGCCGATCGCGTACAGGCCCGGCACCGAGGTGGCGCCGTGGACGTCGACCACGATTTCCTCGCACTGCGCCGTCTCCGCGCCCAGCTTCGCCGCCAGGCCGGAGCGGGCGTTTTCTCCCAGCATCGGGTAGAACACGTCGGCGCCGTGCTCCTGCCCGTCTTCCGTGTGCAGCACGGGCTTCATCGACGCGTCCAGCGTCACCGACAGCAGCGGCGAATCGACCAGGCGCACGCCGGCGGCCGCCAGGCGGCGGCGGTCGTCGTCCGTCAGCGCCGTGGGCGACATGCGCTCGAACAGCGTGACCTCGGCGCTGAATGTGCGCATGAACAGCGCATGGCCGACCGGATTCACTTCCGAGGTCGCCACGGCGATGTGCTTGTCCATCACGTCGAAGCCGTCGCACACGGGACACAGCCGGACGGAGCCGAAGGCGATCGCCTCGCGCCACATTTCGATGGGCAGTCCCGCGTCGGCCACGCCGGTGGCCAGCAGCACCGTGTGGGCGCGGATCTCGCGGCGCGCGTCGTCCGGGGCGCCCTCGGGCAGGCAGTCGGCGACGAACACGCCATCCTCGATGCGCAGGCCGAGGATCTCGCCGTGCGTCACCGTGCCGCCGTAGCGTTCCAGCTGGGCCGTGAGATTGCCCAGGAGCGTGGTGCCGGGCACGCCCTCGGGAAAGCCGGGGTAGTTGTGCGAGACCGGGATCAGGCGCAGGCGGCTGTTGCCCTTGTCGACGAGGGCGACGTCGCGGGTGAAGCGGCGCAGGTAGATCGCGGCGGTCAGGCCGCCGGGGCCGCCACCGACGACCAGCGTGTCGTGGACATGTGATTGGGGGGCATGTGGGTGCGTGGACATGCACCGATTATCCGCAGGCCGGATAAGGCCGGGCTATCGGCGCGCGTGCCGCGGCCGGGTCGGAGCGGGCTTACAGCGGCGCCGCCGGCACGGATCAGTGGTTGTGCGTCTCGGGCTGCAGCGTCACGTGGTCGATGCCATGCCTTTCGCGCAGCATGGCCTTGGCAGCTTCCAGCACCTCGGGCCAGGCGGCCAGGTCGGCCACCTGCACGTGGCCGATCAGGGCCGGCTCGCCCGGCGACATGTCCCAGACGTGCAGGTCGTGCACGGAAGACACGCCCGGCACGGCGGCCAGGTCGGTGCCGACCTGCACGTAGTCGATGTGGTGCGGCACGCCTTCCATCAGGAAGTGGTAGGACTCGCGCAGGATGCCCACGGTCGAGCGCAGGATCAGCAGCGAGACGAAGATCGACAGGATCGGGTCGATGCGCACCCAGCCCGTGAAGTGGATGATGGCGCCGGCGGCGATCGCGGCGGCCGAGCCGAGCAGGTCGCCCAGCACGTTGACGAGGGCGGCGCGGGTATTGATGCTCTGCTCGTCGCGCGACAGGACCCAGGCGACGAGGATATTGATGCAGCCGCCGATCGCCGCGACGACGAACACGACGCCGCCCTGCACGTGCTCGGGATGCACGAGGCGCTGCGCCGCCTCGTAGACGATCCAGGCGACCAGCAGGAGCATCGCCAGGCTGTTGACGAAGGCGGCCAGCGCCTCGGCGCGCACGAAGCCGAACGAATGGCGCGCCGACGGCGGCCGCTTGGCGATCAGCTGGGCCAGCAGCGCCAGGCCCAGGGCGGCCGCGTCGGTGACCATGTGGCCGGCGTCCGAGATCAGCGCCAGCGAATTCGACATGACGCCGGTAACGGCTTCGATCAGCGCGAACAGCAGCGTCAGGCCGAGCGCCAGCCCCATCGCCTTCTGGCTGCGGCCTTCGATGGTATGGCCGTGGCGGGCGTCGCCGTCGAGGTGGGCGTGCAGGTGGGCGGAGGCGGACTGGTCGGACATGGAAAACAATCGAAATGCGGAGCGCAGAGTATACCGTAGGGTGGACGGCTCCACCCCGCGGCTCGCGGTGACGCAGCATGTGCGCCGTCCACGCGTGACGCCTGCGTCATGTTGGCAGAGTCCACGCGTGACACCCGCGTCATGTTGGCAGAGTCCACGCGTGACGCCTGCGTCATGTTGGCAGAGTCCACGCCTGCCTCATGTTGTCCTGCAAAACGCATGACCTTGCGAAATCGCATGATTCTCCCTATAATAGCGGCATACGGGCGGTTAGTTCAGCTGGTTAGAATACTTGGTCGACATCCAAGGGGTCGCAGATTCGAATTCTGCACCGCCCACCAGAACACCAAAGACGAGCGCGGGGAACTTCGGTTTTCCGCTCTTGTCGTCAGTAAGAGCGAGAAAGGCGCAAACGGTTATGACACCGCGAACTACAACGCAGTTGTGGGGGAATCGCTAGACGCGGTAAGGTGTGCTTTTGTCTCGAGAAACACGACAACACTGAATGAAACGCGCCTGGTGCGCGTTTTTTTTCGTCCAAATTATTTTAGTTTCAATTCTTCTAATATCAACGGGCGCAACGGCGCCGACATGGAGCTCACAATGTTGAATGTACGTCTCCCCGACGGTTCCACCCGTCAATTCGAAGGCCCGGTGACCGTCGCCCAGGTGGCGTCCAGCATCGCCCCGAGCCTGGCCAAGGCCGCGCTGGCCGGCAAGGTCGACGGCAAGGTCGTCGATACCTCCTTCCTGATCGACCACGATGCCGACCTGGCCATCGTCACCGACAAGGATCCGGAAGGCCTGGACGTCATCCGCCACTCGACCGCCCACCTGCTGGCCTACGCCGTCAAGGAGCTGTTCCCGGAGGCGCAGGTCACCATCGGCCCCGTCATCGAGAACGGTTTCTACTACGACTTCTCGTACAAGCGCCCGTTCACCCCGGAAGACCTGCAGGCCATCGAGAAGAAAATGGTCGAGCTGGCCAAGAAGGACGAGCCGGTGACCCGCAAGGTGCTGCCGCGCGACGAAGCCGTCGCCTATTTCAAGTCGATCGGCGAGGACTACAAGGCCGAGATCATCGCCTCGATCCCGGCGAACGAGGACGTATCGCTGTATTCGGAAGGCAAGTTCACCGACCTGTGCCGCGGCCCGCACGTGCCGTCGACCGGCAAGCTGAAGGTGTTCAAGCTGATGAAGCTGGCCGGCGCCTACTGGCGCGGCGACTCGAAGAACGAGATGCTGCAGCGCGTCTACGGCACTGCCTGGACCAAAAAGGAAGACCAGGAGCAGTACCTGCACATGCTGGAAGAGGCGGAAAAGCGCGACCACAGGAAACTCGGAAAGCAATTGGACTTCTTCCACTTCCAGGACGAGGCCCCGGGCCTGATCTTCTGGCACCCGAAGGGCTGGGCGATCTGGCAGCAGGTCGAGCAGTACATGCGCAAGACCTACCAGGTGACCGGCTACGACGAAGTCAAGGCGCCGCAGATCATCGACGTGTCGCTGTGGAAGAAGACCGGCCACTGGGATAATTATCGTGAAAACATGTTCACGACCGAGTCGGAAAACCGCACCTATGCGCTGAAGCCCATGAACTGCCCGGGCCACGTGCAGATCTATAACGCCGGCCTGCGTTCCTACCGCGACCTGCCGCTGCGCTACGGCGAGTTCGGCCAGTGCCACCGCAACGAATCGTCGGGCGCGCTGCACGGCCTGATGCGCGTGCGCGGCTTTACCCAGGACGACGGCCACGTGTTCTGCACCGAAGAGCAGATCGCGGGCGAAGTGACCGCCTTCCACGCCCAGGCGATGAAGGTGTACGAGGATTTCGGTTTCGACAATATCGACGTCAAGATCGCGCTGCGTCCGGAAAACCGCATCGGCTCCGACGAAGTCTGGGACCAGGCCGAAGAGGCGCTGCGCTCGGCGCTGCGCGGCTGCGGCGTGACCTGGACCGAGCTGCCGGGCGAGGGCGCCTTCTACGGTCCGAAGATCGAGTACCACCTGAAGGACAGCCTGGGCCGTCCGTGGCAGGTCGGCACCATGCAGGTCGACTTCTCGATGCCGGGCCGCTTGGGCGCCGAATATGTTGCGGAAGACAATACCCGCAAGGTGCCCGTGATGCTGCACCGCGCGATCGTGGGTTCGATGGAGCGCTTCATCGGCATCCTGATCGAGAACTATGCGGGCGCGCTGCCCCTCTGGCTGGCGCCGGTCCAGGTCGCGGTCTTGAATATTTCGGATGCGCAAGCATCTTATGTGAAGGAGGTCGAAGCCAAGCTGAAAGCGGCCGGCCTCCGCGTTCACGCTGATTTGCGAAACGAGAAGATTACCTATAAAATCCGTGAACATTCCGTCCAAAAACTGCCGTACATTTTAGTTGTCGGCGATAAAGAACGGGATGCAAACACCGTGGCCGTTCGCGCACGCGGCAATGTCGATCTCGGCGTGATGTCGATCGATGCGCTGCTGGAACGCCTCCAGAGCGAGGTAGCATCCAAGGCGAAGTAAAGCACCATCCGCCTTGAGACGGCCCGATTACTCATACTTTCAAAGGAAACAACATAGCTACTGACAAGTCGCAAAATCGCATCAATGGCGAAATCACCCATCCGGAAATGCGCCTGAATGGTGTCGATAATGAGCCTCTGGGCATCGTGAGCCTGGCCGAAGCGTTTCGTCTGGCCGAAGAGAAAAACGTGGACCTGGTCGAGATCGCGCCGAACGCGGTCCCGCCGGTCTGCCGCCTGATGGATTACGGCAAGTTCAAGTATTCGGAACAGAAGAAAGCGCACGAAGCGAAGCTGAAGCAGAAGATCATCCAGGTCAAGGAGATCAAGTTCCGTCCTGGTACGGACGAAGGCGACTACAGCATCAAGCTGCGTAACCTGATCAAGTTCCTGGAAGAGGGCGACAAGACCAAGATCACCCTGCGCTTCCGCGGCCGCGAGATGGCCCACCAGGACATCGGCGCACGCATGCTGGAACGCCTGCGCGGCGACCTCGAGCCGTACGGCCAGGTCGAGCAGTTCCCGAAGCTGGAAGGCCGCCAGATGATCATGGTCGTTGCGCCGAAAAAGAAGAAATAGTTCTTCGCGTTGATATGTAGGGTGGACGGCTCGCCGTCCACGCGGTGATGGTTGGCGGCTCCGGTATCGTGTGCGGTATCGGAGCCCCTGCCTCTTACCGCGTGGACGTCGGAGTCGTCCACCCTGCGTCTTTTGAGATTTACCTATTCCGGCCAAACTTGTGCTAGAATCTGCGGTTCCCGTGTTTGCTGATGCGGGAAAGCAAGACTGTAGTGGACTCGCTTCTGCTGCAGAAACAAGTGAAAGCAGGCATCCAAGAGCAGCGTTGCTGCCACCTGCAATCCTGTTACATATGAGGCTGCCTGTAGAAGGGCAGAAGACTATGCCGAAAATGAAAACCAAAAGCTCCGCGAAGAAGCGTTTTCGCGTGCGCCCGGGTGGTACCGTGAAATCGGGTATGGCGTTCAAGCGTCACATCCTGACCAAGAAGACCACCAAGAACAAGCGCCAGCTGCGTGGCACCCGTAACATCAACGCGTCGGACGTCCAGAGCGTCTACCGCATGATGCCGTCTGCTGTTTAATCTCACATCTTAAGGAGCTACCATGCCTCGAGTAAAACGTGGGGTTACTGCACGTGCCCGTCACAAGAAGGTTCTTGAACTTGCCAAAGGCTATCGTGGCCGTCGCAGCAAGGTATTCCGTATTGCCAAGCAAGCAGTCATGCGCGCTGGCCAGTACGCCTACCGCGACCGTCGCAACAAGAAGCGCGTCTTCCGCGCACTGTGGATCACCCGTATCAACGCGGCTTCGCGTTCGCACGGCATGACCTACAGCGCCTTCATGAACGGCCTGAAGAAAGCCGCGATTGAACTGGACCGTAAAGTCCTGGCCGACATGGCTGTCAACGACAAGCCGGCTTTTGCCGCTATCGTGAACACCGTCAAGACCAAGCTGGCTGCCTGATACGCGTCAGCAACAAGCAATACAGCAGCGCGCTGCCGCAAGGCCGGCGCTGCGCAAAGGACGGGGCAAAGGTTGAACAGACCGATGCCCTGTTTTTGTTTCTGGCGCCTCCCGCCATCAAAACAGGAAAAGAATATCCATGAACTCGCTGGAAGAACTCGTCGTCTCGGCCCAATCCGATTTCAGTAGCGCCCAGGACGCTGCCGCGCTCGAAAACGCAAAAGCGAAATACCTGGGCAAGACCGGCCAGGTGACCGAACTGATGAAGGGCCTCGGCAAGCTCGACCCGGATCAGCGCAAGGCCCAGGGCGCCCTGATCAATGCTGCCAAAGAAAAAATCGAACAGGCATTGACCGCCCGCCGCGAGGACTTGGCCAACGCGCAATTGATGGCGCGACTGAACGCCGAATCGATCGACGTCACGCTGCCCGGCCGCGGCCGCTCGATGGGCGGCATCCACCCGGTGATGCGCACCTGGGAACGGGTCGAACAGATCTTCCGCTCGATCGGTTTCGACGTGGCCGACGGCCCCGAGATCGAAACCGACTGGACCAATTTCACCGCGCTGAACAGCCCGGAAAACCACCCGGCCCGTTCGATGCAGGACACTTTCTACATCGAAGGCCAGGACAGCACGGGCAAGCCGCTGCTGCTGCGCACCCACACGAGCCCCATGCAGGTGCGCTATGCCCGCACCCATACCCCGCCGATCAAGGTGATCGCGCCGGGCCGCACCTACCGCGTCGACAGCGACGCCACCCACTCGCCGATGTTCCACCAGGTCGAGGGCCTGTGGATCGGCGAGGACATCAGCTTCGCCGATTTGAAGGGCGTTTACCTCAATTTCGTCAAGGCCTTCTTCGAGACCGACGACCTGCAGGTTCGCTTCCGTCCGTCCTACTTCCCGTTCACCGAACCGTCGGCCGAGATCGACATCGCCTTCGGTTCCGGCCCCCTGAAAGGCCGCTGGCTGGAAGTGTCGGGCGCCGGCCAGGTGCACCCGACCGTCGTGCGCAACTTCGGCCTGGATCCTGAGAAATTCATCGGCTTCGCGTTCGGCTCCGGCCTCGAGCGCCTGACGATGCTGCGCTACGGCATCAACGACCTGCGACTGTTCTACGAGGGCGACCTGCGCTTCCTCAAACAGTTCAACTAAATGGCTTCATAAACCCACTGCGCGGGCACATTTTCGTCCTGCGATGCTCGTCGTACTCAAGTACGACTGCGCTTCTCGAACGAAACTGAGTCCGCTCGCTACGGTTTCTGAAGCCATTTGAAAAGCAAACTTAAGACCTCTAAAAGGCATTGATATGCAATTTTCTGAAAACTGGCTCCGTACCATGGTCGATCCGAAGATGAATTCGGACGAACTGGCCCACCTGCTCACGATGTCCGGCCTGGAGGTCGAGGAAGTCGAAGCCGTCGCGCCGCCGTTCTCGAACGTGGTCGTCGCCGAAGTCAAGGAAGTCGCCAAGCACCCGAACGCGGACCGCCTGAACGTGTGCCAGGTCGACGTCGGCACGGGTACGCTGCTGAACATCGTGTGCGGCGCCCCGAACGTGCGCGCCGGCATGAAGGCAATTTGCGCGATGGCCGGCGCCGTGCTGCCGCCGGGCGCGGACGGCAAGCCGTTCGAGATCAAGGTCGGCAAGCTGCGCGGCGTCGAGTCGCAGGGCATGATGTGCTCGGCCAAGGAACTGAAGATCTCGGAAGAGGGTAGCGGCCTGATGGAGCTGCCGGAAGATGCGCCGGTCGGCCAGAACATCCGCGACTACCTGCAGCTGAACGACCTGAAGTTCACCATCAAGCTGACCCCGAACAAGGCGGACTGCCTGTCCGTGCTGGGCGTGGCGCGCGAAGTGTCGGCCCTGACGGGCGAGCCCCTCACCGTGGCGCAATTCCGTCCGGTGCCCGTGTCGACCGACGAAGTGCTGCCGGTCAAGGTCTCCGCGCCCGAGCTGTGCGGCCGCTTCAGCGGTCGCGTGATCCGCGGCCTGAACGCCCGCGCCGCGACGCCGGAATGGATGAAGCGCCGCCTGGAACGCAGCGGCCAGCGCTCGGTGTCGGCCCTGGTCGACATCTCCAACTACGTGATGCTCGAAATGGGCCAGCCTTCGCACGTGTTCGACCTGGCCAAGATCCACGGCGGCATCGACGTGCGCTGGGGCAGGAAGGGCGAATCGCTGAAGCTCTTGAACGGCAACACCATCGAGGTCGACGAATGGGTCGGCGTGATCGCCGACGACAAGCAGCTCGAATCGCTGGCCGGGATCATGGGCGGCGACTCGACCGCCGTCACGCTGGACACGACCGACATCTACCTGGAAGCGGCGTTCTGGTGGCCCAGCGCCATCCAGGGCCGCGCGCGCCGCTACAACTTCTCGACCGATGCCGCCCACCGCTACGAGCGCGGCGTCGATTTCGCCGGCACCGTCGACAACATCGAGCGCCTGACCTCGCTGATCGTCGAGATCTGCGGCACGGCCGACACCAAGGTCGGCCCCGTCGACGACCAGGCCCCGAACCTGCCGCAGCGCAAGCCCGTGACGCTGCGCACGGCGCGCGCCGCCAAGGTCATCGGCGTGCCCGTCACCGACGACATGGTTGCCGACATCTTCACGCGCCTGCACCTGCCGTTCGAACGGGAAGAGGGTTTGTTCCGCGTCACCGCGCCGTCCTACCGCTTCGACATCGAGATCGAGGAAGACCTGATCGAGGAAGTGGCGCGCGTGTACGGCTTCGAGAACATCCCGACGCTGCCCCCGGTCGCGCCGAGCGCCATGCTGATCGAGCCGGAAAACACCCGCTCGCTGTTCGCCGTCCGCCGCCAGCTGGCCGACCTGGGCTACCAGGAAGTGGTGAACATGAGCTTCGTCGAGCAGCAGTGGGAAACGGACTTCGCCGACAACGCGAACCCGATCCGCCTGCAGAACCCCATCGCCAGCCAGATGAGCGTGATGCGCTCGACGCTGATCGGCAGCCTGGTCGCCAACGTGCGCTACAACCTGAACCGCAAGGCCGGCCGCGTGCGCGCGTTCGAGGTGGGTGCCGTGTACCTGCGCAACGCCGCCGCCCAGGACGGTCCGCTGTCCGTGGCCGGCTTCGACCAGCCCAAGCGCGTCGCCGCCATCGCCTACGGCCCGGCCGTGGACGAGCAGTGGGGCGCCGCGACCCGCGCCGTCGACTTCTTCGACGTCAAGGGCGACCTGGAAGCGCTGTTCTCGCCGCGCGCGGTGCGTTTCGCCAAGGCGGAACACCCGGCGCTGCACCCGGGGCGCTCCGCCTCGGTCGAGGTCGACGGCAAGGTCGTCGGCATCGTCGGCGAACTGCATCCGCGCTGGCTGCAGAAGTACGACCTGCCGCAGGCGCCCGTGCTGTTCGAGGTCGATGCGGACGCCTTGCGTGCCCGTGCCGTGCCCGTCTATGCCGAGATTTCCAAGTTCCCGGGCGCCACGCGCGACCTGGCGCTGGTCGTCAAGCAGGACGTGCCGGCCCAGGCGCTGATCGACGCGTTCCATGCCGAACTGGCATCGAACGCGCTCGGCAAGCTCGTGCAAGCCGTTGTTTTATTTGATGAATATCGCGGCAAGGGCCTGGAATCGGATGAAAAAAGCCTTGCTTTCCGCTTTGGCTTGCAAGATACTCAATCGACGCTGCAAGACGATGCGGTCGAGGCCATCATGGCCGCGCTCGCTACTGCGGCGCAACAACGGGGCGCGAAACTTCGCGCTTGATAAGGGCACGGGTCTGTAAGGGCACCGTGCCTGACCGGGGCAGCGGGCAACCGCCCGCGCCCCCACCAAAACACTGTCTGAGGCAGCAAAATTAACAACAACGACGTCGATACCGCCGTGTTCCAGGAAGCGCTGGCCGCCGATCTGCATCGTGCGATGCAGGTGGCCAAGGTGCGCAAGGAAGCGGAGCAGGCACTCCCGACCCTGACCAAGGCCGAGCTGGCCGAACTGCTGTTCGAGCAGGTCGGCCTGAACAAGCGCGAAGCCAAGGACATGGTCGAAACCTTCTTCGATGAAATCCGCAACGCGCTCGAGCGCGGCGAAGCGGTCAAGCTGTCCGGCTTCGGCAACTTCCAGTTGCGCGACAAGCCGCAACGGCCGGGCCGTAATCCGAAAACCGGGGAAGAGATCCCCATCACGGCGCGCCGCGTCGTGACGTTCCACGCCAGCCAGAAGCTGAAAGGCATGGTCGAGGAGGCGAATCCGGCCGGTTCCGGCAGCCCCTCGCTGGCGCGTGCAGCCTGATTGAGCCGAGATGACCCAGAACGACCGACCGACCAAGATGGAAGTGACCGTATTGCCGCCGATTCCAGCCAAGCGCTATTTCACGATAGGCGAGGTCAGCGATTTGTGCGGGGTCAAGCCGCATGTACTGCGTTACTGGGAACAGGAATTTACTCAGCTGAAGCCTGTCAAACGCCGAGGGAACCGCCGTTACTACCAGCATCACGAAGTGCTGCTGATCCGGCGCATCCGCGAGTTGTTGTACGAGCAGGGCTTCACGATCAGCGGCGCGCGCAACCGGCTCGACGGCCGCAGCCATCAGGAAGAGGCCGTCGAAGCGGCACCGGCCACAGCGCCGGTGCCGACCGTCGATCCGGTCCAATTGCGCGAGGAACTGCACGCCATCCTGGCACTGCTCAAGCAGGGCGCGACGGCGGCCTGAGGTCCGCGTCCATTCATCTGCGCCCATTCGCCAAGGCCGGTCCGGCTCAGGCGTGTGTGCCTGTTGTTCTGCACCTCGGAGGTGCTAGAATGTCATTTGCGAATGTCGCTGACTCGAACGCATGCCTGCAGGGGGGGATGCGGCGTCAGCTTCGGTTCTTTCCTGCCTCAGGAAAATTTAAGGGAAGACAATGATACGCGTTGCCATTTGTGACGATCACCAGATAGTTCGAGCAGGTTTCAAACAGATTTTTTCGTCCTCGGGCGAATTCGAAGTCGTCGCCGAAGGGGCGACCGGGCGCGAAGCCCTCGACATCGCACGCCGCGAGATTTGCGACGTGCTGCTGCTGGATATTGCCATGCCCGACCAGAGCGGCATCGATATCCTGCGTACCATCCGTCAGGGTCAACCGAACCTGCCGGTGCTGATCCTGTCCGGCTATCCGGCACAGCAATATGCGCTGAACCTGTTCAAGATGGGCGCCAACGGCTACCTGAACAAGGAATGCGACGCCGACGAGCTCAAGACCGCCGTGCGTACCGTCTACCAGGGCCGCCGCTACGTCAGCTCGCAGGTGGGCGAACTGCTGGCACAGAGTTTCGACCGCGATCCGAACACGGCCCTGCACACGGAGCTGTCGGACCGCGAATTCCAGGTGTTCCTGCGCCTGGCCAAGGGGGCAACCGTGTCGGATATCGGCAATGCGCTGTCGCTGTCGATCAAGACGGTGTCCACCTACCGTACCCGCATCATGGAAAAGATGGGTCTGCAATCGAACAGCGACCTGACCTATTACGCCATGAAGAACAATCTGCTCGACTGACCGGTTCCACCGGACGAGCGGCCGCGGGGGCGATGATGGGCACACCATCATCGCCCTTCGTTTATGTAAGCGCTAACAGCCGTTGTCGAGAAGAATTTTTCTTTGTGGAATTGTTACTTTCTAGTCGTCATTACGCCACAATTTTTTGTAAGAAAGGTGAATAGAGCTCCGAGGCAACTTTCCCCGGTCTATAATGATTTGCCCAGGCAATGCTGTGCGAAAGGAACGCTCGAGGATGTACTTCACTACCGACCCCAAGTTCAGGCCGGGCCGCAGCCTCCCGTTATACCAAACCCTGCTGTGTGTCGTGTGCGTCCTGATCCTGGTGCTCAACGCGTTCAGCCTGGCACGTAACCTGGATGGACTCAAGGCAGCGAATACCCGGCAGGCCCAGGCCGACCGCGTATCGGCCAAGCTCCAGTACGTCAACCTCCTCGTCACCGATGCGGATAGCGGCCTGCGCGGCTATTTCCTGTCCGGCTCCGACACCTATCTCGGCCCCCTGCGTACCGCCCAGCGCGAACTCGGCGGCCAGTTCAACATCCTCAAGGAACTGCTGGCCGATAACTCGTCCCAGCAAAAGAATCTCGCGCAACTGCAGACCCTCGTCACGCGCCGCATGGACTTGATGAACCAGGCGCTCGAGGTCTATCGCCATGGCGGCCTGGACGACATCATCGCCATCGCCCGTACCCAGGAAGACCGCGGCAATATGGACGAGATCCGCCTGCAGGTCGTGATCATGACGGGCGAGCAGAACGAATTGCTGGCCGCTCGCACCACAGCCTTCTACGACCAGTACCGCCGCGCCACGCTGCTGGGCCTGGGCATCAATTTCGCCGCGCTGTTCGTGCTGGTGCTGTTCTATAACCTGATCCGCGGCAGCTTCCGCGCGCGCCTGCAGGCCGAGCATGCGCTGCAGCAGACCAACGACCACCTGGAAGCCCTCGTGGCCGAGCGCACCGAGCAATTGTCCGTGCTGTCGCGCCACCTGATCAGCGTGTCGGAAGAGGAGAAGGCGCGCCTGGCGCGCGAGCTCCACGACGAGATGGGCGCCAACCTGACCGCCATCGGCATGCATCTCGCCAGCGTCGGCGACCACCTGAAGGACAGCCATCCGGAGCAAGCCGCCATGCTGGCCCACGCCCGCGGCACGCTGCTGGAGACGGTGGAGCTGAAGCGCCGCATCATCGAGGGTCTGCGCCCCAGCCTGCTGGACAATATGGGCTTGCAGGCGGCGCTGGAAAGCTATTGCGAGGATTACGGCCGCGTGACCGGCATCGACTGCGAAGCGCTGATCGAAGGCACCGTCGACGACGCCGGCCCGATGCAGGCGATCGCGCTGTTCCGCATTACCCAGGAATCCCTGAACAACGTGGCCAAGTACGCCAAGGCGAAGCACGTCGTCGTGCACCTGGCGCGGGAAGGGGAGGCGTACGTGCTGGAGGTCTCCGACGACGGCGTCGGCATCCCGCCGGACGCGATGCGCCGGCCGAAGTCGCATGGCCTGCTGGGCATGCGCGAACGGGCGGCGCTGCTGGGCGGTAGCCTGCGCGTGGAGCGGGGCGTGAACGGCATCGGGACCAGCGTGCATGCTGCCGTGCCGGTGGCGGCGCCGGGCGCCGAGCCTGGCGGAACCGCGTCTGGCGGTGTCCTCGTTGCATCGGCGCTGGCGGTGGGATCGGTCGAGCCGAAGGCGTCGGCCGAAGAGAAGCTACTGCGGGAACAACTGCTGGATGAACTGCATCAGGAACTGAATGAACAGCTGGCCATCGACCAGCGGGCCGCCCCGGCGCCGATCGCGGCCGGAGGCGGCGCGGCGCCACTCATGCGCGTGCAACGTCCATCAGCAGACGGTCATACTCGCTTTTAGCAACCTTGTAGCACTCACCGGCGTAGTCTTCCAGGCCCTGGCGGTTCAGCACCGTGATGTTGCCGCGGCGGTACTGGATCAGGCCTTCGTCCTGCAGCTTGCCGGCAGCGGCCGTGATGCTTTCGCGGCGCACGCCCAGCATGATCGAAATCAGTTCCTGGGTCACTTTCAGTTCGTTGCTGGCCGAGCGGTCCAGGCGGTCCAGCAGCCAGCGGCACAGTTTCTGCTCGATCGAGCTGTGGCGGCCGCCGACGGCGTTCTGGGCCATCTGGGCGAACAGCGCATTCGTGTAGCGCATCAGCAGCTGGGGCAGGGCGCCGCCCTTGTTGAAGGCGTCGCGCAGGAATTGCGTCTTGAGGCGGTAGCCGTAGCCGGCGCTCTGGACGACGGCGCTGCAGGTAGCGCGCTCGCCCATGAACAGCGACACGCCGACGGCGCCTTCATGGCCGACCACGGCGATCTCGGTCGTCGCGCCGTCTTCCATGACGTAGAGCAGGGACACGATGGCGGTCGTCGGGAAGTACACGTATTCGAGCTTGCTGCCGAACTCGAACAGTTCCTTGCCGAAAGGCAGCGGAACCAGTTCCAGGTGTTCGAACAGGGCTTCCAGGTCGGGACGCGGCAGGGCCGCGAGCAATTCGTTCTGTTGGGTACCGCTGTAGCTCACCACCGGGCGGGATGCCAGCTTGATGTCTTCGCTGGTCGAAGGGATCTGGTTCGATTGTGCTTGCTTTTGGACGGCCACACCGAGTTGAGCGTTATTCATTTTGTTCCTCGTTATCTCTGACTACTTCACTGGGGCGATTGCTTGGATGGGTTTCCTCATCGCGATGTGTGTACATTAATGCCATAGTGTTCTGCCGAACATAAGACTAGTCGTCGCCCCCATGTAGGTTCGACGTAGGATGTTTTGTCAGCCCAGTCCTACTAGAGAGGAATACCGAAAATTCGGTAGTTCTTGCGGGGGAGAAATGGCAGAAAGAAATTAAATCGTTTTCCTGCTCATTAATTCGCGTGATTCCGGCAGAACCGAGGGTTCTGGATGGTGATTGCAGGCACATTATTGGTGCCGAATCGTGGCGCGGGGCGGGTATCGATATCAGTCGACTCCGAATCATCCTACAGCGCATTCCTACTCCCGGTCGGTGAAATCCTTCACACAAGGGGCAAGAGACTCGGTAAAATCGACCGTTTTGCAATGCGCCTCCAGGGCGAGACCATGTCCAACGAAACCGCAGCATTCCCCCCCGACGACGACGCGGCCACCGAGGCCGCCGTACCGGCTTCCAAGCCGGCCGCCGTCATCGCGCGCGAAGTCGCGCGCCGCCGCACCTTCGGCATCATTTCCCACCCCGACGCCGGCAAGACGACGCTGACCGAAAAGCTCCTGCTGTTCTCGGGCGCGATCCAGCTGGCCGGCACCGTCAAGGGCCGCAAGAGCGGCCGCCACGCGACCTCGGACTGGATGGACATCGAGAAGCAGCGCGGCATCTCGGTCGCCTCCTCGGTGATGCAGTTCGAATTCCGCGACCACGTGATCAACCTGCTGGACACCCCGGGCCACCAGGACTTTTCCGAAGACACCTACCGCGTGCTCACCGCCGTCGACTCGGCGCTGATGGTGATTGACGCGGCCAAGGGCGTGGAATCGCAGACCATCAAGCTGCTCGACGTCTGCCGCATGCGCGATACGCCGATCGTCACCTTCATGAACAAGCTCGACCGCGAAACCCGCGACCCGCTCGAGCTGCTCGACGAAGTGGAATCGGTGCTCAAGATCGAGTGCGCGCCCGTGACCTGGCCGATCGGCATGGGCAAGAACTTCCGCGGCGTGTACCACCTGCTGAACGACGAAGTCATGCTGTTCAAGGCGGGCGAGGAAAAGGCCGACGGCGCCTACGAGATCATCAAGGGCATCGACAATCCGAAGCTGCACGAGATGTTCCCCCTCGAGATGGAACAGCTCAAGATGGAAGTGGAGCTGGTGCACGGCGCCTCGCACCCGTTCGACCTGGAGCGCTTCCTGTCCGGCGTGCAGACCCCCGTGTTCTTCGGCTCCGCGATCAACAACTTCGGCGTGCGCGAGATCCTGTCGGCGCTGATCGAATGGGCGCCGGCGCCGCGCGAGCGCGACGCCACGGTGCGCGCCGTCAAGCCGGAAGAGCAGCCGTTCTCGGGCTTCGTCTTCAAGATCCAGGCGAACATGGACCCGGCCCACCGCGACCGCATCGCCTTCCTGCGCGTGTGCTCGGGACGCTTCGAGAAGGGCATGAAGGTCAAGCACCTGCGGCTTGGCAGGGAGGTGAAATTGTCGTCCGTCGTGACCTTCATGGCCTCGTCGCGCGAACAGGTCGAGGAAGCCTACGCGGGCGACATCATCGGCCTGCCGAACCACGGCAATATGCAGATCGGCGACAGCTTCTCGGAAGGCGAAGTGCTGACCTTCACGGGCATCCCGTACTTCGCGCCGGACCTGTTCCGCACCGTGCGCATCCGCAATCCGCTCAAGACCAAGCAGCTCCACAAAGGCCTGCAGCAGCTGGGCGAGGAGGGTGCCGTGCAGGTGTTCAAGCCCGTCATGGGCAGCGACCTGATCCTGGGCGCCGTCGGCGTGCTGCAGTTCGAGGTCGTGGCGAGCCGCCTGCTCAACGAGTACGGCGTCGACGCCGTGTTCGAGGGCAGCAGTATCAGCAGCGCGCGCTGGGTGTCCAGCGACGACAAGAAGTCGCTGGCCGACTTCGAGCAGGCGCTGGCCCACAACGTCGCCTACGACGCGGCCGGCAACCTGGCCTACCTGGCCACGTCGGGCGTGAACCTGCGCCTGACCCAGGAGCGCTGGCCGAAGCTGCAGTTCCACGCGACGCGCGAGCACGCGGCGAAGCTGGACTGATCCTGGCTGCGGCGCCGGCGTAGGGTGGACGGCTGTGCCGTCCACGCGTCCGGCACGCGCTGGCTGAACGCGTGGACGGGGAACCCGTCCACCCTACCGCAGTCCTGTTCCTTTCACCGAAACGAATCCTCCCCCCGCGCAATGCGGCAATGGGAGCGACCCCACGCGGGCCGGCCCGGTCAACGCTCGCGCACGAGCAGGGCTTCGACGATGCCGCCGATCCAGCAGGCGGCGAAGACGATGCCGGCGACGGTTTCCGGCAGCGGCGTGGGGGCCGCCTCGAGGCGCGCCGCCATGGCCGCCGGGTCCAGCGGCACGCTGCCGGCCAGCACCTGGTCGGCCAGCGCCGTGGCCTGGTCGACGGCGAAATCGGCGTACACGATGGCGGCGCCGGCGGCGAGCAGCAGCAACAGCCAGCCGCGGCCGCGCCGGTGCAGGTAGAACTGGCCCGTGCCCGGAAAGACCAGGGCCGACAGCAGCGCGCCAATGACGTTTCGTTTCATCTGCTTCCTTTGTGTATAGCCGGATTTGCGCTAGCCCAAAGGGGCCGGCACTCATCCGCGTAAATTGCCTCAATGCACGTCTGAAACATTGCCTTGCGCCATCCCGACGACAGGCTGCACGCTGTTACGACCCGCTTCGAGGAGATCGCCGATGACGAACGCAGCAATCCCCGCCCACTCCTGCCCGGCCGCGCTGCCGGGCGCGGCGCGCTAGCATGCTGGCGCGCCTGCGCATCGGTCCCAAGCTGCTGCTCGCGCCCGGCGCCGTGCTGGTGCCGCTGGTGCTGCTGTCGAGCGGCGCCTACTACGCGATGGTACGCCAGAACGAATCGCTCGACACGATCGTCGGGCAGCGCGCCGTCCACATGCGCGCCGCCACGGAGCTCGTCGTCTCGAGCCAGCGCGCCCACGCCCAGGCCTACCAGGCGCTGACCTGGACCGGCGGCAGCTTTTCGCGCGCGCGCATCGAGCCGCTCGTTGCCGACCTGCGCGCCCAGCACGCCGCCATCGACCGCGGCTTCGCGTCCCTGCAGCAGATGACGGCCCACAGCCCGGACGAGCGGCGCAGCGTCGAGGGGGCGCGCGCCGCCTGGGGCCTGTACGTGGCCGCCGTGCGCGACGTGCTCGAGATCGTCCCCATCGACCAGTCGATCGGCGCCAACGCCATGTCCAAGGCCGAGCGCGCGTTCGCCATCGTGGCGCAGCGCCTGACCGAACTCGCCCAGCGCGAGCAGGACTTGTCCGAGCAGGCTTCGGCCCGGGCCCAGGCCGACTTCCGCCTGATGTCGATGCTGATGCCCCTCGTGGTCGGGCTGGCGGTCGCGGCCTCGCTGGCCATCACGGTCGCCGTGCGCCGTTCGCTGCTGGCGGAGGTCGGGGCGATCGAGGCCGTGGTGCGGGGCCTGGCCGGCGGCGACCTGACGATCAGGCCGCGCCTGGACGGGCAGGACGAGATCGCCGCCACCTCGCGCGCGCTCGACGCCAGCATCCGCAACCTGAACGGCACGCTGCGCACGATCCTGGAATCGGCGCGCTCGATCGGCTCGGCCTCGCGCGAGATCGTGCTGGGCCGGGGCAGCCTGCCGCCGCGCGCGGGCGTGCGCGATTCGCTAGAGCGCACGGCCGGGGCAATGCGCGAGCTGGCCGCGGCCATGCACGACAATGCCAACAGCGCCCACGCGGCCACGCGCCTCGCGGAAAACGCCTCGCTCGCGGCCCAGCACGGCGGCGGCACCGTGCACCGGCTGGTGGCGACGATGGAAGCCGTGCGCCGCACGGCGCTGCGCCTGGAGACGATCGGCGCGGGCATCGAGGCGGCGCTGGGACACGCCAGCCTCGCAGGCAGCGCCCCGGCGCTGAACGAAGCCAGGCGTGCGGCACGCGAGGTCGGCGAACTCGCGCGCAGCGCCGTCGGCGCCATCGAGGACGGCACCGCGCGTGCCCTGGACGCCGGTTCCAGCATGGCCGACCTGGCCAGTTCCGTGCAAGAGGTGGGGGACATCGTCGACAGGATCGGCAGCGCGAGCAGCGAGCGCGCGCGCGACCTGCTCGGCGTCAACCAGGCCATCGTGCGCATGGACGAGATGACGCGCCAGGGCTCGCGCCTGGTGGAAGAGGCGGCGCTGGCGGCGCGCGGCCTGCAGCAGCAGGCGCTGGCGCTGTCGCGCGCCGTGGCCACGTTCCGCCTGGACGAGGCGGTGCAGCCGGTATCCGAAAAGGAAACGGCCCCGCCGGGAACGCCCGAGGATGACGGGCGTCCCGGCAGGGCCGGGCATCCCTACCTGCGGCTGGCGAGCAGCCGCGGGCAGGGCAGCGCGGGCGACGCGGATTACTCGTAGTCGCTGATCGGCGCGCAACCGCAGAACAGGTTGCGGTCGCCGTAGGCGTTGTCGGCGCGGCCGACCGGCGGCCAGTACTTCTTCTTGCGCAGCGACGGCACCGGGAAGGCGGCGACTTCACGCGTGTAGGTGTGCTGCCAGTCGTCGGCGGTGACCACCTCCGCCGTGTGCGGCGCGCCTTTCAGCGGGTTGTCCATGCGGTCGTACTCGCCGCGCTCGACCTTCACGATCTCGGCGTGGATGGTGATCATCGCCTCGATGAAGCGGTCCAGCTCCGCCTTCGATTCCGACTCGGTCGGCTCGATCATCAGCGTGCCCGGCACCGGGAAGCTCATGGTCGGGGCGTGGAAGCCGAAGTCCATCAGGCGCTTGGCCACGTCCTCGTTGCTGATGCCGGTCTTGTCCTGCAGCGGGCGCAGGTCGATGATGCACTCGTGCGCCACCAGGCCGTCGTGGCCCGTGTACAGCACCGGGTAGTGCGGCGCCAGGCGGCGTGCGATGTAGTTGGCGTTCAGGATCGCCATCTCGGTCGCCATCGTCAGGCCTTCGGCGCCCATCATCGCGATGTACATCCACGAGATCGGCAGGATCGAGGCGGAGCCGTAGGCGGCCGAGCTGACGGCGCCGATGCCTTCTTCACCGCGCGAGTAGCCGGTCGACGCCTGGTTCGGCAGGAAGGGCACGAGGTGCGCCGCCACCGCCACCGGACCGACGCCCGGGCCGCCGCCGCCGTGCGGGATGCAGAAGGTCTTATGCAGATTCAGGTGGCTGACGTCGCCGCCGAACAGGCCCGGACCGGCCACGCCGACCAGCGCGTTCATGTTGGCGCCGTCCACGTACACCTGGCCGCCGTGCGCGTGCACGATCTCGCACAGTTCCTTGATGCCTTCCTCGAACACGCCGTGGGTCGACGGATAGGTGACCATCACGCAGGCCAGGTTGGCGCCGTGCTGCTCGGCCTTCTTCTTCAGGTCTTCCAGGTCGACGTTGCCGTTCTCGTCACAGGCGGTGACGACGACCTGCATGCCGACCATGTTCGCCGATGCCGGGTTGGTGCCGTGCGCCGACGACGGGATCAGGCAGATGTTGCGGTGGCCTTCGCCGCGCGACTCATGGTACTTCTTGATGATCAGCAGGCCAGCGTATTCGCCCTGCGAACCGGCGTTCGGCTGCAGCGACACGCCGGCATAGCCGGTCACGGCGCACAGCATGGCTTCCAGCTGGCCGATCATCTCGCGGTAGCCGACGGTCTGGTCTTCCGGTGCGAACGGGTGGATGCTGGAGAACTCGGGCCAGGTGACCGGGATCATTTCCGAGGTCGAGTTCAGCTTCATCGTGCACGAACCCAGCGGGATCATGGTGCGGTCCAGCGCCAGGTCCTTGTCGGCCAGGGCGCGCAGGTAGCGCAGCATCTCGTGCTCGGCGTGGTAGCGGTGGAAGGTCGGGTGGGTCAGGTAGGCGCTGGTGCGCGACAGGGCGGCCGGGAAGGCATCGGCGGCGTCCTTGTCCATGGCGTCGATGTCGAAGGCCGCGTCCTTGCCCGCGGCTTTCGCGAAGACGGCCAGCACGGCGGCGACGTCGTCGCGCGTGGTGGTCTCGTCCAGCGACAGGCCCACGTTGCCGCCGTCGATGCGGCGCAGGTTGATGCCGTGCTCGTTCGCGATGCGGTGGATCTCGTCGGCGTTCGACGCGGCCACGGTCAGCGTGTCGAAGTACGTCTGGTTGGCCAGCTGGTAGCCCAGTTGCTGCAGCGCGCCGGCGACGATGCCGGTGTAGCGGTGCACGCGGCGGGCGATCTGCTCCAGGCCTTTCGGGCCGTGGTAGATCGCGTACATCGAGGCCATCACGGCCAGCAGCACCTGCGCGGTGCAGATGTTCGAGGTCGCCTTTTCGCGGCGGATGTGCTGTTCGCGGGTCTGCAGCGCCAGGCGGAAGGCCTTGTTGCCCTGGGCGTCGATGGTGACGCCGGCCAGGCGGCCGGCCATGCTGCGCTTGAATTCGTCGCGGGTGGCCAGGTAGCCGGCGTGCGGGCCGCCGAAGCCGAGCGGCACGCCGAATCGCTGGCTGTTGCCGACGACGACGTCGGCGCCCCATTCGCCCGGCGGGGTCAGCACGGTCAGCGCCAGCAGGTCGGCGGCGACGACGATCATGGCGCCGGCCGCATGCAGCTTCTCGCAGGCCGCGCGGTAGTCGCGCACGTCGCCGTTCACGCCTGGGTACTGCAGCAGCACGCCGAAGCAGGTTTCGGTGAGGTTCTCGATCTCGCCCGCGGCGATGGTGCGCACTTCGACGCCGATCGGCTTGGCGCGGGTCTGCACCACTTCCAGCGTCTGCGGCAGCACGTCGTCGGCCACGTAGAACACCTTCGAGGCCGACTTGCCGACGCGCTGGATCAGCGTCATGGCTTCGGCGGCGGCGGTGCCTTCGTCCAGCATCGAAGCGTTGGCGATGCCCATGCCGGTCAGGTCGGTGATGACCTGCTGGAAGTTCAGGATCGCTTCCAGGCGGCCCTGCGAGATTTCCGGCTGGTACGGGGTGTAGGCGGTGTACCAGGCCGGGTTCTCGAAGATGTTGCGCAGGATGACGGGCGGCGTGTGGGTGCCGTAGTAGCCCTGGCCGATCATCGACTTCATGACCTTGTTCTGCGCGGCGATCGCCTTCAGCTTGGCCAGCGCGGCCTGCTCGGGCAGCGGATCGAAGAACTGGCCCAGATCCAGCTTGTCCTTGCGGCGGATGTTGGCGGGGACGACGGCGTCGATCAGCGCGGCGCGCGTATCGTAGCCGAGGGCGGACAGCATGGCTGCCTGTTCGGAATCGGACGGGCCGATGTGGCGCGGGATGAAGCCGTCGCGTGCTTCGAGTTGGGTCAGGCTGGTGCGGGTCATGGTGGCAACAGAAAAAGAGAAGTCGGAGGCGCGGGAAAAAAAACCGTCGCCCCTGCGCAGGCAGGGGCCCAAGTTCGGTATGTGGGTCCGCTCAATAATTGGGTCCCTGCCTGCGCAGGGACGACGTAACACTATTCGGGGATACAAACGACAAGCGCGCCCGCAGGCGCGCTCGCTGACAACGATCAGCCTTCGGTGGTCTTGCCGTAGGCGGCGGCGTCCAGCAGGCTGTCGATCGCGGCCGGGTCCGACGGCTGCAGCTTGAACAGCCAGGCGCTGTAGGCATCGGCGTTGATCGAGTCCGGCGCGTCGGCGGTCGGCTGGTTCACGGCAACGACGGTGCCGGAGACCGGCGCGTAGATGTCGCTGGCGGCTTTCACCGATTCCACGACGGCGGCGTCGTCGCCGGCGGTGAAGGTCTTGCCGACTTGCGGCAGCTCGACGAACACGATGTCGCCCAGCGCGTCCTGCGCGTATTCGGTGATGCCGACGGTCAGGGTGCCGTCGGCTTCTTGACGGACCCACTCGTGGGATTCGGTGTACTTCAGGTCGGCCGGGATGTTCATGCGTAAACTCCTAATGAGGGGATGGTGCGGTAAGTATAGTTTGTTCTTTTCGGGCCGGAATGCTTCAAACGGCCAGGACCTTGCCGTTACGCACGAACGGCAGCTTGACCACCGAAGCGGCCAGTTTCTTGTCGCGGATCTCGACGTGCACGGTGTCGCCCACCTGGACGTCCATCGGCACGCGCGCCAGCGCGATCGCCTGCTGCATCGAGGGGCTGAAGGTGCCGCTGGTGATCTCGCCGGCATTGCCGGAGGCGGCCACCACCTTCTGGTGGGCGCGCAGGATGCCGCCTTTCTCGCGGAGGATCAGGCCGACGAATTGCTGCTGCTGACCGCGCTGCAGGGCGCTCTTGCCGACGAAGTCGCGCTCCGACACCAGGTCGACGGTCCAGGCCAGGCCCGCGTCCAGCGGCGACACGGTATCGTCCATGTCCTGGCCGTACAGGTTCATGCCCGCTTCCAGGCGCAGCGTGTCGCGCGCGCCCAGGCCGGCCGGCTTGACGCCGGCGGCGGCCAGCGCATTCCACAGCGCCTCGACCTGGGTCGCGGCGACGCCGATCTCGAAGCCGTCCTCGCCCGTATAGCCGGTGCGCGCGACCATCAGTTCGCCGAACGGCGTGTCTTTCACGATGACGGCGTTGAACGGCTTCAGGCCCTCCGACGCTTCGCGGGTCGCCGGGACGACGTCCCAGAACCTGGCGCGCGCGTTCGGGCCCTGCACGGCGACCAGGGCGATGCCGTCGTCCGACAGGTCGCTCATCAGATCATTTCTGCGCGGCGTGATTTCCAGGCCCGAGCGAGAGGTCTCGTTGCGCTCGCGGATCCAGGCGATGTCCTTCTCGGCGGTGCCGGCGTTGACGACCAGGCGGAACCAGGTCTCGTCGAAGAAGTAGACGATCAGGTCGTCGATGACGCCGCCCTGCGGGTTCAGCATGCACGAGTACAGCGCCTTGCCCGGCGCCTGCAGCTTGTCGACGTTGTTGGCGAGCAGGTGGCGCAGGAAGGCACGCACGTTGTGGCCCTTGACGTCGACGACGCACATGTGCGAGACATCGAACATGCCCGCGTCGGTGCGCACGGCGTCGTGTTCCTGGATCTGCGAACCGTAGTTGACGGGCATGTCCCAGCCGCCGAAGTCGACCATCTTGGCGCCAGCGTTGCGGTGAGCGGAATTGAGCGGGGTCGCCTTGAGCGTCATGGGAAATCCTCAAACAGTGAATAGGGGTCGTGCATGCGGCCGGCCGCATGCTGTTCGCACCCCTCTGTCCTCGGTACCTGAGAGATAGCGGCTGTGCGCCGCCTGCCCCTTCGGTGGGCCGCAAGGCCGCTCTCCAGAGTTGGTCCGCCGCGGCATTCGCGCGGCGCCCCTTGACCGGTCCGGTTTGCCTGAGAGTTTTCGGGTGATGCCCCTTCGGCGGCAGCGGTGCGCTGCGCTCTCCCGGTCAAGACTGCGAAGCATATGTCAGCGGCCCCGGGAAGTCAATCTGGAAGGGGCCTGGCAGGCCGATTTCCGGGTGTCGGGCCGGGTCATGATTTCCAGCGGGCAGCGCTCGCACTATTGCAGTGCGTCAGCATCGGCAAAAGGGCGTGTTTTGTTAAACTTGCCCCATGACCCTTGCTATATAAGAGATCCCACGATGAGCGAAGATCAAGCAAACGAAAAGGAAGCGTGGTTCACCCTGTCGGGCGACGTCAACAGCGACATGGTGCACCGCGTCTTCGAGGCGGTGGCCCACATGACGGAAGACGGCATCGAGACGGCCCACGTGCTGGTGCAATCGAACGGCGGCTATGTCAGCGATGGCCTGTGCCTCTACAACTTCATGGCGGCATCGCCGATCGACTTCGTCATGTACAACGGCGGGGCGGTGGCGTCGATCGCCGTGATCCTGTACCTGTCCGGCACGCGCCGCTATGCGAGCGACACGGCGCGCTTCATGATCCATAAATCCCACGCGACGGCCTCGCCCGGATCGCGGCCCGATGCGCTCAACATCATCGTCGAAGGCTTGCGCGCCGACGATGCGCGCACCGAATCGATCCTGCGCAAGCACGTGGAGCTCACGCCCGAGCAGTGGGGCATCCACCAGTACGGGGACCTGCACCTGACGGCGCGCGATGCCAAGGCCGCCGGCCTGGTCGACGACGTGCGCGACTTTTCGCCGCCCAAGGGCGCGAGCCTGCGCAATATTTGATACGAACGCCGGCACCGCCGGGTGCCGGCCTGCCGGCGCGCTGCCTGCGCTTCGCGGGCGCGTGCATCCTTCGATTCACGGGGCACGAAAGCATGAAGCCCGCCGCAGCCTGGGCTGCGCGGGCTTCATGCCTGTTCCGAGTGCCGTCCGGTGGTGCAGTCGCTCCGCCGGACGAACGCGGCGCGCTATCGTCAGCGCGAGTTCTTGTGGCTCTGGCGGCCGGCAGCGGCGTGCTGCTCCGGGGTGCCGCCGCGGGTGCCGCTCGACTGCGAGCTGGAACCGGCCGAGCCCGATTGCTGGCTGCCCGAATTCTTGTGGCTTTGCTGGCCCGCCTTGACGTGCTGCTCGTGGGTACCGCCCTGGACGCCGCCCGAGCGCGAACCCGAACCGGACGAGGCCGACTGCTGGCTGCCGGAATTCTTGTGGCTTTGCTGACCTGCCTTCACGTGTTGCTCGTGGGTGCCGCCTTGGTTGCCGGGACGCGAATTTTGATTCGAAGCCATGATCTTTCCTTTCAATATGATTGGTAAAGTGTCCTGCTCTGGTTCTGCTCTTGTCCTGCTTCCGAATGCTGCCGGGCGTCGATGCCTGCAGCGTTTTCCGGTGAAGCAATGATGCAAGCCCGGCAGTAGAACGGGTATCGGAGCGGTCCTTGCACCGTTGTAGGACTAGGTGCATTTCCTCGGAAACGTTTTTTCTACGTAAGTTCGATAATTGATTTGCATATTTCGCGGCGCACCTTGTTTGCACCGGTCGGGTGCGGTATTTGCTGTCGGGTTACCTCATCCGTAGAATGATCGTTCCCGCGCTGCTCCCGCGCGGGAGGCGGCTGTCCGAAGCGTGCGCGGCTTGGGCGCGGGCCGGGCCTGCGGTATAGTCGAGCGGCTTTCGTCCCTGTCGAATCCCATGCTCCTGTGGTCCAATCTTTCCGCGTTGGGCGGCCTGAACGTCACCGCGCTGCTGGCGATCGCCGTCGCCGCCTGGCTCGTGGCCGCGCGCTGCTGGCGCCTGGCGCTGGCGTGGTGCCTGCTGTTCGGCGCCGCGCTCGTGGTGGCCGCGGCCAGCCAGGCCGCCTTCATCGGCTGGGGCATCGGCATCCGTTCGCTCGCCTTCACCGGCTTTTCCGGCCACGCGACGCGGGCGGCGGCCGTATTTCCCGTCGCGCTGTTCCTGCTGCTGGAACGGGAAGGCGGCCGCCTGCGCCGCCTTGCCGTCGCGGCCGGCGCGGTGCTGGGCGTGCTGGTGGCGCTGGGCCGCGTCAAGATCGGCGCCCACTCGGCCAGCGAGGCGCTGGCCGGCTGCCTGCTGGGCCTGGCCACGGCCGCGCTGTTCATCCGCCACGCGCAGAAGGCGCGCGACTGTTCGCCCCGTCCGCTGTTGCTGGGCCTGCTAGCGGCCACATTGCTGCTGCCCCTCGCCGACCCCATCAACTCGCACCAGTGGCTGACCGCGGCCACGCTGAAATTGTCCGGCCGCGACCGGGTCTACCTGCGCAGCGACTGGCAACCGGCGCGCGGCCCCTACGTACCGCCGTGCACGCCGGACCGCATCCGCTTCGACTACCTGTGCACCTGAAATTCGGGGTCATGAAATTCGGGGTCAGAGCGCATTTCCCGCGAAATTCGGGGTCGGAGCACTTTTTTAGCCAATGGCGCGTGGGCATCGACTTGAAAGATGCCGTCGCTTTCCCGTGCCGATTCGACCAGGAATTGCGTCGAACAGGTCCTTCTGGATGATGGACGGTGGATGCGTATATCGGCGGGAATTTCCTTGAAAAGTGCTCTGACCCCGAATTTGGCGCTAAATGTGCTCTGACCCCGAATGAGGCGGTGCAGGTTGTAGCCAAATGGCAAGAGGCAAATGGTATGATGCGGCTTTCCTGTCTTATGCCTGCTTGAGCGAACGTGCGTCTTTCCTCCATCAAATTGTCGGGATTTAAGTCTTTCGTCGATCCCACCAATTTCCAGGTGCCGGGACAGCTCGTCGGCGTCGTCGGGCCGAACGGCTGCGGCAAGTCGAACATCATCGACGCCGTGCGCTGGGTACTGGGCGAATCGAAGGCCTCGGAGCTGCGCGGCGAGTCGATGCAGGACGTGATCTTCAACGGCTCCACGCACCGGAAACCCGCTGGCCGCGCGTCCGTCGAGCTGGTATTCGACAACAGCGCCGGCAAGGCGGCCGGGCAGTGGGGCCAGTACGCCGAGATCGCCGTCAAGCGCACCCTCACGCGCGACGGCACGTCGACCTACTACATCAACGGCCAGCCGGTGCGCCGGCGCGACATCCAGGACATCTTCCTCGGCACGGGCCTGGGGCCGCGCGCCTACGCGATCATCGGCCAGGGCATGATCGCGCGCATCATCGAATCGCGCCCGGAAGAGCTGCGCGTGTTCCTCGAGGAGGCGGCCGGCGTCTCCAAGTACAAGGAGCGCCGCCGCGAGACGGAAAACCGCCTGGCCGACACGCGCGAGAACCTGACGCGCGTCGAGGACATCCTGCGCGAACTGAACGCCAACCTGGAAAAGCTGGAAGCGCAGGCCGCCGTGGCGAACCGCTTCCGCGAGCTGCAGGCCGACCAGGAAGAGAAGCAGAAATTGCTGTGGCTCCTGCGCCGCAACGAGGCGAAGGCCGAGCAGGCGCGCTGGTTCCTGGAGATGGAACAGGCGCAGACGGGACTGGAAGCGCAGAACGCCAAGCTGCGCCACCTGGAGCTGGAACTGGAGCGCATGCGCCAGGCCCATTTCGCCACCGGCGACCGCCTGCACGGCGCGCAGGGCGCCCTGTACCAGACCAATGCGGAAATCGGCAGCCTGGAAGCGCAGATCAAGTTCGTCGTCGAATCGCGCACGCGACTACAGAACCAGATCGGCACCCTCACGGCCCAGCGCGAGCAGTGGCACAACCAGGCCATGGAGACCCAGGAGCAGATCGAGGAAGCGGAGATGCGCCTGGAGGAGCTGGCGGCACGCGTCGAAGGCGCGCAGATCGCGGTCGAGGCGCACAACGAGCGCCTGCCCGACCTCGACGCCGCCTGGCGCGCCGCCCAGGAGCGGGCGACCGAGTCGCGCGCGCGCATCATGCAGGTCCAGCAGCGCATCGAGCTGGCGTCCGCGCACCAGCGCAACGCCGCCTCGATCCTGTCCAACCTGGCCACGCGGCGCGAGCGCCTGCAGCAGGAAAGGGCAGGCCTGAACCTGCCGGATGCCGGCCACCTGGACAACCTGCGCATGCAGCTCGAGGAAAAGCAGCTGATGCTGGAAGAGCAGACGCTGATGCTGGAAGAGGCCGCGACCCGCCAGCAGGCCGTCGAGCAGGAACGGCGCGACGCCCAGGCCCAGGTCACGCAGGAGAATGCCGCCAATGCCAAGCTGGAAGCGCGCCTGTCGGCGCTGCGCCAGCTGCAGGAGCGCGTGCAGACGCAGGGCAAGGTACAGCCCTGGCTGCAGAAGCACGAGCTGGATAAACTGCCGCGCCTGTGGCAGAAGCTCGACGTCGAGGCGGGCTGGGAGACGGCGCTGGAATCCGTGCTGCGCGAACGCACGGGCGCGCTCGAGATCTCGAACCTGGACTGGGCGCGCGGCTTCTTCGGCGATGCCCCGCCGGCACGCATGGCGGTGTACACGCCGGCCAGCGGCGCCGGCACGCCGCCGGACCACCACGGCCTGAAGCCCTTCGCCACGCTGCTCAAGCTGAACGACCCCGGCCTGCGCGGCCTGCTCGACGACTGGCTGCACGGCGTGTATGCCACGGACGATCCGGGCACGGCGCTGGCGCAGCGCGAGCGCCTGCCCGAGGGCGGTGCCTTCGTCACGCCGAACGGCCACATGATCACCCGTTCGAGCGTGCGTTTCTATGCCGCCGATGCGGAGCAGGACGGCGTGCTGGCGCGCCAGCACGAGATCGACAATATCGGGAAGCAGCTGCGCGCCCAGGCCCTGCTGGCCGACGAGGCCCGCACCCGCGCGACGCGCGCGGAAGCCGCCGTGACGGAGCTGCAGCGCCGCCTGCAGGAAGGGCGCCAGCGCGTCGCCACGCTGCAGCGCGAAGTGCACGCGCTGCAGATCGACGTGGTCAAGCAGGCCGAGGTCGAGGCCCGCTTCAACCAGCGCAGCGGCCAGATCGGCGCCGACCTCGACGAGATCGCCGCCCAGGAAGCCGAGCAGCGCCAGGCCCAGGCGGAAGCGGAGGCCCAGTTCGAGGAGCTGGACCTGGAACTGGCCGAGCTGCAGGGCGCGCACGAGGACGGCCAGGTCGCGTTCCAGGAACAGGAAAGGGTGCTCGCCGAGGCGCGCGACCGCCTGCGCGCGCTCGAGCGCGCGGCCCAGGAAGCCGTGTTCGCGGAAAAGACGCAGCGCACGCGCATCGAGGAACTGCGCCGCACGGCCGCCACCGCGGGCCAGCAGGCGGCCCAGGTGCTGGAATCGGTCGGGGCCGCGAAGCTGGAGCTGGAAGCGCTGGAATCGGGCACGGCCGCCGAGGGCCTGCAGGACCTGCTGGCGCGCCGCGCCGAACAGGAACAGGCATTGGCCGACGCGCGCCACGAACTGGACCAGCTCACGCAGCAGCTGCGCGAGGCGGAGGAGGCGCGCATGGGCGCCGAGCGCAGCCTGCAGCCGCAGCGCGAGCGCATCACCGAGATGCAGCTGAAGGAGCAGGCGGCGCGCCTGAACCAGGAGCAGTTTGCCGAGGCGCTGAAGTCGACCGAGGCCGACGAGGCGGCGCTGTCGGAAAAGCTCAACCCGGACATGAAGCCGTCCTGGCTGCAGGGCGAGGTCACGCGCCTGACCAATGCCATCAACCTGCTGGGCGCCGTCAACCTGGCCGCCGTCGAGGAACTGGCCCAGGCCACGGAGCGCAAGCGCTTCCTGGACGCGCAGAACAACGACCTGATCGAAGCCATCACCACGCTGGAAGGCGCGATCGGCAAGATCGATCGCGAATCGCGCGACCTGCTGCAGGACACGTTCGACCGCGTCAACGAACACTTCTCCGAACTGTTCCCGATCCTGTTCGGCGGCGGCACCGCGCGGCTGGTGATGACGGGCGAGGAAATCCTCGATTCCGGCGTGCAGGTCATGGCCCAGCCCCCCGGCAAGAAGAACGCCACCATCCACCTGTTGTCCGGCGGCGAGAAGGCGCTGACGGCGACGGCCCTCGTGTTCTCCATGTTCCGCCTGAACCCGGCGCCGTTCTGCCTGCTGGACGAGGTCGACGCGCCGCTCGACGACGCCAACACGGAGCGCTTCTGCCGCATGGTCAAGCGCATGTCGGACCATACGCAATTCCTCTTCATCTCCCACAACAAGATCGCGATGGAAATGGCCAGCCAGCTGATCGGCGTCACGATGCAGGAGCAGGGCGTCTCGCGCATCGTGGCCGTCGACATGGAAACGGCTGCCGATCTGGCCGCGGCGTGAACGGACGTTTTGGTATCATTGCGCCAATATTCGCCTGAATCGCGTCCGTCCGGTCACGACAGATAACAAGCAAAACGCATACTTCGAGGCACAAGCAGCATGACAGATTTCCAAATGAGCCTGATCGCCGCCGGCGGCATCTTCGTCGTCGGCGTCATTAGTTACAACAAGTGGCAGGAGTACAAGGCCAGGAAGAGCGTCGAGCGCGCCTTCTCGACCGACCACGACGACGTGCTGATGAAGGGCGGCGCCGCGCCGGCGGCCCGCTTCGACGCCGACATCGAGCGCCACGAACCGGTGCTGGACGGCGTTCCCGCCGAGCCTCTGGTGCCGGGCCCGGACCTGCTGGCCGAACCGGTCGTGCACGAACCCCACGCCGCGCCCGCGCCGGCCGCCGCTCCGGCAGCTGCCGCATCCGCCCCGGCCGCCGCGCGCGACCCGGCGCTGGACGCCGCCGCCGCGCTGCCCGGCGCCAAGCCGGACACGCCGCCGGCCCAGCTGGCCGAAAACCTCGTCGATCCGCTGATCGACTGCATCATTCCCCTCAACGTCGAAGGCGCGCTGCGCGGCGACCGCGCGCTGCCGGCCCTGCTGAAGCTGCGCCGCGTCGGCAACAAGCCCGTGCACTACGTGGGCCTGGCCGTCAACGGCGACTGGGAACCCGTCGTGCACGGCGGCGTGTACACCAAGCTGCAGGCCGGCGTGCAGCTGGCCACCCGCACCACCGCCTTGAACGAGCTGGAATACTCGGAACTGGTCACGCGCCTGCGCGCCGTCGGCGACGAGATCGGCGCCGAGCCGGAAGTGCCGGACATGATCGAGGTGATGAGCGAGGCGAAGACGCTGCACCGCTTCGTCGCGGGCCACGACGCCCAGCTGGGCGTGAACCTCGCATCGAAGGGCGCGCCGTGGCCGATGTCGACGCTGGTCGGCGCCCTCGAAGCGGCCGGCTTCGACGTGCGCCCGGACGGCAAGTTCGCCATGCCGGACGCCGAAGGCCACGTCAACCATCCGCTGTTCACGCTGTCGACCAACGTCACCATGGGCGCCGACACGACGCCGCGCCTGACGCTGCTGCTGGACGTGCCCTGCGTGGCGCCGGCCAAGGACGGCTTCGGCCGCATGGTCGCCTGCGCGCGCGACCTCGTGCAGCGCCTGGACGCGGCCATCGTCGACGACTTCGACCAGCCGCTGTCCGACGAGACGCTGGACGAGATCGCCGGCCAGGTGCGCGAGTTCTACCAGGAGATGGACGCGGCCGACATCCCGGCGGGTTCGACCCGCGCGCTGCGCCTGTTCGGCTGAGGTGGCGATGAGCGAGGCAAACAAGCCGCCCCGGGACGACCTCGGGCGCATGGCGTGGCTGGTCGAGGAACTGAACCGCCACATCTACAACTACCACGTGCTCGACGCGCCGACCATTCCGGACGCCGAGTACGACAAGCTGTTCCGCGAGCTGCAGGCGCTGGAAGAACGCTACCCGCAGGCCGTGTCGGTCGATTCGCCGACCTCGCGCGTGGGCGCCGCGCCCATCCCCGAATTCAAGCAGGTGACGCATGCGGTGCCGATGCTGTCGCTGAACAACGGCTTTTCCGACGAGGACATCGACAACTTCGACCGCCGCGTGCGCGACGGCCTCGATACGCCGGGCCAGGTCGCCTATGCCGCCGAGCTGAAGTTCGACGGCCTCGCCATGAGCCTGCGCTACGAGAAGGGCGTGCTGATGCAGGCCGCGACCCGCGGCGACGGATTCACCGGCGAGGACGTTACGGCCAATATCAAGACCGTGCGCGTGATCCCGCTGCGCCTGCATGGGTCGGACATCCCCGACGTGCTGGAAGTGCGCGGCGAGGTGCTGATGTTCAAGCAGGAATTCGAGCGCCTGAACCAGCGCCAGCGCGACGCCGGCCAGAAGGAATTCGCCAATCCCCGCAACGCGGCCGCCGGCAGCCTGCGCCAGCTCGACGCGCGCATCACCGCGCAGCGCAAGCTGCGCTTCTTTGCCTACGGCATCGGCGTGCTGGAAGGCGCGCCGCTGCCCGAATCGCATTCGGCCGTGCTGGACTGGTTCGAGCGCCTGGGCCTGCCCGTGTCGAAGGAGCGCGCCGTGGTGCAGGGCTGCCCGGGCATGCTGGGCTACTTCCGCGACATCGGCGAGCGCCGCAAGTCGCTGCCCTACGAGATCGACGGCGTCGTCTACAAGGTCGACCGCGTGGCCGACCAGCGCCAGCTCGGCTTCGTGTCGCGCGCGCCGCGCTTCGCGCTGGCGCATAAATTCCCGGCCGAGGAGGCGCTCACCGAGGTCTCCGCCATCGACGTGCAGGTGGGCCGCACGGGCGCCATCACGCCCGTCGCGCGCCTCGTGCCCGTGTCGGTGGGCGGCGTCACCGTCACCAACGCGACGCTGCACAACGAGGACGAGGTCAGGCGCAAGGACGTGCGCGTGGGCGACACGGTCGTCGTGCGCCGCGCCGGCGACGTGATCCCGGAAGTGCTGTCGGTGGTGCTGGAGCGCCGCCCGCAGCCGGAACCGCCCGTGTACCAGCTGCCCGCCACCTGCCCGGTGTGCGGCTCGCACGTGGTGCGTGAAGAGGGCGAGGCGGTGGCCCGCTGCTCCGGCGGCCTGACCTGCGCGGCCCAGCGCAAGGAGGCGATCCGCCACTTCGCGGGCCGCCGCATGATGGACATCGAGGGCCTGGGCGACCGCTACATCGACAGCCTGGTCGAGGCGAACCTGATCCACGGCGTGGCCGACCTGTACAAGCTGACGCTGGACGACCTCTTGACGATGAAGCGCCTCGCGGACGAACGCGACGGCACGACGCCCGAATCTGCCAAACCCGCCGTCAAGCAGGGCAAGGTCGCCACCAAGTGGGCCGACAACCTGCTGGCGGCGATCGCCGCCAGCAAGTCGCCGCCGCTCGAACGGCTGCTGTTCGCGCTGGGCATCCGCCACGTGGGCGAGTCGACGGCGAAGACGCTGGCCGACTGGCTGGGCAGCCTGGCGCTGGTCCGCCGCGCGCCGGTCGCGCTGCTGCGCGTGCTGCCCGATATCGGCGGCACGGTGGCCGAGGCCATCGCCGACTTCTTCGCGGAAGAAAAGAACCAGCAGGCGCTCGATGCGTTGCTGGCCGCCGGCGTGGCGCCGCAGGGCGAGCATGCGCCGCGACCCCAGCTGCGCGAGAAGCTGGACGACGTGCAGCTGCTGGCCGCGCTCGCGATCCCGAAACTGACGGAGCCGCGCGCGCGCCAGCTGCTGGACGGCCGCACGCTCGACGACCTCGTGCACCTGAAGGTTTTCGGCGTGTTCGGCCTGCCCGAGACCGTGGTGGCGTCGCTGGAAGCGTGGATGGGCGACGCGGGCAACCGCGCCATGCTGGCGCAACTGGCCGCGCTGCGCACGGAACTGCTGGCCCAGCTGCCGCTCGAGGCGGCGCCGCCGCAGGGCGCGCTGACGGGCAAGACCTTCGTCCTCACCGGCACGCTGCCGACGATGAGCCGCGACCAGGCCGGTGCGCTGATCGAGGCGGCCGGCGGCAAGGTGTCCGGCTCCGTGTCGAAGAAGACGTCGTACGTCGTCGCCGGGGCCGAGGCGGGCAGCAAGCTGGAAAAGGCCGAGGCGCTGGGCGTCACGGTGCTCGACGAGGCGGGGCTGCTGGCCCTGCTGGAACAGTCCACTTAACCATACGAGGGATGTACGAGAATGACCGCAATTAAGAAAGCCGTTTTCCCCGTCGCGGGTCTCGGCAGCCGCTTCCTGCCCGCCACCAAGGCGCAGCCGAAGGAGATGCTGCCGGTCGTCGACAAGCCGCTGATCCAGTACGCGGTCGAGGAAGCGGTGGCCGCCGGCATCAACGAGCTGGTGTTCATCACGGGCCGCAACAAGCGCGCCATCGAGGACCATTTCGACAAGGCCTACGAGCTCGAGTCCGAGCTGGAAGCGGCCGGCAAGGAAGAGCTGCTGAAGCTGGTGCGCCAGGTGATCCCGAAGAACGTCAGCTGCATCTACATCCGCCAGTCCGAGCCGCTGGGCCTGGGCCACGCGGTGCTGTGCGCCCGGCCCGTGATCGGCAGCGACCCGTTCGCCGTGCTGCTGGCCGACGACTTCATGGACACGGCCGAGGGCCACAAGCCCGTGCTGGCCCAGATGACGGACCTGTACGCCTACGAGAAATGCAGCGTGCTGGCCGTGCAGGACGTGCCGCGCGCGCACACGCGCCAGTACGGCATCGTCAGCGCCAGTCCCTACCGCCCGGACCTGGAGCTCGTCTCCGGCATCGTCGAGAAGCCGCAGCCCGAGGACGCGCCGTCGACGCTGGCCGTCGTGGGCCGCTACGTGCTGTCCGGCGCCATCTTCGACCACCTGGCGACGCTGGGTACCGGTGCCGGCGGCGAGATCCAGCTGACCGACGGTATCGCCGCCCTGATGGCGCGCGAGCGCGTGCTGGCCTACCGCTATGCGGGCCAGCGCTACGACTGCGGCTCCAAGCTGGGCTACCTGAAGGCGACGGCGGCGATCGGCATGAAGCATCCCGAGACGGCCGCCGGCTACCGCGAATTCCTGCAACAACTGTGCAAGGAGAACCCGTAATGGCCATCCGCGAGATCCTCAGGATGGGCGACCCGCGCCTGTTGCGCGTCGCCGAGAAGGTGACGGAGTTCGACACGCCCGAGCTGCACGCGCTGGTGGCGGACATGTTCGAGACCATGCACAGCGTGGACGGCGCCGGCCTGGCCGCGCCGCAGATCGGCGTCAACCTGCAGCTCGTGATCTTCGGCTTCGGCAAGAACCAGCGCTATCCGGACGCGCCCGCCGTGCCGGAGACGGTGCTGCTCAATCCCGTGCTCACGCCGCTGTCCGACGAGATGGAAGAGGGCTTCGAGGGCTGCCTGTCGGTGCCGGGCCTGCGCGGCAGCGTGCCGCGCTACACGAAGCTGCGCTACGAAGGCGTCGACCAGTACGGCAAGCCGATCGCGCGCGAGGTGGACGGCTTCCACGCGCGCGTCGTGCAGCACGAGGTCGACCACCTGCTGGGCATCCTGTACCCCATGCGCATCAAGGATTTTTCCCGCTTCGGCTTTACCGAAGTGATGTTCCCCCACCTCGACCCGAAGGCCGACGATTGAACGCTTCCCGCATCCTGCAGGCCCTGGCCGTGGCCGGCCTGCTGACCGGCACCGCCGCCCACGCCCAGGAACAGACCCAGGAACAGGCCTCCTCCACCTGGTACACCTGGATCGATCCGGCGCCGAAAAGCGAGCTGTGGGTCGACACGGGCTTCGCCACCTGGCACTTCGACCGCGACAAGGACCTGAACGGCGCCAACAAGGGCCTGGGCGCCGAGTACCGCTTCTCCGGCACGATGGCGGCCGCCGTCGGACGCTTCTACAACAGCGACCGCGAATGGTCGAACTACGCGGGCGTGATCTGGCAGCCGTGGGCCGTCGGTCCGGTCCGCGTGGGCGCCGCGCTGGCGGCCTTCGACGGCTACCCGCGCATGCGCGACGGCGGCTGGTTCCCGGCGGCGATTCCCACGCTGACCTACGAATACCAGCGCGTGGGCGTGAATGTGGGGATCATCCCGAGCTACAAGGATCGGCTGTACGGGGGAATCTCGGTGCAGCTCAAGCTGAAGCTGTTCTGAAGCTGATGGTGGGCATGTGATGCCCACCCTACGTCCACGGTCGATCGAATCCGTATGAACGGTTCATCGAATTCGTAGGGTGGGCACCCCGTGCCCACCATGCACACCCGGAAATTATTTCGACGCCGGATACGGCGACTTGCCCCCATCGGCAATGAACGCATCGATGCGCGCCTTCAGCACCGGCAGCGGCACCGACCCCAGTTGCAGCACCGTGTCGTGGAACGCGCGGATGTCGAACTTCTCTCCCAGCGCCGCCTGCGCCTTGGCGCGCGCTTCCATGATCGCCATCTGGCCCAGGTAGTAGGACAGCGCCTGGCCCGGCCAGGAGATGTAGCGGTCGACTTCCGTCTCGATCTCGTGGTCCGACAGCGCCGTGTTGTCGTGCATATAGGCCTGCGCCTGTTCGCGGGTCCAGCCCATCGCGTGGATGCCCGTGTCGACGACGAGGCGGGCGGCGCGCCAGGCCTGGTAGCTCAGCATGCCGAAGGTCTCGTAGGGCGTCTCGTAGATGCCCATCTCGCTGCCCAGGCGTTCGCAGTACAGCGCCCAGCCTTCGCCATAGGCCGAGATGTAGGCGCGGCGGAACGGCGGCACACCCTGCTGTTCCAACGCCACCGGCATCTGGAAGGCGTGGCCCGGGGCCGATTCGTGCAGCGTCAGCGCGGGCAGGCTGTACAGCGCGCGCGCGGGCAGGTTGTAGGTGTTCACCAGGTAGATGCCGGGACCGCCGCGGGCCGACGTGTAGTAGGGCGCCTGGTCGGGCGGCACGGGCACGATGGCGAAGCGGCGGCGCGGCAGGTAGCCGAAGTACTGGTCGGCCTTGCCGTCGAACTTCTTGGCGATCCAGGCCGCGCGCATCAAGAGTTCTTCCGGCGTCTTCGCATAGAACTGCGGGTCGCTGCGCAGGAAGGCCAGAAAGGCCGGCAGGTCGCCCTTGAAGCCCGCCTTGTCCATCGTCTGTTGCATCTCGGCGCGGATCCTGGCCATCTCCGCCAGGCCGACCTGGTGGATCTGCTGCGCCGTCATGTCGGTCGTCGTGAACTCGACGATCTTCGACTGGTAATAGGCCTTGCCGTCCGGGAGGCTGTCGGCGGCGAGCGTCGTGCGCGCCCTGGGGAAGTATTCGGCCTGCACGAACCGCAGGACCGCGGCATAGGCGGGCTGCACCCGCTCGGCGATCAGCCGGGTTCCCTGCGCGCGCAGCTCGTCCTGCACGGCGGCCGGAATCGTCGCCGGCATCTCCTTGAACGGCGTGTAGAACACGGTGTCCTGCGGCGTCTTCGCGTTGGCGATGTTGACGAGCGGCGCCTCGCGGCCCGCTAGCGTCACCTTCGGCGGCGTGAAGCCGCGCGTCAGGCCCGCGCGCATGTTCTCCGTCTCCTCGCCGAAGTAGCGCGGCAGGTCGGCCAGCTGCTTCAGGTAAGCGCGGTATTCGGCCTCCGTCTTGAAGGGCTTCCTGGCGATGTAGGTGATGTCGCTCCAGAACGCGCTGTCGGCATTCACGGGCTGCTCGTATTCGCGGAAGCGCTGGGCCTCGACGAAGGCGGCGATCTGGGCGCGGTAGACGGCGTAGTCGATCTTGCGCGGCGCCGACAGCTGTTCGGGACGAATCGTGTCGAGGCGGCGCAGCACGTCCTGCCAGTACGCGAGGCGCGCCGCCTGGGTGCGCGCATCGACGCGCGCCAGTTCGCCGCGCAGCGCGCGCGGGCTGTCCTCGTCCCAGGCCAGGCCCTGGTCGAGCCGCCACTTCCATTCCGCCTGCCAGATCGCGTCGAAGCGCTGGTCCGCGGCGTTTGCCGTCGCCGCCGCCCTGGGCGCCGCTTGCGCGGGCGCAGCGGACAGGAGGGCGGTCGAGAGGGCCAGGGAAAGTGCGGTGGCGAGCAGGGTCTGCTTCATGGTCTTCCTGTTGAGTAGTGGAGGAGCGATCTTACCCGCGATCGATACGCCGGCGCCAGCCGCTCAGCGCTTGACCTTGCCGTACGCTTCCCCGTCCCTCCAGCGCGGCAGCGCCGGCGCGTTCGCGACCGCGTAGCCGAGGTTCAGCGTGAATTGCGCCTGCTGCACCATGCCCGACAGGTCCCACGACGGATCGTACTGGTCGCTTACCTGGTGATAGTCCTTGGTGAAGGCGCGCATGCGGTCGGCGCTGCCGTGATCGTGCTCGAAGGTGAACTTGCCGTCGCCCGAGAACACGGCCGAGCCCACGTTGAACGCCGGTACGCCCGCCTTGGCGAAGTTGAAGTGGTCGGCGCGGAAGTAGGCGCCGCCGAGGTCCGGCGTCGGCGGGGCCAGCGTCAGGCCCATGGCCTTCGCCACCTGGCCGGCCGTGTCGACGAGGGTGCTGCGCTCGGCGCCGGCGACGCCGATGTCGCGCGTGCGGCCGACGAAGTTCATGCTGTCCAGGTTCAGGTCCGCGGCCGTCTTCGCCAGCGGCCACAGGGGCGCGCGCACGTAGGCCAGGCTGCCCAGCAGGCCTTGCTCCTCGGCGCAGGGCCACAGGAAGATCTGGGTGCGCCTGGCCGGATGGGCGACGGCGGCCTGCGCCATCGCCAGCAGGGCCGCGCTGCCGGAGGCATTGTCGATGGCGCCGTTCCAGATGTGGTCCGGCTTGCCGTTTTCGACGTCGATGCCCAGGTGGTCCCAGTGCGCCGAATAGATCACGGCTTCCGATTTCAGCGTCGGGTCGGCGCCGGGCACGATGCCCGCCACGTTGTACTCGACGACCTGGCGCACGGCGCTCTTCACTTCGGCCCGGGCGGTGGCGTCCAGCGCGACCGGCGTGAATCCCTTCACTTCGGCGCGGGCGCGCAGGGCGTCCAGGTCCTGGCCGGCCTGCTTGAACAGCGTGCGCGCGAAGTCCTCGCTGATCCAGCCCTGCAGCGCGTTGCCGGCGCCGGCCAGGTGGAACTGCTCGTGCGAGAAGCTGTTGACGGGCACGGTCCACGGGTAGGAGGCGGATTCCGTCGTGTGCACCAGCAGGATGCCGGCGGCGCCCTGGCGCAGCGCTTCCTCGAACTTGTAGACCCAGCGGCCGTACCAGGTCAGCGACTTGCCGGCGAAGCGGTTCGGCTCCGCCGCGGTCGGGCGCGGATCGTTGACCATCGCCACGATCAGCTTGCCTTTCACGTCGGCGCCGCGGAAATCGTTCCAGCCTTCGTCCGGCGCGTCGATGCCGTAGCCGACGAAGACGACGGGCGCCGACAGTGCCGTCTCGGCCTGGCCGTTCGCATTGCCGAACACGACGTCCTGGCCGAACCGGGCGTCGAGCGTCCTGCCGCCGGCCGTGAACTGCACGCGGCTGCCGGGCAGGGTCTTCTGGCCGACCATCTCGACCTTCTGGCGGTAGCCGCCGTCCTTCAGGGGCGCGAGGCCGATGGCGGCGGCCTGGGTCTCGAGGTAGCGCACGGCCAGGGCGCCGCCGCGCTGGCCCGTGCCGCGGCCCTCGAACAGGTCGTCGGCCAGCAGCGACAGGTGGGCGCGCAGCGGCGCTTCCTGCACGGCGGGCGGGGCGGCCGCCGGGGCGGCCGGCTGGGCGGCGGCGAGGGAGGAAACGAGGGAGGAAACGGCGAGGGCGGAAACGAGGACGGGAGCGCGGAGATCGAAGCGGCGGTGGCGTGGGGACATGGGCATCGCGTGGGTGGGTTGCAAACGGCCATGGTAGCAGCTCGGCGCCCACGCTGAACAGGGGTGGTCAAAATGGCAAGATAGTCACAAGATTACATTTGCTGGGTTGACATTGCAGCTATAATGGCCGTGGATGCCTGGACCGCAATGGCGGATTGCCAAGGATAATAATTTCGCGAAGCCTGATGGAAAGAGATGATAACCAGCGCCGACCCGACAGGACCGCGCCTGTGCCGCCTATGGCCGGCCCGAGAACGCGCCTGCTGCAGCCGTGGCGCCGCATCACCGGCCAGCTCGCCGGACTGATCGGCGAAAGCGGCGTGTGCGCGCTGTTCGGCCGCGCCGTGCGCATGCTGGCCCCGCGCCACGGCTGGCTGAGCGTCGGCGGCGAGCGGTCCTCGATCGAGGCGCTGCTGGCGACGCTGGAACGGGACCTGGCGGGCGTGAATGCGGAGCAGGCCGCCGCGGCCAACGAGGAACTGCTAGCGACGTTCACCAGATTGCTCTCGGCGTTGATCGGGGAAGGGCTGACGGCGCGGCTGCTGGCCGACGCGGGGAAGGAACCGGATGGCCAGGATGGGCCGCAAGAAGCACAGGAGCAAAAGTAAATGACCGACAAAGTACGCTTGGGGATGCTCAGCACGGGGGTGCCGGGACTCGACATTCTCCTGGGCGGCGGCCTGACCGAGTTTTCCTTCACGCTGATCGCGGGAGCGCCCGGCAGCGGCAAGACCACGCTGGCGCACCAGATCATGTTTGCACTGGCCAATCCCCAGCGGCGCGCCCTGTTCTTCACCGTGCTGGGCGAGCCGCCGCTGAAGATGCTGCGCTACCAGCAGCAGTTCCCGTTCTTCGACACGGACAAGGTCGGCCCCGTGGTCCGCTACGTGAACCTGGCCGACGACCTGCGCGCCGGCCACTTCGACGGCGTGCTGGAACGGATCATGCACGAGGTCGAGGATTTCGGGCCGGGCCTCGTGTTCGTCGATTCGTTCCGCTCCGTCGTGCAGACCGCGCGCGGCGGCAACGAGGGCCTGACCCACCTGCAGCACTTCATCCAGGAGCTGGGCTCGCGCATGGCGACCTGGCAGGCCACCACCTTCCTGATCGGCGAATACACGCACGCCGACGTCGAGGCCAATCCGATCATCACGGTCGCCGACGGCATGCTGGCGCTGGCCCAGGCCAGCGACGACAACTCGATGCTGCGCAAGATCCGCGTGCTCAAGATGCGCGGCCAGGCGCACATGACGGGCGCGCACACGATGCGCATCACGGACGACGGCATCCGCGTGTATCCGCGCGAGCTGCCGCCGCTCGCGGACGACCGCCTGCCGGGCACCCAGGTCGACGTCAAGCCGCGCCGTATCCCGACAGGGGTGCCGGGCCTGGACAAGCTGATGCTGGGCGGCGTGCCGCAGGGCCACGCGCTGCTGGTGACGGGCCCGACCGGCATCGGCAAGACCGTGCTCGGCACGCGCTTCCTCGAGGCCGGCGCCGCGCTGGGCGAGAAGGGCGTGGCCGTGTTCTTCGAGAAGGGCACCGCGCGCCTGCGCAACGCGGCGCTGGCGCGGATGGCGCAGGAAGGCAGCGTGACCGTGGTCGAGACCCGCTCGCTGTCGCTCAGCGTCGAGGAACTGCTGGACGAGATGCTCAGCGCGATCGACCGCACCGGCGCGACCCGCGTCGTGATCGATTCGCTGTCCGAATTCGACCTGTACCTGGCCCCGGAGGCGCGCGCCGACCTGCGCCAGACCGTGTTCCGCACCCTCAGCGCGCTGGCCAAGCGCGGCGTGACGGTGCTGGTGACGGCGGGCATGGACGACCCCCGGCCGAGCCTGCGCACCAGTCCGCACGAGCTGGCCTTCCTGGCCGACGCCGTGGTCGCGATGCGTTTCGCCGAAGTGGGCGGCGCGCTGCGCAAGTTCCTCATGGTGGTCAAGGTCCGCGGCGTCGACCACAGCAGCGAACTGCGCGAATACAGCATCACCGGTAGCGGCATCGAGGTCGACGAACGGCCGGTGCCCTACGAGGGCGTGTTGACCGGCTGGCCACGCAGCTGACACGGGAGGCGGCATGAGCGACGCGGCGGTGACGGGCATGGACGACAGCAGGGCGCAGGACGGCGCCTCCTTGCAGGAACGGCTGGGCGCACTGGAAGCCGAGGTTGCCGCCCTGCGCGCCGCCGCGCGTGAGCACGGCGAGCTGCAGGCCCTGGTCGCCCAGCTGCGCGAAGCCAACGAGCACCTGGTGCTGGCCACGGTCAACGCCCAGCACCTGCGCGACGACGCCGAGGCGGCCAACCGCCGCCAGAACGAGTTCCTGGCCATGCTGGCGCACGAGCTGAGGAACCCCCTGTCGCCGATCGCCATGGCCGCCTCGCTGCTGGAACGCGGCGCCGCGCCCGAGCAGGCCAGGCTGGCGCGCGTGGTGGGGCGCCAGGTCGAGCACATGGCGCGCCTGCTCGACGATCTGCTCGACGCCGCGCGCATCAGCAGCGGCAAGATCACGCTGGCGCCCGAGCCGCTGGCGCTGGCCGAGGTGCTGCGCCACGCCGTCGAGACGGTGCAGCCGCGCATCGCCGAACGGGGCCAGTCCCTCGACCTGGCGCTGCCGCCCGAGGACGTGACGGTCGAGGGCGACCGCGTGCGCCTGGCCCAGGTATTCACCAACCTGCTGGCCAACGCGTCCAAGTACACGGGCGACGGCGGGCGCCTGCGCCTGGCCGTGCAGGCGGCCGACGGCACGGCCACGGTGCACGTGGAGGACGACGGCATCGGCATCGCGCCCGACGTCCTGCCCTATATCTTCGACCTCTTCACGCAGGGACCGCGCTCGCTGGCGCGATCCGAGGGCGGCCTCGGCGTGGGGCTGAACGTGGTGCGCAACCTGGTCGGCATGCACGGCGGGACGGTCGACGCCAGCAGCGCCGGCAGTGGCCAGGGCAGCCGCTTCGTCGTGCGCCTGCCGCGGACGGCCGCGCAGGCGGCACCCGCCGCCTTGCAGCCGCCCGCCGCCGCCGCCGCGCAGGGCGGTCCGCGCCGCGTGCTGCTGGTGGAAGACAATGTCGACGCCTGCCTGACCATGGCCGGCTGCCTGGCCGCCGACGGCCACGACGTCGCCGTCGCCCACGACGGCCCCGGCGGGCTGGCGCTGGCGCAGTCCCGGTCCTGGGACGTGATCGTGTGCGATATCGGCCTGCCCGGCCTGGACGGTTTGGGCCTGATGCAGGCGCTGCGCACCGGGTCCGGCGGCGCCATGCCCTACGCCATCGCGCTGAGCGGCTACGGCCAGCCGGGCGACCGCGAGCGCGGCCTGCAGGCCGGCTTCGACCGCTACCTGGTCAAGCCGGTGACGGCCGACGTGCTGTGCGAACTGGTGGCCGGCGCCCTGCGCGAAGCATGAAGTCTCTCTCCAGGCCCGACCACGTCGCGCCGGGGCGACGGTGCTTGCTCCGCCAGGACGTCAGCGCCCCAGCAGCCGCCCGATGCGCCCCACCGCTTCCCCGATCCGCTCGATCTTCGTCGCGTAGGAAAAGCGCACGTGCCGCTCGGGCGCGGCGAAGCCGAAATCCCCGCCCGGCACGATCGCCACGTGGGCGTCGCGCAGCACGGCCATGCCGAAGGCGGCGCTGTCGGCCGCATCCGGATGGTCCAGGCCGGCGATGTCCGCGTACACGTAGAAGGCGCCGTCGGGCATCACGGGAATGGCAAAACCGAGCTCGCGCAGCGCCGGCACCAGGAAGTCGCGGCGGCGCTGGAATTCCAGGCGGCGCTCCTCGAAGATGGCGATCGCTTCCGGTTCGAAGCAGGCCAGCGCCGCGCGCTGGGCCACCGTGGGGGCGCAGATGAACAGGTTCTGCGCCAGCTTTTCCACGGCCGGCACCAGCGCCTCCGGCAGCACCAGCCAGCCCAGGCGCCAGCCCGTCATGCTGAAGTATTTCGAGAAGCTGTTGACGGTGATGACGTCGTCGCCGAAGGACAGGGCGCTCACCGGCTTGTCGCCATACGACAGGCCCTGGTAGATCTCGTCGACGATGGCGAAGCCGCCGCGCGCGCGTACCGCCGCCACCAGCTCGCGGGTCTGCTGCGGCGTCATCGACGTGCCGGTCGGGTTGGACGGAGAAGCGACGATCACGCCGCGCGTGCGCGCGTTCCAGCGCGCGTCGACCTGGGCGGCCGTGAGCTGGTAGCGCTCGGCCGCGCCGGACGGCACCAGCACGGGCTTGCCGCCGAAGGCGCTGACGAAATGCCGGTTGCACGGATAGCAGGGGTCGGGCATCAGCACCTCGTCGCCGTCGGCCACCAGCGCCGCGCAGGCCAGCAGCAGGGCGGCCGAGGCGCCGGCCGTGATCACGATGCGGCGCGGGTCCACGTCCAGGCCGTGGCTGGCCGCGTACCAGGCGGCGATCGCCTCGCGCAGCGCGGGCAGGCCCAGCGATTCCGTGTACTGGGTGGCGCCGGACTGGATCGCGGCCACGGCGGCACGGGCGACGACGTCGGGCGCCGTGAAGTCGGGCTCGCCGACACTCATGCTGACGACGTCGATGCCGGCGCGGGTCATGGCGCCCGCGGCCTTCACCATTTCCATCACGCGGAACGGTTCGATGGCCTCGACGCGGGCGGCGAGCTGCAGGGCGCGCGCGGCGCCGTCAAGTGAAGCGGTATTGGAGGACATGCTGGAAGGAGGAGAATCGTCGATCCCGCCATTCTACCGCCGAAGCGGCAAGGCGTCAGATCGCCGCCTCGCTCGCCAGCAGCGCCCCGCAGGCGTCGGCCGGCAGCGGACGGCTGACGTAGTAGCCCTGGATCTCGTCGCAGTCGTAGCGTTCCAGTTCGCGGATCTGCTCGATGGTTTCCACGCCCTCGGCCACCACCTTCAGGTTCAGGCTGTGCGCCAGGCGGATCACGGCCTTGGTGATGGCGGCGTCGTCCGGGTCGTCGGCCAGGTCGCGCACGAAGGTGCGGTCGATCTTGAGCGCGTCCAGCGGGAAGCGCTTCAGGTAGGCCAGGCTCGAATAGCCGGTGCCGAAGTCGTCGACCGACAGGCGCATGCCCAGCGCCTTGATGCGCGAGAGGATCGCCACGGCGGCCTCCGGGTCCGTCATCAGCATCGACTCGGTCAGCTCGAATTCCAGCAGCGCGGGGGCCACGCCGGCCGCGCCCACGATGCGCTCGATGGCGCCGGGCAGGTCGCCCTGCTGCAGCTGGCGCGCCGACAGGTTGATGGCGATCGGCGGCGGCGCCATGTGCTGCGCTTCCCATTCCTTGAGCTGGCGGCACACTTCGCCGATCACCCATTCGCCGACCGGCAGGATCAGGCCCGTGTCTTCCAGGATGGGGATGAATTCCAGGGGCGCGACCAGGCCCCGTTCCGGATGGTTCCAGCGCAGCAGCGCCTCGAAGCCGCTGACGGTGCCCGCGGCCAGGTCCAGCTTGGGCTGGTAGTGCAGCAGGAACTCGCCCCGTTCGAGCGCCTGGCGCAGCTGGGTCTCGGTCTGCACGCGCCGCGCCGTGTTCTCGTGCATCTGGGCCTGGAAGAAGCGGTAGTTGTTCCTGCCGCCGTTCTTGGCGCCGTACATCGCCGTGTCGGCGTTCTTGAGCAGCAGTTCGGCATTGCCGCCGTCGTCCGGGTAGCTGGCGATGCCCACGCTGGCCGACACGAACAGTTGCTGGCCCTGCAGGTGGAAGGGACGCGCGAGCGCCTCAATGATGCGGCGCGCGACGAGGGCGGCATCGGCGTTGCCCGACAGTTCCGGCAGCACCAGCGCGAACTCGTCGCCGCCCAGGCGCGCCACGACGTCGCCGGGGCGGGCGCAGGCGCGCAGGCGCTGGGCGGCCTGCACCAGCAGGCGGTCGCCGACGCCGTGGCCGAGCATGTCGTTGACGTTCTTGAAGCGGTCCAGGTCGATGAACATCACGGCCGCGCGGCCGCCGTGGCGCGCCGCTTCCGAAATCGCCTCTTCCAGCGAGTGGGCCAGGTGGCGCCGGTTGGGCAGCTCCGTCAGGGCGTCGTACTGGGCCAGGTAGGTCAGGCGGCTGCGGGCGTCGTGGCGCTCGACGGCGGTGGCCAGGATGTTCGCGATGCCGCGCAGGAAATTGGCGTCGTCGTCGGTGAAGCGGCGCTCCTCGGCGTCGTAGGCGGCCAGCACGCCGAAGCTGCGGTCGGCGCAGACGATGGCTTCTTCCAGGCCGGGCACGCCGTCGACGAGGCCGTCGGCCGCGCGCAGTATGGGCGCGGCGCCGGCGGGCGTCTCGAGCAGGGCGGCGCCGGCCGCGTCCAGGCCGCGCGCGGCGGCGATGGCGGCGTCCAGGAACAGTTCCTCGAGGTCGTTGGCCGCGAGGGCCTTGCGGCCCAGTTCCGCCGCCAGTGTCTGGCGCCGGGCGTTTTCCACGATGGTGCGCTCGAATTCCTTGCGCTCGCTGATGTCGATGTCGATGCAGATGTAGCGCTCGACCGCGCCGGCGGCGTCGAGCATCGGCACCACGGTGCGGTACCACTGGCGCGTGCCGTGGCGTCCGGAAATCGCCACCTCGCCGTTCCATACCTGGTCCGACGGCCGCCACGGGGCGCTGGCACCGGCCGCCTGCCCGACGTCGGCCAGGGGGCGGCCGATCACGGCCGCGCGCGCGAAGCCGCTGCTGGTGACGAACAGGTCGTTCACTGCCGTGATCAGGCCGTGCGCGTCGACCTCGGACACGATCGCCGCCCGGTCCATCGCGCTCTTGTGCTGCATGAGGGAATTCATCAGCGAGTCGATGCGCTGGCCGAACTGCACGCGCAGGCTGGCGGCGCCGCGGTTGACGGCCTCGATCGCTTCCTGGATCTCGGTCGGGGCATCGTCCAGCAGGGCCGCCTCGGCCGTGACGCGGCCGGCCGCCACGTCGTTCTCGAACTTGCGCAGGCGGCCCAGGCTGTCGAGCCAGCGGCGCAGCAGCGTGCGCATCAGCGCCAGGCTGCAGGCGAAGACGATGCCGGCCAGCAGCGCCGTCTCCAGCACGATGTTCCACAGCTGTGCCGCGAGCTTGTGTTCGTCGAAGGACAGGCGCACCACGCCGTAGTCCTTGCCGCCCACGTTGGCGATGCGGTTGACGTCGTACAGCTTGGAGGCGATCAGCGCCACCAGCCAGTGCGGGGCCTGCGCCCGCGTCGTCCGCGGGCCATCGACGCGGATCGTGCCGCCGGCCACGTCGATGAACTCGGCGCGCTTGAACGGCGACTGGAACAGCATCTTGCCCAGCGTGCGCTTGACCGTGTCGTAGTCGCCGATCACGGCGCTGTCCTCGATGGTCTGGGTCGCCACTTCCACCAGCGTCATGGCCGTGTCCTGGGTTTCCTCGATGTGCTGCAGGAACTGGTAGCGGTAGAACAGGCCCAGGCCCGTGCACAGGCACAGCAGCAGGGTCAGCGAGAACACCGCGAACACGCGTCCCACCAGGGAGCGGGGCAGCAGGGACCAGCGCGGCGGGAACAGGATCAGTGGGCGCGAGAGGAGCATGGGAGCCGGTGAGGGTAGCCGATGATGGATGCCGATGATGGATGCAGATGAGAAGCGGTGGGCGGAGGTTCAGCGCAGGTCCGCCGGCGCGTCCGTGTAGAAGGCGCGGTAGGCGGCGTAGTCGTCATCCGTCGCCGCCACGAAGGACAGCGGCACGGGCGCATGCACCAGTTCCGAGGCCGCGTCGAGGATCTTGCGCCCCTCCGGATCCTGGCGCATGCCGAGGAAGGCGCGCGCCACGGCGCGCACCTGCTCGGGCGGCACGCGCGGCGAGGCCATCAGCGCCAGGTCGTTGAACGGCGCGGAACTCCACAGCACGCGGAATTTCCTGCCTTCGCGGCCGGTATAGTTCTGCACCAGCTGGGAGTTGGCTCCCACGGCCTTGACCTTGCCGGCGAACAGCTGGGTGAAGGCGGCATCCTGGTTGCCGGCGAAGACCACGTCGACGGGAACGTCGCGGCGCAGCAGCTGGGCATACGGGACCTTGTAGGCGATCAGCGCCTCCGGCCCGGGGAAGGCGACGGCTCCGCCGGCCAGCTCGCGCACGTCGCGCACAGGAGAGTCGAGCGGCACCACGATCTGCCCCTGGACGGGCGGCGCGGCGCGGCGCCCGAACACGGTCCAGCCCATTTTTTCGCGGTCCGGGCTGAACAGGTGGTTGGTGAACGCGAAATCCACTTCGCGCGCAAGGACGAAGCTGGTGGTGTCGGCCGACGTGCGGCCCAGTTTGAGGTTGAGGCGCACGCCGCTCTTCTGCGACACGTAGCGCATGATCGGATTCCAGAAGCTGGCCGATACCTGCAGGTTGTATTGATTGACGGGCGAAAAATGATAGACCGGCGGCTCGGCGGCCGCGGCGCCGGGGGCGCCGCAGGTGAACGTTGCGGCGGCCAGCAAGGCGGCCAGCCGCGGGAAACGGACGGAAATATGACGGAACATGGTGCGCAATACGGTAGATGGGCGCAGCGGGCGAGCGCCATGCGCCGCGGCTCCTGCGCGAACGCTCAAATATATCATATTTCCGAATGGAAATAGGTGGAAGCGATTTGCTAACTGTGCGCGGGGGCTCCTGCGCCGTGCGCCGCGTCCCAGTCGCGCCGCTCCAGCACGTGGACGGGCACTTCCTCGCCGTTCCAGACCTGCATGCCCGTGTAGCGCATGCCCAGCTTGTCCATCACGCGGCGCGAGGCCTCGTTGCCCGGATGGCGGATCGCGCACAGGCGCGGCGCGCCCAGCGCGTCGAAGCCGTGGCGCGCGAGCGTGAACGCCGCTTCGGTGGCCAGGCCCCGGCCCCAGCTGGCGCGGCGCAGGCGCCAGCCCAGTTCATGGGGATTGGCGGGGTCGAAGCCGAGGTGCTGGATGCCGCCCGCGCCGACCATCTCGCCGCTGGCCGCGTCCAGCAGCGCCCACCAGGAATAGCCCCATGCGGCCCGGCGCGCGCGCACCCGGACTATCATGGCGCGCGTTTCCTCCATCGACACGGTGCCGTGCAGCCAGCGCATGACGTCGGGGTCGCTGTTCATCGCATGCAGGCCGTCGGCATGGATGTCGTCCAGGGGTTCGAAACGCAGGCGCGCGCTGGTCAGGATCGTCATGGGGCTCCGGAATGGACGACGGCGCGCCGGAAGCCGGCGCGCCGTCGTGATGATACCTTGGCGGGCAGGTCAGTTGTGCGACGCGTGCGTGGCGCTCAGGCGGCGCATCAGCGGCAGCACGAGCAGCGCGATCACGGTGCAGGCCACGGCGCCCAGGCCCAGCTTGTTGAACAGGCTCGTGTAGATCGGCAGCGTCTGGACCGGATCGGTGATGTTGCTCGGCACGCTGGCCAGGTTGGCGACGACGCCGCCCAGGTATTGCGAGATGCCGGTGGCGACGAAGTAGGCGCCCATCATGAAGCCCGTCATGCGGGCCGGCACGTAGCGCGCCACCATCGCCAGGCCCAGGCCGGACACGAGCAGCTCGCCCAGCGAGTAGAAGCCGTAGCCGGCGATCATCACCCAGGACGAGGTCAGGCCGTTCACGGCGAACGCGCCCGCCACGCCGTAGGCGAAGAAGCCGACGGCGACGGCGCCGAAGCCGAGCGCGAACTTGCCGGCGATCGACAGGTCCTTGCCGCCCTTGCCGGCAGCCGTATAGACCCAGGCCAGCACGGGGCTCAGCACCATGATCCAGATCGCGTTCAGCGCCTGGAACTGCGCCGGCGACCAGGTCCACAGGTGGGCGCCGAACACACTGAAGTCGAGGTCGACGTTGCGCAGGGCGAACAGCGACAGCGAGGTCGACATCTGCTGGTAGAAGATGAAGAAGAACACGGTCTGCAGCGTCAGCACGAGGGCCGCGGTCAGGCCGGCGCGCTCGCTCGGCACGCTGGTGCGGATCAGGTGGATGAAGATGCCCAGTACGACGAAGCCGGCGACGTAGACGAACAGGCGCGCCAGGGCCTGGTATTCCAGGATCACGGCGGACAGCCCGACGGTCAGCACGCTGCCCACGAGCACCATGACCAGCTTGGCGACGTCGAGCGGGCGCTCGTCCGGCGGCGAACCGACGTGGGCGATGGTGGCGCGCATCGCCAGCACGTTCAAGAGGCCCAGCACGAGGCCGACGCTGCACACGGCGAAGGCGGCATGCCAGCCGAGCTCGTTGCCATAGGTGGCGTTGACGTAGTCCTTGATCCACGGGGTGGCCAGCATCGACACGGTCGAGCCGACGTTGACGGCCATGTAGTACAGCGTGAAGGCGGAGTCGATCTTGGAGTCGTCGCCTTCGTAGATCTTGCGCACGAGATTGGCGGTATTCGGCTTGAACAGGCCGTTGCCGACGACGATGACGCCGAGGGCGAAGAACATGAACCAGGTGTTTTCGGACGGCACCGACATCAGCGCGTAGCCGAGGGTCAGCACGATGGTGCCGAGGTACATCGAACGCTTGGTGCCGAGCACCTTGTCGCCGATCCAGCCGCCGATGGCCGGCGAGACGTAGATCAGGGCGGCGGCGGCGCTCCAGACCAGGTTGGCGCGGCTGTCGTCGAAGCCGAGGCGCTGGACCATGAAGTACACGATCAGCGCCTGCATGCCGTAGTAGCCGAAGCGTTCCCAGAGTTCGATCAGGGCGACGGTGAGGAAGGAGCGGGTTTGCGAGGTTTGCGCGGTGAGAGGGGGTGTTTCGTTTTTCATGGGACTCCAGGATCTTGGCCGGTCGCCTCGTGGGCACGGCAAGCCGTGGATGCTACGACAGAGGGAGCATCGATGCAAGAAGGGAAAACGCCGTACTTACGGGGCAACGCAACGCCGGCGCCTTCCGGACAGCCGAGCGGCCCGGTCGCCGCTCATCATCATTGCGATCGGAATGAATAGGTGCCGAGCTGCCTCATGTATGGAATTCCGCCGTGAAATTAAAAATGGCGAGTACGATTGAAATCCGTTGGCAATGATCGAAATGTCAAGTAATCTGTAGTTTCAGTCGTTAGATAACCGACAATGAAATCATGGCCGATTCGCCCCCAGGCGTGACCGGCGCCGCAGAGGGCGCCTACCGCGACGATGCCGTCGTGGCGGCCTTGTTGCGCGAGCGCGGTCCCGGACCCGGCGACGACGCGGCCGTCGGGCAGGCGTTCGCGGCGCTGGCCCAGCAGCTGGCCGACGACCCGCAGTCGCTGTTGCAGCGCGTGGCCGAGCTGGCGCGCGAGCTGTGCGGGGCGAACTCCGTCGTGGTGGCCGTGTGCGAACCCGGGCCGGGCGGCGGCGCGGGCGATGGCAGCGTGCGCTGGCATGCCGTGGCCGGTGGGCTGGCGCCGCAGGCGGGAGCGCGCTGGAGCATCGGTGCGTGCGCGTGCGGGGCCCCCGTGCTGGCCGACGGCAGCACGCTGTTCGAACACCCCGCCAGCCATTTCCCCTCGGCGCGCGGCGTCGGGCTGGACCTGGGCGAAACGTTGGGCGTTCCTTGGCGCGTGAACGGACGCGCGCTCGGTTCCCTGAACGCCATGCGCCTCGAGGGCGACGGCGGCTTCGACGCCGGCCACCTGCGCCGCCTGCATGCCTGCGCCGCCTTCGCGGCCGCCGGCTGGCAGGCCAGCAGCCACGACGCGGCCCCCTCGGGAACGAACGGCGAGGCCGATGGCGGCGAGCTGGAGCGGCGCGTCGAGGAGCGCATCCGCCCCGTGCTGGAACGCGAGGAGCACCTGCAGCGCGAGGTCGAGGAGAGCCGCGCCGCCGCGCGCGCGCTGCGCGAACACAAGGCGCTGATCGACGCCACCCTCAGCATCGGCACCGTGGGCGTGCTGTATTTCGACCTCGACGGCACGGTGCGCGACGTGAATCCCGCGTTCGAGCGCATGACGGGCTACACCTGCCAGGAATTGCGCACGCTCGACCACTGGCGCGACCTGACCCCGCCGGAATTCTGGGACGTGACGGAAAACGCCTTGCGCGACCTGGCGGCGGCCGGCAGCACGGCGCCTTACACGAAGCAGATGGTGCGCAAGGACGGTAGCCGCTGGTGGGGCCTGTTCGCGCCGGCGCGGATCGCGGGAGAAGGGGAGTATGGCCGCTGCGTGTTGTTCGTGATCGACGTCGGCGCCAACAAGGAAACGGAGGCGCGCCTGGCCGAGAGCGAGGAGCGTTTCCGCGCCATGGTCCAGGGCTTCGCCCAGGCCGTGTGGGAGACGGATGCCCACGGCCGCATCGTCGAGGGCTCGGCCAGCTGGACCCAGTACACGGGCCAGCGCGCGGAAGCCTCGCTGGGCCTGGGCTGGCTCGACGCCGTGCATCCCGAAGACCGCGCCGCCGTGCTGCGCCAATGGCGCGCTGCGGTCGGCATGCGGCGTACGCTGAACGTCGAGTTCCGCGTGCAGGTGGCGGCCGGGGGATGGCGCTGGACCAATGCGCGCGCCGCGCCCCTGTTCAACGACGACGGGTCGGTGCGCAAGTGGGTGGGCATGTACATCGACGTCGACGAGCGCCGCCGCACGCAGGCGGCGCTGGGTGAGAGCGAGCGGCGTTTCCGCATGTTGTTCGAATCGATGGACGAGGGCTTCCTGCTGGCCGCCGTCGAGTTCGACGAGGCCGGCCGCGCCACGGGCCTGGCCTACACGGAGGCGAATCCGGCGGCCGTGCGCATGGCGAATATTTCCTACGTGGGTCCGGGCCGGCTGCGCGTGCGCCCGGAGCACGAGCCGTGCTGGCTGGAGGCCTGCGCCGAGGTCGTGCACACGGGCACGAGCAGCCGCTCGCAGTGCTATGCACCGGGCGTGCAGGGCTGGTACGACTTCTTCGTCTTCCCCGTCGGCGGACGCGAGAGCCCGCGCGTGGCGATCCTGTTCTACGACATCACGCTGCGCAAGCGGGCCGAGGATGCGTTGCGCGAAAGCGAAGGGCGGTTCCGCGCGCTGGCCGACGCCTCGCCGGCGCTGGTCTACCAGTTCGACGTGGACGGGCGCGTGATCTACCTGAACGAGCGCTGCACGACCGGCGGCTGCGCATTCGGCCCGAACGCCCAGGCCGCGCAGGGCGGGCGCGGCTGGAACGGCATCGTGCCGCCGGCCGACATGGACGGCTACCTGCGCGCCGTGTTCGACGGCGTGCGTGCCGACGGCGGTTTCACGCGCCGCATCGAGACCCCGGTGGCGGGCGGCGCCGGCCACTGGTTCGAGTCGCATGTCTCGCCATGGTTCTCGGGCGAGGGGGTGCAGCGCGGCTACGTCGGCATCTCGCTCGACATCACGGGCGCCGTGCAGGCCGAGGAAGCGCTGAAGGACGCCGACCGCCGCAAGGACGAGTTCCTGGCCACCCTGGCGCACGAGCTGCGCAACCCGCTGGCGCCGATCAGCAATGCCGTGCAATTGATGCGCCGTCCCGACGGCCGGCGCCAGTCCGACCGCGTGGTCGAGATGGTGGGGCGCCAGGTGCGCCAGATCGTGCGCCTGGTCGACGACTTGATGGAAGTGTCGCGCATCACGCGCGGCAAGATCGACCTGAAGCTGGAACGGGTGGCCTTCGCCGAGATCGTGCAGGCGGCCGTCGAGACCAGCCAGCCGGCCATCGACCGCTGCGGCCACCAGCTGTCCGTGGCGCTGCCGCAGGAGCCGCTGGTGCTGGAGGCCGACCGCGTGCGCCTGACCCAGGTGTTCGCCAATCTGCTCAACAACGCGGCCAAGTATACGGATGCGGGCGGACGGATCTGGTTCGACGCGCGGCGCGTGGACGGGATGGTGGTGGCGTCCGTGCGCGACACGGGCATCGGCATCCCCGCCGAGGCCCTGCCGCGCGTGTTCGACATGTTCGCCCAGGCGCACCGCAACGTCGGGCGCGGGCAGGGCGGCCTGGGCATCGGCCTGACGATGGTGCACAGTCTCGTCGAGATGCACCACGGCACGGTCGAGGCGAAGAGCGCGGGCAGCGGCCTGGGAAGCGAGTTCATCGTGCACCTGCCGCTGGCCGATCCCGCGGACGATTGGGAGCCCGCCGAGCCGTTCGGGCAGGCGCGCCCCACCGCGCCGCTGCACGGCCAGCGCATCCTGGTGGTCGACGACAACCGCGACGCGGCCGATACCCTGGGCCTGCTGCTGGAAGCGGACGGCGCCGAGGTCCGGATCGCCTACGACGGCCGCGGCGCGCTGGCGACGGCCGACAGTTTCCTGCCGCACAGCGTGTTGCTCGACATCGGCATGCCCGGCATGGATGGCTACGAGGTGGCTCGCCGCCTGCGCCAGGAAGGGCGCTTCGCCGCGACGCGCATCATCGCCCTGACGGGCTGGGGCCAGGACGCGGACCGGCGCCAGACCCGCAACCGCGGCTTCTCCCACCATCTGACCAAGCCTGTCAGCCTGGAAGACCTGCACCGGATCCTGGCGGACGTCCAGCGCTGATACAGCTTGATACAAATTCCTGACCGGCCGTTCACTGATTTGTTCCGCTGCGTGCGCCAGCTAACGTCAATGCATAAATCCCGCTGATAGAGTGAAATCACGTCTACCACTGTTGGGGGGCAGCCATGGCGTGGATTACGCATTTCGTGCGGTACTTGGGTGTGCTGGGAGAGCCCAGGCTGGAACCCGAAACGATCGAGGGTTTGCCCCCGTTCGCCCTGCGCCAGGCGCAGGGCGCGCTGGTCCGCCAGGGCTGGGTGACGACTTACGAGTACGTGGGGGAGGACGCCTGGGTCGACTATGCGCGCGTCGACCTGCGCAAGGGACGTTCCAAGCTGAAACTGGAATGGGACCAGGAAAGCGGTGGCAGCGTGGCCGGGCCCCGGGCGGTACTCGACGAACTACGCGTGCTCGATCCGTGGACCGATATGCAGATCAAGCACGGCCCTCATTGAGGGGCGTGCAGTAGGGTGGACGGCTTCGCCGTCCACGCGGCGATCGATAGCGGCGTCGATGTCCGGCACCGTCACGAAGCCGGAGGGTCGGACACCACGTGTCCACCGCACCTCAGAATACCTCGTCGGCCCCCAGGTAACGCCACTGTCCCGGCGGCAATTCGCCCAGCTTTACCCGCCCGATCCGCACCCGCTTCAGCCCGATCACTTTCAAGCCGACCATATCGCACATGCGCCGGATCTGGCGCTTGCGGCCTTCCTTCAAGGTAAAGCTGAGCTGGTCCTCGTTCTGCCAGCGCACCTTGGCCGGTAGCAGCGGCTTGCCGTCCATCCACAGGCCGTGGTTCAGCTTCTTGAGGTCGGCGTCCGGCAGGCGGCCCGGCTTCGTGTACTGCACGCGCACCAGGTATTCCTTCTCGATCGACGTGTCCTGCCCGATCAGCTGCTTGGCGATGCGGCCGTCCTGGGTCAGCACGAGCAGGCCGACGGAATCGATGTCCAGGCGGCCGGCCGGCACGAGCGAGCGCAGCTGGGTAGGGTGGAACAGTTCCGGCGACGGGTCGTCGGCCCAGCGGTTCTCCGGCTTGACCAGCACGACGGCCGGCTTGTAGCCGTCCTCGGCCTGGCCGCTGACGTAACCGACGGGCTTGTGGATCAGCACGGTCACGCGCTTGGACTGCTCGGCCGAGGCCTGGCGCTCGACGGTGATCTTCTGGTGCGGCAGCACCTTGCTGCCGAGTTCCGAGACGACTTTCCCATCGACGCGGACCCAGCCGCGGGCGATCCATTCATCGGCTTCGCGGCGGGAGGAGAGTCCCAGTTCGGACATGCGTTTGGACAGGCGTACGGGTTCGGTCATGGTAATGTTGAGGAACAATTAAATACGTCGTCCCTGCGCAGGCAGGGACCCATACTGAGCAACGGAACGCCGTATATCGAATACGCCGCGACAGTGCGACGCAGCGACTTCGGCGCTTCAGTATGGGTCCCCGCCTTCGCGGGGACGACGTGTTGGTGTTAACGATAGTAATTAAATCTTCAACGCATCCAGCAACTCGGTCTCCAGCTGCACCTGCACGCGCTGGTTGGCGAGCGCCGCCCCGTCGATGAGGAACACGTCTTCCACGCGCTCGCCCAGCGTCATGACCTTGGCCGTGTGCAGGTTGATGCGGTAGCGCGCCAGCACGCTGGCGATCGCGTACAGCAGGCCGTTGCGGTCGTTGGCGGCGATGGACAGCAGCCAGAACTGGCCGCGCTCGTCCGGGCGCAGGTCCACCGTCGGGGTGACGGGGAAGTTGCGCGACATGCGCGACAGGCGCGCGCGCAGCGGCGGCGACAAGGGTTCCTGGCGCGTCAGCACGTCGCACAGCTCGTGCTCGATCAGGTTGATGATGTCGCGGTAGTTGCCGGCGAAGTGTTCGTCCGTGATGAGGAAGGTGTCGAGCGCGTAGCCGCCCTTCGTCGTGTGGATCTTGGCGTCGAGGATGGAAAAGTTCTTGCGGTCGAAATAGCTGCAGATCCGGGCGAACAGGTCCGGCTGGTCCTTCACGTAGACGGTCACCTGCAGGCCTTCGCCGATCGGCGCCAGGCGCGATTTCACCACCGGCTTGTCGCGGCCCAGCTTGTCGTGCAGGCAGCGCGTCTGCCAGGCGATGTCGGACGCGTCGTGGCGCAGGAAATAGGCCATGTCGAGCTGCTTCCACAGCGCCTCGTGCTCGGTCGGGCCCAGGCCGAACAGGCGCAGCGTGGCCAGCGCCTCCTGCTGGCGCGCGCGCAGCTCGCGGTCGGCCGACGGCGGCTCGCCGCCCAGCACGCGCAGCGTGACCTTGTACAGGTCTTCCAGCAGCTTGGCCTTCCAGGCGTTCCACACCTTCGGGCTGGTGCCGCGGATGTCGGCCACGGTCAGCAGGTACAGGGCCGTCAGGTGGCGCTCGTCCTTGACCAGCCGGGAGAAGGCGGCGATGACATCCGGGTCGGACAGGTCCTGCTTCTGCGCCACCTGCGACATGGTCAGGTGCTGCTCGACGAGGAACACGACCAGTTCCGTGTCTTCCCCGGACAAGGCGTGGTCGCGGCAGAACTGCAGCGCGTCTTCCTTGCCCAGTTCTGAATGGTCGCCGCCGCGGCCCTTGGCGATGTCGTGGAACAGGGCGGCCACGTACAGCAGCCAGCGGTCGCGGAAGTTGGCGATCAGCTGGCTGCAGAACGGGTATTCGTGCGCGTGTTCCGTCATCGTGAAGCGGCGCATATTGCGCACCACCATCATGATGTGCTGGTCGACGGTGTACACGTGGAACAAATCGTGCTGCATCTGGCCGATGATGCGGCGGAAGTTGGGCAGGTAGCGGCCCAGGATGCCCAGGTCGTTCATGCGGCGCAGCGCGTGCACGAGTCCCACGGGCGCCTGCAGGATGCGCAGGAACAGGGCGCGGTTGGCGGGGCGCGCGCGGAATTCGTCGTCGATCAGCTTGCGCGCATGCCACAGCGCGCGCATGGTGCGCGCCGTCATGCCCTTGATGTCGGGGCGCTCCGTCATCAGCACGAAGATCTCGAGCACGGCCGACGGGTTGCGCTCGAAGGTGTCGTCGGCGGCGATGTCGATGAAGCCGCCGACCTCGTTGAAGCGCGGATTGATCGCGATGGGCTTGGACGGCGTGGGGAACAGCTGGGCCTCGATGTTCTGCAGCAGCATCGTGTTCAGCTGCGTCACCGTCTTGGCGGCCCAGTAGTAGCGCTGCATCAGGAATTCGCTGACGCGGCGCTCGGGCGTGCCTTCCAGGCCCAGGTTCTCGGCGATGGCCGTCTGCACGTCGAACACGAAGCGGTCCTCGCGCCGCTTCGTCTGCAGGTGCAGGCGGATGCGGATGTCCTTGAAGGCGCGTTCCTTTTCCATCAGCTGGCGCGCTTCCTCGCGCGTGATCAGGCCGCGCATCGCCAGCTGGCTCCAGGAATTGGCCAGGCCGGCCGCCTTGGCCACCCACAGGATCACCTGCAGGTCGCGCAGCGCGCCCGGGCTTTCCTTGACGTTCGGCTCCAGCGAGAACGGGGTGAACTCGTACTTGGCGTGGCGCAGGCGCATCTCGGCCGTCTTGGCGTGGAAGAAGGCTTGCGCGTCCATCGCCGCGTCGTAGCGGAACTGCAGCGTCTCGAACAGCGGCTGGCTTCCCGTCACGAGGCGCGCTTCCAGCAGGCTGGTCTGCACCGTGATGTCGGCCTTCGACTCGACCAGGCATTCGTCGACGGTGCGGATGCTGTGGCCGATCTCGAGCCCGAGGTCCCACAGCAGCTGCACGAAATTTTCCAGTCTGGCCTGGGTCAGCGCGTCGGCCGGCTGGCCCAGCAGGATCAGCAGGTCGACGTCGGAATAGGGGAACAGCTCGCCGCGCCCGTAGCCGCCCACGCCCACCAGCGCCGTGTCCTCGGGCAGGGCGGCCGTGCGCCAGGCGTCTTCCAGCACGCCGTCGACGCTCTGGCGCAGCCCGCGCAGCAGCTTCTCGGGCTTGCCGCATTCCTGGAATTCGGCGATCACGAGCTGGCGCTCGGCCTTCAGGCGCTGCTTGAGCTGCTGCTGCAGGCTGGGTTGCTGGTCGAGCTGGGAATCGGCGACGGTGCTGTTCATGGAGGCTGGCTTCGGTCAGGCGGCGACGGCGTCGTTCTGCTGGACGATGGCCGGCGGCGCCGGGGCACCGGCCGACGTGGTCAGGACCTCGTAGCCCGTCTCCGTCACGAGGATCATGTGTTCCCACTGGGCCGACAGGCTGCGGTCCTTCGTCTTGATGGTCCAGCCGTCCGGCATTTCGCGGATCTCGCGGCGGCCCGCGTTGATCATGGGCTCGATCGTGAAGATCATGCCGGCCTTCAGCTCCTCGCCGGTGCCGGGGCGGCCGTAGTGCAGCACCTGCGGCTCTTCGTGGAACACGCGGCCGATGCCGTGGCCGCAGAATTCGCGCACCACCGAGAAGCCGTTCTTTTCGGCGTGCTGCTGGATCACGGCGCCGATGTCGCCCAGGTGGGCGCCCGGCTTGACCTTGCTGATGCCCAGCCACATGCATTCGTAGGTGATCTCGGACAGGCGCCTGGCCTGGATCGACGGTTCGCCGATCAGGAACATGCGGCTGTTGTCGCCGTGGAAACCGTCCTTGGTGATCACGGTAACGTCGATATTGACGGAATCGCCGTTCTTCAAGACCTTGTCGCCCGGGATGCCGTGGCAGATCACGTCGTTGACGGAGGTGCACACGGCCTTGGGGAAGGGCGGATAGCCCGGCGGCGCGTAGTTCAGCGGGGCCGGCACGGTGCCTTGCACGTTGACCATGTATTCGTGGCACAGACGGTCGAGTTCGCCGGTGGTGACGCCCGCCTTGACGAAGGGGGTGATGTAGTCGAGCACTTCGGCGCCCAGGCGGCCGGCGATGCGCATGCCTTCGATTTCTTCCTGGGTCTTGATGGAGATGGACATGATTTTACGGTTCTGCAATCTTCGATCCGTCCATTATATGTGATCCGGCAGTGGCGCGGGACGGCGGCCGCCACCGCTGGCGACGCGCCTCCAAGAGCGAAATGACATGGGTTTCGGTTGCGCGGTGACGTAAATCCCGCTAGAATCTCGGGTTGCTCGTGTTCGTATCGAGCGATGCGGTAAAAACGTAGCAAACAAGCCTTTTTTAAATCGCGAATGCGGCCGACAAGGGTGCCCCGAAGGGGTGTACCGGCCGTCGTTCAAGAAACCAACCCTGGAGAATTACATGTCTGTCACTATGCGCGAAATGCTGGAAGCCGGTGTTCACTTCGGCCACCAGACCCGTTTCTGGAACCCGAAAATGGCCCCGTTCATCTTCGGTCATCGCAACAAGATCCACATCATCAACCTGGAAAAGACCATGGCGATGTACCAGGATGCGATGAAGACCATCAAGCAGATCGCCGCCAACCGCGGCACCATCCTGCTGGTGGGCACCAAGCGCCAGGCCCGCGACATCATCGCCGCCGAAGCGCAGCGCGCAGGCGTGCCGTACGTCGACCAGCGCTGGCTGGGCGGCATGCTGACCAACTTCAAGACCATCAAGACCTCGATCAAGCGCCTGAAGGACATGGAAGCCGCCATCGAGTCGGGTGAAGTCGAGAAGATGAGCAAGAAAGAAGCGCTGATGTTCTCGCGCGAACTGGAAAAGCTGCAGAAGTCGATCGGCGGCATCAAGGACCTGCAAGGCGTGCCGGACGCGATCTTCGTCGTCGACGTCGGCTACCACAAGGGCGCCGTCACCGAAGCCGGCAAGCTGGGCATCCCGGTCATCGGCGTGGTCGACACCAACCACTCGCCGGAAGGCGTCACCCACGTGATCCCGGGTAACGACGACTCGTCGAAGGCCATCACCCTGTACGCACGCGGCGTCGCCGATGCGATCCTGGAAGGCCGTGCCAACTCGACCGCCGAAATCGTCGAAATGGCCAAGTCGGCCGACGACTTCGTCGAAGTCAACGAGCAAGCGTAATTGAATGACGGCGGGCGTGCGTCCGCCGCTGGAAGAAGGGGCGCCGGGCGCCCCTTTTTTCAAACGGATTCGAATTCGGTAGTTTTCAGATACCAGATTAAAACTTAGGAGAATACACATGGCAGCGATTACTGCAGCGATGGTCGGCGAACTGCGCGCCAAGACCGATGCCCCGATGATGGAATGCAAGAAGGCACTGAATGAAGCCGAAGGCGACATGGCACGTGCCGAAGAGATCCTGCGCGTCAAGCTGGGCGGCAAGGCATCGAAGGCATCGTCGCGCGTGACCGCCGAAGGCGTGGTCTCGGCTTACATCAACGGCAACATCGGCGCGCTCGTCGAAATCAACAGCGAAACCGACTTCGTCGCCAAGAACGACGACTTCCTGGCCATGGCCAACCTGGCCGCCAAGCTGGTCGCCGAGCAGAACCCGGCCGACGTCGCCGCCCTGGCAGCCCTGCCGGTCGACGGCAAGACCTTCGACGACATCCGTACCGCACTGATCGGCAAGATCGGCGAGAATATGACCGTGCGCCGCTTCCAGCGCTTCGAAACCACCGGCAAGCTGGCATCGTACCTGCACGGCGCCCGCATCGGCGTGATCGTCGACTACGACGGCGCCGACGAGCAAGTCGGCAAGGACGTCGCGATGCACATCGCCGCCATGAAGCCGGTCGCCTTGTCGTCGGAGCAAGTGCCGGCCGACCTGATCGAGAAAGAGCGTTCGGTTGCTCAGCTGAAAGCCCAGGAAGACGCCGACAAGGCCGTCGCCGAAGGCAAGCAGCCGCAATCGGCCGACATCGTCGCCAAGCGTATCGACGGTTCGGTGCAGAAGTACCTGAAGGAAGTGTCGCTGTTCAACCAGGCATTCGTGAAGAACGACAAGCAGAGCATCGAGCAGATGCTGAAGGCCGCCAACACCACCGTGAAAGCGTTCACGATGTACGTGGTCGGCGAAGGCATCGAGAAGAAGGTCGACGACTTCGCAGCCGAAGTCGCAGCCCAGATGGCTGCCGTCAAGCAGTAATAAAGAAAACGGGCCGCAAGGCCCGTTTTTGCAGGAGCCCGCGATTGCGGGCTCCGGTAGGGTGGGCGGCTATGCCGCCCACGCAGTGATAGTTTGCAGCGTCGCCGTCGAGTGCGCGAGCGAAGGAAAGCGGCTTCGTGTTCGTGCCCGACAAGGCGGTCCCGGCTATCACCGCGTGGACGGCGGAGCCGTCCACCCTACGTCCCGGCGGCGACGCCAGGGGCGAAAACCGGATTCGAAACACATCACCATACAGGAGCCCCATTCATGACAAAACCAGCCTACCAACGAGTCCTCCTCAAACTGTCTGGCGAAGCGCTGATGGGTGACGATCCGTTCGGCATCAACCGCGCCACCATCGAGCGCATGGTCGCCGACGTGGCGGAGGTGTCGAAGCTGGGCGTGGAGCTGGCGGTGGTGATCGGCGGCGGCAACATCTTCCGCGGCGTGGCGCCGGGCGCGCAGGGCATGGACCGCGCGACCGCCGACTACATGGGCATGCTGGCAACCGTCATGAACGCATTGGCGCTGGCCGACGCGATGCGCCAGCAGGGCATCACCGCGCGCGTGATGTCGGCGATCGGCATCGAGCAGGTGGTCGAGCCCTACGTGCGCCCGAAGGCGCTGCAGTACCTGGAGGAAGGCAAGGTCGTCGTGTTCGCCGCCGGCACCGGCAACCCCTTCTTCACCACCGACACGGCCGCCGCGCTGCGCGGCTCCGAGATCTCGGCCGAGATTGTTTTGAAGGCAACCAAGGTCGATGGCGTCTATACTGCCGATCCGAAGAAGGATCCGCACGCGACCCGCTACGAGTCGATCTCGTTCGACGAGGCGATCGCCAAGCACCTGCAGGTGATGGACGCCACCGCGTTCGCCCTGTGCCGCGACCAGAAGCTGCCGATCAAGGTGTTCTCCATCGTCAAGCCGGGCGCGCTCAAGCGCGTGATCATGGGCGAAGACGAAGGTACACTCGTACACGTTTAACATCATTTGAAATACAGGAGAGCAGCATGTCTGTAGCTGACGTCAAGAAAAATGCCCAGGACAAGATGGCGAAGTCCATCGAGACCCTGCGCGCCAACCTGGCCAAGGTCCGCACCGGCCGCGCCCACGTTGGCATCCTCGACTCCGTCATGGTCGATTACTACGGTTCGCCGACCCAGTTGTCCCAGGTCGCCAACCTGACCCTGATCGACGCCCGCACGATCGGTGTCCAGCCCTATGAAAAGAAGATGCTGAACACCGTCGAGAAAGCCATCCGCGACTCCGACCTGGGCCTGAACCCGTCCTCGTTCGGCGAAATGATCCGCGTGCCGACCCCGCCGCTGACCGAAGAGCGCCGCAAGGAAATGGTCAAGCTGTGCAAGTCGGAAGCGGAAGACGCGAAGATCGCCGTGCGCAACGTGCGCCGCGACGGCAACGAACAGCTCAAGAAGCTGGTCAAGGACAAGGCGATCTCGGAAGACGAGGAGCGCCGCGCCCAGGACGACATCCAGAAGATGACCGACAAGGCCGTCGTCGACATCGACAAGCTGGTCGCCGAGAAGGAAAAGGAAGTCATGACGGTGTGACGCCGCCGCCGGCCCCTTGCGGCCGGCAATTCGTCATGGAAGGGCGGACCGGCTTTGCCGCTCCGCTCCCGTTGTTTTTGCGGTAAGGTAAAATTGCGATCTTTATTGCATTGTTGACGCCGCATCCGCGTGACCGACCCGGCTGGACCGGTCGGCCGCCTCTGGCCTGATTTATGATTTTCAAAAGCTCGACCGCCGCCGTACCCGACGCGCCCACGGTGCCCCGCCATATCGCCATCATCATGGACGGCAATGGCCGTTGGGCCACCAAGCGCCTGCTGCCGCGCGTGGCCGGCCACGTCAAGGGCGTGGATGCCGTGCGCAAGATCGTCGAGGCCTGCGTGGAGCGCGGTGTCGAATACCTGACGCTGTTCGCCTTTTCTTCGGAAAACTGGCGCCGCCCGGCCGACGAAGTGTCCTACCTGATGGGCCTGTTCGTCACCGCGCTCGAGCGTGAAGTGTCGAAGATGCACGCGAATAACATCCGCCTGAAGGTGGTGGGCGACCTGTCGCGCTTCGACCCGAAGCTGCAGGACATGATCGCCAATGCCGAGCGCCGCACGGCCAACAACAGCCGCCTCACCGTGACCGTGTGCGCCAACTATGGCGGCCGCTGGGATATCATGCAGGCGACGAGCAAGATGGTCGCGGCCAACCCCGGCACCACGGACTATACCGAAGAGATGCTGGCGCCGCACCTGGCGATGGCCTATGCGCCCGAGCCGGACCTGTTCATCCGCACCGGCGGGGAAGAGCGCATCTCGAACTTCCTGCTGTGGCAGCTCGCGTATTCCGAGCTGTATTTCACCGATACCTTCTGGCCGGATTTCTCGCCCGAATCGCTGGACACGGCGATCGCGTCCTACCAGAGCCGGGAACGCCGCTTCGGCCGTACCGGAGAGCAAGTAGCTAACAAGGCCAAGTAAAACGCATGCTGAAAACCCGTGTCATCACCGCCGTCGTGCTGTTGGCAGTCCTGCTGCCCATTCTTTACTTCAACAACTTCACGGCCTTCGCGGTGGTGGCAACCGTGTTCTTCGGCGCCGCGATCTGGGAATGCTTCCGGCTGTTCAATCCGGGCACCCAGAACGCCCACGTCATCGCCCTGTTGTGGACGGCCGCGTTCGCCGTCGCGGTCTTTACCGACCGCATCAATCCCTCGTTCTGGGCGGCGCTCAGCGTGGCCCTCTGGATCGCCCGCTTCGCCCCGTCGCTGAAGACGGGCCTGCCGCCGCTGGGCACGACGCCCAACACGATCCTGAGCCTCGTCTACGGCTTCGGCATCGTCGGCTGCTTCACGGCCATCGTCGCGCTGTACTCGTATTCGCCGCTGTTCCTGCTGTCCGTGCTGGCGATCGTCTGGGTCGCCGATATCGGCGCCTATTTCGCCGGCAAGGCCTTCGGCAAGCGCAAGCTGGCCCCGTCCATTTCCCCGGGCAAGTCCTGGGAAGGGGCGATCGGCGGCGGCATCGCCGTGCTCGTGCTGGCCTCGCTGTCGGTCGCCTTCGGCGGCCCGGCCTTCGCCAACACCTTCGCCGCCCGCGTGCAGGCCGCGTTCGGCTGGCCGGCGCTGCTGGCCATCCTGGTCCTGATGGTCGCCGCCAGCATCGTCGGCGACCTGTTCGAATCCCAGCTCAAGCGCCGTGCCGGCATGAAGGACAGCAGCAACCTGCTGCCCGGCCACGGCGGCGTGCTCGACCGGATCGATGCCCTGATTCCGGTTCTTCCGCTTGCCGCACTGATCGGCTCGCGCCTTTGAGCGGTCGGTTAAACATGGCCATGGCGTCGTTGCAGCTCCTTGCCGTGCAACAGCACTGTCTTCGTCGCTGCGCCTAGCCATGACCATGTTGAACCGACCTTATATGGAACTCACCATGCAACGCATCACCATCCTGGGCGCCACCGGTTCGATCGGCGCCTCGACCCTGGACGTCCTCGCGCGTCATCCCGACAAATACGCCGTCCACGCCCTGAGCGCGCATTCCCGCGTCGAGGAACTGGCGGCCCAGTGCCGCCGGCACCGTCCGCAGCGCGCCGTGGTCGGCACCCCGGAAGCGGCGGCGCGCCTGCGCGAACTGCTGGCGGGCCTGGACGTCGACGTCGCCCACGGCGAAGCCGCGCTGTGCGAGATCGCCGCCAGCAGCGAGACCGATACCGTGATGGCCGCCATCGTGGGCGCCGCCGGCCTCGCGCCGACGCTGGCCGCGGCCCGCGCCGGCAAGAAGGTGCTGCTGGCGAACAAGGAAGCCCTCGTCATGTCCGGCCAGCTGTTCATGGACGCCGTCAAGGAGCACGAGGCGACCCTGCTGCCCATCGACAGCGAGCACAACGCGATCTTCCAGTCGCTGCCGGCGCACTACGACCGTGACCCGGACGCCGCCGGCGTGGCCAAGATCGTCCTGACCGCGTCCGGCGGCCCGTTCCTGCATCGCGCCGTCGAGACGCTGGAAGCCGTCACGCCGGAAGAGGCATGCAAGCATCCGAACTGGTCGATGGGCCGCAAGATCTCGGTCGACTCGGCCACGATGATGAACAAGGGCCTCGAGGTGATCGAGGCGCACTGGCTGTTCGGCGCGCCGGCCGAGCGCATCGAGGTCCTGATCCATCCGCAGAGCGTCATCCACTCGATGGTGTCCTACGCGGACGGCTCCGTGCTGGCCCAGCTCGGCAATCCGGACATGCGCACCCCGATCGCCCACGCGCTCGCCTACCCGCAGCGCATCGCGTCCGGCGTGGCCCAGCTGGACCTGACCCAGTGGGCGGCGCTGCAGTTCCACCATCCCGACTTCGACCGCTTCCCCTGCCTGGCGCTGGCCTTCGACGCGCTGCGCGCGGGCGGTACCGCGCCGGCGCTGCTGAACGCGGCCAACGAAGTCGCGGTCCAAGCCTTCCTGGACCGCCATATCGGCTTCCGCGACATCGACCGCGTGGTGCGCCAGGTGATGGACGACAATCCGTGCGGCGCCGCCTCGAGCATCGACGCCGTGCTGGCCCAGGACGCGTGCGCCCGCGACGCGGCCTCGCGCATCGTGGGCGGGCTCCGACGAGGAGGTTGATATGAGCCTGATCACCACCGTGCTGGCCTTCCTGCTGGCGCTCGGTCCATTGATCGTCTTCCACGAGCTGGGCCACTACTGGGTCGCGCGCCTGTGCGGCGTGAAGGTGCTGCGCTTCTCGGTCGGCATGGGCCGCGTCGTCTGGTCGCGCCGCTTCGGCCCGGACCAGACCGAATGGGCGATCTCCGCGCTGCCGCTGGGCGGCTACGTCAAGATGCTGGATGCGCGCGATCCGACCACGGCACCGGCCAGCGAGAAGGACCTGGAACGGGAATTCACCCGCCAGAGCGTGTGGAAACGCATCGCCATCGTGGCCGCCGGCCCGCTCGCCAACTTCATCCTGGCCATCGTCGTCATGGCCGCGATCTACATGGGCGGCAAGGAAGAGCCGGGCACGCGCCTGCGCGGCATGGCCGAGACCTCGGCCGTGTACCAGGCCGGCATGCGCGGCGGCGACGCCGTCACGGCGGTCGACGGCCGTCCCGTGCAATCGTGGACCGAGCTGCGCTGGGAAATCGTGCGCGCCGTCCTGGACAAGCGCGCCGCCGAGCTGGAGCTGCGCGCCGCCGACGGCAGCAGCTACCGCGCCGTCATCCCGCAGCAGAAGATGGCGGCCCTGGACGTCGACGGCGACGTGATGGGCGCGCTGGGCATGCATATGTGGCGCCCGCGCGCGATCGTCGAGCGGGTGCTGCCGGGCGGCCCGGCCGAAAGGGCAGGGCTGCGCGCGGGCGACGTGGTGACGCACATCGACGGCAAACCCGTCGTGGACGGCATCGGCTTCATCGAGGCCGTGCGCGGCGCCGCCGGCCGCACGCTGCAGCTGGGCGTGACGCGCGACGGCCGGGAAGTGCCGCTGGCGCTGGCGCCGGAGCGCGCCCCGGCCACCGGCAACGGCATCGTCAAGCTGTACGTGGCCCAGTTGCCCGAGATGGTCGAGGTGAAATCGGGCCCGCTGGAGGCGCTGGCGCGCGGCGCGCACCGCACCTGGGAGACGGCGTCGATGACCGTCAAGATGGTCGGCAAGATGATCGTCGGCGAAGTCTCGCTGAAGAACGTGAGCGGCCCGATCACCATCGCCGACGTGGCCGGACAGACCGCCAGGGCGGGCGCGCAGCCCTTCCTGGAGTTCATCGCCTTCATCTCCATCACCCTGGGAGTAATGAATCTGTTACCAATTCCCGTTCTGGATGGGGGCCATTTGCTGTATTATTCGCTGGAAGTTTTGACCGGGCGTCCCGTATCGGCGCGCATCAACGAGATCGCGCAACGTGCCGGGGTAGGCCTGCTGTTCATGCTGATGGCGCTTGCCGTCTTCAACGACCTGGTGCGGCTGCTTTGAAGGGACTTCGCGCGAGGTCTTTTCTTCGAAGCGGCATAAGTACGGGCTGAGAACACGAAACGTTGTCCAATGACTGACCTGAATTAATCGATGAAATTACAACCTGATCGTCTTGCCCTGCCCAGCTTTGTCCTGTCTTCCCGACGCAGCCTGATCGGCGCCGCCGTGCTGGCCCTGTGCGCCGGCCATGCGGCCGCCGTCACGCCCTTCGTCGTGAAGGATATCCGGGTCGAAGGCATCCAGCGGACCGAGGCGGGCACGGTGTTCAGCTACCTGCCGGTGCGCGTGGGCGAGACCTTCGACGACGACAAGGGCACCGCCGCGATCAAGGCCCTGTATGCGACGGGCTTCTTCAAGGACATCCGCCTGGAAGAGGAAAACGGCGTGCTGGTGGTGCTGGTCGAGGAACGTCCGGCCATCGCCTCGGTGGATTTCACGGGCACCAAGGAATTCGAGAAGGACATGCTGGTCAAGGCCCTGCGCGAGATCGGCGTGGGCGAGACCAAGATCTTCGACAAGGCATCGGTCGACCGCGCCGAGCAGGAACTGAAGCGCCAGTACCTGTCGCACGGCCTGTACGGCGTCAAGATCACCACCACCGTCACCCCGATCGAGCGTAACCGCGTGAACGTCATGTTCAACGTGGACGAGGGCGACGTCGCCAAGATCCGCCAGATCAACATCGTCGGCAACAAGGCGTTCTCCGACAAGGAGCTGCGCGGCCTGCTGCAGCTGTCGACCTCGGGCTGGTTCACCTGGTACTCGAAGGCCGACCAGTACTCCAAGCAGAAGCTGACGGGCGACCTGGAAAACATCAAGTCGTGGTACCTGAACCATGGCTACCTCGAGGTGAACGTGGAATCGACCCAGGTGTCGATCACCCCGGACAAGAAGGACATCTACCTGACCATCAACATCACCGAGGGCGACAAGTACACCGTCACCGGCGTCAAGATGGACGGCGAGATGTTCGGCCGCGAGGAAGAGCTCAAGAGCCTGGTGCTGCTGAAACCCGGCCAGACCTACTCGGGCGACCTGCAGGAAGCGTCGAACAAGCGCATCGCCGACCGCCTGGCGAGCTTCGGCTACGCCTTCGCCAACGTCACCGCCAACCCGGAGATCAACCGCGAGAAGCGCGAAGTCGCTTTCACCTTCTTCGTCGACCCGGGCAAGCGCGCCTACGTGCGCCACATGACCATCTCGGGCAACACCATCACCCGCGACGAAGTCATCCGCCGCGAATTCCGCCAGTTCGAGAGCTCGTGGTACGACCCGAACCGCGTGAAGCTGTCGCGCGACCGCGTCGACCGCCTCGGCTACTTCAAGGACGTCACCGTCGAGACGCCGGAATCGCAGGGCACCACCGACCAGGTCGACGTGAACATCGCCGTGGTCGAGAAGCCGACCGGTAACTTCATGATCGGCGGCGCGTTCTCGCAGGCCGAGAAGTTCACCTTCACGGCCTCGGTCACCCAGGCCAACTTCGCCGGCTCGGGCAATACCGTCGGCATCGAACTGAACACCAGCAAGTACAACCGCACGATCTCGTTCGCGCAGACCAACCCGTACTTCACCGACGAAGGCGTCTCGCGCGCCTTCCAGGTCTACCTGCGCACCTCGCGTCCGCCGGCGATCAACCTGGGTTCCTACTCGGTGCGCCAGCTGGGCAGCAACATGACCTTCGGCGTGCCGTTCTCCGAGATCGACACCGTCTACTTCGGCGCCGGCGTGGAACGCACGGAACTGGAAACGGACGAGAGCTCCCCGACGCTGTACAAGCAGTTCGTGATGCAGAACGGCGGCCCGGCGAGCGGCGTGGGCACGGCGACCACCAACTCGATCCCGCTGACCGTGGCCTGGGGCCGCGACTCGCGCGACAGCGCGGTCACCCCGACCCGCGGCCGCTACCAGCGCGCCAACCTGGAAGTCGACTTCTTCGGCGACGCCAAGTACTACCGCGCGATCTACGAACACCAGTGGTACCGTCCGATCACGCGCTGGATGACGCTGGCGCTGAAGGGCGAGCTCGATTACGGCAAGGGCATGCAGGGCCACGCCTACCCGGTCTTCAAGAACTTCTACGGCGGCGGCATCGGTTCGGTGCGCGGCTACGAAAGCTCGTCGCTGGGCATCGTCGACCCGTACACCTACGACGCGCTGGGCGGCTCCAAGCGCATCATCGGCAATGCCGAGCTGCAGTTCCCGTTCCCGGGCAGCGGCCAGGACCGCTCGCTGCGCTGGTTCACCTTCGCCGACGCGGGCCAGATCTACCAGGAAAACCAGAAGATCCGACCGTCCGAGCTGCGTACCTCGGCCGGTATCGGCCTGTCGTGGATTTCGCCCGTGGGTCCGCTCAAGTTGAGTTATGCTAAGCCCTTGAACTCCAAGCCGGGCGACCGCCTGGAACGCTTCCAGTTCCAGATGGGTACCGGCTTCTGATCGGGTGCGCCGGCCGCGGCCGGCGCGCCAACCATAAGGAATGCGGAGAACTATGTTGAAAAATGTGATTGCCTCGCTGCCCAGGAATCTGGTGTTGGCCGCCGCGTGCGCCGGTGCGATGGCAAGCGCGCAGGCGCAGAACGCGCCCAGCCGCATCGGCTTCGTCTATACGGAACGCCTGATGACCGAGTCCAAGCTCGCCAAGGTGGCCGACGAAAAGATCCAGGGCGAATTCTCCAAGCGCCAGAAGCAGGTCGACGAGATGATCAAGCGCTACAAGTCGAGCCGCGAGAAGTTCGACGAGGACGCGCCCAAGCTCTCCGACGCCGACCGCGTGCGCCGCACGCGCGAGCTGCTCGACATGGAGAAGGACGTGCAGCGCATGCAGCGCGAGTTCAACGAAGACCTGATCCAGCGGAAGAACGAGGAACGCACGGCGATCGCCCAGAAGGCGTTCAAGCTGATCGAGCAGGTCGCCGAGCAGGAACACCTGGACGTCGTGCTGCAGGAGTCCATCTGGACCAGCCCGCGCATCGACATCACCGACAAGATCCTCAAACTGCTCGACAAATAATCGATCCGGCAGCTTGTCACGGGAAGCCGGCCCGCGAGGCCGGCATTTCTTTTTTCTTACTTTGATTGGACGACCAAGATGGCCACTCGACTGGGTGATTTGGTCGAACGCTTCGGCGGACAGCTGATCGGCGACCCGGACCTCGAGGTCCAGGGTATCGCGCCGCTGGACAGCGCCGATGCTTCGCACATCAGCTTTCTCAGCAATAGCAAACTGCGCGCCCTGGCGGCGCAAAGCCGCGCGGCGGCGTTGATCGTCGCGCCGCTGGACGACGCCACGGTCGGCGCCACCTACGAAGGCGCGCGCATCGTCACCACCAACCCGTACGCCTATTTCGCGCGCGCGGCCCAGTACTTCGTGTCGCTGGAGGAAACGGTGCCGGCACCCGGCATCCATCCGAGCGCCGTCGTGCACGAGACGGCGACGGTCGACCCGACCGCCCACGTCGGCCCCAACGTCACCATCGAGGCCGGCGCCGTCATCGGCGCCCACGCGGTGATCGACGCCGGCTGCTACGTCGGCCGCGAGGCCGAGATCGGCGCGGGCAGCCACCTGTTCGCCAACGTGACCTTCCATGCGCGCTGCAAGATTGGCCAGCGCGGCATCCTGCATTCGGGCGCCGTGATCGGCACCGACGGCTTCGGCTTCGCGCGCGAGAACGGCGTCTACATCAAGATCCCGCAGACCGGCCGCGTGCTGCTGGGCGACGACGTCGACGTCGGCGCCAACACGACCATCGACCGCGGCGCGCTGGCCGACACCATCATCGAGGACGGCGTCAAGCTGGACAACCAGATCCAGATCGGCCACAACTGCCACATCGGCGCCAACACGGCGATGGCCGGCTGCGTCGGCGTCGCCGGCAGCGCCAGGATCGGCAAGAACTGCACCTTCGGCGGCGCCGCCATGGTGCTGGGCCACCTGGAAATCGCCGACAACGTCCATATTTCATCGGGCAGCATGGTGTCGCGTTCGGTGCTCGAGCCGGGGCAGTACACCGGCTTCTACCCGCTGGCCAAGAATGCCGAGTGGGAAAAGAGCGCCGCAATCGTGCGCAACCTGTCCTCGATGCGCGAGAAAATCCGCGCGCTGGAAAAACAGATTAGAAACCTGACGGAAGTACACAACAAAAATGACTGACACCACCATCGACACCAACGCCGCCAAAGTCCTGGGCATCAACGAGATCAAGAGCTACCTGCCGCACCGCTACCCGCTGCTGCTGGTGGACCGCGTCGTCGACTACGAACTGGGCAAGACCATCACCGCCATCAAGAACGTCACCGTCAACGAAGAGTTCTTCAACGGCCACTTCCCGCACCAGCCGGTGATGCCGGGCGTGCTGATGATCGAAGCGCTGGCCCAGACCGCCGCGATCCTGTCGTTCATGACCATGGGCGTCAAGCCGGACGAGAATTCGGTCGTGTACTTCGTCGGCATCGACAACGCGCGCTTCAAGCGTCCGGTCGGCCCCGGCGACCAGCTCAAGATGGACGTCGAGATCCTGCGCACCTCGCGCGGCATCTGGAAATACAAGGCCCAGGCCAGCGTCGACGGCAAGGTCGCCGTCGAGGCGGAACTGATGTGCACCATCCGCGCCAACGAATCGGCGACCAACAGCGCAGGGCAGTAACATGAGCAAGATCCACGCGACCGCCATCGTCGATCCGCAGGCCGAGCTGGACAGCTCGGTCGAGGTCGGCCCGTACTCGATCGTCGGTCCCAACGTGCGCATCGGCGCCGGCACCGTGGTCGGTCCGCACGTCGTCATCGAGGGCCACACGACGATCGGCCGCGACAACCGCATCTTCCAGTTCGCGTCGCTGGGCGCGGCGCCGCAGGACAAGAAGTGGGCCGGCGAGCCGACCCGCCTGGAAATCGGCGACCGCAACACCATCCGCGAGTTCTGCACCTTCAACCTGGGCACCGTCCAGGACGAGGGCGTCACGCGCCTGGGAGACGACAACTGGATGTCGGCCTACACCCACCTGGCGCACGACTGCCGCGTGGGCAGCAACACGATCTTCTCGAACAATGCGCAGCTGGCCGGCCACGTGCACGTGGGCGACTGGGCGATCCTGTCGGGCTACTGCGGCGTGCACCAGTTCTGCAAGATCGGCGACCATGCCTTCATCGGCATGTACACGAGCCTCACGCAGGACGTGCCGCCCTTCGTGCTCGTCTCGGGCAACCCGGCCGAGGCCCACGGCATCAATATCGAGGGCCTGAAGCGCCGCGGTTTCACGCGCGAGCAGATCAACGGCCTGCGCGCCTCGTACAAGCACCTGTACCGTTCCGGCCTGACGCTGGAAGAAGCCAAGGCCAAGCTGGCCGAGGAAGAAGCCGCATCCGCCGAGGCGGCGCCGCACATCCGTGCGATGCGCGCATTCCTCGACACCAGCACCCGTGGCATCGTCCGCTGAGATGCGCGGACAGGCATCGTCCGGCACCACCCTGGCCCTCGTCGCCGGCGAGGTCTCGGGCGACCTGCTGGCGTCGCGCCTGATGGCGGGCTTGAAGCCCCGCCTGCCGGACGTGCGCTTCACGGGCATCGGCGGGCCGCGCATGCTGGAGCAGGGCCTGGCGTCCGACGTGCCGATGGACACGCTGACGGTACGGGGCCTGCTGCCCGTGCTGCTGCGCTACCGCGAGCTGAAGGGCATCCAGAACCAGCTGCGCGACCGCCTGATCGCCGAGCGGCCGGCCGCCTTCATCGGCGCCGACTACCCGGGCTTCAACCTGGGACTGGAAGAGCAGCTGCGCGCGGCCGGCATCCCGACCGTGCACTTCGTCGGGCCGCAGATCTGGGCCTGGCGCGGCGGCCGGATCAAGAAGATCCAGCGCGCCGTGTCGCACATGCTGGTCATCTTCCCGTTCGAGCAGGAACTCTACGAGCAGGCCGGCGTGCCCGTGACCTATATCGGGCACCCGCTGGCCGAGACCATCCCGATGGTGCCCGACGTGGCGGGCGGGCGCCGCGCGCTGGGCCTGCCGGAGGAGGCGACAGTCGTCACCGTCATGCCGGGCAGCCGCATGTCGGAGATCAAGTACCTGACCGAGCCCTACCTGGCCACGGTGAAGCTGCTGGCGGCGCGCGACCCTTTGCTCCACTTCGTCGCGCCGATGGCGGGAGAACGCCAGAAGGCGGCGTTCCGGCAGATCGCCGCCAGGGCCGGTCTGCAGGACGTGCCCTTGACGCTGGTGGACGGCCGGTCGCATGATTGCATCGCGGCGGCCGACGCCGTGCTGGCCGCGTCCGGCACGGCGACGCTGGAGGTGGCGCTGTTCAAGAAACCCATGGTGATCGCGTACAAGGTGATGCAGGCCGAATGGCTGTTGATCCGCAATATGGGATACCTGCCGTGGATCGGGCTGCCGAACATCCTCGCGCGCGAGTTCGTGGTGCCGGAATTCCTGCAGCACGCGGCCACGCCCCAGGTGCTGGCCGATGCCGTATGGTTCCAGCTGACGGACGAGAACAACCGCAAGCGGCTGCGGCAGCGCTTCACGGACATGCATCACGGCCTGCTGCGCGACAGCGCGTCGAAGAGCGCCGACGCCGTATTGCAGGTGATAGGTAAGTAAGTAAATGAGAAAGAAGAAGTTCGATTTCTATCCCGGCCTGCCGGCCAGGAACCGCCCGTTCACGATCGAGGACATCGTGTGCGGCGTCGACGAGGCGGGCCGTGGCCCGCTGGCCGGCCCCGTGTACGCGGCCGCGGTCATCCTCGACCCGGCGCGCCCCATCGAGGGCCTGCGCGATTCCAAGAAGCTGACCGAGGCGCGCCGCGACGAGCTGGCGCCCATCATCAAGGAACAGGCGCTGGCCTGGGCCATCGCCGAGTGTTCGCACGAAGAGATCGACACGCTGAACATCCTGCAGGCCACGATGCTGGCGATGCGCCGCGCCGTGGAAGCCCTGGCGACGGCGCCGACCATCGCCCTGATCGACGGCAACCGCTGCCCGCAATTCACGACGTCCGTGCGCGCCCATGCGGTGGTGGAGGGCGACGACAAGGTCCACGCGATCTCGGCCGCCTCGATCCTGGCCAAGACGGCGCGCGACGCGGCGCTGGTGGCATTGCACGAAGCGTATCCGCAGTATGCGTTCGACCAGCACAAGGGCTATTCGACGGCGCTGCACCTGGCGCGCCTGCGCGAGCACGGCCCGTGCCCCGTGCACCGGCGCAGCTTCGCTCCCGTGCGCGCCCTTATCGAACAACCGGACCTGTTCGCCGGGATGCCGGCATGAAGACGATCACCTCGCGCGACAACGCCTTCTATAAAGAACTGAAACAACTGGCCGGCAGCGCCCAGGCGCTGCGCAAGGCCGGCAAGTCACTGCTGGACGGCGTGCACCTGTGCCAGACTTACTTGGACCTGATCGGCCAGCCCGCCCACTGCATCGTCTCGGAAGGCGCGCTGGGCAATCCGGAAGTGGCGGCCATCGTCGGCCGTGTCGAAGCGGCCCAGGCCCACGTGACTGCGCTGCCGGACGCGCTGTTCGGCGCCCTGAGCCAGGTCGAGCACGGCGTGCACCTGCTGTTCCTAGTCGAGACGCCGCGCCCGGCGTCGGTGCCGGCGTTGACGACGTCGGCCGTGCTGCTGGACGGCGTGCAGGACCCCGGCAACGCCGGCTCGATCCTGCGCAGCGCCGGCGCGGCCGGCATCCGGCAGGTCTATTGCAGCCCCGGCACGGCATCGATCTGGTCGCCCAAGGTGTTGCGCGCGGCGATGGGCGCCCACTTCGTGCTGGAGATCTTCGAGCACGCCGACCTCGCCGCGCTGGTGCGCGCCGCCGCCGTGCCCGTGCTGGCGACCAGCGGCTACGCGGCCGAACGGCTGTACGACGTCGACCTGGTCCAACCGGTCGCCTGGATCCTCGGCCACGAGGGGCAGGGCGTCTCCGACGAATTGCTGGCGCTGGCCACGCGCCGCGTCGCCGTGCCGCATGCGGGCCAGGTGGAGTCGCTGAACGTGGCCGCCTGCGCCGCCGTCTGCTTCTTCGAACAGCTCAGGCAACAACAGTCGCCGCCCCGCTGACGAGGCTGTCGCAAAAGGTGCACGGCGAAGTAGCGACGCCTCTGACCCGGGAGGCATGGACGTGGCTCCGTTCCCGGGTTACGCTTCGGGCATGAATCATGGAGCCGCCCCGATGGACACCGCCCAGCAGTTACACAGCCTGCATTTCCTCGTCGCCGAGGCCGATCCGGTCCAGCGCCGCGCCCTCATCGAGGCGCTCGGCCACGCCGGCGCCTCCCGCGTCACCGACGTGCCCGACGGCCCGACGGCCCTGCGCACGCTGCAGGGCGGCTTCACGCCCAGGGTCGACGTCGCCGTCATCGACCTGGCGCTGGGCGGCATGGACGGCCTGGAACTGCTGCGCGCGATCGCCGCGCTGAAGTCGGCCGTGCGCCTGATCGTGGTCGGCGCCCAGCCGGCCGGCGTGCTGTTCTCCGTCGAGACGCTGGCCCAGGCGCACGGCGTCGACCTGCTGGGCACCATCGCCAAGCCCGTCACGACGGCGAAACTGAAGGCGCTGCTCGACCATTACCAGGCGCCGCGCCAGGCCGCCGCCCGCCCGGCCGTGCGCCGGTTCAGCTTCGCGGAAGTGGGCCTGGGCCTGCAGAAGCGCCAGTTCGAACCCTTCTTCCAGCCCAAGATCGAACTGGCCACCGGCCAGGTGAAGGGGCTGGAGACGTTCGCGCGCTGGCGCCATCCCGAGCACGGCGTGCTGGGCCCGGGTTCCTTCATCGACGCGCTGGAGCAGAACGGCCGCGTCGACTTCCTCGACTGGACCATGATCGAGACCTCGGTCGAGCGCTGCCGCCGCTACCACGACCAGGGCATCCCGATCTCGATCTCGCTGAACTTGTCGCCGGCGACGCTGGCGCACCCGAACTTCCTGCGCCAGGTAACGTCCTGCATGCAGCGCCACGGCGTGCTGCCCGACTACCTGACCTTCGAGATGACGGAGTCGTCGATCCTGGACTTCGACGCCGACTTCATCGAGCGCCTGGTGCGCCTGCGCATGTTGGGCTTCGGCCTCGCGATCGACGACTACGGCACGGGACGCTCGAACCTGCAACTGCTGGCCCGCATCCCGTTCTCGGAACTGAAGATCGACCGCTCCTTCGTCGACGGCGCCTCGAAGAAGCGCCCGCTCGGCACCGTGCTGAAATCCTGCCTGGGCCTGGCGCACAGCCTGGACCGCATGTCGGTGGCCGTGGGCGTCGAGACGCGCCAGGACTGGGATTTCCTGCAGGGCCTGGGCTGCACCTATGCCCAGGGCTACCACATCGCCAATCCGATGGCGGCCGACGCCTTCCCGGGCTGGCTCGAAGACTGGCGGCAGTTCTTCTGACCCCGCCTGTCCGCGCCGTCAGTACTCGCGTCGGTCCGGCTTGATCTCCTGCAGGATGGTGGTCGAGATCTCCTCGATCGACTTGGTCGTCGAGGACAGCCAGCGGATGCCTTCGCGGCGCATCAGCGCTTCCGCCTCGTTGACCTCGTAGCGGCAATTCTCCAGCGCCGCGTACTTGCTGCCGGCGCGCCGCTCGTTGCGGATCTGGGACAGGCGCTCGGGCGTGATCGTCAGTCCGAACAGCTTGTGCTTGAACTCGGGCAAGGCCGAGGGCAGGCGGCCGCGTTCGAAATCGTCCGGAATCAAGGGGTAGTTGGCCGCCTTGATGCCATATTGCATCGCAAGATAAAGACTCGTCGGCGTCTTGCCGGAGCGCGAGACGCCGACGAGGATCACGTCCGCCTCGGCCAGGTTCTTGTGCGACTGGCCGTCGTCGTGCGCCAGCGAGAAGTTGATGGCTTCGATGCGGTTCTTGTACTCCTCGGTATCGACCGTGTTGTGGATGCGGCCGATCGTGTGCGTCGACTTCACGCCCAGTTCCTGCTCCAGCGGCGCGACGAAGGTCTGGAACAGGTCCATGTGCATGCCTTGCGCCGCGCGGATGATGCTCGACAGGTCGTGCTTGACGAGGGTCGAAAACACGATGGGGCGCTGGCCGTCGCCGGCGGCCGCTTCATTGATGCGGCGCGCCGCCTCGTAGGCCTTCTCGATGGTATCGATGAAGGGCAGGCGGATCTGGCGGAAGCGCATCTCGAACTGGCTCAGCACCGCATGGCCGAATGTTTCCGCAGTGATACCCGTGCCGTCGGATACGAAGAACACGGTACGCGCGGCGCTCGGATTGGATGGGGTGCTTACTGGAGTCATGGTCTCTTTTCAATCATCAGATAACAAAGTTGCAGCAACCGCGCTGTCAGAATCAGGCGTACGGGGTAGAATGCTCTGCAACAGATTTCGGGTTGTGCCGTGCAGCATTTCAGAAGAATAACAAGAAACGCCGCTGTGCCGCCGACCGCACAGATTTCCATCATCAAAAAGGTGTTTTACCATGACTAACCTGTCTACTGCAGCATTGAAGGTAGCCGATCCAGCGGCGGGCGGCGCCGGCAACGGCGTCTACGTCGCTCCGTTCGAGCAATTGCGCATGACCGACGTCGAGTCGGTCGGCGGCAAGAACGCCTCGCTCGGCGAGATGATCAGCCAGCTGGCCGAGGCCGGCGTGCGCGTGCCGGGCGGCTTTGCCACCACGGCCGAGGCTTTCCGCGACTTCCTGCGCCACAGCGCGGACGGCGGCCCTTCGCTCGGCGACCGCATCGCCAAGCGCCTGGAAAGCCTGGACGTGGACGACGTGCGCGCCCTGGCCGCCGCCGGCGCCGAAATCCGCCAGTGGATCGTCGACACCCCGTTCCAGCCGCGCCTGGAGCAGGAAATCCGCGACTATTACGAACGCCTGGTCGCCGACAGCAGTACGGAAGTGTCGTTCGCCGTGCGTTCCTCGGCCACCGCGGAAGACTTGCCGGACGCCTCGTTCGCGGGCCAGCAGGAAACCTTCCTGAACGTGGTCGGCATCGACAACGTGCTGGAAGCGATGAAGCACGTGTTCGCCTCGCTGTACAACGACCGCGCGATCTCCTACCGCGTCCATAAAGGCTTCACCCACGCCGAAGTGGCGCTGTCGGCCGGCGTGCAGCGCATGGTGCGTTCCGACCTGGGCGCGGCCGGCGTCATGTTCACCATCGACACGGAATCGGGCTTCAAGGACGTCGTGTTCGTCACCTCGAGCTACGGCCTGGGCGAGACCGTCGTGCAGGGCGCCGTCAACCCGGACGAGTTCTACGTCCACAAGCCGATGCTGGAGCAGGGCAAGAAGCCCGTCATCCGCCGCAACATCGGCTCGAAACTGATCAAGATGGAATTCGCGCCGGAAGCCAAGGCGGGCCGCTCGGTGCAGACCGTGGACGTGCCGGTCGAGCTGCGCAACCGCTACTCGCTGACCGACGACGAGGTCGTCGAGCTGGCCAAGTATGCCGTCATCATCGAGAAGCATTACGGCCGCCCGATGGACATCGAGTGGGGCAAGGACGGCCGCGACGGCAAGCTGTACATCCTGCAGGCGCGTCCGGAAACCGTGAAGTCGCAGCAGAAGGCGACCGACACCCAGCAGCGCTTCCAGCTGAAGGGCACGGGCACCGTGCTGACTTCGGGCCGCGCCATCGGCCAGAAGATCGGCGCCGGCCCCGTGCGCGTGATCAACGACCCGTCCGAGATGGAACGCGTGCAGCCGGGCGACGTGCTGGTGGCCGACATGACCGACCCGAACTGGGAACCCGTCATGAAGCGCGCCTCGGCGATCGTCACCAATCGCGGCGGCCGCACCTGCCACGCGGCGATCATCGCCCGTGAACTGGGCGTGCCGGCCGTCGTCGGCTGCGGCGACGCCACCGAGGCGCTGAAGGACGGCACCTTCGTCACCGTCTCGTGCGCCGAGGGCGACGAAGGCAAGATCTACGACGGCCTGCTGGAAACGGAAATCTCCGAGGTCAAGAGCGGCGACCTGCCTAAGATCGCCACCAAGATCATGATGAACGTGGGTAACCCGCAACTGGCCTTCGACTTCCAGTCGATCCCGAACGGCGGCGTCGGCCTGGCGCGCCTGGAGTTCATCATCAACAACAATATCGGCGTGCACCCGAAGGCCATCCTCGAGTACCCGAACATCGACAACGACCTCAAGAAGGCCGTGGAATCGGTGGCCCGCGGCCACGCCTCGCCGCGCGCGTTCTACGTCGACAAGCTGGCCGAAGGCGTGGCGACCATCGCCGCCGCGTTCTGGCCGAAGCCCGTCATCGTGCGCCTGTCCGACTTCAAGTCGAACGAGTACAAGAAGCTGATCGGCGGTTCGCGCTACGAGCCGGACGAGGAAAACCCGATGCTGGGCTTCCGCGGCGCCGCCCGCTACATCTCCGACGACTTCGCCGAGTCCTTCGAGATGGAATGCATGGCCATGAAGCGCGTGCGCGAGGAAATGGGCCTGACCAACGTCGAGATCATGATCCCGTTCGTGCGCACGCTGGGCCAGGCCGAGAAGGTCATCGGGCTGCTGGCGAAATACGGCCTGAAGCGCGGAGAAAACGGCCTGCGCGTCATCATGATGTGCGAAGTCCCGTCGAACGCCATCCTGGCCGAGCAGTTCCTGGACTACTTCGACGGCTTCTCGATCGGCTCGAACGACCTCACCCAGCTGACCCTGGGCCTGGACCGCGACTCCGGCATGGAGCTGCTGGCCAAGGACTTCGACGAGCGCGACCCGGCCGTGAAAGCCATGCTGTCGCTGGCGATCAAGGCCTGCCAGAAGCAGGGCAAGTACGTGGGCATCTGCGGCCAGGGGCCGTCGGACAACCCGGACTTCGCGGAATGGCTGATGGAGCAGGGCATCGAGTCGATGTCGCTGAACCCGGATTCGGTGATCGAGACGTGGCAGAAGCTGGCGAAGCTGTAAGCGTCTGATGGACGCTGGCCGAGCGCGGCCGGTGTCATGCATTGTAAAGACCCCGGTGCCGATGGCCCGGGGTTTTTTATGGGAAAGCGCGGTTATCGAAATGCGCTCCGTATCGCCCCAAGCTCGGCAAACTTGGTTTTTAGATCTTCGACTTGCTTCGGGCCAAGCCCGACTTTGAGGTTCGTCCACGTCCCGTCGAAATTACTGACGTAGCTCCAAAGCCGCTTCACGATGAGCGTGGACCCGTCGAGTGTCGCATCGAGCAAGCTGATTTCGGTGGATCCGTTATCTTGAAACGCATATGTAGCGCTCGGTTCTCGTCGCGCGGCCGTTTGCCATTCCTGTGCTTGTCGCGATGACTCCGGGCAAATTTTCGTGACGAAAAAGGGATAGATGCTTTTGCTTACTTCCCTCACCTCATTCAAGAGAGCGTGGACCCGCTCATCTCCCGTGTCACGAAGTTCCTTGGAGTTCGCGGCATAGTCGAATGCCAGAATTGCGTCAAACAGCTCTTCCAGCGATCCTTGTCGATTGATGCGCTCGTGATAAGGATTTGACGAGATGTCATCAAGTGCCTTCGATAAACTCCGGAGTTCGAAAAGGGCATCGGCGAACTGGTTTTGACTGGTCATCTTTTTCCTTGCCGGATATAAGGCCTGCTGTGAAGATTGGTTTCCAGGCCATGATGCATTATGCTTAAAACAAGTCGGCGCTGCCGCTGAATCGATTATTGGAGTCCATATGCATCGCCTTGTCGTCATGATGGTCCTGCTCGGCATCGGGAGCGCCAGCTTCGCCAAAGAGCCTGCGTTCTGCAAATCCGTGTGCGGCTCAGAGAGGAACACCTGCCGTGCCAATGCGCAGGCCAGCGAAAAGTCGGAGGGCCTGTTGCCGACGAGTGTGCCGGAAAAAAATCCGTTTGCGCGGACGGCGCAGCTCCAGATGAGGTCCGACGACGGTGGCGCGCTGGAGAAGGCGGGGAACGACCAGCGCAGGATGTCGCGGGTCGGGCAGTGCGAACAGACCTACCAGCGCTGTACGCGCGGGTGCAGCAAGCCTGCCGAGCCCAAGGCAGGGTGAGCTCAGGCTGGCGGCATCACTGGGGAATCCGTTCCGTGACACGTTGGAGCAACTGAGCCGCTAATGCAAGGATTGGTCCAGCCGTATTATCCTCCTGGAGCGCCAAAAAAGGGCCTTCACCGAAGTACAGGCCATCCGACACGAGAAATGTAAGGCGAACGTTTCCTACTCTCGGCGGCGGCAATCGCTGTTCTTCCCACGGACCGATCTTCTCGATAACTGGTTGAGCGGCCGATATCAAACCCTTCGCCAAGTGCGCAACCGGATGTGCGTCACCCTCGAACACAGCCACTTTGCCCGACTGATTCAAATAGCGCACTCCGCCTTCATTGAATGCGGCGAGCACGTCCAAGCCCTGTGCGAAGCGAACCTCGACGATTACGCCCAGCAGGTTCTTCGCCGGGAGCACTTCACCGCGGGCGCGTAAGCGGTTAAAGGCAAGCGCACGTACCCTACCTTCATTGCTAATGTTGTTTGCGATCTCCAAAAGCGCGGCGCTATCCGCTTGAGCAGCCAACAACACTGGCCACAGACCATCGTCCGGCTCGTTCGTCCGGCTCTTGAACAGGTCCAGGTCGTCGCAGAAAAGCAGGTTGTATAAAAGATTGACGTGCGGCTCCGCATAAGGGGCGTGAAGTCCTGTCGTCTCTACTGCGCCGCTGGAACCCGAATTTTTGCCAAAAGCAGAAAATAATTTTTTGAGCATATCGATAACCCGCACACGGGATCTGTCAATGGAGAACCGTGAAACCATATCAAGAAAATCCAACACATTAGATCTGCAAAAGGACATCGCAGATCTGCATCAAAGTGACATCTTCACTTTACGTGTGGAGGATTGTCGTTGAAGTCATGAGTGACAAGACGTCAATGGTTGCAGAGCGATGACCGCCATCCCGACCAGCGCGATGCCGGCGCCCGCCACATCCCAGCGTGTCAATGCAACCCCATCCACGAACCGCAGCCACAGCAGCGCAACGGCGATATACATGCCGCCGTATGCCGCATACGTGCGTCCGGCTGCTGCGGGATGCAGCGTCAGCAACCAGGCGAACAGCGCCAGCGACAAGGCGGCAGGCAGCAGCATCCATGGCGTGCGGCCGCCTTTGACGACGAGCCACGGCAGGTAGCAGCCGACGATCTCGGCGACGGCGGTCACGGCGAACAGGGCGGCAAGCTTGGCGAAGGCAAACACGGGCGATCCGGCGAGGCAAAGCGGCCACCATACACGGCGCTTGAGCGAACGGCAATCTTGCAGAAAAGAATGTAACAAAAGGGATTGGCAGATTGACACACCGTACCGACGCGGTAGACTGGCCGTGTAGACCGACATAGATCACCTACAAACAATAAAAATCGCCATCGACGCACGGGAAACCCACGCAGAACCCTCGTTACCCGGGCCGGGCAGCGAGGGTTTTATCTTTTGAAACGCCTACATGGAGGAGACCGCCATGGCTGACTGGATGGGCTGGCTCGTAGCGGCCGGCTTGCTCGTGATCCTGGAATTGTTCACCGGGACCTTTTATCTCCTGATGATCGCCATCGGCCTGGCGCTGGGCGGCATCGTCGCGCTCGCCGGGGCCGGGCCGTCCGTGCAGGCGATCGTGGCGGGCATCGCCGGCGTGCTGGCGACGGGGCTGCTGCATCGATCGCGCTTCGGTCGCCGGCAACGGCATGACCCCAGCCGCGACCGCAACGTCAACCTGGACATCGGCCAGCGCGTCACCGTGCCCGCCTGGGACAACGGCCGCGCGCGCGTGATGTACCGCGGTGCGCTGTGGGACGTCGAGCTGGGCCACGGCGCTACGCCGCACGCGGGCGACTTCCGCATCGTCGAAGTCCATGGGAGCCGCCTCGTCGTGGCGAATCACTTATAGCAAGCAAGCGAGGATGAGCATGACGCACGCACATGGCATGGCAACGCCCGATCAACCGGCGGGGGAACGTCCCGCACTGACGCAGCGGCAGGTGCTCGGCCTGCTGCTGGCGCTGGCCCTGGCGGCCGGCCTGGCCGATCCGAGGACGATGGGACAGGTGTCGCACCTCGTCTCGGACATGGTCGTCGAGCTGTCGTTCAGCTTCCTGGCCTTCTACTGGTATCGCCTGGACAGCGACGCGCGCCAGTACCGGCGCTCGCTGCTGTTGAATGCCGCCGTGATCGGCCTGGGCACCGTCGCGGTGCCGTACTACCTGCTGCGCAGCCGCCCATGGGGCCAGAAGTGGCGTGCGGTGCTGCGCGCCTTCGGCTTCATGCTGTTGCTGTCGGCGACGCTGGCCGCGGGCCTGCTGATCCACGCCGCGCTGGCCTGAGCGGCGCGACCGGTTTCCACGATTTCCATCATCGACAACAGAAGGGATGTCCATGCAATTCTCGTTCGGTACGTTCGCGCTGGTGATCTTCATCATCGCGCTGGTGTTCGTCTTCAAGACCATCAACGTGGTGCCGCAGCAGCATGCCTGGGTCGTCGAGCGCCTCGGCAAATACCATGCGACGCTGGCGCCGGGCCTGAACATCGTCGTGCCCTTCATCGACCGCATCGCCTATAAACACAGCCTGAAGGAGATCCCGCTCGACGTGCCGCCGCAGGTCTGCATCACGCGCGACAACACGCAGCTGCAGGTGGACGGCATCCTGTACTTCCAGGTGACGGACGCGATGCGCGCGTCCTACGGCTCCTCCAACTACATCGCCGCCATCACGCAGCTGGCCCAGACCACGCTGCGTTCCGTGATCGGCAAGATGGAGCTCGACAAGACCTTCGAGGAGCGCGACCACATCAACACGACCATCGTCAACGCCATCGACGAGTCGGCCGCCAACTGGGGCGTGAAGGTGCTGCGCTACGAGATCAAGGACCTCACGCCGCCGGCCGAGATCCTGCATGCGATGCAGCGCCAGATCACGGCGGAGCGCGAGAAGCGCGCGCTGATCGCCGCGTCCGAAGGCCGGCGCCAGGAGGCGATCAATATCGCCAGCGGCGAGCGGGAAGCGCAGATCGCGCGGTCGGAAGGAGAGAAGCAGGCGGCGATCAACCGCGCGCAGGGCGAGGCGACGGCCATCGTGGCGCTGGCCGAAGCCAGTTCCTCGGCGCTGCGCCAGGTGGGGGATGCGATCCGTTCGCCGGGCGGCATCGATGCCGTCAACCTGCGCGTGGCGGAACACTACGTCGATGCGTTCGGCAAGCTGGCCAAGACGAACAATTCGATCATCGTGCCGGCGGACCTGGGGGACATGAGCGGCTTGATTGCCAGTGCGCTGCAGATCGTGAAGTCGCAGCGCTAAGCGGCGCGGGTGTGCGCGCGATGGTGGGCACGTGGTGCCCACCCTACGTGGATTCACAGGGTGATTGCACGCGTGGACGGGGGACTCGTCCACCCTACGGTTGCGGTAGGGTGGACGGCTTGCCGTCCACGCGTTCAACGGCGGTCGATCAGAAGTCGACCGTCGCCGACACCGTGAAGGTACGCGGCGCCGCCAGCACCAGGTAGCTGGAGCCCGGATAGCCGCCCGTCGAGGCCCAGTAGTCGCGGTCGAACGCATTGTCGACGCGGGCGCGGAAGGTCACGTCGCGGTCCATGATGCGGGTCGCGTAGTTGGCGCCCAGGTCCACGCGCGTCCACGACGGCAGGCGCTGCGTGTTGGCGGCGTCGGCGTACTGCTTCGACGTGTACACGGTGCGCGCGTTCAGCGACAGGCCCGGCACCTGGCGGACGTCCCACTCGGCGCCCAGGTTCAGCTGCGTTTCCGGCACGCCGATCGCGTCGTTGCCGGCGTTGATGCCGCCCTGGGTGCGGCGCTGTTCTGCGTCGAGCAGGGTCAGGCCGCCCAGCACGCGCACGCCCGGCGCGGCGATGCCGAACACGGACAGCTCGGCGCCGCGGTTGCGCTGCTCGCCGTTCAGGCCGAAGATGCGGTCCTGCACGAAACCCATCGGCTGCGAGGTGGTGAAGAAGGACAGGCTGGCGCCCAGCTTGCCGCTGTCGACCTTCACGCCTACTTCCTTCTGGCGCGAGGTGTACGGGGCGAAGATCTGGCCCTGGTTGACGACGTCCGGACCCGATGCCGTCGGGCCCTGCTGCAGCGCCTCGATGTAGTTGGCGTAGACCGAGACGTTCTTCAGCGGCTTGTAGACGAGGCCCAGCACCGGCGTGTTGGCGCTCTGGTCGTAGCCGGCATTCTGCGCGCCCGTGTTGTAGTCGTAGCCGTAGGCCTTGATGGTCTGGCGGCGGATGCCGACCGTGGCCAGGAAGCGGTCGTCGAACATCGACATGGTGTCGGCCACCGCGTAGCTGCTCAGGATCGTCTTCGCGGTCAGCAGCGGGTTGCTCATCGAGCCGCCGGTGAAGGCGGTGTTCGACGGCGCCGCGACGTCGACCGGGTTGTACAGATTCGACGTCCAGCCGGAGAAGTCGCCCAGCGCGTAGGCGTTGCGCGACTTCAGCTCCAGCCACGAGGCGGTGGTGCTGATCGTGTGCCAGACCGGGCCCGTGGTGAAGGCGCCGCGCAGGCCGATCTCGCCGGTGCGGTTCTGGTCCTTGCGGAAGTTGTCGAAGCGCGTCATCAGCAGGCCGCCGCTGGTGTTGGTGTTCGTCGCCTGGCCCAGCACATTGTATTCCTCGCCGTTGCGCGCGCCCGCCGCGGCCCAGGCCACGGCGTCCGGTCCCAGGTCGACTTCGGCGCGCACGTTGCCGAAGGTGTCGCGCTCGTTGGACTTGGTCCACGGCTGGGCGAAGTTCTTGTCGGCGTCCGGGGCGCTCGGCAGCGGCACGCCGGCGCTCGGCGTCACGCTCGGGCGCGGAGCGTCCAGGTTGTGCTCCTGGAAGCCGATGTCGGCCGACAGGCGGTAGTTGTCGCCGCGGTAGTCCAGGCCGATGGAGAGCACGTTCAGCTCGCGCTTCTCGCGGTCGACCGAGGTGTCGCCGTCGCGGCGCACGCCGTTGATGCGGATGCCGCCGCGGCCGTCGTCGAAGCGGCGCGCGACGTCGAAGGCGCCGTAGCCCTGGCCGCCGGATTCGACGCCCAGCGTGACCTGGTTCAGGTCCTTGTTCGGGGCGCGCTTGGGCACCAGGTTGATCATGCCGCCGATGCCGCCGCCGCCCGGGCCGACGCCGTTGACGAAGGTGTTCGCGCCATGGAAGACCTCCACGCGCTCGAGCAGTTCGGAGGCGACGAACTGGCGCGGCAGCAGGCCGTACAGGCCGTTGTAGGACAGGTCGTCCGAGTTGACCGGAAAGCCGCGGATCACGTACAGCTCCTGGTAGTTGCCGAAGCCGCGCGCCACGCGTACCGACGGGTCGTTCTGCACGACGTCGCCCACGCTGCGGGCCTGCTGGTCCTGGATCAGCGCGAGCGTGTAGTTGGTGGTGTTGAACGGGGTGTTCATGATGTCGACGTTGCCCAGCAGGCCCAGGCGGCCGCCGCGCGCCACCTGGCCGCCGGCGTAGGCGCCAGGCAGGCCCTGCGCCGAGGCGTCGGCCGAGGCGGTGACGACCACGGTCGACATCTTCTGGTCGGCCGGCGGCTGGCCGGCGTCGGCCGGCTGCGATTGCGCGAACGCGGCGCCGCTCGTCATGAGCAGGGCGGCCAGGGCGCACGGTGTCAACTTCGGCGTCAGGGGCAGGGTGGAGCGTACTGTCGTCTTCATGGAAACTCTTGTTGTTGGATGAGAATAATTATCATTATAGCGGCCGTCCTTGCCTTCGTAAATGAGAACCATTATTATCTGGTCTCGTTCGCAACGTAGGCCTGCTCCTGCCCGCTTTTCCATGTCGAATTCAACCCTGCGCGCGTGGTCCTGGATCCACAAGTGGAGCAGCCTGGTCTGCACCGTCTTCATGCTGCTGCTGTGCCTGACGGGCCTGCCGCTGATCTACCACCACGAAATCGGCCACCTGCTCGGCAACGAGATCGAGGCGCCCGCCGTCTCGCCGGAGCAGGCGCAGCAGCGCGCGAACCTGGACACCGTGATCGCCGCCGGCAAGGCGCGCTATCCGGACAAGGTCATGATGTACATGTCGCAGGACGCCGAGGAGCCCGCGTTCTGGTTCCTGACGATGGGCGCCCATGCGAACGACGAGAAATTCGTGTCGCTGGCCGTGGACGCGCGCACCGGCAAGTACGTGGCCGAACCGCCGATCGAGGGCGGCGGCTTCATGTCCATCATGTTCCACCTGCACGTCGACCTGTTCGCCGGCCTGTGGGGCAAGCTGTTCCTCGGTTTCATGGGCCTGCTGCTCGTCGTCGCCATCGTTTCCGGCGTCGTGCTGTACGCGCCGTTCATGCGCAAGCTCGATTTCGGCGCCGTGCGCCACGGCCGCACGGCGCGCCTGAAGTGGCTGGACCTGCACAACCTGCTGGGCATCGTCACGCTCGTGTGGGCGCTGGTCGTCGGCTGCACGGGCGTGATCAACACCCTGGCGGACGTGCTGCTGAAGGTATGGCAGGCCACCGAGATCGCCGAGATGACCAAGCCCTACCAGGGCCAGCCCATCCCGACCACGTTGGCGTCGATGGAGACCTCGGTGAAGCGCGCGGAAAGCGCGGAGCCGGGCATGAAGGTCGGCTTCATCGCCTTCCCGGGCACGCCGTTCGCCACGCCGCACCACTACGGCGTCTACATGCACGGCGACCAGGCCCTGACGTCGCGCCTGTACAAGCCCGTGCTGGTCGACGCGACCAATGCGCAGATCACCGACCGCCGCAACCTGCCGTGGTACCTGACGGCGCTGCTGGTCTCGCAGCCGCTGCACTTCGGCGACTACGGCGGGGCCGGCATGCAGTTCCTGTGGGCGCTGCTGGACGTCGCCACCATCATCGTGCTGGGCAGCGGCTTGTACCTGTGGGTCAAGCGCGGTCGCGCGGCGCAGAAGGCGGAGAAGGAGGCACGCCGCGCCGCTGGCCTGCGCGCGCCGGCGCTGGTGCGCGAAGGGGATGCGCGATGAAGACGGCAAGGCAGATCTGGCTGGCACCGGTCCTGCTGGGCATCGTGACGGTCGTGGGCCTGCTGTCGGCGCTGCTGGGCGACGGCGTGTGGGACATGGTGTCCGTCGTCGCGCTGGCCATTCCCGTGCTCACGATCGGCTGGTACTGGTCGCGGCCCCTGAAGTCACCGCACGAGCACGCGAAATAGCGTGCGAGACGGGCAGGGTGGACGGCTTGCCGTCCACGCGTCCAACAGGAGTCCGAATCGACGTTGCGGTCGCGCAGGGGACGGTCGGACGCGTGGACAGCGGAGCTGTCCACCCTACCGCATCGCCGACACCGACGTATGTATTGGTGCTTTAATCTTCTGTTAAGCATCGTCCCGCCCAACCCGCGTATAAATCCTGTTGAACCATAACGACAACAAGGAGTGCGCGGTGAAGAACCTGATCCGGAATAACAAAGGCTTTCTGGCGTTTCTCGTCCTGTTCGGCGTGTTCCGCACCGCGGTGGCCGACTGGAATCCGATCCCGTCCTCGTCCATGCATCCGAACCTGCTGGAAGGCGACGTGGTGCTGGTCAACCGCGTGGCCTTCGACCTGAAGGTGCCGCTCACCGACGTCGTGCTGGCCCGCCTGGGCGAACCGCAGCGCGGCGACATCGTCACCTTCCGCTCGCCGCGCGACGGCGAACTCCTGATCAAGCGCCTCGTCGCGCTGCCCGGCGACGTGGTCGAGATGCGCAACGAGCGCCTCTACATCAACGGCCGCGGCGCCGACTACCACGTCGTCGAGCACTCGATGGATTCCGTGGGCGGATCCGCCGTGCGCGCCGTGCAGCTGGCGGAATCGTTCAACGGCGCGCGCCGCCACATCCAGCTGATCCCGGACGTGATGGCGCCGCGCACCTTCGGTCCCGTCACCATCCCGCAAGGGCAGTACCTGATGCTGGGCGATAACCGCGACAACAGCGCCGACTCGCGCGTGATCGGCCTGGTGCCGCGCAAGCTGATCGTGGGCCGCGCCGAACGCGTGCTCGTATCGGCCGACTACCAGGGCAACTGGATGCCGCGCACGGAGCGTTTTGGCATGTCGCTGTACCGGCCGAATTGACCGCGAACGCGTGCGCCGTCGTCCCTGCGCAGGCAGGGACCCAATAGCGCGAATGCTGCCGTGGCGCCAATCGATTGGACCCCTGCCAGCGCAGGGGCGACGCGGTAGAATGCTGCCTTTCGGACTTGCATGGTGCAGTGCCGAGTTTTGAAAGGCATTCCTATGCAACGACTACTGACCGCCATCCTCGCCTGCCTCAGCATGGTGGGCCCGCTGGCGATCGATACCTACCTGCCGTCGATTCCCGCAATCGGCCAGGAATTCGGCGTCGGCGCCGTCGCCGTGCAGCAGACGCTGTCCGTGTTCCTGTTCACCTTCGCCTTCATGATGCTGTTCTACGGGACGCTGTCCGATTCCTTCGGCCGCCGTCCCGTGATCCTCGTCGCGCTGGCCGTCTATGTCGGCGCCTCGGCCGGCGCCGTGCTGGCGCCGTCGTTCGGCTGGCTGCTCGTGTGCCGCGCGCTGCAGGGCCTGTCGGCGGGCGCCGGTTCCGTCGTCGGCCAGGCTATCGTCCAGGACCGCTTCAACGGCGCCGACGCGCAGCGCGTCATGTCCCACATCCTGATGGTGTTCGGCCTGGCGCCGGCCATCGCGCCCGTGCTGGGCGGCTGGCTGCACGTGACCTTCGGCTGGCGCGCGACCTTCGTGTTCCTGTCGCTGTTCGCGCTCTTGATGATGCTGGTGGTGTGGAAGCTGCTGCCGGAAAGCCTGCCGCGCGAAAAGCGCCACGCCTTCCACGGCATGGCGATCCTGGCCAACTACGGCAAGGTGCTGCGCCATCCGCAGTTCCTGCTGCTGTCGCTGTCGGTGGGCCTGGCGTTCGCCGGCATCGCCATCTACATCGGCGCCGCCGCCAACTTCGTCATGGAGATCCTGGGCCTGCCGGAGACGGCGTTCGGCTGGATGTTCTTCCCGCTCGTGGGCGGCATGGTGGCCGGTTCGGCCTGGGGCGGCAAGCGCGCCACGAAGGTGCCGCCGGCGCGCCTGCGCCGCATCGGCTACGGCCTGATGGCGCTGGCCTGCGTGGCCAACCTGGGCTATGCGGCGGCCGTGTCGGACCGCGTGGCGGTGCCCTGGGCAGTGCTGCCCCTGATGGTGTTCACGTTCGGCCTGACGGTGGCGATGCCGGCGATCCAGGTGACGGCGCTGGGCCTGTTCCCGCACAATCGCGGCCTCGCGTCCTCGTTGCTGTCGTTCATCCAGATGATGTCGTTCGCGCTGGTGTCCGGGCTCGTGACGCCGCTGCTGTTCGGCAGTGCGACCAGGCTGGCGGCGGGACTGGCGGTGATGGTGGCGGCCAGCTTCGTGGCCTCGCTGCTGGCGGGAGCGGTGGAGCGCAAGGTGGACGGCTCGGCCACCGCGGCGTGATCCGGAGGCGGCCCGTGGCCGTCCGCACGTTTGCCGGCGCCCGCGTGACCGCGGCGCCGGTACAGTCCGTCAACGACGGTTGTTCTTCATCGCCTTTTCGATCTCGCGCTTGGCATCGCGATCGCGCTCGGTGTCGCGCTTGTCGTGCTGCTTCTTGCCCTTGGCCAGGCCCACTTCGCATTTCACGCGGCCAGCCTTGAAGTGCAGGTTCAGGGGCACCAGCGTGTAGCCGGAGCGCTCCACCTTGCCGACCAGCTTGTCGATCTCGGCCTTGTGCAGCAGCAGCTTGCGGGTGCGGATGGCTTCCGGATGGCTCCAGGCGGAGGCGGAAGAGAGCGCGCTGATGTGGGCGCCGAACAAGTACAGCTCGCCGTTGCGCACGACGACATAGGCCTCCTTGATCTGCACGCGTCCCTCGCGGATCGCCTTCACTTCCCAGCCTTCCAGCACCAGGCCGGCCTCGTAGCGGTCCTCGATGAAGTAGTCGAAAAAGGCTTTCTTATTATCAATAATACTCATGAAATAGCTAAAATGCGCGCGTCGGTTAAACTACGGTTGTCGCCCTCGCAGGGCAAACCACACCAACATCATAACAAACGGTTGACCAATGGCAGTAGTGCACAAATCAGTTTTCTTAGGCTATAGCGCCGAGCAGATGTTCGACCTGGTCGCAAAGGTCGAGGATTATCCCAAGTTCCTGCCCTGGTGCAGCGGCGTGAAAGTGATCGAACGCAGCGACGAGAAATTGACCGCCTGCCTGCAGATCAACTTCCATGGCGTGAAGCAGAGCTTCACGACGGCGAACCACAACCAGCGTCCGGCCCAGATGAAGATGCATCTCGTCGACGGACCTTTCAAGATGCTGGAAGCGACGTGGAGCTTCAAGTCGCTGCGCGAGGACGCCTGCAAGATCGACTTCGACATGCAGTACGAGTTCTCCAGCATCATCCTGGAACAGATCGTCGGCCCCGTGTTCGGCATGATCGCCAACACGATGGTCGATTCCTTCTGCAAGCGGGCCGAGGTCGTGTATGGCTGATACGGCCGGCGTCCAGGTCTGGGTGTCGTACGCAGCCGGCACGTTCGAATACCTGGAAGGCATGCAGGTGGCGCCCGGCACGACCATCGGCCAGGCCATCGAGCAGAGCGGGGTGCTGCAGGCCCATCCGGAGATCAACCTGGTGACGCAGCCCGTGGGCATCTACGCGAAGAAGAAGACGCTCGACACGGTGCTGCGCGAGCGCGACCGCATCGAGGTCTACCGGCCGCTGGTGGCGGATCCGAAGGATTCGCGCCGCAAGCGGGCGGCGAAGAAGGAAGCGGCGAAGTAACGCTGCCGTCGCTCCGGCGAAGGCCGGAGCCCATGCCGAAGCACCGAAGTCGCAACGTCGATAGCGTGCCGGAGTGTTTCAGGGATACGGGGTTCCGATGCTCGGCTTGGGTTCCCGCCTTCGCGGGAACGACCGTTGGTCTTGTTTTACGGGGTTACTGGCACTCGGCTCCCTGCATCCTGCGCGTCTCCGCCAGCCTGCGCGCCCGCTCTTCGTCCGAGACAAAACTCCGCTGTCCCTTTTCGTCGTACTCCGACAGGCGCGTTCCCGCCGTCAGCGTCATCTCGCGCCGCTTGAGGCTCTTGCAGCGCTCCATCTGCATCGTCTGCTTGTGCGCCGCCAGCTGCTCCTTCGTTTCCGCTTCGGCCTGCTGCGCCTGGCGTTTGCGGTAGTCCGCTTCGCGCTCGGCCAGCGTCGGCGCCGCCTTGGCGGGCTCGGCCGGGGCAGAAGCAGGGGCAGGGGCAGTGGCAGGTGCGGCGGACGGCGCCAACGCATCGAGCGTCCGAGGCTTTTTCAGGATGCGCGCCTCGGGCGTGCCGGCCGGGGGCGGGCGGTCGGAGAACACGCGTGTGCCCTTGTCGTCGATCCAGGAGTACTGTGCGAAGGCGGGGGCCGCCATCAGAACCAGCAGGAGAGGTAGGCCGGCACGCAGCCGCGGGAAAGTCGTCGGGGTCATCGAATTGTCGGTCAGTATTTCCTTGGATCACATACGCGATTTCGCCATGGTTGACCGGGCCTGTCAATTCATGGCTTTTTGCTATTTATGGCCTTTTTTGGCAATGTTGCGACGTTTTCCTGGAGTTTCTGTATAATTCGCTTTTGCGCCTATAGGAAATAAACTATGCGTCTCCTCCAGAAAGCACTCACGTTCGATGACGTGCTGCTCGTCCCGGCCTACTCCAACGTCCTCCCGGCCAACACGTCCCTGCGTACCAAGCTGACCCGGAATATCTCGCTGAACATTCCGCTGCTCTCCGCGGCCATGGACACCGTGACCGAAGCCCGCCTTGCAATCGCAATGGCGCAAGAGGGCGGCATCGGCATCATCCACAAGAACCTGCGCCCGGTCGACCAGGCCCGTGAAGTGGCCCGCGTCAAGCGTTTCGAAGCCGGCGTGTTGCGCGATCCGATCACCGTCCCGCCGACGATGAAGATCCGCGACGTCATCGCCCTGCAGCACCAGCACGGCTTCAGCGGCTTCCCGGTGGTCGAGGGCAAGCAGGTGGTGGGCATCATCACGAACCGTGACCTGCGCTTTGAAGAAGACCTGGATGCGGAAACGCGCACCAAGATGACCCCGCGCGAAGAGCTCGTGTACGTCAACGAAGACGCCGACACGGCCGAGGCGAAGCGCCTGATGAACAAGCACCGCCTGGAGCGCGTGCTGGTCGTCAACGACGCGTTCGAGCTGCGCGGCCTGATCACCGTGAAGGACATCCTGAAGTCGCACGAGCACCCGAACGCATCCAAGGACGCGCAGGGCAAGCTGCTGGTGGGCGCCGCAGTGGGCGTGGGCGAGAAGGACAAGGAACGCGTGGACCTGCTGGTCAAGGCCGGCGTGGACGTGCTGGTGGTCGACACCGCCCACGGCCACTCGCAAGGCATCCTGGACCGCGTGAAATGGATCAAAGAGAACTACCCTGAAGTCGACGTCATCGGTGGCAACATCGCCACCGCCGCCGCGGCCCGCGCACTGGTCGAGGCCGGCGCGGATGCGGTCAAGGTCGGCATCGGCCCGGGCTCGATCTGCACCACCCGTATCGTCGCCGGCGTCGGCGTGCCGCAGATCTACGCGATCTCGAGCGTGGCCGAAGCGCTGGAAGGCACGGGCGTGCCCTGCATCGCCGACGGCGGCATCCGCTACTCGGGCGACATCTCGAAGGCACTGGCGGCAGGCGCGCACACCGTCATGATGGGTTCGATGTTCGCCGGCACGGACGAGGCGCCGGGCGAAGTGATCCTGTACCAGGGCCGTTCGTACAAGTCCTACCGCGGCATGGGTTCGCTGGGCGCGATGGCGGAAGGCTCGGCTGACCGCTACTTCCAGGAATCGCAGTCGAAGGCCGAGAAGTTCGTGCCGGAAGGTATCGAAGGCCGCGTCGCCTACAAGGGCAGCGTGCTGGCGATCATCTACCAGCTGGTCGGCGGCGTGCGCCAGTCGCTGGGCTACTGCGGCTGCGCGACCATCGAGGAACTGCGTGCGAAAGCCGAGTTCGTCGAGATCACCTCGGCCGGCATGCGTGAATCGCACGTCCACGACGTGCAGATCACCAAAGAAGCGCCGAACTACCGTACCGAGTAAGCCACGAGACGCGGCCTGGTCGGCCGCGTTTTCGTATCGTAGGGTGGGCACCCCGTGCCCACCATGACGCGTGAATCATGTTGGCGCCAACGGGCGCCGACGAACATCCATTTCGCTCCATACATGCACTCCAAAATCCTCATCCTCGACTTCGGTTCCCAGGTCACGCAACTGATCGCCCGCCGCGTCCGCGACGCCGGCGTGTTCTCCGAGGTCTATCCGTACGACATCGGCGACGAGTTCGTCCGCAACTATGGCGCGTCCGGCGTGATCCTGTCCGGCAGCCACAACTCGACGCTGGAAGGCGACTCCCCGCGCGCCCCGCAAGCCGTGTTCGAGCTGGGCGTGCCCGTGCTGGGCATCTGCTACGGCATGCAGACCATGGCGGCCCAGCTGGGCGGCAAGGTCGAGAACGGTAAAGTGCGCGAATTCGGCTACGCCGAAGTGCGCGCCCGCGGCCATACCAAGCTGCTGAACGGCATCAACGACTTCGTCACCGACGAAGGCCACGGCATGCTGAAGGTCTGGATGAGCCACGGCGACAAGGTCCTGGAAATGCCGGAAGGCTTCAAGCTGATGGGCTCGACCCCGTCCTGCCCGGTCGCCGCGATGGCCGACGAAGAGCGCGGCTTCTACGCGCTGCAGTTCCACCCGGAAGTCACGCACACGACCCAGGGCGAAGCCATCATCGGCCGCTTCGTGCACGATATCTGCGGCTGCAAGAGCGACTGGAACATGCCGGACTACATCGGCGAAGCCGTCGAGAAGATCCGCGCGCAAGTGGGCACCGACGAAGTCATCCTCGGCCTGTCCGGCGGCGTCGACTCGAGCGTGGCCGCCGCCCTGATCCACCGCGCCATCGGCGACCAGCTGACCTGCGTCTTCGTCGACCACGGCCTGCTGCGCAAGGACGAGGGCAAGATGGTCATGGACATGTTCTCGAAGAACCTCGGCGTGAAAGTGCTGCGCATCGATGCGTCCGACCAGTTCATGGGCCACCTGGCCGGCGTGACCGACCCGGAACAGAAGCGCAAGATCATCGGCCGCGAATTCGTCGAAGTGTTCCAGGAACAAGCCAAGCAGCTGACCAGCGCGCGCTGGCTGGCGCAGGGCACCATCTACCCGGACGTGATCGAGTCGGCCGGCAAGGGCAAGAAGGGCCAGACCATCAAGAGCCACCACAACGTGGGCGGCCTGCCGGAAACCCTGAACCTGAAACTGCTGGAACCGCTGCGCGAACTGTTCAAGGACGAAGTGCGCAAGCTGGGCGTGGCCCTGGGCCTGCCGCACGACATGGTCTACCGCCACCCGTTCCCGGGCCCGGGCCTGGGCGTGCGCATCCTCGGCGAAGTGAAACGCGAATACGCCGACCTGCTGCGCGAAGCGGACGCCATCTTCATCGAAGAACTGCGCAACACCCCGTTCGTGGCGCCGATGGTGCCGGGCATCGACGCCGGCAAGGCGCCGGTGAACTGGTACGAAGCGACGTCGCAGGCGTTCGCCGTCTTCCTGCCGGTGAAATCGGTGGGCGTGATGGGCGACGGCCGCACCTACGAATACGTCGTCGCGCTGCGCGCCGTGCAGACGCTGGACTTCATGACGGCGCAGTGGGCGCACCTGCCGCACGATCTGCTGGGAAGGGTGTCGAACCGGATCATCAACGAGGTGCGTGGGTTGAATCGCGTTGTGTATGATATTTCGGGGAAACCGCCGGCGACGATTGAGTGGGAGTAGGGTTTCTAGGTGGAAATTCCGCTTGTGCGATTTTAAAAGGCTCGCTTCGGCGAGCTTTTTCATAGGCATCGACGTCCCAGGGACGGGTCAACTTGTGTCGGTTCAAAAATTGGCGCTCAACTCGGCTGGGGTTGGACGGTTGCCGTGGACCTCTGCGTTTGCCGGCCGCAAGAAAAGGTGCATCAGTGCAATTTAATGTTATCGATGTTATAGTTTTGCAATTGCCGTAGGCGAAATGCACTACTCCTTCAATACCACAAGGTTTTACATGACAGTGGCGCAGCAACCAGTCGACATCTCCGAATTTACACTCAATGACATCCATGTAGGCACCCGTCTGTACACGGCGCTCGTCGCGCATGCGCTTGTGACCCAAGGCGCTGCAGTGTTTTATTCGGACATTCTGGCGCAGGCGAAGGCACTAGATCCGCATGACGAAGAACTTCAACATGCCGTTCCGATCGGGATCGGCATGAAGCTATTGTTCGTTGAGAGTTTCTGCGTCGCGAGCGGATATCCGAATCTTGCCTGCCTGGCCGTAAGCAGGAGCACGGGCCGGCCAAGCGAAGGCTACAAGGGTGACTGGGAAACGGACCGGCGCTCCGTCGCAGCGTTCGACTGGTCGATCGCGCGGGCGAAGCTGGACGCTTATGTTCACGATGCGAAGCTCGTGGCCGCCCCGAAAAAGCGCCGCAGCTATCAAGAGGCGAAAGAAATGCGCTGGGAACATTATTCGGCCAATCGACCGACTTACGCGGACCTCAGCAACGATGAGAAGAGCGAAATCCTCAATCTCCTGATTGAAGGGTTTCAGCCAGAGCTTGCCTTGCAACGCGTTGTCGAGGCACGTAACTCGGTGTTGGGAGGGCAATGACCATGGCTGAAGCATCGATGGAGGCACGAGACGGCGACGCAGCGAGCCGCGACACCTTGCGGCGCGATTGGCACGAATTCAAGGGTAAGCGGCTGGATGAACGCGTCGCCGAGGAGTGGCGCTTGTTCCTCGACTGGAAGCGAAGCGATCCGGTAGACACCCTGGCGCTCGAGCGCTATACCAACCTGCTCCGGGACGGGGGCGGCATCTACTTCACCAATCTCATCGAACGCCGGACCACGCGTTGTGGGCGATTCCGGCCGGCCAGCAGCGCGGGCTATGGAATCTACCGCATCAAGCCTGAGAACGGCCAGCCGAACGAGGCGCTACGATTCTCGATCCCCGGGCCGAACAACGGCCGCGCAGCCCGGGCCGAGGTGGGGCTTCCGACGGCGAACGATTTCTTCGAAAAAAATGTCCGCCCTGTCCTGGTGGCCCTTGCGAACTACGACTCACGCCCGGACCTGCGGCCGCTCGAGACCAACTTCGCGCGCAAAGTCGCTTACATGTACAACCCTGGCCAGCTGCTGGCGCTGTACAAGAATGAAGTGATTGCCCGCATTGGCACCTTCCTGGGCATCCGCGACAAGTTGAAGGGCTACCGGGCGACCCAGGCGATCAAGGAACAGCTTACGGCAGAATGGAGCGTGAGTATCGAGGACGCGTGCTCCTGGAGCATCGACGAGCTTCGCGAATGGACCCTGGCCGATGGACGCAAGCTTGACGACGACGAGATTCGTCTGACTCGTGAGTTTGAGGTGAGCCAGAAGATGACTGGCTTTCTTTACCAGCGTTTCGGTCTCTCGCTCGACTTCGAGCAGAAGAACGTGGTGTACTACGGGCCGCCCGGAACCGGCAAGACGCACCGGGTCAACGAAGCGATCGAGCAACGCATACTAGCCGACGGCCACAAGTTCGACGATATGTGCGAGATCGTGCAGTTCCACCCGAGCTATTCGTATGAGGACTTTATCGAAGGCCTCAAGCCGGTCAATGTGGCGGGCGGTGGGATCGCACTGGTAGTCATGCCCGGCGTGTTCAGGCGCTTCTGCAAGAGGGCTACGGATGCTTTGCGCGAAGACCGGATGCGTGGGGAAAAGGAGCCGCGTACCTACTACTTCGTGGCGGACGAGATCAACCGTGCAGAACTGTCACGGGTGCTGGGGGAAGTCCTGGTATGTCTCGAGGAATCGAAACGCATCGATTTCGACTTGGAAGGCAACGAAACCGGCCTGCGCGTGACCACCCAATACGGCTACATGGCGGGCGAGGGGGAGGGAAGATTCGGCGTTCCGGCCAATCTGTACTTCATCGGCACCATGAATGACATTGACCGCAGCGTCGACAGTTTCGACATGGCCTTGAGGCGGCGCTTCGCCTGGGTCAGGACCGGCTGCGACTACGAGGTGATCCGCGAAGCGGTTGCCGGTGATAAGCATGCTTCCGCGTACGTGGCCATCTGCGAACAGCTGAACAAGTTCATACGCTTCACGTTGAAACTGGGGCAGGACTATGAAATCGGTCACGCCTACTTCATGACGATTGCGGGCCGCGGCGTCAGCGATACGTCGATGCGGCAGCTGTTCGACACGCGGATCGAGCCACTATTGTCCGAATACCTTCGCGCCGAATACAGTCCAGAGCAGATTGCAGCCCGGGTAAAAGAGGCGCGCAAGATCTTCTCGCTGAGCTCGGCTGCAAAGAAGGATGAGCCAGTGGCCGACGAATGATTGCATTGCACGACAATTGCCGCTCGCATCCGCTGGGCGGCCAAGTCAAGGTAAGAGATTTTCCAAAGAAGCCGGGCGTGTTGCCGCCCCTCACACTCGGCGGCTACCAGGCGGCCGGCAATTATCTGTTTTCGTTCCATGACGGGGATGAGGAAAAGCGCGGCAAGCGTAATCAGGACGACGCGTTGATCCTGGCCTTGACGGAGGAGGCCGAAGCCGGATGGGTGGCTCAGACCGGCAATTACGTCGGCAGTGTCACATACCACAAGCACCGGTTCGAGATCCGTTCGCGGTTCGGCGATGCATTCGTGCAGCGCATGCTGAATTTTTCGAACGATATCTACGTCGACGATTGGACCTCGCCAGCCGAACGAATCGACGCCAGCAAGCCGGATTACGCACGCGCCCTGATCTTCATGATGTTCGTGCAGGCGCTGGAAAAGGCCCACCTGCTCGGCTTGCCCAAAGCTTACCGCAGTATTCGGCATCACGAACATGTGGTCCGCGGACGAATCGACATTCCACGTTTTATCCGGGAGGACTTGCCGTTTGCGGGCCGGGTAGCGAGTGTGGCGCGCGAACAGCTGCCGAGCCAGTCTATCATCGACGTACTGGCCAAGGCGATCCAGGTCATCGACCGAAGCGGAGGCGCCGGGATGCTGCTGCGTATTGCTCATGTACGTATGAAACTGGTCAGCCTGCGTCGGAACAAGGCGGTCGATGCCGCCACCATTCGCCAAGCCAAAACAGAGAAAGCGTTGGCCAACCCGATCTTCGCACCGTACCGGAAAGTGCTCCGTCTTGCGGAGGTGATCATCCAGCTCGATAGCGCGCGCGACGCGCCCGACGGGAGCACGGGCATGGCGGGACTGCTGGTCAACGTCGCCGAGCTGTTCGAAATCTACGTGGGCAAGCTTCTGGCGCTGCATTTTCCTGAATGGAGCGTGTCCTCGCCTGCGATCCGGCTGCATGCGGGCCGCTTCTACGAGCGCAGCATCATTCCCGACATCGTCATGGCGCACGAGGACGGGCGCCGTGTCGTGGTTCTGGACACGAAATACAAGCGCATGAACTTTCTGGGGAGCGGTCGGTACGGCATGGGCGATGTGGACCGCGAGGACTTCTTCCAGATTGCGACCTACATGAGCCATTTCGAACACCGGCCCGGCAAGCAGCTGGTGGTGGGCGGGCTACTTTATCCGCTGGCTGAAGAGCCGGATATACAGCGCTGCCACGATCGTTGGATGGGGGACGAGACGCCCAAATTCATTGTCGACGGGATTGCGGTGCCGAAGGACGATGCCGGCGGGGCCGCCGATGTTCTCGCCAGCGAAGTGCGCTTCGTGGCTCGACTGGCGGCCCTGCTGGACATTCACTCGTGACTGCGTAATCCCTGCTTCCTGCTCGCAGGTCAGTGTTGCGCGACCCGCTACCGACCTGCCGAACCGCGCCGGCCTGAAGCCGCGGACAGGATTGCGGCGCGCTGCGCGGGTGGCGAAATGCGAAGTGGACCGCTTGAAGACCGTGGCGTCGCGCAGAACGACCAGCCCCGCCTTCGCTTCCATCAATGGCTTCGCACCGTATGGCGCCCGCACGATGATGTCGATTTCGCCGTGGGTGGAGCGTCCGCCGCGTAGCGTGTATCGCGAGATGTTGTGGACGGCGTCGAAGCCGTGCGGCGGTCAGCCGCGCAAGCGTTCGAGGATGTCGAGCTCGCGATATTGGCCACCGTCCCGGCAGAGCGGAGGAAGGGGGGGGGGAGGATCTCAGACTTGGAACATCGTTGCACGATGATATGCATTACTGCTTCAAGAGCAACCGCGACAGCAGGTTTACCTTGCGCATTTGTGCCGGATTGGCGACCTTGGTCGTGGCCAGCGCCGGATGCATGACGACCACGGCGAGGCTTTGCGCGCGCGACACTGCCACGTTCAAGCGCCGCTCGTCGAACAGGAAGTCCATGCCACGCGGCGCATCGTTGGCGTCGCTGCTGCACATCGACACGAACACGACGGGCGCCTCCTGGCCCTGGAACCGGTCCACCGTGCCGACCATGGCAGCAGCGCCGCCGGGTAGGCGGGACAAGCGGGCCCTGAGCTTATTGACTTGAAAGTTATAGGGCGCGACGAACAGCATGTCGTCCCAGCCGACCCGGCGTTCGTCCCCGCGCTTGTCGACCAGCGTACGCGTCAGCAGTTCGGCGGCCATGAGGGCGATTTCCTCGGTTTCTTCATCGCTGGCCTGGCTGTTGCCCGCGTGCCGTACCGGAACCACGACGATACCCGCCGGCTGGTCCAGGGGACCGGCATATCCCTCCGGCACGCGCACCACCTGGCGCTCATTGCCGTCGGCGGCTTGCAGGCGGCCGTCGTAAATCGCACTGGAGATAAATTTATTTACGGCCGGGTGCATGCGTACCGTGGTGTCCAGGAAGATGCCGCGATCGTTGGCAATCGTGGCCTGCTCACCCATCAGGTAGTCGAGCGCGGACTTGCCGCTGTCGCCCGGGTGCGTGCCTTGCATCGGCTGGCCCAATTGCATCTGGTCGCCGATCAGCACGATGTTTTGTGCAGCGTTGCTCATGCCGACCAGATTGGCGACGCTGACCTGGCCTGCTTCGTCGACGAACAAATAGTCGAATTGTTGTTCGAGCTCAGGACGGCAAAAACCCCATGCCGTCGTGCCGATCACACACCCGGGCTGGAGCCGACCAATCAGATCCTTGTTGGCGATGACCGCCACGCCGAGCTGCTGGATTTTGGGATCGGTGTCTTTTGTGCATGCAAACGTCGCTGCGATATTCTCTTCGGCACACACTTCCGCTGTTCGCAACACCAGATTGTTGATGGCTTTATGGCTGTTGCTGCTGATGCCGACCTTTTTCCCTTGACGCATCAGTTCGGCGATGACACGCGACGCCGTGTACGTTTTCCCGGTCCCTGGCGGTCCTTGAATGGTGAGGCAAGACTGCTGCAAGCCACTGACGGCAGCGATGATTTCCTTCAGCCGTTCGGCACCCGTGCTGGCGGTGACGAGTGCTTGCCCGGCGGTGATATGGCGGATGCGCGGCGGTCGGCGTAGCAGGAAGTCCCGGATGGCCGAGTCGCCGGTCCCGGCTGTGGCCACATAATGCGTCAGCACCGTCTCGATGGCGGCTGGGATAGGGTGCGGATTCACGAATTCGTCGGGGACCAGCGTCATGCGCGCGGGTGGCTCCGCCCTGGCTTTCACGAGTAGCAGTCCCCGGGCTGAATCCAGCAGTGCAACATCGACTTTGTCGCCGGCATCGAGCACGTGATATTTGCCGGACAGTCCCTTGCATTCCTGGTCGGGATCGAACTGGTACTCATAAACCAGATTCCTGTCCTTCGGTGCCAATTTGAATGGTGCGCGCCCGGTACGCAGGCATCCGGCAATGCAATCGAGGTCGTCGAACAACTCGGTTTCGGATTGGCCCATCCGGTCGAACAGGCGCCAGAACAGGGGCTTGCTTTCGCGCCGGTGGAATTCGACCAGCCACGCCAAGGTCTCGGCCAGCGGGACGTCGGTGGCATCGGCATCGGCAGCGCCCGCGCCCGCGGCCCGTTCGCGCATGGCCATCGCGAGCAGATCGACATGGACGCGGGGGGTGTCGTGCACCGGCTGCGCTTCCTCGCCCGCCGCGTCATCGTGCGGCGTCCGGTAGACGATGCCATGCACGTGCTGCTGCTGGCGCAACCAATCCACCAGTTCTTGCGTCGAGTCGCAGTCGTCCTTGTTGTAAGCGCGAATGTTGGCCAGTATGTCGTACTGTCGCCATGCATCCCGTGCGGGTGGAATGCCCGGGTGATCGAGCGCGAATCGTGTCCGCCACGCTTCGTAGGCGACGACCGAATCGCCGCCATTGGCAACTTCCGTGCTGCGCCGTTCGCGGTAAAGGTGCTCGACGTTCTTGATCGAATAGCGCGGCTCGCCGAGCAGCAAGCAGCCTTTGACGACCTTGTAGAGGTCGACGAAGACGTTGTTACGCAGCAGCTCATCGACTTCCATTTCGCAGATGCCGTACTGCCCCATCAGTTTGCGGCAGGCAGTGATTTCATAACTCGCGTAATGGTAGATGTGCATGGACGGATCCTGCTGCCAGCGCGCATACGCCCATCCGATAAAATCGGCGAAACACTGTTTCTCTTGTTCGGCGTTGTGCGCCCAGAAATCGATGAATTGCCGCTGTCGAGCGTCATCGAAAAAGGTGCAGCCCCAGAGATATTCCAGGCCGCCCCGTTCGAGCGGAAAGCCTTCGATATCGAAGAACACGTCCAGCGCCGACGGCGGCGGCAGCAATTCCAACCCTTGGTTCGGCGCCGTCAGGATTTCGAAAAGCGGCGTTGCGCGATCCGCACTGTCGCGCTGGATGCGGGCTTGTGCCCGCAGCTTCGCCAAGACTTGCGGATTGATGCCCCTTATCTCGGCCGTGGGCGATACATCCGCCAATTGGCTCATCGTCGTGATACCTGCAGCCGTCAAGCGTGCAATCTGGCTCTTACGAATATTTGCCACTTGAATCAGGTGGTCGCGTTCCAGTAACAAGCTATTCGCATGGTCCGACCAGCGCCCCCACGCATCGGAATCGGCTGGATCCGGTTGCGCAGCGCAGTCGAAATCGGCTTGTGCTTGCAAAAAGTCGGCTTTGATGCAGCGGTAGTAGGAAAAATAGTCAGCGGTCTTGAATGATACGTCCTTGCCGTTGCCAAGGGCCACGGTCAGCGTACCCGGCATACGCTGCTGGATCGATTCCAGCATCTCGGCGTAGCAGCACATCTGCAACAAATAATCGGGCTTGACGGTGGACGACAGCTTGGTGTCCCACACGACATAATGCCAATCGCCTAGCGCGGAAGAGCCCGGTACCTTGATCAGGAAATCCGCCACGCCGGCGAATGGCGCCAGCGCCAGGTAGGCCTGATAAACGACGTCGGCGCCCGATTGCAGGGCTTCGAGCGTCGCCGCAGCGCGGGCAGTGCGCGAACCGCTCGTCGCGATCTCGACGATGTTCAGTTCTTTTGCGCGCAAGAGCGACAGCTTGCTCTTCTCGTGCGCGAGGCCGCGTTCGGCGAGCAGTGTCATCAAGGCGTCCGGAGCGTCTTCCGGCGGCAGTTCGTCCTTATGTTCAAGCGCGAAGCGCGCCATCCAGCTGGCAAACGGACTGGCGACGAAGGTGGTCAAGTCGCTGGGAGAGTAAAGGAGTTCGGGACCGTTCTTTTGCATGACAGGCGCTGGCCGTAGGAGATGTTGAACACGCAATAGATTGAAGTATCAAGGATAGGCCGTCAACATGCAATTCCTTTATGGAAATGTTCATACGAGCAGTGTGGCTTCGGCGCCTTTCCGATGGCTCGTTGGTGGCAAGGGGGCCGTGACAGACGGGGAACGAGAAAGAAGAAACTGGCGCAAGGCTGCATGCACCCGATTCAGTTTGGCTTGCACGTCCCGGCGCGTTAACTCCAGCGGCGCGCGTGACTGCATCGGCAAGAGACGGAACCTCTGGCGCTGCAACAGATTCTTTCCCTGGATGTCGGCTACGCGATCGACCGGATAACGATCGATGAGCAAGGCCGTGCGATCCATTACGAGGCCATCGGGCGCGATGTGGCCGGCGCAAAATTGCACTTGGCACATTTGGTACCACGCACTGCCGGCGAAAAAATGCGCCTGAATGACGTCCTGCAACGCAGGATTTCCGTAGATGACCAGGCGATGCTGCTCGATGCGGCCAAGCAGGTCGACGATGACGCGGACATGCCGGCCGATCCGCGCCAGGCAAGCGTTGGCCGTAACGATGCGCGGCGTGTCGATCTTGCCGTTGACGTCGATGAAAGGACGCCCAAGGTGGCCAGTCGCTTGGCCGAGGTCGCGGCACAGCCGCCCGACTTGCACGTACACCATGTCGTACGCCGACCACTGCCTGACAGCCACGTCCGGTCCGGTCAGCATGTCGAATATCACGTCGGCCAGTTCGACCAATTCGTAAAACAGCGTCTGCGGCGCGGTCGCCGTCTCCAGCGCTGTCATGCCGGCAGCATCGCATCGATGGCGGTCAACGCCTGCAGCGCCCCGCCGGCGATCCCGACGCCGAGCAAGTGGCTGACATGCGGCTCGCGCGGGTTGATGCGGACGAGGGGCCCCTTATGCTGAAGCACGATCCGGTGCGCAAAGTGGCGGACCGTCGCGATATTGACGCCTGCGCCGATCTCGATGACGACCGGCCGTCGCACCTGCTCGAGCCAGCACTGGCGTCGCGCGGCTTGCGCTTCGCGCCTGGCGTCCACCCAGGCCCAGTCGTCGAACATGAGGATGTTCGGGCGCGCCAGGCCGCCGCAGTGTGGACACGTCGGCAACGCACCGAGCAATTCGCAGCGCGCCGCGTCGACCGTTGGCGTAAAACCGGTCGCCGGCCATGTCGCCTGGGAACATGGCGCCAGGCACTGCATGTGGTGGATCGAACCATGGCATTCATCGATGCGTAGCGGATCGAATCCAGCTTCCTGGAATTGACCGTCGACGTTGCTGGTGAACACAAAGCTGCCTCGCGCCATCGCATCGCCCCATTTGCGCAACAGTCCGAATCCGGCGTGCGGGATGGTGGCGCGATACAGCGCCAGCCGGTGTGCATAGAAGCCCCAGGCGCGGCGTGGCGTACGCTGGAACGCGGCCGGCGACGCGATATCCATGAAGGCAGTGCCTTCGGCCGCGAGCGCCGGGTACGCTTTCCAGAAGCCGGCGTTGCCGCGGAAATCGGGCAGGCCGGAATCGACCCCGATGCCCGCGCCGGCGGCGATTACAAGTGCATCAGCGCTGGAGATCAATGCGGCGGCCTGTTCGATGGCTTCGTGATCGAGAGGCACGGCGTCCATGTTCTGGCTGTGCCCGTCCCTGAGGGTCTGCTGGTTCATGCGTGTTCCTGTACGGGTTGGATGTATCCATCCTGCACTGGGCTGCGACAAGCGTCGTCGCACATAGTATGCAGTCCGGGGTTCGCGCCGGAACGGCCGTCCTCGACGTTCTGGCTCAGGAAAGGCTGCGTCGATCAGGCCTGCTGCCGTAACGACGCTTGGCCCTTACCCTGCGACATGAAATGTCGCAAGCGTCCTTATGATGAATTTCTCCAAGGAGATGTCTCATGAAAACCCAACGCCACCGTCCTTCCAAGCCTTCGCCAGTCCAGCAGATCGAGTCCATTTACCAGCTCTGGATGTTGCGCATCCTGGTCCCGTTGGCAGGTCATAAAGTCTTTGTCCTGCGTAACGGGTTTTCCGAAGATACGGTCGCCCGTTTTGTCGGTGTCGGCGACTGGATCGATAACGATGAACTCGACTTCGACAACGCGACCGTCCGCAGCCAGTTGCGCGAACTGCACGTCGCCGCCGAGGCCAGTGCGGCCAGGCTGGCGCCGCCATCCGGCCTGCGGGCCAATATGACGCGGCTTGCCCAGCTCGTGGGACTGTCGGACACCGACTGCCGGATCCTCGAGTTCGCCGCGCTGATCCACCATGACCGGGTCCTGGACGATTGCGCGGACACCCTCGGCCAGCTCAATTCGGTGAAAGTCGTCGATGTACTGGCAACCGTGCTGGACCTCGACCGCCGCTGCGTACAGACCGCCCTCGGCGCCCATGGGGTGCTTGCCCGCTCCGGCCTCCTGACGGTCGACCGCGGCGGCAGCGGCTACCTGCGCGGCAAGCTCGACCTGCTGTCCGACAGTTTCGCGGACCTGATCCTGGGCGCGGAAGCGGACGCGATGACGCTGCTGAGGGATACCGTCAGCCCCAGCGCGCCGGCGCTTCTCGAGCTGTCCGACTACGGGCATATCGACGATTCTCTTGCCTTGCTGACGCCTTACCTCGAGCAGGCGCTGACGACTGGCCGCGTGGGCGTCAACGTTTTCCTGCATGGCGCACCGGGCACGGGGAAAAGCGAGCTGGCGCGTGCGCTCGCCAAGGCACTGGGCTGCGAACTGTTCGACGTCGCCAGCGAGGACGCCGACGGCGATCCGGTCCTGGGCGAACGCCGACTGCGGGCTTTCCGCGCCGCGCAGAGTTTTTTTGGCCAGCGCAAGGCCATGATCCTGTTCGACGAGGTGGAAGACGTCTTCAACGACGGCGACCGCCTGTTCGGCCGCATGAGTACGGCGCAAAAGCGCAAGGCCTGGCTCAACCGCACGCTGGAACAGAATACCGTCCCGACCCTGTGGCTGTCGAACACGATCGAGAACATCGATCCGGCTTTCTTGCGCCGCTTCGACATGGTCATCGAAATGCCGGTGCCGCCGCGCAGGCAGCGCGAGCGGATGGTGCGCGAAACCTGCGCCGGCGTGCTCGACGAGGATGCAGTCCGGCGTGTCGCATCCTCGCCGCAACTGGCTCCCGCAGTGGTCAGCCGTGCAGCCGACGTGGTGCGTACCATCGGAGCCAGGCTCGACCCGGCACACGCCGCCCGCGCACTCGAATTCCTGCTCGACCGGTCGCTCGAAGCCCAGGGTCACGCGCCCTTGCGGCAAGGCGAGGCCGCGCGCCTGCCGCCCGAATACGATGCCGCGCTGGTGAATGCGGACACCCACTTGCTGGAGCTTGCCGACGGCATCGCCGCAAGCCGCTGTGCCAGGCTGTGTCTGTATGGTCCCCCCGGTACCGGGAAGACCGGCTACGGACGTTGGCTGGCCGAGCGGCTGGACATGCCGCTCCTGGTTTACAGGGTGTCCGATCTGGTCTCGAAGTGGGTGGGCGAAAGCGAAAAGAACATCGCCGCCGCATTCCAGCGGGCCGAAAGCGAAAACGGCTTGCTGCTGATCGACGAGGTGGACAGCTTCTTGCAGGACCGTGGACGCGCACGACAGTCCTGGGAAGTCACGATGGTCAACGAGATGCTGACCCGGATGGAGGTTTATTCCGGCGTATTCATCGCATCGACCAATCTGGTGGCCGGTCTCGATCCGGCGGCGCTGCGCCGCTTCGATCTGAAGGTATGCTTCGATTTTCTTTTGCCCGGGCAGGCGGCGCTGCTGCTCGGGCGCTACCTGGTCGGTTTGGAACTGGCGCCGGCGACCGAATCCGAGCTTGGCCGGCTGCGCGCGCTGCGCAATCTGACCCCGGGCGATTTTTCGGCGGTGGTTCGCCAGAACCGCTTCCGCCCGGTCCGCTCGGCGGCCGCCTTCGTGCAGGCGCTCGCGCAGGAGTGTGCTCTGAAAGTGCCTGTGTCGCCGCCGATCGGATTCCTGGGGTGATCCACCGTCGCCACCGGAAAAGCAGGCCGCGCGCCATGCAGGCGCAGGCCGGTGCGCGCGGCTTGCCGGGAGCGATGGCTACCTCGCACCGTGCAAGTGACCAGCCCGTGCGCACCTGGGCTGCGTTGTCGAGAGTCGAATTACCCGACGGGGTGCAGGCTGTAGACGTTGTTCTCGTCGATCTCGAAGAAGAGTTCGCCGGCATCGGGATCCGGCGTGCCCGTCCACAAAGTGACGAGGGCCGCCAATTCCTGCACGAGATCGCGAAGCGCGGCATTGCCTTCCATGGCGGCATGGAGTTCGTCGGGCGTCATCCCCGGGACGAACAGCGGCGCTAACGCGAGCTTGTCCTGGAGCCCGGCCGGGCCCAGGTCAGCCAATCTTGCGTGGACCACTTTTTGCAGTGCCTTGACGTCCGGGTGGTAACGGGCATCGGTGACCGACAACTGAAAGCATGTCGGCGGATAGCGGCATACGACACGGCAGGCAACGAAGCCGTCCTGTGCTCGACCGACGCCCGCTGCACCGTCCAGCGCCAATGAGGCGCTCGGGCTGGCATACACGCTCTTGCGGCGGGAAGGCATGCTGGCCGGCCTTGTGAACTCCCACAGGTTATCGACCAGATAGGGAACGTTTGCCGGCAGGCGCGTGCCGGGGTGCCGCGTGTGCAAGCGCGCCGGATCGAAGCCGGCGCGGGGCACGGCACGGAAGATATTCATTGGGTGTCCTGGCATGAACGTTCACGCTGCCTGGCGCCGCCGCGGTATGCCGAGTTCTTCGAGATATTGGCGGTACAAGTTGGCAGCGGCCTCGAACTGGCCCATGCCGAACTGCACACCATTGCGGTAATTGTGTTCCTTCGCATTGGTCTGGTAGCGGTCGACGGTGATCAGCAGTTCGCTGTCGAACGTCGCCTGCTCAAGGGTAAGCTGGGCCCCCTGGTTGTCAGCATTCTTGTAAGAGAGGTAGCGGCACAGGAATGCCGTGCCTGAAATCTCGTGTCCGCCGGTCTTGATATGGTTTTCCACCTTGTTCGCAGTGAAATCGAAGTCCGCTTTCAGCGCAATCGACAGGCGGGTCAGCACTTCCACCGCATATTCTTCCTTGGCGCCGAACAGGGAACGGGCGGCCTGAGGATACTCCTTGTACAGGCGGCTTTCGATAGCCTTCAATGCCCGTGGAGTTGCTCCGCGCGCTTTGATGTTCTCGTAATACGAAACCAGCTCGTCTTTCGAGAAGGCGTTGTTCTCGACCCTGTGAATGATTTTTGCTTCGTCGTGCGCGTTCATGGTTCCTGGTTCTCGATGGTTTGTCGTTCGGACGCGTGACGCCACGGCCCGCATCCGATGGGTTGCAAGGAAGAGGGCAGACCCCCGTCGTTCAGATCGAACTGCTAAGCGAGCCCAGCAGATCACGGACGAGCTGGCGGTTGGATAAATAAAACAGCAGCATTTCGGCCTCGACGAGCGAGCAAGGCTCCTCCTGGTCCAGCACGTCGCGAGTGCGCTGCATGACGAGCAGATAGTATTCGTAGGTCTCCGCTGCGGGTGCCAAAGCGGCCTCCATCCACCGGACGAGCTTCTTGTTGTCCATGGCCAGTCCGGGGACCTGCTCGCCGCGGCGTTTCAGGTAACCCAGTGCGGCCAGTGATTGGGTATCGATCTTGCTGAGCAGTGCGTCGCGTCCATCGGGGACGCGGAATGCGCGCGCGTCGACGCCTTCGCGAAAGTGGATCGCATTCAGTGCGAATCCGATGCGGGCATCGTAGATCAGCGCCCAGTCGCTCCAGACAAAATTCAGCCATTTGGACCAGCTGGAAATCCCCTTGAAGGGAAAGCCGCATCCCGCGTGGCTGCGCAGCTGGCGGGGCGACCGGATGTCCGACAGGTCGGGAGGGCAAGCGTCGAGGAACACCCTGGAATAGGCTTCGATGGTGTCGTCGCTATTGCTGGCAAGCCCTCCCCACACCCGGATCACGAAACCGCACAGTTCCGCCATGCGGGCGTCGCGCTGCACGCCGGACAAGCCGTGCACTTCCCGCACCCGCTGCGCGACAGCCTTGCGAAGCTCCTGCGTCGCCCGCGCACCGCCATCCTCGTCGCCGACTGGAAGCCCGTATTCGCGGGCCTTCTTCCTGGCCATGGGGGACAGCGGCCACGCATAGTTCTTCAATTCGTGCCTGTGCAGCCTCAGGTAGGCAGCAACAGCGTCCCCGAACCGGGTTGCTTCTTCTACGGTGGTCTGATTCATGTCTAGCTAAGTTACTAAATATGACTAATAGTATGGTTAATAAATTTCTTTATTGCAAGTATTTATGGCCTGAAGAAAAAGGCCGGTAGGGATTGGTATCGCTCCTCGCTGGTCTGATCCGGGACGGCCCTGAGATCGAGCCGCCATTCCCGCGCGACCCGCCCTGCCACGACCTCGAGTACGATCTCGTCATCCCAGAATTTGCGGGCAGTTGGGCCCGTGCGGCGCCCATCGCCACGCCAACCGCGAATGAAACCGCTGAACCAGGATGCCGCCACGGGTGCGCCGGCATGGGCAAACAGCATGGCGTGATCGCGGGATGTGATATCGCTCAGATACAGGGTACCCTCGTAGATCGTCCAGGTCGCGACATAGCCGCGTTGCGAGAACGGCGTAATCCGCCTTGGCGGCTGCGTGGAAAGCGAGGCCAGGTAGGGCTCGAGGGGAGCGCTGTCGATCGCGTACAGCAGGCCGGCAAATCGCAGGCAATCCGGAAAGACGTTGCTCATGCCTGCGCACGGGGGCAGGCGCAGCGCTTGCCGTCCTCGGTGAACTCGATGGTCCAGTGCCTGTCCAGCGCCAGCGCATCCACAAGGGCGCAGCTGCGCGAATAGCCGATCCTGAATTGCCGCTGCAGGCGCGAGATCGGGTACGGCAGGATCGTTTCGCCCTGATGGCGCAAGCCGTCGATCCAGGCGATCACCTCTGGCCAGAGGGGGTCGGCAGTGCCAAAGCGCTCGCCGGCTGCGTGCTGATGCGTGTGCATATTCGTCCTTTCGATGAAATCGTCCTGCCGAGCGCCGGAAACCGCTTCGTCACGGTGCCTGCCCAGCGCGGTCCGCGCTGCAGCGCGCCAAAAAGGCGTCGAACAGCTCACGCAACAGCGGAATGCAGGTGTCTAGCCTGTGATCCCCCTGCACCAAGTGCAAGCTGCAGTGGCGCAGGCGTGCGAAGCGGATCGCGTTTTCGCAAGGAATGACCTCGTCATCCCAGCCGTGCACGATCTCCGTGCGCCCAGCCGGCACTTGCGGGGCCTGGGTCGCATAACCGGGAACGAAAAGGGCGGGGGCGAGCAGGAACACCCCATGCGCCGAAAGGCGGGCCGCCGCTTCGGCCGCAACCCAGCCGCCCATGCTCGATCCCACGAGCAGCAAGGGCCCGCGTACGTCGGCGCAGGCCCCGAGCAGCTGGACGAGACGGGCGGCCGGATCGGTCGTATGAGAATAGTCGAGGATGGCGACATCCCAACGACGTGCCCTTGCCACCTCGGCCAGTGCCGTGATCTTGCTGCCGCCAGGGCCGCTCTCCTTGCCGTGCATGAAGTGAACCAGTCCATTCGTCATCGTGACATCTCCGTTAGCGGGAAGGAATCAGCGAAGCGAGCAGATTTCCGCGACCGACCATGTGGTGACGCGCATCGCGGGTGGTATCCGTGCGCGGGTCGTAATGACCGACCACGCGGTACCCTACGTCCCGCGCGGTCTGCTTGCCGTCCTTCGCTGTGTCGATGTAGCCGATGGTGTGGTAGCGCGCGTCGGTCAGGGTCTGCCTGTTCATTGTGGTGTCCTCCTCGTCCGGTGATACCGTTGACTGTATCCGGCGACACGACAAACGGCGTCGCATCGGCCTCGCGACATCGATTGTCGCGAGGCGCGCTTACACTGGCGCTCCCTCGAATCGATATGGAGCATGGATGGATGAAGTATTCCTGGCTGGCGACGGCTTCACGCTGATCTCCGGCGGCCAAAGCGGTGCCGACCGCGCTGCCCTCGACTGGGCAATGGAGCAAGGCATCCGCCACGGCGGCTGGTGCCCGCGGAGACGCAAGACGGAGGACGGGGTGCTGGCGGAGTGCTACCGTCTGCAGGAAACGCCGGACGCGGGCTATCTCCAGCGCACCGAATGGAACGTCAGGGACAGTGACGCGACCTTGATCTTCACGCTGACGGACCGGCTCGACGGCGGTTCCAAACGCACGAGCGCATTCGCGGAAAGCGTCGGCAAGCCTTGGCTGCACGTGCGGCCGGGCGTGCACCCGAAATACGTGGCGCGCTTCCTGAACCGCCACGGCGTGAGGACCCTGAACGTGGCCGGCAAGCGCGAATCGTCCGCGCCCGGCATCGGCGATCTGGTCCGTCAAACGCTGTCGCAAGCCGTGCGTCCCCGGCCAGCCATCCAATGATGGGCGCGGTAGTGTATTTTTGTTAGCGAAAAGGAGGCGCAGATGGCGCATATAGTCTTGATGGGGGACTCGATCTTCGACAACGCCCCCTACGTCCCCACCGGGACGTATCTGCAAGCCCAGTTGCAATCGCTGCTGGCGCCGCACGACCGGGTGTCGCTGCTGGCGCGCGACGGCGATGTGCTGGCGGACATGACGGCACAGGTCGCGCGCCTCGAGGCGCTGCCGGAAGCGCCCGACTGGCTGGTGGTCAGCTGCGGCGGCAACGATGTCCTGGGCCTGGTCGGCGCGATGCAGACCAAAGTAGGCTCGGTGATCGAAGCGACGACGCTGTTCGCCGGTTGGCAGGCACGATTCCGGCACGACTACCGACGCATGCTGAATGTGTTGCTGTCCAGGCGAACTCCGGTGGCGCTGGCGACCATCTACGATGCCGTGCCCAGCCTCGACCCGGGCCTGAAGCTGGCGCTGGCGCCGTTCAATGATGTGATCCTGCGCGAAGCGGTGGCGCACCGCCTGCCGGTGCTGGACCTGCGCCTGATCTGCGACGACGCGGGCGACTATGCCGCCGTTTCGCCGATAGAGCCGTCCGCGCAGGGTGGGGGCAAAATCGCGGCCGCGATCGCGCAATTGGTGCGCGAACAGGATCCTGGCGCACGCCACACCGTTGCATACGGATACACGAAATCGTGATACAGGAGTTTCTTTATGGAAATGACTTTGGTAACATGACATTTTGAACGCGCAGGTGGCCCTGGCCCAAGGTGCTGCCCGAGAAGACATGCCCCGCCACATCGAACACATCGACGCGATCGCCCGCCAGAAGAGGCGCGCCGTCCTCTACCTGGAATTTCATCCAAAGCCATTCAAACAGTGGCGCGACTATGAATTCGAGCAGGATCCGACGCGCGCGCTCGTGCTGGCCTGGTTCGATGGGAATGGCGTGCCCTGGGTGGAATGCGGCCCGTTCGCCAATCCGAACTTCATGGCACCCTACCTGGGGCAGGTCTATATCGACGTTCCTTACGACGACAGCCTGCCGGCCTACCGCGCGCTGTGCGATTACCTCGAGCATCCGGATGGATCGATACGCCATGAAGGCGTGCGTTTCCTCGTCATGCCCCTCGATCACGCGATGGAAAATGCGGCGCACGACGAACCGGGCTTCTGGGAGCGCTGGGCGGAGGGCTTCTGATGGCGACCAACCAGCAATCGCTGCTGCGGCAATGGCACATGCTGCGCATGGTGCCGCGCGCACCCGCCAAGGTGTCGGCAAAAGACTTGTGCGAGCGCCTCGCCGCCGCTGATTTCAGTGTGACCAAGCGCACCGTCGAGCGTGACTTGAAAGAGCTGTCGGAAGTGTTCCCGATCGTGGTCGACAGCCGCGACAAGCCGTTTGGCTGGAGCTGGCTGCGCGACGCTTCGAGTTTCGATCTGCCAGGCCTGACCGTGCCCGAGGCGCTGACGCTGACCCTGGTCGAGCAGCACCTGCGACATCACCTGCCGCCGATCACGGTCGATGCCTTGCAGCCGCATTTCCGCTCTGCGGCGCGTACCCTGTCGGCCGTCGAAGACTCCGCCCCGTCGCGGGCCTGGCTCGACAAGGTGCGCAGCGTGCCACCCCAGCAGCCGCTGCTGCCGCCGCGGATGGACGAGGAATGCCAGCGGCAGGTCTACTTGGCGCTGATGCAGGATCGCCAGCTGAAGCTCCATTACCGCAAACGCGACGCCGAGGCGCCGACCGTCTATGCCAGCGTCCACCCGCTCGCAGTCGTCCAGCGCGGTGGCCTGGTCTACCTGGCCTGCATGTTCGGCCATTACGATGACGTGCGCACGATCGCGCTACACCGCGTGCAGGAGGCGGAGGTGCTGTACGAGCCGGCGCGCAGGAAGCCCGGTTTCGACATCGACGCGTATATCGCATCCGGCCAGTTCGGGGTGATCGCCGGCGCTCCGATCAACCTGCGCGCCAGCTTTACGCGCGCGGCCGGCGAGCACTTGTTCGAAACGCCGCTTTGCGCCGACCAAGTACTTACCAGCGATATCGACGGCCGGCTGCATCTGGCGGCGACGGTACCGCATACCAAGGCGCTCGTATGGTGGCTGCTCGGCTTCGGCGACGGCGTGGTGATCCAGGAACCGGCCGGCTTGCGCGAGGAGGTGGGCGGCATCGCACGGCGCATGGCTGCGGCCTACGCCTGATCAGCGAGGGTCCCGGCGGCGGGCCTGCCAGTTCGTCGACGCCATCATCGTCAATGCCAACAAACAGGGAAGCCATGCGAATTTACCGTCACATCACCGTGAACGGCGTGCAGCTCGAAACGTTTCCGGTCAAGCGAGAACTATCGATGGAAGCCTATCTCATCGACAATGAGCAAGTGCTGGCGCTCGATGACGATGTGTTCAGTAATGTCGAGGTCATTGCTGCGGAAGTCCCGCTCGAACGGGTACGGAAGAACAAGGACGGAGAGGGACGCATTGACATACTCGCGAGCTACTCGGACCAGTATGTCGCCATCGTCGCGCTCAAACTGGGCGAGGTCGACCGGGCGGCGCTCGATCAGCTGGAAGAATACTTGTCCGAAAAGGCCCAGTTGGTGTCGACATACAAGGACACTTTCGGTGCCGATTCCAGTCCCAATCCTAAGTGGATCGGTGTCCTGGTCGGTTCCAGCATCGCTCCCGATTTCGCCAAACTCTTCAGAGATGGATATCAGACTGTCGTCGACCGCATTCCCGTCGCGGCGCTGACCCTGCAACGATTCCGGGGATGGGAGGGGTCCGTTCTGGTTACGACAGATTCCTACTTCAAGCTGCCTGGCGCGAAAGACCTGACCAAGTACCTGTGCGACGGAAAAACCTTGGGAAAAGGGCGTCTGGTTTTGGTGGTCGTGAAGCGCTATGTGGCCTCGCATCCCGAAATCACCTTCGCGCAACTGGAAAAAGCCTTCCCAAAATCGGTACAGGGGGCCCTTGGCGTGGTCTCGACGCTCGATCAGGCAAATGATATCTATGCAAGGGACGAACGGCGCCGTCATTTTTTGAACCCCGGCGACTTGATGGAACTGCGGGATGGACCGGCCGCCGTTTGCAGTCAGCGGGGAATTGGTAACATCGATGCTTTTATCGAGCGGGCGGCGGAACTTGGTTTCGCTGTTCGTCCTATAACTGGCTGATCATTATTTGGGAACCTCACATGCACGTCGAGCCTGGCGTTGTCGTCGTCGATCGCACCGATGACCCTTTGTCATTGCGCTGTCCTGCCCCGTTCAATGTCCTGCGCAATCGGTTCATGAGCGCGTGGCATTATTTGCTCTATATGAAAGCGACGCGTCTGCAGTTGTACGGCACCGCCGATCGTTTCCTGACACTGGACGATCCAGCGGAGCTCGAGGCGATGGCTGGTCCGCTGGAGCAGGGCGACCAGGAGAAGTGGCTGCAGTGCATCCGTTTCGATCTGTTGACGGCTCATTCCAACAAATTCCAGGCCAACCCCCAGATGCTCGATGTTCTGCTCGGCACCGGGACACAGCTGATCGTGTCGACGACCCATCCTGGCACCATGTGGAGTGCGCCCGTACTGGCGGACGGCGTGCAGTCTGGCGGCAAGGCCAACTGGGTTGGCTGCAACCTGGAAGGCATTTCTTTGATGAGAGCGCGGGAATTGCTGACGGCTTCCCACGATCCCGTCGTCGCACGCGAGCGATATGCGGAGCCGCTTTCGCTGCGCGCCAGGATCCGCGAATGCTGGGCATGGGATCCGGAAGTGTCGATGGTGAGCAAGAAGACCTACGAGGCCTGGCTGGCGCAGATCCGCGCCGCATCGCCACATGAGGTGATCGACGGACTGCATGCGTTGATGCGAAGCCGATTCTGGGACGTCGATATCCACGATCCGGCACGGGCCGGCTTCCTGCACTGGGTGCGATCAGAGTTCGGAATCGAACTGCCGCCGGACCCTGCGCTGCTCAGGCTTGGGCAAGGAATCTGATCCAATACGGCCAAGCTGGGCAGCGCGCTTGCATCCAGACCTGACCAATGCGGCTGCGATGGCCATGAGGAGGTAACATGGAATCGGGATCGTCGTCATCGCTCCCTGATACGTGCAACTGAACAAGCCGTTGATCATTCGATTCGAACGATCAACGGCTTTTCGCTTTTGTACGAGAACGAGGGCGTCAGCCCTCGGACACTGGCCGCACTGTTGCAGGCGGCCGCGCCGTACCCACTCACCCTTCCATCTGCTCCAATTCCTTGCCGCGCGTTTCGTGCACATAGCGCAGCACGAAGAAGATCGACACGATCGCAGCCAGGGTGTACAGGCCATAGGCGCCAGCCAGGCCGATGCCGGTCAGCAGGACCGGGAAGGTCACCGTGATCAGGAAATTGGCCGTCCACTGGGCTGCGCCGGCAACCGCCAGGCCGGAACCGCGGATCTGGTTCGGGAACATTTCGCCCAGCATGACCCACATTACCGGTCCCCACGACATGTTGAAGAAGATGACGTACAGGTTTGCCGCGACCAGGGCCAGCATGCCCATCGAGCCGGACAGGGCCAGCTTGCCGCCGGCGTCGAGCGTGGCGCTGGCGAAGGCGTACGTCACCAGGCCGAGCGTCGCCGCCATGCCGGTCGAGCCGATCCACAGCAGGGGCTTGCGGCCGATCCGGTCGATCAGGAAGACGGTGACGATGCAGGCGCCGATGCTCAGGCCGCCGGACAGCACGTTGATCAGCAGGGCATCGCTCTCGGAGAAGCCCACGGCCTGCCACAGCACCGCGCCGTAATAGAACACCACGTTAATGCCGACGAGTTGCTGGAAGGTCGCGAGGCCGATGCCGATCCAGACGATCGGACGCAGCTTGCCGGTCGCCTTGCTGACCAGGTCCGACAGGCGCGGACGGTGCTGGTCTTCCGACAGCGAAACGGTAATCGCGTTGAACTTCGTGCGCGCGGCGGCCGCGCCGTACAGGCGCTCGAGCACGGCCATTGCTTCGTCCTTGCGCTTCTTGACGACGAGGAAGCGCGGGCTTTCCGGGATCGTCAGCAGCAGCAGCAGGAACAGCACGGAGGGGAACGCCATCATCCAGAACATCCAGCGCCAGGCTTCTTGTCCCAGCCACAGCACGCCGACCGAGCCACCGGCCGACTGGGCCAGCAGGTAGTTGCTCAGGAACGCGCAGAACAGGCCGCTGATGATGGCGATCTGCTGCACCGTCGCCAGCCGGCCACGGTAGCGGGCCGAGGCCACCTCGGCGATGTAGGCCGGCGACATCACGCTGGCCGCGCCGACGGCAAAGCCGCCCAGCACGCGCGCGGCAATGAAGAAGGCCGAATTCGTCGCAAAGCCCGCGCCCAATGCCGACAGCAGGAACATCAGGGACGAGATGAGCAGCACGGTACGGCGCCCCCACAGGTCGCCCAGGCGGCCGGCGGAGAAGGCGCCGACGGCGCAGCCCAGCAGCATCGAGGCGACTTCGAATCCCAGCTCGGCGGCCGTCGAATGGAAGGTCTGCTTCAGGCCGTCGACGGTGCCGTTGATGACGCCGCTGTCGAAGCCGAACAGGAAGCCGCCGATGGTGGCGACGCAGCTGATCAGAATGATGAGACGGGTATTTTCCGTCTCCTGGATGGGGGTAGTTGTGTTGTCGACAGCAACTTGGTGCATCGTAGTCTCCTTGGTTTGTTATTGCATCCGTAATGGGGTGCCGTTTCAATCATGGTGGCGCGGCGTGTTCTGCGACACTTGCCGCCGTGGTGCGACCGGTTTCCTGGGCGGCCTCAACGGCGCGCCAATCTCTCCTTGTGCAACAGTGTATTGCCGAGACCGACGTTCCGGCCAGCGGTCGAGCCTGCCAGGCCATCCCTGCGGCCGCTACGGATCATGCGAAGGGGATGCCCGCCGACCGTGAACGTGGAATGGCCGCGGTCCTCGGCTCGGCGAGCGCCCGTGACGATGCCGGTGCCGCCGACGGGCGAAGGACAACACCCGACATGACCCGTCAGCAGCGCGCTGGCGAGGTGATGAGGCAGGTGAACAGAAGCGGCGACAGGGTGCATCGGTATCGGGCTGTTTGGTAACATCCTATATCACGAAAGATATAGCGCTAACATCAACAGTACCGAGTCTGGCCGATTTGCATTCTTGTGTCAATTGCATTGCGATACGGCACGTAGAAAGTTCGCGCACGCCGGTTCCGGCCAGCAGGGCAGTGGCGGCCGACAGACGGTCAAAGCTCGCCTTGGCGAGCTTTTTTTAAGGAATATTTCTTGGCGTTACGTCACCCCGGGCAGGTGGTCGGCGCATCACCGCCCGCCGCCCACCAGCCCGGCCCGCTTCGCCCATCAGAAGTAATAACGCAACGACGCACCCCCCTGCGTCCGCGGCACAGTCGACACCAGCAGCCCTGTCGCGGTGCCGTAGGCGATATCGCTGGCAAACTCGTGCGGCTGCAGCGTGAAGAAGACGGAACCCTGCAGCTTGCCGACGTCGTAGGTCGCCTTCACGTCGTAGCGCACGAAGGTGGGCATGTCGCGCCGGGCCAGCGGGCTGCCCATGTAGTAGGGGTTGCGCGCGGTGACGTACACGTCGCCGTTCACCGTCAGCATGCCGGGACCGAGGGCGCCGCGATGCTGCGCGCCGGCTTTCCACGTATGGGCGGGTACGGAGAGCAAGGCACCCGCGCCGGGTGCCGGGTTGTCCAGCTGCGCGCGCAGGATGCGCCCGTAGCTCAGGTAGCCGCTCCAGGCGCGGCTGGGCTGGTAGCGCACGTCGAATTCGACGCCCCGCCTCGTCGTGCGGCCCGAGGCCACGTAGACGTCGGGTGCCGTGTTGACGATCTCGTCGTCGTTCTTGATGGCGTACACGGCCCCGGACATCGTCCAGTCCTCGCCCAGGCGCGCGTTGAAGCCGGCGTCATGCGAGCGGACCTTGCTCGGCTCGATGCCGGTATTGCTCCTGCCGCCCGGGGCGCCCAGCGGCCCCAGGCTGCCGCTGGCGCTGATCTGCTCGGCGGCCGGGGAGCGGAAGCCCTGCGCCACGTTGGCGAACAGTTCGAGGTCGGGCATCGCGCTCCAGATGGCGCCGTACTTGGGCGTGACGACCGAGCTGCGGTAGCCGGTGCTGGCCGCCGGCAGCTTCAGGTTGGCGATGTCGTAGTCGAAGCGGTCGTAGCGGATGCCGCCGTGCAGCTTCAGGACCGGCAGCACGCGGTACTGGGCCTGGGCGAACGCGCCGTAGGTGAGCAGGTCGAGGTCCTGGCTGTTGATGTAGCGTGCCGTCGGCTGGTAGGACTGGTACTGGCGGCGATAGGCGATGCCCTTGTCCTGGCGCGCCTCGACGCCCGCCGTCAGGATGCCGTCGGCGCCGACGGTCCAGGTCGTGCCCAGGCGGGCGCCGAGGATGTCGCGGTCGTCGTAGCCGTAGGTATGCAGCACGGGGCTCGTCTGGATCGCGCGGCTGCGCTGGAAATCCTCGGCATAGGCGGTGGCGAACCAGCCCGCTTCGCCGGACGCCGGGCGGCGGTTGAACACGACCGTCTTGCGGTGGGCATCGCCGAAGCCGGGCAGGCCGTACATGGTCGCATGCGGGTCGAGCCCGGCATCCAGCGCCGGCAGCGACAGGTAGCCGGCGCCGGCGAAGTCGGATTCGTAATAGCTCGCGCGCAGGCTGTAGACGCCGTCGCCGATGGTGGTGGACAGTTTCCAGAACAGGTTCGCGCGCTTGTTGTTGGCGCCATGGCGAAAACCGTCGCTGAGGTAGCGGTCGGCCACCAGCAAGGAGCGCACCTTGCCGTGGTCGCCCGACAGCACCAGCGATGCGCGCCGCCCGCCATAGCTTTCCAGCGTCAGCGCGGCGCTGGACGGCGTCTCCGCGCCGCCCTCGCGGGTGGCGATCGCCACCGATCCGGCGCGGTTCTGGTCGCCGAACAGGGCCGAGACCGGCCCCTTGATGACGTCCACCGTGCCGACCATGTCCGCCGTCATCCATTCGAGGAACGCCGGACCGTGTCCCGCGCCGCCCTGGCTGGACGGGATGTTCTGCGGCACGCCGTCGATGTGGATGGCCGTGTCGGCGCCGTGCGTGCCCTGGGTCGCGAAGCCGCGCATGCGGAAGCCGTTGCCGGTGTCGCCCTGGTCGATGTTGTGCGCGACGACGCCGGGCACCCGCTTGAAGATGTTGGAAATATCGCGGCCGACATCCAGCGTGGCGATGTCCTGCGCCGTCACGGTGGTCACGCTGCCGGGCAGGGCGCGCGCGCCGATGCCCGGCGCCGTGCGGTCCTCGCCGTCGCGGCTGCCCCTGACTTCGACGACGTGCGCAGTGCCGTCGGATGCAGGATCGTCGTCGGCGTGGACGTGGCCGGCGGCGCAGGCGAGAAGGGCGGCCAGGGGGAGCGCACGCATGCGCGCGGGCGGGAAGGTAAAGCGGGAAGGAAACGTCATCGGTACTCCGGGTGCTCGAATGGTTGAATGAGTCGGGTTGTCATTGGGCGGGAGCGCTAGGCCGCGCGCAGACGGCCAAGGCGCGCGATCCCCCATGCGAACACCAGCACGGACAGGGCGCACAGCGCGGCGATGCCTCCGGCCGGATACGCCGCGGCGGCGGGACGCGCATCATAGACGGGGCGGCGCGCGTAATCGGCTTGTCTGAACGGGCGGTCGCGGAAAAGGTAGGGGTAGTAGAATTCCCGGATGCGGCGGTGGAAGGCCGCGATGCGGTCCTGGTAGGCCAGTTGCGCCGGCAGGTCGGTAGCGGCCAGGCGATGCAGGATCGCCTGGGCGCCCACGCCGGGGAGCAGCCAGCCGAGTCGATCGCTCCAGGCCTGGCGCGCGTCCAGTCCCGCGCGGTAGTCGCGCGCCTGCGCCGCCACGCTCTCGTCGCCGACCTGGTGGAAGGCGAAATACCATTTCCAGTGGAAGCGCGACGGCAGCGGCGCCGTGTCCCGCCACTCCGGATGCCCGGCGAAGAACCTGCGCATCGTTTCCTCGCGCGGGATTTCCCATGCGCCGTGCACGGCCTGGCGTTGCGCCATCATCAGGTCGACGCCCTGGTGGACGGGAACGGCGCGTGTCAGCATCACGTTGGCCAGCGCCGGCAGCACCAGCGTCAGCACGGCCCAGGCGCCCATCAGGGTGGTCGCATTGGCCACCGAGCGCCAGCCGCGCGTGGCGACCAGCAGCGAGATGCCCGTCCAGAAGGCGATGTAGGCGGCCGTGGTAGCCAGCACGATGCCCGCAACCGCCACGCCGGTCGACGCGGCCACCATCCCGGCGCAGGCGGGCAGCGCCAGGCAGGCGAACACCAGCACGCAGCGCAGCAGCACGCGCCGGCGCCAGGCCCGCGCGCCATGCGGCAGCGCCAGCAGCATCCGCAGGCGCCCGGCCTGCCGTTCGCCCGACAGCACGTCGTGCAGCAGCGCGATGACGAACAGCGGCGCGAGATAGATCAGCACGAACGCGAAGTCGAACCGTCCCGCCAGCGCCAGCTCGGGATTGAACGTCTCGCCGTCGTACAGCTGTGCCTGCAGGCCGAGGGCCCGCACGCGCAGCACGTAAGGGGCGACGTCGCGCATGCCGATCGCGAGGAAGGCGGCGTCGGAAGGCGGGTCGGCCGTGGTGTAGAAGGTGTAGTAGGCGACGTCGCCGCCGTTGGGACTGTCGGCATGCGTGCGCGCCACGGCCGCGACGTCCTGCTCGTTCAGGGGGCCGACCCGGGCGATCGTCTGGCGCTGGCGCGCGACTTCGTGCAGCCCCGACCAGACGGCGAGCGAGGACAGCAGCAACAGCAGCAGGAGCGCCGCCGCCATGGGGCGCGAGCGCATCAGGAGGCGCAGTTCGAAGGACAGGGCGCTCATCGCACGGCCCTCCCCAGGCGTGCCGCGAGCCACCAGGCCAGCGCGGCGGCCGCGCCGATCCAGGCCAGCAGCACCAGGCCGGCCGGCAGCGCCTTGCGCAGGGTATCCGCCAGCGGCGTCGGGGCGTAGTGGAATTCCGGGAATGCCTTCCAATGGATGCGTGACACGCGGTTCTCCTTGTCGGGGTTGGTGTCGTCCGCATAGCGCAACTCCTGCGCCTGCAGACGGTTCAGTCCTTGCACGAGGTCGTAGCGATAGCGCTCGGCCTGGTCGAGGAAGCGGCGGTAGGCCGCGAGGTCGGTTCCGGATGCCGTCATCGAAAGCCGGCGCAAGGCCAGCGTGGGGCTGATCCAGCCGAACGCGTCGACCACGGCGCCCTGTCGCTCCTGGCGGTCGAACGCGGCGTCCGCATAGCGGCCGAACAAGGCGCTGGACTGGCGTTCGCCCTCGATCCCGACGAGGCCCTTGTAGTTGACCGGCAGGTCCTCGATACGGGACACGCCGTAGCGCTGCAGCAGGCCGGCACGGAAGGCGGCGAATTTCGGGTCGCCCGGATCGTGGGCGTTGCCCAGGGCCAGATAGTCGCGCTGCACGTTGATGTTGTCCTCGACACGGCTGGGCAGGACGACGACGGCGTTGGCCACGTCCGGCGCCCAGCGGGGCACCATGACGACCACGAGCGCCCATGCGGTCAGCAGCGCCAGCAATGCATCGCGGCCGCGCCGGCAGAGCGTGGACACCGCGACCACCGCCAGCGTCCACAGGGCCAGCCAGCCGGCGTAGGCGGCGCCGAGCAGGAGCACGGGCGGCCACGCCGCCTGGCCGCTCGCCGCCAGCCAGGCCAGCCCCAGCAGCGCCGGCGCCAGCGCCAGGCCGGCGAAGCCCGCCAGGGCAAGCCATTTGCCCAGCACGACGTCGCGGCTGCGCACGCCTTGCGCGAGCAGCACGCGCAGCGTCCCGGATTCGCGCTCGCGCGCCACCCCGGCATGGCCGAAGAACACGAGCAGCAGCGGCGTCAGCACCTGCAGCACGAAGGCGGGCGTGAGCTGGCCGAAGCGCAGCAGCAGCGAATGCTGGCGCACGTCGCCGAAGTTCGCGCTGTTCTGGCGGTGCCCTTCGAGGAACATGGTGTTGCCGGTATAGCCGTCGATGCCGGGATCGAACGCCGCCAGGGGATTGAGGGGGCGGAACAGGAAGTGGCCGAAGTGCACCATGCGGTGCGGATGGCGGTCCGGCTGCGCTTCGAACGCGCGGTTCGCCTCGGCCTGGTAATGCGCGCGCTCGGCGGCGACGCTGCGCTGGTGCTCGCGGGCGTTCAGGACGGCCAGCAGCGTGAGCACGACCAGCAGCACGAGGCTCGAGACGGCGGCGCGGTCGCGGAACAGGCAGCGCCATTCGTCGCGGGCGATGCGGATGGCGATGTTCATGCGGCTTGCCCTCCGTAGCGGCGGTGCAGGGACCGCACGTCGAAGCGGTCGGCGCCCGTCGCGGCCACTTCCTCGACCAGGCGCCCTGCGTCCAGGAAGCCGATGCGGTCGGCGACGTCGGCCGCGCCCAGCAGGTCGTGGGTGACCATCAGCACGGCCACGCCTTCGCCGCGCAGCACGCCGAGCAGGCGGTTGAATTCCGCCGTCGCCTGCGGGTCCAGTCCCGACGTGGGTTCGTCGAGCAGCAGGACGGGGACGCGGCGCGCAAGCGCCAGGCCGATCGCCACCTTCTGGCGCATGCCTTTCGAGAAGCCGGCGACACGGCGGTCGAACGCGTCCGCGGCCAGGCCCGCCGCCGCCAGCGACGCATCGATCGGCGCATCCGCCGCCGACTGGCCGGCGAGGGCGAGCAGGTAGGCGACGTTCTCCCGCGCGCTCAGGTGTTCGTACAGCGCGACGTTTTCCGGGATGTAGGCGAGGCGCCGGCGCGCTTCCTCGGGCGACGCGGCCGGGTCCGCGCGGTGCACCCGCACCTGGCCGGCGGACGGGGCGACGAAGCCCAGGAACAGGCTCAGGGTCGTGGTCTTGCCGGCGCCGTTCGCGCCGAGCAGGGCGTAGATCTCGCCGGCGCGCACGTGCAGGTCGAGGCCGTGCAGGATGGTCTTGCGGCCGTAGCCGGCGACGACGCCTGTCGCTTCGAGGACGGCGTCGGTGTGGGTTGCAGTAGTCAAGCAGGTCTCCATGTCGAGAGTCGGTAGTGGGATGCGGTGGCGGGATGACGCCGCTCGCGTGGCGGGGCGGCCGCGCCGTCGGCAAGGACGGGCGCGGCGATGCAGCGCGCCGTGCTGGCGCGCGATGGATCGAAGCTCATCGTGTTCAGGCGTTGTTGGTGCGCGCGAAGACGCACCCGATGCGCCGTGCGGCGGCGCGTCGGGTCATGCGAATGGGGGGCACCGCCTGGATGTCCGGCACGAATGCGCAGGCGAGCGGCCACCGTCCGGTTCGAGGGCGAACCGTAACGGCGGCAGAAGGCCTACGAGCGGTGCTCGTACTGGAACGGCGCGAGCGTCAGCGCCGGCGAACCAGGGTGGTGCGGATCAGGAAAGCGAGGAGAGGAGCGATGGCGGCCCTTGGCCGGGCGGCATCAGGTAGGCGGGCGCAACGACGACGATGGGAGCAGGCGCACGCGCGAGCAGGTAGACGGCTGCAAGGAAGACGGCGAGCAGCAAGGGCGGCGTGGCCGGGACATCTCCCAGTACCGGCGCCGCCGTATGGCAGGCCGCGCAATGGTGCTTGACCTTGCCGTCCTCATGGTGGTGCGCGGCGGCGGCCACCAATTGGAACGCGAACAGGGCGATGCAGGCCATCACCACGAAACGGGTCAGCCGCGACAGGGCGCGTGCAGGCGTGACGGCTTGTTCGATGGCGAGATGCATGGCCCGTTGATGGAAAGACGCAGGCGCGCGAAGCGATGAAGTCGCTTCAATGTGCGCGCAAGCAGTATGCGACGATGACGTACGGCTGTCGGTTCGGCCTTCGTGATGCAAAGGCATTGCCAAATCATAGCGCATCAACGACATGATGGGCAAGACAAGACCGCCGCCGCGCGCGTGCATGGAACGGCTCGCGTCGGCGAGCCATCCGGTCGCGCATCAGCGCCGCGCCGCCGCCCGCGCCTGCGCGATCCACCCGTCGAACAGCTGCTGGTGAAACTTGATCCACCCCGCCGTATGCCGCGCGATGTCGGCCTGCGTGTTCTCCCCGCTGCGCATGCGCTCGTTCTGCGCATTGATGTCCGCGATCGGCAAGCGCATGACCTCGAACAGCTTGACGGCCGCCGGATTCTTTTCGGCCCAGGCGCGGTTCACGACGATGCGCGTCGTGTTGACGGAAAAGCCGTAGTCGCTGCCGTCGGCGAGCCGGGTATTGGCGTGCTGCGGGTTCGCCGAGAACGGCACCTGCAGCCACACGACGTCCTTGCCCGGTACCAGCACGCCGCTGACCCAGTAGGGCGTCCACGTGTAGTACAGGATCGGCTCGCCGCGCTGGTAGCGGCCGATGGTGTCGGCGATCAGCGCCGTATAGCTGCCCTGCACGTGCTGGACGGTGGCGCGCAGCTGGTAGGCATCCATGTGGTGTTCGATCATCGCCTCGCAGCCCCAGCCCGGATTGCAGCCCGTCAGGTCGGCCTTGCCGTCGCCGTCGTGGTCGAACAGCCTGGCGATCTTCGGGTCGCGCAGCTGGGCGATATTCGTGATGTGGTACTTGTCGGCCGTCGCCTTGTCGATCAGGTAGCCTTGCGCGGCCGGGCCGGCATAGGCGCCCGTGCGCAGCAGCTTGGCGTCGCCGCCCGCGTGGTCGTAGTAATCCTGGTGCAGCGGGTCCCAGTGCACGGCCAGGAAGGTCGCGTCGCCGTTGGCGATGGCGATGTGGGCGGTCGGGTAGTCGACTTCCTTGATCGGCTGCGGCGCGTAGCCCAGTTGTTCGAGGGCGCGGTCCACGAGCATGGTCTGGAACGTCTCCTCGCCGATGGGGCTTTGCAGTGCCTGCACCTTGACGCCCTTGCCGGGCAGGGCGGCGTCCGGCGTCTGCGCCATGGCCACGCTGGTGGTCAGGACGAGCGCGAGGAGCGCCAGGACGGAGCCGAGCTTGAAGTTGCGCTGCGCTTTCTGGGTGATGTGGTAGTGGTCGAGTCGATGCATGAAGATCCTTTTTCTTGTTCATTCGGTGACGGGCGTGGTCGGCGCGGCCGCTTCACGGCGTTCCTGGCTGCCGCGCACCAGGCGCAGGATGAAGCCGGCGGGTCCCGTCTGGTACCAGTGGCGCACGCCGCGGCGCGGTTGGCCCATCGCCTGCGTCAGGCGGTCCAGCGTGATGGCGAGCAGCACGATGCCGAGGCCGCCCACGGTGGCCAGGCCCATGTCCAGGCGGCCGATGCCGCGCAATACCATCTGGCCCAGGCCGCCCACGGCGATCATCGAGGCGATGACGACCATCGACAGCGAGAGCATCAGCGACTGGTTGATGCCGGTCATGATGGACGGCATCGCGAGCGGAAACTGCACGCGGGTCAGCAGCTGCCAGGGCGAAGCGCCGTAGGCGCGGGCCGCTTCGATGAGGTCGGGGCGGACCTGGCGGATGCCGAGATCGGTCAGGCGCACCAGCGGCGGCAGGGCGAAGATGATGGTCACGATCACGCCTGGCGCATTGCCGATGCCGAACAGCATGACGACGGGCACCAGGTAGACGAAGGCGGGCGTCGTCTGCATGGCGTCCAGCAGCGGGCGCAGCATGTGTTGCGCGCGGTCGCTGCTGGCCAGGAAGATCCCCAGCGGCAAGCCGATCGCCAGGCAGAAGGCCAGCGAGGTCAGCACCAGCGACAGCGTGATCATCGCTTCCGGCCAGACGCCCAGCATGGAGACCACGAGCAGGGCCACCACGGTGCCGATGGCGAGTGCGCTGCTGGTAGATTGCCAGGCGAGCAGGCCGATGATGGCGATCACGACCAGCGACGGCGCCGCCTGCAGCAGGTGGGCCACGCCGTTCAGCGTGGCGTCGATGGGCGCGCGGACGGCCTGGAAGAACGGACGGAAGTGCTCGACGACCCAGCCCAGGCCCTCGTTGATCCAGGATTGCAGCGGCAGGGCGCCGTCGACGATGCGCGTCAGGTCGACGCCGCCGGCGTGCGCGGGCGTGGCGGCCGGCGCCGCCGCGTCCAGCCAGGACGTGTCGGCCGGCGGGGTCGGCAGCCATGGGTTGGCCTGGGTCGCTTGCTCGACGGCCGGCGCTGCCGGCGCCGCCGGGGTTGTGGTGATGGCGGTAGTTGGATTCATGCTTGTCCTTTCTGTGTGTGTTGCTCGGCAATGGCTGGCGTGTCGCGGTCGAGGAACTTCAGCAAGGTGGTCTTGCTGATGGCGCCGCGAAAGCTCCCGTCGCCCGCCACGACAGGGACGGCATACGGCAGCTGCGCCACCTGGCCGAACAGGCCGGCGACGGGTTCGTCGGCACTGATCGCCTGCACGTCCGGCAGGTAGGCGTGCGCGAGGCCCAGCGGACCCGTATGGCCTTCCAGCGCGGTGCGCAGCGAATCCACCGACACCAGGCCGAGGAATTTGTTGGCCGGCGTGACGACGTAGGCGTACGCGCGGTCCTGCTCTTCCAGCATCGACAGCGCGGCGCGCGAGCCGCGGGTCGGCGATTCCGACACGACGATCTGGCTCCTGCGGGCGATATCGCCGGCCTTGAACACGGCCGCCGTGTCGACCCCGCGCACGAAGTTGCGCACGTAGTCGTTGGCGGGCTTGCGCAGGATGTCTTCCGGCGTGCCCACCTGCACCACGTGCCCGTCCTTCATGATGGCGATGCGGTCGCCGATGCGCATCGCCTCGTCGAGGTCGTGCGAAATGAAGACGATCGTGCGGCGCTTGATCTGCTGCAGGCGCAGCAGCTCGGATTGCATGTCCTTGCGCATGATGGGATCGAGCGCGGAAAACGCCTCGTCCATCAGCAGGATCGACGGGTCGCAGGCCAGCGCCCGCGCCAGTCCCACGCGCTGCTGCATGCCGCCGGACAGCTCGTCCGGATAGCTGGCGCCGTAGGCGGCCAGGCCCACCTGTTCCAATGCCTGCCGGGCCAGCGCATGGCGCTCCGCCTTCGGGATGCCGGCCAGCTCCATGCCGAATGCCGTGTTGTCGAGCACGGTCACATGGGGCAGCAGCGCGAACGACTGGAACACCATGCTGATGTCCTTGCGCCGCAGCGCGCGCAGCTGGGTGTCCGGCAGGGTATTGATGTCGTTGCCGTCGATGAGGATGCGGCCCGCCGTCGGCTCGACGAGGCGGTTCAGCATGCGCACCAGCGTCGATTTGCCGGAGCCGGACAGGCCCATGATGACGAAGATTTCTCCCGCTTCGATGGTGAAGCTGGCGTCGTAGACGCCGATGGTGCATTCGGTGCTGGCCAGGATGTCCTGCTTGCTGGCTCCTTGCCGGACGAGCACCAGCGCTTCCTCGGGCTGGTCGCCGAATACTTTGAAGACTTGGTCGATGACGATTTGTTTTGCCACGTGATGGTTCTCCTTCGGTTTGGCGGTGCCATGACGCTCCGCGGCCGACCGCTCGATGGGAGCCGGTCGAACCGGCGCCATCGTCGATGCGATGGCGCGGCGGCGCATGCGAGCGGCAAACGGCGGCGAAACACGCTCGTTCGGCAGGCGCATGCCGGTGGCAGGGCGTCATGTGCGCGTCGAAAGAGGCTGGGTTTCAGGACTTTCGACCACGCGGGCGCCATGTAAAAAATGGCGCCAAGGTGTTTGACGAAGCATTCGAAGAAGACTTCGCCAAGCGATTAATGATGTGGGCGCAGGGCCCGAGAATGATTTCCCGTTCACTGCCGGGAAATCGTGCGCGAATGCTCCCGCTGTTCGATGGTGCGGTGTGCATCCCGTGCTGGAAGCCGGCCGAGGCCAGCTCCGGGGTGGGTTGCTATTATAAAACAAACATCTACATTTGTCCAAACTTTTCTGAGGCGGTAGAATAACCGGCCGTCGCATCCCGTACAGCGCCTCCCGCGCCCCGGCTCCGCCGTCCCCATGGCCACGTTCCCGCATGGCTTGTCGTTGCCGTAATGCTATCCGCCGATCCCCGACCCTTACCGATATGGAGGAACACCCGATTTGAGTTTGCACATCCGTACACTTCCCCTTGTTTCCACTTCAATCACGACGTGTGACACAGAAAGACGCCGCATGCACCCGCTACGCGGCTTGTGTGCCATCCTGGCGGTCGCCGGCGCACTGGCCGGCACGCCCGTCCACGCCCAGGAAACATCCGCGTCGCCGCTGACGGTGGGCGGGGCGATACGCTTCAATTACGTCCACAAGAGCTGGCAGGACGACTATCGCAGCGGCTTCTTCGGCCTGGATACGGCGCGCGTCGACCTGAACTACGACGACGGCAGCCTGATCGGATCGGCCCAGTACCGCTACAACCGGTTTCCGAAAGGGCAGGGCGGCTACTGGCAGCATTTCCTGCATCATGGCTGGGTCGGCATGCGTTTCGCCGACAAGAGCGAAGTGCACGTGGGGCTGGACCAGAACCTGTTCGGCCTCCAGCCGCTGGCCTCGAACAACTTCTACGAATCGATCGCCTTCTATGCCGGCTTCGAAGACAAGTACGACCTGGGCGTGACCTATAAAAGCCGTCCCGGCCCGTTCGAATGGCAGTTGGGCTTCTATCCGCGCGATGGCGGCTCCTACGGCGGCGGCGGCAACACGGCCGGCGCATCGAACCGCTACTCCTACAACATCGTCCCCGACGACGACGCGCACGGCTACGGCACGGGCCAGCATGACCGCGAGCGCGACACGCTGATCGCGCGCACGGCCTGGCATGTCGGTCCCGGCGGACGGCACGAGGTCGGCCTCTCCGGCTTGACGGGGACGATCGACAACGGCAGCGGTACGGATACCCGGCGCCATGCCGTGGCCGTTCACTACCGGGGCACGGTCGGCCCGTTCAAGCTGATGCTGGAATCGCTGCGCTATCGCTACCGGACCGCGCACGGTCCGACCCAGACCTACGGCGGCCTGGACCCCAACAGCTTCGTGATGCTGGGCGGATTCGGCTATCCCTATCCGGTGGCGGCGAACGGCGACATCCATATCGCCAACGTCAGCTACGACATCCCGGGCCGCCTCGGCCCGTTCGGCGGCTTCAGGCTCTACAACGACTACAGCGTGCTGCACAAGCGCACGCGTGGCTACAAGGACTCCGTGCAGAACGTGACGGGCGTGACCTTCTCGTCCGGAAAGTGGACGTTCTACATGGACTTCATGCTCGGCAAGCACCACCCCTATCTGTCACCGGACGGCGGCGGACTCGCGTCGACCTCGGCCGCGCACGACGGTTTCACGCGCAGGATCAATCTGCAGGCGGGGTATTACTTCTAAGGCAACGCCAGGCTTTCAGCGCCGCGCCTTCGTCGCCAGCAGGTAGCCGATGCCGGCCAGCGCCAGCCCTGCGAGGGAGAACGGCAGCTCGTTCATGCGCACGCCCGCCACCCTGGGGGCAAGCCTCGGGTTTTCCGCCTCGATGCCCCTGGCCCCCGGATAAAGGAACGCCAAGGCCTGCGCGCCGAAGAACAGTGCCGGCATCAAAGCGCCCAGCGCCGTATTCACGCGCGCCTCGAACGGCTGGCGCGCGAGGAAGTACAGGCCTGCCGCGCCCGTCAAGCTGGCGAGGCTGATGGTGATTCCGTCGTGGAACTTCGCGTGCGGCGGCCAGGTGGGATTGAACATATGCGTCCTGTTCATGTCGGCCGCCCAGGCACTTGCCGCGACGATCACGTTCGCGGCATACAGGGCTTTCAGTCCGGCATGCGATCCAGCATGCGGCGTGGCGGGAAGGGGAGCGTGCATGCTTTCTCCTGTCGTCGATGAAACGGTGCCGTCATGCGCCTGCATGGGGCGATGGTCGCCGCAGGCAGGACGGCGAGGCGAGCCATCGCACGGCGGCGTGGACACGCCAGCATCCGCTATTTGCCCGGCGGCGTGCGCACGGTTGGCGTCCGCGCCGGGGAACGACCTGCGCTAGCCGCCGATCGCGCCGTCCGGCTTTGATCCGGCGACGAGTCGTGGCATACTGGCCGGCTTTTGTATTGCAGGCGAGTGCCATCATGGAAATCAAGGTCAACTTTCTCGACAAGCTGCGTCTCGAAGCCAAGTTCGACGACTTCACGGTCATTGCCGACCAGCCGATCCGCTACAAGGGCGACGGCTCGGCGCCCGGTCCTTTCGATTACTTCCTGGCCTCGTCGGCCCTGTGCGCCGCGTACTTCGTGAAGCTGTACTGCGATACGCGCGACATCCCGACGGAGAACATCCGCCTCTCGCAGAACAATATCGTCGACCCGGAAAACCGCTACCAGCAGATCTTCAAGATCCAGGTCGAGCTGCCGCCGGACATCTCGGAAAAGGACCGCCAGGGCATCCTGCGCTCGATCGACCGCTGCACGGTCAAGAAGGTGGTGCAGGCGGGCCCGGAATTCGTGATCGAGGAAGTCGCGAACCTGGACGCCGATGCGCAGGCGCTGCTGACGCTGCAGCCGGCAGAGGGCGCCCATACCTACATTCCGGGCAAGGACCTGCCGCTGGAGCAGACCATCGCCAACATGTCGGGCCTGCTGGCGAACCTGGGCATCAAGATCGAGATCGCGTCGTGGCGCAATATCGTGCCGAACGTGTGGTCGCTGCACATCCGCGATGCGCATTCGCCGATGTGCTTCACCAACGGCAAGGGCGCGACGAAGGAAAGCGCGCTGGCGTCGGCCCTGGGCGAATACATCGAACGCATCAGCAACAACCACTTCTATGCCGGCGCCTACTGGGGCGAGGAATTCGCCAACGCGCCGTTCGTGCACTATCCGAACGAGCGCTGGTTCAAGCCGGGTCCGGACGATGCCGTGCCCGAGGAGATCCTCGACGCCTACTGCATGGCGATCTACGATCCGGACGGCGAGCTGCGCGGCTCGAACCTCGTCGACACCAACTCCGGCAACGTGGAGCGCGGCATCGTGTCGCTGCCCTTCGTGCGCCAGTCGGACGGCGAGACCGTGTACTTCCCGTCCAACCTGATCGAGAACCTGTATGCCAGCAACGGCATGAGCGCCGGGAACACGCTGGCCGAGGCGCAGGTGCAGTGCCTGTCCGAGATCTTCGAGCGCGCCGTCAAGCGCGAGATCCTGGAAGGCGAGATCGCGCTGCCGGACGTGCCGCAGGACGTGCTGGCGAAATACCCGGGCATCGTGGCCGGCATCCGGGGCCTGGAAGAGCAGGGCTTCCCCGTGCTGGTCAAGGACGCGTCGCTGGGCGGGCAGTATCCGGTCATGTGCGTGACGCTGATGAACCCGAAGACGGGCGGCGTGTTCGCTTCCTTCGGCGCGCACCCGAGCTTCGAGGTGGCGCTGGAGCGCAGCCTGACGGAACTGATGCAGGGCCGCAGCTTCGAAGGCCTGAACGACCTGCCCCAGCCCACGTTCGAGAGCAACGCCGTCACCGAGCCGTACAACTTCGTCGAGCACTTCATCGATTCCAGCGGCGTCGTGTCGTGGCGCTTCTTCAGCGCCAGGGCCGACTACGACTTCGTCGAATGGGATTTCACCGCCGAGGGCGAGAACGCGAACGCCGAGGAAGCGGCGGCGCTGCTGGGCATCCTGGCCGGCATGGACAAGGAAGTCTACGTGGCCGTCTACGACCAGCTGGGCGCAACGGCCTGCCGCATCCTGGTGCCGGGGTATTCGGAAGTCTATCCCGTCGAGGACCTGGTCTGGGACAACACCAACAAGTCGCTGCTGTTCCGCGAAGACATCCTGAACCTGCACCGCCTGGACGACGATGCGCTGGCCGCGCTGCTCGACCGCCTGGAGAACAACGAGCTGGACGAGTACTCGGACATCGCCACGCTGATCGGCATCGAGTTCGACGAGAACACGGAATGGGGCCAGCTCACCGTGCTCGAACTGAAGCTCCTGATCAACCTGGCCCTGCAACGCTTCGAGGACGCGCACGACCTCGTCGGCGCCTTCCTGCAGTACAACGACAACACCGTCGAACGCAAGCTGTTCTACCAGGCGATGAACGTGGTGCTGGAAGTGGTGCTCGACGAGGAGCTGGAACTGGACGATTACGTCGTCAACTTCCGCCGCATGTTCGGCGATGCGCGCATGGACGCGGCGCTCGGCTCGGTGGACGGCAGCGTGCGCTTCTACGGCCTCACGCCGACCAGCATGCAGCTGGAAGGCCTGGACCGCCATCACCGCCTGATGGACAGCTACCGCAAGCTGCACGCGGCGCGGGCGAAGGCGGCTGCGGCAGCGCGCTGAAGCTTGTTGAAATAACTGGCAAAAACCGTCGCCCCGGCGCAGGCCGGGGCGACTTGCTTGTCCCGCACCCCGCGCTCAGCGGGCCTGCCCCAGCAGCGGCAAATCATGCCGCCGGATGCCGGTCGCCTGCGCCAGCGCATTGGCCAGCGCCGCCGCCATCGGCCCCTGGGCCGCCTCCGCCACGCCCAGGAACGGTTGCCCCGGCTGGTCCAGGATGTCGACGTCGATGTTCTCGGGCACGCGGGAAAAGCGCAGGATCGGATAGCTGCTCCAGTCGAAGCTGCCGATGCCTTGCGGGCCGTAGCGCAGGTGTTCGTACAGCGTCCAGCTGGACGACTGGATGATCGCCCCCTCGAGCTGGTTGCGCGCGCCGTCCGGGTTGACCACCTGGCCGCAGTCGGCGGCGCAGGAGACGCGCAGGATGCGCACGTCGTTGCGGTCCGGGTCGTATTCCAGCTCGACGGCGATGGCGACGTAGGCCATCAGGTTCTTGTACTGGCCGAAGCCGAAGCCGACGCCGCGGTTGCGCGCCAGCCTGGCGCCGGGCTGCCAGCCGAACATCTCGGCGGCGCGCCGCACCACGGCCTGCGCGCGCGGCTGGCTGGCCAGGTGGTCGATGCGGAACCGCACCGGATCGACGCTGGCCAGTTGCGCCAGCTGGTCGAAGGTGCTTTCGATCGTCACGATGTTCAGGTGCGCGCCCAGCGAACGCATGGCCGAGGTGCGCAGCGGCGTCACGGGCAGGAAGTGGTTGACCACGTGGGCGTTCGGGATATCGTACAGGGGCAGCGCGTTGCGGTCGCCGCCGCCCTCGGGCTGCAGCATGGGTTCGGAGGGCGAGGGCGCGATGGGCTTGGCGAGCAGCCAGGCCGGCACCAGCTTGCCCGCATTGCCCGGACGCTCGTTGTGCGAGCCGCTCCACAATTCGTACCGCCACTGGTCGACGCGCCCGTTCGCGTCGAGGGTCGCATGCACGTTCGTCACCATGGCCGGCGCATACGGCTCCCACAGGTTTTCCTGGTCGCGCATCAGCTGCACGCGCACCGGCGTGCCGGGAACGGCGCAGGCCAGCAGGGCCGCGTCGGCCGCGACGTCGTCGGCGCCGTTCTGGCCGTAGCATCCCGACCCTTCCGTGTGGATGCAGCGCACCCGCTCGATGGGCATGCGCACCAGCTCCGCCAGCGCCGCGCGCAGCGGATACACGCCTTGCGTGTGGGTCCAGATCGTGAGGACGCCGTCGGCCAGGTGGCCTACCGAGCACGAAGGGCCGATCGCGCCGTGCATCACGTACTGCTTGGTGTAGCGCGCGGCGACGCCGCGGCCCGCGCTCGCGCGGATGCGGCCGCGGTCCAGGATGACCAGGTCTTGCGCCGGCAGGTGTTCCAGCGTCGCGTGGATATCCTCGGGCTTCGGCAGCACCGTGCCGCCTTCCCAGCGCGCTTGCGCCGCCAGGGCGTTCATCGCGCTCACCGCGCGCCATTCGTCGTCCGCCAGCACGGCCAGGTAGCTGCCGTCGCGCACGACATGGCGCACCCCGGGCAGGCGCCGCACCGCCGCCAGGTCGGCCGCGGCCAGGCGCGCGCCCAGGCGGGGCGGACGCACGACGCGCGCATGCAGCATGCCGGGCAGGCGCATGTCCTGCACATAGGCGACGCCCCCGGTTACCTTGGCCGGGATGTCCACGCGCGGGACCGGCTTGCCGATCAGGCGGTAGCGCGCCGGATCGCGCAGGGGCGACGTGGCGGTGGCGCTGCGGTGCAGGCCGGGCGTGCGCAATCCCTTGACGGCCTCGCCGTAGTGCATGCTGCGGCCATCCGTGGCGACGGCGCGTCCGGCGCGCAGCACGACGCTGTCCGCATCGACTTGCCACTGCGCGGCCGCGCCGGCGCGCAGCAGGGCCGCGACCTGGGCGGAGGCGTGCAGCAGGGCGGTGCCGCCGTCGGCCACGCTGTGGCTGCCCGCCGTAAAGCCTTCGTTGGGCGTGAGCAGGGTGTCGCCGGCGATGAACTGGATGTCCGCCGGCGCCAGCTCGAGCTGTTCGAGGGCGATCTGCATCATCGCCGTGCGCAGCCCGGTGCCCAGTTCCACCTTGCCGCTGCAGACGGTGACCTTGCCGTCCGCCGCCACGCGGATCCAGGCGTCGAGCATCGGCGTGTTCTTCAGGCTGCCGGGCAGGCGCGCATCGACGAGCGGCGGCAGTCCCAGCGCATTCAGTTCCGCATGCGCCGCCGGCAGCAGCGAGAAACCGAGTACCAGGGCGCCGCCCTTCAGGATCGCGCGGCGGTGCATGTCCGGGCCGCTCATGCCTTGCCTCCGTCCGCCACGTCGCGGATCGCCGCGAGGATGCGATGGTGGGTGCCGCACGGCACAGGTTCGGCTGCATGTGCTTGCGGATCTGGTCGTCGGTGGGATGCGGTACCTTGTCCAGCAGGGCCTGGGCGCGCATGATCATGCCGGCGATGCAGTAGCCGCACTGCGCCGCCTGGTGCTTGATGAAGGCCGCCTGCAGCCGGCCCGGCTGCTGCGCCGTTCCCAGGCCTTCCACCGTGCGCACGGCGCGGCCTTCGAGCGCGCCCAGCGGCGTCACGCAGGAAAACACGGGTTTGCCGTCGACGATGACGGTGCAGGCGCCGCACTGGCCCATGCCGCAGCCGAACTTGGCGCCGTTCAGGCGCATCTCGTTGCGCAGCACGTACAGCAGCGGCGTGCCGGGTCGGATTGCAGGGCTTGCGCCTTGCCGTTGAGGGTGATGCGGGTACTCATTGCTGGTTCTCCTTGCGCGCCTTGGCGCTGGTGGCGGCGACGTCGTTCCAGGCCGGCTTGGCGGCGATGCCGGTACGGACGTAGGCGGCGAGCTGGGCGATCTGCTGGTCGTCGAGGGTGTCGGCGAACGGCGGCATGTAGACGTTCGACCCGCTCTCCCACGGGATGCCTTGCAGGACCGTCTGCACGAAATTGGCGGGATCGCTGCCCAGCACGGCGCTGCTGCGCGCCAGCCCCGGGCGGTCCGCGATGCGCATCATCGGCGCCTGCGCCGCGTGGCAGCCGGCGCAGGCCGCGGCGAACAGCTGCGCCCCTGGGCCTTCGCCGGCAACGACGGCAGCGGCAGGCCTGGTCGCAGGCGCGGGGGCCGGCTTGGCCTGCGGTGCAACCTGGATCGATATCAGGTAGGCGGCGATCGCCTCCACGTCCTCGCGCGGCACGCCTGCAAGGCGCTCGGTCACGGGACGCATCGGTCCCTTCGCCGCGCCGTGCCCCGGCGCGAGGCCGCCGCGCAGGTATTCGACCAGGTCGGCCTGCGTCCAGGGCGCGTCGCCCGCAGTCAGGCGCGTCAGCGCGGGCGCATTCCAGCCGTCGATGCGGCCGCCCTGGAACGCGGGCGAGCGCTCGCCGCCCATCAGGTTCAGGCCGCTGTGGCAGGACGCACAGTGGCCGAGTGTATCGACCAGGTAGCGTCCCCGCTCGATGGGCGTCGCCTGCCGCGCCGGGATGTCGCTGCCGCCGGGGCGCAGGTACAGCATGTTCCAGAACGCGAGCACGGGACGGAAGCTCAGCGGGAACATCAATTCGTTGGCCGGTGCCGGAGCGTGCACGGGCGTGCGCGTCATCAGGTAGCGGTAGGCCAGCTCGATGTCGTTGTCCGACATGCGCGTGTAGTGGATATAGGGGAAGGCCGGGTACAGCAGGTGGCCGTCGCGCGACGTGCCTTCGCGCAGCGCGCGCCGGAACGCGTCGAGCGTCCAGCGGCCGATGCCTGTTTCCGGGTCGGGCGTGATGTTGGTGCTGTAGATGGTGCCGAACGGCGTGCGCAGCCCGAGTCCGCCCGCGTAGGCGGGGCCGTCGCCGGCCGTGTGGCACACCATGCAGTCGCCCAGCGCGACGACGCGCGCGCCGGCGGCCAGGACTGCCGGCGGAGGCGGCGCCGGCGGCGCGTCGGCGGGCGCGATCGGCGCCGCCCGGGTCCAGGCGTACAGGCCGCCCAGCGCGGCGGCGGCGATGGCGGCGACGGCAGCGCCGCCGAAGAGAGTCCGCAATTGCATGGTCGTTCCTCGTGATCGGATAAGCGATTGTCGCGAGCGGCGCCTGTCGGCGTCTAGCTATCTCAAAGGATACGAGGGCGCGCACCGTCCAGTGTCGGATAATCCAGGTAGCCGGCCGCTCCGCCGCCGTAGAAGGTGAACGGATCGGGCTCGTTGTAGGGCCCGCCCTGGCGGATGCGCGCGACCAGGTCGGGGTTGGCGATGAAGCGCCGGCCGAACGACACCATGTCCGCGCGGCCCCGCGCCAGCAGCGCGGCGCCGCTGTCCGGATCCAGGCCCCCGTTGGCGATGATCGCGCCGTTGAAGTTGGGGCGCAGGATGTCGAGGATGCGTTCCATGTCCGGCGCGCCGCCCCAGGCATTCGTGTCGGCCGCGTGGATGTAGGCGATGCCGGCGCCGTCCAGCAGGCGTGCCACGCAAGCGTACGTCGTTTCCGTATCGGGATCGGGCGCGTTGTTGTAGGCGGCGAACGGCGACAGGCGCACGCCAACGCGGCCGGCCGGGATCTCTTCGAGGACGGCCCGCAGCACCAGCTCCAGGAAGCGCACCCGGTTGGCGAGGCTGCCGCCGAACGCGTCGTCCCTGCGGTTGGTGTGGGGCGACAGGAATTGCTGCGGCAGGTAGCCGTTGGCGGCGTGGATCTCGACGCCGTCGATGCCTGCCTGCGCCGCATGCCGCGCGGCGCTGCGGAAGGCGGCGATGGCCTGGTCGATGTCGGCCGCCGTCATGGCGCGCGCCGGCGAGGCGGCGATGCGTGTGTAGAAGCCATTGGCGAGCGCGCCGTAGGCCTGCAGCAGGTGCAGGTCGTCGTTCACGGCGGACGGCGCCAGCGGCGCGCGGCCGTCCAGCAGCGCGTAGGAGCTCACGCGGCCGCTGTGCCACAGCTGCGCGAACAGGGTGCCGCCGGCGCCATGCACGGCTTCCATCACGCGGCGCCACCCGCGTATCTGGGCCTCGTCGTACAAGCCCGGTGCCAGTTCGAACGCGGCCGAGTCGATCGACACGTTGGTCGCTTCGCTGACGATCAGGCCCGCGCCGGCGCGCTGCGCATAATAAGCGGCGGTGTCGGACGTCGGTATGCCGTCGCGGCCGGAACGCGCGCGCGTGACGGGGGACATGGCGATGCGGTTCGGCAGTATCAGGTCGCCGAGGTGGATGGGGTCGAACAGGTTCGTCATGGTCGTGCTCCTTGTGGAGAGGTGGTCGTGTCGTGGCGGAGGGGCTGGCGCTACGCGGGGCGGTCGATGCCCATGATGCGGTCGCCCATCGCGCGGCCCCGGTCGGTCATCGCCCGGCCGGCGCGCAGTTGCTCGGCTTCCCAGGCCTGCAGGCGCCGCTCGATCGGGGCCTCGGTACGCTGCAGCGCCTGCGCCAGCGCCAGGGCGTTCGCCGCCGCCTTGGCGGTGCCGCCGGCGGTATGCGGCCGCGGCACGGAGGCGGCGTCGCCGAGCAGTACGATGCGCCCGAACACCATGCGCGGCGCGGCCAGGTCGAGGATGGCCTGGATGAAGGGCTCGGTGGTGCCATGTACCAACGCGCGGAACGGCGGCGCCAGGTGCGCGTCGGCGTCGGCGCGCAGCGCCCGGGCGCGCGCTTCGGGCAGGGCGCCGGGAGGCAGCGAGAATGCGTGGGGGTGGCCGTCGCGGTCGGTCAGCAGGGCCGGCAGCAGGGCCGCATCGACCTTGCGGTACCACACCCAATTCCAGCGCCGCCGGCCGGCCTGGGTGGCGCCGTCCTCGCCCGGCACCAGGTATTCGAGCAGCATATGGTCGTCTCCCTGCTGGAACGCGAATACGCCGGCCAGCAAGGCGCGCGACGCCGGGTCGAGGTCCGGCTCCGGCACCAGGCCGCGCCAGGCCACGTAGCCGGCATAGGCGGGCGCCAGGTCCGGCAGCAACTGGGCGCGCACCGTCGAGCGGGCGCCGTCGGCGCCGACCAGCAGGTCGCCGGCTTCGCTGCGGCCATTCGCGAAATGGGCGCGCACCTGGTCGGCGGCCTGCTCGACGCGCGCCAGCGCCGCGCCGGGATGCACGCAGTCGTCGGGCAGGGCCCGGCGCATCGTCTGGTACAGCATGTTCCAGGACGTCTGTGTCTGCGGCTGCCAGGTGCGCTGCAGCACGTCGCCCGCCTGGTCGAGGAAGATGCGGTCGCCGGAGGCTACTCCCAGCGTGCCGTGCCGGATGCCGGCGAAGCGGAAGGCGTGCAGCACGTCGGCCTGCAGGACGATGCCGCCGCCGCGGCTGTCCAGCGCGTGCGGCGAGCGCTCGAACACATCGACGCGCCAGCCGATGGCGCGCAGCAGGATGGCGCTCAGCAAGCCGCCGATCGAGCCGCCGATGATCAGCGCGCGCGGTGTGCTGCCCGGGTTCACGGCGCGCTCCGCGACAGCGCCGGCTGGCCGCGCAGTTCGCCGGCCCAGTAGAGCAGGGCCGCGGCCGGGAAGGCCATGCCGGTCAGCAGCGCGGCATGCCAGCCGTGGTGCGCATACGTCCAGGCGCCCAGGGCGGATCCGAGCGCGCCGCCACCGAAGAACAGCGCGAAATAGATGCCGTTCAGGCGACTGCGAACCTCGGCGCCGAGCGTGAAGATGGCGCGCTGGCCCAGCACCAGGTTGGCGGCGACCGCCATGTCCAGCACGATCGATGCGACGACCAGCACGCCGATGGCGACGGGGCGCGAGGCCGGCTGGAACAGCTGCAGCGCAAAGCCCGCGATGCCGAGCAGGAGGGCGGCGGCCGTCGCCGTCAAGGTATGGCCCGCATCGGCCAGGCGCCCCGCGACCGGGGACGCGACGGCGCCCGCCATCCCCACCAACGCGAAGATGGCGATGCCCGTTTGCGACACCTGGAACCGGGGGCCCGCCAGCACGAGCGGCGTGACGGTCCAGAACAGGCTGAACGCGCCGAACAGGCCGGCGTGGTAGGCGGCGCGCCGGCGCAGCAGGGGCGTCGTCGCCAGCAGGTGCCACAGCGACGCGATCAGCCGGCCGTACGAAAGCTGGTGCGCCGGCATCCGCGGCGGCAGCTTGGCGCGCAGGACGAAGGCCAGCACGAGGATCGCCAGCGCGGCGGCGCCGAACACGACGTGCCAGCTCGCGTGGCCGGCGACCAGGCTCGCGGCGGGACGCGCCAGCATGATCCCGAGCAGGAGGCCGCTCACGACCTTGCCGACCACGTGGCCGCGGTTTTCCTCGCGCGCGAGATGCGCGGCGAACGGCACCAGGATCTGCGCCGCGACGGAACCCAGGCCGATGGCCAGCGACGCGGCCAGGAACAATCCCGCGCTGTCGCTGAGCGCCGCGGCGGCCAGCGCGGCGGCCGTCGCGAGCAGGGAGACGAAGACGAGCCGGCGGTTTTCCACCAGGTCGCCGAGCGGCACGATGAACAGCAGGCCGAGCGCGTAGCCGACCTGGGTCAGCGTGACGATCAGGCCCGCCGCGGCGGCGGACAGCCCGGTGGCGGCGCTGATCGGGCCGACCAGGGTCTGGGCGTAGTACAGGTTGGCGACGATCAGGCCGGCGGACGTCGCCAGTAGCCGCACCATGCCCGGCGCGATGTCCGGGCCATGTTTGGGAAACGCGTTCATGCAATCCTCCTCTTGGGCGGGACCGTGCGACATCGACGGGCCCCGATAGGCCCCGAATGTACGGAAGCATCCCGTTCCGGGCCACTGACTTTGGATCTGGCGCGGCGCCCATGGCGCCGTCCATGCAATCCGGGTGGCCGCCCCTCCGCCTGGGAGGTCCCGTCTCCGCGCCTTCTCGGCAGAATACGCATATCGATATACGCAGGACGTTGGAGACGATGACGAACATGAAGCACGGATGGGCCACTGTCGTTGCGGCGCTGCCGGGCCTGCTGCTGTGCGCCGGCGTGACCGTGCTGGCCTGCCTGGTGGAGCGGGCGGAAACCATGCTGCTGGGCCGCGCCTGGCTCGAGAGCCTGGTGCTGGCGATCCTGATCGGCACGGCGATCAGGACGCTGGCGCGCATCGACGCGCGCTTCGATCCCGGCATCCGCGTCGGCGCCCACCTGCTGCTGGAAATCGCCGTGGTGCTGCTGGGCGCTTCGGTCAGCGCGCGCACGCTGCTGTCCGACGGCGTCGGCCTGGTCGTCGGCATCGCCGCCGTCGTCGTGCTGGCGCTGGCGTTCAGCTACGCGATCGGGCGCCTTGCGGGCCTGCCCCGCAAGATGGCGATCCTGATCGCCTGCGGCAATGCGATCTGCGGCAACTCCGCGATCGCGGCGGTGGCGCCCGTCATCGACGCCGACGGCAAGGAGGTGACCGCCGCCATCGCGTTCACGGCCGTCCTCGGCGTCGTCGTGGTGCTGGTCCTGCCCTTGCTGGTCGGCGTGCTGTCGCTCACGGCCGTCGAATACGGCGTGCTCGCCGGCCTGACCGTGTACGCGGTGCCGCAGGTGCTCGCGGCGACGGCGTCCGTGTCGAGCGCCAGCGTGCATGCCGGCACGCTCGTCAAGCTGGTGCGCGTCCTCATGCTCGGCCCGGTGGTGCTGGTCCTCTCGCTGTTCGGCCAGGGCGATGGGCGCGCGCGTCCAAGCCTGTCGCACCTGGTGCCGTGGTTCATCGTCGGCTTCGTGGTCCTGCTGGTCCTGCGTTCCCTCGGCTGGATACCGCAGGCGGCGCTGGGGCCGGCGCATGCCGTGGCCAACGTGCTGACCATCATGGCGATGGCGGCACTCGGCCTGGGCGTCGACGTGCGCGCCGTGCTGCGTGCGGGCGGCAGGGTCGCGGCGGTCGTGGTCGTGTCGCTGCTCGGCCTCGCGGCGGCTAGCTACGGACTGATCCGGCTGCTAGGCATGTAGCAGCCCGCGCCGGCCTGTCCCACGCTTGTTCAACTCGTTTCTTAGCCAAAGGTGATCGATGAACCATCCGTCCTTGTCCGCGCGCTGCACGACCGTGCTGCGCGCTTCCTTCTTCGCTGCACTAGTCATCGCGGGCGCCTCCACGGCCGCCGCGCAGGAGATCCGTACCATGAAACTCGCCAGTCCCTATTCCTTCGACGACACCCTGACGCGCCTGCGCACGACGCTGGCCGGCAAGGGGATGACCATCTTCGCCACGATCGACCACCAGGCCGGCGCGCGCGACGCCGGCCTGGCGATGCGGCCCGCCACGGTCGTCGTCTACGGCAATCCGAAAGGCGGCACGCCGCTGATGCAGGCGGCGCCCGACTTCGCGCTGGAGCTGCCGCTGAAGGTGCTCGTGCGCGAGGACGAACAGGGCAAGACCTGGCTGGTGTACGAGCCGGTCGCCAGCCTGGAAGGGCGCCACGGCCTGCCGGCCGGGATGACGGAGCGCCTGGCACCCGCGGAAAAACTGCTCGCCGCGGCGGTGCAGCCGCCGGCGGCGCAGTGAAGCAACCCGATTTTTTTTATCCTGTGGAGACCATCGATGACAATCAGTGACAAGGAAAAGCAGGCGCTCCTGGGCGCCAGCGCCGTCCTCACGCGGCGCAAGTTCCTGGGCGCCGCGGGCGCCGGCATGATCGCGGCGCCCGCCCTGGCCGAGACCCTGGCCGACGTGCCGCAACGCGCGCTCGGCGCCCCGGTCGGGCCGGTGAGCGACCGTTCGCAGTACGTGCACCTGGACCGCGTGCTGGAGGCCGCGCCCGGTAAGCTGAAGGTGGACCTTGGCCTGGCGATCAATTCCAAGACGCCGCTCGACAAGCTGTCCGGCACCATCACGCCGTCGGACATGCACTACGAGCGCAGCCATTCGGGCTCGCCGGACCTGGATCCGTCCAAGCACCGCCTGCTGATCCACGGCATGACGAAGAAGGAACTCGTGCTGTCCGTGGACGACCTGCGCGCCATGCCGTCCGTGTCGCGCATCCATTTCATGGAATGCTCGGGCAACGGCTGGGAGAACTGGAAGAAGGCGGATCCCGGCCTGACGGTCCAGGACACGCATGGCCTCGTGAGCATGCACGAGTGGACGGGCGTCAAGCTGGCCTACCTGATGGACCTGGTCGGGGCCGATCCGAAGTCCACCTGGATGCTGGCCGAGGGCGGCGACGCGGCGGGTGTCGCGCGCAGCATTCCCCTCACCGACGAGATCCTCGACGAGGTCTTCGTCGCCTATGCGCAGAACGGCGAGCCGCTGCGTCCGGCCCACGGGTTCCCGATCCGCCTGTTCGTCCCGGGCATGGAGGGGAACCTCAGCATCAAGTGGCTGCGCCGCCTGAAGTTCGGCGACCAGCCCACCATGACGCGCTGGGAAACGGACCGCTATACCCAGCTGCTGCCGAGCGGGAAGGCGCGCCAGTTCCAGCTGTACCAGGAAGTCAATTCGGTGATCACGGCGCCGTCCGGCACCATGCGCATCCGCCCCGGCTACAACCGCATCACGGGCCTGGCCTGGAGCGGCCGCGGCAAGATCGTCAAGGTCGAGGTCAGCATGGACGGCGGCGCCAGCTGGCGCGAGGCGCGCATCAACGCGCCCGTGCTGCACAAGGCCCAGGTGCGCTTCGACGCGGACTGGAACTGGGACGGCAAGCCGGCCCGCATCGCCAGCCGCGCCACCGACGACAAGGGCTTCGTGCAGCCCACCCGCGAGGCGTTCGTCGCCATGATGGGCGAAAACGCGCTGTTCCACTACAACGCCCAGCAGACCTGGGGCATCGATACGGAAGGGAAGGTGACCAATGTCCTCGCCTAAGCATTTGCTCGCATGCGCCGCGCTGGCGATCGGCGCGCACGTCCATGCCGCCGCACCCGACGCGGCGGCGCAATTCGGCCGCGCGGCGACGCCGGCCGAGGTCAAGTCGTGGAATATCGACGTGCTGCCCGACGGCACCGGGCTGCCCGACGGGAAGGGCAGCGTCGCCCAGGGCAAGAAGCTGTTCGAGGCGAACTGCGCCGCCTGCCATGGCGCGGGCGGCGTGGGCGGCACCAACGACCGCCTGGTGGGCGGCGTGGGCAGCCTCGCCACCGACCATCCGATCAAGACGGTGGGCAGCTACTGGCCGTATGCCACCACGCTGTACGACTACATCCGCCGCGCCATGCCCTACCAGGCGCCGGGATCGCTGTCCGACAGCGACTACTACGCGCTCGCGGCCTACCTGCTGAACGCGAACGGCGTCGTGCCGGCGAACACGGTGCTGGACCGGCACACGCTGCCCAAGGTGAAGATGCCGAACCGCGACGGCTTCGTGCCCGAGCCGGAGTTCCGCACCATTTCCAATGCCCGCATGAAGAAGTAGCGGCCCGGCCGGCTGCCCGCGTCGGTTGGCGCAGGGTAGCCGGCGAACGTCAGCCTGCGCAGGTCAGCCGGCGCAGGTCAGCCGGCGCGCGCAGCCGGCGCGACCGGTTCGCCCAGTTCGCCCGCGATCGTGGGAATCAGTTCGGACACGGTCGGGTGGATCGCCACCACGTGGGTCAGCTGGCGGCTCGTCATCTTCGCCGCCATCGCGGCCAGCACCATGTGCACGGCCTCGTCGCCGCCCGGTCCGAGGATGGCGGCGCCCAGGATCTCGTCGGTGTGCGCATCGGCGACGATGCGCATCGAACCCTGGCGCTCGCCCTTTTCGACGGCGCGGCCCACGCGCGTCATCGGGCGCTTGCCGACGCGGACCGTGCGGCCCTGCGCCAGCGCCTGTTCCTCCGTCATGCCGACGCGCCCCAGCGGCGGATCGGTGTACAGCGCGTAGACGGGAATGCGGTCGTTCACCGAGCGCGGCTCGCCGTCCAGCAGGTTGGCGGCGACGATCTCGTAGTCGTTGTAGGCCGTGTGGGTGAACGCGCCGCGGCCGTTGCAGTCGCCCAGCGCCCAGATGCCGGGGACGTTCGTCGCCAGGCGCTCGTCGACCTCGATGTGGCCGTGCGGGCCCGTGCGCACGCCGGCCTTGTCCAGGCCCAGGTCGTCCGTGTTGGGCACGCGGCCGGCCGCCACCAGCACGTGGCTGCCGACCGTTTCCTCCTTGCCGCCGTGCGTGATGACGGCCGCGCCTTCCGGATGCGGGCGCACGCGGATGCATTCGGCGTCCAGCTTGAAGACGACGCCTTCGGCCTCGAGGATGGCGCGGATCTCGTCGGAGACTTCGCCGTCCTCGCGCGGCATCAGGCCAGCGCCGCGCTCGATTACGGTCACTTGCGCGCCGAAGCGGCGGAACATCTGCGCGAACTCCAGGCCGATGTAGCTACCGCCGATGACGACCAGGTGGCGCGGCACCTCGCGCAGCGCCACCATGTCGCTGCTGCTCAGCCAGGAGACCTGGTCGAGTCCTTCGATGTTCGATGCCGAGGCGCGTCCGCCCACGTTGATGAAGACCTTGTCGGCCTCGAGCAGCCTGCCGTCCACCCGGACCGTGCGCGCGCTCTCGAAGCGCGCATGGCCGCGGATCAGCGTGACGCCAGGGAGGCCGCCGATCCAGCGCTCCAGGCCCGCGCGGCTCTTGCCGACGATGGCGCTGGTGCGGTCGTTCACCGCCCCCATGTCGACGACTGGCGTGCCCGGGATGGCGACGCCGTACTCTCCCGCACGCGCGGCCAGGCGCGCGACGCGGGCGCTCGCGACCATGGACTTGGTGGGCGTGCAGCCCACGTTGACGCAGGTGCCGCCGACCGCGCGGCGTTCGATGACGGCCACGGTCATGCCGGCGGCGGACAGGCGGTTGGCCAGGGCGGAGGCCGCCTGGCCCACCCCGATGATGATGGCGTCGAATCGTTCCCTTGCGTTGGACATGCTGTTCTCCTGGTAGGCGCCGGTGCGGAGTGCCCGGCCGCGCCGCCCTATTGTAGGGCGCGGACGGGCAATCGGCACCGCCCGGAAGGCGGGCGGCCGCGGAGCATGCGGCATGCGCGGCCTGCGGCGTACGCCATGTGCCGGCGGCCGTTATCGCAGTCTGAAGTTTCTTCTGCGAAATTTATCGTTGCCATCAAAATATTTTTGTGGCAATGTTAAATGTCACGCGCGAGGAGCACAGCGCTCTCCGTGTATTGATGCACTCGATAAAACGGGGAGAATTCCATGCAGGGACAACACCTGTTGCGCGGCTTCGCAAGCGCGGCGCTTGCAATCTGCATCGCGCCCGCGGCACTGGCCGCGCCGAAGGCGACGGCGCCGTCCACGACGACCATCGCCGGCGCCCCGAGCGCCTACAATCAGCCGCCCAAGGAGATCCTCGACGTGATGCGCGCGCCCCCGCCGCCGACGCCGTCGCTGAGCCCCACGCGCGACAGGCTGATGCTGGTGACGATGGACGATTATCCCTCGATCGCCAAGGTCGCCGCGCCGTTCCTGCGCCTGGCCGGGGTGCGCATCGAACCGGCCAACCGCGCCCAGCACGACACGCCGGGCGGCTACGGCATCCCGCCCTGCGTGAGCGCGATCGACCTGGTGCAGGTCGCCGACGGCAGGCAGACATCCGTCAAGCTGCCGGCGAACGCCTGCCCGCGCCGCCCCGTCTGGAGCGCCGACGGCGAGCGCTTCGTGTTCGAGAACATCGCCGCCGACGCGGTGGAACTGTGGGTGGGCGACGCCAGGACGGGCGCCGTGCGCAAGCTGCCGGGCGTGCGCCTGAACCAGATGTTCGGCGACCAGGTGCAGTGGATGCCGGACCAGAAGACGCTGCTGGTCAAGCTGGTGTCCGCGCACAAGGCGCCGCCCGAGGCACCGCCGGGCTCGGACGGTCCGGGCATCCAGGAATCGCTGGGTACCAAGGGCCAGAGCAGCACCTATGGCCAGAGCAGCACCTATGAAAACCGCGACACGCTGCGCAACCGTCACGACGAAGCACTGTTCGACTACTACGGCACGTCGCAGCTGGCGCTGGTGGATGTCGCCAGCGGCAGGATCACGCCGGTCGGCAAGCCCGGCCTGTACGAGGAACTGGACGTCGCGCCGGACGGCAACCACGCGGTGGTGACGGAGATCCGCCCGCCGTATTCCTACGTCACGACCTTCGACCGCTTCCCGAAGCGGGTCGACCTGTGGGACCTGAAGGCGCCTGCTAAAGCCGGGAAGGCCGCCAACCCCGTCGTACGCGAGATCGCCGCGCTGCCGCTGGCCGACCGCGTGCCGAACCGCGGCGTGCCGACGGGTCCGCGCGGCTTCACGTGGCGTCCCACCGAGGCGGCAACGCTGGTCTGGGCCGAGGCGCTGGACGGCGGCGACCCGAACGTCAAGGCGGCCGAACGCGACAAGCTGATGATGCTGAAGGCGCCGTTCGACGGCGCGCCCGTGGAAATCACGCGCACCGAACAGCGTTACGCGGGCCTGGCCTGGAGCGAGAAGCCGGGCGTGACGCTGCTGGGCGACTACGACGTCAACCGCAAGTGGCGCCGCACCTGGCAGATCGACGTCGACCATCCGCAGGACTCGCGCCGCCTGATCTGGGACATGTCGAGCGACGAGCATTACGCCAACCCGGGCACGCCGGTGCGCCGCCTGCTGGCCAACGGCTTTTCCGTGATCCGCGTCGATGGCGACGCGATCTACCTGTCCGGCATGGGCGCATCGCCCGACGGCGACCGTCCGTTCCTCGACCGGTTCGACCTGAACACGCGGCAGGGCGAGCGCCTGTACCGCAGCACCGCGACGTCGTACGAACAGTTCATCGGCTTCGCCGGCAACGACACGCGGCGCTTGCTGACCTGGTATCAATCGGCGACGGAAACCCCGAACGCCTTCGTACGCACGGTGGGCGCCGCGACGACGGCGCCGGCCGGCGAGCCGAACTATGCATCGAGCAGCGTCGCGCTGACCCACCTCGTCGATCCGGTGCCGCAGGTACGCCAGATCAAGAAGCGTCTCGTGAAGTACAAGCGCGCGGACGGCATCGACCTGTCGTTCACGCTGTACACGCCTCCGGGCTACCAGGAGGGAACGCGCCTGCCGACGATCCTGAACGCCTATCCGCTCGACTATGCGGACGCGTCGAAGGCCGGCCAGACGACCGGCTCGCAGGCGACGTTCACGCGCCTGCGCCAGTACCGCCTGCTGCTGCTGTCGGGCTACGCCATCATCGACAGCGCCGCCTTCCCCATCGTCGGCGACCCGCGCAAGGCCTACGACACCTACACGGAGCAGCTGGTCGCGAACGCCAGGGCGGCCGTCGACGAGGCCGTGCGCCTGGGCGTGACGGACCCGAACCGCGTGGGCGTGACGGGCCACAGCCACGGCGCGCTGATGACGGCGAACCTGCTGGCGCACTCGGACCTGTTCCGCGCCGGCGCCGCTACCAGCGGCTCGTACAACAAGTCGCTGACGCCGTTCGGCTTCCAGAACGAGCGCCGCTCGGTGTGGGAAGCGCCGGACGTCTACACCAAGGCCTCGACCTTCTTCTATGCCGACAAGCTCAAGACGCCGCTGCTGATCGTGCACGGCGCCGACGACGCCAATCCGGGCACGACCCCGCTGCAGTCGACCAAGCTGTACGAGGCGATCCGCGGCAACGGCGGCACCACGCGCCTGGTGATGCTCCCGCACGAGCCGCACTGGTATGCGGCGCGCGAGTCGAACGAGCAGCTGGTGGTCGAGATGCTGCGCTGGTTCGACAAGTACGTGAAGAACGCGGCGCCGGCCTCGCCGGCCGCCGTTGCGAAGGCGGCTCCCTGAGCGCTTCACGTGGCAAGAAAAGCTCGCTTCGGCGAGCTTTTTTTTCGTATGCGGACCGCTACGCCCCGATCGGAAGTGATATTTGGTGAGCAATCGGGTGCAGTGGATATGCTACGGTAGCGCGGCACTGCATTCTTCCGCCAGCATCGCGATTGCCCACGCAAGGAGCCGCCCAGTGAAGACCCTTTCGGTGACATCCATCCCAGCAACGTGCCTGCATGCCTGCCTGCTGGTCGCATGTGCCGCCGCGCTCGCCGCCTGCCATGGCGACGATCCATCGGGCGACCCCACGCGCGCGCCCGACCTTGCCCATACGGCGGCCGGCGACGTCGTGGCCGTCGACCGGGCCGGCATGCGCAGCTATTTCGCCATCCCGTTCGCCGCGCCGCCCGTGGGCGAGCTGCGCTGGGCGCCACCGGCGCCGCCGCAAACATGGACGGCGCCGCTGGCCCGGACCGCCTCCGCCGCGCCCTGCCTGCAGACCAGCGAAAGCCCGTACCGGCTGGCCGGCGACAGCGAGGATTGCCTTTACCTCGACGTCCATGCGCCCGCTGGGCAGGGGCCGTTTCCCGTCATGGTCAATATCCACGGCGGCGCATTCAATACGGGTGGGCCGATCGCCTACATGGATCCGTCGCCGCTGGTGACGAAGGGCGTGATCGTCGTGAACGTCGCCTACCGCCTGGGCGCGATGGGCTTTCTCGCGCACCCGGCGCTGGCGGCCGGCGGCAGCGCGGGCAACTACGGCATCATGGACCAGCAGGCGGCATTGACCTGGGTGCGCGACAACATCGCGCACTTCGCCGGGGACCGCAACAACGTGACGCTGTTCGGCGAATCGGCCGGCGGCTTCAGCGTGATGGCGCACCTCGCCGCGCCCGGCTCCAGGGGCCTGTTCCAGAAGGCGATCGTGCAAAGCGGGAACTACGGCAACGACCGCCAATTGACGGGGCCACAGATGGGCAGCGCGAGCGCGGCGATCGTCGACGATGCGATCCGCGCCGCGCAGGCGGCCGGCGTGCAGGGGATCACCTGCGCGCCCGGCGCCGTGACGGCGGCCTGCCTGCGCAGCCTGCCGGAACCGGTGGTGCGCACCTACCTGGCGCAGGCGATCTACGCGGCCTTGCCGGTCATGGTGCCGTCGGTCGACGGCAGCGTGCTGCCCAAGTCGGTGAAGGCGGCGTTCGCCGCCGGCGAGAATCTCAAGGTCCCGCTCATCAACGGCACCAACCGGGACGAGTACACGCTGTATATCGCGATCGCCGAGGCGGCGCGCCGGGCCGCCGCCGCGCCGCCGAATCTCGATCCGGGCGATACCCGCTTCGCCCTGCCGGCGGCGGCCTATGCGCCGACGGTCGCGGGCCTGACGGCGGGCGCGGACGTGGCGGCGTCCGACCTGGTCGCGACCTGGTATCCGCTGGCCGCCTATGGCGCCGATCCGGCGCTGCAGCCCAGCCTTGCCGTCAGCGCGCTCGGCACCGACCTGGGTTTCGCCTGCCCGGCGCTGCGGGTCGCCCAGCGCGTGGCAAGCCAGAAGTCGCCCGCCTGGATGTACGAATTCCGCGACCGGACGGCGACGCCGCTGGTGGGCGTCGACCAGGGCAAGTACTACCTCAGCTTCCCCCAGGGCGCCGGCCATTCCTACGATTTCCAGTACCTGTACAACCTGGGGCCGCTCGCCAACGACGAACAGCGCCAGCTGCAGGCGGCGATGACCCGCTACTGGACCAATTTCGCGCGCAGCGGCGATCCGAACCGCGGCGCCGACGTGCCGGCCGCCTGGCCCCCGTTCACGGGCCCGGACCGGGTACTGGGCCTGGACGTGGCCTCCAGCGGCGGGATCAAGGCGCTGGCCAGCTTCGAGGCCGACCACAAATGCGCCGATCCCTGGAGCGCGGTGACGTTCTGAACCTCCCGCGGTGTCAGGTCGGCGCCGCCGCCCCGAAATCCACCAGGCCAGAGCGCGCCGCCAGGTGCATCAGCTTGAAGTCGTTGTCGGCACCCAGCTTCTGCCGGATCGCCGTCAGGTAGTTCAATACCGTCTTCGGGCTCAGGTGCATCGCGGTGGCGATGTCCTGCACGGATTCCCCCTGCACGAGCAAGCGCAATAGTTCGAATTCGCGCGGCTTCAGGTCGTGCAGCGCCTCGTCGCCGCCCTCGCGTGCCGCGTCCCGCATGTCGCGCGACAGCACGCGCCGTCCGCGCACCACGCCGCGGATGCCGTCGATGACTTCCTCCGGTTCGCTGCACTTGGTCAGGTAGCCGTGCGCGCCGGCCTTGAGCGCCTGGGCCAGGTGGCCGGCGCCGTCGTGCATCGACAGTACCAGGATGCGCAGTTGCGGCAGGCGCGCGGCCATCCCGGCAATGGCCTCCAGGCCGCTGCTGTTCTTCAGGCTCAGGTCGACCACGGCGACGTCGGGATGGACACGCTGCAGGAGGGCATTCGCTTCCTGCACGGTGGCCGCTTCGCCGACGACGTCGAAATCCGGCTCCGCGCACAAGAGGCGCCGATAGCCGCTGCGCACGACGGCGTGGTCGTCGACCAGGATGATGCGGATCATGGATGGACTCCTTCGGCGGTGGCGGACGGGGAATTGGCGGGGGCCGGCAAGGGGAAGGTGGCGCGCAGGCGCAGCCCGCCGGACGGATTCGGCACGGTGTCCAGGCGGCCGCAGGCCATGGCCACGCGCTCGCGCATCCCCAGCAGGCCGCCGTGGCTGGCGACGCCGTCGGGCAGGCCGCGGCCGTCGTCGGCCACTTCCAGCAGCAGGCCAGGACAGGCGGCCGCCAGCCGGATGGCGCAGTGGCGCGCCCCGCTGTGGCGCACGACGTTGGTCACGGCTTCCTGCACCACGCGGTAGACGGCCAGCGCCGTCGCATCGTCGATGTCGGGCAGCGCGTCGGGGACATCCAGCGCGAACGCGACCTCCGTGTGGCGCCCCTGCCAGCCCCGCACCAGTTCGCGCAGCGTCTGCGCCAGGCCGCTCGCGTGCAGGCCGTGCGGACGCAGCATGCGCAGCATCGCGCGCAGGTGCTCGCTGCAGCTGCGCAGGTCGCGCCGCAGGTCGGCCGCGCATTCGGCCACCGCGGCGCTCGTCAACCGCCCGGCATTGCGCCCCAGGTAGGCCGCCGTCACGTTCAGGGCGGCCAGCGACTGGCCCATGTCGTCGTGCAGTTCGCGCGCCAGGGCGCGCCGCTCGTCTTCCTGCACGGTGATCAGGCGCTGCGCCAGGCCGCGCTGGGCGGCGCGCGCCTCGGCCAGCGCGCCGGCCAGGTGCTCGATGGCGCGCGCCACGCGGCCGAATTCGCGCAAGGCGAAGGCGGGCAGGGCAGGGTCCGGTTCGCCCCGTGCCAGCCGGTGCAGGCTGGCCTCCAGTTCGCGCACGGGCGCCAGCGCGCGGTCGGCGCACCACCAGGTGACGAGCAGGGTTGTTCCGAAAAAGAACAGCAGGGTGTTCCAGATCCGGACAGTGTCCTGCAGCCGCTCCCCGATCTCGGAATGGGGATTCGGCGCGATGTACAGCACCTGGCCGCCGATGCGGATTTCCTGCTCGGGCCATGCCGGTGGCCCCAGTCCGAGCCGGGCGAGCAGCGGGTGGGGCGCGTTCGCGGGTGCCGGCTGCGCCGCCGTGCGGATGCTCAGGTGGCGCAGCCGGGCCCGGGCCAGGCGCTCGTCCAGGCCCGGCTGGGCATTGCCGGCGGCGAGCAGCACGTTCACCAGTTCCGCCGAGGCGCCGACTTCGGCGTCGATGTCGCTGCGCAGCGACAGCAGCTGGATGACGGCGGTCACGGCCAGCAGGCAGCCCAGCAGCAGGCCGACGGAGCCGATCAGGCGGCGGCGCAAGTCCATGGTCTCCTCGCATCGTTGTCGTTTGTGGACATCGATGCAAGCCTCGTGCCACGCGGACGCGGCGCACGTCGGGAATTTTTCCCTAGCGGCGGCGCGGGCGTTCTTGGAATAATCGGCACAATAGCGGACCGGAGCGCGGACCTGAGCGCGGACCGGCGCGTCCGCAGGGCAGGCATGCCGAACAAGAACAGGAGACCCCGCCATGACGTTTCGCACCACCGCCCGCCCGCGGCCCGCCGCGACGCTTGCCGCCATCGCCGCCGCGATCGCCGTCCCCATCGGGGCCGGCTGGCCCGGCGGCCCGGCATGGGCGCTGGACGATCCGGCGGGCACGACGGCGGCGCCGCACGTCGTCGAGATCATCGGCCTGACGCCGCTGCCCGGCGTGGGCCTGGCACGCGAGAAGATCCCCGCCAACGTGCAGACACTGGACGGCGCCGCCGCCACCGGCACGGACGGCGCCAACCTGCCGGACGCGCTGAACCGCCGGCTGGGCAGCGTCTTCGTCAACGACATCCAGGGCAACCCCTTCCAGCCGGACGTGAGCTTCCGCGGCTTCACCGCCTCGCCGCTGCTCGGCACCCCGCAGGGACTGTCCGTCTACCTGGACGGCGTGCGCGTGAACCAGCCGTTCGGCGACGTCGTCAGCTGGGACCTGATCCCGCGCGTCGCCATCGGCTCCGTGCACCTGATGCCCGGGTCGAACCCCCTGTTCGGCCTGAACACGCTGGGCGGCGCCATCGCCATCCGCACCAAGGACGGCCATCGCGATCCCGGCACGTCCGTGCAGCTGCAGGCCGGCCGCTACGGCCGCAAGGACGTCGAGGTCGAACACGGCGGCGGCAATGCGCGCGGATGGCACTGGTATGTCGCCGGCACGGGCTACCGCGACGATGGCTGGCGCGACGCCTCGCCGTCGCGGCTCGGCCAGCTGTTCGCCAAGGTCGGCTGGCAGGACGGCCGCAGCGATATCGCGCTCGGCGTCGCCTACGCGCGCTCGAAGTTGACGGGCAACGGCCTGCAGGACGGCCGCCTGCTCGCACGCGACTACGCCAGCATCTACACGTCGCCGGACCAGACCCGCAACCGGTCGCTGCTGCTGAACCTGTCGGGGAGCCACCAGGCGACGGACGACGTCCAGTTGTCCGGCAACGTGTATTACCGCCGGATCCGCACGGCCACGCTGAACGGCGACATGAACGACGATGCGTTCGACCAGTCGGTCTACCAGCCGGGCGCCGCGGAACGGGCGGCGCTCGCGGCGGCCGGCTACACGGGTTTCCCCGCGAGCGGCGCGAATGCGGCGAACACGCCGTTCCCGTTCTGGCGCTGCATCGCCAACGTCCTGCTGGACGACGAGCCGGCCGAGAAGTGCAACGGCATGCTCAATCGCAGCGACAGCCGCCAGCAGCAGTACGGCGCCAGTGCGCAGGCCACCTGGTCCGGACAGCTCGGCGGACGGCGCAGCCAGTTCGTGGCCGGCGCCGCCTTCGACGCGAGCCGCGTCGACTTCCTGCAGTCCGCGCAATTCGGCTACCTGAACCCGGACCGCAGCGTGACGCCGGTCGATTTCTTCGCCGACGGCAGCGCGTTCGACGACGACGGCGTCCCGATCGACGCCCGCGTCGACCTGCGCGGCCGCACCCGCACGGCCAGCGCGTTCGCGAGCGACACGGTGAGCATCGGCGCGCTGGACCTGACGCTGTCCGGCCGCTACAACCGCACGACGGTGCACAACCGCGACCGCATCCAGCCCGGCGGCGGCCCCGGCTCGCTCGACGGCGACCACCGCTTCAGCCGCTTCAACCCGGCCGTCGGCGCCACCTGGGCGGTGTCGCGCGCGCTGAACCTGTATGCCGGCTACAACGAGGGCAGCCGGACGCCCACCGCGATCGAACTGGGCTGCGCCGACCCCGAGAATCCGTGCAAGCTGCCCAACGCGATGGCCGGCGATCCACCGCTGCGCCAGGTGGTCACGAAGACCTGGGAAGGTGGCCTGCGCGGCACGCTGTCGGGCGGCACGCACTGGAGCGCCGGCGTGTTCCGCGCCGATAACGTCGACGACATCCTGTTCGTGGCGGACGACGCGGCGGGCTTCGGCTACTTCCGCAACGTCGGCAGGACCCGGCGCCAGGGCATCGAGCTGGGGCTGGATGGGCATGCCGCAGCGCTGTCCTTTTCCGCCCACTACACGTACCTGGACGCCACGTTCAGGAGCGGCGAGCTGCTGGGCGGCGCCGCCAACAGCAGCGCCGACGAGGACGGCAATATCGCGGTCCGCGCGGGCGACCGCCTGCCCCTGGTCCCGCGCCACGTGTTCAAGGCGCGTGCCGACTGGCAGCTCACGCCCGCCTGGTCGGTGGAGGCGGGCATGCTGGCGCTGTCGGGGGCCACGGCGCGCGGCAACGAGAACGGCGGCCACCAGCCCGACGGCATCTACTACGTCGGCAGTGGGCGCACGGGCGGCTACGCCGTATTCGACCTGGGCACCACCTACGAGGCGGCGCCGCGCCTGCGCTTGTTCGCCCAGGTGGACAACTTGTTCGACCGCCGCTATGCGACGGCGGCGCAGCTGAACGCGACGGGTCTCACGCCCGAGGGCAACTTCATCGCGCGGCCATTCTCGGCCAGCGGCGACAATGCCACGGTAGTCAACGCGACCTTCTTCGCGCCGGGCGCGCCGCGCACCTTCCGCGCGGGCGTGCGCTACGCCTTCCGCTGACGCCTACAGGAGCAGGGGCGGTGCACCGTCCGCCGTCGCGACGCGGTCGTTCGTGTTGTCCGTCTCGTCCTTCAGCGCGACGCCGGACAGGCCGCGCCGGCGCGCCTCCGTCATCAGGTAATGCAGCCTGGTGGCCGCCTCGTCGTAGCCCAGCCCCGCCGCGTGGATGTTCGAGATGCAGTTGCGGCGCTCGTCGGTCAGGCCGCGGCGCGGCGCCCAGGTCAAGTACAAGCCCATGCTGTCGGGCGAGCTGAGGCCGGGCCTCTCTCCGATCAGCACGAGGACGATCCGCACGCCCAGCAGTTCGCCGATCTCGTCGCCGATGGCCACGCGTCCCTGGCGCACGACGACGGGCGGCGCCAGCGTCCAATCGTCGGCCGCCAGGCGGCCGCGCAGCGCCGCCAGGAACGGCGCCGCGTGGCGGGCGACGGCCGGCGCCGACAAGCCGTCGGCGACGACGATGCCCAGGTCGCGGCTGCCGCCGAGCGATGCCAGCGCGGCCAGCGCGGCGTGCGAGGCAGCGTCGAGCCGGCGCCCCAGGTCGGGCCGCTGCAGGTAGACGTGGCGGTCCGCGGCCGCGCTGTGCGCAATCACGGGCGGCGATGGCGACGGCGACGCGGGCCAGGCAGTGTGCAGCGCGCGCTGCAGTGCCTTGGCATCGAGGGGCACGTGGACGGCGTCGCGGGCGCGGGCGTGCGCCAGCTGGAAGTCGAGCTGGGTCGCCGTGCGCTGGCTGATGCCGGTATGACCCAGGGCGATGCGAGCCGGCGTGAAGCGGCGCAGCGCTTCCCAGGGACTGGCCGCGGCAGGCATGTCGTGCATTTCGTCCATGTCGTCTCCTTCAGGATGCGAGCAGGTGGCGGAACGGTGGCGGCACCGTCCTCCCCAGCGTGACCCGGTCCTCGTCCGTGAAGATACCCAGGTCGCGCAGCCAGGCGAGGAATTCCGGCGCCGGCTGCAGGCCCAGCGCGCGGCGCGCGTACAGGGCGTCGTGGAAGGACGTCGTCTGGTAGTTCAGCATGACGTCGTCCGCGCCCGGCACGCCCATCACGAAGGTCACGCCGGCCGTGCCCAGCATCGTGAGCAGCACGTCCATGTCGTCCTGGTCCGCCTCCGCATGGTTGGTGTAGCACACGTCGCAGCCCATCGGCAGGCCCAGCAGCTTGGCGCAGAAATGGTCTTCCAGGCCGGCGCGGATGATCTGCTTGCCGTCGTACAGGTATTCCGGCCCCATGAAGCCGACCACGCTGTTGACCAGCAAGGGCTGGAAGGCCCGCGCCACGCCATAGGCGCGCGCCTCGCAGGTCTGCTGGTCGAGGCCGTGGTGGGCATTGGCCGACAGGGCGCTGCCCTGGCCCGTCTCGAAATACATGACGTTGTCGCCGACGGTGCCGCGGCCCAGCGACAGGGCGGCGGCGCGCGCCTCGCGCAGCAGGGCCAGGTCGATGCCGAAGCTGGCGTTGGCCGCCTGCGTCCCGGCGATCGACTGGAACACGAGGTCCACGGGCGCGCCCCGTTCGATGGCGGCGATGGTATTGGTCACGTGGGTCAGCACGCAGGACTGGGTCGGGATCGCGTGGCGGGCGATGATCTCGTCCAGCATGCCGACCAGCTTGACGACCTGCTGCACGTTGTCGGTGGCGGGATTGACGCCGATGACGGCGTCGCCGCTGCCGTACATCAGGCCGTCGAACAGGCTGGCCGCGATGCCGGAGGCGTCGTCGAACGGATGGTTCGGCTGCAGCCGCGTGGACAGCGTGCCGGGCAGGCCGATCGTGTTGCGAAAGCGCGTCACGACGCGGCATTTCCTCGCCACCAGCACGAGGTCCTGGATGCGCATGATCTTCGAGACGGCGGCGGCCATCTCCGGCGTGATGCCCGGTGCGATGCGTGCCAGCGCCGCCGTGTCGGCCGTGTCGCCCAGTAGCCAGTCGCGCAGGGCGCCCACGGTCAGCGAACGGATGGGCGCGAACGCGGCGGCGTCGTGGGTATCGAGGATCAGGCGGGTGACCTCGTCCGTTTCGTAGGGCACGACGGCGTTGTCCAGGAACGCCGTCAGTGGCAGGTCGGCCAGCGCCATCTGCGCGGCCACCCGTTCTTCGCTGCTCGCGGCCGCCACGCCGGCCAGGTAGTCGCCGGAGCGGGCCGGCGTGGCCTTGGCGAGCAGGTCGCGCAAGTCCGGAAAGGTGTAGGTACGGCTGCCGACGAGGTGGGTGATCTGGCCCATGGCGCGCTCCGTTTGGCTCGGTGGTGTCGTTCCGTTTGTTGCCGATCATACCGCATCCGTGTGCGCGAAAGATCCCTCCCAGCGTGGGGTACTTAACAAACACGCCCCGCGCGGTCTGCCAAGCTTGGGCGGTGGCGAACGTCCGGCATGCCGCTCCTTGCCGTTGCATCCCGGTACTGCTTCGCAAGACAGATGGCGCCAGGGCAAGCCCGCGCCGACCACCCACTCACCGATACCGGAGGACGCAATGACGACGACGGCAGACGAAAACCTGAACGACTGGCTGCGGGACGCGCACGCCATGGAGCAGCAAGCGGAAAAAATGCTCAAGGCGCAAGCCGATCGGCTCGAACACTATCCGGCCCTGCGCGAGCGCATCGTGCAGCACATCGAGGAAACCCGCTGGCAGCAAGGGATGCTGGACGAGATCCTGGGCCGCCGCGACATCAGCAATTCCGTCGTCAAGGACCTCGGCGGCAAGCTGATGGCGATGGGCCAGGCGATCGGCGGCATGACGGCCAGCGACGAGGTCGTCAAGGGCGCCATGGCCGGCTACGTGTTCGAGAACATCGAGATCGCCACCTACACGACGCTGATCGCGGCGGCCCAGGCGGTCGGCGATACGGCCACGCAGAGCGCATGCGAACAGATCCTCGTGCAGGAAAAGGCCATGGCGGCCTGGCTGCTGGAACACATGCCGGAAGTCACGCAAGCCTTCCTGGGACGTTCGGCAACGCCGGGTGCGACGGCGAAAGTCTGACGACCGCAGGACGGCAACAAAAAAGCCGCGGCCCGTTCCGAGAACGGCCGCGGCTTTTTTTATCTGCCAGGACTCAGCAGGCGGTCGGCTTGACGCGCTCGACCTCGAGCCCGAACAGCGGACGCAGGCGCGTGCCGAAGACGTTGCCCAGGAAGGCCGCCACCAGCCACAGCCAGCCGTGCAGGCTGCCCGATACGATGCCGCTGAAATACGCGCCGATATTGCAGCCGTAGGCCAGGCGCGCGCCATAGCCCAGCAGCAAGCCGCCGACGACGGCCGCGACGAAGGAGCGCAGCGGGATGCGCCATACCGGCGCGTAGCGGCCGGCCAGCGCCGCCGCCAGCATGGCGCCCAGCACGATGCCGATGTCCATCACGGACGTCACGTCCTGCGAGATGGGCGCGGCCAGCGCGGCGGCGTTCGCCTTGGTCGACCAGTAGGTCCAGCTCGCGGTGTCGATGCCGACGGCGGCGGCGGCCTTCGCGCCCCACAGCGCGAACGCCGAGGTCACGCCCCAGGGACGGCCCGACAGCGCCAGCGTGGCGAAGTTCAGCACGACGAGGGCGAGGGCGCCTGCGGCCAGCGGCCACGGGCCGTGCAGCCAGGGCGACACATGCTTCGGCTGCGCGTGCGAGGCGACCAGGCGGCCATGGCGGCGCTTCTCGACGACGACGGTCACGGCCACGATCAGCGCGAACACGGCCCAATTGAGCACCAGTGCGGGGGCCAGGCCCAGCGTGCTGACGAGCGAGATCGGCTTCAGTTGCGGCAGCGCCGTCCAGAACGGCATGTGCGCCGTGCCGATCAGGGAGCCGACGATGAAGCCGATCAGCGTGACGATCATGCGGGTGCTGCCGCCGCCGACCGTGTACAGCGTGCCGGAGGCGCAGCCGCCGCCCAGCTGCATGCCGATGCCGAAAATGAAGGCGCCGACGATCACCGAGGTGCCGGCGGGCTGCACCAGGCCGGTAACGGGATTGCCGAACAGCGTGCCGGCCGACAGGGCCGGGAAGAACAGGGCGACGCCGACGGCCAGCATCAGCATCTGTGCGCGCAGGCCGGCGCCGCGGCCGTCCGCGATGAAGACGCGCCAGGCCGAGGTGAAGCCGAACGCCGCGTGGTACAGGGTGACGCCGAGCAGGGCGCCGACGACGTACAGGGCGGCCTGGCGCGGGCTGACGGCCTGCGCGAGGTACCAGGCCCCGAGCACGATCAGGAACAGCGACACGCCCAGCGGCTTCGGCGTGATGTCGACGCGCGGACGCAGGGAGGAATAAGCGGAATTGGACATGAGGATGACAGCAAAAATAACGTAAGTCGTTATTTTCCCTCGTTTTTTCCTTTTCTGCTGGCGGACCCTTCGATTTGCCCCGGGGCCCGCAGGGACGGGTGCTTGCCCCCGCTTGCAGCGGGCCGAACGTTACAGCTTGTCCATCATTGGCGCCGACCCGGCCCCTTGGCCTACAATGGTGTTGACGTCGAGCACTATCTGGAAATGGAAAGAATGCGCGGAGCAATGCGGGAACCAATGCCTTACCTGCAACACAGACGGCTGGCGCGAGCGCTGGCATGCGTTCTCGCGCTGGCGGTATCCGGCGCGCAGGCCGGCGCCGGCGCCGCCAGCGTGTACGTGGAAGACCTGACCTCGCCGGAACTGGCCGCGCGCATCGCCGCCGGCGCCACCACCGTGCTCGTGCCCATCGGCGGCACCGAGCAAAGCGGCCCGCACATGGCGCTGGGCAAGCACAACGTGCGCGCCCGCGTGCTGGCCGGGCGCATCGCCGAGCGCCTGGGCGACGCCGTCGTCGCGCCCGTCATCGCCTATGTGCCGGAAGGGGCGATCGCGCCGCCGCAGGGCCATATGCGCTACCCCGGCACGATCTCGATTCCCGCGGCCGCGTTCGAGGCGGTGCTCGAGGGGACGGCCAGGAGCTTCTGCGCGCACGGCATCCGCGACGTCTTCTTCCTGGGCGACCACGGCGGCTACCAGGCCGGCGAGGAAAAAGTGGCCGCGCGCCTGGCCCGCGGCGGCAGCGCCGGCCCCGCATGCCGGGTGCACGCGCTGGACGCCTACTACCAGGCCACGCAGGACGCCTACGTGGCCGACCTGAAACGGCGCGGCTACGGCGACGCCGAGATCGGCCTGCACGCCGGCCTCGCCGACACCGCATTGTCGCTCGCCGTCGACCCGTCGCTGGTGCGCCAGGACCAGCTGGCGGCCGGCGCCAGGGCCGGGGCCGCTGGCGGCGTGCGCGGCGACCCGACCCGCGCCACGGCCGCGCTCGGGCAACTGGGCGTGGCGCGCATCGTCGATGCCTCCGTCGCCGCGATCCGCGCCGAGCGGCAAACCAAGTCACCCGAACACCCGTCCAAGCAACCGTGAACAAGTCCATCGTGTCCATCAAGCGTACCGCCGGCGCCTGCCTGGCGCTCACCCTGGCCGCCGCCGCCGTCGCCGCCGCCATCGGCGCCAGCACCGCGGCGACGCCCTCCGCCGCCACCAAGCCCGCCCCGGTCGCCACCGTGCCGGGCATGCCGCCCGTCGTCGACGCCCGCAACCTGTACAGCGAGATCGGCGCGGCGCACCTGTCCGCCGCCGTGCGCGGCGACCTGGAACGGGTCTACGTGCCGAACCTGCGCACCAACGACGTCAGCGTCATCGATCCTGCCACGCTCAAGGTGGTCGACCGTTTCAAGGTGGGCGAGGCGCCGCAGCACGTGATCCCGTCCTGGGACCTGCGCACGCTGTGGGTCGCGAACAATGCCGAACGGCGCAACGACGGCAGCCTGACGCCGATCGACCCGCGCACGGGCAAGCCGGGCAAGGCGCTCGCCGTCGACGATCCCTACAATATGTACTTCACGCCGGACGGCCGCTCGGCCATCGTGGTGGCCGAGGCGCGCCACCGGCTGGACTTCCGCGACCCGCACACGATGGCGATGCAGTACGCGATCGACGTGCCGCAGTGCGGCGGCATCAACCACGCCGAGTTCTCGATCGACGGCCGCTACGCGCTGTTCACCTGCGAGTTCGACGGCGGCGTGGCCAAGATCGACATGGTGGCCCACAAGGTGGCCGGCTACCTGAAGCTGGCCATGCCGCAAACGCGCCTGCGCGAAGGTTCTGCGCCCGGCATCCCCGGCGCCGACGAGGTCTGCTCGGCCAGGAAGGGCATGCCCCAGGACGTGCGCATCTCGCCGGACGGCAAGCGCTTCTACGTCGCGGACATGGATGCCGACGGCGTCCATGTGATCGACGGCGCCAGCTTCCGCCAGGTCGGCTTCATTCCCGCCGGCCTGGGCACCCACGGCCTGTACCCGAGCCGCGACGGCCGTTTCCTGTACATCGCCAACCGCGGCACGCACCGCATCCACGGCAAGCGCCACGGACCGGGCAGCGTGGCCGTGATGGACTTCGCGAGCGAAAAGATCGTGGCGCGCTGGACGATCCCGGGCGGCGGCAGCCCCGACATGGGCAACGTCAGCGCAGACGGCCGCTGGCTGTGGCTGTCGGGCCGCTTCGACGACGTCGTCTACCGCTTCGACACGCAGGATGGCAGCGTGCGCCAGGTGAAGGTGGGCGGCGAACCGCATGGCCTGACAGTGTGGCCGCAACCGGGGCGCTATTCGCTGGGGCACACGGGCAATCTGCGCTGACGCAGGGCCGCGTCAGCGCCGTTCTGCAGCGTCGGCGTCCGCCGCCGCCTGCCCGGACGCGCGCGCGACGGGCAGGTGCCAGTCGTAGCGGATCGCAGCCAGGCGCAGGCCGAAGCACAGCGCCGCGCCGGCGCAGGCGCTCGCCGTGCTGGGCAGGCCGAGGGCGGCGCCGGCCACCACGACGCTGGCGCCGGCCAGCGCAGCCACCGCGTAGATTTCCGCGCGCAGCACCGCCGGGATCTCGGACAGCAGCACGTCGCGGGCCACGCCGCCGCCCACCCCCGTCAGCATGCCCAGCAGCGCCGCCATTACCGGTTCCAGGCCGAACACGAGGGCCTTCTGGGCGCCGGCCACGCAGAACAGCGCCAGGCCGGCCGCGTCGAACAACAGTACGGGATGGCGCAGGCGCTTGATGACCGGATACCAGAAGAAGATCAGGCCGCCGGCCAGCAGCGAGACGGCCAGGTAGCGCCAGTCGCGGATGGCGGCCGGCGGCGTGGCGCCGATCAGCAGGTCGCGCACGATGCCGCCCGAGTTGGCGGCGACGAAGGACAGCACGAGCACGCCGAACAGGTCGAGCCGGCGGCGCACGCCGGCCACGGCGCCGCTGAGGGCGAACACGAAGGTGCCCAGCAGGTCGAGCGTCAGCACGAGCGTCTTGAGGGCGGCGGCGACGTCGAGGGAGGGGACGGCGAACATGGACGGGAGCGGAATCGAAAAGGGCGCAGTGTACCGCAAACGTCGGGGTTGCTCTTCGCTGCAGGCACAGGCGGCGGGGGCGTTGGCCACCCGAATCCCTTTGATGTGTCCTTGCCCGAACGACGGCGCTTGCTCCATGCCGCCTGCCGGCTGGCGCCGGGCCGGCCAAGAAGGGAAACATCGCCCTTGTGCGAAGGCTCCTACGTTGCGGCTGCATCCAGTCCTATTGGAAATCACGCAAGTCGATCCGATATGACAAGCTCACCAAGCCGAGGAGATCACGATGAGCAAGGACAATCGACAGGACCAGCAGCAGGACAATCAGCAGGACAATCAGCAGAGCGGCAACGGCAACCACCAGCAGGCCACGTCCGGCATCCACAGCAATTTCGCCCACGCTTCGCCGGAGAGCAACGTCAACCCGCCGGGCAAGCCGCTGAACAGCCATGGCAGCGCCGTCGAACCGGTCGCCGGCGGCACGGAAGGCGGGTTCGAAGCGAGCCGCAACGCCCAGCAGGCGACGCTCGACGGCGACAGCACGAACTACGCGCCCGGTAGCCGCCAGGGGACGGAGGCGAGCGACGAGCAGACGCTGCAGCCGGCCAACGCGGACCAGGACCAGAGCCGCCGCGACAGCTGAGGAGCGCTCGGCCGTTACGCGGCGTGGTGCTCGGCCGGCAGGAACCAGTTCAGCACCAGCGCGCAGATGCCGCCGGTGGCCACGCCCGACTCCAGCACGTGGTACAGCGCCGCCGGCATGTGCACGAGGAATTCGGGCACCTGCGATACGCCCAGGCCCAGCGCCAGCGACACGGCGATGATCAGCAGCGCCCGCCGGTCGAGCGTGACGCTGGCGAGGATGTTGATGCCGGCCGCGGCCACCGCGCCGAACATGACCATGGCCGCGCCGCCGAGCACCGGTTCCGGCACGGCCTGGATCACGCCGGCCACGCCGGGGAACAGGCCCAGGACGACGAGGAACAGCGCGATCCACATGCCCACGTGGCGGCTGGCGATGCCCGTCAGCTGGATCACGCCGTTGTTTTGCGCGAAGATCGAGCTGGGGAAGGTATTGAAGACACCGGCCAGCAGCGAATTGGCGCCGTTCACCAGCACGCCGCCCTTGATGCGGCGCATCCACACGGGACCTTCCACGGGCTCGCGCGACACCTTGCTCGTGGCCGTCACGTCGCCGATCGCTTCCAGCGAGGTGACGAGGTAGATCACGATCATGGGCACGAACAGCGACCAGGAAAAGCCCAGCCCGAAATGCAGCGGCACGGGCACCTGGAACCAGGCCGCTTCGCGCATGCCCGTGAAGTCCAGCCGGCCCAGCGCGGCGGCGAGCGCATAGCCGGCGAGCAGGGCGATGACGATGGCGCCGCTGCGCATCCACACCACGGGCATCCGGTTCAGGACCACGATGATGGCGAGCACCACGCCCGACAGCAGCAGGTTCTCGCCGTTCGCGAACGTTCCGTTGGCCATGGCGCCATAGCCGCCGCCCATGCTGATCAAGCCGACCTTGATCAGCGTGAGGCCGATCATCAGCACGACGATGCCCGTGACGAGCGGCGTGATCATGCGCTTCACGAACGGCAGCACGCGCGACACGGCCATCTCGATGAACGATCCGGCCACCACGACGCCGAAGATCGCCGCCATCACGCCTTCCACGGGCGTGCCCTGCTTGACCATCAGGCTGCCGCCCGCGATGAGGGGACCGACGAAGTTGAAGCTCGTCCCCTGCACGATCAGGAGCCCCGCGCCGAACGGGCCGATGCGGCGGCACTGCACGAAGGTGGCGATCCCCGAAATGACGAGCGACATCGACACGATCAGGTTGGTGTCGCGTGCCGGCACGCCCAGCGCCTGGCAGATCAGCAGGCCCGGCGTGACGATGGGAACGATGATCGCGAGCAGGTGCTGCAGGGCGGCCAGCATGCCGACCGGCGGGGCGGGGCGGTCGTCGAGGCCGAGGACCAGTTCGGGATGCGGGGTTTCCGGTGGCGAGGAGCGCGGATGCATGGGAGTCCGTTTCGGCAAAAGGCCGATTCTACCTTGCCGCTTCTCTGCCGTGCGCGGGAGGCGCCCGGCGCGATGCTAGTATCGGCACCGTCCCGTTGTCCGCCATGAGGTTCCGATGCCATCGCGAAGGAAGCTGCTCGCCCTGTTCGCCGTACTGCCCCTGACTGGCGCCTGGCCCGCCGTGGCCGCGGCTGGTGCGGCGTCCAATGCCCAGGTCACCGTCCTGCAGGGCGGCCGCATCATCGACGGCACCGGGGCCGCGCCCATCGAGAACGGCAGCATCGTCGTCAAGGGCGGCCGCATCGAGGCGGTGCAGGGACCGGGCAGCAAGCCGCCGGAGGACGCACGGATCGTCGACGTGCGCGGCAAGACCTTGATGCCGGCGCTGATCGCCGGCCATGCCCACCTGGGCCTGACGAACGGCACCAGCGCGGGCGTGGGCAATATGACCGAAGCCAACGTCATGCGCCAGCTGCAGAAATACATGCGCCACGGGATCGGCACGGTGGCCGTGTTCGGCACCGACCACGATTTCATCTACACGCTGCGCGCGGCCCAGCGCAAGGGCAAGCTGGCGCTGCCGACGATCCTGACGGCCGGCCACGGTTTCGGCGTGCGCGACGGTGTGCCGCCGGTGTCGATGGGCATGGACCAGGTCTACCGGCCGACGTCGGTGGCGCAGGTGCGCGAGGACGTCGGCCAGCTCGCCGCGCACAAGGTCGACCTGATCAAGATCTGGGTCGACGATGCCGGCGACGGCAAGGCGAGGAAGATGGACCCGGCGCTGTACGGGGAGGTGATCCGCCAGGCGCACCGGCACGGCATCAAGGTCGCCGCCCACGTGTTCTACCTGGAGGACGCCAAGCGCCTGGCGCGCGACGGCATCGACATCTTCGGCCACAGCGTGCGCGACCAGCCCGTCGACGAGGAACTTGTCGCCCTCATGAAGAAGAACGACATCGCCTATATCCCGACGCTGGACCTGGACGAAGCCTCCTTCGTGTACGGAGACCGGCCGGACTGGATGCAGCAGCCGTTCTTCCGCCAGTCGCTCGACCCGGGCGTGTGGGAATGGCTGCGCAGCCCGGCCTACAAGACCAAGGAGCAGGCGCGCAAGGATTTCGCCATGGCCCAGGCCAATGTGCGCACGCTGCACGAGGCGGGCATCCGCGTCGGCCTCGGCACCGATTCGGGCGCCACGATCCCGCGCATCCAGGGCTTTGCCGAGCACCGCGAACTGGAGTTGCTGCTGGGCGCCGGCTTGAGCCCGATGCAGGCGCTGCAGGCGGGAACGTCCGTGAACGCGGCCATCTTCGGCATCGACAAGGAGCGCGGCGTGCTGGCGCCCGGCAGGCAGGCCGACATCCTCGTGCTCGATGCCGACCCGCTCGAGGACATCCGCAATACCCGCAAGATCCATGGCGTGTGGCTGCGCGGCGTGCTGGTGTCGGGCGCGCGCTGAGCGCGGCCATCGCGTATACTTTTGCAGCCACCAACATCACAGGAGAACATGATGCAGAACGAAATCGGCGAGATTCCCTTCCGCCTGATCGACGGCACGGAGTCGACGCTGTCGGCCTACCGCGGCAAGGTCGTGCTGGTGGTGAACGTTGCCTCGCAATGCGGCCTGACGCCGCAATACGAAGGTCTCGAGCGCCTGTTCGAGGACAAGCGCGATGCCGGCCTGGTGGTGATCGGCTTCCCGGCGAATAATTTCGGCGCCCAGGAACCTGGCAGCAACGAGGAGATTGCCGCGTTCTGCGCATCGAAGTTCGGCGTCGCTTTTCCGATGGCCGAGAAGCTGTCGGTGAAGGGCGCCGACCGTCATCCGCTGTACGGTGCGCTGACCCGTGCCCGGCCGCAGGCGCTGGACCCCAGCGGCGGCGCGTTCCGCACCAAGCTGGCCGGCTACGGCTTCACGTCGGACGATCCCGCCGACGTGCTGTGGAACTTCGAAAAATTCCTGATCGGGCGCGACGGCATGGTGGTCACGCGCTTCAATCCGGACGTGGAACCGAACGATCCGGTGCTGGTCGAGGCGATCCAGCGCGAGCTGGACAAGCCGCCCGCTTGATTGTCAGTGCTGCATCGGCCGCAGCAGCGCCGCCAGGCCCATGTCCGGGCATTGCTGCGCCGATTGCCCGCCGTGCGTGGAGGGGACGTCGCCGTTTGCCGACACCGCAAAGAAACCGAGTCCGGCGAGTACGATTGCCAAGAGTCCTTTGGTCAACATGATTGCCTCCAGCCAGTTTTGCTACCGCTGTTGTGAGATGAAGCCGTCAATACCAGTCTAAGCCGTATGCATAGTTTGTCAATCGAGTTCGATTGCGCGCCGCACCATGGGAGCAGCCCTGGAGCCGCGCGAAGAGGCGCAGTGCGTCCCGTTCGGGATGCATGGATGAGGGACTTGGATCGATGAATCGCTTTTTCGTCGTCGCCTGGGCCTTTGCCGGCCGTTTTCCCGCTTCCGGGCATGCCGCGACGCTCGACTGCCGCGAGGCCGGGACGGCCGTCGGGTAGACCATTTGTGCCGACCCGGCCCCGTCCCGCCTGGAATACCGACGGCAAGCTGGACTTCGACTACCGCGTCATCCGACAGCGCGGCAATGTGCTGCATCTCGAAAACGCCGCGACGGGCGACGCGGCGACGTACCGGCGCGAGGCGATCCGCTGAGCGATGATCAGTCCGATGGCGCCGGTAGATCCAGGTAGAGCAGCGTCTTGCCGTACAGATACGCTTGGCTCCCGAACCGGATATAACTGTTTCCGTCCCGTAATACATGCTGTATACTTTCCCTCATGTTATGCTAATGACGGTGCCGCGCCTCGCCCCGCGCGATGGATCCGAGCCGACTCCGCAACCCGAGTCTCCTGCGGCGAGCCCATGCCTCGTCGCGCCACCGTTCCACCATTGCGCGCCACATACATGAGCCCGACAGCTGAAAATTCCGATCCGATGTACCGACTGCTGGTCGAGAAGACCGTCGACTATGCGATCTACATGCTGTCGCCGGACGGCATCGTCTCGAACTGGAACGCGGGCGCGCAGCGCGCCAAGGGCTATGTCGCGTCGGAGATCGTCGGCCGGCACTACTCCGCGTTCTACCGGCCGGAAGACGTCGCGGCCGGCCTGCCGGACATCAACCTGTCGATCGCGCGCGAGCATGGGCGCTTCGAGGACGAGGGCTGGCGCCTGCGCAAGGACGGGACGGCGCTGTGGGCCCACGTCGTCATCGATGCGATCCACGACGACGATGGCCGCCTGGTCGGCTTCGCCAAGATCACGCGCGACTGCACCGAACGGCGCCGCCAGGAACTGAAGCTGCTCGAGGCCAAGGAACTGGCCGAGAAGTACAGCCAGCAGATGGCTTCCCTGTCGCGCTTCCTGGACTCCGTGATCTCGAACATTCCCGCCAGCGTGCTGGCCCAGGATTGCTCGGGCAAGGAAATCCTGCTCGCCAACCAGCAGGCGCAGCGCCTGTTCGGCGGCGTCCATGCGGACCTGACGGGGAGAAGCGTGCGCGAGTGCCTTAGTCCCGCCGTGGCCGACTACATCGAGCGCCAGGTCGCCTGCGTCGGCCGCGACGCCGAGATGCTGACCGACGAGAGCGTGGTCGACACGCCGCTGGGCGCCCGCACGCTGCGCAGTCGCTCGGTGCGCGGCTCGCGTCCGGACGGCGAAGGCGACTACATCCTGACCATCACCGAGGACGTGACGGAGGCGCTGGCCGCCTACGCCCAGATCCATCACATGGCCCAGCACGACGGCCTGACTGACCTGCCGAACCGCGCCTTCTTCCACGACCGGCTGGAGGCGGCGATCGCGGACGACGCGGCCAGCCGCGGCATCACGGCGATCCTGTGCCTGGACCTGGACAACTTCAAGAACATCAACGACGCCCTCGGCCACGCCTACGGCGACAAGCTGCTGCTGGCGCTGGCCCAGCGCCTGCGCCAGCAGCTGCGCGAGCAGGACACGCTGGCGCGCCTGGGCGGCGACGAATTCGCCGTGGTGCTCCCGGGCCTGCGGCGACTGGAGGAGGCGAAGCTGGCGGCCCAGCGCATGATCGACGCCACCGGCGAATCGTTCCTGATCGACGAGCACGGCCTTTCCGTGGGCCTGTCCGTGGGGATCGCCTCGACCAACTCGGGCAGCACGGCGGAAGAGCTGCTGCGCTTCGGCGACATGGCGCTGTACGAAGCCAAGCGCAACGGCCGCAACCGCTACGAGGTGTTCCGCCCCGAGCTGGAAGAGGCGGCGCGCGTGCGGCGCCAGATGGAGACCGACCTGCGCCGCGCGCTGCACCTGGGCCAGATCGAGATGGCGTACCAGCCGATCATGGAGAAGGATGGCCGCCGCATCGCCGGCTACGAGGCGCTGATGCGCTGGAACCATCCGGTGCGCGGCCAGATCCTGCCTCTCGACTTCATTCCTCTGGCGGAGGAGACGGGCCTGATCCACGACCTCGGGACGCGCGCGCTGAATCTGGCCTGCCAGGAAGCGATCACGTGGAACGACGGCGAATCCGTCGCCGTCAACCTGTCACCAGTGCAGTTCAAGAGCCCGGGCCTGGTCGAGACGGTCGCGCTGGCGCTGGCCGACTCGGGCCTGGATCCGGCGCGCCTGGAGCTTGAGATCACCGAATCGGTGCTGCTGGACGACAGCGACGGCAATCTGCGCACGCTGCGCGCGCTGAAGGACCTGGGGGTGGCCATCTCGCTGGACGACTTCGGCACCGGCTATTCCTCGCTCAGCTACCTGCGCTCCTTCCCGTTCGACAAGATCAAGATCGACAAGTCCTTCGTGCAGGACATCGGCCAAAGCCGCGAGGCGCTGGCGATCATCCGCGCCATCACGGGCCTGTCGAACAGCCTGTTGATCCACACGACGGCCGAAGGCGTCGAGACCCGCGAGCAGTTCCTGCGCCTGCAGGCCGAAGGCTGCTCGCACTTCCAGGGCTATCTGTTCGGCCGGCCGCAATCGTCGGACCGGCGGCTGCAGGCCGTGGACGACGCCGCCTGATCGGGCGGCGCGCGCCATCCGCAGCGGTGCTCCGCGTCTCGCGGGACGCCGCTACACTGGCTGCTCGCATTGCAAGCAAGGAGCAGCCATGAACAAGCAAGAACGCATCGCCATCGTCACCGGTGCCGCCGGCGGCATCGGCCTGGCCGCCGCCCGACGCCTGCTGCAGGCGGGCGGCGGCGTGACGCTGGTGGGGCGCCACCAGGACACCCTGGACGAGGCGCGCGCCAAGCTGGCGCAGGACGGCGCGCAGGAGCACATCCTGACTGCCGTCTGCGACGTCGCGCGGGAGGAGCAGGTCAAGGCCAGCGTCGACGCCACCATCGCGCACTTCGGGCGCTGGGACGCGGTGGTCAACAACGCCGGCCTCATGACCTTCAAGCCCATCGAGGAACAGAGCGCGGACGACTGGCGCGGCACGCTCGACGTCGACCTGCTCGGCGCCTTTTTCTTCATCAAGCAGGCGTTCCTGCGGATGGAGCGGGGCGGGGCGGTCGTCAATGTCGCCAGCGTGCACGCCTACGCCACCGAGGCCCTGGTCGCGCCCTACGCCGCGGCCAAGGCCGCGCTGCTGTCGCTCACGCGTTCGGCCGCCATCGAAGGCAAGCCGAAGGGGATCCGCGTGAACGCCGTGGTGCCCGGCGCGATCGACACGCCGATGTTGTGGGACAACCCGAACGTCAAGTCGGGCGCGGAAAAGATCGACAAGGAGGACGTGGGCTCGCCCGACGAGGTGGCCGCCGCCATCGCCTTCCTGGCCGGCCCGGACGCGACCTTCGTCGACGGCGCGGCGCTGCTGGCCGATGGCGGGCGCCTCGCCCGGCTCTAGCCCGGGTGCTGGTGGCGCGTCGACCCGCGCAGGACCAGCCGCGGGGCGATCCGGGTGCACCGTTCGACCGGTTCGCCGCGCACGAGCGCCAGCAGCTTGTCCATGGCCGTCGCGCCCATGTGCCGGCTCTGCAGGTCCACCGTGGTCAGCGCCGGCGTCGTGTATTTGCCGTAAGGGATGTTGTCGAAGCCGACCACCGACAGGTCGCGCGGGATGGCCAGGCCGAGGTTCGCCACTTCCTTCATGAAGCCGAGCGCCAGCAGGTCGTTGTAGCAGATCACGGCGTCGTGCCTGCGGCTGCCCAGCACGAGGCTGGAACACAGGCGCTCGCCTTCCGCGAGCGAGGGACTGTCGGCGTCGAACACGGCCAGCTCGAGGCCGGCGGCGTCGAGGCAGGCGCGGATGCCGCCGATCCGCTGCGCATCGCGGCGCGAGGCCGAGCAGCCGAGATAGGCGATGCGGCGGTGCCCGAGCATCTGCAGGTGCCGCGCCAGCATGCCCCCGCCCGCATGGTCGTCGCCGGCGACGGTCGGCAGCGGCAGCTCGGCCAGGCTGCCGAGGAAGACGAGCGGCTTGCCGATGTCGGCCATCCAGCCCATGTCGGCCTCGCCCAGGCGCGAACACACGATCATGCCGTCCACGCGGCGGCTCAGTGCCTCCAGCGTGCGCCGCTCGCGGTCGGGCGCGTGCGCGCCGTCGACCAGCAGCACCGAGTAACCGCGTTCGGCCGCGACCTTGCCGGCGCCTTGCAGGATGCAGCTGAAGTGCGGATTCGCGATGTCCGGCAGGCACAGGCCGATGGTATCGGTGCGCCCCGTGATCATCGACTTGGCCATCGGGTTCGACTTGTAGCCCAGGCGGACGACGGCCGCGTCGATCGCCGCTTCAACCCGCGACGAAAAGCGTTGCGCGCCGTTGATGTACTTGGACACGGTGGCGGTGGACACCTGGGCGGCGGCGGCGACGTCGCGGATGGTCGGGGCGGACTTTTTCATCGCAGGTAGGTGGGAGCTCGACCGTGGATCTTATCACGTGCGCCGATGCCGCCCTGCCTTTCGGCAGGGGCGGGGCCGCCGCGCTCGCGCTACCGTGAAGGGCCGGTGCCGCCGGTGCCGCCGGTGCGCGCCGCGCCGGAAGAAGCGGCGCGCAGCCGCAGCAGCGCCTCGAGGAAGTAGTAGTCGGCGTAGTTCAGCGGGACGTCGATCTCGGTCCCGGCCGGTTTGTGTCCGGTCGCGTGCATCAGAAGGAAGCCGCCGTTGGTTCCCGGCGCCGCCAGGTAGGCCGGGGAGGACAGGCTGCGCAGCGTCTGCTCGGCGAAGTCGCGGTAGCCGCGCGCCAGCGCGGGCTCGGACCGGCCCGCCAGTTCGAGCAATGCCGCGCTGGCGATGGCCGCCGCCGCCGCGTCGCGCGGCGCCGACGGAATCGCGGGGTCGTCGAAGTCCCAGTAGGGCACCTTGTCGGTCGGCAGGCGCGGATGGCCCATGTAGAACGCCGCGATCTTCTGCGCCTGGCGCAGGTAGGCATCCTTTCCCGTCTCGCGGTACATCATCGTGAAGCCGTACAGGCCCCAGGCCTGGCCGCGCGCCCACGCCGACCCATCAGCCTTTCCCTGGACCGTGACGCGCCCGCGCACGGCGCCCGTCTGCGGATCGTAGTCGACCAGGTGATAGCTGGAGCCGTCGGGCCTGAAATGGTGCTTCAGCGTCGTGTCGGCGTGCGCGATGGCGACCTCGCGGTAGCGCGCCTCGCTGGACGCGCGCGCCGCCCACATCAGCAATTCCAGGTTCATCATGTTGTCGATGATGACGGGATAAGCCCAGGTGCTGCCGGGCCACAAGTCCCAGGACTGGATGCTGCCCACCTTCGGATTGAAGCGGGTCAGCAGCGTGGTGGCGCCGGCCAGCATGGCGTCGCGGTAGGACGCGTCGCCGGTCAGGCGCAGGCCGTTGCCGTAACCGCTGCCCAGCATGAAGCCGAGGTCGTGCTGGCTCTTGTCGAACTTGGCCGGCGCCGTGTCCGCCGTGTAGCGGGTGGCGGCGCTGCGCCAGCGCGCTTCGCCCGTGGCTTCGTACAGGTACCACAGCGTGCCGGGAAAGAAGCCCGCGGTCCAGTCGAGCGGGCCGACGGTGACGACCTCGCCCTTGGCGACGCTGCGCGGGAAGCCGGGCTGCCCGCGCAGGCGGTCCAGCAGCTGGCCGTACTGCGCTTCGGCGACCTGGATGTCGCGCGCGATCATCGCGTCGACCGTTTCGGAAACCTGGGCGGCGGCGGCCGCGCAGGCGAAAGCGAGCGTGCAGGCGAGGACCTGGTCGGCGCGCAGCGGGCGCCGGACGGGATGGGCGATCATGGGACCTTTCTCCTGTGAATTCTTGTTCTGCGAACCATCCTAGCGAGGGCGATCGAGCCCGTCAATCGCCCGGCGGGACCGCAGCCGATCTCAGGATTTTTCGAAGCCGCCGGCACGCGGCCCGCGCTAGAATTCGCTCTCATAGGGAGGAGTGCAGATGCATATCGAACGGATCCCGATCGACCGCGTGTTCGATGCCCAGGCACGCGGCGCCTTCAGCTTCCATAGCGGCGGCAGCGTCACCTACGGCGTGGAACTGCCTGGCAAAATCGTGCCGCGGGCGGGGGCGGTGCTGGTCGTCGCCTTCGCGCGGCCGGGCGACTGGTCGTCGGTGCTGGGCTGGCGGGATGCGGCGGGCGGCAAGGTGGTGCTGGACGATCGATGGTGGATCGAGCTCGATCTCGTGTACACCCTCGCGCCGCTACCGCTGGTCGCCGGGCTGGTGCTGGGCGGTGCGGCGGGCGGGCTTGCCGCCCTGGTCGCAGTTGCCGCCGCGGTCGCCTGGCTGGTGGCGTGGGTAATGCGCCGCAACCGTCGGGTGCGCGCCGCGCTGCTGGGCGCGCCTGCACCGGCTTGGAGCGCCTGACAAAACCCGCATGGCTGCGTTGCATCGTCTCGCCGTACAGGCGTACTGTCTTCGACGATGCGCCTTGCCCTGCAGGTTTTTAGGCGCTCTTGGTCAGAACCCGCGTCCACCGCCGTTGAAGCCGCCACCGCCGTCGTTGCCGCCGCGGTCCCCACGGCCGTTCCCCTGCGGTCCGCGGAACATGCCCGGTCGGCCGCCGTTGCGGACCCGGTCGTCGCCCGTGACGCCGCCCCACTGGTAACGCAGGCCGACGGTGAACACGCGCTGCTGGGGCGTGCCGAGCGTGTGCAGGCGCAGCACCTCGTTCTCGACGTAGCTTTCGTTGTTCCCGGTCCGGAACACGTTGTTGACGTTGACGTTCAGCGAGAATTGGGGCGAGAAGCGGTGCATCCAGGTGAAATTGGCGATGGTGACGGCGCCGTTCACGCCCTGGCCGTTCAGCGTGCGGCCGTTGCGGTTGACGGACAGCTGCAGCGACTCCTGCAGGAACTGGTAGGCCAGGCGCAGCTTGGCGTTCTCGCGCCGGTTCTTCTGCTCCTCTCCCGTGTCGCCGGCGCCGAAGTTAGATATGCGCATGCGCTTCTCGTTCGCCAGCGTGACGCCGAGGTTGGCCGACAGGCCGCGCAGGAACAACTGGCGCACGTTGAAATTCATGTCCATGCCGACGGAATCGTTGGCGCCGAAGTTGATCGGCGAGGTGACGATGACGTTCGGGTCCGTGCCCAGCGCGTAGCTGCGGTTGCCGATCACCGGCGACTCGCGCCGCTTGAATGCCGTGAAGCTGGCGTCCACGCCGAAGAAGCGGTCGCGATAGGCGAGCTCCATCAGGTCGTTGTCGACCGGCTCCAGGTCCGGATTGCCCTGGCGCGCGCTGAAGTCGCTCAGGTAGACGAGGTTCGGGTTCAGGTCGCGCTCGTTGGGACGCGCGATGCGGCGGCTGGCGCGCAGCTGCAGCTGTGCCGTATTGCTCAGGTCCTTGGTGGCGTAGAAACTGGGCAGCCAGTTCATGTAGTGGTAGGTGTCGCGTTCGGCGAGCAGCGGCTGATGAACCTCCAGGTCCGTGTATTCGCCGCGCAGGCCGGCCAGCACCTGCACGTCGGAGAACAACTTGGTGGACAGCGTGCCGTAGACGGCGCCGGTGCGGTCGTTCGAGGCGAACTGGCTGATGCGGCTCGGTACCGGGACGTAGGCGCCGCTGGCCGGATCGAGGGCCCGGTAGTCGGTGCCGTTGTCGCTCCGGTTGTCGGCGTACTTGGCGCCGGCCTTCAGTTGCCAGCTGCCCCACAGCAGGCGCTGGTAGTCGACCGACACGTCGAGGATGCGCGTGCGGCGGTCGGTGATGCGGATGCTGTCCGTCGTGTAGCGGTCCGGGCGCATGCGATAGTCGTAGAACACGTCGTTGCGCGCATCGTTGGTCTGGCCCGTGTAGCGCAGGTCGAACTTCAGTTCCTCGCCCGGTTCGCCGCTCTTGTGGCTGTACGAGGCGCCCAGGCCGAAGTTCTCGGCCGGCGAATCGCTGTGCGAGCGGCTGGCGAAGTCCGCGGTCGGCGCCATGGCCGGACCGAAGCGCAGGGTATTGCCCGTATTGTCCGTGTCGTTCTTCAGCCTGGAATAGCTGACGGTGGCGCCGGCCTGGTCGCGGTCCCCCACGTTGTAGGTCAGCGTGGAGGCGAGGGTGACGGAGGTCGAGCCGAAGCGGCCGTCGCCGCTGGACTCGTTGCCCCCGACGACGTCGCCCGTCCGCGGGTCGAGGTCCTGGCGCTGGCTGGCGCGCTGCGTGCTGCGCGCGTTCCTGCGCACGCCCACGTTGCCGCTGATCGAGTAGGGGCCGGCCGCATACTCGCCGTTCAGGTAGCTGTTGTAGCGGTCCTCCGTGCCCTTGTTCAGGCTCAGGGTCGCGCGCGAGCCGGGCTTGCGGTTGCGCTTGAGGACCAGGTTGATGATCGGGCCGCTGCCGCCCTCGTTGCCGAATTCCGCGCCCGGCACGTTGATCACCTCGATCGATTCGATCGCCTCGGCCGGGAAGGCGTTCAGGGCGTCGCCCCGGTTCTGGCCCTGGAACTGGGCGTCGCGCTTGCCGTTGACCATGATCTGCACGTTCGGGTTGCCGCGCAGGGCCACCGAGCCATCCTGGTCGACCGTCACGGAGGGCACGTTGTTGAGGACATCGGACGCCGACGCATTGCTGACGCTGATGTCGTTCTTCAGGTCGTAGACGTCGCGGTCGACCTTGTTCGTGGGGCGCGAGGCGACCACTTCGACGGTTGCCATGTCGTCGGTGCCGGACTGCGGGGCGGTCTGGCCCGTACCGGTCGCGGCGGTGCTTGTCGCGGCGGTGCTCCTCGTGGCCGCGGCGGGAGCGGCCTGTGTCGTCCTCGCGGGTCCCGCCGTCGCCGTCGCGGGCCCGGATGTCTGCGCATGCAAGGGCTGGAAGGCGAAGCAGCCCAGCACCAGGGCGGGCAGCAGCTTGAGGGCGGGGTGGCTGCAGCCTGGGCGGCCGTGTGCGCGAGACGGGTTGGGCATGAACGGGCAGTGATGTGGTCGCGGTGTTGTCGGGATATGTCGCCGGCTTGATGCGCCGGCTTGATGCGCCGGCGCGCGACAGGATGACATCAACGGGACCGAATCACAAGCGCGGGCCACTGGCGGACTGATTGTACATACGGAGTCGTCACGGTGGTGCGGGGTTGTCCCGCGCATCAGCGCAGCGCGTCCGCGAGCGCCGCCTTCGCGCCCACGATGTCGCGGCGTGGGCCGGCGCGGTTGATCGTGTCCGACAATGCCTTTTCGGCCGCGATCCTTCCGCCTGCGCCGACGGACATGACGGCGACGGGCTGCCGGCCGCCGTCGGACGCGAACATCGCAAGATAATACGTGGTGCCGGCCTTCTGCAGGCGCGTCGAGGCGAGGACGCCGGTGCAGCGGGCGCCCGGCACGATATCGTCCAGGCGGATGGCCAGCGGCGCCTCCCCGGCTTCGGCGACGACATGACATTCGCGTGCCTTGCCGTCCTCGAAGATGGCGAAGGATCCGTGCTCGTCCGCGATGAAGTCGCGCTCCCGCATTGTCCAGCGGGGATAGGCTTTCGTCAGGAAGTCCATGCGCGCATTCCGGATGCCGAGCCCGGGCCGGGCGGCCGCGCCGACCCGTACGCCGCCGTCTTCTCCGCCACTGGCCATGCCGTCGTCCACGGCGAAGCCCTTGGCCGGCTCCTGTCGCAGGTAGGCGAACTGGCGATACAGGTCGTCGCGCGTATCGCGCGCCAGGTATTCGACGGCGATGGTCTGGCGGCCACCCAGCTTGAACGGCGTCATGGACAGGATGCCAATGCAATAGGGGAACTCGGATGTGTCGTCCGGCCCCGTCAATTCGACGAATTCGGCGGCCGTGCTCCCCGGCCGCGCGAGGAGGAGGCCGCAGGTCGGCGTGGCACGGCCCTTGTCGATGAAGGAGAGCGGCGTGACGTCCGCGCTTGGCGACGCTGCGAGCTGGCGCAATCCCGCATCTTCCGCCCCGCGCCGCGCCAGGAAGCGGGCGACATCCGGCGAGGCGGCATGCGCGGCGGCGCACGCGAGATGGATCAGCAGCGTGCCGATGCAAAACATCGTGCGCCAGGGGCGGTTCTTCTTGCTATCCAATGCGACCCTCCGAAAGACGGCGACCGGCGCAATGCATCCGCTGGGCGACGAGATCGTTTTTAATTGGGCAACATTACAGCCTAGAAACTAAATCTCGGCAAGAGCGATTCGATTGAAACGGGCGGCCGCGCCGTTCACGGCGGCGTTACCCCCATCAGCGCCGCCACGACGACGAGCGTCACGACGGAGGCGACTGTCGTCACCAGGATCACGTTCGAGATCAGCGCCCCGTCGCGCCGGTAGTACTCGGCCAGCATGAAGGGTCCCGTCCCGGTCGGCAGCGCGGCCAGCAGCACGGCCATGTGGCGCAGCTGCGGCGGCAGGGCGAACACGTGGGTAGCCAGCAGCCAGGTGAGGGCCGGCTGCGCCGCCAGCTTGATGGCGACGATGGCGGCCAGCGGGCCGCGGCCGGGTTGCGCGGCGTTCGATGCCGGCGTGCGTCCTGCCTGCGTCCGTTCGCGCCGGGCCAGCTTCTGGTTCGCGAGGAACAGGCCCAAGCCGACCAGCGCACAGGGGCTGGCCGCCCCGCCCAGCAGCTTGAGGAAGGTCTCGGCGCTGGCGGGGATCGCCACGCCGGCGCCGGCGCACAGCGCGCCCAGCAGCGGTGCCAGCACCAGGGGATTCTTAAGCACGGCGCCGGCGACCTTGGCGGCCAGCTTGCGCGGGTGGCGTTCGGCCTGCAGGCCGGCCTCGATGAGCGCGATGGCGACGGCGAAGAATACGCAGGCGACGATGATGGTGGCGATCGTCGTCGGCGTCAGGCTGTCCTTCCCGAACAGGAGGAGCAGCAGCGGGAAGCCGACGTAGCCCGTGTTGGGGTAGGACGCCGCGACGGCGTCGATGCTGGCGTCGGCCAGCGGTTTCCTGGCCAGCAGGCGCCAGGCCAGCACGGCGCCGAACATCAGGCCCTTCGCGAGGACGAAGGTCCAGACGAAGCCGGGCTGCCAGATCTCGCGCCAGGACGTGTGCGCCATGATGTCGAACAGCAGGGCAGGCAGGGCCAGCCAGACGACCAGGCGATTGACTTCGCTGGCCGCGCCGGCGCCCATCACGCCGCGCAGGCGCACGGCATAGCCGGCCGCGATCAGGCCGAAGATCGGAAGCAGGATCAGGAACGTGGAAAGCATGGCGCGACTATAGCCGCTGCGCCGATGCATTTCCAATGCTAGTTTACGCTAGGATCGATACCTTTCCTGCATCAATGCGCCTATGCTCGACATCAAACCGCTGCGCTACTTCGTCGCCCTGGCCGAGACGAGGAATTTTCACCGTGCCGCCGCCCGCCTGCACCTGTCGCAGCCGCCGCTGAGCCGCCAGATCGCCGCCCTCGAACGGGAGCTGGGCACACCCCTGTTCGAGCGCAGCACGCGCGTCGTGACGCTCACGCCCGCCGGCGAGAGTTTCTATCGCGACGCCGTCGCCATCCTCGAGGCGGTGCAGCGCGCCCAGGTGCAGGCACGCGCCACCGCGGCGGGCGAGCGGGGTATGCTGCGCATCGGCTTCACGATGGCGGCCGCCTACTCCGTGATCCCGCGCTATGTCCGGTCGATGCGCACGGCCTGGCCCGACGTGCGCGTGGAGCTGAAGGAAGTCGTATCGGACGAATTGCCGGAGCGCGTGATGGCGGGCGAGATCGACCTGGGCGTCATGTTCGACAATGGCGCGCGTCCCGGCCTGGCGCGGCGCCGCGTGCTGTCCGAGCCCCTGTGCGTGGCGCTGCCGCGCACCCATCCCCGTGCCAGGGCGCGCCTGCTGCGCATCACGGACCTGAAGGACGATCCCTTCGCCATGACGGCCGCGGACGCCGGCAGCCGCCTGAACGCGGACGTGCTGGATTTCTGCCGCCGCCACGGCTTCGAACCGCGGGTCAGCTTCGAGGTGCGGCTGCAGCAGACCATGCTCAGCCTCGTCAACGATGCCCATTGCGTCGCGCTGGTGCCGGACTCGATGCGGCGCGTGCACATGCAGGACATCGCGTTCAAGCGCCTGCGGGATGCGCCGGCCGTCGACCTGTTCCTGGCGTGGAACGAGGCGAACCGCAATCCCTGCCTGCCTGGCTTCTTCGACGCATGCGGGGTGCCGCCCGCGTGAGCGTTGCGAACGCGCGAGCGCGTGTGGCTAGACCTGGCCCGTCCAGGTGGCGATCAGTTCGCGGTAGGCATGGCCGACAGGCCGCACGCGTCGTTCCAGGTCGACCAGGCCGCGCGGATTGACCTTGCCGCGCCGCTCGCGCAGGTGGATGTCCCAGTCGACCTGGTCGGCCAGCGCATACCAGGTGAAGCCGACCATGGGCACGCCGCAATGCATCAGGCTGCGCACCAGCATCCATTGGTGGCGCAGCCAGGCGCTGGCTTCGTCGCCCGTGTCGCCCTGGTCGCGGTTGGTCTCCGTGTGCATCAGCGGCAGGCCGTAGCGCTGCCAGTATTCGTGGGCGATGGCGGCATAGCCGAGCAGGCCGTCGGGCAGGCCCATCGTGCCGTCTTCCGCGACGTGGTGCTCGTTGCTCTCGTAGTAGTCGGTACCGAGGATGCAGCAGTGGCGCAGCGCATGCCGCTCGAAGAAGCGCAGGTCCTCTTCCCGCATGCCGTTGTCCAGCACGTACTCGCGCAGCGCGCCTTCGAGCGGGCGGCCGTAGTTCAGGTCCAGCGACAGGAAGCGGCGCTCGTTGCGGGTGTTGGACAGCGCGACGGCGCCCGGCACGGCGGCATGGAAGTACTCGGTCGATTCGCTCTGGACGAACAGGGCGTCGCGCCGGTGGTCCAGGATCTCGTGCATGGCCAGCACGCTGGCGCGGGCCAGGTGGTGCAGGGCGCGCACGTAGGCGGCGTGGCTGCTCTGCTGTTCGTTCCACCAGCCGTACAGTGCCGACGAGCGCGCGCAGATATAGATCTCGTTGACCGGCGTGTACTGGCGCACCCAGGGATAGCGCCGTGCGAATGCGCCCGCATAGTCCTGGAACAGGGCGGGGAAGTCGGGATTCTGGAAGTTGCCGATCCAGTCCGGCACGCAGAAATGGCACAGGTCGACGATGGGCTCGATGCCCAGGCGGCGCAGCTCCGCGAAGGCGAGGTCGGCGAATTCCCAGTCGTAGCGGCCGGGGCCCAGCCAGGTACGGTACAGCGGCACGCCATAGCGCAGCCAGCGCAGCCAGCGCACGCCGAGCGCCGCGCTGCGGGCGAAGTCCGTCTTCCAGTGATCGTAATGGCCGCACTCGGCCATCAAGTCGCGGCGCAGCTTGCCGCCCTCGACCGTCGGGGCACTGTTCTCGATGCCCGTGGCGAACATGAAAGGAAGCGCTTCGCGGTGGCAGCCTGCGCTTTCCCGGCGCTGATTCGGCATCGCATGTCCATGAATGTTGTCGAATGGTCAGCTTAGCATCCACGCCTGCGTGGCCGCGCCCGATTCGGCCTCCCGTGCTCGATGGACATTTTGTCCTCCCCCGATCAGCGGAGCGGCACGGGATGTCGGTTTGGCTATAATGACGCCATGGGCACATCACTCGGACACCGCTGCGTCACCGCCTGGATCGCCATGCTGGCCGTCCTGTTCGGCGTGCTCGCGCCGTCGGTGTCGCATGCGCTGCCCGCGCCGCAGGCCGTCCAGGACGTCGTCGAGATCTGTACCGCGCACGGCATCCAGCTGCTGCAGCAGGACGCCGCCATCCCGGGCGACGACGATGCGCTCGCCAAGCATGCGGGTCATTGCGGCTACTGCCTCACCCATGCGAATCCGGTGGCGATGACGCCGCCGACGCCCTTCGTGCTTGCCGTCCTGCGCGGGCACGACGACTATCCGCCGCTTTACTATCGTTCCGCGCGGCCGCTATCTGCCTGGATCGCCGCGCAATCGCGCGCGCCGCCCGCCTTCCTCGCCTCCCTCGCCTGATTTGCACCGCCGCCGGTTTTCCGGCAAGACGCCGCCTCGTGCCCCCACGTCCGTTCGCAGCACGCGCTCCCGCGCGCGCTGGAGCCGCGTGCGCGCCGCGGCGACCGCCGCCGCCCGCCGCCGTCACGTCACGGCCGCCGCGGCCCACCAGAACGATAGAAAAAGAACCATGCAACCCACGCGCGTATTCACCGCCACCCCTTCGTCCTTGCCGCGCAAGGCCCTTCATGTCTGCTGCCTGCTGGCCTGGTGCGGCGCCCAGCCGGCACACGCCGTCGACGATGCCGAGCCGGGCCCCGTCGCCAAGGTCGTCGTCACCGGCAGCGCCCAGGACGGCACGCTGCACGACCGCACCGCCACCGGCTCCTACCTGGACCTGTCGCGCCTGGAGACGCCGGCCAGCATCGACGTCGTCACCCGCAAGCAGCTGGAGGAGCGCGGCGACGTCAACCTGACGGACGCCATCGTGCGCGCTCCGGGCATCAGCAGCCTGCCGCATCCGGGCAATTCGTCCTCGTCGCTGTCCGCGCGCGGCTTCACCGACACCACGTCCGTGATGCGCCTGTACGACGGCCTGCGCCAGTACGGCGGCGCCGGCCTGTCCTTCCCCTTCGATACCTGGGCCGTCGAGCGCATCGAGGTGCTGCGCGGACCCGCGTCCGTGATCTATGGCGAGGGCGCCATCGGCGGCGTCGTCAACGTCGTGCCGAAGCAGCCGGGCCGCGGTCCCGTCACGAACGAGATCCAGGCCGCCATCGGCAACGAGGACACGCGCCGCCTCGCGTTCGGCAGCGGCGGGGCGATCGGCGAACACTGGTCCTACCGCGTGGACGCCAGCGCCGACCGCTCGAGCGGCTGGGTCGACATGGGCGACTCGCGCAACCGCGCCTTTTCCGGCGCGCTGCGCTTCGACGTTTCCCCTGAGCTGTGGTTCAAGCTGTCGATGGCCTACGGCTACCAGAAGCCGATGCGCTACTTCGGCACGCCGCTGGTCGACGGCCGGCAGCTGGAAGCGACGCGCGACCGCAACTACAACGTGGCCGACAGCGTCATCACCTACAAGGACCGCTGGCTGGGCCTGGACGCCAACTGGCAGCCGAATGCGGCGACGACGGTGCGCTCGCGCTTCTACCTCGTCACCAGCGACCGCCACTGGCGCAATGCCGAGTCCTACGTCTACAACCCGGACACGCGCCTCGTCGACCGCTCCGACGATACGGAGATCCTGCACGACCAGGCGCAGAACGGCAACACGACGACGGCCACGTTCAAGGGCAGCCTGTTCGGCCTGAAGAACGACGTGGCGGCCGGCTTCGACGTCAATGCGACGTCGTTCACCCATATCAACAACACCTATGCCGGCTCGCCGGGACCGGTGGACTTGTTTGATCCGGTACCGGGCCTGTTCGTGAGCGATGTCCCGACCATTCCGCGCTACCGCATCCGCGCGCGCCAGTACGCGCTGTTCATGGAGGACCGCCTGGCGCTGGACGAGCGCTGGTCGCTGCTGGGCGGCCTGCGCTACGACCATGCGAAGCTGGAGCGCACCGACCTGGTGGCGCGCCGGCTCGCCTACGACAAGGTGTTCGCCGATACGGGCTGGCGCGTCGGCACCGTCTACGAGGCCGCGCCGGGCCTCGCCCTGTATGCGCAGTATGCGCGCGCCGCCGATCCCGTGAGTTCGCAGCTGTTCCTGTCGCCCGCCAACAGCAATTTCAAGAACGCGACGGGGCGCCAGGTTGAAGCCGGCGTCAAGCAATTGCTGCTCGACAAGCGCGGGGAGTGGACGCTCGCCGTGTACGACATCCGGAAGGACAACCTGCTGACGCGCGATCCGGCCGATCCGTCCCGCAGCATCCAGGTCGGGCGCCGTTCCTCGCGCGGCGTCGAAGGCACGTTGAACCTGCTGCTGGCGCCGGGTTGGACGCTGGACGCCAATGCGTCCCTGCTGCGCGCACGCTACGACGACTTCAGCGAGAGCGTCGGCGGCGTGCCCGTCTCGCGCGCCGGCAAGCTGCCGCCGGACGTGCCGCGCCGCCTGGCCAACCTGTGGCTGCACTGGCAGCCGCTGCCCGCCTGGAGCGCCAGCGCCGGCATGCGCTACGTGGGCGAGCGCTATGCCGACAACGCGAACACCCTGCGCATGCCCGCGTACACCACGACCGACCTGTCGCTGCGCTGGAAGGTCGCGAGCCAGACCAGCCTGACGCTGCACGGCACCAACGTGTTCGACAAGCGCTACTACCAGACGGCCTATTACACGCCGACGCAGTGGCTGGTCGGCCCGGACCGCCGCGTCGAGCTGGTGCTCGACCACCGGTTCTGACCGGAGCGCCGGCATGAGTACCGGATTCAAGCGCGGCGCCTTCCTCGTGCACCGCTGGACGGGCGTGGCGATGTGCGTGCTGATGGTGCTGTGGTTCGCCAGCGGCATGGTGATGCTGTTCGCCGGCTACCCCAAGCTGACGCCGTGGGAACGGCTGGCGGGGCTGCCGACGCTGCCCGCGCAAGGCTGCTGCGTGGACCCCGGGGACCTGCCGGGCGTGCAGGATGCGCGGCGCCTCGTGCTGACGTCGATCCGCGGCGCACCGCACTACGTGCTGACCGATGGGCAGGGCGCCATCGCGTCGTTCGACGCGGCGAGCGGCCGGCGCGAGGAGGCCGTCGACCGCGCCGGCGCGCTGCAGGCGGCGCGCTCCTTCCTGCCCGGCGCCAGCGCCACCTACGCGGGCACCGTCGGCGAGGACCGCTGGACCCACTCGCGCGCGCTGGACGTCCACCGTCCGCTGCACGTGGTCGAGATGGGCGATGCCGCCGCCACCCGGCTGTATGTCTCGTCGCGCACGGGCCAGGTGATGCTGGACGCGCCGCGCGCCCAGCGGCTGTGGAACTTCGTCGGCGCCTGGCTGCACTGGCTGTACATGTTCCGCAACCAGCCGTCCGACCCGGTCTGGACCTGGCTGGTGATCGCCTTGTCGGCGGTGGGCACCGTGTCGGCGTTCACGGGCGCGCTGAACGGCATCTGGCGCTGGCGCTTCGGCGGCCGCTACAAGTCCGGCGCGAAGACCCCGTTCCGCGAGACGGCGATGCGCTGGCACCACGTGCTGGGACTCGCGTTCGGCGCGATGGTGCTGGCCTGGATCTTCAGCGGCCTGATGTCGATGAACCCGCTCGGCGTGTTCGACGCGCACGGGCCAGAGCCCGACCTGGCGGCCTACGCGGGCGGCACGCCGGGCGCGCGGCGCCCGGACATTCGCGTGCCGCGGGCGCTGGCGCTGCTGCGCGAGGCCGGATTCGCGCCGCGCGAACTGGAATGGCGCGTGCTGGACGGTGAACCCTTCCTGCTGGCGCGCGACGGCGCCGACCGCACCCGCATCGTGGTGGCGAACGGCGCCGGCTTCGCCGTCCTGGCGCGCTGGCCGGACGCGCGCCTGCTGGCGGCCGCGCGCCACCTGATGCCGGGCGCGGCGCCGGCCCCGGCGCGCGTCGACCGCTACGACGCGTATTACTATGCGCGCCAGGAGCAGTCGATGTACGGCGCCGACGAGCGCCGCCTGCCCGTGCTGCGCCTCGTGTACGACGACGCCCACGCGACCTGGGTCCATCTCGATCCGTGCACGGGCGAGGTCGCCTCCAGCATGGACCGTTCCCAGCGCCTGGGCCGCTGGCTGTTCAACCTGCTGCACAGCTGGGACCTGCCGGCGATGCTGGACGCGGGCTGGCTGCGCGAGGCGGTGTTGCTGCTGCTGGGCGCGGGCGGCCTGCTGTTTTCCGGGACGGCCGTCGTCATCGGCGCGCGGCGCCTGCGCAAGCGCGCGGCGGCGCGCTCCGGCGTCACGCGGCCGGATGGGGGAAGGACGCCGCGATCTTCTGGAACTGGTGCAGGGTGACGCCGCGCGCCGGCATCTGGGCCGCCAGCCTGGCCATGTCCGCTTCCAGGCGCATGCGCATGGCGGCGGGCAGGGCGCGCGCGAAGGGCGACGCCGGCTGGTCCGGCGGCCAGACCGTCAATGCCGTGAAGTCGAGGCGCTCGGAAAACGGCCGGAACACGAGTCCCGTTCCCAGGTAGTCGCAGGCGGTGACGGGGTTGACGATGGCGATGCCGATCCCGCTGCGCACCAGTTCGCACAGGCTGATCGTGTAGGTGCTCTCGATCGCCGTCCGCAGCTGCACGCCGTGGGCGCGGCAGATGGCATCCAGGCGCACGCTGACCGTGTCGCCGGGGTTCAGCGAGACGAAGGGATAGCGCGCCAGCTGGCGCGGCGTGACCACGTCCTGCGCCGCCAGCGGGTGGCCCGCGGGAAGGGCGACGACGCCGAAATAGTGCGCGAACAGCGCGTGTTCGAGGCCGCCGACGGACACGTCGTCCGCCACCAGGCCAAATTCCGCCTCGCCGCGCAGCACGCAGTCGCGCACGTCCTGCGAGCCCATCACCTGCAGCGACACCAGGCTGCGCTCGCGCTGCGGCCCCAGGTCGGCCAGCACGCGCGGCATGAAGCCGATGCCCAGGCCCGGGAAGCTGGCGATGCGCACGCGGCCGGCGCCGAACTGGCTCAGCGTGCGGATGCGGTGCTCGATCAGGTCCATGCCCACGTAATGGCGCTGCACTTCCGCCAGCAGCGCGTGCGCCTCCTGGTTCGGCCGCAGCTTGCCGCCGGCGCGCTGGAACAGGTCGAGCCCGGCATGCTTTTCCAGCCGGCGCAGCGCCAGGCTGACGGCCGGCTGGGACAGGCCGAGCAGGCGCGCCGCCTTGGTGGCGGAGCCGGAAGTCATCACGGTGCGGAAGATGTCGATGTCGCGCTCAAGCATGGTCGATGCATTATGGCCCAGCCGGGCCGCAGGCGGAAGCACGGGGCATAAGCGCCGCTGATGGGGCGATCACCGGGCGCCGCGCCGGCCGCGGGCGCGTACCCCCATACTGGACGGCGTTTCCACTGCCGAGGCCACGCCATGACCATACCGAACCTGAACCGCAGGACCCTGCTGTGCGGCGCCGCCGGCCTCGCGCTGGGCGCGCACGGCGCCGCTCCCGCCGCTCCCGCCGCTCCCGCCGCTCCCGCCGCCGCCGCCGCGGCGGGAGCCGGCGCCGCCGACTGGGACGCGCTGGCGCGCCACTACGACGTCGCCCCGGAATTCGTCAACCTGGAGAACGCCTACCTCGGCATCATGGCGCGTCCCGTGCTCGAGGCGTTCAAGCGCAACGTCGACCTGGTGAACCGCGGCAGCTCGCAGTACCTGCGCACGCGCTTCGACAGCGTGGAGAAGGAGGCGATCCGCGCGCGCGTGGCCGCGCATACGGGCGTGGCGCCGGGGGAGCTGGCGCTGACGCGCAACGCCTGCGAGTCGCTGCAGAACCTGATCGGCAACTACCGCCTGCTGCGCCCGGGCGACGTGCTGATGATGGGGGATCTCGACTACGACGTGGTGCAGGATGCGATGGCCGCCGCCGCGCGCCGCGGCGGCCACCAGCTCGTCACCGTGCGGACGCCGGAGCCGGCCACGCGCCAGAACGTCATCGACGCCTACGAGGGGGCCCTGCGCCAGAATCCGCGCACGCGCCTGCTGCTGCTCACGCACGTCAACAACCGCACGGGCCTGGTGACGCCGGTGGCGGAAATCGTGCGCATGGCGAAGAGCCGCAACGTCGACGTGATCGTCGACATCGCCCAGTCCTGGGGCCAGCTGGACTTCTCCATCCCCGACCTGGGCGCGGACTTCGTCGGCGCCAACCTGCACAAATGGGTCGGCGCGCCGCTGTGCAGCGGCTTCATGGCGATCCGCGCTTCGCGCCTGCAGGACATCGCGCCGCAGGCCGGCAATACGCTGTATCCGGACACGGACATCCGCGCCCGCGTGCACCCCGGCACGATGGACGTGCCGGCCGTGATGACGATACCCGCGGCCATCGACTTCCATGGCAGCGTCAAGCTGGCCGACCGCGCCGCGCGGCTGCGCGCATTGCGCGACCGCTGGGTGCACCAGGTACGGGAGCTGCCCGGCGTGCAGGTGCTCACGCCGGAGGACCCCGCGATGTACGGGGCGCTGACCTCGTTCCGCCTGCGCGGCAAGACCAGCTACGAGGACAACGTGGCGCTGGCGCGGCGGCTGGCCGAGGAGTACGGCATCTTCACCGTTGCGCGCAAGGGGCCCGTCGGCGGGGCCTGCATCCGCGTCACGCCGTCCTGGTTCACCCGCGACGAAGACCTGGACCGGCTGGCGGCGGCCATCAAGGCGCTGGCGGCGTAGGAAAGATCAGCGCGGCCGCTGCAGGCGCAGCAGCACCCACGCGATCGTCCCCGTCACGGCGGCCGTGAAGCCCAGCACGATCCAGAACCCGTGCGCATGCTGCGACAGCGGCACGCCGCCCACGTTCATGCCCAGCAGGCCGGCGATCAGGTTGATCGGCAGCGCCATCACGGTGACGATGGTCAGCAGGAACAGGCTGCGGTTGTTGTCCTCGTTGACCTGGGCCGCGATCTCTTCCTGCAGCAGCTTGATGCGTTCCTGCAGCGCCGCCAGGTCGCGCAGCACGACGGCGAATTCCTCGGTCGCCTGGCGCAGCTCTTCGCGGTCCTCGCGCTCGACCCAGGCGGGCGGGCGCTGCAGCAGGCGGAACAGGGCGGCCGGCTCCGGCGCCAGCAGCCGCTGCAGCCGCACCAGCACGCGGCGCAAGGCGCCCAGGTCCTCGCGCCGGCGCGTCAGGCGGCCGGCCAGCAGCTGGTCCTCGGTGGCGTCGACGCGCGCCACCGCCTCGCGCACGATGTTGACGAGGATGTCGGCCTGGTCGCGCAGCAGGTGCACCAGCAGTTCGGCCGGCGAGCGGATCGGATTGCCCTGCAGGACGTCCTGGCGCAGCCGTTCGATCGATTCCAGGGGCTTCCTGCGCGCGCTGATCACGCCGCGCGGCGTCACGTGCACCCACAGGGTCGAGATGTCGGCGCTGTCGAAGGAAAAATTATGCTGGACGTCGTTGACGACGGCGATCAGGGCGTCTTCGGCCACCTCGATGCGGGTGGAGCGTGAGCCCTGGTGCAGGATCTCGTAGAACTCGTCGGGCAGGCCGGCGTGGGCGCGCAGCCAGCGCTCGCTGGCCGCGTTCGACAGGTTGAAGTGCAGCCAGGTGAAGCGTTCCCGCTCCGGATGCGCCGTCCACGCCGCCGCCTCGGCCGCGTCGACCTGCCGCGTCGGCACGCCGTCGCCCATCAGGAAGCCCCAGACCAGTCCGGAAACGTCGGATCCGTAGCTGAACGCCGCTGTCGCCATGTGCCGCCCTATGCAGATGAAGATGCGGCATTGTAGAGCAACAATATGACAAGCGCGGCGCTACCGACGCTCACTTGGCGATCGCCAGCGCTCCCTGCGCGGGGCCGTGTCCGGCGCCGGCCCCATCCTCGATCCCGTCCAGCCACCCGAAGATCGCCGGCCATAGCGTCGCGTGGGCGTTGCGCCCCACCAGCACTCCCACGTGCTGCAGGTTCACGCCGACGTCGCCGCGGTAGTGCAGCAGCAGCTTGTCGTCGCTGCCGGCGGCCTCGTGGAAGGGCAGCACGGCGTCCAGCGGGATCACCTTGCTGCGCGGGTCGGCCACGCTGGCCAGCGGGGCGCGCAGGTCGCCGGGGCCGACCGTGCGGCCGCTCACCCGCAGTTGGCCGCGCATGAGCTCGTCGTTGCGGTACAGGCGCTCGACGATGTCGGTGAACAGGCGGCCAGGCAGGGGGAACTCGTCGTGGGTCCAGCGCTCCACGCGCATGTAGTTGGCCAGCGCCTGGCGGTCCGGATCGAGCATGGACAGCCAGCGGTCCGTCATGCGCTCCCACTGGAAGGCTTGCGGTTCGGCCATCGCGCTCATCATGTTGAGGAACACGCCGGGCACCTGGCCGAAGGCGTCGGCGATCGCCTTGGCGTCCGAGACGGCGCGCACCAGCGGGTTGAAGCAGCAGGACGCCGGTTCGAAGTGCAGCGGCGCTTCCAGCAGGATCGTGGCGCGGACCTCGTCGGGATACAGCGCGCTGTGGATGGCCGTCAGGATGCCGCCCAGCGAATGGCCGGCGATGACGGGCGGCTCCTGCGCGCCGTCGGCCGCCATGGCGCGGCGGCAGGCGGACAGCAGGCCGTCGGCGTAGGCGTCGAAGCCGAAGTCGGCGCCGTCGCCCCCGTCGACGGGCACCCATTCGGCCAGGTAGACCCGCCAGCCCCGTTCCAGCCAGCGCCGCACGACGCTCACCTCGGGGGCCAGGTCCCAGATGTAGGAGCGCTTGATCGGCGCCGGCACGATCAGCACGGGCCGCGTGCCGGTATCGCCGTAGCGGCGCAGCTTCAGGCCGGGCGCCTCGTACAGCGCGGTGTGCGGCGTCTCCTGCGGGCCGTAGCCGGCACGGTCCAGCATCTTGCCGCGGGCCTGGCGGCTGCGGTCCATGTTCTTCAATGCCTGCACCCCCAGCGGCCCGAGGGCATTCCAGTTGCTCGTCGTCATGGCGTTCTCGTCTGAGTCGGGACAAGGCACTCTACGCCAGCGGCCGGCCGCTTCCAAGCGTGTTCCAGCACAACGCAGCACACGTTTGCGACGCGCCAAAGCACGCGGGCATGCTGCGGTGCAGCGAAACCGGCGCACGCGCGCACTGGATTCTCTTCGCGAACGGGACTATATTGACAGCAAGAGGAGGGGACATGCCATGACGAATATATTCCACGGCTTCGAATCCGACATCGCGCTGCAGGCGACGCTGCTCGTCCTCGGCTGCGCGACCTTTTTCGGCGTGCTCTGGTGCAGCCGCTGCCCGGACTGCAACTGGCTGGAGTGGATCGGCGGGCGCGACCAGGAATAGCGCCGAGCGATCGGCGCCGGGTGCCGCGCCCGTCCGTGGCGCGCCTTACTCGACCCAGTGGAAGCCGTCGCGCGCCAGCAGCGTGAACGCTTCCGCCGGGCCCCAGGAGCCGGCCGCGTACGCGTGCGGCTTCTCGTTCAGCGTCTGCCAGCCTCCGATGATGGGGTCGGCCCATTCCCAGGCCGCTTCCAGCTCGTCGCGGCGCATGAAGTGGGTCAGGCGGCCGCGCACCACGTCCACCAGCAGGCGTTCGTAGGCTTCGGCGCGGCGCTGCTGGAAGGCGGACTGCAGGTCCAGGTTCAGCGCCACCTGCTGCATCTGCATGCCGCTGCCCGGCTGCTTGGCCATGATCTGCAGCTTGATCGCTTCTTCCGGCTGCAGTTCCATCACGAGGCGGTTGGCGACGCCGCCCGGCATGTCCGGGAACAGCGGGAACGGCGGGTTGGCGAATTCGATGACGATCTTGGACGAGCGGCGCGCCATGCGCTTGCCGGTGCGCAGGTAGAACGGCACCTTGGACCAGCGCCAGGTGTCGATGAAGGTGCGCAGCGCCACGAAGGTCTCCGTCTTGCTGTCTTCCGGCACGTTCTTTTCTTCGTGGTAGCCCGGCACTTCCTGGTTGCCCGACACGCCCTGGACGTACTGGCCGCGCACGGTGTCGCGCGCGATGTCGGCCAGCGTCGGGCGGCGCAGCGAGCGCAGCACCTTCAGCTTCTCGTCGCGCACGGCGTCCGGCGACAGCGAGGTGGGCGGCTCCATCGCGACGATGCACAGCAGCTGCAGCAGGTGGTTCTGGACCATGTCGCGCATGGCGCCGGTGCCGTCGTAGAAGCCGGCGCGGCTGCCCACGCCCACTTCCTCGGCCACGGTGATCTGCACGCTCGAGATGTTCGGCGCGCGCCACAGCGGTTCCAGGATCGAGTTACCGAAGCGCAGCACCATCAGGTTCTGCACGGTTTCCTTGCCCAGGTAGTGGTCGATGCGGTAGATCTGCGATTCGGCGAAATGCTTGCCGACCGCCTCGTTGATCTCGATGGCCGAGGCCAGGTCGTGGCCCAGCGGCTTTTCCAGCACCACGCGGGAATGGTCGTCCACGAGGCCGGCGGCCGCCAGCTTTTCGCAGATGGTGGTGAACAGCGACGGCGCCGTCGACAGGTAGTACACGCGCTGGGCGCCGGCGCGCGAGGCCTGGGCCAGGGCGCCGAAGTCGGGCGCCTGCTGGACGTCGAGGCGGACATACTCGAGCAGGTGCAGGAAGCCGTCCCAGGTCTTGTCGTCGAAATTGTCCTTCGGGATGAAGGTGCGCGAGTGCTCGCCCACGTGGGCCAGATACGCTTCCCGGTCGAAATCCTGGCGGCCCGTCGAGATGATCCGGGTCGAGGCCGGCAGGTTGCCGTGCAGGAAGGCCGAATACAGCGCGGGAAGCAGCTTGCGCATGGCGAGGTCGCCCATGCCGCCGAAGATGACCATGTCGAGGGGAAGGCCGGTATCTTGCTCTGTCGTGGATTTCATTCTGTCTGAAGGCTCGAATAAGTGGATGAAGTCGTCCGCCGGCGGCGCGTCGATGCACTGCGCCGGGCCCATAGCTTACACCGTGGACAGTGATTAGCAAATATGGCCCTGTCTTCCGGTCCGGAGACAGCGGTCTGTTGCCATGTAGAATGAGGGTGGAGACTGACAGCGCAGACAGGCCGCAGAGCCCGGCGCCGCCCCACGAACCGATGTACCAGGACCCGATGTACCAGGACCATGAATACCGCCTACACCAGTCTCAGTCACGCCCAGCGCGTCCCGCTCGCCGCCGAGATCCATTCGCGCCCCTTCCTGCAGGTGGAAGCGCCGGAAGCGATCACCCATCTCGCCGTCTACCGCCCCAACGAATCCGGCTCGCGCAGCAACAACGGCCCGGAGCAGCACGCGCTGCTGGTCCAGCTCTGCGCCCACTTCGGCGTGGCCGCGCCGAACGCCGCCGCCAACCACTTCTACCACGACTTCGGCCGCTTCCGCCTGAAGTGGGAATGCCATACCGAGTTCGCCAGCTATACCTTCACCGAGAAGATCGCGTCGAAGCTGCCCCTGCAGGAGGCGTTCGGCAAGGTCCCGCTGGCGCACCTGCCGCAAGCCTGGATCGAGGCGCTGCGCGGCCGGCTGATGGCCGCCGTGCACGTGGTGCTCGACCGCGGTCCGGCCGACCAGGCGCTGCTGCAGGATGCCTTCAGCGCGGCGACCCTCGTCGGTTCGCGCGTGATGCAGGGCGGCGAGGTCTGGACCGATTTCGCGATCCAGGCCGACGGTTTCTCGCGCTTCGTGCTGCGCGACGTCGACATGCGCGCCCAGCAGGCGCCGCGCCTCGTGCAGCGCGTGCTGGAGATCGAGACCTACCGCATGATGGCGCTGCTCGGGCTGCCGACGGCGCGCGTGGTCGGCGCCGCCCTCGACGACATCGAGGCCGAGCTGGCGCTGCTGGCCGCCCGCATGGTCGACGGCAACCACCCGGAGGGCGCCGACCAGGAATTGCTGGACCAGATCACGCGCCTGGCCGCGCGCCAGGAAAAACTGTCGCTCGACCACGGTTACCGCTTCTCGGCCTCGAAGGCCTACCATCGGCTGGTCAAGTCCCGCATCGAGGAATTGCGCGAGGCCCGCATCGAGGGCGTACCGACGGTGGGCGAATTCATGGACCGCCGCCTGTCGCCCGCGATGAGCACCTGCGAATCGACGGCCGTGCGCCTGGACGCGCTGGCGCGCCGCATCGGCAACGTCAACGACCTGCTGCGCACGCGTGTCTCGATCGTCCACGAGAACCAGAACCGCCAGATCCTGCAGTCGATGGACCGCCGCGCGGCCCAGCAGCTGCGCCTGCAGCAGGCCGTCGAGGGGCTGTCGGTGGCCGCGATTTCCTACTACGTGATCGGCCTGCTGGGCTATGCCGGCAAGGCCCTGCACGGCATCGGCGTCCCCATCGATCCGGAGGTGACGACGGGCGTGCTGGTGCCCATCGTGTGCGGCACCGTGTGGCTCGGCCTGCGCCGCATGCACCACCGCATGCAGCGCCGCGCCCAGCACGCCCGCCATTGAGCGGCGCGATGGCGCGCGTCCGCATGTAGGCGTGTACGCGATGGTATGATGCGGCCATGGCGACCGACCCCACCGACGAAGACCTGGCCTTGCGCTACCGCGATGGCGACCTGGCCGCCTTCGAGGAACTGTACCGCCGCCACAGCGGCGGCCTGTACCGGTTCATCGCATGGCGTTCGCCGCGCCGCGAATGGGTCGACGAGATCGTGCAGGACAGCTGGGCCGCGTTGCACCAGGCGCGCGGCCGCTACGTGGCGAGCAGCTCGTTCCGCACCTACCTGTACCAGATCGCGCGCAACCGCCTGGTCGACCTGATGCGGCGCGACCCGCGCATGGTGCTGGCCGGCGACAGCGCGGCCGCCGGAGAGGCGCTCGACGGCGCCGACGCCGACGAAGGCACGCCGGAACGGCTGCTCGACGCGCGCCAGCAGACCGCGCGCCTGCACCGCGCCATCCGCACGCTGCCGGACGAGCAGCGCGAGGCGCTGGTGCTGCAGCAGTTCAGCGGGCTGGCGCTGGAGGAGATCGCCGTGTTGTGCGGCACGTCGCCAGAAACGATCAAGAGCCGGCTGCGCTACGCGATGCGCAAGCTGCGCGAGCAACTCGCCACCGAGACTTCCAGGGAGGCAGGAACATGAGCAGCCGGGACCAGGACCGCCACGGGCACGGGAACGACGACCGCGAACTCGACGCCTTCCTGCGCGGCGAGGACGATCTCGCCGCGGCCTTGCGCGGCATCGAGCAGCCGGCGCCGCCGCCGGCGCTCGACGAGCGCATCCGCGCCCAGGCGCGGGAGGCGCTGGCCGCACCGGTGGACGCGGCCAATGACGCCGGCGACATCGACGAGGAGGAAGAGCGCGCCCTGGTGGCGTCGCCGCTGGGCCGCTGGCGCGTGCCGCTGGCGGTGGCGGCGACCGTCGTGATCGGCGTGTCGCTGGCGCTGCAGTGGGATGACGGGCACCGGGATACGGCGCCGGCGGCGCTGGCGGACACGGCGCCGCCAACATCGGGAGCGCGGGCGCCCGAATCGTCAACCGTCCCCGCGCCCGAGGCGGCGGAGCAGCAGGAACCCGCGCCGCCCATGGTCGAGAAGGCGGCGCCGGCGACGGGCGCCCGGCAACGGCGCGAAGCGCGTACGACGCCCGCCGAAGCGGTGCAGCCGCCGCCGCCACCTCCGCCTCCGCCCATGCCCGTGCCGGCGGCAAGCCCGGCACCCGCGCTGCCCGCACCTGCGCCCGCACCTGCGCCCGCAACTGCGCCCGTCGCCGCACCAGCGTTCCCCATGCAGCACTTCGCCGCCCCGCAAGGCGCCGAGGACGACGCCGGCGGCTGGGCGGTACAGCGCCGCAGCGCCCCGGCCACGACCCATGTCGAGGTGGCGGGCAGCCGCGCGGCGGCGGCCGACGAGCGCCGTCCACGCGAGTGGCTCGTCGTGCTCGGCCAGCTGCTGGACCACAAGCTCGACGACGACGCGCGTACGTCCTGGGCCAACTTCCGGCGCGACTATCCGGACTACCCGGTACCGGAAGCGTTGCGCCGGCGCCTGGACAGCCTGCCGGCGCCGCCCTGATCAGCGCGCGGCGGGCACGTCGAACTCGCCGACGAACACGGTGTCGCCGCGCCCGCGCAGCCGCAGCGTGACCAGTTGCTCCTTCGCCCTCGGCGTGCCGAACCCCGTGGTCAGCCTGGCCTGCAGCGTCGTGACGCCGGCCACCACCTGGCGGCGGCTGCCGAAGAAGTTCGCTTCGACCTTGTACTTGCCCGGCTTGGCCTCGCGCAGCGAGAATTCCTCGGGGCCATAGCCGCCGGTGGCGTCCTGCGACAGGCGGCCGCCCAGCCAGGTGCGCGGATGCGAATACATGCAGCGTTCGCCGTTCGGATCCGTCACCCACAAGTCCATGTCGCTGTTGTCGGCATCCCAGGACAGCACCACGCGCAGGTCGAGCGGCAGGTTGCGCAGCAGGCGCGGATCGATGCGGCGGGTATCGACCTTGCCCCGGTTGGCGGCCGCGATCGCGTTCATGTCGGCCAGCGCGATCAGCTCGACCTCGGCGAAGCGGGCGTTCCAGTCGCGCACGGCCACCTGGTACAGGGTGTCGACCGCCTGCTGCGGCCTGCCGGCGGCGGCGTACGCCAGGCCCAGGTCGCGCCACGACTGCGGCTCTTCCTCGGCCAGGCGCAGCACTTCCTCGAACACGGGCACGGCCAGTTCCGGGGCGCCGGCCTGCAGCAGGCGGTAGCCGAGCACGCGCAGCACGTGGCGGTTCTCCAGGTCCATCTCGGCCAGGTTCGACAGCACGCGCAGGGCCAGCACGCGGTCTCCCTTGTCCAGCAGCGTGTCGGCCACGTCCAGGTAGAACGCCGTGCTGTTCGCATGGTCGGGCTTCTCGTCGAGGTAGATGGCGTAGGCCTGGCGTGCGTCGGCCCGGGCCATGCGGTCGACGTGGCGCGCGTCGGGCGTCCACGGCCGCAGCGCGATGCCGGTGGTGGGCGACGCTGTTGCCGGTGCCGGTGCCGGTGGGGCGCCGGTGACGCGGCGCTGGACAGCCTCCGGCGCGGGCGCGGCAAGAAAGGAAGAGGCGAACGACGGCGGCGGTGGCGGTGGCAGTGGCGGCATGACCGCGCCGGGAGCGCGCACGGCGCTTCCCTGCACCGTCACGGGGATGGACTTGCCCGACGGCGCCACCGCGTCCGGCGGCGGCGCGTCCTTCGGGAAGCGGTAGGCCCACCAGGCCTGCTTGGCCTCGAAGTCGCGCACGACGCGCTCCAGCTGCATGGCGCGGCCTTGCGCCGCGCGTGCCGCGCCGCCGGCTTTCAGGCGCTCGACTTCCGCACGCAGGGCGGGTGGCGGCGCGATGTCGTAGCGGGCATAGTCGGCCGCCAGCTCCAGCACGATCAGCGAGGTGTCGCCGGTGGCGATGCCGAAGCGGCGGCCCAGGCGGGCGATCTCGCCGCGGTTCTCCTCGCGCCGGTCCTGCAGCGCATCGATGCGCCAGCCGGCCCACAGCAGGGGCGCCAGCGGCTGGACGGGGCTGGCCGGCGTCACCGGCACGGCCAGCATGCGGCCATCGTCGAGCGTCACGCGCAGCATGCCGTCCGGCCGCAGGCGGCGCCCGGCCACGCGCAGCACGCCGCCGCGCACGTCCGGCGCCTCGGCCTGCAGCGCGTCCAGGCCATCGCCGGCCAGCGCGGCGATGCGCACGGCATCCTGCAGCAGGCCGGCCGCGGCGGCTTCGATATCGCCCGACCCGAGGTCGACCAGATGGCCGCCCGTGCGCCGGGCCAGCGCGTCCAGGCGCGCCGTGCCGGCGCCCGCCGCGGCGTTCACGGCGAACAGGCGCTGGTGCGGCGCCAGCGCGGGGAAGGCATGCGTGCCGTAGTTGTCCAGGCCATCGGAAAACAGCAGGTAGTCGCCGGCCCGGCCGTCCGGCCGCCAGCCGCCCAGTGCGCTGGCGCCGTCGTACACGGTCGCTTCCAGCTCGCGGCGCAGCACCGACCAGTCGCCGCCGCGCACGCGGAAATCGTGCGGCGCCTCGGCGCGGTCGCGCAGCCGCACCAGGCGCACGTCGAGGTCGCCGGCCGCGCGCAGGTAGCGCTCCAGCAGCGCGAACTCCAGGTCGTGGCGGCGCGCCGCGCCGGAGCCCGAGCTGTCCCACAGCAGGACGAGGCTGGATGGCAGCCGGCGCGGGCGCGGCGCCGTCGCGACGGGGATCTCGGCGACGAAGTAGCCCGTATCGCCGTGCATGCCGGTGAAGGCGCGGACATTGTCGTCGGCCCGGCCCTGGATGGCGAGCTGGCCGTTCGCGAGCGCCGTGCGCGGCAGCTCGGCCGCGAAGCCGTCGCCTTCGCGGCGCAGCGCGCTCGCCTCCGTGGCGCCGACCACGTGCGGCGCGCTGTCCGCGCCGTGCACGCGCACGCTGGCATGCCATGCCGCGGCGCCGGCAGCGTCGGAGAGAGACGGCGGCAGGGGCAGGCGATAGTGCCAGCCGCCGCCGCCGCGCGCCAGGGGCTGGGCGATGCGCAGGCGCACGCGGCGCTCGCCGCCGGCCGGGATCGGGTAGATGCGCAGCTTGAAGTTGTCCCCCTGCGTCGCTTCCAGCAGCCCGGGATCGACCCCGCGCCGAGCGATCTCTTCGAACACCTGGCGGCCCCTGGCCTTGTCGACGGGGACGGCGGGTCGCATCTCGCCGCCGATGTCGAGCGCGAAGCCGACGATCTTCTGTCCCGGCGCTAGCGGAAATTGCAGCTCGCCTTCCAGCACGCGGGCGTTGGGGTTGCGAAAAGCGAGCTCGATCGTCGTGTCGGCCATGCCGGCGCCGATATCGACGGCAATGCTGGCGGCCTGCAGGCGCACGGGCGTCTCGGCGCCCTGCACGGCGAGCAGCGGAGGGGGAAGGGCGCGGGGGAGCGGGCGCGCCCCGTCCTGGGCCAGGACGGGCGCGAGGCCGGGCAGGGCCAGCAGGCAGGCAAGTGCCAGGGCGGGGCCGCGGGCGGAGAAACGGTACGGCATGGGAGACTCCCGGTAGTGTCGATGGCCATGAAACGGCCGGACCGGCATTCCGGGGTCGAATCCCGCAAGATAAATGCGCCGCCCGGGTCAGCCGGCCGCGCGCAGCGGCCCGTAGGTCGCCGCGTAATTCTTGGGGCCCACGAACGGCAGCAGCAGGTTGCGGAGGAACGCAGGCAGGCGCGCCGCCTTCGACATCTTGTCCGTCATCGCCTGCACGTGGCCGACGCGCTCGCGGCGGGCGGCGTCGAAGCGCGCGCCCGCGTCGGACCAGTCGCCGCCATGCGCGAGGATGGCGCCCAGCGCCTGCGCGTCCTCGAACGCCAGTGCGCCCCCCTGGGCCCACACGGGGGCCGTGGCGTGCGCGGCGTCGCCGATCAGCACGATCCGCTCGCGGCTCCAGGCCGGCATGCGCACTTCCGCCAGCGGCGAATGGTGGATGTGGTCCGGGTGCCGCATCAGGAAGTCCACCGTCTTCGTCACGGCCGCGGGGAAGCCGGCGAAGACGGCGGCCAGGTCGCGGGTAGCGTCGCCGGCGCCGGCCGTGTCGCTGGCCCAGCCGTACACTTCGCCGTTGCCGAGCGGGATCAGGAGGAACAGCGCCTGCGGGCCGGCCCAGACCTTCCAGCAGTCGACGCCGGGATCGGGGGCGATGAAGCGCCAGCTCGACGTCGACAGCACGGCGGAGCGCACGGCCGTGTCGGGGAAGGCGCAGGCGCGGGTACGCGAATGCACGCCGTCCGCGCCGACGACGAGGCGCCCGTTGAAGACGCGGCCGTCAGGGGTGGCCACGGTGGCCGCGCCGGCGCCGGCGACGATCGATTCGACCGGGCTGGCCAGCTGCAGCGTGTCCGCCGGCAGGCCCTCGCGCAGCAGCGCCATCAGCTCGCTGCGCTTGACGCAGCGCGGACGGTGGCGCGGCCCCCAGAACGCGTCCTCGTCGACCTCGAACAGCAGGCGGTCGCGGTGGTCGCGGTATTCGCGGCGCCGGGTCGGCGCGCCGAGCCGGGACAGCGCCTCGCCGACGCCCAGCGCGTCCAGCGCAGCGATCGCGTTGCCGGGCAGGTTGATCGCGAAGCCCTCGTTGGACACGCTGTCGCGCCGTTCGAGGACGATGTGGTGCACGCCCTGGCGGTGCAGGGTGCGGCTCATGGCGAGGCCCGCCAGGCCGCCGCCCACGACGATGGCGTCGTAGTCGTTCGCGTAGTCGTTCGCGTAGTCGTTCGCGTGGTTGTTCGGTGGTGTCATTCCGTATGGCTTTCCGTAGCATGATGATGAACATGTAATCATGCCACAGCTTGCGGCCACCTGCCCGGCAGCGCGTGTCTACAGGCCGCCGAGCCCCAGCGCCCGGGCGTGCGCGCGCAGGAACGCGAGGTGGCCTTCGCGCGTGGCGGGGCCGCCGTAGGGCAGGATCGTCCACAGCTCGTGCGCCTGCATCGCCTCGCGCGGCGCCAGGCGCCGGTAGGGCGCGTGCACTTCCATCTCCAGGATGCCCTCGTCCGGACGGCCGGGCACGACGTCGTGGTACAGCTCGACCTGGCCCTGGTCCGGGTGGATGGCGCTGCGCGGCTGGTGCGGGAACTGGATGACCAGCGCCTGGCCGGCGCGAAAGCCCGCCATCCAGCCGGCGGCGGGCTGCAGGAAGATCTTGCCCTTGCGTGCGGCATCCGCGGCGCCGGGCGCCGGCAGGTCGAGGGCGAACAGGCCATCCTCCAGCGCGAAGCGGGGCGCGGGCCGGTCCTTTTCCGCAGCCTCGACGCGCACGTCGGCGCGCGCGGCCACCGGCACGTAGACGGCCGTGTCGGCATGGGCGCGCGTATTGAACCAGATGTCCCAGGCGACCCGGGTATCGCGCCGGTTGGTGGCGCGCACGTCCAGGCGCAGGCTGTTCGGCCGTCCCGCGACGAGGGAATAGCGCTTGTCGAGGGACACGCCGCTCACGGGGCTGGCCGGTCCGCGCAAAGCCACGGCCGCCGGCGAATCCTCGACGACGACCGTGTTCGACAGCCCCAGCCAGGGATCGGGCGGCCAGACCGCCCCGTCCGCCGCGCGGCGCGGGTTGAGGCGCTGGTGCACCCACCACTGCTTCTGCGGCCCGACCCAGACTTCATGGCCGAGGTAGCCGATGTTCTCGCCGAACGCGTCGACCCGCGGCTCGGCCGCGCCCGCGTCCGCGTCGAAGCGCAGGAAGCTGGGCCGGCCCGCCAGGCCGAACGCGAGCAGGCGTCCGCCGATGCGCTCGGCGACGGTCGCCTGCACGGTGCCGTTGGCCAGCGTGTGGACGCGCAGCGCCGCGGCCGATTCGGCGGCATGGGATGGCGGGAGCATGGGCAGCATGGAAGCGGCGAAGAGCGCGGCGAAGAGGACGGCGGTGCGGACACGGGTCATGGCGGACGCGAACGGTGGCAAGGGGACCACAGCATAGCGCAAAGCTCAGCTTTCCTGGCGCCGGTAGTCGGCGAACGACGTGGGTCGCTCCAGGAAGCCGGGCCGGCTCTCGAACAGCGCCCAGTAGTAGCGCTGCCGCCCCTCGCAGACGCGGGCCGGGGCCGTCCAGCGGTACCAGTCCTTGCTGAAGGCGGGCGAGTACATGCCGTCCCCCTCGCTGAAATTCGGGATCACGACGCGCCGCTCGAGCGCCTCCAGCAGCGAGGGCGGCGCGCCGCTGTCGCGCGCCACCTCCAGGTGCGCCGCCATGGTCTGGTCGGTTTCCACGACCAGCGTCCAGCACTTGCCGTCGCGGTCCAGCATCAGGAAGCCGGCCGGGTCGTGCACCAGGTAGTGCTCGACGATGCCGCAGCAGGCGACGGTCTGCTCGACCAGGGTGGCGACGGCGGGATCGTCGATGAAGCCGTAGCCGTGCAGCGGCAGCAGCTCGCGCAGGGCGTCGGCCTGTTCGAGGAAGTAGCGCCGCTGCAGCGTCTCGAGCTCGGCGTCCAGGCGGTCGAGCGCGTCGTGGTCGCTCTTGCGGATGTAGCGGTCGATCAGGCCGCGGTTGAAGGCGTCGATGGCGATGCGCTCGTCGGCCGCGCCCGTGAGCAGGATGCGCCGGCAGGGCAGGCCGCGCACCGCCTCGCACACCTGGATGCCGTTCAGGCCCGGCATCGAATAGTCGACCACGAGCACGGATGGCGTGGCGAAGCGCTGCGGGTCGCTGACGACGCGGCAGATGCGCTCCACGTGCAGCGCCACGTTGAGCGGCTGGGCCGCGAAGGTATCGATGCCGGGCGAGAAAAAGTGCGCGGGGGCGCTGGCGCGGCTGCGTTCGCGCAGCCAGGCGATGGCCGCGAGCGCGTCGCCGAAGGTGCGGGCAGGCAGGTGCTCGCCCAGCTGGAAGCGCACGCTGTCGAGGAAGCTGGTGTTGTCGTCCACGAGGACGACGGTGCTCGGATGCTGGTAGAGGGGGAGTGCCATGATGGTCGTTCAGGGAGCGGCCGCGCGCGGGAACGCGACGGCGAAGACGGTATAGGTGCGCTCGCGCGAGCGGCAGCGGATGGTGCCGTGCCAGGCGCGCACGATGTCGCGGCACAGCGCCAGGCCGATCCCGGCGCCGGAGCCGGGCGGGTTCGAATGGAAGCGTTCGAAGATCAGCGGCAGCTCGCGCGCCGGGATGCCGCAGCCGCTGTCCATGACGAGCAGGCGCGGGCGCGCGCGGGCGCCGTCGATGACGATCCTGACGCGGCCGGCGGCGCTCCCGCGGCCATCCGCGCGTTCGGCCCGCTGCAGCGCCTTGAGGGCGTTGCGCAGCAGGTTCAGGAGCAGCACCGCGCACAGGTCGTCGCGGCCGGCGAAGCAGAAGTCGCGACGCACCACGACTTCGACCATGCCGCGCTGGGCGCCGCTGGCGAAGGGATAGCGGTCGATGGCGGCCTGCACCACGCTTGCCATCGACAGCGCCTCGGTGGGCGCCAGCTCGCGCTCCAGCGCCGTCGCCGACTCCAGGAACAGGTCGATCAGGCGGTTCATGTGGCGCACGTCGTAGCGGATCCGCTCGAGGGCGGCGTCGACGCCGGGCTCCTGCCCCTGGCTGCCCGGGCGCTGCGCCACCCGCTCGATGCCGCGCACGTTCGCGGCCACGCCCATCAGCGGCGTGCGCAGCTCGTGCGACACCAGGGCCAGCGCCTGCGCCATCCCGGACAGCTTCTCGCGCGCCAGCACGCGCCGTCCCAGCTTGGTCACCGACACCACCACGATGGTGAACAGGTAGATCGGCGCCTGTTCGACCATGTGGGTTTGCGCGAGCGGCGTGCCGTCGCCATGCGCGGCGAACATGCCGGCGGCGGCCAGCGTGCCGGCGGCGAACGAGGCCAGCGCCCACCACCAGTCGAAGTGGAACAGCACGATCAGCGCCGCCAGCAGCGACTGGGCCCACACGGCGGATCCGCCGTTCATCAAGAACATGTAGGTGAAAAAGAAGGGGAGCACATACGTGACGCCGACAAATTCATAGGCGCGCAGCAGCGTATTGTCCTTGACGTGGTGGGCGAACAGAGCCGGTACGCACAGCGCCATGCCGAGGGCGCGCAGCAGCGGGCTCTCGTAGGGCTGGGGGAACCACGCCGTCCACACCAGGTAGTAGGCCGGCATGCCGAGGAAGCCGATCCAGGCCAGCAGGCGCAGGCGTGTGGCGACCATTGCATGCTGCTGCTCCTGGACCAGCAGCCATTTGAGCAGCAGGTGCTTGAACTGGCCGGAGCGCACGGCGCCGGCGATACCGCTCGCGAGGGAGTTCATTGTGACTTTGCATCCACAAAATTGATCTGACGCAACCTCAGCCGATGGTGACGCAAATTAGATACGTGACGTTGATCTCGATCAACAGTGCGCGCATGACTTATCCGCCCGTAAATAGAAATTGCAAAATGACTACTTTTTTGGAGGAAAAAATGATCATCGATCTCGCATACCAGTCGGGCACCCCATCCACCGCGCGCCCCGGCCGTCCAGCCAGCCACGAGCTCCCGTCCTTCGTCACCCGGCGCATGGACGAGCATTACGTGACCCGCGTCGAGCAACTGCTCGGCGGCGAGCACATGCACGTCTGGAAGCGTCCCGGTCCCGGCGCCGTCATGCTGGCGGGGAACGACTACCTGTGCATCGCCAGCGAACCGGCGCTGGTGCGGGCGCAGGTGGCCTGCCTGGAGAACAATGCCGGCCAGGCGCTGATGTCCTCGGTGTTCCTGCAGGCGGGCAGCGCCCAGCACCGGCTGGAGGCGAAATTCGCCGAGTACCTGGGCGCCGAGGACACCGTGCTGGCCCAATCCGGCTGGGCCGCCAACGTCGGCCTGCTGCAAAGCCTGGCCGAACCGGGCGTGCCGGTCTATCTCGACATGATGGCCCATGCCTCGCTGTGGGAAGGCGTGCAGTCGGCGCAGGCGCTGGGCGTGCCCTTCCTGCACAACGACGCCGGCCACCTAACGCGCCAGGTCGCCAAGCACGGGCGCGGCGTGATCGTCATCGACGCGCTGTACAGCACCAACGGCAGCGTCGCGCCGCTGCGCGAGGTGGTGGAGATCGCGGAGCGCAGCGGCAGCATCCTGGTGGTGGACGAATCGCATTCGCTCGGCACGCACGGGCCGGAAGGCGCCGGCATCGTGGTCGCCATGGGACTCGAGGACCGCGTGCACTTCCGCACCGCCTCGCTGGCCAAGGCCTTCGCCGGACGCGCCGGCCTGATCACCTGTTCGAGCCGCTTCAAGGGCTACTTCCTGTCGGCGTCGCGGCCGGCCATCTTCAGCTCCTGCCTGCTGAACCACGAACTGGCCTTCTTCGACGCGGCCATCGACCTGGTGCGCGGCGCCGACGCCAGGCGCGAGGCGCTGCGCCGCGTCACGGCCGAGGTGCGCGCGCGGCTGGCGCGCCTGGGCTACTGCATCGACGACGGGACCGAGCAGATCGTGGCGCTGGAAGCGGGGCCGGAGCCGAAGACGCTGGTATTGCGCAAGGCGCTGGAAGAGCGCGGCATCCAGGGCGCCGTGTTCTGCGCGCCGGCGACGGCCAAGAACCGCTCGCTGGTGCGGCTGACGCTCAATTGCGGCTTGGGGGGAAGGGAGATCGACAAGCTGGTGGAAGCCTGCGCGGACATGCGGGAGGAGGTGGATCTGGAGAACTGGAGTTCGTCGGTGCGGCGGCGACGGGTGCACTGAGCGGGGCCGCGCGGAAGGCATCGCGCGCGCAATACACCGTCGCCCCTGCGAAGGCAGGGGCCCATACTGAATGACTGGAATCGCTACGTCGAAGTCAAGGCGGCATGCTTGACGCCTCGGCTTGGGAAACTCGGCATGGGTCCCTGCCTTCGCAGGGACGACGGAGGGATCAGCGCACGCCGGCGACAGCCAGCGCCGTCATGTTGACGATGCGGCGCACGGTCGCGCTCGGGCTCAGGATGTGCACCGGCTTGGCCGCGCCCAGCAGGATCGGGCCGACGGTGACACCCTTGCCCGACGTGACCTTGAGCACGTTGAACAGGATGTTGGCCGCGTCCAGAGACGGCATCACGAGCAGGTTGGCCGCGCCGGCGAAGCCGCCTTCGGCTTCCTGCGGCTGGTACAGGCGGCGGATGTCTTCCGACAGCGCGGCGTCGCCGTGCACTTCGCCGATCACCTGCAGCTGCGGGGCGCTCGCGGCGAGCAGGGCGCGCGCTTCGCGCATCTTGACGGCCGACGGACGCTCGGACGAGCCGAAGATCGAGTGCGACAGCAGGGCGGCCTTCGGCTCGACGCCGAAGTGCACCATCGCGTCGGCGGCCAGGCGGGTGATCGCCGCCAGCTCCTGCGCGTTCGGGTTGTCGTTGACGTAGGTGTCGGTGATGAACAAGGTCATCTTGTCCAGCACCAGCGCGTTCATCGCGGCCAGCGTCTCGGCGCCCGGCGCCAGGCCGATCTCGTTCTTCACGTGGGCCAGGTGGCTGTCGTAGCTGCCCTTCATGCCGCACACCAGCGCGTCGGCCTGGCCCGCGTTGACGAGGCGCGCGCCCTGCAGCGTGGCGTCGACGCCCGCTTCCGGCTCGACCAGCGCGTAGTCCACTTCGCGGCGCAGGCGCAGGCCCGAGGCCTTCACGGCGGCGTCGATCTCGGCGGCGGCACCGATCAGCACCGGACGGGCCAGGCCCTGGTCCACCACGGTCTGCACGGCGCGCAGCACGCGCTGGTCGGTCGCCTCGGCGTAGGCCACGCGGCGCGGCAGCGCCTTGGCCTTGGAAAACACGGGCTTCATGAAGAAGCCGGTGTGGTAGATCATTTCGCCCAGCTTGTCGCGGTAGGCGTCCATGTCCTCGATCGGGCGGGTCGCGACGCCCGACGCGGCGGCGGCGGCGGCCACGGCCGGGGCGATCGCCGCCATCAGGCGCGGATCGAACGGCTTCGGGATGATGTAGTCGGGGCCGAACGTCAGGTCCTGGCCGGCGTAGGCGGCGGCGACGGCGTCGTTGGCTTCCGCCTCGGCCAGCGCCGCGATGGCGGTCACGCAGGCGAGCTTCATCTCGTCCGTGATGCGGGTCGCGCCGCAGTCCAGCGCACCGCGGAAGATGTAGGGGAAGCACAGCACGTTGTTGACCTGGTTCGGGTAGTCCGAGCGGCCGGTCGCGACGATGCAGTCCGGACGCGCGGCCTTCGCCACTTCCGGACGGATCTCCGGTTCCGGGTTGGCCAGCGCCAGGATGATCGGGCTGTCCGCCATGGTCTTGACCATCGCGGCCGTCAGGACGCCGGCGGTGGAGCAGCCCAGGAAGACGTCGGCGCCGTCGACGATGTCGGCCAGGGTGCGCGCGTCGGTCGCCTGCGCGTAGCGCGCCTTGTTGGCTTCCATGTTCGCTTCGCGGCCCTGCCAGATCACGCCCTTGGAGTCGGTGACGTAGATGTTCTGCTGCTGCACGCCCAGGCTCACCATCATGTCCAGGCAGGCGATCGCCGCGGCGCCGGCGCCGGAGCACACCAGCTTCACATTGCCGATGTCCTTGCCCACGACCTTCAGCGCGTTCAGCAGGGCGGCACTGGAGATGATCGCGGTACCGTGCTGGTCGTCGTGGAAGACGGGAATGTTCATGCGCTCGCGCAGCTTCTTCTCGATGTAGAAGCATTCCGGCGCCTTGATGTCCTCGAGGTTGATGCCGCCCACGGTGGGCTCGAGCATCGCGATGGCCTCGACCAGCTTGTCCGGATCGTTCTCGGCCAGCTCCAGGTCGAACACGTCGACGCCGGCGAATTTCTTGAACAGGCAGCCCTTGCCTTCCATGACGGGCTTGGAGGCCAGCGGGCCGATGTTACCGAGACCCAGGACGGCGGTGCCGTTCGAGATCACGGCGACCAGGTTGCCGCGCGACGTGTATTCCGCGGCCATGGCCGGGTCGGCGGCGATTTCTTCGCAGGCATAGGCCACGCCAGGCGAATAGGCCAGCGACAGGTCGCGCTGGTTGGACAGCGGCTTGGTCGCGACGACCTCGATCTTGCCGCGCACGGGGCTGCGGTGGTATTCGAGCGCATCCGCGCGCAACTGGGTGTCCCTGGATTCGTCCTGACTGCTTTCGATGCTCATTCTTGCTCCTATGCCGGCGTTCCGGCCGATGGTTAAACGATGCTGCTGAGCCGGGCGGGCGGCGGCGCTGCGGCGGTCTTGTTGTTCGTGCGCGCGCCATGCCGCCGGCCGCTTGCCCGGCTCGGGGCAGCCATCATACGTGATCGCGGCGTTTTTGGTGACTGAACGATCGTGCTATTAAATGGCGCGCTTGCAGGCTCAGGATTTCGCACCGGGGCGGAACATGTGAAAAAGCTGCTCCGGACCGATGGCGAAGTAGTCGGAAGGTCCGCCGCCGCGCAGGATGTGGCCGGCGTTCGCCGTGTCGTAGACGCCGTCCTTGAGCAAGCCGCGGTCGATGTGCACGCCGACGACTTCGCCCAGCACCAGCCATGCCTGCACCGCCTGTCCGTCCTGGCCCTGCAGCTGGATCAGCTGGGTGCAGCGGCATTCGAACGACACGGGACTTTCCGCCACGCGCGGCGCCGCCACGATGCGCGACGGGGCAGGGGCGAGGCCGGCCAGCGCGAACTCGTCCACCTCCGGACCGACGGCGGCGGAGGTGGCGTTCATGCGTTCGGCGAGGGGACGGGTGACGAGGTTCCACGTGAATTCGCGCGTGGCCTCGATGTTCCTGACGCTGTCCTTCAGGCTCGTGCTGGAGAAGCCCACGATCGGCGGCGTGTAGTTGAAGGCGTTGAAGAAGCTGTAGGGGGCGAGGTTCGGCACGCCGTCGGCGGACAGCGAGCCGATCCAGCCGATGGGACGCGGCCCCACGATGGCGTTGAACGGATCATGCGGCAGGCCGTGGCCCAGGCGCGGTTCGTAGAAATGGATGGCTTGCGGCATTGATGCTCCTGTCGTGCTCCTGTAGATGAGGCGGCAACGATACCGCATCCGCGCGCCGCGCGGTGACTGTCCGAAGATTGCAACTAACCGACATGCGCCGACGGAAGATACCGAACGGCGCGCCATCAGCGCGCGTGGGTACTCAGCCGTGCGTGGCAATGCTGTTCAATTTGCTATGATGCCTTTATTGCAACTTCTTGTCGGCATTCCATCGCCATGCGCGACGCATCCCCCTTCCTCTCAGCCTCCCTGGAAGCCTGCTTGCTCCGGCTCGACGGCGAGCATCCGGGCGCGGTCCTGCGCCGCCTCAACGACGAAGGGCTGGACAGGCCGCCTTTGCCGGGAGGCGGCTCCACCCTGGAGCGTTGGCGGGCCCTTGCGGCCGTCGGCGCCCATGACTTGAGCGTCGCCAAGCTCTATGAAGGCCATACCGACGCGCTGGCGATCCTGGCCGAGGCGGGCGCCCCGCACGACGACCAGTCGGCGACCTGGGGCACCTGGTGCGCGGAACCGACGGACGCGCGCGTGCTGCTGCGCCGGGAAGGGGACGGCCGCTACCTGCTGGATGGCCGCAAGGCCTGGTGCTCGGGCGCGCACGACGTCAGCCACGCCGTCGTCAGCTGCTGGAACGCCGCGGGGGAAGCCGTGCTGGCCGCCGTCGACCTGCGCCAGTCGGGCGTACGCGTGACGGACGATGGGTGGGCCGCCGTGGGCATGGCCGGCTCGCGCAGCGTGGACGTGCTGTTCGACCGTGCCCGCGCCGTGCCGCTGGGCGGGCCGGGATTCTACGTCGGCCGCGCCGGCTTCTGGCACGGCGGCGCCGGCGTCGCCGCCTGCTGGTTCGGCGCGGCGACGGCGCTGGCCGGGGCGCTGCGCGCACGCGTGGCAGGGCAGGCGGATCCGCACCGGCTGGCCCAGCTGGGCGAGGTGACCGTGGCCCTGCAGGGCAGCGCGGCACTGATGCGCGAAGCGGCGGCGGCCATCGACAGGGCGCCGGGCGCGGATGCGATGGCCCTGGCCCTGTCCGTGCGGCTGAGCGTGGAAGCGTCGGCCGCGCTGGTGCTGGCCCAGGCGGGCCGCGCGCTGGGGCCGGGCCCCATGTGCAAGGACCCTCGCATGGCGCGTCTGTTCGCCGACCTGCCCGTGTTCATCCGCCAGAGCCATGCGGAACGCGACCAGGCGGCGCTCGGGCGCCTCGTCGCCGACACCCGGGAGGCGCCATGGACGCTGTAGACCGGTCGCGCCATATCGCCGGCCTCGGCACGCCGGCACAGGCCTGGCTGGACGACCCGGCGCTGGCGCAGGTGCCGGCCGTCGGCCTCGACGCACTGGTACCGGAAGGCCGCCGCGCCGTCGTGGTGGCGCCCCATCCGGACGACGAGATCCTGTCCTGCGGCGGCCTGCTGCATCTGCTGGAACTGCATCGCCGACCCTTCGTCGTCGCCGCCGTGACGGACGGCGAGGGCAGCCATGCCGGTTCCGCCGAATGGCCCGTCGAACGGCTGCGCGCAACGCGGCCGCAGGAAACGCTGGGGGCGCTGGACAGCCTGGGCATCGCGGCGCCGCAGGTGGTGCGCCTGCGCGTGCCCGATGGGGGCGTGACGGCAGCCGAGGAAGCACTGGCGCGGCGCCTGGCCGGCCTGCTGGCGCCGGGCGACGTCGTCGTCACCACGTGGCGCTACGACGGCCACCCGGACCACGAGGCGACGGCGCGCGCCTGCGCCGCGGCGGCGCGCGCAGCCGGCGCGGCCCTGCTCGAAGTGCCCGTCTGGGGCTGGCACTGGAGCGCGCCGGGCGACGGCGCGATCCCCTTCGCGCAGGCGCGCAAGCTGCCCTTGCCGCCGGCGCTGGTAGCGCGCAAGCGCGCGGCGATGGCCTGTTTTCGCAGCCAGCTGACGGAAGACGCCAGCACGGGCGCCTTGCCCATCGTGTTCCCGCAGGCGCTGGAACGCCTGCTCAATCCTTACGAACTGTATTTGCATGAACCTCGACCAACCGAGCCGGCAACGGCATTTTGAGGCCCTGTACGCGGCCGACGACGACCCCTGGCATGTGCGCGACAAATGGTACGAGCGGCGCAAGCGCGCCATCCTGCTGGCATCGCTGGGCAAGTCCCGCTACCGCAACGCCTTCGAGCCAGGTTGCGGCAACGGCGAGATGAGCGCCGCGCTGGCGCAGCGTTGCGACCAGCTGCTGGCCTGCGATGGCTCCGCCAGCGCCGTGGCGGCGGCGCGCCGGCGCGTGGCGCAGGCGGGTGCGGAGCGGGGCCGGGTGCGGGTCGAGCGGCGCAGCCTGCCCGCCGATTGGCCGCGCGCGGCGGCCTTCGACCTGGTCGTCGTCAGCGAGCTGGCCTATTATTTCGAGCCCGCCGCGCTGGTGTCCCTGCTGTCGCTGGCCGGCGCCAGCGTCGAAGCCGGCGGCGAGCTGGTGCTGTGCCACTACCTGCACGACTTCGACGACCGCGCCGCCTCGACGGAGCTGGTGCACGCGGCGGCCGGCCGCCTGCCGGGCTTCGTGCGCACGCTGCGCCACGCGGACGAGGATTTCCTGCTCGAGGTCTTCCGCAAGCAGGGAGGCAACACATGATCGGCGTCGCCATTCCCGCCCACGACGAGGAAGCCGCGCTGGGAGACTGCCTGGACGCGATCCTTGCCGCGGCCGTCCATCCGGCGCTGCGGGGCGAGGCGGTGCGGGTGTGCATCGTGCTCGATGCGTGCGGAGACGGCAGCGCGGACGTCGTGCGCCGTCAACGCACGGCATTCGCCGCGGCGGGCGTGCTGCTCGACATGCTGGAAGTGGATGCGCGCCAGGTCGGCGTCGCGCGCGCGGCCGGCGCGCGCCATCTGCTGGACCATGGGGCGCGCTGGCTGGCGTTCACCGATGCCGACACGCGCGTTTCGCCGCAATGGCTGGCCGAGCAGCTGGCGCTGGGTGTCGACGTCGTGTGCGGCTCGGTCGCCGTCGACGACTGGTCCCCGCACGGCGCGAACGCCCGGCGCCTGCGCGAGCACTTCGCACGCAACTACCACGACCGCGACGGCCACCGCCACATCCACGGCGCCAACCTCGGCGTCAGCGCCGATGCCTACCGCGCCGCCGGCGGTTTCCAGAGCGTGTCCTGCCACGAGGACGTGTTGCTGGTGAAGGCGCTGGAAGCGATCGGCGCGCGGTTCGCCTGGAGCGCGCAGCCGCGCGTGTACACGAGCGCCCGCACGGATGCGCGCGCCCGCGACGGCTTCGGCGACACGCTGCTGCGGATGATCGCCGCCGCCTGACCCCATGGACGCCGCGCGCTGCTACAGTGGAGCTTTTGCTGAACGGAGCGAACGATGAAACGCGTAACGGGTATCGGCGGCATCTTCTTCCACGCGAAAGATCCGGTCGCGCTGCGCGGCTGGTACAAGCGCCACCTGGGCATCGACGTGCAGGACTGGGGCGGGGCCGTGTTCGGCTGGTCCAACGACGCCGGCGAGCCGGCGGGCGGCACGACGACCTGGTCCATCGGCGCCGCCGGCAGCGACCATGTCGCGCCCGGCCTCGCGTCCTTCATGATCAACTACCGCGTCGCCGACCTGGATGCCCTGCTGAAGCTGCTGCGCGCCGAAGGCTGCCATGTGCTCGACAAGACCGAGGACTCGGAGTTCGGCAAGTTCGGCTGGGTCATCGACCCGGAAGGCAACAAGGTCGAGCTGTGGCAGCCGCCGGCGGGGCAGTAGCCTCGTCGCGACGGGCTTAGTCGCCGGGCCCTTCACCCGGCATCGTGTCCGCCATCAGGCGCAGCTCTTCCGGCGTCAGCTCGTCCGGCTTCTTGTCCTTCAAACCGTCGAAGTCGCTCGGTTGTGGCTGTTGCTGCGCTTCGTTTTCCTTCTGCTGCTGGCCATCCTGCGCCTGCGCGGTGCTGTGCAGTTCCGTGCTCATGTCGTGCTCCCGGCAAGATTCGTCGGGCCAGTGTGGCACAGGACACGCGCGCACGGCGCGCGCCTACGCACAGGGCATCAGGCACAGGCAAGCGAGGCGGCTGGATCGGCGCTCAGTGCTGCGACGTCGACGCCGGCCCCTCGGCCAGCGACTGCACGGGCGCCGACGGCTCGGCCGCGATCATGCCCGGCGGCAGCGCGATGCGCACGGGACGGTTGCCGGCGTTGGCCGATGACAGCACGTTTTCCGTGGCACCGGGAGCCGCGTTCCACACGGGCGCGTCGATGCCTTCGAACACGGTCTTGAGTTGCTGGCCCCAGCTGTTGCGCAGCTGGCTGAAATACTGGTTCTGCTCGTCGATGGACACGAAGCGGGTGACGGCCAGCGCGCCGTCCTCGTAGACGAGCAGGTCGAGCGGCAGGCCCACCGAGATATTCGAGCGCAGCGTCGAATCCATCGAGATCAGTGCGCACTTGGCGGCATCGTCCAGCGTCGTGTGCGGCGTGACGACGCGGTCCAGGATCGGCTTGCCGTACTTCGCCTCGCCGATCTGGAAATACGGGTTCTCGTCGTGCGATTCGATGAAGTTGCCGGCCGAATAGACGTAGAACAGGCGGCAGCGTTCGCCCGCGATCTGGCCGCCGAAGATCAGGCTGACGTTGAAGTCGACGCCGTATTCGGCCAGCTGCGCCGCTTCCTGCCTGTGGACGGCGCGCACGGCGTCGCCGACGATGCGGGCGGCGTCGTACATGTTCGTCGCGTTCCAGATCGTCGCGCCTTCGGGGCTGATGTAGGTGGAGACGACCTGGCGGATCGCCTGCGAGATCGACAGGTTCCCGGCCGTCATCAGCACCATCATGCGGTCGCCCGGGTTCTCGAACACGCTCAGCTTGCGGAACGTGCCGACCTGGTCGACGCCCGCATTGGTGCGCGAATCGGCCAGGAAGACCAGTCCCGCGTTCAGGCGCATGCCTACACAATAAGTCATTGGCGTATTTACCGATAAAGAGTGCCGCTATTTTACTGGACCGGCACGATCGTCGCCTCGACGCGCATGGTTTCCTCGCCGCCGCCGCGGCGCATGCCGCGCACCGGCGCCGCCGATTCGTAGTCCCTGCCGATCGCCAGGCGGCAGTAGGCATCCGTCATCAGGCGGTTGTGGGTGACGTCGATGCTGACCCAGCCCGCGTGGTCGCCGTCCTCGACCCACACGTCGACCCAGGCATGGCTGGCCGCGTGGCCGGTCGACTCCGGATCGATGTAGCCGGACACGTAGCGGGCCGGCACGCCCCGCGCATGGCAGCAGGCCAGGTAGATGTGGGCATGGTCCTGGCAGACGCCGGCGCCGAGGACGATGGCCTCGCCCGCGGTGCTGAAGACGTCCGTCGCACCGCTACGGTACTCGACCGCACCGAAGATGTGCGCGGCCAGGTCCATCGCGGCGGCGGTGTCCACGCGCATGCCGGCCGGCGGCAGGCAGCGGGCGGCGAAGTCGGCCAGCAGCGGCGAGGGCTGCGTGAGCCGGGTCGGCACCGTGAAGATCAGAGGCGACAGGCTGTCGACGGCCTCCAGCCGGCCGTTCCTGAGCGGCGTGGTGGCGACGAGGCCCTCGACGACGATGCGGACGGTGTCGTGCGGCTCGTTCAGCGTCATCATGTGCGAATGGTTGCCGTAGGCGTCGACATAGGGCGCGCCGTTGCCGGGCATGGCGATCTTCCAGGACAGCACCTGCTGCTGCGGCTCGGTGCGCGGCACCAGGTGCAGCTGTTCGATGCTGTAGGCCTGCGGCTGGGTGTAGCGGTACAGCGTCTCGTGGCGGATGGAGAGGTGCATGGTCAGGCTCCGAGGGGAACGAGGAAGTCGCGGCTGATGCCGTTGCCGAGTTCATAGACGTTTTCCATGAACCGGCTCAGGGTGTCGTCCAGCCCGGCCTCCAGGATATCCTCGATGCGCGCGAACTGGAGCTCGGCATGCATCTTGCCGGCCAGGCGCTCCGTCTCGCGCGAGACGTCGTTGCGCACCGTTCGCAGGTTGGCCACCACCTGCTCCATGCAGGCCAGCAGGGAGCGCGGCATGTCGGCGCGCAGCATCAACAGCTCGGCCACGCGCGCCGGCGTGATGGCGTCGCGGTAGACCTTGCGGTAGATCTCGAAGCCGGCGACGGAGCGCAGCAGGGCGACCCAGTAATAGAACTCGCGCTGCGACAGCACCTCGCGGGTGGCATCGGATTCCGATCCTTTCTCGTTCTTGTCCCTGGCGCCGTGGTACTTCACGTCGAGCAGGCGCGCCGTGTTGTCGGCCCGTTCGAGGAAGGTGCCGAGGCGGATGAAGACCATCGCCTCGTCGTCCAGCATGGTGCCGAAGGTGACCCCGCGCCACAGGTGGCAACGGTACTTCACCCATTCGAAGAATTCGCCCGGGTCGCCGTCCAGCCTGGCGCGCTCGCGCAGGCCGATCCAGGTGGCGTTGTGGGTCTCCCAGACCTCGGTGGTGAGCACGCCGCGCACGGCGCGGGCGTTCTCGCGCGCCGCCGTCAGGCAGGACACGATCGCCGAGGAGTTGCCGCTGTCGTGCGCCATGAAGGACAGGACGCTCCTGGCGTCCAGCACCTCGTGGCGCGCGTCGTAGGCTTCGCGCAGTTCCGAGATGCCGAGCATGGCGCGCCAGGCCTGTTCGGTGTCGTGCTGGGACTGTGGCAGCATCGAGGTCTGCAGCGCCACGTCGAGCATGCGCGCCGTGTTCTCGGCGCGCTCGGTGTAGCGCGCCATCCAGTACAAGTGGTCCGCGGTGCGGCTCAGCATCATGCCTCCAGAATCCAGGTGTCCTTGGTGCCGCCGCCCTGCGACGAGTTCACCACCAGCGAGCCCTCCTGCAGCGCCACGCGTGTCAGGCCTCCGGGCACCATCGAAATGGTCTTGCCGGACAGGACGAAGGGCCGCAGGTCGATGTGGCGCGGCGCGATGCCGCTCTCCACGTAGGTGGGGCAGGCCGACAGGGCCAGCGTCGGCTGGGCGATGTAGCCGTCCGGCCTGGCCACCAGGCGCCGGCGGAAGTCCTCGATCTGCGCCTGTGTCGACGCGGGGCCGATCAGCATGCCGTAGCCGCCGGCGCCGTGCACTTCCTTGACCACCAGCTGGCCGAGGTTCGCGAGCACGTAGGACAGCTCGTCCGGCTTGCGGCACTGCCAGGTGGGCACGTTGTTCAGCAGCGGCTCCTCCGACAGGTAGAAGCGGACCATGTCCGGCACGTAGGGGTAGATCGACTTGTCGTCGGCCACGCCGGTGCCGATGGCGTTCGCCAGCGTCACGCGCCCGGCGCGGTACACGGACAGCAGGCCGGGCACGCCCAGCGTGGAATCGGAGCGGAACGCGAGCGGGTCGAGGAAGTCGTCGTCCAGGCGGCGGTAGATGACGTCCACGCGCTGGGGGCCGCGGATCGTGCGCATCCAGACGGCGTTGTCGTTCACGTACAGGTCCTTGCCCTCGACCAGCTCCACGCCCATCTGCTGGGCGAGGAACGCGTGCTCGAAGTAGGCGGAGTTGTACATCCCCGGCGTCATGACGACGATGGTCGGGTCGAGCACGCCGGTCGGCGCCACCGAGCGCAGGTTCTCGAGCAGCATGTCGGGGTAGTGCTCGACCGGCGCGATGCGGTGGCGCGCGAACAGTTCCGGGAACAGCCGCATCATCATCTTGCGGTCCTCCAGCATGTAGGACACGCCGGACGGCACGCGCAGGTTGTCTTCCAGGACGTAGAATTCGCCCTCGCCGGCGCGCACGATGTCGACGCCGGCGATGTGGGCATAGATGTCGGACGCGACGGCGATGCCCTGCATCTCGGGCCGGTACTGGGCGTTCTGGTAGATCTGGCGCGCCGGGATGATGCCGGCGTTGATGATGTTCTGCTCGTGGTAGATGTCGTGCACGAACATGTTCAGCGCCCGCACGCGCTGGGCCAGGCCGGCCTGCAGCGCCGTCCACTCGTGGGCCGGAATGATGCGCGGGATCGTGTCGAAGGGGATCAGGCGCTCGGTGCCGGCGCCGTCGCCATACACGGCGAACGTGATGCCGACGCGGCGGAAGGTGAGGTCCGCCTCGGCGCGCTTGCGCTCGATGCGCTCGCGCGGCTGCTGCCGCAGCCAGCTGTCGAATTCGCGGTAATGGTCGCGCACCGGGCCGGCGGCACCATCCGTCATCTCGTTGTAGAAGTCCCTCATGGTCGCTGTCCTCGTTCTTGACACTGACGCATGTATCAAGAACCGTGCCAGAGGGAATACGGAGTGGCTTGCCCCTTATTGGTGCACGTCCCGGCGCGGAAAAGAAGAACTGCCGCTTGCCCTGAACAACGTCGTCCCTGCGCAGGCAGGGACCCAAGCTCTGCAAGCGCAGCCGCTGCGCAAGCGACATCAGGCCCCTGCCTGCGCAGGGGCGACGGCCTTAACGCTTGCGTGCCGCCTGCAACTGCGCGCGCAGGTCCGCGTTCTCCGCCTCCAGCGCCGACCGCGCCGTCGTCGCGCCCACCAGTTCCATCTCGGCGGCCAGGCGGCGGTCCGATTCGGCGGCCTGGGCGGCGACGTTGCGCTCGATCTCGGCGCGCAGGGCCGTCAATTGCGCTTCCTTGCCGTCGATCGCCAACTGGTCCTTGGCCTTGCTGACCAGCGCGTCCATCGCCACCTGGCGCGCGTTGCGCAGCTCGGCGTTCAGGCGCTCGATGGTCTCGTCGCGGTCGGCCAGCTCGACGCGCAGGGATTCGCGTTCGGCTTCCAGCGCGTCGCCGGCCGCCAGCAGGGCGTCGCGGTCGGCGTCGGACTGGGCCAGGGCTTCGCGTTCCGCGGCGCCGGCATCGTGCGCGAACTGGCGCGCCCAGGCGGCCAGGTCGGCGACGAGCGATTCCGGCAGCGTGGCCGGCGGCGGTTCGACCGGCTTGCTGTTGCTGGCGCGCCACGCCGCCAGGTGCTTGTAGACGGCGTTCGGCGACCCGTTCCCCACGACGGCGCGCACGGCCTCGAGCGTCACCGGCTGGCCGTCGCCCTGCAGGCCTGCAGCGGCCGCGGCGACTTCGTCGTAGGTGATGTCCTGGTCTGCCATGTTCTTGATCCGTTGCTGTAGTTGAAGTGGCGCATATGATACGCGAGGCGGGTGCAGTTGCGACAGTGTGCGCCGGCCTCGACCGTGGCTCGTTACACTATTGACATGAATGTCTACCACCGCTCATCCGGCGCGGGCTTGCCGGTCGACGCCGCGACGCTGGACGAAGCGCGCGCCTTCAACCGCAAACTGGCCTATGCACCACGCTTTCGTCTCGGTAACGACTTCGTGTTGCGGCTGGGGCAGGGCCTGCTGCGCCTGTCCCAGATCGGCGCCGACCGCAAGCTGGCGCGCCGCCGCCTGGCCGTGCAGGAAACCCAGGCCGTCGCGGACGGCCTGCGCGTGCCCGTGCGCATCCTGCGTCCGCCCGGGATCCCGCGCGCCGTCGTGCTGGACGTGCACGGCGGCGGCTGGGTGATCGGCAATGCGCGCATGGACGACGACCGCAACGCGGCGCTGGCGCTGGAGTGCCAGGCGCTGGTCGTCTCGGTCGACTACCGCCTCGCCACCGACGCGCCGATGCGCGACATCATGGACGACTGCCTGGCCGCCGCGCGCTGGACGCTGGACGGCGGCCTGGCCGAGGGCGCCGGCCTGCCCGTGTTCCTGGTGGGCGAATCGGCCGGCGGGCACCTGGCGGCGGCCACGCTGCTGCGCCTGAAGGCCTGGCCCGGACTGCTCGCGCGCGTCAAGGGCGCGGTGCTGTTCTACGGCGTCTACGACCTGGCCGGCACGCCCAGCGTGCGCGCGGCGGGCCCGGACACGCTGCTGCTGGACGGCCCCGGCATGGTGCCCGACATGGCGCACCTGACGCGCGACGTCGACGACGCCGGCCGCCGTGCTCCTCCTCTGTCCCCGCTCTACGGCGACCTTGCCGGCATGCCGCCGGCGCTGATGTTCGCCGGCGAACTCGATCCGCTGCGCGACGACACGCGCGAGATGGCCGCCCGCTGGGCTGAAGTGGCCGAGGTCGAGGTGCACATGCTGCCGGAAGCGCCGCATGGCTTCATCCAGTTCCCGACGCGGATGGCGCGGCTTGCGCTGGAGCGGGCAAGGCAGTGGATCGCGGAGCGGATCGGCTAGCGAGCAGAAGCACGTCGATCCGACCGGGTATCGATAGAAAACTATCGAAATTGTCGTAAGTGCACGACAGTCAATCCCGATTAGCTGGGACTATTGATTCCATAGGGAAATAGAAATTGACGAAATCGCGAAATGACGGCATCATTATTCCGTAGAGAAACTAGTTTCACCCGCCGGTTCCGCCGGTTCAACTTACGGATATGCCATGACCACCATTCGCACCGCTGTACTTGCCCTGCTGCTCGGCGCAGGTTCCCTGGGATCGGCCGTTGCCGCCGAAGCTGGCCAGGCGGCCGCCCAGCCGGTGCGCACGCTGTCGTCTCCGGCCGCCGTCGTGCACGGCGATGCCGAGCTGCGGGCCGACATGGACGAGCGCCTCGACCCGCGCGCGATCGCCTTGATCGCCCTGGGCATCGGCGTGGCGGGCGTCGTGGCTGGCGTCCGCCGCCGCAAGGCGCTGGAGGCGCTGCCGGAACCCGTGTGAGACACTGACTCGCCGATAAAAAAAGCGCCCGCGGGCGCTTTTTTTTATTGCCCGCCGCGTTCAGGCCTCGGCCTGCGCGTTCCCCAGCTTGGTCAGGCAGCGCCGCTGGAAGTTGTCCAGTCCATCCGTGACGAGGCTGTCCTGCTCGGACAGCACGTTGCCGTCGATGAGCAGGCGCAGCTTGGCGATGCGGTCGCCCAGCGCCAGGGCGCGCGCCAGCGGCAGGTCGCCCGGGTCTCCGGCATGGGCGATGCTCTCGCACACCTCGGCCGGGAAGTCCCAGTGGGCGGCGATGTGGGACGACAGGCGCCGGCTGAGCGCCTGCAGTTCCTGCCCGAAGGCGCGCGAGCCGGGAATGCGTCCGTCCTCGCAGATGTCGTCCGAGACGCGGAAGGCGACCATCAGGCCGACGTTCTGCAGCAGGCCGGCGAGATAGGCTTCGAAGGCGCCGGCCGTGACGCCGGGCGCCATCAGGCTGGCGGCCAGCGCGCAGCGTTCCGACTGGTTCCACACGTTGGGCGCGGCGATGCGGGCGAAGCCCCCGGCCTGCATCTTGATGATCGGACGGAAGGCCAGGCGCGCCAGCAGCATTCGCAGGCCGTCGTGGCCCAGGCGCATGATCGCCGCCTCGACCGTGCTGACCGGATCGAGCGAGCGGTAGTAGGCGCTGTTCGCTTCGCGGATCAGTTCCGCCACCAGCACCACGTCCTGCGACGCCTGGCGTCCCATCTCGACGTGCGATATGGAGTCGTCGCTCAGGCTGGCCAGCAGTTGCGGGATCACTTCCGGCACCCGCGGCACCAGGTGCGCGGCCGCGCCCGGATCGTCCGCCATGGCCGTGACCTCGCCCAGGATGCGGCGCTCGGTCTCGGCCGGCGCGTGGAAGCCGTTCGATGCCGTCAGCCAGCGGTAATAGGCGGCGTCGATTTCCGCCCCCGTGTCCACGTGGGCAGCGCCGGCCGCCGCCGCGGCCGCCATGGCGGCGGCCGCGGCACCGTCGCCATGCGCGCCGCCGAGCAAACGATTGAACCAGTTCTTCATCTTGTGTCGCCTCGAAATCCCGCTCAGGCCGGCTGCGTGGAGCGCCGGAGGAGGCCTGTTGGTGCCCTCATGCGATCCGGGTAGTTTCTGGCCGGCAATACATCAGCGTAGCACGCAGGCGCGCGCAGCGCTAGCCCGACGAGTAGTAATGCTGACCCAGATACCGATCAGGCGGGCCGTCATGCCGCCTGGCCGGTGCCGGCGCGGGCCAGGTGCATGCCGAGCCGCTTGCCCAGGCACAGCAGGGTCAAGGTCGGCGGCAAGCCCCATGGCGCGGGAATCACGGACGCATCGCACACGTACAGGCCCGGCGCGGCGGTGCGCAGGTCGGCGTCGACGACGTCGCCGATGCGCGCGCCGCCGCCCGGGTGGGCGGCGAAGTGGTGGCTGGAGAACAGGTGGCGGGCGCCTGCTTCCTTGAGGATGGCGCGGGCGATCTCGGTGCCGTGGCAGAAGCGCGCGCGGTCGCCCTCCGTCAGCTTCTTGTCGACCCAGCGTGGGCCGATGGCGCCGCCGATCGCGTCGCGGATCTTGACCATCACGGACAGCGTGCGGCCGTGCGCGAACAGGCGGTCGACGCGGCCGGCCTGGGCGGCGAAGGCCTGGTACATCGGGCGCGGCAGCGTCAGGTCGGCCAGCGCGATGCCGTCCCCGTGCCAGGTGGCGCCGGCCGCCATCGGCACCTCGGCGCCGCCGGGTCCCCCGGCCCCGTCCAGGTCGTCGACGCTGCCCATCACGGCGATGACCGGGTCGCTGAAGAAGGGGACGGGTCCCCGTATCAGTCCGGAGGCCCGCAGCAGGCGCGGACTGCCGATGCCGCCCGCCGCCAGCACGACGAGGGGCGCCAGGAAACGCTCCGGCGCGCCGTCGACGGTCGCTTCCACGCCGGCGGTGCGGCCGTCCTCCAGCAGCACGCGCTCGACCAGGACGCCGCTCCTGACCGCGAGGCCGGCGCGGCGCGCCTCGTCGACGAAGTCGCGCGCCGTCCACTTGGCGCCGGTCGGGCAGCCGTACACGCAGCGCCAGCAGCCGGCCTGGCAGGATTGCGGACGGATCATCTTGTCCAGCTTGCGCCAGGGCAGGCCCAGCGTGCGCGCCGCGCCCATGATGCGCCGCGCCATCGGCCCGACGAGGCCATCCGGCAGCGGGGCCATCGGCAGCTCCGCCCGCAGTTCCTCCAGCGCCGGGGCGAGGTCGATGCCGTGCGCGGCGAACATGGCGGCCGGCGGCGGGGCCGCGGTGGCGAAATTGACGGTCGAGGTGCCGCCCAGCGTCAGCGCGCGCACCAGCAGCGAGGCGTCGCGGTGCAGGAACGCGCCCTTGCCTGGCACCGCCGCCATGCCGGCCATCTGGCCCAGCGTGCCGGCCAGCGGCGCATCGCCGCCCCGTTCGAGCAGCAGCACCCGGCCGCCGCGCCGCGCCAGTTCGCGCGCCGTCGCGGCGCCGGCGGGGCCGCTGCCCACGACGATGGCATCGAAATGACGGGATGGTTGGGCTGGCATGGGAAGAAGGAGTGGAAGCGGGTCTGCGATGCTACCACGGCACGCCCGGCGCGCGCCATTTCCTGGGCAAGTCGATCGCATGCGGCAGGCTCGGCCAGCCCGGCCATATCGTGCAGGGCCAATTCCGGTGCCGGGCTATACTGGATCGCAGCAAGAATGGCGCCGCGTAGAGCGCCGTATTGACAATAAAGACCAACGTGTCGAACCCAAGCATTCCATATCGATGGCAGCACCGTTTTCCCGATCGGCCGTCCTGTACGTCAAGCTGGCCCTGCTCGCCGTGCTCGGACTGTGCGCGAGCGGCATCGCCCTGGCGTGGTGGGTCATGACGCCGGCCTACGGCACCATGGAACCGGTGGAGCAGCCGATCCCGTTCAGCCACAAGCACCATGTGGGCGACGACGGCATCGATTGCCGCTACTGCCATACCTCGGTCGAGAAGTCGCGCTTCGCGGGCATGCCGTCCACGTCCATCTGCCTGAGCTGCCATTCGCAGCTGTTCGTCGATTCGCCGCTGCTCCAGGCCCTGCACGAGAGCGAGCGCACGGGCCGGCCGATCCGCTGGGTGCGCGTGCACGACTTGCCGGACTTCGTCTACTTCGAGCACGACATCCACGTGAACAAGGGTGTCGCCTGCGTCGAGTGCCATGGCCGCGTGGACCAGATGCCGCTGACCTGGCGCACCGCCTCGCTCGAGATGCAATGGTGCCTGAACTGCCACCGCGAGGCGCCCAGGCACGTGCGGCCGCTGGACAAGGTGCTGTCGATGGAGCCGGCCAAGCAATTGAGCCCGGAGGAAGTGCGCCAGCTGACGCGCATCTACCGGTTGCGCGACGCGCAGACGCTCACCAACTGTTCCACCTGCCACCGATGAGCGCGCCCGGCCACCGTCCCGTGTTCCCCATCACGCGCGCCGACGCCGCCGCGCGGCGCCGCTTCCTGAAACTGATGGCGGCGTCGACGGCGCTGGCCGGCGCCGGCTGCAAGGGACCGCCCGGCGAAACCATCGTGCCCTGGGTGCGCATGCCGGAGAGCGCCGTGCCGGGCCGGCCGCTGTTCTACGCCAGCGCCTTCGTGCGGCGCGGCCATGCCCACGGGGTGCTGGTGGAGACGAATACGGGACGGCCGACCAAGGTCGAGGGCAACCCCGACCACCCGATCGCCGGCGGCGCCACCGACGTCTTCACGCAGGCGTCGATCCTGCAGCTGTGGGACCCGGACCGCTCGCAGACCGTGCAGCAGGGGACGGAACTCTCGACCTGGCCCGCCTTCGAGGCCGCCCTGGCCGCGCGCCGCCCGGCCTGGACGCGCGACGGCGGCGCCGGCCTGCGCATCCTTTCCGGCCCCTCCAGTTCGCCGACGCTGGCGCGGCAGCTGGACGCCGTGCGCGCGCGCTGGCCGGAAGCGCGCGTCCACTTCTGGGATCCGCTGCAGGACGACGGCGCGGCGCAGGCGTCGCGGCTGGCGTTCGGCAGGGTGCTGGAACCGCAGTATCGCCTGGACCGGGTGTCCGTGCTGCTGGCGCTGGACGCGGACCTGCTGGGCAGCGGCCCGGCCGGCCTGCTGCATGCGCGCAGCTGGGCCGACGGCCGGCGCCTGGGCGAGCATGCGGGCGAGCGTCGCCTGTATGCGCTGGAATCGACGCCGACGCTGACGGGGGCGCATGCCGACGAGCGCCTGGCGCGCAGCCCCCGCGAGATCGCGGCGAGCGTGTGGCGCATCGCGGCGCTGCTGCGGACGGGCGCCGACGCCGGACAAGCGCCCGATGCGCGGACAGCGCGCTGGGAAGCTGCCGTCGCCAAGGCGCTGGACGGCGCGCGCGGCCGGGCCCTCGTCGTGGCCGGGCCGACGCTCGATCCGGCCAGCCGCGCGCTGGTCCACCTGCTGAACCAGCGCCTGGGCGCACCGGTCGACCATATCGCGCCGACGACGCTGGGCGACGCGGCGCACGCGGCCTCGATCGCCGCGCTGGCCGCGGACATGCATGCCGGGCGCGTCGACACGCTGCTGATGCTGGACGCGAATCCCGTCTACACGGCGCCGGCCGACCTCGACTTCGCCAGGGCGCTCGCGCGCGTGCCCCTGAGCGCCCACCTGGGGTTGTACCGCGACGAGACGGGCCATGCGGCGCGCTGGCACCTGCCGCTGGCGCACGGCTACGAGACGTGGAGCGATGCGCGTGCGGCCGACGGCACGGCCAGTATCGTGCAGCCGATGATCGCGCCGCTGTACGCGGGACGCTCGGCGCACGAGGTGCTGGCGCTGCTGGATGGCGAGGGTTCGCGCGACGGCCTGGCCCTGGTGCGCGCGACCTGGCGCGAACGGGGCCTCGCGAGCGACGATGCCTGGCGCGAGGCGCTGCGCATCGGCTTCGTCGCCGGCAGCGCGGCCGAGCCCGTGGCGGTGCCCACGGTGCCGCTGCCGCGGCCTCCGGCGCCGGCGAAGGCAGCGGCCCTGGTGGCCGTCTTCGCCGCCGATCCATCGGTCGACGACGGCGCGTTCGCCAACAACGGCTGGCTGCAGGAATTGCCGCGGCCCCTGACGTCGATCAGCTGGGACAACGCCGCGTTCATCGGTCCCGCCAGCGCCGCCCGTGCGGGTATCGCCAGCGGCGACCGGGTGCGGCTGCGCGTGGGCGGCCGCACGGTGGACGCGCCCGTGCTGGTGCTCGCGGACCAGGCCGAGGGCGTCGTCACGCTGCCGCTGGGCTATGGTCGGCGCGCCGCCGGTAGCATCGGCAACGGCGTCGGCTTCGATGCCTACCGCCTGCGTACTGTCGACACCTTCGCGGCGGCGCCCGCGCTGGCCGTGGAGCGGCTGGCAGAAAAGCACGACTTCGCCATGCGCCAGCGCGAATTCGACATGCACGGCCGCGCCCCGGTGCGCGTGGCGGAGCTGCGCCGCGGGAGGGCCGTGCCGACGGAAGCGCCGGAAGAACCGGTGCCGAAGGTGTCGATGTACCCTGAGCGCAGCTACGACGGCTACAAATGGGGCATGGCGATCGACCTGAACGCCTGCATCGGCTGCGGCGTCTGCACCATCGCCTGCCAGGCCGAGAACAATATCCCCATCGTGGGCAAGGAGGAGGTGATGCGGGGCCGGGCCATGCACTGGATCCGCGTCGACCGCTATGTGGAGAGACGCCGCACGCTGTTCCAGCCCGTGCCCTGCATGCATTGCGAGCATGCGCCCTGCGAGGAAGTCTGTCCGGTCGGCGCCACCGTGCACGATGGCGACGGCCTGAACGTCCAGGTCTACAACCGCTGCGTGGGCACGCGCTTCTGCTCGAACAACTGCCCGTACAAGGTTCGCCGTTTCAACTTCCTGCAGTATTCGAACGAGCAGTTCGAGAGCCTGAAGGCCTTGCAGAATCCCGAGGTCACGGTGCGCCGGCGCGGCGTGATGGAGAAGTGCACCTACTGCCTGCAACGCATCACGCGCGCCCGCATCGACGCGGAGCGGGCCGGAAGGCGCGTGCGGGACGGCGAGGTCGTCACCGCCTGCCAGGCCGCCTGTCCCACGCGGGCGATCCGGTTCGGCGACCTGAACGATCCGAAGAGCGACGTGGTCGCGGCCAAGGCGTCCGCCCACGACTACGTGCTGCTGGAAGAATTGAACACCCGTCCGCGCACGAGTTATATAGCGCGGGTGGTGAATCCCGATCCGGAGGCGGGATGAGCGGGCCAACGACGACCGGGCGCGAGCCGCCCCGCTCGCAGGGCAGCGAGATCCTCGGCGCCGGCTGGAGCTACGCGGGCGTCAGCGACGGGATCGCGGACATCGTGCTGGCGCACCGCTTCGGCTGGAAGTGGTGGACCGCCTTCCTGGGCGCCAGCGCGGGCGTGTTCGGCCTGCTGGTGGCGCTGGTCTGGCTGCTCGTGAAGGGCGTGGGTATCTGGGGCATCGACATGCCTGTCGCCTGGGGCTTCGCCATTGCCAACTTCGTCTGGTGGGTCGGCATCGGCCACGCGGGCACCTTCATCTCGGCCGTGCTGCTGTTGCTGCGCCAGCGCTGGCGCACGTCGATCAACCGTTTCGCCGAGGCGATGACGCTGTTCGCGGCCAGCATGGCCGGCATCTATCCGATCATCCACCTGGGCCGCCCCTGGTTCTTCTACTGGCTGGTGCCCTATCCGAACAAGATGGACTTGTGGCCGCAGTGGCGCAGCCCATTGCTGTGGGATTTCTTCGCCATCGCGAGCTACATCCTCGTCTCCGCGCTGTTCTGGTACGTGGGCCTGATCCCGGACCTGGCGACGCTGCGCGACCGCGCGGGACGGGCGGGGCAGCGGGTGCGCCAGGTCGTCTATGGCCTGCTGGCCCTGGGCTGGCGCGGCGAGGCGCGCCACTGGGAGCGCTACGAATCGGCCTACCTGCTGATGGCGGGCCTGGCCACGCCGCTGGTCGTGTCCGTGCACACGATCGTGTCGTTCGACTTCGCGGTGGGGAACACGCCGGGCTACCACTCGACGATCTTCCCGCCGTACTTCGTCGCCGGCGCGCTGTTCTCCGGCTTCGCCATGGTGCTGACGATCGCCATCCCGCTGCGCGCCGCGTTCGGCCTGCAGGATTTCATCACGGGGCGCCACCTGGCGAATGCGGCCAAGGTGCTGATCGCCACGAGCTGGCTGGTGGGCTACGGCTATGCGGCCGAGGCGTTCACCGCCTTCTACAGCGCCGACCGCTACGAGCAGTACATGATGGTCAACCGCTGGACGGGTCCGTACGCGCCCATCTACTGGAGCATGCTGGCCTGTAACATCGTGCTGCCCCAGCTCCTGTGGCTGCGCCGCGTGCGCCACAACGTGCTGGCGCTGTTCGTGCTGAGCCTCGTCGTCAATTGCGGCATGTGGATGGAGCGGGTGCTGATCGTCGTGTCCTCGCTGCACCGCGACTACCTGCCGTCGTCCTGGGGCATGTACTACCCGACGTTCTGGGACTGGCTGACCTTGTTCGGCACGGTGGCGCTGTTCGTCTGGCTGTTCCTGCTGTTCGTGCGCTTCCTGCCCCTGATCTCGATCGCCGAGATGCGCGAGCTGGTGCGCGACAGCGCGAAGGGGGAGGCATGAGCGGGAACGGCGAGCGCCCCTGCGCCGGCATGCTGGCCGAGTTCCGCGGCGAGGGGGCGCTGTGCGCGGCCGCGCGGGCCGCGCGCGAGCACGGCTATACCCATGCCGAGGCCTACGCGCCGTTCCCCGTGGAGGGCCTGCCGGACATCCTCGGCATGCGGCGCCGCTGGATCGCGCCGGCGGCGCTGGCCGGCGGCCTGCTGGGCGGGGCCGCGATCTACTTCCTGCAATGGTATGCGGCGGTGGTCGACTACCCGCTGAACATCGGGGGACGGCCGCTGCACAGCTGGCCCGCCTTCATTCCCGCGACCTTCGAGGTGGCGATCCTGGGCGCGGCGTTCGGCGCGGCCATCGCGATGCTGTGGCTGAACGGCTTGCCGCGGCTGTACCACCCGCTGTTCGAGGTCGAGGAATTCGAGCTGGCCAGCCGCAACCGCTTCTACCTGTTCCTGCCGGAGCGCGACCCCGTGTTCGCGGCCGGGACGGCGCGCGACCTGCTGGAGGAGCTGGATCCCCTGTTCGTGTGCGAGGTGCCGGGATGAGGGGGACGATGCTGATCCTCTGCGCCTTGATGGTGGCCGGCTGCGAGCGCGCCAAGCAGGACATGTACGACCAGCCGCGCTACGGCACCTTCGCGGCCAGCCCGCTGTTCGCCGATGGCGCCGCGGCGCGCATGCCGCCGGCCGGCGTGCAGGCGCGCTCGCGCGGCGATTTCGCCGGCAGTTCCAGCGGCCGCCAGGGCGCCGGCCAGGTCGAGGACGATCTCGCGGCGGAACGGGCGCAGGCGAATCCCTATCCGGTCGACATGCGCCTGCTGGAAAAAGGGCGCGAACGCTACACGATCTATTGCATGCCCTGCCACAGCCCGGCCGGCGATGGCGACGGCCTCGTCGTGCGGCGCGGCTTCCCGGCGCCGCCCACGTTCCATCAGGACCGCCTGCGCGCGGCCGGCGACCGCCATTTCTACGACGTGATCAAGAACGGCTATGGCGTCATGGTGCCGTATGGCGACCGGATCGAGCCGCACGAGCGCTGGGCCATCGTCGCCTTCATCCGCGCGCTGCAACTGAGCCAGCACGCGCCGGCCGCCGCGCTGCCGGAGGCGGTGCGTGCCCGGCTGCCGGCGGGAGGCCAGCCATGAGGGCGCCGGTGGTCATCATCGCCGCCATCGCCGCCGCCGCGCTGGCCTGGGCCGGCTGGCGAGTCGACCTGCGCGGCCTGCTGGCCGGCTGGCTGGCGGCCTGGTGGTTCGCGACGGGCGCGCTGCTCGGCGGCCTGGCCAACGTGTGGCTGCACCAGCTGACGGGCGGCGCATGGGGCGACGCCATCCGCGCGCCGCTGCTGCGCGCGGCGCGCTGGCTGCCGCTGGCCTGCCTGCTGTTCCTGCCCGTGCTGCTGGGGATGCATGCGCTGTATCCGTGGGTGGACCACCAGCCGTCCGGCAAGCCGGAAGAGGCGTTCCGCGACTGGTGGCTCAGCCCCGGCTTCTTCGTGGCGCGCAGCATCGGCTACCTGATGCTGTGGAGCGCGCTGGCGTGGGTCGAGACCCATGCACCCCGGCGCAGCGCCGGCCGCGCCGCCGCATTCCTGCTGTTGTACGGGGTGTCGGTGGGCCTGGCGGCCGTCGACTGGATCATGTCGCTGCAGCCGCACTGGTATTCCAGCGTCTTCGGCTGGCTGGCAGGCGCGGGCCAGTTGCTGGCGGGGATGGCGCTGGCCGTCCTGCTGGCCGACCGCGAGGCCATCCGCGCGCGCCTGCCGGACCTGGGCAACCTGCTGCTGATGTACGTGCTGGTCTGGGGCTACCTGTCGTATTCGCAGTTCCTCGTCATCTGGGCGGCCGACTTGCCGCACGAGATTTCCTGGTACCTGCGCCGCAGCAGCGCACTGTGGCAGACGGTGGCCTGGCTGCTCGCGGCGGTCCACCTGGTCGCGCCGCTGGCCTTGCTGCTGGCGCGCCGCGCGAAAAAGGCGCCGCGGATCATGGGCATGCTGTCTGGGGGACTGCTGGGCGCCCACCTGCTCGATTGCTGGTGGCTCGTGCTGCCCTCGGTCGAAGGCCTGCGCTTGCGTGCGCTGTGGTTCGCGCCGGCGACGGCCCTGGTGCTGGCGGCGCTGGCCATGGCCGTCCGCCGGCCGGGAGCTGCGCGCGAGGAGGGCAGCCATGCCTGAATCGACACGGCTGGACGTGCGCAAGATCGGCTGGGGCGCATGCGCGATCCTGTGCGGGATCGCCTTCGCCGTCGCGGGCGCCTGGCTGCTGCTGCGCGCGACGGGCCCAGCCGCGAATACGCCGCCGCACGCGATCACGGCGCCGGCCCCGCGCCTGCAGACCGCGCCCGTGCCCGAGCGCGCCGCCTATTTCGCCGAGAAGGAACGCCTGACGAGCGGCTATGCCTGGGTCGACCGCGAAGCGGGCATCGCCCGCATCCCGCTGGCCGAGGCGATGCGCATCACGGCCGCGCGCGCCGCGAAGAAGGAGGACGGGCGATGAAGCCGCGCGCCCTCGCCGCCGCCTGGCTGCTGGCGTGCGCCGCGCTGCCGCCGGCCGCCGGCGCCCAGGCGTTGACGCTGCCGCCGCCGCCCGACGTCGCCTTCGACCCGCAACCGGGAACGCGGCTGCCAATCGACGCCATGCTGCGCGACGAGGCGGGCCGCGACGTCCCGCTGGGCGCGAAGTTCGGCCGCGCGCCCGTGGTGCTGGTGCCGGGCTACTACCGCTGCAGGAGCTTGTGCGGCACGGTGTTCGAGGGCGTGCTGCAGGCGCTCGCGCTGTCCGGCCTGAAGGCAGGCGACTACGTGCTGGTGGGCGTATCGATCGATCCGCGCGAGGACGGCGCCGCCGCGCGCGAGCGCCTGCCGCGCTATGCGGCGCTGCTGCCCGGCGGCGCGGCCGACATCGCGCTGCTGACGGGCGCGGCGCCGCAGCTGGCGCGCATCGAACAGGCGCTGGGCTACCGCGCCGTTCCGGACGCCGGCGGCGGGCAGATCGCCCACGCGGCCGGCTTCGTCGTGGCGGCGGCCGATGGAAGGATCGTGCGCTTCTTTCCCGGCGTGCGCTTCGATCCGGCCGGCGTGCGCGCCGCCGTGCTGGCGGCAGGCGCGGGCCGGATCGATCCGGCGCCGTCGTTCGGCCAGCGCCTGGCGCTGCTGTGCGCCCACTTCGACCCCGCCGCAGGGCGCCACAGTGGCGCCGCGCTGGCCGCCGTGCGCGGCGGCGCCGTGCTGGTGCTCGTGCTGCTCGGCGCCTGGATCTGGCGCCGGCGCCTGCGTGGAGACACCGCATGACATCCAGCACAAGCCCGCATTTCTACCTGCTGCCGGCGGATGGCGCCGCCACGGCCACGCGCCTGGACAGCCTGGCGCTGGCCCTGCTGTTGCTGACCGGCGCGGTGGCCCTGGTCGTGCTGGTGCTGACGATCGGCTTCGCCGTGCGCTACCGCGCCGGTTCCGACGCGGACCGCAGCAACGCGCCCAGCCAGGGCCGCGGCATCGAGATCGCGTGGACGCTGACCCCGCTGCTGCTGTTCCTCGGCATCTACGCCTGGGCCGCCATCGACTATGTCAAGCTGTACCAGCCGCCGCCCGATGCGATGCCCGTGTTCGTCGTCGCCAAGCAGTGGATGTGGAAGGCCCAGCACCGCAACGGCCGGCGCGAAGTGGGCGAGCTGCACCTGCCGCTGGGCCGTCCGGTGCGTCTCGTGATGACGTCCGAGGACGTGATCCACAGCTTCTACGTGCCCGGGTTCCGCATCAAGCAGGACGTGCTGCCTGGACGCTATACCAGCATCTCGTTCACGCCCAGCCGCGCCGGCGAATACCACCTGTTCTGCACGGAGTTCTGCGGCACCGATCACGCGCTCATGCTGGGCAGGATCGTCGTGCAGCCGCCCGGCGACTTCGCGCGCTGGCTCGCGGAAGGGCCGCGCCAGCCGGGGATGGCGCAGCGCGGGTTCGCGCTGTACCGCGACTATGGCTGCAGCGGCTGCCACGCCGCCGGCTCCACCGTGCATGCGCCGTCCCTGAATGGCCTGCTGGGGCGCCGCGTGCACCTGGCCGACGGGCGCGAGCTGCGCGCCGACGAAGCCTATGTGCGCGATTCGATCCTGGTGCCGGACAAGGACGTCGTCGCCGGCTACGCCCCGATCATGCCTTCGTTCGCCGGCAAGATCGGCGAGGAAGACCTGCTGGCGATCATCGAATACATCAGGGAGACCGGCCATGCCGACACCGCAGAACGACGCTAGCGTGATGGCGGAAACGCCGCCCGTGGGCGGCTACCTGGCCGAGGGCTTCACGCTGCGCTCCTGGCTGCTCACGCGCGACCACAAACGCATCGCCGTGCTGTACGGCTTGTCGATCACGCTGTTTTTCTTCCTCGGCGGGATCGCCGCCGCGCTGATCCGCCTCGAGCTGGCCACGCCGCAGGGCGACCTGGTCAGCGCGGACACCTACAACAAGCTGTTCACTGCCCACGGCGTGATCATGGTGTGGCTGTTCCTGATTCCGTCGATCCCCTCCGTGCTGGGCAACTTCCTGGTGCCGCTGATGATCGGCGCGCGCGACCTGGCGTTCCCGCGCCTGAACCTGCTCAGCTGGTACCTGTACATGGCGGGCGGCGTGATGGTGCTGTGGGCGCTGCTGGCGGGCGGGGTCGACACGGGGTGGACCTTCTACACGCCGTTCTCGACGATGTTCTCGAACTCGCACGTGGTGCTGACGCTCGCCGGCATCATGGTCACGGGCTTCTCCTCGATCCTGACGGGCCTGAACTTCATCGTCACCGTGCACACGATGCGCGCGCCGGGCATGACCTGGTTCCGCATGCCGCTGTTCGTGTGGGCCAACTACGCGACGTCGGTCATCCTCGTGCTGGCGACGCCGATCCTCGCGATGACCCTCGTGCTGGTGGCCATCGAGCGCCTGTTCCAGCTGGGGATCTTCGACCCGGCGCTGGGCGGCGACCCGCTGCTGTTCCAGCACCTGTTCTGGTTCTATTCGCACCCGGCCGTGTACATCATGGTGCTGCCGGCGATGGGCGTGGCCAGCGAGATCATCCCGTGCTTTGCGAGAAAACCCGTGTTCGGCTACCGCTTCATGGCCTATGCGATCCTGGCCATCGCCGTGATCGGCTTCCTCGTCTGGGGCCACCACATGTTCGTCAGCGGCCAGTCCGTGTACGCGGGACTCGTGTTCTCGCTGCTGTCCTTCCTCGTCGCGGTGCCGTCGGCGATCAAGGTGTTCAACTGGACGGCGACGCTGTACAAGGGCCGCATCCACTTCACGGCGCCCATGCTGTACGCGCTCGGCTTCGTGGGCCTGTTCACGCTCGGCGGGCTGACGGGCCTGTTCCTGGCGGCGCTGGCGCTGGACGTGCACCTGTCCGACACCTATTTCGTCGTCGCCCACTTCCACTACATCATGGTGGGCGGTTCCGTGATGGCCTACCTGGGCGGCATCCACTTCTGGTGGCCCAAGGTGACGGGAAGGATGTATTCGGAAGCCTGGGGCAGGGTGGCGGCGCTGGTGATCTTTGCCGGGTTCAATCTCACGTTCTTCCCGCAATACCTGCTCGGCTATGCGGGCATGCCGCGCCGCTACCACAGCTATCCGGAAGAATTCCAGCTATTGCACGTGCTGTCCTCGGCCGGGGCCGTGCTGCTCGCCATCGGCTACCTGATGCCGCTCGGCTACCTGGCGTGGTCGCTGCGCTTCGGGAAGCTGGCCGTGGCGGACCCGTGGCAGGCCACGGGCCTGGAATGGCAGACGGATTCGCCGCCACCCGTCCACAACTTCAGCCGCCAGCCGGAAGTCACGCGCGGCCCCTACGCCTATACGCCATGACGACGCGAATGCCTGCCGGGATGCCGCAAGCGGAGCTGGACGAACAGTTCTCCAGCCTGGCGCAGCAGGACCTGGCCCGCAGCTTCGGCATGTGGGTCTTCGTGTCGAGCGAGCTGCTGTTCTTCGGGCCGCTGCTGCTGGGCTACCTGTACCTGCGCACCCACTATCCGCAGGCCTGCGCACTGGCCAGCCGGCACACGGATATCTGGCTCGGCACCCTCAACACGGCCGTGCTGCTCACCAGCAGCCTGGCCATCGCCCTGGCCGGCGCCGCGGCGAAGGCGGGCGACCGGCGCCGCACGGTGCGCCTGCTGGCGCTGACCATGGTGCTGGGCCTGGCCTTCCTGGCCGTCAAGGGCATCGAATGGCACAAGGAAGTCGGCGAGCACCTGTTCCCCGGCGCCGGCTTCCGGCCGGACGAAGCACCCGGCCCCGAGACGCTGCACGGCATGCTGCTGTTCTTCCTGCTGTACTTCGCGCTCACGGGCATGCACGCGCTGCACATGTGCGTGGGGCTCGGCACCTGCGCCGTGCTGGCCTGGCGCCTGGCGCGCCGCGGGGAGGAGGGCCCCAGTGCGGAATCGGTCGAGCTGGCGGGCCTGTACTGGCACTTCGTGGACGTCGTCTGGATCTTCCTGTATCCGCTGCTGTACCTCGTCGGCAGGGCGGGAGGCTGAATGGACAAGGAAGCCAAACCGCTGCTGCTTGCGTGGGCCGCATTGATGGTGCTGCTGGCGCTGAGCGCCGGCACGGCCTTCATCCCGCTGGGCTGGGTCAACACGGCGCTGGGCATGGCGATCGCGCTGGCCAAGGCCGTGCTGGTGGCGCTCGTGTTCATGCGACTGCGCCGTTCCCCCGCGCTGCTGCGCATCGCGGCCGTCGTCGGCGCGGTGACGATGCTGGTGTTGTTCGGCCTGTCCGCGACGGACTATGCCACGCGCAGCGTGCTGCCGGCCGTCTGGCAGCAGCCGGCGACGGTGCCGGCGCGGGCCGGCGGCAGCTAGGTCAGAACTTCCACTGCAGCGTGGCGCGCACGCTGCGGTGCGACGGCACCAGCGTGCGCGCGCTCTGGCTGCCGTCCGCATCGAACACGAAGTCGCTCGCGCCGATGCGGTCCTGGGCCAGCAGGTTGGCGGCGGTGACACGGAGCTGCAGCTTGGGATCGAACTGCCACGCCGCATACAGGTCGAGGTCGCGCCGCACCGACTGGTACGAGGTCTGGTTGGCCAGCACGCGTACCAGCCCGCCGTTCTTGAAGACGTAGGAACCGCCTACGGTGAGTTGCGCGCGCGTGTAGTCCGCGCCCAGCGTGGCCGACAGCGGCGTCTGGGCGTCCAGCCGGTTGTCCGGACCCGGCACCTCGTCGACGTGCGACCAGTTGCGCGACAGGCTGGCGCGCAGGTCGAGCGGCAGCGTCGTGTCGAAGGCCGCCTTCAGCGGGAACTTGGCTTCCAGTTCCAGCCCGTAGGTCTTCGCGTTGCCGGCGTTGATCGGGATCGAGGTCCACGTGGCGCCGTCGAACGTCAGCTGGCGGCGCGTATAGTCGGAGATCCTGCGTCCGGAGACGGTGGCCGACAGCAGCGCGCCCTGTGCCCAGTAGTGCTCCCAGGCGGCGTCGAAGCCGAACGCGAGTTCGGGCTGCAGGTTCGGGTTGCCGAGCATGTCCGGATTGGTCTGGGTATTGTTGCCGGACTTGAAACGCAACGGCAGCAGGTTCAGCAGGTCGGGCGCCTTGTAGGTGCGGCTCAGGGCGAAGCGCACCTGGTCGCCCTTCGTTCCCGGCAGCTTGTACAGGGTCTGGAACAAGGGGCTCCAGACGGCCGAGCGCGAGTGGGCCGTGGGGAAGGTATTGCCTTCGGTCCGGATCAGGATGCCTTCCCAGCGCACGCCGAAGTAGGCCGACCAGGCCGGCGTGATGGTCCAGTCGTCCTGGGCGTACAGCTCGAGGCGCGAGACGGCGACGTCGTAGTCCTGGTCGGCGTCCAGCAGCACGTCCGGCTGCAGGGTGTCGCGGTCGCGGCGGTAGGCGTCGAGCGTGGAGCGGCCGGCATCCCAGCCGACGGCCAGCGTATGGCCTGCGCGCGCCGTCGTGCTCAACTTGCCCATCGTGGTGACGCCGCGCTCGTCGCCGCCGGCCGGGATGTTCTCGTGCAGCGGCGGCACGTCCGGGTTGCCGCTGCCGGTACGCCGGATCCATTCCGAGATGCGGCTGGCCAGGCCCGATACATTGGCGTCGAGCTTGGCGCCGCCGTCGAACTTGTGGATCCAGTCGAGCTCTTCGCGCACGATGTGGAAGATCGTCTTGCGGTGCCGGTCGATCGATGGGTAGTCGTCCAGGGGGCCGAGCAGCGTGCCGACGCGGCCCGCCGTGTCGAACTCGTAGTCGTTGAAGTTGAAGAAGGTCTGCGAGGTCAGCGTGTCGCCGCCTGCGAAGGTCCAGGTCAGTCGTGGTGTGACGTTCAGCATCGTCACGTGGTCGACTTCCGGCTCGCTCGACAGCCGCGCGCCGAGCAGCTGGCCGCCGGGACCGAAGCGCTGTTCCAGCGTGCCCGTGTCCAGCGTGTTGCGGGTGCGGCTCGCGCTCGCGGCCAGCGAATAGGACAACTGGCCGCGCCGGTCCGACAGGTTCAGGCTCGCGTTCGGGTTGTCGGTGGCGCTGCCGTGCGCGTAGCCCAGCTTGGCCGTGCGCTGGCCGGCCTTGACCGCCTTTTTCAGCACGATGTTGATGGTGCCGGCGATCGACTGCGTGGAAAACTCCGCGCTGGCCACCCGCAGCACCTCGATGCGCTCGATGACGTCCGGCGAGAGCGACTCGATGGAAAAGTTGGCCGGGGCCCGTTCGCCGTCGATCAGGATCTGCGTGTAGCCGTTGCCCAGGCCGCGCATGCGCACCTCGGTACCGCGTGCGCCGCTGCCGACGCTCACGCCTGGCACCCGCTTGAGCGCATCGACGACGCTGGTGTCGCCGTATTTCGCGAGCTCGTCGTGGCCGACGACGATCTTGGCGGCGGTATCGTCGCGGCGCGGGTCGTAGGCATCGGCCGCGCCGCGGATCTCGACTTTCTGCATGCTGCCGTCCTGGGCAGCGCCGGTCTGCGCGGCCTGCTGGGCGTGCACGCAGGCCGTGGCGGCGATGGCGGCGGAGAGGAGGGTCAGGCGCAGCAGGGGATGCGGACGGCCGTGAGCGGCTGGAGCGAATGGTCGGCGCTGATGGGTAGCGTTGCGTGGTGTCATGACATCGTCGGATTGAGAGAATTCGTTACTATTGGCGTTTCCACGCCGGGAGGCATCCCCCATTCGGTTGATCCAGGGAAATACGTGCACACTCACCTGTCGGATGCGTGGTCACACGGCCGCGCCTGGCCGGCGACGCACAGGGACAAAACACTGGACAATGGCTCCGAGACGGGATGCCGGCTGCCTGGAGAGACAGGCCGCGGGCGCAACCCGGCCGCGCATGATAGCTACCCGACCGCATGCCCGCCCATGACGAACGATTTCGCCGACCACTACATCGCCGCCCCCAACCCGCCAGCCCACGTGGCGCCGCGCATCGTGCGCCTTGCCAGCATCCAGTTCGCGTTCGCCGAAGACATTCCCGCCGCCGTGCGCACATGGGAGCGGCAGGGGTTCGTGCGTGTCGGCGCCAGCGCGCCGGAGGACGGCCGGCAAGACTTCCCGCACCGTGCCGCCGCGATGGGCGCGTCGCTCGTCGTGCAAAGCGCCGCGCCGGCGCCGCCGCAGGCCGCCTACCTGGCCGCCGTGTCGCGCCAGGTACGCGACAACGCGCCGATGGGACGCGGCGAAGGCCGTTCGACGATCGAAGTGCCCGACAAGCCGGTCGCCGTGCCGGGACGCGTGGGTCCGATGGCCTACAAGGCGGCACGGATCCAGCTCGGCATGACCGACGACCTCGATGCGGCGCTGGCACGGTGGAAGCGCGACGGTTTCGTCACGCTGGGCTGGGCCGATGCCGGCGGAAAGAACGATGTCATGACCGGGTATCCGGATCCGATGGCGCGGCTGGCCGCGGGCGCCGGGGCTGCGCTGGTGCTGTATCGCATCACCCCGGCCAGGCAGCGAGCCGTGCGCCGCCTGCCGAACGGCCGCATCGACATGGACGCCGTGCGCGCCGATCCGCCGGCCGCCAGGTCGCCCGGCGGCTACAGCGTCACGCAAGCCGTGTTCCTGGCGCCCGCCACGAACGCAGCCTGGAAAGCGGCGGATGCCTCGAACGAACTGCAGAACCAGTACGTGCCGATCGCCCCTGACGATTGACGGCGCCTATTCCGCCTTGGCGCCGCTGTCGTGCGAGTCCACGCGCATCAGCAGGCGCCGCAGGTTGTCGATGACGGCTTCCGTGTCCGGCCGGTGGTTGGCGCCGACCTGTGGATCCGGCTCCAGCTCGTCGTAGGGGCCGATGCGGTCGCGCCAGTCCGCCAGCAGCTTGCGGTACTCGCAGCCGGCCTTGCGGATCTGGCGGTCCAGGTCGTACAGGCCGCGCGCGTTGACGTGGCCGCGGTTGAAGCGCAGCGAGTCGTCCCAGTCGACCTGGTCGGTCAGCGAATACCAGGTGAAGCCGACCATCGGCACGCCCGTGTGCATGAGGCTCAGCATCATCGACCACTGGCGCCGCAGCCAGGACGACGCCTCGTCGCCCTGCGGACCCTCGTCGCGGTTGGTCTCGGTGTGCATCAGCGGCAGGCCGTAGCGCTCGTAGTACTGGCGCGCGATGGTCGTGTAGCCCAGCAGCTCCCCGGCCGCCGTGCGCGTGCCGTCCGGCTCGATGTAGTGTTCGTTGGTGACGTAGTAGTCGGTGCCGATGACGCAGTTGCGGCGCATGCCTTGCTGCTGGAAATAGCGCAGGTCCGCCTCCGTCATCCCGCAGTCGAGCACGAAGGCCCTTGCCGACGGGTCCAGCGGATGGCCATAGTTCATGTCCAGCGACAGGAAACGGATCTCGTTGAGCGCTTCCGCGAATTCCACCGCCTGCGGGGTGCAGGGATGGAAGTATTCGGTCGATTCGCTCTGGATGAACAGGGCGTCCGGACGGCGGCGTGCGATTTCCTGCATGGCCATCACGCTCGCCTGGGCCAAGTGCTTGGCCGCGGCGACGTAGGCGCGGGGGCTGCTCTGCTGCTCGTTCCACCAGCCGTACAGCGCGGAGAACCGGGCGCACACGTACATTTCGTTGACGGGCGTGTAGAAGCGGATCCACGGGTAGCGCGCGGCGAAATCGGCGGCGTACTGGCGGAACAGCGCGGGGAACTCCGGGTTCTGGAAGTTGCCCACCCAGTCCGGCACGCCGAAGTGGCACAGGTCGGCGATGGGCTCGATGCCCAGGCGCCGCAGTTCGCCGAAGGCCTCGTCCGAGAACTCCCAGTCGTAGCGGTCAGGGCCGAGCCAGACCCGGTGCAGCGGCACCCCGTAGCGCAGGTAGCCGATGCCCATCTCCTTCACCAGCGCGAAGTCCTGCCGCCAGTTGCGGTAGTGACCGCATTCCTCCATCTGATCGCGGCGCACGCGGCCGTTCTCGATGGTCGGGTAGCTGTTCTCGATGCCGGTGGCGAACATGAATGGGATCATCGCGGACTTCCTTTCGACGGATTACTTCTTTTCGCCCGGCAGGATCGAGCTCAGCACCTGCTTGGCCACCCCCGCCAGCATCGATCCCTCGTTCGGGTCGCCCTTGGCGATGGCGCTCATGAAGGACTTGGCCTGGTCCAGCGTGATGTGCGAGGGCAGCGGCGGCACCTCGGGGTCGGTCTTGAACTCGAGGACGACGGGACGGTCGGACTTGAGCGCGTCGCGCCAGGCCTCGGCGACCATGTCCGGGTCGGCGCAATAGATGCCCTTCAGGCCGATCAGCTCGGCGAAGCGGTGGTAGGGCACGTCCGGGATCGTCTGCGTGGCCTCGAACTTCGGGTTGCCTTCCATGACGCGCTGTTCCCAGGTCACCTGGTTCAGGTCCTCGTTGTTGAACACGCAGACGATCCAGCGCGGATCCTTCCACTGGCGCCAGTACTTGGCCACGGTGATCAGCTCGGCCATGTTATTCATCTGCATGGCGCCGTCGCCGACGAGGGCGATCACGGGACGTTCCGGATGGGCGAACTTGGCGGCGATGGCATAGGGCACGGCCGCGCCCATCGACGCCAGGCCGCCGGACAGCGAATACATCTGGCCGCGCTGCACCTTCAGGTCGCGCGCGTACCAGTTGGCGCAGGAGCCGGAGTCGCTGGTGACGATGGCGTCGCGCGGCAGCAGCGGCGACAGCTCCCACGCCACCCGCTGCGGGTTCACGGGCGTGGCCTTGGCCATCGCGCGCTGTTCCAGCAGCGCCCAGGAATCGCGCACGTCCTGCTCGATCTTCTTGCGCCAGGCGCCGTCCAGCTTCTTTTCCTGCAGCAGCGGCAGCAGCAGGCGCAGCGTCTCGGCGGCGTCGCCGTGCAGGTTGACCTCGGTGGGGTAGCGCGCGCCCAGCATGGTCGGGTCGATGTCGATCTGGACGGCGCGCGCCTTGCCCTCCTTGGGCAGGAATTCGGCGTAGGGGAAGCCGGTGCCGATCATCAGCAGGGTGTCGCACTCGTTCATCATGTCCCAGCTGGCCTTGGTGCCGAGGATACCGATCGAGCCCGTGCACCACGGCAGGTGGTCGGGCAGGGCGGCCTTGCCCAGCAGGGCCTTGGCGGCGCCGGCCTGCAGGCGCTCGGCCACGGCGATGACCTCGTCGGTGGCGCCGAGGGCACCGGCGCCGACGAGGATCGCGACCTTGCCGCCCGCATTCAGTACCTCGGCCGCGCGCGCCAGGTCGGCGTCGTAGGGCACGATCTTCGGACGGGTGTAGCCGATGCCGGAGAACACGGAGCCGTGCTTGCGCGGCGGGTCCTCGTACGGCAGTTCCTGCAGGTCGTTCGGCAGCACCAGCACGCTGATGCCGTTCCGGCCCAGCGCCGTGCGCATGGCGCGGTCGACCAGGTGGCGCACCTGGGCCGGCACCGCCGCCTCGTGCACGTAGTCGGCCACGTCGGCGAACATGCGTTCCAGGTTGACTTCCTGCTGGTAATGGGCGCCGCGGGTGGTGCGCGCGGCCTGGCCGGCGATGGCGAGGACGGGCATGTGGTCCAGCTTGGCGTCGTACAGGCCGGTCACGAGGTGGGCGGCGCCGGGGCCGCCGGTGGACAGGCACACGCCCGGCTGGCCGGTGAACTTGGAATGGGCCGAGGCCATGAAGGCGGCCATTTCCTCGTGCCGGACCTGGATGAAGTCGATCTTTTTGTCCGAGCGGTCAAGTGCGCCGAGCACGCCGTTGATGCCGTCGCCCGGATAGCCGAAGATGGTCCGCACGCCCCAGTCGTGAAGACGTTCGACGAAAAAGTCACCGACGGTTTTGCTCATGGTTCGCTTCCTTGCTGTGCTGTGCTGGGTTGGCGGGAAGGGCGCAGCGCTGCCTGCATGCCGCGGGCGCGCTGCGCCGTACATGAGCCAAGAGTAGCACCGCTGCGCTCAGCTGCCGGGCACGTTATGCCTGTGAAACTCTTCTTGTCGCCGTGCAGGATCGGCGTGTCCATACGTACCGGTGCGGCGGCGAAAATCCGTCCCGCCCGCACGGGATCCCCGAATTTCTGGCACAGTAGCGGATGCGGCGCCCGGCCACTCCCACGATCCGGGTGCGCATCGCTTTCTACGACAACGTACAACGGACACATAGCCATGACGACTTCGAACTATCCCGACATCCGCCTCCTGATCGCCAACGAATGGGTCGACGCCACCGGCGGCAAGACCATTCCCGTGCTGAACCCGGCCAGCGGCAAGACCATCGGCACCGTGGCCCATGCGGCCATCGCCGACCTCGACCGCGCGCTGGAAGCAGCCCGGAAAGGCTTCGAGGCCTGGCGCGCGATCCCGGCCGCGGAGCGCGCCGCCACCATGCGCCGTGCCGCCACCCTGCTGCGCGAGCGCGCCGGCGACATCGCCCGCCTGATGACGCAGGAGCAGGGCAAGCCGCTGGCCGAGGCGCGTGTCGAGGTCATGGCCGGCGCCGAGATCATCGACTGGTTCGCCGCCGAGGGCATGCGCGTGTACGGCCGCATCGTCCCGGCGCGCAACCCGGCCGCCCAGCAGCTGGTGCTGAAGGAGCCGGTCGGCCCCGTGGCCGCCTTCACGCCCTGGAACTTCCCGATCAACCAGGTGGTGCGCAAGCTGGCCGCGGCGCTGGCCACCGGCTGCTCCTTCCTGTGCAAGGCCCCCGAGGAGACCCCGGCATCGCCGGCCGCGCTGTTCCAGTGCTTCGTCGACGCCGGCGTGCCGGCCGGTACCGTGGGCCTCGTATTCGGCGACCCGGCCGAGATTTCCGGCTACCTGATCCCGCACCCGGTGATCCGCAAGGTCACCTTCACCGGTTCGACCCCGGTCGGCAAGCAGCTGGCCGCGCTGGCCGGCGCCCACATGAAGCGCGCGACGATGGAGCTGGGCGGCCACGCCCCGGTCATCGTGGCCGAAGACGCCGACGTGGCGCTGGCCGTCAAGGCCGCCGGCGCCGCCAAGTTCCGCAACGCCGGCCAGGTGTGCATCTCGCCGACCCGCTTCCTGGTCCACAACAGCATCAAGGCCGAGTTCGTGCGCGCCATGGCCGCCCACGCCGAAGGCCTGAAGCTGGGCGACGGCCTGGCGGAAGGCACGACGCTGGGCCCGCTGGCCAACGACCGCCGCCTCGCCGCCATGGCCAAGGTCGTCGAGGACGCGCAAGCCAAGGGCGCGCAAGTCGTCACCGGCGGCAAGCGCGTCGGGAGCGAAGGCAACTTCTTCGCGCCGACGATCCTGTCCGACGTGCCGCTGGAAGCGAGCGTGTTCAACGACGAGCCGTTCGGCCCCGTCGCCGCGGTGCGCGGCTTCGATACGCTGGAAGAAGCCATCACGGAGGCCAACCGCCTGCCGTACGGCCTGGCCGGCTATGCGTTCACCCGCTCGATCAAGAACGCCCAGCAGCTGATGAACCGCCTCGAAGTGGGCATGCTGTGGATGAACCAGCCGGCCACGCCGAGCGCCGAGCTGCCGTTCGGCGGCGTCAAGGACTCGGGCTACGGTTCGGAAGGCGGTCCGGAAGCGCTGGAAGCCTACCTGAACACCAAGGCCGTCTCGATGGTCGGCGTATAAGGCGGCGCTACGCCATGCGGCGCAGCGCCGCGATCACCGCGACGTCGTTCGCGTGCACGGCCACCTCCGTCAGCAGCGCGAACGGCACCAGGTGCACGGCTTGCGTCTCCCATCCCATCAGCGCGGGATCGCCGCCCACGCGGCGCGCCACGTAGTAGCGGGTGTAGGTCTGCGTGCGCGGCACGTCGGCCAGGAAGGCGACCAGTTCGACGGCCAGGCCGGATTCCTCGAAGGCTTCGCGCACGGCGGTGGCCTGCAGGTCCAGGCCGCCGTCGACGCGGCCCTTCGGGAACGTGGCCGCATAGCCGCCGAAGCCATTGGTCGGCGCCACCAGCCACACGCGGCCGTCGTCTTCCACGATGACGGCGCCGGCCGCCGCGCGCATGCCCGCGGGCAGCGCGTAGGGGGGCTCGCCGATGCGCGCCTCCACGAGCGGCAGGGAGGCGGGGGCGATGGGCGTGCCGTTCAACGCGGTGGGCATGGCGCCGCCCGGCACGACGGTGGCCATGCGGGCCGGATCGTGCCAGGCCGCGGGATCGCCGGGCAGGCTGGGGTTGGCGATGCGCACGGGCAGGCCGTGCTCGTCGGGACAGGGATGGTACATGGCGGACGAGGTGCGGACGGTGCGCAACGATACCATGCCGGGTCCGCACGTTACGCGAATCGGGCCATGATGCGGACCCGAACGTGGTACAGTCCTTAAATTCGATACATTTCTATTGCGCCGGACAGGTCGTCGTCGCAAGCGGCGCTGGCGATGAAAAAGATATTGGTGGTCGACGACCTGGGCATCGACCTGATGCTGACCCGGCTGGCGCTGGAACGCTGCGGCTTCCCGCACCGGCTGGTGACCGCCGGCGACGGCGAGGAAGCGTATCGCCTGGCCCAGGAAGACCGGTTCGACCTGCTCCTGCTCGACATCAAGATGCCGCGCGTGGACGGTTTCGAGCTGCTGGAAAAGCTGCGCGCGCAACCGGACGGCCACCAGCTTCCCGTGATCGTCGTGTCCGGCTCGGGCCTCGAGGCCGACCGCCGGCGCGCCGACGAGCTCGGCGCCATCGAGTACATACAGAAGGCCGTCGACTACGGCAGTTTCAAGGAAGAGCTCGGGGCGGCCCTGAAGCGCCACGGCTTCTGCTGACCCGCGCCGGCCTGCCCGGCATTTCCCAGAGATAACGTACGCCGCCGAGATCGCGCCCGGGTCTACACTGGGCGGATGAAGATCACCCGCTTGTCCACGTACCGCGTGCCGCCACGCTGGATGTTCCTGAAAATCGAGACCGACGAAGGCATCCACGGCTGGGGCGAGCCGATCGTCGAAGGCCGCGCGCGGACCGTCGAGGCGGCCGTGCACGAACTGGCCGACTACCTCGTCGGGCGCGACCCGTCCCACATCAACGACTTGTGGCAGACCATGTACCGCGGCGGCTTCTACCGCGGCGGCCCCGTCTTGATGAGCGCCATCGCCGGCGTCGACCAGGCGCTGTGGGACATCAAGGGCAAGCGGCTGGGCGTGCCCGTCTACGAACTGCTGGGCGGCCTGGTGCGCGAGCGCATGAAGACCTACAGCTGGGTCGGCGGCGACCGCCCGCACGACGTCATCGACGGCATCGCGGCGCGCCAGGCCGTCGGCTTCGATACCTTCAAGATGAACGGCACCGACGACCTCGGGCTGATCGACAGCGCGCGCAAGATCGGCGAGACGGTCAAGCGGGTGGCGAACATCCGCGAGACCTTCGGCGACGCCATCGAGTTCGGCCTGGACTTCCACGGCCGCGTGTCGCTGCCGATGGCCAGGGTGCTGCTGCGCGAACTGGAGCCGCTGCGTCCCCTGTTCGTCGAGGAGCCCGTGCTGCCCGAATACGGCGACGGCTTCCGCCAGCTAGCCGACGCCACGTCGATCCCCATCGCAGCCGGCGAGCGCCTGTTTTCTCGTTTCGATTTCCGCCGCGTGTTCGAACAGGGCGGCCTGGCGATCGCCCAGCCCGACCTCTCGCACGCGGGCGGCATCACCGAATGCGTACGCATCGGCGCCATGGCCGAAGCCTACGGCGTCGCGCTGGCCCCCCATTGCCCGCTCGGCCCGGTGGCGCTGGCCGCCTGCCTGCAGGTCGACTTCGTGTCGCACAACGCCGTGCTGCAGGAACAGAGCATGGGCATCCACTACAACAAGGGCGGCGAAGTGCTCGACTATGTCCTCAACAAGGAGGATTTCGCGATCGTGGACGGCTACATCAAGCCGCTGCCCAGGCCCGGCCTGGGCGTCGAGATCGACGAGGCGGCCGTGATCGCGGCGACGGAGCGCGCGATCGACTGGCGCAACCCGGTATGGCGCCACCCCGACGGCAGCATCGCCGAATGGTGACGGACATGCGGCTACTCGGCATCGACTGGGGCACCAGCAACCGCCGCGCCTACCTCGTGGGCCCGGACGGCGCCTGCCTGGACAGCCGCAGCGACGACCAGGGCATGCTGGCCGCGCGGCCGGACTTCGGCCCGTCGCTGGTGGCGCTGCTGGCCGGCATGGGGATCGGCGCGGACGTGCCCGTCGTCGCGTCCGGCATGATCGGCAGCGCGCAGGGCTGGAAGGAGACGCCCTACCTCGATGCGTCCGTGCCGCTGGAAGACCTGCCGCGGCACCTCGTGCGCGTGCGCGACGAGGCATCCGGGCGCGCCTGCCTGCTGGTGCCGGGCTACCGGGAACAGGGCAGCGACGGCCGCGTCGACGTCATCCGCGGCGAAGAGATGCAGCTGCTGGGCGCCCTCGCGATGGGGCGGCGCGACGGCTGGTTCGTCCTGCCCGGCACGCACAGCAAGTGGGTGCGGCTCGAGGGCGGCGTCATCCGCCATATCTCGACCTTCATGACGGGGGAGTTCTTCGCCACACTGGGCAAGCAGGGCACGCTGGCGCCCTTGATGGATGGCCCTGATGTCGATGCCGCGTTCGACGCCGGCGTCGCCGAGGCGCGCCGCCGCGCGCTGCTCACCAATGCGCTGTTCGGCGTGCGTGCCCGCGTCGTCACGGGCGCGATGCCGGCGGCGCATACCCGTTCCTTCGTCAGCGGCCTCCTCATCGGCGCCGAGCTGCTGGCTGCCCTGGATCTGACCGGCGACGCACGCGGCGAGGTCGTCTCCATCGCCGCGCCCAGGCTGCACGGCTACTATGCGCGCGCCGGCGGGCAGCTGGGCATCGCGCTCGCACCGCTCGACCCGGATGCCGTCTACCGCGCCGCCCTCGGCTTTTTCCTGGACAGGATGCCCCCGCCATGAACCTCGACCGCATCGACCTTCCCCTCGTCGCCATCCTGCGCGGGCTCGATCCCGCCGATGCCGCTGCCGTCGGCCGTACCTTGTTCGACGCCGGCTTCCGGCTGATCGAAGTGCCGCTCAACCGTCCCGGCGCGCTGGAGGCGATGGGCATCATCCGCGACCTGGCCCCACCGGACGCGCTGGTCGGCGGCGGCACGATGCTGACGCTGGCCGACGTGGACGCCGTCGCCGACGCGGGCGGCCGCATCTTCGTCGCCCCCAACTGCGACCCGGCCGTCATTGCCCACGCCCGTGAACGGGGGCTGTTGTGCGCTCCGGGCGTGGCGACGCCCAGCGAAGCGTTCGCGGCGCTGGCCGCCGGCGCCCACATCCTCAAATTGTTCCCGGCCGAGACCATCGGCCCGGCCGGCCTGAAGGCGATGAAATCCGTCCTGCCCGAGGGGACGCCGCTGTGGCCCGTGGGCGGCGTGGCGCCGGAGCAGATCGGGGCCTGGAAGGCGGCGGGGGCCACCGGTGCCGGGATCGGCAGCCAGCTGTTCACGCCGGGCGTGGCGCCGGCCGAGCTGGCGCGCCGCGCGCAAGCGTTCGCCAAGGCGTGGCAAGCGGCCTGACGCCATGAAGCGCGCGCTCCTCGTCCTGGCGCTATTGCTCGCGCAAGGCGTGGCGGATGCCGCGGTCACCGTCCACTTCGTGGCGCCCGAGCGGTTCACCGACTTGCCGCGCACGCCCGCGCAGCGCCAGCAGGTCCTGGACGACATCGCGGACCACTTCCGCCGGCTGGGAGAAGGACTGGGGCCGCGACAGGACCTGGTGATCGACGTGCTCGACATCGACCTGGCCGGACGCGAGCGTCCCGGCACGCCGTCGTTCGACAGCGTGCGCATCATGGACGGTATCGGCGACCGGCCGCAACTGCGCCTGCGCTACCTGCTGACGGACGACGGCAAGGAAGTCGCGCGCGGCGAGGCCGAACTCTCCGATCCCGGCTACCGCGAGCGCGTGGGCACGTACGGCGGCATGGAAAGCCTGCCGTATGAAAAGCAGATGATCGACGACTGGTGGCGCAAGACGATGCCGCGGCAGGGGCGCTGATGCCGTCGCGGACCGCGCGAACGGGGCGATCCCGCGAGGACCCTCACGCGATCCCGGTGCCGGCGATCCGCCCGTTGCCGGCGGCATCCGTCTCGATCCCCCACGCCTGCGTCGCCTTGTGCAGCAATGCCACTTCGGCATGGGCGAACTGGTCGTCCGCATAGGCCAGCTGCCACATGGCTTTCCATACGCGCAGCCGCAGGTCTGGCCGGACGATTTCTGCCAGACACTGGTCAATCGCGTCGGCATCGACCTTGACCAGTCCGTCCGGCGTTGCGGGAAGATCGGCGGTCAATTCGCGCAGGACTTGATCGAAAACCTGTTCTTCGATTCCGGCATGGCCGAGGATGCTCGGTCGATACGTCGCGGCGATTTCGGACGGTGATCCACCGCCGTCGCTGATGACGGTCAACGCCAGCAATCGGGAAATGGCTTGTGGGCTATCGGTCGGATAGGAACGCATGGTGTTGTCCTTGCTGGGCAGGTATTGGCAGTCCTGGCGATACCCTTTCGTCCCTCGGACTCGGCGAAACGGCTCGCACGCTTGGCTGCCATGGTAGACCGATGCACGCATTCAAGGCACACCGTTGACTGCTGTGTTCCGGCCGGTCCCGGCCATGCGGAACCGCACGGCTGTGGGTCGCCCATGGCCGCCACAGGGCGCCACGGCCGGACGGCGCACGACGATCGCCCGTGCCAGGGCAAGGGCGATCTCGGTGACGCGAGGGACTTCAGGAGGGGCTTACCACCACACCCCGTAGATCGTCGCGACCAGCACGCACACCACGGCCGAGCCGAAGGCGAACGCGCCGTCGACGCGGAACAGCTGGCGATCGACGACCAGGGCCTTGATCCCCGAGGAGTCGCCCATCTTGCTGATGACGACCATGCCGGCGACCACGGCCCAGAACACGATGAACATGCGGTCCAGGAACGGGATCTCGTAGACCCCCTGGCCATTGTCGGCGGCGAAGCCGATCGGGGCCAGGAAGGACAGGTCCATCATGTCGGGCAGGAACTTCAGGATGATCGAGAACACGAGGCCGCCGATGGTCGCGAACATCGCGGCCGGCGCGGTCGTTTTCTTCCAGAAGAAGCCCAGCAGGAACATGGCCAGGATGCCCGGCGAGACGAAGCCCGTGTATTCCTGGATGTACTGGAAGCCGCCTTTCTTGTCGATGCCGAGGAAGGGCGCGATCAGCACGGCCAGCACCATCGCCACGACGACGGAGACGCGGCCGATCCACACCATCTTCGTCTCGGCGGCGTCCTTGTTGAAGTTCTTCTTGTAGATGTCGAGGGTGAAGATGGTGGCAATGGAATTCGCCTTGCCGGCCAGCGAGGCGACGACGGCCGCGGTCAGGGCGGCGAAGGCGACGCCCTTCAGGCCCGCCGGCAGCATGGCCAGCAGCGTCGGGTAGGCGCGGTCGGGATTCAGCTCGCCGCCCACGCGCATCGCGTCGCCCAGCACGCCGGCGCGGTCCAGCGCGAACGCGGCGATGCCGGGCAGGACGACGATGACCGGCATGAGCAGCTTCAGGAAGGCTGCGAACAGCAGGCCCTTGCGCGCGGTCTGCAGGTCGGCGCCGAGGGCGCGCTGGGTGATGTACTGGTTGCAGCCCCAGTAGTTCAGGTTGACGATCCACATGCCGCCGATCAGCGTGCTCAAGCCCGGCAGGTCCATGTAGTTCGGGTCGTTGCGGCCCAGGACCATGTTGAAGTGGTCGCGGGTGCTGCGGAACAGTTCCGTGGCGCCGCGGATGGCGCCGTTGCCCTGGCCCAGCGTCGCCACCAGGTCGAGCGCGATCCAGGTCGTCACCAGGCCGCCGATCACGAGGCACAGCACCTGGATCACGTCCGTGTAGCCGATCACCTTCATGCCGCCCAGCGTGATGACGGTGGCGAAGACGGCCAGGAACAGCATGCAGGGGAAGACGCCGATGCCGACGATGCTGCCGATCGCCAGCGCCCCCAGGTACAGGATCGAGGTCAGGTTGACGATCACGTACAGGCCGAGCCAGAACAGCGCCATCGTCGTGGCGACGGCCTTGCCGTAGCGCTGCTCGAGGAATTGCGGCATCGTGTAGATGCGGTTCCTCAGGTACACGGGCATGAAGAACACGGCCACGATGACGAGGGTGGCGGCGGCCATCAGCTCGTACACGGCGATCGCCATGCCGATGCGGTAGCCGGAGCCGCTCATGCCGATGAACTGCTCGGCCGAGATGTTGGAAGCGATCAGCGAGGCGCCGATGGCCCACCAGGTCAGCGATCCCTCCGCCAGGAAGTAATCGTGCGAGGCGGTCGTCGAAGCGCTTTTCTTGCGCCGGTGGACCCACAGTCCGTAGCCGGCGACGACCACGAAGTAGACGAGGAAGACGAAGGTGTCCAGGGAGGTAAAAAGGTTCATGGTGTGTCTCGTGTCGCGGACCGGGGGCCGCTGATTGTTATGTGGTCGGCCGGTGCCAGGCCGTTTGTTGTCTGCTGTTTGCGCAAACATTTTGCATCCTATCATTCTTGGCAACTTTTTTGGAATCGTTTTCGGCACGACGTGATATGTGCATGTAAACATTCCAAGAGGTAAGGAACTGAAGGATGCTGTGCAAACGACTATACTGGCCTCAAGCCTGATGTCACCTTGACAATGTCTCGCCGGGGTGACGCAAGGCACCGGAGGGCCTGCGCCAGAACGGCGTGGCCCAGTGTGGCTCACCAAGCATCACGTCAGGAGGCTCCTATGAAGACCAAGACCCCACTGCTGCGCAGCATCGTCGTTGCCTGCACCCTGTGCGTCGCTGCCGCCGGTTCCGCGCTGGCGCAGTCGCAGACCGCCAAGAAGCCGGGCGATCCCGCCCGCTGGTACACCAAGCAGCAGACCAGCACGACCCTCAAGAAGGAAATCAACGCGGCGTATGCCGAGCAGAAGTCCGCATGCAACCGCGGTGCGAAGTCCGAACGTGCCGGCTGCCTGGCCGACGCCCGCAAGACCTACCAGGACGACATGAAGAACTTGACGCAGCTGGCGCAGAACACCCCGGCCGGCGGCGTGAGCGAGCGCGTCGTCACCACGACGGAAGCCGGCGGCGCCAGCGCCATGGGCAGCTCGCAGGGAGGCGCGACGGCGTCGGGCGGCATGGAAGCGGGGGCCGCGGCCACGGGCAGCACCGGCAGCACCGACACCAGCACGGGCAGCAGCGGCAGCGGCATCACCGCATCGGGTACCGCGCAGTCGGATGCCGAGGCGGCCACCAGCGCCAGCGGCCACCCGCAGGTGCCGCAAACCCAGCCGATGCAGCCGCCGCCGGTGACCACGCCGCCGCGCAGCGAGGACACGCCGATCCAGCGCTGAGCGGACTCGTGTGGCGTCGTCCCTGCGCAGGCAGGGACCCAGGTTCTGCGCGCGTCGCCGCCCTGCAGGCAACATCGGGGTGATGGTGCAGGGCCGACGTCGTCTGGCAGCGTGGGTGATACACTACCGGCCTTTCCGTTTCAGCTGTACAGGATGCCTTGATGACCACCCCGGCGCGCGCGCCAACACTGCGCACCCAGGCCTTGCTGTGCCTGGTCGAGACCGATCCCGCCACCAAGGCCGCCGGCGTGGCCGCGCTGGTGGCCGCATCAAGGGCCGGCACCCTCGCCATCGATTCCGCCGCCGTGCTCGCGCCGCAGGGCGAGATTCCCGGCCGTCCGGCCCGTCCCGAACTCGTGCCGCCGCGCCTCGTGGGGCGCCGCTCGATGGCCACCGTGGAGGGGCGCGCGATGCTCGTGCATGCGCTCGCCCACATCGAATTCAATGCCGTCAACCTGGCGCTGGACGCCATCTGGCGCTTCCCCGGCATGCCGGAGGCCTATTACACGGACTGGCTGCGCGTGGCCGGCGAAGAGGCGCATCACTTCGAGCTGCTGGCCGCGCACCTGCGCATGCTCGGCTGGTCGTACGGCGACTTCGCCGGCCACGACAGCCTGTGGGAGATGGTCGCGAAGACCAGCGGCGACGTGCTGGCGCGCATGGCGCTGGTGCCGCGCACGATGGAGGCGCGCGGCCTGGATGCGATCCCGCCGCTGCGCGCCAAGCTGGCCCAGGCCGGGGACGAGGCGGCCGCGCGCATCCTGGACGTCCTGCTGCGCGACGAGGTGGGCCACGTCGAGATCGGCAACCGCTGGTACTTCCACCTGTGCCGGGAACGCGGCCTCGAACCCGTGTCCACCTACGATCTGCTGACGGTGCGCTACAAGGCGCCCGTGCTGAAAGGGCCCTTCAACGTCGAGGCGCGGCGCCTGGCCGGCTTCACGGAAGCCGAGCTGGCGCGCTACATCGGCGACGGGCTGGCCAGCGCCGGGTGACGCCTTGAGCCACGAGACGGCGGGGCCGGGCTTCCTGCTGACGCGTCACTGGCGCGATACGGACGCCGGCGTGGAGATCGCGTTCTGGCTGGCGACCGACGCCGGGCCGCGGCTGGTGCGCCTGGCGCCGCAGCAGGCCGTCGCCTTCGTGCCGGCCGAGCAGGGCGACATGCTGCGGCGCCTGCTGGCGCGCGAACGGGGCGTGGAAGTGCGCGAGCTGGCCCTGCGCGACTTCCGCAACCGCCCCGTGCTGGGCGTGTACTGCCGCCAGTACCGCCACCTGCTGCGCCTGGAAAAACGCCTGCGCGAGCACGGCATCGACGTCTACGAGGCGGACGTGCGGCCGCCCGAACGCTACCTGATGGAGCGCTTCATCACGGCGCCCGCCGCCTTCACCGGCACGCCCTCGGGCGACGATCCGCGCCTGCTGGCCGATGGCCACCTCAAGCCCGCGCCCGGCTACCGGCCGCGCCTGTCGACCGTCTCCCTCGACATCGAGACGACGATGCAGGGCGAGCTGCGCTCGATCGCGCTGGAAGGCTGCGGCCAGCGCCAGGTCTACATGCTCGGCCCAGCCAACGGCGACGCGTCGACGCTCGACTTCGACTACGAGGTGTGCGCCACGCGCCGCGCGCTGCTCGAACGGCTGGAGAGCTGGATCCAGCGCCATGACCCGGACGCGATCATCGGCTGGAACGTCGTGCAGTTCGACCTGCGGGTACTGCAGGAACACGCGGAGCGCCTGCAGCACCCTCTGCGCCTGGGCCGCGACGGCAGTCCGATGGAATGGCGCGAGCACGGCAAGCAGGAACATTATTTCGTCTGCGTCGCCGGCAGGCTGGTCATCGACGGCATCGAGGCGCTGCGCTCGGCCACCTGGAGCTTCCCCTCGTTCAGCCTGGAGCACGTGTCGCAAAGCCTGCTGGGCGAGGGCAAGGCGATCGACAATCCCTACGACCGCATGGCCAGCATCGACCGCATGTTCGAACAGGACAAGCCGGCGCTGGCGCTGTACAACCTGCGCGACTGCGAACTGGTCACCCGCATCTTCGACAAGGCCGGCCTGATGGCCTTCCTGCTGGAGCGCGCCAGCGTCACGGGCCTGGCCGCCGACCGCAGCGGCGGCTCCGTCGCCGCGTTCGAGCATTCCTACATGCCGCTGATGCACCGGCTGGGCCGCGTGGCGCCGAACATCGGCGACGTGCCGGGTGCCGACAGCCCGGGGGGCTTCGTGATGGATTCGCGCTCCGGCCTGTACGATTCCGTGCTCGTGCTGGACTACAAGAGCTTGTATCCATCCATCATCCGCACCTTCCTGATCGACCCCGTCGGCCTCGTGGCCGGCCTGGAAGGGGACGAGGCGGACACGGTACCGGGTTTTCGGGGCGGCAGGTTCTCGCGCACGCAGCACTGCCTGCCCGGGATCGTCGCGCGCGTGTGGCAGGAGCGCGAGGCGGCCAAGCGCGAACGCAACGCGCCGCTGTCGCAGGCGCTGAAGATCATCATGAATGCCATGTACGGCGTGCTGGGCACGACGGGCTGCCGGTTCTTCGACCCGCGCCTGGCGTCGTCGATCACGATGCGCGGCCACGAGATCATGCACCGCACGCGCGAGCTGATCGAGGCGCAGGGCTACCAGGTGATCTACGGCGACACCGATTCGACCTTCGTCTGGCTGGGCCGCGCGCACGAGGAAGACGAGGCGGAGCGCATCGGCCGCGGCCTCGTGGAGCACGTGAACGGCTGGTGGCGCGCCCGGCTGCAGGAGGAACTGGGCCTGGAATCGGCGCTGGAGCTGGAGTACGAGACGCACTTCCGGCGTTTCTTGATGCCCACCGTGCGCGGCTCCGACGAAGGCAGCAAGAAGCGCTACGCGGGCCTGGTGCGGAAACGCGACGGCAGCGAGGAGATCGTCTACAAGGGCCTGGAATCCGTGCGCACCGACTGGACGCCGCTGGCGAAGGAATTCCAGCAGGCGCTGTACGGGCGCGTGTTCCGTGGCGAGCCGTACGAGGACTACGTGCGCGACTACGTGGCCAGGACGATGCGCGGCGAGTTCGACGAGCTGCTGGTGTACCGCAAGCGCCTGCGCCGTCCGCTGGAGGAATACCAGCGCAACGTGCCGCCCCACGTGCGCGCGGCGCGCAGCGCCGACGAGTTCCACGCGCGCCAGGGCCGTCCCCCGCAATACCGCCGCGGCGGCGGCTGGATCCGCTACGTGATGACGCTGGCGGGACCGGAGCCGATGGAAGTCGTGGAGGCCGGGCGCGCCGCGGCCATCGACTACGAACACTACCTGACGCGCCAGCTGGAGCCGGTGGCGGACGGCATCCTGCCGTTCATCGGCGACAGCTTCGGGCGGCTCACGAGCCGGCAGGGGGCGTTGTTCTGAGCGCGTGGCTCGCGAGCCCTTACATCCCCGGCGCCGGCGTCACGGGGATCTGGTTGCGCAGCGACAGGTTGATGGCGTTCCACCCGCGGATGACGGCGATGGCGTAGCCCAGTTCCGCGACCTCGGTGTCGTTGAACTGCTCGCGCAGCGCGGGCCAGGCGGCATCCGTGTCGTCGCGGCCGGGGAGGGCGTTGACGGCGTCGGCCCAGGCCAGAGCGGCGCGTTCGCGCGCATCGAAGAACGGCGACTCGCGCCAGCCGGCGACGGTGTTCAGGTGGCGCGGATCGCAGCCCTGCTTGACGAGGTCGCGCCAGTGCATGTCGACGCAGACGCCGCAGCCGTTCACCTGCGACACGCGCAGGTTGACCAGCTCGACGAGCTTCGGTCCGAGCGAACTTTGCTTGGCCGCTTGCGACAGGCCGATCATGGCTTTCAGGGGAGCCGGGGCGAGGGTGAACAGGGGAAGGCGGGCGGCGTGCGACATGGTCGTTCCTTTCAGGTCGATGGCGGGGCCGCGGATCGCGGCCCTCATGCCTCTTAGACGAACGGGCGCCGCCGGCCGTGACAGCCGGAGCGTTTTTTCGACGGGGTCAGGCGGCGAGCTTGCGGTGCACCGTCACGGGCACTTCCTTGGGCGGGGGCTCCGGCAGCAGGTCGGCCAGCGTGTGGCGGTCCAGCTCGGCGAGATAGGCCGAGGTGGCGTCCTTGAGCACGCCCTTGAGGCGGCAAGCCTTGGTCAGGCCGCAGGGATTCCCTTCGGGATTGAAGCACTCCGCCATGTAGAAGTCGCTTTCGGCCATGCGCACGACGGCGCCCACGTTGATGTCCTTCGGCTCGTGGTTCAGGCGAAAGCCGCCGTTGCGGCCGCGCACGGTCTCGACGACGCCGTTGCGGCCCAGCTCATGCACGACCTTGGTCAGGTGGTTCTTCGAGATGCCGTGCAGGTCGGCGATCTCCTGGATCGTGACGAGGCGGTCTCGGTTGCTGCCGAGGTGCAGCAGGGTCCGCAGCGTATAGTCGGTGAAGGAAGTCAGGCGCATGAGGCCTCCAGTATACAAGATGCGCGCGTCGACGACGCGGCGCCCCGCGGCACCCTCTCATCGGCCTGGTTTGTGTCGCGGACGTCGGCCGGGAACGCGGGTTCTCCATGCTTGTCGTTACATGTTTCAGCCCTGTACAAAATTCCCGCGTGGTGCACTGCAAAAAATCTAGCCTTACGTTAATATTTCGCGCATATTAGCGCCTTCGCACGCGGTTGGCGGCAAAAAGACCTGTCTTTACAGGGAGTTGCTGCAGTTTGCAATCATCTGCCGGCAGATGATACGGCGTGCGACGCTGTTCATTCTTGGAGTTCAACAATGCTGCTTGGCCTGGTCCGCGTCGCGCTGCGCCGCCCCTATACCTTCGTCGTGCTGGCCCTCACGCTGCTGATCATCGGTCCGCTGGCCGCGATGCGCACGCCGACCGACATCTTCCCCGACATCAAGATCCCAGTGATCGCCGTCGCCTGGCAATACACGGGCCTGCCGCCCGACCAGATGGCGGGGCGCGTGTCGACGCTGTTCCAGCGCGCGTTGACCACCACCGTCAACGACATCGAGCACATCGAGGCGAATACCTATCCGGGCGTCTCGGTCGTCAAGATCTTCTTCCAGCCGGACGTCAACATCGCCGTCGCGAACGCGCAGGTGACGGCCATTTCGCAGGCGCTGCTCAAGCAGATGCCGGCCGGGACGACGCCGCCGCTGATCCTCAACTACAACGCCGCCACGGTGCCGATCCTGCAGCTGGCGCTGTCCGGCGTGGGCATGTCGGAACAGCAGCTGTACGACTTCGGCTTGAACACGCTGCGCATCCCGCTCGTGTCGGTGCCGGGCGCCGCGATCCCGCTGCCGTTCGGCGGCAAGCAGCGCCAGGTGCAGATCGACGTCCGCCCGGACGCCTTGCAGGCGCGCGGACTGTCGGCGCAGGACGTGGCGAATGCGCTGGCGACCCAGAACATCCTGACGCCGGTCGGCACCCAGAAGATCCACGACCTCGAATACACGATCCAGCTCAACAGCGCGCCGTCGGCGGTCGAGGACCTGGGCCGCATTCCCGTCAAGGTCGTCAACGGCACGACGATCCTCATGCGCGACGTCGCGGACGTCCACGACGGCAACGCGCCGCAGACCAATGTCGTGCACGTGGACGGCGGCCGCTCGGTGCTGATGTCGGTGCTGAAGAACGGCACCGCATCCACGCTGGCCATCGTCGACGGCGTCCGCGCGCGCCTGGCCGGCATGCAGGGCGTGTTGCCCGACGGGCTGAAGGTGAAGCCGATCAACGACCAGTCCGTGTTCGTGCGCGCCGCCGTCAAGGGCGTGGCCACCGAAGGCGTGATCGCGGCCGCGCTGACGAGCATCATGATCCTGCTGTTCCTGGGCAGCTGGCGCTCGACCGTCATCATCGCCGTGTCGATCCCGCTGTCGATCCTGGGCGCCCTGATCGCGCTGGCCGCCACCGGCGAGACGCTGAACCTGATGACGCTGGGCGGCCTGGCGCTGGCGGTGGGCATCCTGGTGGACGACGCCACGGTCACCATCGAGAACATCAACTGGCACCTGGAGCACGGCAAGGCCGTGGAGCCGGCCATCATGGACGGCGCCCAGCAGATCGTGACGCCGGCCCTCGTCTCGCTGCTGTGCATCTGCATCGTGTTCATCCCGATGTTCTTCCTCGAAGGCGTGGCCGGCTTCCTGTTCGTGCCGATGGCCAAGGCCGTGATCTTCGCGCTGGTGTGCTCGTTCATCCTGTCGCGCACCCTGGTGCCGACGATGGCCAACTGGCTGCTCAAGCCGCACACCCCCCATGGGGAAGGCCATGCGGCCAGGCTGAACGCGGCGCAGCGCTTCCAGCGCGGCTTCGAGGCCCGCTTCGAGCGCATCCGCCACGGCTACCGCGGCATCCTGGACAAGGCGATCCTGCGCCGCCGCCCGTTCATCTCGGGCTTCCTCGTGTTCGTACTGGCGTCCTTCCTGCTCGTGCCTTTCCTGGGCAGTAACTTCTTCCCGGCCGTGGATTCGGGCCAGCTGCTGATCCACGTGCGCGTTCCCGCCGGTACCCGTATCGAGGAAACGGCGGCGCGCTTCGCCAGGATCGAGCAGGTGATCCGGCGCGAGATTCCCGGCAAGCAGATCGCCACGATGGTCGACAATATCGGCTTGCCGGCGTCGACGATCAACATCACCTACAACAATACCGGCGTGTCCGGTTCCCACGACGGCGACTTCCAGATCGCGCTGGGCGAGGAGCACGCGCCAACGGCGGACTACGTGCGCCGCCTGCGCGAGGTGCTGCCGCGCGAATTCCCGGACACGACGTTCTCGTTCCCGCCGGCCGACATCGTCAGCCAGATCCTGAACTTCGGCTCGCCCGCGCCGATCGACGTGCAGGTCCGCGGCCGCGACATCGACGCCAACTTCGCCTACGCGCAAAAGCTGTACAAACGCATCCGCGCCATCCCGGGCGTGGCCGACGTGCGCATCCAGCAGAACAACCGCGCGCCCCAGTTCAACGTCGACGTCGACCGTACCCAGGCCCAGCTGCTCGGCCTGACCACGCGCGACGTCGCCAACAGCATGGTCGTCAACCTGGCCGGCAGCAGCCAGGTGGCGCCGACCTTCTGGCTGAATCCGGACAATGGCGTGAGCTACCCGATCGTGATGCAGACCCCGCAGCACCAGCTCGATTCGCTGGCGGCGCTGCGCGACCTCCCGATCGGCAACGGCGCCAGCGGCACGACGGCGGCCACGCTGGGCGCCATCGCCAGGATCGAGCGCGGCAACGCCAGCGCGCTGATCAGCCAGTACGACGTGTCGCCGATGGTGCAGATCCACGCCACCACGCAGGACCGCGACCTGGGCGGCGTCGCCGCCGACATCCGCAAGGCGATCGCCGACACCGCGGCCGACGTGCCGAAGGGCTCGAAGGTCGAGATGCTGGGCCAGGTGCGCACGATGGAGCGCGCGTTCTCGGGCCTCCTGTTCGGCCTGCTGGGCGCCGTCGTCCTGATCTACCTGCTGATCGTCGTGAACTTCCAGTCCTGGACCGACCCCGCCGTCATCGTGTCGGCGCTGCCGGCCGCGCTGGCGGGCATCGTCTGGATGCTGTTCGCCACGCACACGACGCTGTCCGTGCCCGCGCTCACGGGCGCCATCATGTGCATGGGCGTCGCCACCGCGAACAGCGTGCTGGTGATTACCTTCGCGCGCGAGCGCCTGGAAGAATTGAAGGATGCCAGCGCCGCCGCGCTGGAGGCGGGCTTCGTGCGCTTCCGCCCCGTCTTGATGACGGCGCTGGCGATGATCATCGGCATGCTGCCGATGGCGCTGGGCCTGGGCGAGGGCGGCGAACAGAACGCCCCGCTGGGCCGCGCCGTGATCGGCGGCCTGATCTTCTCGACCTTCGCCACCCTGGTCTTCGTCCCTGTCGTCTTCAGCCTGGTCCACGGCCGCCGCGCCTCGCGCGCCGCCGGCGACCAGACGCCCCAACCCGGAGTTCCCGTCCATGCAAACTAATACCTCGTCTTCCGCCAAGTCGCCGCGCGGCCTGCTCGTGGCCGGCATCTTCGTCGTCGGCGCCGGCGCCATCGTCGCCGGCGGCCTCGTGACCCGCCATTCGCAGGCGGAGCAGCTGCGGGAGGGCGCCAGCGCCCGTTCCGTGCCGACCGTCGCCCTCGTGTCCATGAAGGACGTGCCCAGCGCCCCGCTGGACCTGCCCGCGCGCATCGAAGCCTGGTCGCGCGCCCCGATCTATGCGCGCGTCAGCGGCTACCTGGGCGCCTGGAAGGAAGACATCGGCGCCCACGTCAAGGCCGGCCAGGTGTTGGCCACCATCGAGACGCCGGACCTCGACCAGGACCTGAGCCAGGCCCAGGCCCAGCTGGCGGTCGCGCGCAGCGACCTGGCGCTGTCGGAATCCACGGCCAAGCGCTGGCAGCTGCTGGTGGCGCAGAACGCCGTCTCCAAGCAGGAAGCGGACGAGAAGCAGAGCGACTACATCGCCAAGAAATCGACCGTGGCCGCGCTGCAGGCCAGCGTGGACCGCCAGCAGGTGCTGAAGCGCTACACGCGCCTGGTGGCGCCGTTCGACGGCGTCGTCACGGCGCGCAACACCGACGTGGGCGCCCTGGTCACGGCCGGCAGCAGCGCCAGCGGCGCCGAGCTGTTCGTCGTGTCCGACCTGCGCAAGCTGCGCGTGTACGTGCAGGTGCCGCAGCGCCAGGTGGCCCTGATCAAGCCGGGCAGCGTAGCCGTGCTGACGGTGCCGGAGCGCGCCGACCAGCAATTCAAGGCGACCGTGCAGTCGCTGTCGCAGGCGATCAACACGGGCACCGGGTCCATGCTGGTGCAGCTTGCGGTGGACAATACCGGCGGCGAACTGCTGCCGGGCGCCTATGCCAACGTGCGCTTCGACGTGCCGGCCGACGCCGGCGCCGTGGTGGTGCCGCCGGGCGCCGTCATCCTCGGCAAGGCCGGCCCGCAGGTCGCCACCATCGACGGATCCGGCCGCGTGCAGCTCAAGAAGGTCGCCATCGCGCGCGACCTGGGCAGCGCCATGCAGCTCGACGGCGTCACCCGCAACGACCGCATCATCGACAGCCCGCCGGACGGCATCGCCAACGGCGACACCGTGCGCGTCGCCCAGGCCGCGCCGGCGCCGGCCCGCAAGGCCGGCTGATTGCGCTTCAGCGGCGGCACCTGCGCGCTTGTGACAAAGCGCGTATTTGCCGCCGCAATCTTTTGGTAGAGTTGCGGGGCCGCGCGGCACCGCCGCGCCCACTCTTCCAAAGGATGAACATGAAGCGTCTGCTCGGTTGGCTGTTCCTGGCGTGCCTGGTCGTGGCATGCGGCGATCCGGATTCCGGGCCGCCCCTCGGCGACTTCCCGGCCATCAGCAAGACCACGGTGGATGCGCCGTTCGCGCTGACGGCACCCAGCTCGCGCAGCCCGGCGCCATTCACCTTCACCAGCAGCAATCTCTCCGTCGCCACCATCGAGGGGGGCCACCGTGACCATCAAGGGACCTGGGACGAGCACCATCACGGCGTCCCAGGAGCGTACCGGCAGCTTCGGGCCGACGTCGAAGTCGACCACGTTGACCGTCACCGAGGCGTCCTGCCCATCGGGCCAGACCCTTGTCAACGGTACCTGCCAGGCGAACCGCAGCTGCATCGAGCCGGCCACGGTGCAAGGCGACGACTGCGTGGCCACGCTGCAGCCTACCGTTGCCGTGAACAATGCGACCTGGGCCGCGATCACCCTCAACGACGTCTTCGCCGACGCGCGCGATTTCTGCGCGCGGACCAGGATCAACGGGGAGACCGGCTGGCGCCAGCCGACCGTCGACGAACTCACCGGCTTGTACGCATCCGGGACCATTCCCCGTTCCGGCTGGACGCTTGGCGAAACCTGGAGCGCAACGGCAGGAGCGCGGGCATCGACGCATGCCACCCTCGACCTGCGCACCGGCACGCGCGCCGACCGTGCGGACACCGCGAATGCCGCTGTCGGCTGCGTTCGGCCCAATTGACCACCACGGGAGCCACCATGATGAAGCCATCGATGCGCCGCACTGCCTGCTCGGCGCTCGCACTGACCTTGCCCGTGTTCGTCCATGCCGCGGCGCAGGCGGATTCCGCCGCCTTCGCCAAGCCCGGCCAGCTGGTCGACATCGGCGGCCGCAAGATCAACCTGCATTGCAGCGGCAGCGGTCCCGTGACCGTCGTGTTCGACGCCGCGTCGGGCGAGGCCGGGTGGAACTGGCACCGCGTACAGCCGGAGGTCGCGAAGCAGGCGCGCGCCTGCACGTTCGACCGCGCCGGCATCGGCTTCAGCGATCCGGCCAAGCGTCCGAACACGTCGGAAAACGTCGTCGCGGACCTGCACAAGGCGCTCGGCGCGGCGGCCATCAAGCCACCCTATGTGCTGGTCGGGAATTCGCTGGGCGGCGCCAACGTCCAGGTATTCGCCTACCGCTATCCGGCCGAAGTGAAGGGCCTGGTGCTGGTCGAGCCGCAGACGGAACACGAGACCGAGCGCCTGGACAAGGCGGCCGGCGGGCGCATCAAGGGCATGTATGCGATGGTCAAGCAGCAGGACCAGTACTGCCTGGCTGCCGCGAAGAAGGGTTTCAAGGCGGGTAGCGAAGAGTTCGGCAACTGCGTGGGCAAGCCGCAGGATTACTACGGCCCCGTGCTGGGCGCCCAGGTGCAGGCCATGTACATGAAGCCGGCCTACTGGGGCGTGCGCGCCACCGAGTTCGTGGCGATCGACACCAGCGACGCCCAGCTGCGCGCCTTGCGCAAGCCCTTCGGCGACCTGCCGCTGGTCGTGCTCACGCGCGGTGTCAGCCCCTACGCGGTGCCCGGCCAGCCGCAGAGCGCCGTCAACAAGGCCGTCGAGGACGAAAACGAGAAGATCCACAAGGAGCTGGCCGCGTTGTCGACGAAGGGCTCGCAGCGCGTGGTGCCCGGCGCCGGCCACATCATCCAGGACGAGCAGCCGGCGGCCGTGGTGCAGGCCGTGCTCGAGGTGCTGCGCCAGGTGCCGCCAGCCGCCCGCTGATCGCTCCTCGCCGGCGCCTCAGCCCGAGGCGTGCGCGGCCAGCGCCTCGGCCAGCGCGTCGAACGTGACGCGGCAGCGCGGGCTGTCGCGCAAGTCCTCGTGCATCGTGATCCAGGTGTCGAACACGAGGTCGAACTCGCCGGGCAGCACGCGCACCAGCGCCGGCGCGCGGCGCGCGAGCGGCGCCTGGCAGAAGCCGATGCCGGCGCCGGCGCGGATCAGGGCCAGCTGGGCCACGTCGCTGTCGATGCGCAGCGCGAAGCTGCGCCGTTCCAGCTGGGGCCAGCGCTTCAGGCCCGCGCGTACCAGCGGCGTCATGCGGTCGTAGCCGATCAGCGTGTGGCCGGCCAGCTCCCCGCCGCTGGCGGGCGTGCCGCGGCCGCCGGCTGCGCCGTCATCGTCCACGCCGTCAACCCGCCCGGCTACCGCGACTGGGACAAGCTCGTGCTGCCCATGGTGCGCAACGCGATGGCGGCCGCCGACGCGGCCGGCGCGCTGGTGGCGGTCGCGGGCTCCGTCTACAACTACGGGCCCGACGCGCCATCGCCCATCACGGAGGGCGCGCCGCAGCATCCCGCCACGCGCAAGGGCGCCGTGCGGGTGCGGGTCGAAGAGGAGCTGGAAGCGTGGTGCGCGCGTGGGGGCAGGACACTGGTCGTGCGTGCCGGCGACTTCTTCGGCCCCCATGCCGGCAACAACTGGTTCGTCCAGGGCCTCGTCAAGCGGGGGCGGCCCGTGACGCGCATCGCCAACCCGGTCCGCGGCGGCGCCGGCCACCAGTGGGCCTACCTGCCGGACGTGGCGGCGGCGATGGTCGCGCTGATCGCCCGCCGCGCGGGGCTGGCGCCGTTCAACGTGACGATGCGCGAGCTGGGTGAGATGCGCTACCTGTGGGAGCGGGCGGTGCGGCTGGACAATGCGAAGCTGGTGGCGGTACTGGGCGCCGAGCCGCACACGCCGCTGGACGACGGTGCGCGCGACGCTGGCGGGCGTCGGCTGCCTGCCCGCCGGCGCCGCGCTGCGTCAGGCGTTGGCGTAGACGCGGTGGAAGCGGCTGCCCAGGCGCGTCAGCACCTCGTAGCCGATCGTGCCCGCCTGCGCCGCCACTTCGTCCACGTGCTGGTGGGGACCCAGCAGCTCGACGGCCAGGCCCGGCGCGATGCGCTCGCGCGGGATGGCGCTCACGTCCAGCGTGATGCTGTCCATCGAAACGGTGCCGGCGACCGGCACGCGCACGCCGTCGACGAACGCATGGCCGCGATTGGTCAGCGCGCGCAGCCAGCCGTCCGCGTAGCCGACGGCGATGGTGGCGATGCGGCGCGGGCCGTCCGCCGTGAAGCGGGCGCCGTAGCCGACGATGGCGCCGTCTTCCACGTCGCGCACCTGCACGATGCGCGCCTGCAGCGCCGCTACGGCGCGCATCGGATTGATACTGCCCGGGTGCGGGTTGATGCCATACAGCGCGGCGCCGGGGCGCACGATGTCGTAGTGAAAGGCGCTGCCGAGGAACACGCCGGAGGAATTGGCCAGGCTGCAGGGCAGGCCCGGGAACCGGGCGCGCAGCGCCTCGAAGCGGGCCAGCTGGGCCGCGTTCATCGGGTGGACCGCTTCGTCGGCGCAGGCCAGGTGGCTCATCAGGAAGGCCGGCGCGATCTCGCGCAGCCACGCGGCCGGGGCGCCCAGCGCCTCGAGGTCGGCCGGGGACATGCCCATGCGCGACATGCCCGTATCGACCTGGATCGCGGCGGGCAGGCGCCGGCCGAGCCGGCGGCCGGCGGCGATCCATTCGCGCGCCTGGCCGGCGTCGTTCAGCACGGGCGCGATGCCGTGCGCGACGAAGTCGTCGGCCGTGCCCGGCATGGGGCCGTGCAGCACGTAGATGGCGCGGTCGGCGGGGATCATGGGACGCAGGCGGATGGCCTCGTCCAGGTGGGCCGTGAAGAACACGCGGCAGCCCTCGGCCGCCAGCACGGGGGCGATGCGCGCCATGCCCAGGCCGTAGGCGTCCGCCTTCATGATGCCGGCGACCAGCGCGCCGCCGGCCTGCGCCCGCAGCAGGCGGTAGTTGGCGCGGATGGCGTCGAGGTCGACGGTGAGCAGGGCGCCGGCGCGGTCGTACGCGCCGGCCACGTCGGCCGCGGGCAGGCTGGAACCCAGCGCGGTATCGGTGGAACGGTCCATGTCAGGCACGCGCGATGGCGGGACGGGCGGCGGCATTGCCGGCGCCCGCGTAGCGGAACACGGCCAGGTCGTCGGCCGGGATCGCCGGCGTGCGGCCGCCGACCAGGTCGGCGATCACGCTGGCCGAGCCGCAGGCCATGGTCCAGCCCAGCGTGCCGTGGCCCGTGTTCAGGAACAGGTTGCGCAGCGGCGTCGCGCCGACGATCGGGGTGCTGTCCGGCGTCATCGGGCGCAGGCCGGTCCAGAAGGTGGCGTTCTTCAGGTCGCCGCCACCCGGGAACAGGTCGTTCACGACCAGTTCCAGCGTCTCGCGGCGGGCCGGGTTCAATGCCTTGCTGTAGCCGGCGATCTCCGCCATGCCGCCGACGCGGATGCGGTCGTCGAAGCGGGTGACGGCGATCTTGTAGGTCTCGTCCAGGATCGTCGAGACGGGCGCCTTGGCGGCGTCGACGATGGGCACCGTGAGGGAATAACCCTTGAGCGGATAGACGGGGACCTTGAACTGGTCTTGCAGCAGCAGGCGCGAATAGCTGCCCAGCGCCAGCACGTAGCGCTCGGCGCCGAACATGCCCTTGCTGGTCTGGACGGCGGCGATCTCGCCGTCCTTGATCTCCAGGCGCTGGATCTCGGTGTCGAATTCGAAGCGCACGCCCAGCTCGCGCGCCATCTGCGTCAGGCGCGACGTGAACAGCTGGCAGTCGCCCGTCTCGTCGTTCGGCAGGCGCAGGCCGCCCACCAGCTTGCCGCGCACGTGGGCCAGGGCCGGCTCGGCCTGGGCCAGGCGTTCGCTTTCCAGCACCTCGAACGGCACGCCGGCGTCGCGCAGCACCTCGATGTCCTTGGCGGCGCCGTCGAACTGGGCCTGGGTGCGGAACAGCTGCAGCGTCCCTTGCTGGCGGCCCTCGTAGGCGATGCCCGTGTCCGCGCGCAGCTGGCGGATGCAGTCGCGGCTATACTCGGCCAGGCGCACCATGCGTTCCTTGTTGACGGCGTAGCGGCTGGCGTCGCAGTTGCGGTACATCTCCCACATCCATTGCAACTGGAACAGGCTGCCGTCGGGGCGGATGGCCAGCGGCGCGTGGCGCTGGAACAGCCACTTGAAGGCCTTGAGCGGGATGCCGGGCGCGGCCCAGGGCGAGGCGTAGCCGGGCGAGATCTGGCCGGCATTCGCGAAACTGGTCTCGAGGGCCGGACCGGGCTGGCGGTCGATGACCGTCACTTCATGGCCGGCTTTCGCCAGATAATAGGCGGTGGTCACGCCGACCACACCGCTGCCCAGCACCAAAACGCGCGTCGCTCGCATAGCTCTTCCCGGATTCCCCTAAACGGAGACGATATTAGTAAAGATTGCCATATTACAGCGAGTATTGCGATAATTGATTCGGTAATTGCATCCCTTTTTGGTGAAACTTCATGCGCGTACAAAAGGAGTCGAGCCGTGTGCTCGACCGTATCGACCTGCACATCCTGACGATCCTGCAACAGGACGGCAGGATCGTGATGAAAGACCTCGCGGAACAGGTCGGATTGTCGCTCACGCCCTGCATCGAACGGGTCAAGCGCATGGAGCGCGACGGCGTCATCGCCGGCTACCATGCGCGCGTGACGCCCCAGGCGCTCGGGCTGCAGATCCTCGTGTTCGTCGAGATCACGCTGCGCCAGAAATCGGAAGGGGCGTTCGAGCGGTTCCGGCGCGCCATGCTGGCGATTCCCGAAGTGCTGGAATGCCACCTCGTCTCCGGCGACTTCGACTACCTGATCAAGGCGCGCATCCCCGAGATGACGGAATACCGGCGCCTGCTGGGCGAGATCCTGCATGTGGCCGACGGCGGCCAGTCGAAGAGCTACGTCGTGATGGAAGAGGTGAAGGAAACGCTGGCGCTGGCGGTACAGCGCTGATGGCGCGGGCGGCCAGGACCGGCGCGCGGCGGGCGACGGCGACCGGCCTGCTGGCCATCGTGCTGTGGAGTTCGGTCGTCGGCCTGATCCGCAGCGTGAGCCTGGGGCTGGGCGCGACGGGCGGCGCGGCCATGATCTATACGGTCGCCTCGATCCTGCTGCTGGCGACGGTCGGCACGGGCGGGATCCGCACCTTCCCGCGCCGCTACCTGCTGCTGGGCGGCGCGCTGTTCGTGTCCTATGAAGTGTGCCTGGCGCTGTCGATCGGCTACGCCGCCACGGACCGCCAGGCCATCGAGGTCGGCATGGTGAACTACCTGTGGCCGGCGCTCACGATGGCGTTCGCCATCCTGTTCAACGGGCAGAAATCCGGCCCCTTGATCGTCCCCGGCTTCGCGCTGGCGCTCCTGGGGGTATGCCGGGTGCTGGGCGGGGAGCAGGGACTCGACGCGGCGGCGATGCTGGCGAACGTGCGCACCAACCCGCTGAGCTACGGCCTGGCGTTCGCGGGCGCGCTGATCTGGTCGACCTATTGCACGGTAACGGCGCGGATCGCGGAGGGCAGGAACGGCGTGACGCTGTTCTTCATGCTGACCGCGCTCGTGCTGTGGTCGAAGTACCTCGCGTTCGGCGGCGGCACGCTGGCGTTCGACACGCGCACGACGATCTGCCTGCTGCTTGCCGCCGCCGCGATGGGCTTCGGCTATGCGGCGTGGAACGTCGGTATCCTGCACGGCAACGTCACGGTGCTCGCCGGCGCCTCCTACTTCATCCCCGTGCTGTCGGCCGCCCTCGCGGCGCTCGTCCTGGGAGCGCCGCTGCCGCCGGCGTTCTGGCAGGGCGCCGCCATGGTCTGCGCGGGGTCCATCCTGTGCTGGCTGGCGACTCGCGGCCGGCGCTAGCCATTGGCCTCCCTCACTCGTTCTCGTACAGCGGCTGTTTCATGCGGATGGGCTTCACGTCCAGCCGTACGCGGTAGACGGAGTAGGTGTCGGCGCGGTTTGACTCGTAGGACTCGCTTTCCGGGACTTTGCTGAACGTGAATTCGAAGCCTCGTTCCGGCGCCGCGCTCGCGGGCCCGCCGAAGGCGATGCCCGTCGCCTTCGGCAGCTTGCCCGCACCCAGCTTCCACAGCAGGTCGACGACGGCCTGGTTGCCGAGGATGTCCGGCGTGAACCACGCGCCGGACGCCGCGGGGCCCGCGTCCTCGATCTTCTCCTTGTCGCCGCCCGGCTTGAAGGTGGCGCCCGCCGTCTCGTAGCGGTCGCCCGCGTCCATATAGCTGATGCGCGCATTGGCGATGTTGAAGGCCGGCCGCGCCGCGTCGACCGTGGCCTGGCCCAGATCGAGCAGGATCGCGCCCTTGTAGCCGATGACCTGGATGGACAGGCCCGGCTTGCCGTCCGGGTGGGTGACGACGGCCGCCGTGTTCTCGTCGATGCCCAGGCCCAGCCGGTACTTCCTGGCCAGCATCGCGGGCAGCATGCGGGCGAAGCGGCCGCGCACGAGCAGGTGCTGGTCGACGAACACCTCGTCGCCGATGAAGCCCAGGCCCGGCGCGATGTCGCGTCCTTCCGTGATGCCGCTTTTCAGCGTGGGCAGCGGGGCCTGGCCCTCGTAGAACATGGTGCTGCTCATGATCGCCGCGCCCGCGCTGGTGCCGGCGATGACGCCGCCGCGGCGGTACATGGCCCACAGCGCGTCCAGCACGGCCGTGCTGGTGCCGTCGGGCCGGCGCAATGCCGCCGTGATGCGGCCCTGGTCGCCGCCCGTGAAGAAGGCCCCGCCGGCGCCGGCCACCTGCGCGGCCAGCTTCGCGTCGTCGGCCGCCTTGCGCACGTCGCTGTCCTTCAGGCGGGGCGCCAGCGGCACGATGAACGGTTCGGCGCCGGCGCCGCGCAATACCTCGGCGACGAACCTGGCCGAGCGTTCCGGGTTGCCGGCCGCCGTCGCGAACACGGCGATGCGCGCGCCGCGGCCGCCGGCCAGGTCCACGATCGTCTTCCAGACGGTGGCATTGTCGGCGCGCAGGGCGCCGCCGGCGATCACCAGCGAGCCCTTGGGGACGGCCGGCGCCGGGCCGGCGGCACGGGCGGACATGCTCGGGCCGATGGCGAGGCCGATGAGCAGGCCGACGGCGGGGAACAGTGAAGGACGGGGCAGGAACGTCGCGGCCAGGCGTTGGAACATGCGGACTCCGATGGTGGCGGTTGAGCGGGTGCGGCGCATGGATGATACCGGTTCGTGCGCTCTGTGCGCCATGCCCGCTACGAGAAAGCACGGCGAACCGGTATCATGCGGGTTCGAGCCGTACTGCCGAACGAATTGGAGAAAGCATGTTGATAGCCACCCACGGGGGCAAATTCCACGCGGACGACGCGTGGGCCGTCGCCGTATTGAAGATCCTGTATCCCGACGCCGGCCTGGTGCGCACGCGCGATGCGGCCACCATCGACGGGGCCGATTTCGCCATCGACGTGGGCGGCGTGTGGGACCCGGCCACGGGCCGCTTCGACCATCACCAGAAAGGGTTCGACGGCGCGCGCAGCAGCGGCGTGCCGTACGCGAGCGCCGGACTGGTATGGAAGGAATACGGCGCGCGCTGCGTGGCCGCGCTGGCGCTGCGCCACGCGGGCCAGGTGCTGAACGGCGAAACGGCGCAGCAGATCGCCTGGGCCATCGACGGCGACATCGTCCAGTATCTAGATTTGTCCGACGTGGGCGCGGCCAAGAACGCGCCCGGCGGCTACGGGCTGTCGGCCGTCGTCTCCGGCTACAACCTGAACTGGATGGACGAGCAGCGCCTGGGCTACGGCGAAGCGGCCGAGGCCTACCGCACCGCCCAGTTCGAGCGCGCGATGGCCGTCCTCACGGACATCATGGCCAACGCCGTCAAGTACCGCGTGGGCGCCTTGCTGGCGCTGGAACAGGTGCGCGGCGCGGAAGTGCTGGAGGGCGGCCGGGTGCTGTTCCTGAAGAACGGCGCCATGCCCTGGGCCACCGTGGTGCGCAAGGAGATGCCGGACGTGCTGTTCGTGATCAGCCATAACCTGGCCGAACAGCGCCATATGATCCATACGGTGCCCGTCAGCACGGAGAACTTCGATGCCCGCGCCGACCTGCCCGAAGCCTGGGCCGGCCTGCGCGACGCCGACCTGGCGGCCGTCACCGGCGTGCCCGATGCCGGTTTCTGCCACAACGGCCGCTTCATCGCCGCTGCAAAATCCTACGACGGCATCCGCACCATGGCGCGCCTGGCGCTGGACGAGGTCGACCGACTGGCCGGAACGTCTGTTTGATCGACTGTTCGTAAAGTCGTTTCGGCAATTCTGTGGTTTTTTTGAACCAGTAGTGTCAAGAATTTCCCGAAATCGGTGGCGGTCTTTACACAGGACCGCCATTCGCGACTAGAATTTCCTCAAAGAATCATACCTTGGGGTGACACAATGAAATCGGTTCAGCAGGAAGTCGACGAGCGCAGCAACCTTACCAGTAACAACAAGTTCGAGCTGTTGCTGTTCCGCCTCGGCGGTGACGAACATGGCAGCTCCAGCGAGCTGTTCGGCATCAACGTATTCAAGATCCGCGAGATCGTCGCCATGCCGGCGGTCACCAAGGTCGCCGGCGCGCCCGACCACGTGCTGGGCGTGGTCAACCTGCGCGGCCAGATCATCCAGGTGCTGGACCTGCCGGGCATCACCGGCGTCATCCCGCGCACTGGCCTGAACATCATGCTCGTCACGGAATTCGCCCGCACCACGCAGGCATTCGCCGTCGAGAGCGTGGAAGAGATCGTGCGCCTGGACTGGAGCCAGGTGATGTCGGCCGAGCACAGCGCCGGCAGCGGCATGGTGACCAGCATCGCGCGCCTGCCGGAAACCGACGAGCATCCGCCGCGCCTGGCCCAGGTGCTGGACGTGGAAACCATCCTGCGCGAGCTGAACCCGGAATCGTCCGACGACAACATCGCGACCTCCGTCGGCGACAAGATCCAGCTGAAACCGGGCTCCGTGATACTGGCGGCCGACGATTCCGTCGTCGCGCGCTCGCTGATCGAACGGGGCCTGGAGGCAATGGGCCTGCCGTTCGTGATGACCAAGACCGGCAAGGAATGCTGGGAGCAGTTGAACATGATCGCGACGGCCGCCGAGGCCGAAGGCAAGAGCGTGCACGACCGCGTGGCGCTGGTGCTGACCGACCTCGAGATGCCGGAAATGGACGGCTTCACGCTGACCCGCAACATCAAGAACAACGCCCGCTTCGGCAACATGCCGGTGGTGATCCACTCCTCGCTGTCGGGCACCACCAACGAGGAACACGTCAAGAACGTGCGCGCCGACGCCTACGTGGCCAAGTTCTCGGCCGAAGACCTGTCGCGCACGCTGCGTTCGCTGCTGCGCGCCTGATTCGCGTCGGCGTACGCGGCCGACGGGCCGTCAGGCCTTTTCGCACGGCCCGGCCCGGATCATCCGGCCCGGGCCGTTCTCGTTCCGGGCGGCCGCCGCAGGGGGAGGCACCATGTTAGCGCAACCGCCTATGTTAAGATGATGAAAACACAGCGGCGCGCCCTGCGCCCGATAACACGTCATACAGGACCCCCGAGCGATGAGCAAAGCCAACGATGAAGCCACCCAGGACGACCTGGAGCGGCGCGGCCAACCCACGATGGCCGATGTCGCCAAGCTGGCCGGCGTCTCGGCGATGACCGTCTCGCGCGTCATGAACGGCAAGGGCCTGGTGCGCGACAGCACGCGGCGCAAGGTGGCCGAAGCCGTCGCCGCGCTGAACTACACCCCGAACCAGGAAGCGCGCAACCTGGCCGGGTCCAAGCCGATCCGGGTCGGCTTCCTGTACAGTAATCCGAGCGCCGCTTACCTGTCCGAATTCCTTGTTGGCCTCCTGACCCAGTCGGGCCTGAACAACGTCCAGCTGTTCGTCGAGAAGTGCGAGGCGGGCGAGCAGGAGGCGGAGCATGCGCGCCGCCTGATCGGCAATGGCCTGGACGGCATCATCCTGCCGCCGCCCCTGTGCGACAGCGAGGCGATCGTCGGCGCCATCGCCGGCGCCGGCATCCCCGTCGTGGTCGTCGCGTGCGGCTCGCCCGATGCGCGCGTGGGCGCCGTCAGCATCGACGACTACGAAGCCGCCTACCACATGACGCACCACCTGGTGGCGCTGGGCCACCAGCGCATCGGCTTCGTCGTCGGCCACCCGAACCAGACGGCGAGCAGCCGCCGCCTGGAGGGCTACCGCGCCGCCATCGCCGACAAGCATGCCGACGCGTCGAAGGAACTGGTGGTGCAAGGCATGTTCACCTACCGTTCCGGCCTGGACGCGGCCGAACAGCTGCTCGCCCTGGACGAGCGTCCCACCGCCATCTTCGCCAGCAACGACGACATGGCCGCCGCCACCGTCGCCGTCGCCCACCGCCTGGGCCTGGACGTGCCGGGCGACCTGACCGTGACGGGCTTCGACGATACGGCGCTCGCCACCACCATCTGGCCCGAACTGACCACCGTGCGCCAGCCCATCGCCGAGATGGCACGCGAGGCCGTGCAGGCGCTGGTGCGGCGCGTGCGCGCCCAGCGCGAGGGCGGCGCCGCCGAGCCGGAACAGGTGCGCATGGACTTCGAGCTGGTACGCCGCCAGTCCGACGCCGCGCCGCGCATCCGGCCGCCGGCGCGCCTGCCCGCGCGTAGTGCCAAGCAGGACCGCGCCCGCTGAGCCAGTGCGCGTCGCCATTGCTGGAGCGGCGATGCGCGGTTTCTCCCTGCCGGAATAATTCGTTGACAACGCCTCGCCCAGCCGTATAGACTCGAATGGTTGCGGTAACATTCCTGTTATCCAGATGTTGGAATCGGCCGCGACACATAAAAACGACAGGAGACATTCCATGCTTCACCCGACCTATCGCGACGGCGTCGCAGGCGCACGTCCGTCGTGCATGCCTGTCCCCGCCGTTCCCAGCGATCCCGGGCGGACTGCCTCCTGCGACTGACTAAAAGAGCAGGGAGACAACGATGGCATTGAAACGCAGGGAATTCCTGGCCTCGGTCGGCGGCATCGCCGGCCTGGCCGTCGTACCAGGCGGCGCCTTCGCCGCCGCGGCAGGCGCAACGCCCCTCTACAAGCAATCCGGCGCCCCCGTCGGCGCCCGCGTCGACGACTTGTTGAAGCGCATGACGCTGGAAGAGAAGATCGCCCAGATGCAGTGCGTCTGGATCGGCAAGGGCGCGCTGCAGCACCCTGACACGAGCTTCGATCCGGCCAAGGCGGCCGCCGCCTACCCGCACGGGATCGGCATGTTCGCGCGCCCGTCGGACCGCCAGCTGGGCGCGGCCAGCGCCGCCGGCAACGATGGCTCCACCGCCAACCGCGGGCCGAAGGAAACGGCCGACTACGTCAACGCCGTGCAGAAGTGGGCCATGGAACGCACGCGCCTGGGCATTCCCGTCTTCATGCACGAGGAAGCGCTGCACGGCTACGTCGCGCGCGACGCGACCAGTTTCCCGCAGGCGATCGGCCTGGCTTCCAGCTTCGATCCCGACCTCGTCACGAAGGTGTTTTCCGTGGCGGCGCGCGAGATGCGCGCGCGCGGCACCAACCTGGCGCTGGCGCCCGTCGTCGACGTGGCGCGCGAGCCGCGCTGGGGCCGCATCGAGGAAACCTACGGCGAGGATCCGCACCTGTGCGGCGTCATGGGCAAGGCCGCCGTCATCGGCTTCTCCGGCGAGACGCTGCCGCTGGCGCCGGACAAGGTGTACGCCACGCTCAAGCACATGACGGGCCACGGCCAGCCGGAGAGCGGCACCAATATCGGCCCGGCCAACGTGGGCGAGCGCCTGCTGCGCGAGGACTTCTTCCCGCCGTTCGAGAAGATCGTGCGCGAGACGAAGATCGCCGCCGTCATGCCCTCGTATAACGAGATCGACGGCATTCCCTCGCACGCCAACCGCTGGCTGCTGACCGACGTGCTGCGCAAGGAGTGGGGCTTCGAGGGCGTCACCGTGTCCGACTACATGGCCGTCGACGAACTGGTCACGCGCCACCACCTGGCGGCGGACGTCAAGGAGGCAGCGCGCCAGGCCGTCAAGGCCGGCGTGGACGTCGAGACCCCGGACCCGAAGGGCTATGCGAAGCTGGGCGAGCTGGTCGCCGAGGGCAAGGTGTCCGTCGCCGAGATCGATGCCGCCGTGCGCCGCATCCTGAAGCTGAAGTTCGAGGCCGGCATGTTCGAGAACCCGTACGCCGATGCCGGCCGCGCCGACGGGCTGACGGCCACGCCGGACGCCGTCGCGCTGGCGCGCCAGGCAGCGGTGAAGAGCGCCGTGCTGCTCAAGAACGAGCGCAACCTGCTGCCGCTGGACGGCAAGAAGGTCGGCAAGGTGCTGCTGCTGGGCACCCATGCGAAGGACACGCCCATCGGCGGCTATTCGGACGTGCCGCGCCACGTCGTCTCCGTGTACGAAGGCCTGCAGGCCGAGGCGAAGGCGCAGGGCTTCCAGCTGGCTTATTCGGAAGGCGTGCGCATCACGGAAGGCCACGTCTGGGGCAAGGACGAGATCGAGTTCACCAAGCCGGAAGTCAACGCGCGCCTGATCGCCGACGCCGTCGAGGCGGCCAAGTCGGCCGACACCATCGTCATGGTCCTGGGCGACAACGAGCAGACCTCGCGCGAGGCCTGGGCCGACAACCACCTGGGCGACCGCACGACGCTGGACCTGATGGGCCAGCAGAACGACCTGGCGCGCGCCATCTTCGCGCTGAACAAGCCCACCGTCGTGGTGCTGCTGAACGGGCGCCCGCTGTCGGCCAACCTGCTGGCCGAGCGCGCCGGCGCGCTGCTCGAATGCTGGTACCTGGGCCAGGAAACGGGCCATGCGGTGGCCGACCTGCTGTTCGGCCGGGCCAACCCGGGCGGCAAGCTGCCCGTGACGATCGCCCGCAACACGGGCCAGCTGCCCATGTACTACAACCGCAAGCCGAGCACCCGGCGCGGCTACATCGACGGCGTCACGACGCCGCTATACCCGTTCGGCTACGGCCTGTCCTATACCCGTTTCGACATCTCCGCTCCGCGCCTGGAGCAGGCACGCATTGCTGCCAACGGCAGCACGCGCGTGCAGGTCGACGTGAAGAACGTCGGCCGCGTGGCCGGCGACGAAGTCGTGCAGCTTTACATCCGCGACGACGTCAGCTCCGTCACGCGGCCGCTGCTGGAACTGAAGGGTTTCGCGCGCGTGACCCTGCAGCCGGGCGAGCAGCGCACCGTCACCTTCGACATCAAGCCGGGCGACCTGGCCTTCTACGGCGCGGACATGAAACGCGCCGTCGAGCCGGGCACCTTCACCATCTTCGCCGGTCCGGACAGCGTCAACCTCAAGAAGACGACGCTGACGGTGGCATAACCAAGAGAGACGACATGACAGCACATCAAGCCAATCCGCTGCCCGAGGACCTCGAGCAAGCCTTGCTGGTCGGCCGCGTCTGGCGCGGCGCGCCCATCGACGGCCCCGCCGTGGTCGCCGTGCGCAAGGGTCGCGTGGTCGACATCACCCGTCACGCCCCGACCGTGTCCGCGCTGTTCGAGCGCGCCGACCTGCTGGCCATCGTGCGCGACGCGGACGGCGAGGACCTGGGCCTGGCCGCGGACCTCGCGAATGGCCAGGGCGGCGCCGTGCGCCTGCTGGCCCCGTGCGACCTGCAGGCCATCAAGGCCGCCGGCGTCACCTTCGCCGTCAGCCTGCTCGAGCGCGTGATCGAGGAACAGGCCAAGGGCGACCCGTCGCGCGCCGACGCGCTGCGCGCCCAGCTGCAGACCTCGATCGGCACCGACCTCTCGGAGCTCGAGCCGGGCGGCGAGGCGGCGATGCGCCTGAAGGCCGAGCTGACGGCGCGCGGCCTGTGGTCGCAGTACATGGAAGTGGGCATCGGCCCGGACGCGGAAGTGTTCACCAAGTCGCAGCCGATGTCCTCCGTGGGCCACGGCGTGCCCGTCGGCCTGCACCCGAACTCGCACTGGAACAACCCGGAACCGGAAATCGTGCTGGCCGTGAACAGCCGTGCCGAGGCCGTCGGCGCCACGCTCGGCAACGACGTCAACCTGCGCGACATCGAAGGCCGTAGCGCGCTCCTGCTGGGCAAGGCCAAGGACAACAACGGCTCCTGCGCGATCGGCCCGTTCATCCGCCTGTTCGACGGCACGTTCACCATCGACACGGTGCGCGAACTCGAAGTGCGCATGCTGATCGAAGGCGTCGACGACGGCTTCGAACTGGCCGGCGCGAGCTTCATGCGCGAGATCAGCCGCGATCCGCTCGACCTCGTCGCCCAGACCTGCGCCCGCCACCACCAGTACCCGGACGGCTTCATGCTGTTCCTGGGCACGATGTTCTCGCCGATCAAGGACCGCGACGCGCAGGGCGGCGGCTTCACCCACCACATGGGCGACCGCGTCAGCATCTCGACCCCGTCGCTGGGCACGCTCGTCAACACCGTCGAGCGCAGCGACGCCATCGAACCCTGGACCTTCGGCGTGCGCGCCCTCTACGAGAACCTGGCGCGACGCGGCCTGCTGGCCGCCGCATCCTGAATCAGCCCCCATTCGAGACCAATACATTCCATGTCCCACTCCAAGCAAGAAGCATTCGTCTACGCCACCTATCCGGACCTGAAGGGCAAGCGCGTCGTCATCACCGGCGGCGGCAGCGGCATCGGCGGCGAGCTGACCGCCGCCTTCGCCGCCCAGGGCGCCCGCGTCTGGTTCCTCGACATCGCCGAGGAAGCCTCGCGCGCACTGGAGCAGTCGCTCGCCGGCAGCGCCGCCGCCCCCAAGTTCGTCCGCTGCGACCTGACCGACATCGACGCGCTGAAAGCCACCTTCGCCGCCATCGAGGCGGAGGCGGGCGGCGTCGACATCCTGCTCAACAACGCGGCCAACGACGACCGCCACGAGATCGAGGACGTGACGCCGGCCTACTGGGAAAGCCGCATGAACGTCAACCTGCGCCACCAGTTCTTCTGCAGCCAGGCCGTGATCCCCGGCATGAAGCAGCGCGGCCACGGCGTGCTGCTGAACTTCGGCTCCATCTCCTGGCACCTGCCGCACACCCAGCTCGACCTGTACATGACGGCCAAGGCGGCCATCGAGGGCATGACCCGCGGCATGGCGCGCGAACTGGGCAAGTTCGGCATCCGCGCCAACACCATCGTCCCGGGCGCCGTGCGCACGCCGCGCCAGGAAAAGCTGTGGCACAACCCGGAAGAAGAGGCGCGCATCCTGGCCGGCCAGTGCGTCCCGGCGCGCGTGGAGATGCAGGACGTGGCAGCGCTGGCGCTGTTCCTGGCGTCGAACAATGCGCGCGCCTGCAGCGGCCGCGAATACTTCGTCGATGCGGGATGGTACGGCGCATGAGCATCGAACCCACCTGCATCTGGGACGTCCAGGCGCTGCTGGGGGAGGGCGTGCTGTGGGATGCGCGCGGCCCCTGGGTCTGGTTCGTCGACATCAAGGGCAAGCGCATCCTGCGCTGCGCTCCGGACGGCAGCGGCCGCCGCACCTGGCCGGCGCCGGGCCAGGTGAGCTTCATCGTGCCTTCCGCCGACGGCGGCATGGTGTGCTCGCTGGACGACGGCCTGTACCGCTTCCTGCCCGAGAGTGGCGACTTCGTGCCGCTGGCGAAGGTCGAGGCGGACCTCGAACACAACCGTTTCAACGACGGCCACGTCGATGCCCAAGGCATGCTGTGGTTCGGCTCGATGCACGACGCCGAGGAGGCCGCCAGCGGCGCGCTGTACCGCTTCGACGGCGCGCACGTGCGCACCATGGACGACGGCTACGTCATCACGAACGGCCCGGCCGTGAGCCCGGACGGCCGTACGCTGTATCATACGGACACGCTCGACAAGCGCGTGTACGCGTTCGACGTCGCGCCGGACGGTGCGCTGTCGAACAAGCGCGTGTTCGTCGAGATCGCCGACGGCGGCTATCCGGACGGGATGGCCGTCGACGCCGAAGGCCACCTGTGGGTGGCGACCTTCGGCGGCTGGCGCATCGACCGTTTCGATGCGCAGGGCCGCAAGGCCGGGGAGGTGCGCTTCCCGTGCGCCAACGTCACCAAGCTGGCGTTCGGCGGCGACGACCTGCGCACGGTGTACGCGACGACGGCGCGCAAGGGCTTGTCGCCCGACGAACTGGCCGCGCAACCGCTGGCCGGCGGATTGTTTACGTTCCGGCTCGACGTGGCCGGATTGCCGCAGCATGCGCTGCGGCTGCAGCAGTGAGCAGGAGTAAATGAGCATGACCCAGCAAAAGACCCCCCGACGTTTCCGCTCGCAGGACTGGTTCGACAACCAGGAGCGCATCGACATGACGGCGCTCTACCTGGAGCGCTTCATGAACTACGGGATCACGCCCGACGAGCTCCGTTCCGGCAAGCCGATCATCGGCATCGCCCAGAGCGGCAGCGACATCAGCCCGTGCAACCGCATCCACCTGGAGCTGGCCAAGCGCGTGCGCGAAGGCATCCGCGACGCCGGCGGCATCCCGATGGAATTCCCGCTGCACCCGATCTTCGAGAACTGCCGCCGCCCGACCGCCGCGCTGGACCGCAACCTGGCCTACCTGGGCCTGGTCGAGATCCTGCACGGCTATCCGATCGACGCCGTGGTGCTGACCACGGGCTGCGACAAGACGACGCCGGCCCAGATCATGGCCGCGTCCACCGTCGACATTCCCGCCATCGTGCTGTCCGGCGGGCCGATGCTGGACGGCTGGTTCGAGGGCGAACTGGTGGGCTCGGGCGCCGCGATCTGGAAAGGCCGCCGCCGCCTGGCCGCCGGCGAGATCGACGAACAGAAGTTCATCGACATCGCCACCGCATCGGCCCCATCGGCCGGCCACTGCAACACGATGGGCACGGCATCGACAATGAATGCCGTGGCCGAGGCGCTGGGCATGTCGCTGCCCGGCTGCTCGGCGATTCCCGCGCCCTACCGCGAGCGCGGCCAGATGGCCTACGAGACGGGCAAGCGTATCGTCGGCATGGCGTTCGAGGATCTGCGTCCGTCGCAGATCCTGACGCGCGACGCCTTCCTGGACGCCATCGTCGTGAACGCCGCCATCGGCGGCTCCAGCAACGCCCAGCCGCACATCGTGGCGATGGCGCGCCACGCGGGCGTCGAGATCACGCCGGAAGACTGGATGGACGTGGGCTACGACGTGCCGCTGCTGCTGAACATGCAGCCGGCCGGCAAATACCTGGGCGAACGCTTCCACCGCGCCGGCGGCACCCCGGCCATCATGTGGGAGCTGGAACAGAAGGGCAGGCTGCGTTCGCAACGCCAGACCGTGACGGGCCGCACGATGGCGGAGAACCTCGTCGGCAAGGAAAGCCACGACCGCGAAATGATCCGCCCGTTCGACGATCCGCTGAAGGAAAAGGCCGGCTTCATGGTCCTGAAGGGCAATCTGTTCGACTTCGCGATCATGAAGACCTCGGTGATCTCGCCGGCCTTCCGTGCGCGCTACCTGTCCACGCCCGGCGCGGAAAACCGTTTCGAGTGCCGCGTGGTCGTGTTCGACGGTTCGGACGACTACCACCACCGCATCAACGACCCGTCCCTGAACATCGACGAGCAGACGATGCTGGTGATCCGCGGTTCCGGCCCGATCGGCTGGCCCGGCTCGGCGGAAGTCGTGAACATGCAGCCGCCCGATGCGCTGATCAAGAAGGGCATCATGGCGCTGCCGACGCTGGGCGACGGCCGCCAGTCCGGCACCTCGGACAGCCCGTCGATCCTGAACGCGTCGCCGGAAAGCGCGGCCGGGGGCAACCTGGCGCTGCTGCGCACGGGCGACGTCGTGCGCGTGGACTTGAACACGGGCCGCTGCGACGTGCTGCTGGACGACGCGGAACTGGCAGCGCGCCGCAAGGACGCGCCCCCGTCGATCCCGCCGAACCAGACGCCGTGGCAGGAAATCTACCGTTCCACCGTGGGCCAGCTGCACACGGGCGGCGTGATGGAACTGGCGCTCAAGTACCGCGGCGTGGCGGACGACATGCCGCGCCATAACCACTAAAGCGCAACTCATCAACACCGTCGCCCCTGCGCAGGCAGGGGCGACGTTATGATCGAGCGGTTGGGTGGGCACCTCGTGCCCACCGCAGCAACCCCGTCAAGCCAGCTTCAACTCCCCATCCACCACCCGCACCAGTCCCAGCGGATTCGCATCCTGCAGCTCCACCGGCAGCAGTTCCGCCGGCACGTCCTGGTAGCACACCGGGCGCACGAAGCGTTCGATCGCCGACGCGCCCACCGAGGTCGAACGGCTGTCCGACGTCGCCGGGAACGGGCCGCCGTGGACCATCGCGTGCGATACCTCGACGCCGGTCGGGAAGCCGTTGAACAGGATGCGGCCGGCCTTGCGCTCCAGTACCGGCAGCAGTTGCGCGGCCAGCGCGCGGTCATCCGCGTTCGCATGGATCGTGGCCGTCAGCTGGCCCTCGACGTGGCGCGCCACCTGCAGCAGCTCGGCCTCGTCGCGGCAGACGACGATCAGCGAGGACGGGCCGAAGATCTCGTCTTCCAGCGCCGGATTGGCGACGAAGGTGGCGGCGTCCGCCTGGTACAGCGCGGCGCGCGCGGCGCAGCCGCTGCCGTCGGCGCCGCCCTGGGCGACCAGCTCGACACCGGCGATCCCCGAGCGGCGTTCGATGGCGCCGGCATAGGCCTGGTGGATGCCGGCGGTGAGCATGGTGCCGGCGCCCTTGGCGGACAGCGCATCGATGGCCGCGGCGCGGAACGCGTCGAGGTCCGGGCCGGCCATGGCGATGACGAGGCCCGGGTTGGTGCAGAACTGGCCGACGCCCAGCGTCAGCGAGTCGACGAAGCCCTGCGCCAGCTTGGCGCCGCCGGCCGCCAGCGCGCCCGGCAGCAGGAAGAACGGGTTGATGCTGCTCATTTCCGCATACACGGGGATCGGTTCCTTGCGCGCATTGGCCGCGGCCACCAGCGCCAGGCCGCCGCCGCGCGAGCCCGTGAAGCCGACCGCCTTGATGGCGGGGTGCGTCACGAGGTCCTGGCCGATCTGGTTGCCTTCGCCGATCAGCATCGAGAACACGCCTTCCGGCATCTTGCTGTCGATGGCGGCCTGGCGGATCGCCTTGCCGACCAGTTCCGACGTGCCCAGGTGGGCATTGTGGGCCTTCACGACCACGGGGCAGCCGGCCGCCAGCGCCGATGCCGTGTCGCCGCCGGCGACGGAGAACGCAAGCGGGAAGTTGGACGCGCCGAACACGGCGACGGGACCCAGCGGGATCTTGCGCAGGCGCAGGTCCGGACGCGGGGGCGTGCGCTGGGGCAGGGCGCTGTCCAGGGTCGCGTCGAGGAAGCGGCCGTCGCGCACGACCTTGGCGAACAGGCGCAGCTGGTTCATGGTGCGCATGCGCTCGCCCTCCAGGCGCGCCGCGGGCAGGCCCGATTCCGCGCTGGCGCGCTCGATCAGCAGCGGGCCGATCTCGAGGATGCGCTCGGCGATCGCCTCGAGGAAGGCGGCGCGCGCTTCCAGCGGCACGGCGCGGTAGGGGTCGACGGCGCTTTCCGCCAGGCGGCAGGCGGCGTCGACGTCCTCGCGCGTGGCCAGGCCGAAGCTCGGCTCGAGTTCGGCGTGGGTCGCCGGATTGAAGGCGCGGGCGCTGCCTGCGCTGCCGCGCACGATGCGCTGGCCGATGATCATGTCGCCCTGGATGGTCATGGTGTCTCCTTGGTTGAGGTGTTGTGGTCACGACGACGCCAGGCGGTGCCTCCTGGCGCGGAAAGCGGAAAGTGTAGACATTAACACCATTTGTTAAGCGCTACCATAGGGAAGAGGGATGTTGGTGATGCGCATCGGGATCCTGCATCGATTTTGAAATCGATTGCACGATTTCGGCGAGCATCCGGTGCGGAAACCGTCCGGTCCGTAAAGGAAGCTCACGAAATCTCGCGTTTCCGGGCACTTCCTATGTTGATGTCAGGTAACTTACTCGCAAACATACGCGTCTCATGTCACTTAAATACAACAACTTAACGGGCACTGGCGGGTAATTTGATGTGCTGAACTCGATTTCACCGTTTTTTGTTAAGCAAATGCACGAAGTTAACGACATTCCATGCGTCGCGGTTGTTAGCGCGAACATTTCGCTTGCCACGATTACGGCCGTTCGCTTAGCATTCTCCGTATATACATAACAACAAACTAACAAAAAATCACGCCAGGAGACCCATGCGCATGCCGACCACCCGTCCTCGCGGGCCAGCCTTTTCCCTCTCTTCTTCTTGCTCGTACGCCGTCCACGGCTGCGCCGCGCGCCATCCGGCCGCGTGAAGAAGTGCTGGGAATGCCAGTGAAGCTCCGTCGTATCGCTGCCGCCATGGGCGCAGCGCTGGCCCTGGCCGGCGGCGCGGCCGTGGCCGACGCGCCGCCCGCGCGCGCCGCCTATGTCTGGGACAGCGTGGCGGTCGGCGGCGGCGGCTTCGTCACCGCCGTGATCCCGAGCCGCGCGTCGCCCGGCGTCGCCTACGCCCGCACCGACGTCGGCGGCGCCTATCGCTGGGACCCGCGCGCGCAGCGCTGGATCCCGCTGCTCGACTGGGTCGCCGAAGACCAGACCGGATTCCTCGGCATCGACGGCCTGGCCATCGATCCGCACGATGCGAACACCGTCTACCTTCTCGCCGGAATCAAGTACCTGAACGATGGCCGCACTGCCATCCTGCGCTCGCAGGACGGCGGCAAGACCTTCGAGACGATCGACGTCGGCGCGCAGTTCAAGACCCACGGCAACGGCATGGGCCGGCAGAACGGCGAGCGCCTCGCGGTCGACCCGGCCGACGGCAGGCTGCTGTACCTCGGCTCGCGCCGCGACGGCCTGTTCAAGAGCGCTGACAGCGGGCACACCTGGACCCGCGTGACGGGCCTGCCCGTGACGGCGACGCCGAACGACGTGGGCATCAATCTCGTGGTTCCCGATCCGGCCAGCGTCGCCGGCGGCCGCGCCCGCCGCGTGTTCGCCGGGGTGTCGCGCTTGCCCTCCGTCGGCGCGAACCTGTACCGCAGCGACGACGGCGGCGCCACCTTCACGCCGGTGACGGGCGGCCCGGACGGGCTGATGCCGCAGCGCGCCGCGCTCGACGGCGCCGGCAACCTCGTCGTCACCTACGCCAACGGCGCCGGCCCGCATCCGGACCGCGAAGGCAAGGAGCCGACGAACCGGGGCGCCGTCTTCAAGTACGCCATCGCGGCCGGCACCTGGACCGACATCACGCCGCGCGGCTGGACCACGCCGTTCGCGGGCGTCGGCGTGGACCCGAAGAACCCGCGGCGCCTCGTCGTCTCCACCATCAATACCTTCCTCGCGCAGGGCGACGCCAAGGGCGACCGCATCTTCACGACCACGGACGGCGGCAGGAACTGGACCGACGTGATCGGGCGCGGCTTCGTCAAGGAAGCTGCCGGCGTGCCCTGGCTGAAGGGCCACGGCATCCACTGGACCGGTTCCGTGGCATTCGACAGCGGCGACGGCAAGGCCGTCTGGGTCACCTCGGGCAATGGCGTGTTCCGCGCCGCCGACATCGACGCCGCGCCGGCCGCCTGGACCTTCACCGTCGCCGGCATGGAGGAGACGGTGCCGCTGGGCCTCGTCAGCATCCCCGGCGGGCCGCTCGTGTCGGCCATCGGCGACATCGACGGATACCTGCACGACGACCCGACCCGCCACGGCCGCATCCACGCGCCGCAGATGGGCACCACGACGGGCCTGGACGTGGCCGCGCGCGCGCCGCGGATCATGGCGCGCCTGGGCGACAGCATGTACGTCACGCGCGACGGCGCCGCCACCTGGACGAAGACGGTCGCGCTGAAAGGCCGCCGCGGCCAGCTCGCGCTGTCGGCCGACGGCGCCGTCATCCTGCACATCCCTGAGCGTGCGGCGACGACCTGGCGCTCGGCCGACGGCGGCGCCAGCTGGACCGAGGTGCAGGGGCTAACGCGCGCCAACCTGCGTCCCGTGGCCGACCCCGTCGATCCGGCGACCTTCTATGTGTACGAAGCGGCGACGGGCGCGCTGCTGGCCAGCAGCGACGGCGGTGCCAGCTTCGCACGGCGCGCGTCGCTGCCGGCGGGCGGTGCGCTCCTGCTGCGCGCGGCGCCCGGCCGCAAGGGCGAGCTGTGGGTGCCGCTCAAGGACGGCGGCCTGGCCCGCTCGCGCGACGGCGGCGCGCACTTCGACGACGTGGCGGGCGTGCGCTGGTGCGGCGCGCTCGGCTTCGGCAAAGCGGCGCCCGGCAAGGACGTCCCGGCGGTCTATATCTGGGGCACCGTGGGCGGCGTGCGCGGCATGTACCGCTCCATCGACGACGGCGTGTCGTGGGTCCGGATCAACGACGACGCCCACCAGTACGGCGGCCCGGGCGATGCCCAGCTGGTCGTCGGCGACATGAACCGCTACGGCGTGGTCTACATGACCACGGCCGGGCGCGGCATCGTGTTCGGCAAACCCGCCATACCCTGACAGGAAAGACCCGCGATGACGACCTTTAGCGGTGCGCGTAATCGATTTCATGCCCGGATGGGCATACGACGAGGGGCATGCGACGGCGGGCGAAGGAATTCGAGAATCATCATCGATGAAGCCGGCCCGCCAGTGGCCGGCGATTTGAAGTAGAGAGGCATCCGCGCACGAACGTGGATGCGATTGACAGCCGATAGGAGACAGTATGAAACAGTTCCAGAAAACCGCGATCGCCGTCGCCGCAGCGCAAATCGCGCTGCTCGCCAGCGGCGCCGCACTGGCGCAGAGCGCCAACGAGCAGCAGGTGGGCGCCCAGGGTGCCCAGAATGCGCCGGCCCCGCAGCAGGCAGGCAACGTGGTCGTCGTCACGGGCCAGCGCGCCGCGCTGAACTCGGCCCAGAAACTCAAGCAGAACTCCGACGAGATCGTCGATTCGATCGTGGCCGAGGACATGGGCAAGCTGCCGGACCGCTCGGTCACCGAAGTGCTGCAGCGCGTGGTCGGCGTGACCATCGACCGCACGATGTCCAAGGGCGACCCGGAGCACTATTCAGTCGAAGGCTCGGGCGTGAACATCCGCGGCCTGACCTACGTGCGCTCCGAACTGAACGGCCGCGATTCGTTCTCGGCAAACGGCGGCCGCTCGCTGAACTTCGAGGACGTCCCGCCGGAACTGATGGCCGGCGTCGACATCTACAAGAACCCGTCGGCCGAGCAGATCGAAGGCGCCATCGGCGGCCTGGTGAACCTGCGCACGGCGATGCCGTTCGACTTCAAGGGCCGCAAGGTCGCCGTCTCGCTGCAGAACACGTATTCGGAACTGAAGAAGGGCAGCTGGTCGCCGTCCGGCTCGGTGATGTTCTCGGACCGCTGGAAGACGGGCTTCGGCGAGATCGGCGCTTTGGTCGACCTGGCCTACTCGGAAAGCGCGACCCGTACCGACGCCTTCCAGGTCGAGCCCTACTATCCGCGCACGAACATCGAGCCGGGCCGCACCGTGTGGATACCGAAGGGTTCGCAATGGCGTACGCTGAACTTCGACCGCAAGCGCGAAGGCGCCTATGCGGCCCTGCAGTGGAAGAAGGATGCCACGCTGAGTTCCTCGCTGACCTACTTCAAGTCGAAGTACAAGATGGAATGGGACGAGCAGGCGATCTTCTCGTCCGCCAGCACCTATAACATCGGCGTGCGTCCGGGCGCCACCTACGACGCTTCCGGCGCACTGCTGACCGGCACCCTGTACGACGACATCGACAAGGGCCTGGACTTCGGCGCCGACACCCGCGCTGCCAACCGCAAGTCGGACACCACAGACGTTTCCTGGCACACGACCTGGCGCCCGAGCAGCGAGTGGACCTTCGACGCCGACGTCCAGCGCATCAAGGCAAAATCGCACAGCTTCGACTCGACCGTCGCCACCGCCGTCAAGATGCAGGACGAAACCATCGACCTGCGCGGCAGCGTGCCTTCGCTGACGTTCACCGACGCCCAGCGCGCCTTCCTGGCCGATCCGAACAACTACTACTGGGCCTTCACCCAGGAGCACATGGACCGCAGCGAAGCGGACGAATGGGCGCTGAAGCTCGACGCCAAGTACGCGTTCGACCATCCGGTGCTGCGCGACGTGCGTTTCGGCGTGCGCTTCACGGATCGCGATGCCGTCACCCAGAACACCAATCCGAGCTACAACTGGGCCGCCATCACCCAGCCGTGGCAGGGTGAGCTGGCCGTGCCGGGACCGAACGGCACCAGCGTGCCGCAGCTGGCCTACCTGAGCGATCCGCGTTTCAGCAACCAGACCCAGCTCCACCAGTTCACGAACTTCTTCAACAACGGTACCAACGTGCCGTCGCTGGTGTTCCCGAACACGTCGCTGGCCACCGGCTACCCGGGCAGCTACGCCACGCTGCACAGCTACTACGACGTGCTGTGCCGCCAGGTTGCCGCCACCAACGGCACCGCGCCGAATTGCGGCACCTGGAACGCGGCGACGTTCGGCACCGACCCCGCAGGCACCAACTCGCAGAGCGAGAAGACGGGCGCGTTCTACACGCAGCTGCGCTTCGGCTTCGACGACCTGAAGCATCCGGTCGACGGCAATATCGGCCTGCGTTACGTAAACACCAAGATGACGGCGCGCGGCTATACCGTGTTCACGCCGCCGACCACGACCCCCGTCCCCGGTGCGGGCGGTACCGTCACCGGTCCGGAAATCCCGAACATCGCCGCGTTCTCGCAGGCGCGCGACTACGACAACAGCTACCACAACGTGCTGCCGAGCCTGAACCTGCGCATGAAGGCCGCCGACAAGCTGCAGTTCCGCTTCGGGGCGGCGATGGGCATCTCGCGTCCGGACTTCACCCAGCTGCAGGGCTACACCACGCTGTCGCAGACCAACGACACGACGCTGGTCGGCAACAACCTGATCGTCAACAACATCAGCCTGACCGGCAGCAGCGACGGCAACCCGAACCTGCGTCCGATCCAGTCGCGCCAGGTCGACCTGACGGCCGAATGGTATTTCGCGCCGGCCGGCTCGCTGACGGTGGCCGTATTCAACAAGCGGCTGAAGGACATCATCATCAACCAGACCTACAGCTATCCGCTGCAGGGCGCCAACGGCCAGACCTACAACTTCAACGTCACGGCCCCGGTCAACGGCGCGCGCGGCTCCGCACGCGGCGTCGAGATCGCCTACCAGCAGTACTTCGACAAGCTGCCGGGCTGGCTGTCGGGCTTCGGCGTGCAGGCCAACTACACCTACGTGGATGGCAAGCAGAAGCTGTACAACCCCGTGTTCTCGGCATACTGCTCCGGCAGCGACGGCGGCACCAGCAACCTGAACCTGAGCCTGAACGGTTGCGACACCAACGGCACGGCATTCGGCGACCTGCCGCTGCAAGGCCTGTCGAAGAACACGTACAACATCGCGCTGATGTACGACAAGGGCCCCGTATCGGCGCGCCTGGCCTGGAACTGGCGTTCGAAGAACCTGCAGGGCGTGAACGTGTCCGGTACCCGCGGTACCGATGCCACCGACACCAACCCGAACAGCCCGACCGTCGGCGCCACCAACCTCGCCTGGGGCCTGCCGGTGTATGCCGACTCCTATGGCCAGCTGGACGCCTCGTTCTTCTACAACTTCACCGAGAACCTGTCGCTCGGCGTGGAAGCGCAGAACCTGACCGACTCGAAGTACAAGCAGCTGATGCAGCAGTCGATCGGCGAGAAGGGCCGCGCCTGGTTCGTCTCGGGTCCGCGCTACACGGCATCGCTGCGCTACTCGTTCTAAGCGTTGCGCAAGGCGGCGTGCCTCCGGGCCCGCCGCCTTTTTTTCACTTCTGCTGAACGAGACTCGACGAGGATATTCCAGCGCATGAAGAAACCTGCCAAGAAAACCGCTACGCGCCTGCTCGGCCTGTGCGTCGCACTGGCCTTCGCCGCCGCCCACGCGGCCACCGAGATGCCCCGCATCGTCGCCAAGGACGGGCGCCACGCCCTGATGGTCGATGGCGCCCCTTATCTGATCCTGGGCGGACAAGCCCACAACTCCAGCAACTATCCCGCCGCGCTGCCCAAGGTCTGGGCCGCGCTGAAGGATGCCCACGCCAACACGCTCGAGATCCCCGTCGCCTGGGAGCAGATCGAACCGCGCGAAGGCACGTTCGATTTCTCCTACGTCGACACCCTGGTCCAGGAAGCGCGCAAGCTCGACATGCGGCTGGTGCTGCTGTGGTTCGGCACCTGGAAGAACACGGGCGCCGCCTACACGCCGGAATGGGTCAAGTTCGACAATGCACGGTTCCCGCGCATGATCGACAAGGACGGCAAGACCAGCTACAGCCATTCGCCGCACGGCGAAGCCACGCTGGCGGCCGACAAGAAGGCGTTCGTCGCGCTGATGGAGCACATCAAGCGCATCGACGGCGATAAAAAGACCATCATCATGGTGCAGGTCGAGAACGAGGTCGGCACCTATGGCGTCGCGCGCGACTATGGCGCGCGTGCGGAAAGCGCGTTCCGCCAGCCGGTGCCGGCCGCCGTGCTGGCCCGCCAGAAGCCGCCCGCATCGCATCCGCGGCAGGGCACGTGGGCCGAAGTCTACGGCGAGTACGCGGACCAGTACTTCCACGCCTGGGCGATCGCCAGCTACATCGAGGAAATCGCCAAGGCCGGCCGCGCCGTCTACGACCTGCCGATGTTCGTCAACAACGCCCTGCGCGACCCCGCCGGCGTGCAGCCGGGCGAGCAGGCCGCGCCGTGGAAGAAGGACTTCGCCAGCGGCGGCCCGACCCACGACGTGCTCGGCATCTGGCGCGCCGCGGCGCCGCACATCGAGTTCGCCGGCCCGGACATCTACATGCCGGAGTCGAACAAGGTCGACGCCATCCTGCGCCAGTTCCAGCGCCCGGACAATGCGCTGATGGTGCCGGAGATGGGCAATGCCGCCGGCTACGCGCGCTACGTCTACCAGATCATCGGCAAGGGCGCGCTGGGCGTGGCGCCGTTCGGCATCGACTATGCGGAGTACAGCAACTATCCGCTCGGCGCGAAGTTCACCGACAAGCGCATGGTCGAGCCGTTCGCGAAGATCTACGGCGTGTTCGCGCCGCTGCAGCGCCAGTGGGCGAAGTGGGCGTTCGAAGGCCGCACGTACGGCGTGTCCGAAGGCGACGACCGCGCGGCCCAGCACGTCGAGATGGACGGCTGGAAGGCGACGCTGTCGTTCCGCGAATTCCAGTTCGGCGAGCGCGAATACCTGCGCGACAAGAACGAGTACATGGCCGGCACCGAGCAGCCGTCCGGCGGCGTGGCCATCGCGCAGACGGGACCGAACGAGTTCGTGCTGATCGGCCAGCAGATCCGCGTCAAGCTGTCCGGCACGGGCGCCAATGCCGGCAAGCCCGCGATGTTCGCGCGCGTGGAGGAGGGACACTTCGACGCCAGGGGCAACTGGGTCATGGAGCGCAACTGGAACGGCGACCAGACGGATTACGGCCTGAACCTGCCGGCGACGCCGACGGTGCTCAAGGTCCGGATGGGCACGTACTGACCCGGTACGCACACACATGCCGTCGTCCCTGCGAAGGCAGGGACCCAATTTCTCGGGCAGCACGCAAGATTGGGCCCCTGCCTGCGCAAGGCCGACGGCGCAGCGCAACGACATCAAGGAGACAGACATATGCGATTGACCCGACTCGCCGCAGCCGCCATGCTGCTGGCCGCCGGCAGCCAGGCCCTGGCCGGCAGCTACCAGAAAACCGCCACCGGCATCGAGGTGACCCCGGACGCGGGCGCCGCCAAGGTGGTGCGCCTGAACCTGATGAGTGATAACATCGTCCAGGTGCTGAAACTCGACCAGGCCGGCAAGGCCTTGACGCCCTCGCTGATGACGGTGGCCAAGCCGTGCGGGTGCAGCTTCAGCGTGGATGCGAAAGGCGGCAGCGCCGGCACCGTGCGCCTGAAGGCGGCGAAGATCGCCGCCGAAGTGTCGCTCAAGGACGGGCAGGTGCGCTTCTTCGACGCCGCCGGCAAGGTCTTCCTGGCGCAGGCATCGGAAGCGATGGCGCCCGTCACGGTGGGCGGCAAGCCCTACCTGGCGATCAAGCAGGGCTTCAACCACGGCACGAAGGACGCCTACTACGGCCTGGGCCAGCACCAGAACGCCCAGATGAACTACAACGGCGAGGACGTGCTGCTGCAGCAGCACAATATGATCGCGGCCGTGCCCTTCGTCGTCTCGGACAAGAACTACGGCGTCCTGTGGGACAACAACGGCATCAGCCGATTCGGCGATCCCAAGCCCTATGCCTGGCTGTCGCGCGACCTGACGCTGACGGACGCCGACGGCAAGCCCGGCGGCCTGACGGCGCGCTACTATATCGACGGCAAGCTGGCGCTGACGCGCCAGGAAAAGGACATCAGCTACCAGTACCTGAAGGACCTGGCGGAATACTGGCCGAAGGAACTGCCCGCCATGAAGGACCTGGCGGGCAAGGACGTCAAGGTCGTCTGGGACGGCGCCATGGCGAGCCCGAAGGCAGGCGTGCACAAGATGCAGCTGTATTCCTCGGACTATGCCACGCTGTCCATCGACGGCAAGCAGGTCATGGACGTGTGGCGCCAGGGCTGGAACCCGTGGTACCACAACTTCGAGGTGAAGTTCGAGAAGGACAAGCCGGTCAAGCTGCACCTGGAATGGAAGGCGTCGGGCGGCATGGTGGCGATGACCCACAACGACCCGCTGCCCGCGCCGGAACGCCATTCGCTGACGATGTCGTCCGAGATCGCCGAGGCGATCAACTACTACGTGATCAGCGCCGACAGCATGGACCGCGTGATCGCCGGCTACCGCACCCTGACGGGCCAGGCGCCGATGATGCCCAAGTGGGCGTACGGCTTCTGGCAATCGCGCCAGCGCTACGAGACCCAGCAGCAGCTGCTCGACACGGTGGCCGAGTACCGCAAGCGCGGCTGGCCGCTCGATAACATCGTGCAGGACTGGTTCTACTGGCCGGAAGACGGCTGGGGTTCGCACGACTTCGACAAGGTCCGCTTCCCGGATCCGAAAGGCATGGTCGACGCCGTGCACAAGCAGCACGCCCGCATCATGATCTCCATCTGGGGCAAGTTCTACGCCAATACGGCGAACTACAAGGAACTGGCGTCCAAGGGATACATGTGGACGAAGAACGTGGAGGACGGCGCGCTGGACTGGGTCGGCCCCGGCTACAAGAACAGCCACTACGATCCGTACACGCAGGAAGCGCGCGACATCTACTACCGCCAGATCAAGAAGGTGGTGGACCTGGGCTTCGACGCCTGGTGGATGGACAATACGGAACCGGACGTGCTGTCGAACTCGCGCCTGGAAGACTTCAAGAAGCTGATCGGCCCCACCGTCTACGGCCCCGGCGAGATCACCTTCAATCCCTACAGCCTGGTGCACTCGGGCGGCATGGTCGCGCACCTGCGCCGCGACCAGCCGGATACGCGCCAGTTCATCCTGTCGCGCTCGGGCTTCGCCGGCATCCAGCGCAATTCCACGGCCGTCTGGAGCGGCGACACGGCGGGCCGCTGGAACAACTTGTACGACCAGATCGCGTCGGGCGTGAACATGTCGATGTCGGGCATTCCGAACTGGACCCACGACATCGGCGGCTATGCGCAGGAAAACCGCTTCCAGAGCGGCGACGTGGGCTCGGCCCAGGAGAACCGCGCGACGACGTCGAACCAGGCCAAGCCGGAAGACATGCGCGAATGGCGTGAACTGAACTGGCGCTGGTTCCAGTTCGGCGCGTTCTCGCCGCTGTTCCGTTCACACGGCGAAGTCGTCAAGCGCGAGATCTACAATATCGCCGGCGACGACGCGGCCATGCGCGACAATCTGGTCCGTTACCTGAAGCTGCGCTACCAGCTGATGCCCTATATTTACACGATGGCGGCTGACACCCACTACAACTCGGGCACGATGATGCGCGGCCTCGTGATGGACTTCCCGCACGACGAGCGCGTCAAGGACATCAAGGACCAGTACATGTTCGGCCCCGCCTTCATGGTGGCGCCGGTGACGAGCTACGAGGCGCGCAAGCGCGCGGTGGTATTCCCGGCCGGCGCCGACTGGGTCGACTTCGACACGGGTATGCGCCACAAAGGCGGTACCACGGCCGCCGTCGATGCGCCGCTCGACCGCATTCCCGTTTTCCTGCGCGTGGGCAGCATCGTGACGACGGGACCCGTGACGCAGTACGTGGACGAGAAGCCGGATGCGCCGATCGTGCTGCAGGTCGTCGCCGGCGCCAGCGGCCAGGCCAGCCTGTACGAGGACGACGGCGTCAGCAACGCCTATGAGCGCGGCGAGGCGAGCCGCATTCCCGTCAGCTACGACGACAAGGCGGGCACGGTGACCATCGGCGCGCGCGCCGGCCAGTACAAGGGCATGGTCGCCAAGCGCCAGTTCAAGGTGCGCGTGCTGCGCCAGGGCGTGGTGCCGGCGGCGGACCTGGATGCGGCCGACAAGACCGTCGACTACGACGGCAAGCCGGTGACGATCAAGCTGTAATCGCAAGATGGCAACGCAGCCCGGTCGCGCAGGCGGCCGGGTTGTTCACTTCGAAGGAATAGCATGAAGACTACCCTGAACACCTGCGCCGCGCTGCTGGCGGGCCTGCTGTACGCCGGTTCCGCCTTCGCGGCCACGCAAGTCGCACCGAGCGACAAGAACCTGCAATACACGGGCCGCATCGACTTCGCCGACCCGCAGGCGCCCGTCATCTCCTGGCCCGCGACCCAGATCGCCGGCAACTTCACGGGCACCTCGCTGTCCGTGACGCTGGACGACGAGCGTGGCCTGAATTACTTCAACGTGATCATCGACGGCCAGGACGCGAGCCCGCTGATCCTGCAGGCCGCCAAGGGCAGCCAGACCTACGAGGTCGCGCAAGGCCTTGCGCCTGGCAAGCACAGCTTCCTGATCTTCAAGCGCACCGAGGGCGAGGAGGGGACGACCACGTTCCGCGGCCTGGCGCTGGACGACGGCGCGACCCTGCTGGCGCCGCCGCCGCGCCCGAAGCGCCATATCGAATTCTTCGGCGACTCGATCACGAGCGGCATGGGCAACGAGGCGCCGTTCAACGGCGACGATGCCGTCAAGCGCGACAAGAACAGCTACCTGTCGTACGCGGCCATCACGGCGCGCAAGCTGAACGCGGAACTGCACATGACGACACAGAGCGGCATCGGTGTGATGATCAGCTGGTTCCCGTTCACCATGCCGGACTTCTACGACCAGCTCAGTGCCGTCGGCGACAACGACACGCAGTGGGACTTCAAGCGCTGGACGCCGGACGTGGTCGTCGTCAACCTGATGCAGAACGACTCCTGGCTCATCGGCCGCGACCACAAGCTGCAGCCGGAGCCGGACGACGAGGGCCGCATCGCCGCCTACCGCAAGTTCGTCACGCGCGTGCGCCAGCTCTACCCGAACGCCTACATCGTGTGCGCGCTGGGCAGCATGGACGCCACGCGGCCTGGCTCCCCATGGCCCGGCTACGTGAAGACGGCGGTGGAGCGCATGCGCAAGGAAGACGGGGACAAGCGCATCGACACGGTGTTCTTCCCGTTCACGGGCTATGGTCATCACCCGCGCGTGTTCCAGCACCAGCAGAACGCGCAGAAGCTGACGGCGTTCATCAAGCAGAAGATGGGGTGGTAGAGACAGCGCGAACTTGACCAACGTCGTCCCTGCGCAGGCAGGGACCCGGTTTCCGTATGCGCCAACGCGGCGCCAGCAACATTGGGTCCCTGCCTTCGCAGGGACGACGGTTTCCAGGTCAGCGTTCCAGCACCTGCAACGCCGCCGCCACGTACACGAGCGGCGCATTCCAGTTGATCGCCACCTCGTTGCTCGCATAGCTGCACGCGTCGTCCAGCCAGGACAGCGCCGGCGCCTGCGCCGCGTACGCCGCCTTGCAATCCTTCGCGTCCTGCTGGCCCGGATTGGGGCCGCCCACCAGCCAGCCCGGCACCGGCGCGGCAATCCCGTCGGCCACCGACGGGCGGTGGTGCGGATGCATGGCGGAACGGGTGCCGAAGCCCGTCACGTACGAGACCGCTAGTGGATTGCGACCCAGCGTGTAGTCGAGCGCGGACTGGGCCGCGTCGAGATAGTCGCGCTTGCCCGTGATGCGGTAAGCCTGCACCAGCATCACGCCCTGGTTCAGCACGACGGCATTGCTGCCCCAGATGAAGTCCTTGCCGGCCATCGCCAGGCGGTAGGGCGATGCCTGCCAGCGCGCCAGCAGCGTGTCCGCGGCCGCCACGATCTGGCGCCGCGCCGCCGCCGCATCCTCGGGCAGCCGTTCCTGCTGGCCGGCGAGCGTGATCCAGCCGAGGGCGCGCACGTCGCCCCAGTCGGGTTCCGTCTTGCGCGCGCTGCCGGCCGCCTGGGCCGCCTGGGCCGGATCCCGGTATTCGGCCTTGCCCGTGGCGGCCAGCAGTTCGGCGGCGGCCCAGGCGAATTCGTCGTCCAGCTTGTCGTCGCCGTATTCCCCCGTCTTGACGTCGGCCGGCTGGCGGTAGCGCACGGCGGGGTGGGCGACGGCCCAGCGCCATGCGCTTTCCGCCTGGGCAAGCCAGCGCTGCGAACGTCCCGGCGCCTTGCCGTCGAAGCGCGCAAGCACGCGGCTGGCCGCGGCCAGCGTGGCGGCGAAGTCGAGGGCGGCCGCCGTCGTCTTCTGCACCACGTAGCGCGGCGCCGTCGCTTTGTCGGGCATCACCATGCCGTCGAACGACAAGTTGGTCAGCTTGTGGTACACGCCGCCGTCCCCGGGGTCCTGCATGGTGGCCAGCCAGTCCAGGTTCCACAGCGTTTCGTTGACGAGGTCGGGCAGGCCGTTGCCGCTTTCCGGCAGGTCGAGCGCAAGCTTGTCGAACCACGCCGGGAAGTGCTCGTAGGCGGCCAGCAGCGTGTACGTACTGATGCCCGAGTTGACGACATATTTGTTGTAGTCGCCGGCGTCGTACCAGCCTTTCGGGCTGGCGATGACGGTGCCGGCAGGACGCTTGGCGGAGGCGGCCGACGGGTGGACGAGGACCCGGTCGTCGGGATGGCCGGCCGGGCGCGCCCAGGCGCCGGCCACGCGCGCATCGAGCGCGATGCCGGCGCGGTTGTGCGTATAGGCGCGGATGGCGCCGGCGTCGAGGAGACGGTAGGCGTCCGGCGATATCGGGAATGGCGTGGAATCGGGCACGCCGGCCACGGCGATGCGGTAGGTACCGGCCGCGCGCAGGGCCGACAGGTCGGCCGTGCGCACGGCGAGGCCGGACGCGTCCCACGTCGCCGCCTTGCCCAGCGGGCCCTCGAGCACGACCTTGCCGGCGGCATCCTTCACCTGGAAGCGCCCGGCCGCCGTCGCCGGTACCATCGCGAGCTTTCGGGAACCGGGCAGGAAGCCCAGCTGGTTGACCTGGATGGCGTCGGCGGCATGGGCCGCGTGGGTGGCCTCGGCGGCGCCGAGCAGCAAGGCGCACGCGGCGAGCAGGCGCGGACGGGAAGGGATCATGCGGTCTCCTGGTATCGTTATGGTGAAATCGATTTCTTCATCAACGATACCGGCCGCATGAAGCCTGGTCAACCGGCGCGCGCGCCGCGCCGAACCTGCGCTCAGCGTCCCTTTGAAGGCTTGGCGCGCGCATCGAGCCAGCGCACCGTGGCCGCGGCCAGCGCGATACGGTGGTCGGCGAACGCGTGGTCCGACGGCAGCGTGATCGACTGCAGCTGCGCGCCCGGCCTGGACTTGACGGCCGCCACCACGGGCGCGAGGCCGGGTGCCAGGCCGCGCTGGGCGCCGATCACGAGCAGGGGCTTGCGCGCCAGGCCGTCGGCGAAACCGGCCAGGTCCCAGTCGTCCGCATGGGCCTCGACTTCGCGCATCAGGGCGGCGGCGTCGGTGCCCGCGAGGCTGGTGCCGAAATCCTCGCCCATGGCGGCGATGCGGTCCTGGCGCGTTTCCGGATGGGCGCGCACTTCCTTGCCCGAGGCGCCGATATTCCAGGGATCCAGCAGGACGGCGCCGGCGACGTCGTCATGGGTGGCGGCGTAGCGCGCGGCGAAGAAGCCGCCCATGCTGTGGCCGGCGACGACGATGCGCCGGGTGTCGATCTGGAAGCGGCGCACGTTCTCGTCCTGCTCCAGGTAAGCCATGGCGGCATCGACGTCGTCGCCGGCGCCGGCCAGCGAGAAGCGCCCGGCCGAACCCCAACTGCCGCGGTAGTGCAGCGTCAGCACGTTCCAGCCGGCGCGGCGCGCGGCCTGCGCCAGGTCCAGGTTCTGCTCGTTGCCGGGCAGGCCGTGCAGCAGCAGCATGGTCGGCTTCGGGCCGCTGCCGGCGGCCAGCATGAACAGCGCGTTCATGCCGCTGCCCTGGTTCAGGATCAGCACCTGGCGGTTGGCCGCGGGATGCCGCGCATCGGGCGCGGGATCGGCGACGACGCCGCGCGGGATCACGGGCGAAGCGGCCGGCGCGGCGTGGACGGCCAGGGAAACGGAAGCTGTCAAGACGGCGAGGGCGAGGAGCTGGCGCATGCGGGAAGGTCCTGTCGGGTTGGCGATCCGTCCATGATACGGCCATTCGTGGCCGCGTATCCAGTGCGGCGATTGCATGATCGGCATGGTTCGGGGAATAATCGAGCCATCGGACCACGGAGACAGACGCTTGAAACCACCCCTTCGTTTACTTGCGCTGCTGTGCGGCGCGCTCCTCGCCGCGGGACCATCGGCCGCCGCCGACGCCGCCGACGCCGCAGCCGACCGCTTCGACGTCGCCGTCACCGTCGACGACCTGCCCGTGCACGGGCCGCTGCCGCGCGGCCTGACGCGCGGCGGCATCGCCCAGTCCTATATCAACACGCTGAAACGCCACGGCGTACCCGAGGCCTATGGCTTCGTCAACGGCAAGGGCCTGCGCGAGCACCCCGGCAGCGCCGAGGTACTGGTGCGCTGGCGCCAGGCCGGCTACCCGCTGGGCAACCACACGTTCAGCCACCTTGGTTTGTCGCAGGCCCCGTCGCTGCAGGCCTGGCTGGACGACGCCGCCGCCAACGAGGCCCTGCTGGGCGAGCGCATGGGCGAGGACGACTGGCACTGGCTGCGCTATCCCTTCCTCGACGCGGGCGGCAAGGGGGAGCGCCACGACCAGGCGCTGGCGCGCCTGAAGGCGCAGGGCTACCGCGTGGCCGACGTGGCGCTCGGCTTCGACGACTGGGCCTATACGGATGCGTACGCGCGCTGCCTGGACAAGGGCGATGCGGGCGCCGTCGAGAAGATGAAGGCGGACTACCTGCGCCGCATCGACGAGCAGATCGCCCGCAACAAGGCGCTGTCGGAGCGGCTGTATGGACGGATGGTGCCGCAGGTGCTGCTGACCCACCTGGGGGCCTGGAGCGCGGCGACGCTGCCGGCCGTGCTGGACCGGCTCGACGCGGCCGGGGCGCGCTATGTGACCCTGGCCCAGGCGCAGGCGGATGCGGCCTACCGCGACGACAGCCCGGGTGCCGGCAACGGGGCGCTCATGGAGCGCAAGGCACAGGAGCGGCGCACCGACCTGGACGGCGTTCCGGTGGTCACGCCTGTCGGCGACCACGGCCAGCTGTGCCGCTGAACCCGCCCATGCATCAGACAGTTTGATGATATCGATATAACGGGGCATGCAGGGCCCGCGCCCGCATGCCCCGCGCGGGCCGCCAGCACGGATTTTTGCATGTCGATGCTCGAAAACCTTCGTTGCCGGCCGGGTCGCGCGTGACTACGCTGGGCGCTCCAGGACTCATCCGCGAGCACCCATGTCCGCCGTACTGAACACCCGCCAGCATTTCGCCATTCGACCCTTCGACGCGCCGCTGGGCGCCGAGGTCCTCGGTCTCGACCTGTCGCTGCCCATCGACGACGCCGACTTCGCGCGCCTGCACCGCGCCCACCTGGTGCACCACGTGCTGGTGTTCCGCGAGCAGCACATCACGCCCGCCCAGCAGGTCGCATTCAGCCGCCGCTTCGGCCCCCTGCAGATCCACGTGCTGCGCCAGTTCCAGCTGCCCACCCAGCCGGAAGTGCTGGTGGTGTCGAACATCCGCGAGAACGGCCAGCCCATCGGCCTGGGCGACGCCGGCCACTTCTGGCATTCGGACCTGTCGTACAAGGAAAAGCCGAGCCTGGGCTCGATGCTGCATGCCCAGGAATTGCCGCAGGATGGCGGCGACACGCTGTTCGCCAACCAGCACACGGCCTGGGACCGCCTGCCGGCCCACCTGAAGCGCGCCATCGAACACGCGCAGGCCGAGCACAGCTACCTGTGCCGCTACGCCGACCTGCAGAAGAAGAACCCGTGGCGGCCGAACCTGACGCAGGCGCAGATCGACGAGGTGAAGCCCGTCGTGCACCCGGTCGTGCGCACGCATCCGGAAACGGGCCGCCGCGCGCTGCTCGTCAGCGAGCATTTCACGACCCGCATCGTGGGTTTGCCGGACGACGAGAGCCGCGACCTGCTCGACCAGCTGTTCGACCACGGCACGCGTCCCGAGCATATCTATCGCCACAAGTGGCAGCCGCAGGACATGGTGTTCTGGGATAACCGCTCGCTCATGCACCTGGCGGCCGGCTGCCCGGACGACCAGCGCCGCAAGCTGTACCGCACGACGATCGAAGGCGACGTGCCGTTCTGACACCGAATCGACAAGGAACCCAATGCGTGTGATCTTCAAGAAGCTGGGCGCGGCCGCGGTGCTGGCCGCCATGTTCTCCGCCTCGTTTGCCCCCGCCTCGGCGCAGGCCGAAGGCCAGTTGCGCATCGCGCAGCAGTTCGGCGTGGTGTACCTGTTGCTGAACGTGGCCCAGGACCAGAAGCTGATCGAGAAGCACGGCCGGAAGCAGGGCGTGCCCATCAAGGTCGAGTGGATCCAGCTCTCGGGCGGCAATGCCGTCAACGACGCGCTGCTGTCCGGCGCAATCGACGTGGCCGGCGCCGGCGTCGGCCCGCTGCTGACGATCTGGGACCGCACGAAAGGGCGCCAGAACGTCAAGGGCGTGGCTTCGCTCGGCAACTTCCCGTACTACCTCGTCTCGACCAACCCGAACGTGAAGACGATCGCCGATTTCACGGACAAGGACCGCATCGCGCTGCCCGCGGTGACGGTCTCGGTGCAGGCGCGCATCCTGCAGATGGCCGCGGCCAAGCGCTGGGGCACGGGAGAATTCGCGAGACTGGATCGCTTGACACAGGCGGTGCCGCATCCGGACGCCGCCGCGGCCATCATCAAGGGCGGCACCGAAATCAACGGCCACTTCGCCACGCCGCCGTTCCAGGACCAGGAACTGGCCGGCAATCCGGCTGCCCACGTCGTGCTCGATTCCTACGAAGTGCAGGGCGGGCCCAGTTCGTCGACGGTGCTGTACGCCACCGAGGAGTACGTCAAGGAGAACCCCAAGACCTACCGCGCTTTCGTCGACGCGCTGGACGAGGCGGCGAAGCTGGTGGCCGCCAACCCGGAACTGGCCGCCGACGCCTACCTGCGCGTGACGAAGGCGAAGATCGACCGCGCCTTGCTGCTGAAGGTCGTCACCGATCCTAAGAACCAGTTCAAGGTGGCGCCGCAGAACACGCTGGGCCTGGCGCATTTCATGGGGCAGGCCGGCGCGATCCGCAACAAGCCGGCGAGCTGGCGCGACTATTTCTTTGCGCACCCGGCGCTGGCCTCGGGCAGTTGAACCGTCGGTGCGGGAACAGGAGGCTTCATGACCGTCTTACCCTTCCAGGTCGTCCAGAACGAACCGCTGCTGCGCGCGCGCGGCGTGACCATCGAGTTTCCGTCCGACCGGGGGACGGTGCGGGCCACCCAGGACGTGAGCTTCGACGTCTGTCGCGGCGACCGCTTCGTGCTGCTCGGGCCCTCGGGCTGCGGCAAGTCCACGCTGCTCAAGGCCGTCGGCGGCTTCATCGCGCCGCGCGCGGGCAGCCTGGCGCTGGACGGCCGGCCGGTCGCGGGACCGGGGCCGGACCGCATCGTCGTGTTCCAGGAGTTCGACCAGCTGCCGCCCTGGAAGACGGTCAGGCAGAACGTCATGTTCCCGCTGCTGGCGACGGGGGTGCCGAAGCGCGAGGCCGAGGCGCGCGCGCTGCACTGGATCGGCAAGGTCGGCCTGGGCCGCTTCGACGACGCCTATCCGCACACGCTGTCCGGCGGCATGAAGGCGCGCGTGGCCATTGCCCGCGCGCTGGCGATGCAGCCCGAGATCCTGCTGATGGACGAGCCGTTCGCCGCGCTCGATGCCCTGACGCGCCGGCGCATGCAGGAAGAATTGCAGGCGCTGTGGGAGGAGGCGACGTTCACCATGCTGTTCGTGACCCACTCGATCGAGGAAGCGCTGGTGGTGGGCAACCGCATCCTGCTGCTGTCGCCGCATCCGGGGCGGGTGCGGGCCGAGATCAACAGCCACCAGTTCGGCCTGCACAGCGCGGGCGGCCCCGAGTTCCAGGCCGCCGCGGCGCGCATCCACCGCTTGCTGTTCGGCGACGAGGGCGCGGCCGGCGCGCCTGTCGGCGGCGCCGGCGCGGCCCAGGCGGTGCAGCCATGAGCGCGCAGTGGGATCCGCCGATCCGGCCCGAAATCGAATTGCCGGCGGCCGCGCTGGCCTTCACGGCGGCGCCGGACGCGCTCCAGCCGTTCACGCCGGCCCAGCGCTTGGTCCGGTTTGGCTGGCTGCGCAAGGGCGCGCTGCTGCTGGTGCTCGCCGTCGTGTGGGAACTGGCGGCGCGCTGGACCGACAACGACCTGCTGCTGCCCGGCGCGCTGCAGACGGCGCGCGCCTTCGCCGAAGGCATCGTCTCGGGCGAGCTGCCGCGCTACGTGGGCGTGTCGCTTGGGGTACTGGTGCAGGGCTACGTGGCCGGTGTCGCCGCCGCCTTCGTCCTGACCTCGCTGGCGATCTCCAGCCGCGTGGGGCGCGATCTGCTGGAGACGTTGACCGCGATGTTCAACCCGCTGCCGGCGATCGCGCTGCTGCCGCTGGCGCTGTTGTGGTTCGGCCTGGGCAAGGGCAGCCTGGTCTTCGTGCTGATGCATTCCGTGACCTGGCCGCTGGCGCTGTCCACCTACGCGGGCTTTCGGGCCGTGCCCGAGACGCTGCGCATGGCCGGCCGCAACTACGGCTTCAAGGGCGTGCGCATGGTCGCGCAGATCCTCGTGCCGGCGGCGCTGCCGGCCATCCTGTCGGGCCTGAAGATCGGCTGGGCCTTCGCCTGGCGCACCCTGATCGCGGCCGAACTCGTGTTCGGCGCCACGTCCGGCAAGGGCGGCCTGGGCTGGTACATCTTCCAGAGCCGGAACGAATTGTTCACCGACCGCGTGTTCGCCGGGCTGGCCGCCGTGATCCTGATCGGCCTGCTGTTCGAGAACATCGTGTTCCAGCACATCGAGCGCCTGACGGTGCGCCGCTGGGGCATGCAGAGGTAAACCGGCAATTTTTCCAAGGGGGTTGTGCCTGGTCCCGGCCGCCGCGAGGCGTCCGGGACATTTTTTTGGTCGGCCGGGTGCGATTGCGCATCCGATCCGTATGGGTTAGCATCGGTGCCCCCAGCAATCCCGCCGTGCCGCCACCAACGATGACCTTCCTGAACGTCCCCTACGCCGAAAAAGACGAAGCCCGCGCCCTGGGCGCACGCTGGAATCCGGGCCGCAAGCGCTGGTACGTGCCGACGGGCGTCGCGCTGGATCCGTTCGAGAAGTGGCTGGCCAAGGACGGCGCCCCGGCCTCCGCGGGCGCGGGGCGCAAGGACAGCGCGGCGGCCAAGCTCGCCGTCGGCGCCAACTACGTCGAACTGGCGCACGACTGCAATCCCTTCGAACCCTGCGCCACCTGCGCGGCGGAACTGGCGGGCACGCCATGGACGGCGGCGCGCGCGAGCCTGCTGGACGCCGTCGCCAGCCTCAAGCGAGGCCGCTGAGCCGGTTTATTTGCGTACGACGTTCAGCACCGCCAGGCTCATGGCCTGGGCCGCCGTCTTGATCGACGGTTCCGGCACCGGTGCGTAGAACGGCGAATGGTTGAAGGCGAGGGGCTTGCCGCCCGGCGCCTCGGCTGCCGCCACGTCCTTCGGGTCGTACACGCCCGTAAAGAAGAACATCGACGGGATGCCCTCGTCGGCATAGGCGGAAAAATCCTCGCTGGCCGTCATGGCCGGCATGCGCCTGGCGTTTTCCGGGCCGAAGGCGTCGCGGAACACGGCTTCGGTGCGCCGCACCAGGTCCGCATCGTTGACGATCGCCTTGCCGCCGGCGACCAGCTCGACGCCGGGTGCCGGGGCGCCGGCCATCATGGCCGAGGCCTCGGCCACGCGCCGCACCCCGGCCAGCAGCTTGTCGCGCACCTGCGGGCTGTAGGAGCGGATGGTGCCGCGCACCTGCACGCTGTCCGGGATGATGTTGCCCACCGTGCCGCCCTGGATCGCGCCGATGGTCACCACGCCGAACTCCTTCGGATCCTTCTCGCGGCTGACGACGGTCTGCACGTCGACGACGAAGCGCGCCGCGATGGCGATGGGATCGATGGCCTTGTCCGGCGCCGAGCCGTGCCCGCCGCGGCCCTTGAACACGATCTCGATCGCATCCGAATTCGACGACACGGGACCGGCCTCGAAGCCGACCGTCCCATAGGCCAGCGGCCAGGAATGCAGCGCGAACGCATAGTCCGGCTTCGGGAAGCGCGTCAGCAGGCCGTCGTCGAGCATGGCGCGCGCACCGGACACGGTTTCCTCGGCAGGCTGGGCGATGAAGACCAGCGTGCCCTGCCACTGTCTCTTCAGTTCGGCCAGCGTGCGCGCGGCGCCCAGCCAGCTGGCCATGTGCACGTCGTGACCGCAGCTGTGGGTGGTGTAGGTCTCGTGCCCGCCGCTGTCGGCCCGTGCCCGGCTGGCATACGGCAGGCCCGTCTTTTCTTCCATCGGCAGGCCGTCCAGCTCCGTGCGCACCAGCACGGTCGGTCCGCTGCCGTTGCGCAGCACGGCAACGATGCCGGTCTTGCCTACTTTTTCCGTGACCGTGAAGCCCAGCTTGCGCATCTCGCCGGCGAGCTTGGCCGCCGTGCGCGTTTCCTGGAAGGCGATCTCGGGGTGCGCATGCAAGTCCTTGTAGACGCCGTCGAGCCAGGGGTACATGCCGTCAACCCGCGCCGCCACCTGCTGCTTGAGCGGCGCGGCGCCGGCGGCCGGTTGGGCGTGCGCTTCCGTGCCCAGCGCGCACGCCAGTGCAAGGAGGATGGCAATGCGACGGCGGCATGCGGTGGTGGTCAAGTCAGTTCTCCGGAAGCGATGGCAAGTTTGCCAAGATTAGCACGCGACCGTGGCAGCGTCAGCGCAAAAAAGGGGCTCGTTCCCTCGCAACAAACGGTAAAAACGATAATGCACATCGTCAAATCGACAACGTCGTTGTTTTATTGCCGCGTTTAACCGATGAAATCGATGATCAATAAAAGATTCCCATGGGAAAGTCGGAAAAATCGGTGATATAGTGGAGCCACAGGCCGATCCGGTCCGATGCATATTCCCGCGGTGCCGCGAGCACCGTTACTCCGCTACAGGCTACTACCCGATGACTTACAGCGTTACCCACCAGCACCGCCGCACCGCACAAGCCGCCGCTACCACGCCGTGCCGCGCATTCGGCCAGCCTGCTGCCGTCTACCAGTGGTTCGTGGATGCGGACGGCGGGCGCGGCTTGCTGTACCTGTCGGAGCGATGGGAGCAGATCACCGGGGTCAGCGCCGCCGCCATCCGGGCCGACTGGACGGCCATGCCCGTGCATCCGGACGACCGGGCGGCGTGGGCCGCGTCGATCGAGGAGGCGGTGGCCGCCGGCGTCGACTGGCGCCATACTTGCCGCCTGCTGCGCGGGGACGGTAGCGTCGTATGGGTACGCATGCGCACCACGCGTACCGTCGCGTCGCCCACGCGCGTCGTGTATACAGGGCTGATGATGGACGTCACCGCAGAGCGCGAGGAAGCGGAGCGGCGCAGCGCGGAGGCACGGCGCCTGCGCCGGCTGGTCGACCAGGTCCACGACGTCTTCGTCGAGGTGGATGCGCGCGGCCGTATCACCGGCTGGAACGCCCGGGCCGAAGCCATGTTCGGCTGGACCCGTGCGCAGGCGCTGGCGCAGGACTTCTCGGCGCTGCTGGCGCCGCGGACGGCGCAATCCTGCAGCATCGCCGGCATCGAGCGCCTCCTCGACATGGCCGGCGGCGCCTCCGACTTCGCGGTCGAACTCGCCGTACTGGCCAGCGACGGCAGCGAATGCGAGGTCGAACTGCGCGTCGGTCCGGTACACCGTCCCGAAGGCCCCGGCTTTGCGCTGTTCCTGCGCGATATCTCCGCCCGCAAGTCGATCGAGCGCCGCATGCATGTCGAGGCGACGCACGATCCCGTCACGGGCCTGCCCAATGGCTACGAGTTCGTGAGCGAGCTCGAACGCCGGATCGGCGCGGCCGGGCTGGGCCAGGCGCACGGCGGCGTGGCCGTGCTGCACATCGGACTGGGGGACGCGGACAGGAGCGAGGCGCAGCTGCGCTCGGCCGCGGCCAGCATCTCGGTGATCCTGGGGCCGGGCGCCTATGCCGCACGGCTCGACGGCGAGTTCGTCGCCCTGGTCGTCGGCCGTGACGGCAACGGGGCACAGCAGGCGGGGTTGGCGGCGGCAGGCCGCATTCTGGCCGACCTGGCGGCGCCGGCCGGCACGGGCGTCGGTATCGCCGTGTACCGTCACGGCATGGGCGGCGCCGATCTGCTGGCCCAGGCCCGCCTGGCCGTGCAGGAGGCCATGGGCGGCGCGGGCGGCGGCATCGTCGTGTATCGGGCACCGGGCGTCGCCGCGGGCGCTTCCCGCGCCCAGGCTGCGCCGCTGCCGCCCGACGAGCCGGAGCGCCTGCGCGTGCTGCGGGCGACGGGCTTGCTGGACAGCGAGCCGGACGAGCTGTTCGACCGCATCGCCCGCATCGCCCGCGCCAGCCTGGCCGTGCCCATCGCCCTGGTCTCGCTCGTCGACGATGGGCGCCAGTGGTTCAAGGCGCGCTGCGGCGTGCAAGCGCAGGAAATCGCGCGCGACATCTCCTTCTGCGCGTATGCGATCCTCGCCGACGAACCGTTCGTGGTGCCGGATGCGAGCGCCGATCCGCGCTTCGTCACGAATCCCCTGGTAACGGGCACGCCTTCCATCCGCTTCTATGCGGGGATACCCATCTCCGCCAACGGCCGGCGCATCGGCACGCTGTGCGTGATCGACACCGTCCCGCGCGTGCCGACGCGCGAGGAGCTCGACACGCTGGACCAGCTGGCGCGCGCGGTCGAGGAGCTCGTCGCCCTGCGCGAAGCGGCATTGTCGACGGTCAGCCGGCTGAACGTGCTCGGTGCGCGGTCGGCGCAGGCGCCATCCCTGCGCCAGCACGGACCGGCGGGCAACACGCGCCTGGCCCGCGACCCGCTGACGGGCCTGCCCAACCGCCAGGCGGTGGAACGGGCGGTCGGGCGGCATGCCGGCAATGGCGATGGAAATGCGGCCGCCAACGGCGCCAGCGCACTGCTGGTGGCGATCGACGTGGATGGCCTGCGCGCCATCAACGAGCAGGACGGCCATGCGTGCGGCGACGCCGTGCTGGTCGCGATTGCCGATCGCCTGCGCAATCAGGCCGGCGCGGACGACGTCGTCGCCCGGGCCGGCGGCAGCACCTTCCTGTTATGGCTGCGCGCCGGCGCGGACGGCTGCTGCGCGCGCCTGCATGCATTGCAGCAGGCGCTCAACGAACCCGTGCAGGTCGGCGCACAGGCCATCCACGGCAGCGTGACGCTGGGCTGGAGCGTCTTCGGACGCGACGGCACCGACGCCGAATCGCTGTTGTGCAAGGCCCAGGCCGCGCTGCGCCACGCCAAGACCCAGGGCCACGGCATGGCGCGGGAATTCGAGGCGAGCCAGTGGCAACCCCAGCGCCGCGGCCTGGAACACGAGCTGCGCGGGGCGCTGGCGCGTTCCGAGCTCACGCTGGCGTACCAGCCGAAGGTGGACCTGCGCACCGGGCGCGTGGCCGGGTTCGAAGCGCTGCTGCGCTGGCACCACCCGTGCTACGGACAGGTGTCGCCCGCCGAGTTCATCCCCGTGGCCGAGGAAAGCGGCTTGATCATCCCGATCGGCGCATGGGTGCTGGAACAGGCCTGCGCCCAGCTGCGCGCCTGGCGCGATGCGGGCCACCCGGAGCTGACGATGGCGGTCAACCTGTCGGCGCGCCAGTTCCTGGACGAGGACGTGGCCGCGCGCGTCGTGGACACGCTCGCGCGCCACGGCCTGCCGCACGGCGCCTTGGAGCTGGAACTCACGGAATCGACCTCGATGCAGGACGTGCAGCGCAGCGTCACCGTGATGAACCGCCTCAAGGAAGCCGGCGTGGTGCTGAGCATCGACGATTTCGGCACGGGTTACTCGAGCCTTGCGTATCTCAAGCGGCTGCCGATCGACAAGGTCAAGATCGACCGCGCGTTCGTGTCGGATCTCGGCCAGAGCGCCGAATCGCGCGCCATCGTGCAGGCGATCGTGACGGCGGCGCGCTGCCTGGGCCTGGGCGTGGTCGCCGAAGGCATCGAGCAGCCGGAGCAGGCGCGCCTGCTGCTGGAGGACGGGTGCCACGAGATGCAGGGCTACTGGTTCGGGCGGCCGCTCGACGCCGCGGCCTGCGTGCTCGACGCGAGCCCCCAGCTGGACTAGCGCGGCGCGGGATGCCGACGGACGAAGGGAAACGGACATGAAGCGCATGAACGAAGCACGCAACACCCGCTGCCTGCGCCTGTGCGCGAAGGCCCTTGCCGCGGCGGCGATCGCAATCGCCGGCAACGTCTGCGCCGCGCCGGGCGCGTCCCAGCCGGCTGCCGGCTACGAGGCCGGCTCGCCGTATGCGCACCGCATCGCCTACCTGAAACAGCTGCGCCAGGCGAAGGCCGACGGCGGCGACGCCGCGGGAGCGGCCGGCGTGGCGGGCGAGATCGAACGGCTGGCCGCGACGGAAGGCGACCGCGCCAATGCGGCCTACGGCGCGCTGGCAAGCATCGCGGGCATGGCGGAGTCGCGCCCGGCGGCGGCGCTGTCCGCGCTGAATGCGCTCGACAGCCGCGAAGCGAAGCTGAACGCGCCCGAGTTCACGGCGTCGCTGCAACAGGCCTACGGCGATATCTACCTGGCGCTGGGACAATACGATTTCGCGCTCGGCCACTACCTGCACGCGCTCGACCTGGGCCTGCGCCACCCCGGCATGGCGGAGCCGACGCCCAACGCGCTGCGGCTGTCGATCGCCAAGCTGAAGGTCTACACCCGCTCCCCGGAGCAGGTGCTGGCCGCCTTGCACGCCATCGTGCCGGCCGGCGGTGCCCTGTCGCCCGGGCGGCAGGTGCGCATGCACGTCATCGAAGGCATCGCCGAGGGCATGCTGGGCCACCCTGGGCGCAGCCTCCAGGCCTACGAACGGGGGCTGGCGATCGCACGTGCCAACGGACTGACGATGCTGGAAGCGAGCGCGCTGGCGAACATGGCGGACAGCTACCTGCTCGAAAAACGCTGGACGGACGCCGAACGCAGCGCCCGCGCCGGGCTGGCTGCCGCGCGCCGTGCCGGCGACGTGCACATCGCCCGCATGGCGACGGTCAACCTGGGCCTCGCCCTGGCCGGGCAGGGGCGGCTGGCGGACGGCCTGGCCGAGATCGACGAAGCCGCCGCCGCGATGCGGACGGAGGCGTCCTGGCCGGACCTGGTCAACACCCTCGAGGAAAAGAGCCGTGTGCTGGAGGCCGCGGGCGACTACCGGCAGGCGCTGGCGGCGCTGCGGGAGCGCCAGGACATCGGCGAGCGCCTGGGCGCCGCCGAACGCGCCAACGCCGTGACGGCGGTGCAGGAGCAGTTCGACGCCCAGCGGCGGGCGGCGGAAAACGACGTGCTACGACGCGAGAACGCCACGAAGGACACGGAGTTGCACAAGCGCCGGCTGTGGCAGATCGTGGCCTCGGCGGGCGCCGCCACGGCGCTGCTGCTGTGCGCCGTGGCATGCGTCCTGTACCGCCGCTCGGCACTGGGTGCGCGGCGCCTGCGGCTGCTCAACGAGGAACTCGCCTTCCATTCCACCCACGACGCGCTGACGGGCCTGTTGAACCGCCGCTCCTTCCGCGACGCGATGACGGCGCGCGCACGGTCGGGCACGCAGGCCGAGCAGTGTTTCGTGCTGCTCGATATCGATCATTTCAAGTCCATCAACGACCGCCACGGCCACGCGGCCGGGGATGCCGTGCTGGTCGAGGTCGCGCGGCGGCTGCAGGCGGCCGTCGGCGCGCGCGGCGCGGTGCTGCGCTGGGGCGGCGAGGAATTCCTCGTGCACGTCGACGGCATGGCGCGCGCGCTGCACGCCGGCGTCGTGCGCGAACTGCTCGACGCGGTGGCCGCCAGCCCCATCGAGGCCGGCGCCGGCGCCGTGGCGCACGTGACGATCAGCGCCGGCGCGCTGTCGATGCCCGCCCACGGGGCCGAGCCGCTCGACTGGCAGCAGGCCCTCGCGCTGGCAGACCACGCGCTGTACCGGGCCAAGGACGCCGGACGGCATTGCGGCTACCTCGTCGACGGACGCCTGGCCGCGGCCGGCGTCGCCAGTCTGCGGCTCGAGCACGTCGCCCCGAGCCTCGGCGACGCGGCCGCGTTGCTGAACGCGGCCTGAAGGGGCCCAAGGCCGCGTCCTGACGTTCAAGGCCGCGGCAGCACCAGCAGCTGCACGCCGGACGGCGTGTCCGGCGCGTGGTAGACGCGCTGGGTCGCCTTCTTGAAGTCTTCCGGCCTGGCCTGCGGGATCGAGACGAAGGTCTGCGGGTTCAGGTCGACCAGCGGGAACCAGGAGCTCTGCACCTGCACCATGATGCGGTGGCCGCGGCGGAAGGTGTGGTTGACGTCGCCCAGCTGGTAGTCGATCGCCTCCACCTTGCCGGGCACGAAGGGCTCCGGCTTCTCGAAGCTGTGGCGGAACTTGCCGCGCAGCGGATTGCCGCGCACCAGTTGCTGCATGCCGGCCAGCGTGGCCGCGGGCGCGCCCACGTCGTTGCCGCGCGCGGGCCGCTCGCCGGCCGGATACTCCTGCGGGTACACGTCGATCAGCTTGACGACCCAGTCGGCGTCGGTGCCGGTCGTCGACACGAACAGCTTCGGCCGCACGGGGCCGGCGACGGTGACGTCTTCCTCCAGCACCTCGCTCTGGTACGTGAGCACGTCCGGACGCGTGCTGGCGAAGCGCTGGTCGGACACCATGTATTCCTGCGGCACGCCGGTGGCCGGGTAGCCGATGTAGGGGACGGGCTTGGCCGGGTCGGACACGTACTCGTCGTAGGCCGGCGCGGCCGCCGCCGGCTGCTGCCACGAGAGGGTGCCGTTCGCGCCGAAGTACAGCGTGCGCGGCTTGGCCTGCGCCGGCGGCCAGGCCTGGTACTGGCGCCACACGTTGGAGCCCGTCTCGAACGCGGTCACGGGCGCGATCGCGCGCGCCGGCTTCACGCCCTTCAGGTGCTCCTCGAAGAACGGGAACTGGATCTGGGTGCGGAAGTACTCGCCCGTCTTGCTGTCGAACGAGACGTTGCCGAGACGCTTGCCGTCGTAGCGCGCCCAGCCGCCGTGCACCCACGGCCCCATCACCAGGCCGTTGAAGATCGACGGGTTGTACTTCCCGACGGCGTGGTAGGTGGTCAGCGGGCCTTGCGGGTCCTCGGCATCGAACCAGCCGCCGACGGTCAGCACGGCGGCCTTGATGTTCTTCAGGTGCGGCGCGATGGCGCGCATCTGCCAGAATCCGTCGTAGGTGTCATGCTCGATCGTCGGCTGCAGCAGGGCGCGCTGCTGCGGCGTCAGCGTCGCCAGGATGTTCTGCATCGTCTTGTGCTTCAGGAAGAAGTCGTAGCCGTCGGCCGCGCCGTAGTCGAACGCGGACCAGGTCTTGGGCAGCGGCGTCGGGTTCTGCTGCTCCGTGAAGCTGGAATAGAAGCCGAAGTTCGCGGCCAGCATGAAGGCGCCGCCGTGGTAGGAGTCGTCGCCCATGAACAGGTCCGTCACCGGCGCCTGCGGCGAGGCCGCCTTGATCGACGGGTGCGAATCGATGATCGACGCCGACGTGTAGAAGCCCGGGTAGCTGATGCCCAGGATGCCGGCCTTGCCGTTGTTGTTGGGGACGTGCTTGAGCAGCCATTCCATGGTGTCGTACATGTCCTGGCTTTCCTGGCCCTCGCCCGGCTTGCGCTGCGGGTTCACGTGCGGGGTCGCCTCGACCCATCTGCCTTCCGACATGTAGCGGCCGCGCACGTCCTGCTTGACGAAGATGTAGCCGGCGTCCTCGAATTCCTTCGACGGGCCGATCGACTTCGGGAACCGGTCCTGGCCGTAGTGCAGCTCGCCCTCGGCCTGCACGCCGGCGCTGTACGGCGTGCGCTGCACGAGGAAGGGATAGCGCTTCGACGCGTCCTTCGGCACGTAGAGGACGGTGAAAAGGCGCGTGCCGTCGCGCATCGGGATGCGGTACTCGTACTTGGTATAGGTGTCGCGCAGTTCGCGCGCGGCGGGCGCGGCGTCGGCACTGTCGGTGGCGCCCGCGGCGTGGACGAGGGCCGGGGCGCCGGCATGGACGAGTGCGACCAGCAGGGCGATCGAGGAAAGGGGGCGGCGGATCATGATTCCTTGGCGGTGGTTGGGCGAAATGCCGAGTATAAATCTGCTCGGCAATTGTTAGTCGATATTTCAACGGTATTGACGCGCACAATGCGCGCTGCCGTACAGAGTGCGTGGACGCGGCGGGGCGATGATCCTGCCATCCCAACCGGAGCACGCGCATGGATCCGATCCACTCCCGCCAGCCAGCCCGCCGCCGCACCCTCGTGCCGTGGCTCGTGGCGCTGGCAGTCCTGGCGCTGGGCGGCGCGGCCTTCGCGATCATGTGGCGGCCGGCGATCGTGCCGCTCGCGAAGGTGCCGCGCTTCGATCCGGCGATGGTGGAGAAGGGCGCGCGCCTCGCGGCCCTCGGCAATTGCGCCGCGTGCCATACGGCCGATCCGGCCAGGCCCTATGCCGGCGGCCTGGCGATGGAGACGCCGTTCGGCACCGTCCACAGCACCAACATCACGCCGGACGCGCGCACCGGCATCGGCGACTGGAGCGAGGCGGCCTTCACGCGCGCGCTGCGCGAAGGCGTGTCGCGCGACGGCCACCTGCTGTACCCGGCCTTCCCCTACGACCACTACACGCGCCTGGCGCGGGCCGACGTGCAGGCGCTGTACGCCTATGTCATGACGCGCACGCCGCTCGACGCGCCGGCCCCCGCGAATGCGATGACGTTCCCGTTCGGCTTCCGTCCGCTGGTCGGGCTCTGGAACGTGGTGTACCTGGACCGCACCCCGTGGCGCCCCGATCCGGCGCGTCCGGCAGACTGGAACCGCGGCGCCTACGTCGCCGATGCGCTGGCCCATTGCAGCGCGTGCCACTCGCCGCGCACGCGCCTGGGCGGCGAAGACCGCCGCCGCTTCCTGGACGGCGGCGAGGCCGAGGGCTGGTACGTGCCGGCGCTGAACCGGAATTCGCCGTCGCCGCTGCCGTGGACGCGGGCGCAGCTGGCCGTCTACCTGCGCACGGGCATCGCCCCGGACCACGCCGCGGCGGGCGGGCCGATGCAGGGTGTCGTGCAGGGCCTGGCCAAGGCCGATCCAGCCGACGTGGAGGCCCTGGCGACCTGGCTCCATGCGTGGCTGGCCGAGGCGCCTGCGGCGCCGAAGGGCAATGCGGCGCTTGCCGGCAGCCTGCCCGCGCCCCCGGCCGACGCGCCGCAGCAACTGGGTGCCGGCTACGCCGTGTATGCCGGCGCCTGCGCGCGCTGCCACGAGGCCGGCCGCGCGCCCACGTCGGGCGGGGCGCTGCCGCTGCAGAAGGCCGTGGCGCTGTACGACCCGGACCCGCGCAGCCTCGTGCGCATCGTGCGCGAGGGCATCCACCCGCCGGACGGCGAACCGGGACGCTGGATGCCCGGCTTTGCCGGCATCCTGGACGAGGGCCAGACCACGGCGCTGGCCGCCTACCTGCGCCACGCCGCCGCCCAGGCTCCCTGGAACGATCTCGAACAGAGCGTCAAGAAAGCGAGCGAGCCATGACCACCTACCGCCTGCGCGTGAACGGCGCCAACCATGCCGTGGATGCCGATCCCGATACGCCCCTGCTGTACGTGCTGCGCAACGACCTGGGACTGAACGGGGCCAAGTTCGGCTGCGGGCTCGGACAGTGCGGCGCCTGCACGGTCACGCTGGCCGGCGAATCCGTCATGTCCTGCCTCGTGCCCGTGTCCGCCGTCGGCGCGCGTCCCGTGGCCACGGTGGAGGGGCTGGGCAGCGTCGTCCGTCCGGGCGTGCTGCAGCAGGCCTTCATCGACGAGCAGGCGGCCCAGTGCGGCTACTGCATCGCGGGCATGGTGATGCGCGCCGACCGCCTGCTCGCGCGGCACCCGGCGCCGACCGATGCCCAGATCCGCAAGCACATGCAGGCCAACCTGTGCCGCTGCGGCACCCATATGCGCATCCTGCGCGCAGTGCGCCGCGCCGCCGCCGCCTTGCGCATGCCCGCGAACGGAGGCAAGGCGTGAGCGCAGCCACGCACGATCGCGCGCGCCGGCGCCTGCTGGCGGCCGGCTGCCTGACGCTGGCGTTCGCGCTGCGTCCTGCCTGGGCGCAGTCGGAGAATCCGCCAGGCAAAGGCAAGCTGCCCGGTAGCCTGGACAAGGAGCCTTGGCTGGACGCCTGGATCCGCATCGACGCCGACAATACGATCACCGTGTTCACCGGCAAGGCCGAGCTGGGGCAGGGAATCCGTACGGCGCTGCTGCAGGTAGCGGCGGAAGAGTTGATGGTGGCGCCCGGCGCGGTGCGCATGGTGACGGCGGATACGGGCCGCACTCCCGACGAGGGCTATACGGCGGGCAGTCACTCGATGCAGGACAGCGGCACGGCGCTGCGCCACGCGGCGGCCGAGGTGCGCCTGGCGCTCGCGGGCCTGGCGGCGGAGCGCTTCGGCATCGACCGGGCGGCCGTGAAGGCGGCGGGCGGGGCGATGCTGGCGCCGGACGGGCGCCGCGCGACGTATGGCGAACTGCCGGCGGGCCGCCAGCTGCACCTGCGTGCGGACGGCAAGGCCCCGCCGCGCGACCCGGCCCTGCACACCTTGGCCGGCAAGTCCCTCGCCCGGCTCGACATCCCGGCCAAGGTCGCGGGCGGTGCCGCCTACGTCCAGGACCTGCGCCTGCCCGGCATGGTGCACGCGCGCGTGGTGCGCCCGCCGGCGCCGGCGGCGCGCCTGCTGGACGTCGACACGGCGGCCGTCGCGGGTCTGCCGGGCGTGCTGAAGGTGGTCCGCGACGGACGCTTCCTGGCCGTGATCGCCGACCACGAATGGCGCACGGTCAAGGCTGCGGCGGCACTGGAGCGGGCGGCGCGCTGGGACGTGCCGGCGGCGCTGCCGGCCACGAACGACCCGTTGGCGCTGGTCAGGGCCCTGTCCGGCAAGACGGAGACCATCCTGGCCCGTCGCAGCGTCGGCGTGCGCGCCGGTTCGGGAGGGCGCACGCTGCGCGCCGCGTACACGAAGCCGTACCAGCTGCATGGCTCGATTGGACCGTCCTGCGCCATCGCGCGGCTGGACGGGGGCCGGTACACCGTGTGGACCCATTCCCAGGGCGTATTCCCGCTGCGTGCGGCGCTGGCCGAGCTGCTGGGCGCGCCGAAGGAGGCGATCCGCTGCATCCACGTGGAGGGCTCCGGCTGCTATGGCCACAATGGCGCCGACGACGCGGCGGCCGACGCGGCGCTGCTGGCGCGCGCCTTCCCAGGCAGACCCGTGCGCGTGCAGTGGATGCGCGAGGACGAACATGGGTGGGAACCGGCCGGTCCGCCTATGCTGTGCGAGGCGCAGGCGACGCTGGGTCCGGACGGCCGCATCGCCGACTGGCGCTACACGGTGCACAGCCCCACCCACAATACGCGGCCGGGCAAGGCCGGCAACCTGCTGGCCGGCACGCTGCTGGACAAGCCCTTCGTGCCGCCGCCCGCCATGCCTGCGCCGCAGCCGGAAGGGGCGGGCGACCGCAACGCGATTCCGTATTACGCCTTGCCGAATGCGCGCGTGGATCACCATTTCCTCGGCGTGCCGCAACTGCGCAGTTCCGCCCTGCGCTCGCTCGGCGCCTATTGCAATGTGTTCGCCATCGAGAGCTTCATGGACGAACTGGCCCATGCCGCCGGGGTCGACCCGGTGGCATTCCGGCTCCGGCACCTGGAGGACCCGCGCGCGCTGGCCGTCGTGAAGGAAGCGGCTGCCCGCTTCGGCTGGGAGGCGTGGCGCAGGCCGGCGCCGGGCCAGCCGAGGCGCGGACGCGGCTTCGCGTTCGCCCGCTACAAGAACCTGGCCGCGTATTGCGCGCTGGCGCTGGAAGTCGAGGTGGCGCGCGAGACGGGCTGGGTGCGCATCGCCCGGGCCGTGGCGGCCGTCGACTGCGGCGAAGTGGTGAACCCGGACGGCGTGCGCAACCAGATCGAGGGCGGCATCCTCCAGTCGGGCAGCTGGACGCTGCTGGAGCGCGTGCGCTTCGAACCCGGCCGCGTGCTCACGCGCGACTGGGGCGCCTACCCCATCCTCCGGTTCGACCAGGTGCCCGACCGGGTCGAGGTGCATTTGCTCGACCGCCCCGGCCAACCGTTCCTGGGCACCGGCGAGGCGGCGCAGGGGCCGGCGGCGGCGGCGCTGGCGAATGCCGTGTTCGACGCCTGCGGCGAGCGCCTGCGCGACCTGCCGCTGGACCGCGCCCGGGTGCGCGGTACGCTGGCGTGAGGTGCCTGGCGCGAGGCGTCAGGCGGCAGCGCCGTCGCGGAAGGCCTTCGGCGACTCGCCGAACACGCGCTTGAACGCATGGCTGAACGCGCTCTCGGAGCCGTAGCCGTACTCGCCCGCCAACCGCGCCAGCCCGACGCCGCCCGCGCGCAGGCGGCGCCGCGCGAGGCGCATGCGCAATTCCGTCAGGTAGTGCAGCGGCGACGCCCCGGCCACGCGCCTGAAATGGTCGGCGAAGCCGGCGCGCGACATGGCGCAGGCGGCGGCCAGTTCCGGCAGCCGCCACGCGCGTCCCGGCTCGCCGTGCATCAGGCGCAGCGCCGGCGCCAGCCGGCGGTCGCCCAGCGCCTTGAAATAGCCGCTGCCCAGCAGGGCCGGCTCGGCGATGTGGGCGCGCAGGATCTCGATCAGCATCAGTTGCGCCAGCTGGGCGCTGGCGGCCGCGCTGCCCGGCAGGGCCGCCTCGCGTTCGGCCACCAGGCGGTCGAGGATCCAGTGGACGCCGGGCGCGCGCGGCGACGCCGCCGGCAGGCGCAGCACGGGCGGCAGGCCGCCGAACAGCAGGGGGGCGCTGCCTTCGTCCAGGTCCACCTTCCCGCCGATCATGAAGAAGTCGCCGCCGTCGCCGATGTGCAGGATGGCGCCGCGGCGGCCCGCGGCGATCGTGTCCAGCGCCACGGGCAGGCCGGCGCCGTCCGTGCGCAGCACGTGCGGCCCGGGCGCGTGGAACAGGAACACGTCGCCGGCCTGCGCGCGCAGCGGCGTGCCGTCGCCGAGGTCGATCCAGGCGGCGCCGCTGCGGATGCCCCAGAACTTGACCTGGGACGTGGCAGGGAAGGCGACGGCCCAGCGGCCGCCGGCCCGCAGGCCGCCCGACAGGGCCGAGCGAGCGCGCACCAGTTCCAGCAGGCCGGAAAACAAGTCGTCGTTGGGTTCTGGATTTTCGATCATGGATCCACGCCTTTCATGCATTCAAAGTCTTGCCTGCTGCCATTATGCTGTACTTCATCGGGCCGCACCAGCGGGCCCGCTTTTCGACAGGAGCAGACGATGGGACAAGCAAGCAAACCGAGGACGTGGCTGATCACGGGCGTGAACAGCGGCTTCGGCAAGGAAATGACGGAACAGCTGCTGGCGCGCGGCGACCGCGTGGCCGGCACGGTACGCGGCGAGGCGGCGCTGGCCGAGCTGAAGGCGCGCCACGGCGACGCGCTGTGGCTGGCGCAGCTGGACCTGACGGACATGGCAGGCATCCGCACGGTGGTGGATCGCGCGTTTGCCGAGCTGGGGCGGATCGACGTCGTCGTCAGCAATGCCGGCTACGGCCTGTTCGGCGCGGCCGAGGAGACGGGGGACGAGGACGTGCAGCACCAGATGGCCACGAACCTGCTGGGACCCATCCAGCTGATCCGCGCCGCGCTGCCGCACCTGCGCGCCCAGGGCGGCGGACGCATCCTGCAGCTGTCGACGGTGGGCGGCCAGGCCGCTTTCCCGGGCGCCTCGCTGTACCATGCGGGCAAATGGGGCATCGAAGGCTTCGTCGATGCGCTGTCGCGCGAGGTGGCCGTGTTCGGCATCGGCTGCACGCTGGTCGAGCCGGGCGGCGCGCGGACCAATTTCCGCTACGGCGGCTCGCGCCTGGCGCCGCGCATCGCGGCCTACGACGCGTCGCCGGCCAGCCACGCGCGCCGCATGATCGAGGAGGGCACCAGCGTCCCGCCGGGCGACCCGGCGAAGATGGTGTCGCGGATGATCGACAGCGTCGACCAGCAGCCGGCCCCGCTGCGCCTCGCACTGGGCGGCGACGCCTGGACGGCCATGCGCACCCAGCTGGCCGAGCGCCTGGCCGCCCTCGATGCCCAGAAGGAGCTCGCGTTTTCCACCGACGCGTGACAAAGCGCGTATTTGCGGACCACCCGTCTGTGGCACACTCGCCGTTTTGACGGCGGGAGGCGGGAGTCTGCATGCGGAAGATGGGAAAGCTGCGCCACGTGGCGGCGGGGTTGCGCGATGCCTTCATCGCGCGCGACAACGACGTGCGCGGCAGCTGGGCGCTCGGCATCCTGTATGCGCAGGCCGACCTGGCCACGAATACCGTCGTCCTGCGCCTGCTCGACGGCGAGGCCGTGCCGGCGTCGCCCGACGCCGACGCCGTGGCGCGCACCTACTGCGACCGGACGCATGCGGCGCTGGCGAAGCTGGCGCTGCCCCGCGAGGAAGTGGCGGCGGCCGAGGTACGCATCGCCTTCGACGTCGCGCCGCCGCCGTACGGGCAGCGCAACGGCGCCATCGGCGATGCTTTCCTGCTGACCGTCGCACTGGCGCTGCACGACGGGCGCGAGGCCGTGTGCTCGCGCTACGGCTTCTGCCTGCCGGAGCCGCCTTACCGCTTTACCAAGCGCGCGGGCCATGGAGGACTGGTCCGATGACGGAGATGGATCCACGCATGCGGCGCGCCGTCGAGGCGCGCGAGGCGGGTCGCCACGACGAGGCGCTGGCGGTACTGCTGGACATATTCGCCGAACTCGACGGCCCGGCGGGAGCGTCCGGTGTCAGCGTGTTCTTCACCATGTTCATGTGGAGCCAACTGGTGCCCGACTACGTCCCTGCAGGCGAGGCCCTGGCCGCGCTGCGCGACGAACAGGTGCGCAAACTGCTGGCCGGAGACGAGCGCTTCGGCGTCGATGCCGGCGCCAGTCCCGGCTACGCGCACCTGCGCGAGCGGTTTTCCGTCGTCGTCGAGATGAACGAGATCCTCGGCGACCCCGCGTCCACCCGCGCCGTGTTCATCGAACTGGAGAGCAGGGATCCCGTGCGGGCGGCGCGGCGTTCCTGGCAGGTGTTGACGGCGCTGGTCGAGTGCGGGGACTTCGTCCGCGCGGACCGCTACCGCGGCGATCCGCTGCAACTGCTCGAGGGCGTGAACCTGGATGCACGCACGCTGCCCTTGTTGCCGCCGGCGGGCGGCGCGCCGCGCCTGGCGGCGGACATGATGAACCTGACGCGCGACGTGCGCGTCGGCATGGCCGTGCTGCGCGGCCTGGGACGCGAGGAGGACGCCGGGGCGCTCCAGGCCGCGCTGCTCGATGGCCTGGAGTGGCCCGAGCTGCGCGCCCTGGCCGAGCGCGAACTGCGCGCGCCGGGAACGATCAACGGCGAGATCACGGCGCACAGGATGGCGTACGAGGACGGCCGCGGGCCGGACTGAAGGCGTCAGCGCGCCGCCGTCCGCTCCCCCGCAGCTTCCCATCCGAGCCCCAGCGCCTTGTGCAGCGCGATGAAGTCGTTGGTCAGCGCGGCCTGGGCCTGCGCCAGGTTCTGCTCGGCGGCCAGTTGCTGGCGCTCGACGTCGAGCACGTCGATCAGGCTGGCGGTGCCGGCCTGCTGGCGCGCCCGGGTCAGCTCGGCCGCGCGGTCGGCGGTGGCCTTGGCCCGCGCGATCGTGGCGAGGGTCTGGCGGCGCTGGCGGAAGCGCGACAGCGCGTCCTCGGCATCGCGCAGCGCGCCCAGCACGGCCAGCTGGTATTGCGCCTCGGCTTCGTCGCGCACGCCTTCGGCCTGTTCGATGCCGGCGCCGATGCGGCCGAAGTCGAGCACGTTCCAGCTCAGTTGCGGCGCCGCGATCGCCGAATAGTCGCCCAGGTGCGTGAGGTCGCGCGGGTGGGTGCCGCCGATGCCGATGAGGCCCAGCAGCGTCAGGCGCGGGAACCGCGCCGCCTCGGCCTGGCCGACCTGGGCATGGCGCGCGGCGAGCGTGCGCTCGGCGGCGCGGATGTCGGGCCGGCGGCGCAGCATGGCGGCGGGGTCGCCGACCGCGACACTGGGCGGCGGCAGCGGGACGGCCGCCGCATCCCGGACGGGCGCGCCGAGGTCCGCGTCCAGTGCGCCCGGCGCCACGCCGACCAGCACGGCCAGCTCGTCGCGCATGGCGTCCAGCTGCGCAGCGAGCGGTTCGGCGTCGGCGCGCGTCGATTCCAGCTGGCCCTGCAGCCTTTCCAGGTCCAGGCGCGACGCGGTGCCGCCCTCGACGCGGCGCTGCGTCAGGTCGACGGCACGCTGCTGGCGGTCGACCGCGGCGGCGCTCAGCGCCTGGCGCGCCTGGGTGGCGCGCAGGTTCACGTAGGCCTGCGCCACCTCGGCCACCAGGCTCAGTTGGGCGTCGGCGAGGTTCGCCTCGGCCGCGTCGGCCGCCGCCGCCGCCGCCTCGGTGGCGCGGCGCTGGCCGCCGAACAAATCGATTTCCCAGGTGGCGTCGAAGCCCAGGCTGTACAGGTTCAGGCTGGACGGCAGGTTCAAGCCCTGGCCGCCGCCCTGGGCGCCGGACTGCCCGCCCTGCTGACCGCCTTGCTGGGCGGCCTGGCCGGCGATGTCGTCCAGCGGCGGCAGGTGGGCGTGGGCCGCCAGCAGCGTGGCGTTCCCGTTCGGCAGGCGGTTCGCCCGTTCGCTGCGCAGTGCGGCGCGGGCCTGGCGCAGGCGCGCGCGCGCCACGGCCAGGTTGGGGCTCGCGCGCAGCGCGCGGTCGACGAGCCGGTCGAGCGTCGGGTCCTCGAGCGCCGTCCACCAGTGCGCCAGCACCTGCTGGCCGGGCGGCGGCATGTCCGGGCCTGCGCCCCTTGCGAAGGCGCTCGGCTGGACGCCCGGCTTCGGGCCCGTGTAGTCCGTGCCCACGGTCTTGCAGCCCGCCAGGGCGGCGACGGCGAGCAGCACGGCGGATGTCTTGATGTTCATGTGTCGTTCTCCAAACTCAGTGGGTCGCCACCGGGGCGCCCTTGCCCAGCGGCCGCAGGAACAGCACCAGCGGGATGGCGCAGCCGATGAAGACGGACAGCACCCAGAACAGGTCGCTGTAAGTCATGGTCAGCGCCTGGACCTGGATCATCTGCCCCAGGCCGCGCAGCGCGCGCGGCAAGCCGTCCAGGCCATGGGCCTGGGCGGCCAGGTAGTCCTGCACGGCGAGCCGGTTGGCGCCCAGCGTCTCTTCGATGCGGCGCTCGTGGAACCACTGGCGCTTGTCCTGCAGCACCGTGATGCCGGCCAGGGCGAACGAGCCGCCCAGGTTGCGCGCCGCGTTGAACAGGCCGGCGGCGTCGCTCGCATGCTCCGGCCCCACGGACTGGATCGCCGCCTGGTTCAGGAACATCATCGCGAAGATGGTGCCGACGCCGCGGATCAGCTGGCCGGCCACGAAGTCGCCGCCGGCCGCCTGGGCCGTCAGGTCGGTGTCGATCCAGGCGGACAGCGCCAGCATCGACAGGCCGAAGCCGACGGCCACGCGGATGTCGACGTAGCGGATCAACAGGGGCACGAAGCCCATCAGCGTCAGCGCCGGGATGCCCATCAGCGCGACGATCTTCCCGGACTGCAGCGCGTTGTAGTGCGAGATCTGGGACAGGAACTGCGGGATCACGTACGAGGTGCCGTAGATGACCATGCCGACCACGATGCCCATCATGACGACGGCGCCGAACTGGCGGTCGATCAGCAGTTTCAGCCGGATGACGGGCCGGCGCGCCGTCCACTGGCCGATCATCAGCAGCACGAAGCCGCACGCCGACACGACCGACAGCCAGACGATCGTCGACGACGAGAACCACTGTTCGCGCTGGCCTTCCTCCAGCACGACCGTGAGGCCGCCGAGGAAGGCGGCCAGCCCCAGGATGCCGATCCAGTCGGCGCGCAGCAGTTCGTCCGGCTCCGCCTTCTGGTGCGGCAGGCCGACCAGCAAGAGGATGATGAGGCCCAGGCAGATCGGCACGTTCAGGAAGAAGGCGTAGTGCCAGCTGAGGTTTTCCGTCAGCCATCCGCCGATCAGGGGCCCGATGATGGGCCCGAGCACGACGGTGGCGCCGAACATGGCCGTGCCGATCGGCTGCTGGCTGCGCGGCAGGCGCGTGGCGATGATGGTCTGGGCGGTGGGGATCATGGCGCCGCCCGTGAAGCCTTGGCCGACGCGGCCGGCGATCATCATGCCCAGCGTGGTCGACAGGCCGCACAGCACGGAGAATCCCGTGAACAGCGCCGCCACCACCAGCAGGAAGGTGCGCAGGCCGAACACGCGTTCGAGCCAGCCGGACAGGGGGATGATGACGATCTCGGCGACCAGGTAGCCGGTGGCGATCCAGGTGCCCTCGGTGCCGGAGGCGCCGATCTCGCCCTGGATCGTGGGCAGCGAGGAGTTGACGATGGAGATGTCCAGCGTGGCCATCAGCGCGCCCAGCGTGCCGGCGGCGACGGCCAGCCAGGCGCCGGTATCCGCTTTCTGTTCGCTCATCGCTGTGCTCCGTCCTGGCGGCGCTCGGTCCTGTCTTCTTCCTTCTTCTTGATGTCCTTGATGGCGTCCTTGGCGTTGCGGGTGTCGACGACGACCTTCAGCGACAGGCCGGGAACCAGCACGCGGCGCGCGTCGGGGCCCGCGTCCAGCGCCACCCGCACGGGGACGCGCTGCACGATCTTGGTGAAGTTGCCGGTGGCGTTCTCCGGCGGCATCAGCGAGAACTGGGCGCCCGTGCCCGGCGAGACGCTGTCCACGTGGCCGTGCAGCTTCAGTCCGGGCAGGGCGTCGACCTCGATCTCGACGGGCTGGCCCACGCGCATGCGGCCGATCTGCGTTTCCTTGAAATTCGCGCCCACGTACATCGTGTTGAGCGGGACGACGCTCATCAGGCGCGTGCCCGGCTGCACGAACTGGCCCACGCGCACGCTCGAATCGCCCACGCGGCCGGCCACGCTGGCCGTGAGCGTCGTCGACTGCAGGTTGACCTCGGCCGCCTTCAGCTGCGCCTGCGCGGATCCGGCCTGCGCCTCGGCCTGGCGCACCTGCGCCTGCAGCGAGACGATGCGTTTCTGCGCGTTTTCCAGCGCCGCGCGTTGCGCCGCCACCTGGCGCGCGCTCTGGTCGGCGTCGTTGCGGCGCGCCGCCAGCGTCTGCGCGTTCTCCGCGCCGATCTCCGTCAACGGGGCATAGCGGCGCGCCTCGCCGGCCGCGAAGGCGGCATTGTCGCGCGCGGCCGCCAACTGGGCGCGCGCCTGGTCGACGACCGATTCCTGCTCGGCGATCTGGGCGCGCACGGCGTCCGCATTCGCGTGCGCGATGTCGATCTGGGCCTGGTACTGCTCGGCCTGGGCCCGGTAGTCGCGCGGGTCGATGCGTACCAGCGGCTGGCCCGCCTGCACGTCCTGGTTGTCCCTGACCAGCACTTCCTCGACGTAGCCGCCGATCTTGGGCGAGATGGTGACGGCGTCCGCCTCGAGGTAGGCGTCGTCCGTCTTCTCGAAGAACTTGCCGTGCAGGTTGTAGTACAGCACCCAGCCCAGCACGCCCAGAAGCACGACGATGCCGACCACGACCAGCACGAGGCGCATCTTGCGCTTGCGCTCGGGCGACATCTTCTCGTCCTTCTTGCCGTCCTTGTTGTCGTCCTTGTTGTCGTCCTTCTTGTCGCCGTCCTTGCGGTCCTTGTTCTTGCCGTCGTCGGGTTTGTCGGTCCTGTCTTCTTCCTTGTCGGTGATGGCTTGGTCGCTCATGTCGTTCTTTCTGTCGTTTGCGATTGGAGGTGGTTGAAAATCGGGCGGCAATCAGCGGAACCGGCGCGCGCGCTCGGCGTCCACCATGGCGGCGGCGTAGGCGGTGAGGCGCTCGACCCAGGCGTCGAGGGCGCCGGGGGCATCGAACAGCCGGGGTTCGGCGGTGTGGATGTGTTCGTGGCCGATGTAGGGATAGACCACCAGTGCCTTGATGGAAAAGGCGAGGGCGATCAGTTCGGAATCGGGATCGACGCCCAGCTCGCGCGCCAGGATCGCCGTCAGGTGGCGCTGCAGGCGATCGCGTTGCGGGCGCTCGTCGTCGAGCATGCCGGTGGGTTCGAAGGCCTCGCGCTGGCGCAGCCGCACGCACAGCAGGGCGTTGCGGCCTTGCCCGAGGGGCGCCAGGCAGGCGCGCAGGGTGCGCGCGAGCGCCGTTCGTAGGGGCAGTGGCGCTGCGGACACGTCCGAGAGGGCGTCTTCGCCGTCCCGCGCGCATATGGGTTCGTACAGGGCGGCGCGGTACAGGCCGGCCTTGTCGCCGAAATAATAGGCGATGGCGGCCACGTTGGCGTCGGCCGCCTGGGCGATGTCGCGCACGGATGTGCTGGCATAGCCGCGCTCGACGAACAGGCGCAGTGCCGCGCCGAGGATGCGCTCGCGTGCCTGGACGCCGTCGCTGCGCGGGCGCCGCGTGGGCAACTGGTCATCTTGATCCATATACTTAAACAACTGTTTAATTTAGATCAATCGTAAACTTTTCGCAACGAATGCGCATTTCGATTTGTGCGTAGCAACACCGATGCTTGTTTGCATTAATTGCCAGTGGGAATCGCACATATTTGGTGCATTGCATGGATCGCCGAACAGTGTTCAACTCGGCGCGACAATTCGCTTATCATGACGACAACGCCTGGCGCACGTCCGCGGCGCCGGCCACCATCTACAAGGAAGCGACAATGGACCATTCGAAGAACATCAACCGGGGCCGGCGCGACGTGCTCGTGGCCGGCGCCGCCACGGCGACGGCGGCCGCCCTGCCGGCCGTGGCGCAGGTCGAATCCCCGCAGGGCGGCGCGGCCACCACGCCGGCGCCCGTGACGGGCAAGGTGGCGCTGCGCGTCAATGGCCAGCGCTACGAACAGCAGGTCGACACGCGCACGACGCTGCTCGACCTGCTGCGCGAGCACCTGCACCTGACCGGCACCAAGAAGGGCTGCGACCAGGGCCAGTGCGGCGCCTGCACGGTCATCGTCAACGGCCGCCGCATCAACTCCTGCCTGAGCCTCGCCGTGATGCACGAAGGCGACGAGGTCACCACCATCGAAGGCCTGGGCCAGCCCGGCAAGCTGCACCCGATGCAGGCCGCCTTCGTCAAGCACGACGGCTACCAGTGCGGCTACTGTACGCCCGGCCAGATCTGCTCGGCCGTCGCCACGCTCGACGAGATCAAGCGCGGCGTCCCCAGCCACGTGACGGCCGACCTGAACGCCAAGCCGCTGCTGTCCGTCGACGAGCTGCGCGAGCGCATGAGCGGCAATATCTGTCGCTGCGGCGCCTATTCCAACATCATGGAGGCGATCACCGAAGTCGGGGGAGGCAAGGCATGAAGGCATTTACCTACCAGCGCGTTTCGACGCCCGCCGAGGCGGCCGCCGCGGCCAGCCGCCAGCCGAACACCCGCTTCATCGCGGGCGGCACCAACCTGCTCGACCTGATGAAGCTCGAGATCGAGACGCCGGCCCACCTGGTCGACGTCAACGGCCTGGGCCTGGACAAGATCGAACCGACGCCCGAGGGCGGCCTGCGCGTGGGCGCCCTGGTGCGCAACACGGACCTGGCGTCCGACGCGCGCGTGCGGCGCGACTACGCCGTGCTGTCGCGCGCCCTGCTGGCCGGCGCGTCCGGCCAGCTGCGCAACAAGGCGACCACCGCCGGCAACCTGCTGCAGCGCACCCGCTGCCCGTACTTCTACGATACCAACCAGGCCTGCAACAAGCGCAAGCCGGGCAGCGGCTGCTCCGCGATCGGCGGCTATTCGCGCCAGCTGGCCATCGTCGGCCAGAGCGAGATGTGCATCGCCACGCACCCGAGCGACATGGCCGTCGCCATGCAGCTGCTCGACGCGCAGATCGAGACCGTGGCGCCGAACGGCGCCAAGCGGGTGATCCCCATCGCCGACTTCTACCGCCTGCCGGGCAATACGCCGCACATCGAGACGAACCTGCAGCCGGGCGAGCTGATCACGGCCGTGACGCTGCCCAAGCCGCTGGGCGGCAAGCATTACTACCGCAAGGTGCGCGACCGCGCGTCCTACGCGTTCGCGCTGGTATCCGTGGCCGCCGTCGTGCAGCCGGACGGCAGCGGCCGCGTGGCGCTGGGCGGCGTGGCGCACCGGCCGTGGCGCGTGCCGGCCGCCGAGCAGGCCATGCCGCAGGGCGGCAAGGCCGTGACGGCCCGCCTGCTGGCCGATGCCCGCACCACCAACGACAACGCATTCAAGGTCCCGCTGGTCCAGCGCACGCTCGACGCCATCCTGGCCGACGCGCGCGGCGCCAAGCGCACCGGCTGACGAGGAGGCCGACGACATGAAATTCACCACACCCGCCACCACCAATCCCATCGATCGCCTGAAGGTGGTCGGCAAGCCCACGGACCGCATCGACGGCCCGCTGAAGACCACGGGCACCGCCCCCTACGCCTACGAGCAGCACAAGGCCGCGCCGAACGCCGCCTACGGCTACGTCGTGGGCTCGAGCATCGCCAAGGGCCGCATCACGAAGATCGACACCGCGGCCGCCAAGGCGGCGCCCGGCGTCCTGGCCATCGTCACCTACGAGAATGCGGGCAAGCTGGGCAAGGGCGACAAGAACGTCGCCCACCTGCTGGGCGGCCCCGAGATCCAGCACTACCACCAGGCCATCGCCGTCGTCGTCGCCGAGACCTTCGAGCAGGCGCGCGCCGCGGCCTCGCTGCTGAAGGTCGACTACGCCAAGATCAACGGCGTCTACGACCTCGAGGCCGCGAAGAACGCGGCCAAGAAGCCCGGCGAGAGCGAAAAGCCGGACAGCAAGGCCGGCGATTTCGAGTCGGGCTACGCCAATGCCCCGGTGAAGCTGGACGCCACCTACACGACGCCTGACCAGTCGCACGCCATGATGGAGCCGCATGCCTCGATCGCCGTCTGGAACGGCGACAAGCTGACCTTGTACACGTCGAACCAGATGATCAATTGGGGCAAGAAGGACCTGGCCAAGACGCTCGGCATCCCCGAGGAAAACGTGCGCCTGGTCTCGCCCTACGTCGGCGGCGGCTTCGGCGGCAAGCTGTTCCTGCGTTCCGAGGCGCTGATGGCGGCGCTGGGCGCCAAGGCCGCGGGCCGACCCGTCAAGGTCACGCTGCAGCGGGCGATCATCATCAACAACACCACGCATCGTCCGGCCACGATCCAGCGCATCCGCATCGGCGCCACGCGCGAAGGCCGCATCACGGCCATCGCCCACGAAAGCTGGTCGGGCGACCTGCCCGAAGGCCAGCCGGAAGCGGCCGTGCAGCAGACCCGCCTGCTGTACGCGGGCCAGGACCGGCTGACGCGCATGCGCCTGGCCACGCTGGACCTCCCGGAAGGCAACTCGATGCGCGCGCCCGGCGAGGCGCCGGGCCTGATGGCGCTCGAGATCGCGATGGACGAGCTGGCCGAAAAGCTCAAGATGGACCCCGTCATGCTGCGCATCGTCAACGACACGACGGTCGATCCGGAAAAGCGCGAGCGCAAGTTCTCGCAGCGCCGCTTCGTCGACACGCTGCGCCTGGGCGCCGAGCGCTTCGGCTGGAACAAGCGCAATGCGACGCCGGGCAAGGTGCGCGAGGGCCAGTGGCTGATCGGCATGGGCATGGCGTCGGCCTTCCGCAACAACATCAATACGCCGTCGGCGGCGCGCGTGCGCCTGGGCCGCGACGGCCGCGTCACGGTCGAGACGGACATGACGGACATCGGCACCGGCAGCTACACGATCATCGCGCAGACGGCGGCCGAGATGATGGGCGTGCCGCTCGAACGCGTCGACGTGCGCCTGGGCGACTCGGCATACCCGGTCTCCTCGGGTTCCGGCGGCCAGTGGGGCGGCAACAGCTCGACGGCCGGCGTGTACGCGGCCTGCGTCAAGCTGCGCGAGAACGTGGCGAACAAGCTGGGCCTCGACCCGACCAATGCCGACTTCAGCGACGGCAAGGTGAGCGCGGGCGGCAAGTCCGTCGCCCTGGAGCAGGCATCCCGCGACGGCGACGTGATCGGCGAGGACAAGATGGAATACGGCGACCTGGACAAGAAGTTCCAGCAATCGACCTTCGGCGCCCACTTCGTCGAGGTGGCCGTCGACGCCTACACGGCCGAGATCCGCGTGCGCCGCATGCTGGCCGTGTGCGCTTCCGGACGCATCCTGAACCCGAAGTCGGCCCGCAGCCAGGTGATCGGCGCGATGACCATGGGCACGGGCGCGGCGCTGATGGAAGAGCTGGTCGTCGACAAGCGCGTGGGCTTCTTCGTCAACCACGACCTGGCCGGCTACGAGGTGCCCGTGCACGCCGACATCCCGCACCAGGAAGTGATCTTCCTGGACGAGACCGACCCGATGGCTTCACCCATGAAGGCCAAGGGCGTGGGCGAACTGGGCATCTGCGGCGTGGCGGCGGCGGTCGCCAACGCGATCTACAACGCCACCGGCGTGCGCGTGCGCGACTATCCCGTCACGCTCGACAAGCTGTTGCCGAAGATGCCGCAAACCGCATGAATCGGGAGGTTGAGATGTCCACTGCAACGACACATTCGACGACGGCGACGGGCCGGCCGCTGGCCCTGGTGACCGGCGCTTCGAGCGGCATCGGCTACGAACTGGCGAAACTGTTCGCGGCCGACGGCTACGACCTCGTCATCAGCGCGACCCAGCGCGCCGGGCTGGAACGCACGGCCGCCGAGCTGCGCGCGGCCGGGGCCGAGGCGATCATCGTCGAGGCCGACCTGACGGACTACGACGGCGTCGAGGCGCTGTACGCCGCCGTCCAGGCGACGGGCCGGCCGCTGGCCGCCGCCGCCCTGAATGCCGGGGTCGGCCTGGGCGGCTACTTCGTCGGCGGCACGGACCTGGAGCGCGAGATCGCGATGATCCAGCTGAACGCCGTGTCCCAGGTCCACCTGACCAAGCGCCTGCTGCCGGACATGGTGGCGCAGGGCGGTGGCCGGCTGCTCTACACGGCCTCGATCTCGGGCACGATGCCCACGCCCTACGAGACCGTCTACGGCGCCACCAAGGCCTTCATCATCTCGTTCGCGGAAGCGGTGAAGTCCGAGGTCAAGGACAGCGGGGTGTCGATCACGCTGCTGATGCCGGGCCAGGTCGACACCAATTTCTGGCCGCGCGCCGGCATGCTGGACAACAAGCTGGGCGTGGGCGAGAAGGCGAAGCCGGACGAGGTGGCCAAGGAGGGTTACGAGGCCATGAAGGAGGGCAAGGACCGCATCGTCGCCGGCATGATGAGCAGCAAATTCATCGGCAACGTCGTCAACAACGTGGCGCCCGATACGGTGAAGGCGGACCTGCACGCCGGGCAGGCCAAGCCGGGATCCGGCGTCAAGGAGTAATCTCGTACAACACGTTCTTTCTGTAAGCGAATAGAATGTGGGAACGCGATTCCCGCGCCGCGTTACTGAAAGAACATGATGAACGAGATCTCCCGGGCCCCGGCCTCCGATGGCGTCGAAGGCTTGTTGAACGAGCCGGGCCGCGCCGTGGGCCGGCTCGGCCTGCCCGGGGAATGGGATCCCGTGTTGCGCCATGCGGTACGCTTCATGCTTGACGCGGCCACGCCCATGTTCATCGGCTGGGGGCCTCAGCTGTGCCAGCTGTACAACGACGCCACGCTGGCGCTGGTCGGCCGCCGCCATCCCGGCATCCTCGGCCAGCCCATGCGCGAGGCCTGGCCGCAAGCCTGGACCGTGCTGGAGGAACCGATCCGGCGCGCGCTGGCCGGCGAGTCCTTCCACGTCGAGCAGCCGGCGCTGGAACTGCCGCGCGCCGCAGATGCGCATGCGAGCGCCTGGCTCGATCTCGCGTTCGCCCCGCTGCGCGGCCTGGATGGCGCCATCCACGGCTTCAGCTGCACGATCTCCGACATCACGCCGCTGCGCGAGAGCGAGGCCAAGTTCCGCGTCATCACGGACGCCATGCCCCAGATGGTGTGGTCGACGCTGCCCGACGGCTACCACGATTACTACAACCAGCGCTGGTACGACTTCACCGGCATGCGCGAGGGCGACACCGACGGCGAACGCTGGGCCACGATGTTCCATCCGGACGACCGCGAACGGGCCTGGGCGCTGTGGCGCCACGCGCTCGAGACGGGAGCGCAGTACGAGGTCGAATACCGGCTGCGCCACCACAGCGGCGAATACCGCTGGGTGCTGGGGCGGGCGCTGCCGGTGCGCGACGAGGGCGGCCGCATCGTGCGCTGGATGGGTACCTGCACCGACATCGACCAGCACAAGCGCAACGAGGAAATCCTGCTGGACGCGCGCCTGCGCCAGGAGGCGGCGCTGGTGGCGGCCGACATCGGTACCTGGACCTACGACCTCCAGCAGGACCGGGTGTTCGCCGACCGCAACCTGGCCCGCCTCTTCGGCGTGGACCCGGGCGAGGCCGCGGGCGGCCGGCTCGGCGCCTACCTGGCGGCGATCCATCCCGACGACGTGGCGCAGACGCGCGCCGCGATCGAACTGGCGGTGGAGAGCGGCGCCGGCTACGAGTGCAACTACCGGGTGCGCGCCGGCGCCGGCTGGCGCCACCTGCTCGCGCGCGGCAAGGTTGCGCGCGACGCGACCGGCCGCGCGGCTTGGCTGCCCGGCATCGTACTGGACGTGTCGCGCCAGAAGGAGGCCGAGGAAGCGCTGCGCGAGAGCGAGGCGCGGTTCCGCCGCCTGGCCGAGTCGAACGTCATCGGCATCATCCGCTACCGCCTCGACGGCACCATCACCGACGCCAACCAGGCCTTCCTCGACATGCTGGGCTACACGCGCGAGGAGATGGAGCGGGGCGAGATGACGTCGCAGCGGCTCACGCCGGCCGAGTGGCGCGCGTCCAACGACGAGGTGATCGAGCGGCTGCGCACCGTCGGGCGGATGGAGAACTACGTCAAGGAGTACTACCGCAAGGACGGCAGCCGCGCCAGCGTGCAGATCGGCGCGGCCACCGCGGGCGGCGGCGAGGGCATCGCCTACGTGGTCGACATTTCGGCGATCCGAGACGCCCAGCATGCGCTGCGCGAGGCGGACCGGCGCAAGGACGAATTCCTCGCCATGCTCGCCCACGAGCTGCGCAATCCGCTGGCGCCGATCGCCGCCGCGGCCGACTTCCTCAAGATCGGCAAGGCCGACGAGGCCCGTATCCGCCAGGTGACGGCCATCATCGCGCGCCAGGCCAGCCACATGACGGGCCTGATCGACGACCTGCTGGACGTCTCGCGCGTCACCCGCGGCCTGATCACGCTGGAAAGCGGGCCCGTGCAACTGGCCGCCGTGGTCGGCGAGGCGGTGGAGCAGGTGCGCCCGCTCGTCAAGGCCAAGGACCACGACCTGGAACTGCACATGCCGCCCGACGATGCGCTGATCCACGGCGACCGCAAGCGCCTGGTGCAGATCTTCGCCAACCTGCTGGGCAACGCCGCCAAGTACACGCCGGACGGCGGCCGCATCGACGTGCGCATCCGGGTGGCCGAGGACGAGGTCGAGGTGGACGTGAGCGACGACGGCATCGGCATGTCGGCCGAGCTGGCGGGGCGCGCGTTCGAGCTGTTCTCCCAGGGCGAGCGCAGCGCCGACCGCTCCCAGGGCGGCCTGGGGATCGGCCTCGCGCTGGTGAAGAGCCTCGTCGAGCTGCACGGCGGCAGCGTGGACGCGGACAGCGCCGGGCCGGGCAAGGGCAGCCGCTTCACCGTCGTGCTGCCGCGCTACCACCAGGAGCACGAAGGCGGATTCGACGCGGCCGCATCCGCTGGCGCGGTGGCGCCGGCGGATGCGCTGGACGTGCTGATCGTCGACGACAACGTCGACGCCGCCGAGATCCTGGCGATGTACATCGAGGCCGTGGGCCACCGCTGCACCGTGTGCCACAGCCCGGGCCGCGCGCTGGAGCACGCGGCGCGCCACCGGCCCGACCTGTGCGTGCTGGACATCGGCCTGCCCGAATTCGACGGCTACGAGCTGGCGCGCCGGCTGCGCGCGCAGCCCGGCATGCAGCACCTGCCGCTGGTGGCCGTCAGCGGCTACGGCCAGGCCCAGGACCGCGAGAAGGCGCTGGCGGCGGGCTTCGACAGCCACTTCGTCAAGCCCGTCAAGGCGGCCGATATCCTGGCCGTGATGGACAACGTGGCCAAGGCCAAGCGCATCGGCTGAGGCGGGGCTTGCGGGCACGGGCGCGCCATGGCAGCATGCGTCATCCGATGCCCCGATCCGTACCGATGACCGTATCGCTTGCCCCTCCCGCCGCCGCCGACGTCGAGCCGCTGCTCGCCTTCGAGCTGGCCAACCGCGCCTTCTTCGAAGCCCACATCAACGCCCGTCCTGCCGCCTACTATTCGCGGGACGGCGTGGCCCGCGCCATCGCGGCGGCGCAGGCGGACGCGCTGGCCGACCGCGGCTACCAATTCCTGGTCAGGGACGCCCAGGGCGCGCTGGTCGGCCGCGTCAACCTGGGCCACGTCAAGCGCGCCCACTTCCACAGCGCCGTGCTGGGCTACCGCATCGGCGCCGACTTCGGCGGCCGGGGCCATGCCGGCGCCGCCGTGGGGCGCCTGCTCGCGATCGGCTTCGGCGACCTGGGCCTGCGCCGCATCGAAGCCGACGCCAGCGTGGCGAACGTGGCTTCGCAGCGCGTCCTGCGGCGCAACGGCTTCGTCGAATACGGCCGCTCGCGGCGCAGCTTCGAACTGGACGGCACCTGGTACGACCGCGTGCATTTCGAGCGCCATGCGGATACCGGTCTCGCCGTGCCGGCGCGGGAGGGCGCATGACGGCGCCGTACCAGCCCATCGCCTGCGCGCTGTACGACGCGTTCGAGGCTGCCGCCACGCGCGCGCGCACGGTCAGGCTCGAGGTGGCGGGCGAGGACGGTGCCAGGGCGACAGTCGACACGCGCATCCTCGACCTGTTCGCGAAGGACGGCGTCGAGTATGCGCGTCTGGAGGATGGCACGACGGTGCGCCTGGACCGCCTGGCGATCGTCGAGGGCTCCCGATTCGATTGACGGGCGCCGGCCCCGTGTGAGAGCATTTTCCACCGCAGCCAATCGCCGTGCCATGGACATCGTACACGTCAAAAGCTGGAACGAATTCGTCGCCCTGACCTCGGAATGCGACGGCTGGGCCTTCCGCGGCCTGCCGGACGCCGGGTGGGACTTGATGAGCGCCTTGTCGCGCTACCTGCACAGCTTCGTGCCGGACAGGGCGTCGTGGCGCCAGCGCGAGGAGCGCGCGCTGCGCATCTTCCGGCGCAAGGCCCACGTCTACCTGGCCGATGCGAACGTGCTGGTCGACGACATCCGCTGCCTGGCGCTGATGCAGCACCACGGCGCGCCGACCCGCATGATCGATTTCACCAAGTCGCCGTTCGTGGCGGCCTTTTTCGCCCTGAACAACACGAACTGCAGCGCCGCCGTGTTCGCGCTGGACACGCCGACGCTGTGGAGCGCGGCCCCGCGCCACGACGTGACGCTGCGGCGCGAGGCGATCGATCCGCGCGTGCGCGGCAACTTCGAGCGCCATTTCGCCGTCAACAGCAAGGACATCATCTGGGTCGGCGAACCGGAGGAGATGGACCGGCGCCTGGTGGCGCAATCGGGCACCTTCGTCGTGCCGGGCGTGCTGGACAAGCCGCTGGACGAAATCATCACGCAGTACGAGCGCGGCACGCCCCTGCTGCGCAAGTTCGTGCTGCCGGCGAGCGTGCGCGCCGAGGCGATGCTGTCGCTGTACCGCATGAACATCACGCACGCGACGCTGTTCCCCGACCTGGATGGGCTGGCGCGCTCGATCGGCTACGAGCTCGAGATCACGTGGCCGGGGCATCGCTCCGAGCGCGGCTAGGCCGGCAAGGCGGCGCCTCTCGCCGCCCCGCTCATCCGCCGGATACGCCCTCCATGACCAGCGCCACCAGGCTGTCGACGCGCTGTCCGTCCGCCGCGATGGCGGCGCCGCCGGCGAAGTCCGTCTCGGCCAGGCGCGTCAGGACGGCGCCGGGCGGCATCTCGAGCGCCAGGCGCGCCCCGCGTTCCCAGGCATGGCGCACGGTATCGGCCCACAGCACGGGCCGCGCCATGTTCGCCGCCAGGTCGGCGCCGATCGCGCGGCCGTCGAACAGGGCGCGCGCCGCGCTGCTGCTGATGTAGGTGAGACGCGGACGCGCCAGCTCGACCTCGCCGACGGCGTCGGCGAGCACCCGTGCCTGGGCGTCGAACAATTCGCAATGGGAGGGCACGGCGACTGCCAGGCGCTCGGCGCGGTGGGCGCCGTGGTCGAGGGCCAGCCGGGCCACGGCCGCCATCGCGGCGTCGCTGCCGGCGATGACGATCTGGCGCGCCGCGTTCAGATTGGCGAGGTAGACGGGACTGGCGGCGCCATGCACGCGTGCCACCAGCGGTTCCAGCTGCTGGCGGGTGAGTCCGCCGATGGCCGTCATGCCGTAGCCGCGCGGGTAGGCTTCTTCCATCAGGCGGGCGCGCAGCGCGACCAGGCGCACGGCATCGGCGAATCCGAGCACGCCCGCCGTCACGGCGGCAGGCCAGGCGCCGATCGACAGGCCTGCGACCATCCGCGGCTGCGCGCCGTGCGCCGCCAGCACGCGCGCCATCGCGACGCCGGCGACCAGCACGCACAGTTGCACGGCCACGGTGGACGCAAGCGCCGTATCCGTGTCCAGGGCCAGCACGTCGCGGCCGAGCGCCTCGGAGGCGTCGGCCAGCGTGCGCGCCGTCTCCGGATGATCGGGCAGCGCATGCAGCATGCCCGGCTTTTGCGCGCCCTGGCCGGGGAAGGTGAACAGGACGCTCATGCCGCCGCCGGCTGCTGCCAGGGATCGTCCAGCAGCACGGGCCCGCGCGCCGTCTTCAGCATCACGCGGCCGCCGCGCGCGTACTCGGCCAGCGCGAAGCCGCCGCCCCCCGTGTCGACCTGGATGTCGATGCGGCAGGCCGCATCGCGCTGCATGGCGCCCAGGGCCGTGACGACGGCAGGGTCCAACGGGCGCGGCGCGCGCACCAGCAGGTCGAGGTCGCTCGTGTCGCGCAGCACGGGCAAGCCGCTGGCGAGCTGGAAGCCCACGCCGCCGATCGGGCCCCAGGCCGGGCCCAGGGCCGCCAGTCGTGGCGCCAGGGCGGCCAGTGCATCGAGGCAGGGCAAGCCTGGCGGAGGCTGCATCCGCGCGAGCATCTCCGGCGTCACGCGCTGCCGCACCGCGGCGGCATCGACGTAGCCGGCGAGGCGCTGGTTGCGCCGGGGGCCGCGCGCGCCGACGGGAATGCGGCCGGCCGCCGTCGCTTCCCTGCGCACGACCAGCGGCGCCCGGGCGAGCCAGGCGCCGCCGAGCCAGTCCGGGCGCGCGCCCGCGGTCTCGAACGCGCCGGGCGCATGCAGGAACAAGAGGTCGTGCGGCGAGCAGTCCATCATGCCACCAGCGAGCGCGTGGCGAAGAACAGCAGCGAGGGGCCGAGCAGGCAGCCCAGGCCCGTGTGGAAGGTGGCGACGAGGGCGCCGTACGGCACCAGGCGGCGGTCGGTGGCCGCGAGGCCGGCCGAGACGCCGCTGACGGTGCCGGCCAGGCCGCCGAACACCATCGCCGAGCGCGGGGTGCGCAGGCGCAAGAAGCGTGCCGCGGCCGGGGTGCCGACCATCACCATGATCGCCTTCACGAGGCCGGTGGCGATGGACAGGGCCATGATCTCGGAGCTGGCGCCGATCGCCGCACCGGTCACGGGGCCGACGATATAGGTGACGGCGCCGGCGCCGATGGTCGTGATGCTGACGGCGTCGCGGTAGCCGAAGGTCCAGGCGACGCAGGCGCCCACGATGAAGGGCAGGATGGTGCCCAGCATCAGCGCGGCGGCGCCGACGAAGCCGGCCTTGCGCGCTTCCACGACCTGCACCTCGAAGGCGGTGGCGACGATGGCGAAGTCGCGCAGCATGGCGCCGCCCATCAGGCCCACCCCGGCGAACAGCGACAGGTCGGCCAGGCCTTTCTGGCCGCCGGTCTGGATGCCGCCCCAGTAGGCGAGGATCAGGCCGATGACGATGGCGATCGCGGAGCCGTGCACGCGGCCCATGGTGAGGCGCTTGGACAGCCACATCGACACCAGCATCACCAGGCCGACGAGGGCGAAGGCCAGCACGAGGCCATTGTGTTTCGCGGTTTTTTCCAGGAGGTCGAGCATGGTGGTCTCCTCAGATCGATTGCGGTTGGCCGCGTTTGGCGTCCGCTTCCGGCTCCCATTCGGGCGCGTTGCGTTCGCTGCGGTTGATCAGGTTGATGCACAGCGCGCATACGAGCACGGTGCCGAGGGCGGCCAGCAGCGCCACCGGGCCGCCGCGCAGCGCCGAGACGACGTTCTGCTGCGCGGCCATGGCGACGACGACGGGGATGTACATCGCGCCCCAGAAGCCCACGCCCATCTCGGTCTGCGGCGGCATCAGGCCCCGCTTGTGCATCCACAGGCGGGCGCAGATCAGCAGGATCATGGCGATGCCCACGCCGCCGACGTTGGTCTTGGCGCCGAGCAGGGCGCCCAGCAGGTCGCCCAGGAAGATCCCGAGCAGGTGGCAAACTGCGAGTAATGCGGTTCCATAGATAATCATGGCTGTCTCCTCTATGTGTCCAACTTTCCGAAAAAATTTGGCAGGCCGCGCCGCGTGCTTCTGGTGTCTTGGTTCGTGCGGCGTCGGCAGCTTCCGCGTCGGGTCAGGGTCTGGTCAGTGGGCGGCCTCCCATTCGGACTGCAGCAGTTTGCGCACGCGGCGCGACGCCTGGCGGTGGCGGCCCTGCAGGCGGCCGGACAGGTCGCGCGCCGGGTCGTCCAGGATGTCGGCCAGGGCCGCCTCCAGCGCGCCGTGCACGAGGGCCAGGTCCTGCTCGTCAGGCAGCGCCAGGTTGGTCAGCTGCAGGATCTTCCACAGGATGCCCAGCGAAGCGAAGCTCTGGACGTCGTAGGCCATCGGCGGCACGCTGGCCGCCAGCCTTTCCAGCGCCTCGACGGAGCGCAGGGTCACGCGGGCGGCCGAGGCCTTGCCCATTGCGTGTACCTGCACGTTCGGGTCGTCCAGGGCGATCAGGCGGTTGGCCTGGTAGCCGTGCGCGAGGAAGGCGCCGGACATGGCCAGGCCGACGACGAGGCCGATGACGGGGTGGCCGGCCTGGCGCGCCTGGGCATAGGCGCCGGCCGCGCCGGCCAGCGCCTGGTGAATGCCGAACGCTTCCTCGCGCCGCCCGTAGGCCTGGCTGGGCACGTCGACGATCGCCACGATGGGGCGCTTGACGGCGGCGCCGCGGTCCAGTTGCACGACTTCCTGGACGGCGCGGGCCAGCTGCCAGCCTTCGACGAGGCCCACCTCGCCGTTGCGGGCGCGCGGGAATCGGTTGTCCGGGTCCGGCACGACGGCGATGTAGCGCGCGTCCTGGCCGGCCAGGATGGCGTCGACGGCCTTGACGGCGGCCCAGTCGTGGGACGGCTGGGCGCCGCCGGTCAGCAGGCGCAGCCACATGGCGCCGCGCGAGGCGCGCTTGCCGTCGTGGTTCGCATTCGTGTTGGTCGTTGCGTCCATCATTCGAGTCCTTTCGCAAACAGGTCGCGGGCTTGCGCCGGCGTGGGCTGGGAGCTCGTGTCGACGCGCTCCAGGCAGGCAAGAAAATCGTCGATGCGCTCGCTGCGGTGCACGGCCGGCACGCCGCGCGCGAACAGGCCGGCGACGGCGTCGCGCACTTCGCGCGTATCGTCGGCCACGCACAGGTCCGCGAGGTGGGCGGCGGCGCGCTGCTCGCCGCCCGTCAGGCCCCAGATCAGGGAACGCTGGCGCGCGTCGAACTCCGCCACGCCCGCTTCCTGCTCGATCACCTGCGGCCCGTTCAGGCCCAGGCGCGCCTCCCTCGTCAATACAAGATAGGAGCATAAGCCGGCGGCGATCGACATGCCACCATAACAACCGACGGTACCGGCACTGACACCGACCACCGGTCGATAGCGGCGCAGGTCGACGATGGCCGACTGGATCTCCGCGATGGCGGCCAGGCCCAGGTTCGCTTCCTGCAGGCGCACGCCGCCCGTCTCGAACAGGATCACGGCCTGCGTCGGGATGCCGTTGCGGTTGTCGCGCGCCGCCAGTTCCAGCGCGCCGGCGATCTTGGCGCCGCCCACTTCGCCCATGCTGCCGCCCTGGAAGGCGCCTTCGATCGCCAGCACCACCGTGGGCTGGCTGTCCAGCTTTCCTTTCGCGACGACGACGCCGTCGTCGGCCTGCGTCACGAGGTGTTGCATGGCGAGCCAGGGCGAGGTGATGCGCTCGAACGGACCGACCAGTTCGCGGAAGGTGCCGGGGTCGAGCAGCGCCTGGGCGCGGCTGCGGGCGCCGCGCTCGATGAAACTGTCGCGCTGGAGCAGGGCTTCGATGCTCATGGCTGTCCTCCCTTGGCTTGCATGGTTACCTGCTCGTACGCCTGCTCGATGCGCATGCGCACCACGCCCGGCGTGGCGCCGTTGTCGTTGATCTCGATGCGCGCGGCGGGGAGCTGGCCGGCGCCGAACACGCGTTCCAGCAGCGCGGTCCAGGTGGCGCCGTAGCCGTCCACCGAGGTCTGCACGGCGACCGTGGTCCGGCCGGCGCCCGCGGGCTCCAGCAGCACCTCCAGGTCGCCCGAGCTGACGACGCCGCTGACGGTGCGTCCGGGCGCAGGCTGGCCCGCGCCGAACTCGAATTCCAGTTTTTCCATGATCAGTTGGTCTCCATTGTTGTTGGTCGGCCGCGCATGTGCGCTACCTCCGGCCCTCGAGCCGGTCCAGCAGCAGCGCGGCCGCGAGCAGGTCGGCGGCGCCGCCGGGCGACACGTGCTGCGCCGCCATCTGCGCTTCCAGCGCGGCCAGCAGGTGCCGGCCGTCGGGCGTGGCCATGCCGCCCGCGTCCAGCACGCGCCGCGCGCCGTCCTGCGTGGCCTGCAGGGCCGCCCGGCCGCCGCGCGCCAGCAGGCAGGTGTCGTCGAGTGTCGCCATCACGGCCAGCAGGGCGTTCACGCGGGCCTGCGCCTCGGTATCGCCGCGCGCGCGCGCGCCGCGTAGCGCCGGCAGCGCATGCTCGACCACTTGCGGGAAGCCGGCGCGGGCCTGGCCGCGGGCCCCGCCCACACCGTGTTCGCGGCAGGCTCGCTCGCCCTTGTTGCCCGTGTTGCGCGGTGCCAGCGGGTCGTCGATGCGGGCCAGCAGGCCGGCACGGGCGGCGATGGCGCCGGCGTCGTAGGCGCCCTCGATGCCGGCGGCGGCCGTCACCAGCAGGCCCAGCGCCCAGATCGCGCCGCGGTGCGTGTTCACGCCGCCCGTCGCCGCCAGCATCGCGGCTTCCGCCTCGCGGCCGATGGCGCCGATGCGCCGGCGCAGCAGCGCATCCTGGCTGGCCAGCGTCCTTCCGGCCAGCGCCATGCCCGTGAACGCGGGACGCAGCGCCCAGGCCGAGGCGCACATCAGAGGCCAGCTCAGGTCGTGGTGGGCGCCGCTGCCGCGCATGTCGACCAGGCCCGGCTTGGGCGTGAGCATGGCTTCGTCGACGAGGGACTGGACGGCGTTCAGGGCCAGCGCGTCCGCCGCCACGTGGGCCAGCAGGCTGTCCGCGGCCGCGTTTGCATTCGCGCTTGCGGTCGCGCCGTCGGGAATCAGGGGATCGGGAGTCAGCGCCGTCATTACCAGCTCCTGAACTTGGCCGGCGGGTCGTACAGGCCGCCGGACCAGTCGACCAGCTCGGCGATGCTTTTTGCCGCCAGCAGCGAGCGCGTGGCCTGGGCCCGCTGCACGCCCATGTCCTCGGGCAGCGCGATCAGGCCCTGTTCGCGCATGCGGGCCGTCTGCTTCGGGTCGTGGCGCATGCCGATGGGCGTCACCCCGGCCACCGCCGCCAGCATCGCCTTGCGCTCTTCCAGCGAACGCGCCTTGTACAGGTAGGCGATGCCTTCCTCGGTCAGCACGTGGGTCACGTCGTCGCCGTAGATCATCACGGGCGCGAGCGGCATGCCCGATGCCTTGCCGACTTCCACGGCGTCGAGCGATTCGACGATGGTCGGCGCCGTGCCGTCCTGGAAGGTCTCGACCATCTGCACGACGAGCTTCTTGCCGCGCGCGAGCGGATCGTCGGTCTCGACGAGGTCGAGCCAGGCCGGCGTGGCGTGGCGGCGGCCGTGCGGGTCGTGGCCCATGTTCGGCGCCCCGCCGAAGCCCGTCAGGCGGCCGTGGGTGACGGTGGACGAGTTGCCCAGGCCGTCCATCTGCAGCGTCGCGCCGATGAACAGGTCGACGGCATACTGGCCGGCCAGCTGGCAGAATGCGCGGTTCGAGCGCATGGAGCCGTCGCGGCCCGTGAAGAAGATGTCCGGGCGCGCCGCCGTGTAGGCTTCCATGCCCAGCTCGGCGCCGAAGCAGTGGATGCTCTCGACCCAGCCCGATTCGATCGCGGGGATCATCGTGGGGTGGGGGTTCAGCGTCCAGTTGCGGCAGATCTTGCCCTTCAGGCCCAGCTGCTCGCCGTAGGTCGGCAGCAGCAGCTCGATGGCGGCCGTGTTGAAGCCGATGCCGTGGTTCAGCGACTGCACCTGGTGGCGCTCGTAGACGCCGCGGATCGCCATCATCGCCATCAGGATGTGCACGGGCTTGATCAGGCGCGGGTCGCGCGTGAACAGCGGTTCGATGTAGAAGGGCTTGTCGGACTGCACCACGAAGTCGATCCATGAGCCCGGCACGTCCACGCGCGGCAGGTCCTTCGGATCATCGACGATCTCGTTGACCTGGGCGATCACGATGCCGTCGCGGAAGGCGGCCGCTTCGACGAGGGCCGGCGTGTCCTCGGTGCTGGGGCCCGTGTACAGATTGCCGTCGCGGTCGGCCTTGTAGCCGGCCACCATGACGACGTTCGGCGCCAGGTCCACGTACAGGCGCGCATACAGTTCGATATAGGTGTGCAGGGCGCCGACCTGGAGCGAGCCCTCCTGCAGGAACTGGGAGATGCGCAGGCTCTGGGCGCCGGCGTAGGCGAAATCGAGCTTGCTGGCGATGCCGCGCTCGAACAGGTCGAGGTGTTCGGGCAGGCTCACGCTCGGCATGATCATGTGCAGTCGATTCAGGCGGCCGGGGTCGACCTGCACGAGGGCGCGGGCCAGGAAGTCGGCCTGCTTCTGGTTGTTCCCCTCCAGGACGACGCGGTCGCCGCTGACGACGAGGGATTCCAGCGCCTCGACCAGGCGGTCGCTGCGCAGCACGGGACCGTCGGCCAGGTGGCGCACGGCGTCCAGGCGGCGGCGCTTCTCCTGGCGCCGCGTGTCCCACCGGCGCGGCGCGGACATCGTCGTATCCATAGTGTCTCCTTGTTATCGAAACCGTTGCACCCAGCATAGGAAGCAAGACACAATGCTTCAATCAACCCCGCCGGCGAACGTTTACTCCCAGGTTAACGATTGGAGTATCCTTTCCGAATGAGGGAGGCGATTGAGGCCGTCATGATCGATGAAGAAATTACGTTAAAGAAACTAGAAGTTTTCCTGGCCTTCATGCGCCTGAACAGCCTGGCCAGGGTGTCGGACGAGCTGGGACAATCGACAGTCAGTATCCATCGCGCGCTGCACTCCCTGGAGCAGGGCCTGCGCTGTCCGCTGTTCCGGCGCGAGGGCCGCAACCTGGCGCCGCTGCCGGCCGCCTACGCATTCGCCAAGCATGCCCAGCGTGCCGTCAGCGAGACGGAAGAGGGCGTGCGCAAGGTGCGCGACCTGGCGGGCCTGAACGCCAACCGGCTCAAGATCGGCTCGCTGTATTCGCTGACGCTGCGCTGCATCCCGCAGCTGCTGATGGGACTGAAGCTGCGCCGGCCCGAGCTGCAGATCGACCTGACGCTGGGGTCGAACCAGCAACTGCTGCGCAGCATGGACGACGGCCGCCTGGATGCCATCGTGATCGGCCTGCAGGCGCCGCTCGACGATCCGCAGCTGCTGTCGGTCCCGCTGTTCGAGGACGAGGTGCACCTGGCGGCGCCGCTCGGCTCGCCGTATGCGGGGAGGGCACATGCCGACCTGCGCGACCTGAAGGGAGAAAAGTTCATTACCCTGAACGACGGCTTCGTGACGTCGGACAGCTTCGACCACGCATTCCGCCAGGCCGGCTACGTGCCGGAGACGATCATGCGCGTCAGCGATATCTTTTCGCTCATTAACCTCGTGGGTGGCGGCATGGGCTACAGCCTGCTGCCCGGCCGGATTGCCGAATTTTCCACGCGCGTCGACCTGATCCCGCTCGACGCCCGCTACGCCTCGCGCCAGGCGATCACGCTGTTGTTCCCGCGCAGCCGCGAGCGCGACCCGAACCTGCTGGCGCTGGCCGCCGAATGCCGCATGTATCGCAAGGAACAGCGGCTCGGTTCCGTTTGAATGCTTGAGCAAGCGCACCGCCGCAGTACATATGCGATCTTGATCGGAACTGATCCGTATGCCATAATCTCGCGATATTGACGAGCACAGATCGCGGCCAAGCCTCCATCGCGGCGTGCTCGTCCGGTTCGTGCCCGGCGGCCAGCGCCGCGGGCAGGCGCGCAGCGTGGACGCAGAATCCGCGCGCCGCCACCGGCCCCACCGGCCGTGTCCACTGGAGAGAGAATGTCCATTGTCCGTAACAAGGGCGCGCTGCCGCATGCGCTGCCGTCCATGTTGAAGTCCGTCTTCAAGTCGGCCTTGCCGCCTGCCTTGCGCCTGGCTGGCGTGCGCGCCTTCGTCACCATTGCCGGCCTGGCCACGTTCTGGCAGCTGGGCATGCAGGATTCCCACAATTTCACCAAGGCGGCGGGCTTCGTCCTCGTCGCCAATCTCGGGCTGGGCGGCCTGGCGCTGCTGCTGCCCTGGCGGCGGCTGCTCGCCGGCGCCGCGCTGCTGCTCAATGGCCTGGTGCTGGCCACGGCCGCCGTCGAAGGCTTCCTGTTCTGGCTGTACGGCCTGAACCCGAAGCACATCGCCGTCGCCGATGCGATCCTGGGCAGCAATCCGGAGGAAGCGCGCGAATTCGTCGCCACCTACGGCATCCAGATGCTGCTGGTGGCGGCCTTGCCCGCCGGCCTGGTCGCGCTGATGGCATGGTTCGAGCGGCGCTGGACCCGTGCGCAGGGTGTGCCCGCGGCGCCGTCGCGGCGCGTGCGCTGGGTCGGCCTGGCGCTGGCCGCGCTGTTCGGGGCGCTGCACTTCAATCCGACGATGGCCAAGGAAAACCCGCTGGTGTTCTGGCCGCGCTACGTCGACGATTATTTCGACCAGCGCGCCTTCATGGAACAGGTGCGCCTGAAGGTCGAGCGCGACCTGGACAAGGCGCGCCAGGACCAGGCCAGCTATGCCGGCCCGGCCGAGCAGACCGTCGTGCTGGTGCTGGGCGAGAGCGTCAACCGCAGCAACTGGTCGCTGTACGGCTACCCGCGCCGCACGACGCCGGAACTGGAGCGCCTGCGCGACACGATGCGCGACCAGCTGCTGGTGTTCAAGAACGTGAACTCGGCGGACGCGGCCACCGCCCAGTCGCTGCTCAAGATGCTGACCCCGGCGACCAAGGACCAGCCGGAAGCCTGGCACGACCAGCCCAACGTGCTGGCGCTGGCGCGCACGGCGGGCTACCGCGTGTTCTGGGTGTCCAACCAGGAGCGCGCCGATGGGCCGATCCAGATCCTTGCCGCCCATGCGCACGAGCAGGTGTTCGTCAACGAAGGCCGCGGGCGCGAGGCGCGCAGCCTGGACGAGCGCATGCTGCCGCATATCGAGCGCATCCTCGCCCGTCCCGAGCCGCGCAAGCTCGTCGTCGTGCACATGCAGGGCGCGCACCTGCGCTACGACCTGCGCTACCCGCAGGCCTACGACCGGTTCACCCGCACGGAAGACGGCGTCGACGCGGCGCTGCGCGGCGCTGGCCGGCCGTTCTGGATCGTCAAGGCGCGCGACCAGTACGACAACGCCATGCTCTACGGCGACCACGTGATCGCCTCGATCATCGCCCGCGCGCGGCGCGCGGCCAGCCATCCGACCTCGCTGCTGTACGTGTCCGACCACGGCCAGGAAGTGGGTCACAACCGCGACTTCGCCGGCCACTCCGCGCTCGACCCCAGCGGCTACCAGGTACCGCTGCTGGTCTGGACCAACCGCGCCGACAAGCTGGCGCGCATGGACCGGACCGCCGTGGAAGCCCGGTCCTACCGCACCGACGTGCTCGACCACACGCTGTACGGCCTGCTCGACATCCGGGCGGGCGGCTACCGCGCCGAGGACGACCTGTTGAGTGGCCAGTTCGCCCAGCGGGAGTCGGCATCGCTGGCCCAGCCGCTGGTGCAGGCGGCGGTTCTGCACCGCTGACGCCCGCCGGCCCGCACCGGTCCTTCCCGGGGCCGATCAGCGCCCCGCGCGGGCGCGTCCTGACGGCACTTCGTCCTTCACAGGTCGATGAAGCCGCGCTGCACCGCCAGCTTGACGAGGATGGTACTCATGTGGGTCTTGACCGTGGTCTCGCCGATCGACAGGGCCGTGCCGATCTCGCGGTTCGAGTGTCCGCTGGCGGCCAGGCGCAGCACGTCCAGTTCGCGCGGCGACAGCGCGTCGCCCGCATTGTGGATCGCGACTTCGCGCCGCAGCGCCTGGGACAGCACGTGCGAGCCCTCGTGCACTTCGCGCACGGCAGCCGCCAGGTCGCGCCCTGGCACGTTCTTGAGCAGGTAGGCCGACGCGCCGGCCCGGAGGGCGGCGGCGATGCGGGCGTCGCCGTCATAGGTGGTCAGGACGATCAGGCGCGCCTCGGGGTGGAGGCTGCGGATTGCGCGGATCGCTTCCAGTCCGTCCTTGCCGGGCATTTGCAGGTCGACCAGGGCGACGTCGGGGCGTTGGGCGCAGAAGCAGCGGATCGCCTCGTCGCCGTCCCTGGCCTGGGCGACGATCTCGATGTCGCCATGGGCGGTCAGCGTGGCCGCGATCCCCTCGCGCATCATGGGGTGGTCGTCGGCGATCATCACGCGGATGGGCGTGCCGGAAGTGGCTCTTGTCATGCTAAACAACTTTTCAGGCCATAAACACTGAAAATCATACAACATCCTGACCCTCTCCGCGGACCTGTTTTCGATCCGCCGTGGAAGGGTCCCTGTCCAATGGGATATGCGCGGCGCACGGCGCTTCGCTAGTATCGAAGAAAGTCGCCGTAGATCTTCATCCATCGAACCGGCATCCATCCACCGCCACCGGGAGCCCGCCATGACCATCCAAGCCCTCGCTGCCAGCTGCGCGGCCGAACCGATCGACGTGGTCCGCATCCGCCTGACCCGCTCCACCCGCGCCACGGTCGTGGTAAGCGAGTTCCGCATGGCCAACCGCGTGCTGGCCGACTGGGCCGACCAGGCCGCGCAGGCCGCGCCGGTGGCAGAACGCCAGCGCGACCTGCAGGTCGACTACGAAGTGCTGTTCTACGACGGCTACCGCCTGCGCGGGTGCCACGAGCTGCTGCGCAAGGGGCGCTGCCACGTGTCGCTCAGCCGCGTGGTGCGGCGCCTGTTCAAGTCGATGGCGCAGGGCGCCGCTGCGCTGGCGCCGAACGCCGTGCCGGGGCTGCCGCAGTCGGAGCTGTCGCGCTACCTGGTCGACGGTTGATGCGGCCGGGACGCGCGACTGCGCCGCCGGGCTTCCCGTGCCGCTTGCCGCCCGGCGGACCCGGTCGTGCGGTGCGTGTGGCGCTTGCCGGCGGCCGTCAGTGGTGGTGGATCAGTCCGCGCCGCAGGGCCACGCAGGCCGCCTCGGTGCGGCAGGAGACGTTCAGCTTGGACAGGATGTTGTTGACGTGGTATTTGACGGTGCCCACGCCGATGTTCTCGGCGCGCGCGATCATCTTGTTCGACAGGCCGGAGCTCAGGTGCGTCAGGATTTCCAGCTCGCGCCGCGACAGCCGGTTGGCCGGCACGCGCGCCGCCAGCTTCTCGGCCAGGCCCGGCGCCAGGTAGCGGCGGTTGGCGGCCACCTGGCGCACGCAGTGCACAACCTGTTCCAGCGTCGACTGCTTGAGCAGGTAGGCGCTGGCGCCGGCCAGCAGGCCGCGGTGCACGTCCTCGTCGCCTTCCCAGGTGGTCAGGATCACGATGCGGGCGTCCGGCACGGCCGCCCGCACCCGGCGGATCGCCTCGACCCCGCCGCCGCCCGGCATGTTCAGGTCGATCAGCATCACGTCCGGGCGCAGGCGCAGGTATTGTTCGACGGCGGAGGGGCCGTCGGCGGCCTGGCCGGCCAGCGCGAGGCCGGGCTCCTCGCGGATCATCGCGGCCAGGCCGGCCAGGATCAGCGGGTGGTCGTCGGCGATCAGCAGCGAGATCGGGCGTTCGTCAATCATGGCAGGCCTCCAGGCTAAGGTGGTCGGTGGCGCGCGCGTCGGGACGCGCGGCGCCGCAGGGCAGGGCGAAGCGCGCCGCGCATCCCTGCTCGGGCGCGGCTTCGAGCCAGATGCGGCCGCCGTGCGCCGCGACGATCGCGCGGCAGATCGCCAGTCCCAGGCCCATGCCGTGCGCCTTGGTGCTGAACATGGGGTCGAAGGCACGGCGCGCTTGTTCGGGATCCATGCCGCTGCCCGTGTCCTCGACGGTCACGGCCAGCATGCCGGCGCCGTCCAGCGCCGCGGCGATGCGCAGCCGGCGACGGCCGGCCGGAGCGTCGGCGAGGGCGTCGAGCGCATTGGCCACCAGGTTGCGCAGCAGCTGGCGCAGCTGCACGGGACTGGCCGCCACGCGCCGCGCCGGACGGGCGATCGCGACCTCCACCGTCACGCCCAGGCGTGCGATGGCATCCGCATGCGCGCCCAGCACCTCGTCGACGGCGAGGTCGATGCGGCAGTCGCTGCGCGCGTCCTGCAGCCCGCCCTGGCCGGCCAGCGAACGCATGCTGCGCACGATGTCGCTGGCGCGCGCCGACGCTTCCAGCACCGCGCGCAAGGCATTGCCGACCTGGGCCTGGACCGGCGCCTGCGCACGCTCGATGGCGCGCAGCGCGGCCTGGGCGTGCAGCGCGATCGCCGCCAGCGGCTGGTCGACCTCGTGCGCGACCGAGGCTGCGAACTGGCCGAGCGCCATGGGCGCGGGGGCGGGGACGAAGGGTGTGGAATGGCTGCTCATGTGGGCTCCTCGTGCATTGAAACCGTGTCCGCGCCGGCCGGACGGCCGTATGCGTCATGGTTGCATTGTCGGGAAAGCAGCGTTGACAGTCTAGTTATACAAACGGATAGCGACTCATACCTAAGCATGATGGCGCTGCAAATGACAACGCCCGCGGACCTGGCAGGCCGGCGGGCGTCGTGAGGCAGGAGCCGGGAATCAGCCGCGCCGGCGGCGCATGGCGGCGAAGGAACCGAGGCCCAGCAGCACGAGCGCCAGGCTGGCCGGCTCCGGCACCTTGACCGAGGTGATGCCTTCGATGATGTCGTTCGCGCAGGTCTCGCCCCAGTGCATCGCGAACGAGTCCCAGTTCAGCAGTTCCGAGCCCGACAGGTCGATCTTGAAGGTCAGCGAATCGTCCTTGGCGACGCTCCAGGTGCCGGTCAGCCCGGTCGACTTGACGGTGCTGGAGGCGGTATTGGCTGCCACCGCGGCGCCGTCGCGGTAGGTGCAGTTCCAGTCGAGCGTGCACTTGTTCAGGTAGCTGCTCGGGGTCAGTATGTCGCGCGTGTTGGTGCCGTCCAGCGACAGCAGCTGGAAGGTGCCGCCCTTGTTGTTGTAGCGGTTGTCCAGCGACAGCGCGTAGTCCCAGTTGGTGCCGTTGGACGCCTTGTCGTTCTGGTGGTGGGCATCGCTGCCGTACGGGTTCCACACGTCCGACAGGAACACGTCGCCGTAGCCGATGCCCTTGGTCGAGACGATGCCGGCGTCGGCACCGGCGTGGCCGGCGAAATTCGTGTTGACGACGATCGTCAGGACCGACCCCACGCGCGTGATGGTTGCGCTCTGGATGTCGTAGGTGCTGCTGCCGATGACATCGGCGCCGTAGCCCTTGCCGCCCCAATAGGCGTTGGCGCCGGTGTCTCTGATTTCGCCGGCGCTGGCCTGGCCGATGCCCAGCGCCAGCGCGGCTGCCGCCACAAGCCTGGTGAATGGTTTCACGGGAACCCCTTTTGGACGAATAGTTCTTTTAACTTCTAGTGTTAAGTACTTGTGTTTGCGCGGAATCATGCCATGAATAAACGTAACTTGTAAATCAATTATTTAACCGCAGGTTTCCTGTCGTTTTTTCGTGCGCGTCGTCGGCCTTGGTCGGGAGGCCCGTCCTGTTGGCGACATTCCACTTGCAGATTTGCTATTGCCAACTGAAAATGTCGCATTCCTTTCAGCGATGCGCCTCATGTCCTTCCCGTCCTTCCTGCGTTCCCGTCCCGTCGCCTCGCGCCTCCTTGCCGCCTGCCTGGCCGGGGCGCTGGCCGCCTGCAGCCAGCAATCGCCCGAGGCCGCGCGCGCCCAGGCCGCGGAGATGCAGCGCAAGGGCGAGTTCCGGGAGGCGCTGATCGTGCTGAAGAACGCGGCCCAGGCGGCGCCGGACGATGCGCAGACCCGCTACCTGCTGGCGCGCACCCATCTCGATCTCGGCGACAGCATCACGGCGGAAAAGGAGGCGCGCCAGGCGCTGCGCCTGGGCTACCCGCCGGCCGCCGCCATGCCGCTGCTGGCGGCCAGCCTGGTGCTGCAGGGCCAGCACCAGAAGGCGCTGGACGACACGGTCATGAGCAACCCGCCGCCGGCCTTGCTGGCCGCGCGCGGCGACGCGCTGCTGGCGCTGGGCCGGCGCGACGAGGCGCGGGCCGCCTACCAGGCCGCGCTGCGGGCCGCGCCGGCCCAGGCCGAGGCGACCATCGGCCTGGGCCGCCTGGCCTATGTCCAGGGCGATGCCGCGGCGGCGGCCGAGTACGCGGCGCGCGTGCTGGAGAAGGATCCGCGCAATACCGACGCGTTGATGTTCAAGGCCGACCTGGCCCGCGCCGGCGCCCACCCGGAAGAGTCGCTGGCGCTGTACGACCAGGTGCTCGCGATCAGCCCCCAGCACCGCACCGCGCGGGTCGAGAAAGCCTATCTCGCCATCGGGCTGCGACGGTATGCCGAAGCCCAGGCGGAACTGGACCGGGCGGCCAAGGCCCAGCCGGGCAGCCTGCTGGTGCTGTACACGCAGGCGCTGCTGGACTATTCGCGCAACAAACCGGAAGCCGCGCGCGACGGGCTGTACCGGCTGCTCAAGGCCGCGCCCAACCACATGCCCAGCGTGCTGCTGGCGGGCGCCGTCGACCTGCGCCTGGAGAACTACTACCTGGCCGAGCACCACCTGCGCCACTACCTGGAGCGCAATCCGGACAACCTCCACGCGCGCAAGATGCTGGCGTCTGCGCTGCTGGGCACGGGCCACGCGGACGAGGCGCGCGAAGTCATCGGCGCCCAGCTGGAAGCGGGCAGCGACGACCCGCAGGTGCTGGCGCTGGCGGCCGAGGCGAACATGCGCGCGCGCCGCTTCGCCGAGGCGGCCGACCTGTACGCGAAGGCGAGCGCGCTCGACACCGGTTCCGCCTCGCTGCGTACTGCGCTGGGCCTGTCGCGCCTGCAGACAGGGGCCACCGGTCAGGCGTTGCGCGAACTGGAGGCGGCCGCCGCGCTCGAAAAGACCACGACCGATGCCGGCGAAGCGCTGGTGCGCGCCCAGCTCAAGCTCGGCAACGTGGACGCCGCGATGAAGGCCGTGCAGGACCTGGAGCGGCGCCATGCGGACAATGCGCGCGTCGAGACGCTCAAGGGCCGCGTGCTGGCCGCCGGCGGCAAGGAGGAGGCCGCGCGCGCCGCGTTCGAGCGGGCGCTGGCCCTGGATGCGCGCAGCTTCGAGGCCGCCGCCGGCCTGGTCGACCTGGAACTGCGGGCCGGCCACCAGGACCGCGCGCGCCAGCACATGCTGGACTTTGCCAGCCACAACAAGAACAGCGTGTCGGGCCTGTCGGCGCTGGCCACGCTGGCCGAGCACCAGGGCGACAGCGCCGGCGCCACGCGCTGGCTGGAACAGGCCGCCGCCATCGACCCGCAGGCGATCGGCCCCAACGTCAACCTGAGCGCCCAGTACCTGCGCACGGGCCAGAAGGAAAAGGCGCTGAACCTGGCGAGGAAGCTGCAGGTGGCCCATCCCGACAACATCGACCTGCTCGACCTGCTCGGCAAGGCGCAGCTGGCCAGTGGCGACATGGACGGTGCGCTGGAAAGCTACAAGAGCCTGTCCGCGGCGCTGCCGCGTTCGGCGCAGGCGCTGATGCAGGTGGCGGCGCTGCGCGTGCTGATGAAGAATCCCATTCAGGCCGAGGCCGACCTGAAGGGCGTGCTGGCGATGCAGCCGGACTTCCCCGCGGCCCAGTTGCAACTGGCGGAACTCTACGTGCGCAAGGGGTCGTACGACCTGGCGCTGATGCAGGCCGAGCGCATGCAGCGCCTGCATCCGAAGGGTTCCGCGGGCTACCACCTGCAGGGCGACATCCTGATGGCCAAGCGCCAGCCGGCCGCCGCGCTGGCCGCCTTCGAACGCGCCGCAGCGCTGGCGCCGACGAGCGAACTGGCGATCAAGATCGACCATGCGCTGCGCCTGACGGGCCGCGAGGCCGAGGCGGAGAAGCGCCTGGCGGCCTGGCTGGCTGCCCATCCGGACGACCAGCGGGCGCTGGCCTACCGCGCCCAGACCTGGTCGGCCGCCGGCGACGTCAAGCGCGCCGCCGGCCAGCTGGAGGCGCTGGTCCAGCGCGCGCCCGATAATGTGGTGGCGCTGAACAACCTGGCGCTCGCCTACCAGAAGCTGGGCGACGCGCGCGCGCTGCCGACCGCGGAGGCGGCCTACAAGCTGGCGCAGGCGCAGCCGAACGTGATCGATACGCTGGCCTGGATCCTCGTCGACCAGGGCCAGGCCGCGCGCGCCGTGGGGTTGTTGCGCAAGGCCCAGGCAATGGCGCCGGACGCCCAGGCGATCCGCTACCACCTGGCTGCCGCGCTGGCCGCGTCCGGCCAGCGCGACGCGGCGCGCAAGGAGCTCGATGCGGTGCTGGCGGGCGACATGCAGTTCGCGCAGGCGGAGGAGGCGCGCCGGTTGAGCGACAAGCTGAAAGCGGGGGGCTGAGAATGCCTGAGCGAAGCGTCTAGCTGCTGTGAAGGCAGCAGCCGGTCAAACTGAGCCGTGCTGAACGTCAAGCATCGGCCAAAAGGGGTCGTTGATGAAGTAGGCTGTGCATCATTCGATAAAAGGACAAGCGATGCTGGAACTGAGTAGTCCACGGTGGGGTGAGCTGCGCGATGCGTACGGCAGTGCTGCTAAGATTCCTGATCTTCTTCGGCAGCTCTCGGTCTTACCCGGCGATGATGGTAGTTCCGAACCGTGGTTCAGCCTATGGAGTGCCCTTGCTCATCAAGGCGACGTGTACTCGGCTTCATTCGCAGCGGTTCCACACGTTATCGAGGCCATTGCTAGCTCGCCAGACCGTGTAACCGATGTGTATTTTCATTTCGCTGCGTGGATCGAAATCTGCCGACACAAAAATAGCATCGACGTTCCCGATGAGCTAGCTGCAGGTTACTTCGATGCGTTAAAACGCATTCCCGCACTGGTGACAAGTGCAGCAGAAAAGCAGTGGAACATTGCTTTTACGGCCTGTGCCTTGTCTGCTATCGCCGCCGCAAAGGGTCAGCACGAGTTTGCAGAGGCATTGCTGGAGCTGACCTCGCAGGACACGGTCGGCGAGTTCTTGGAATGGTCCTACGACCGCTAAGGGTCGGTTGCGGCCGATGGTGACACTTCGTTAGTTTTGCTCGACGTCACTCCGCTATGCTTTCGCAAACGGCCGGGTTCGGCCAGCAGCGGTCGGTCGTCGAAAACCCGATCAAACCTAATGCAGCCCCGTGTAGCTCAGCCATCTTTGACCGAAAGAGCAACATTTGGTGAGAGTTGACCGCACCGGTTCGCTATAAAATTTGTCCGCATGCCCGATGCTTACTAGCGTTCGGACACCACAGACAACTCAGCTAAGGATGATGCGATGACAGTCAAAAGTATTCTACTCATTGGGCTTTTTTTAGCTGGTTGTGCTAGCCAGACACCTTCTCCACAAGCTGCAAACAGCCCACAGCAAGTCATATCAATGGCTGCAGAATCAGCACCTCAACCAGTATTCGCAACGGTAGCCCTGCAGGTGCGGGCGGTCGGGAACCAGCATGACGTCACTTATCTCAACTCCGAGTCCGACTACCGCGACCAAAGGAACGTTTCGATTGCGATCTCTCCAGCGGCACGGAGAAAGGTTGAAGCAGTATTTGGTGGAGACCTTTCGAAGGTCGCCACTGGCAAGCATATCTTGGTAAAGGGACGTGCTCAACGGGTGACTATCTGGTTCTTCGATAACAATGGTCAGCGTAGTGATAAGTATTATTATCAGACACAAATTCTCGTATCAGATCCAGCTCAGATCCAGATTATCTAAGTGATGAGGCGATGATCGCCTGCTGTCTCGAGCTAATTCCGGCTCCGGCGCTTAGGGATGGCGGCACTCGGCCAGAAGCGGACGGCTTCTGATGCACGTGCACGAGCCGTCTAATTTCGCAAAGAGATCAGCGACGAGGCCATCAATGCTCCTAGTTTCGCGAAAGCGTCCACAAATCGGTGACGTCATTGAGATTGCTACCTCTCGTGGACTGACGTACGCCCAGTTCACTCACAAACACTCGTTATACGGAGCGCTACTACGAGTTATGCCTGGGTTCCATTCTTCGAGGCCCGAAGACCTGAGCGCAATCATTCTCGCCGAGCCACAGTTCAGTACTTTCTTTCCTCTGGCTACGGCTTGCAGTAAGGGGATTGTGCACGTTGTAGCAAATAAAGCGATTTCTGAATCTTTAAGAATGTTTCCGACGTTTCGAGCATCGGTAAAGGGGCAAGACGGTCGATAGGGCCCGTGGTGGTTATGGGATGGAGAGAAGGAATGGAAGATTGGTGAGCTGCAGCCTGGGATGGAAGCACTGCCGGTGCGTGGAGTCATTAACGATAACTTGCTAGTCGAGCGAATAGTCAGCGGTTGGCGCCATGAGAACTGGTCATAAATAATAATCCGTGGCTCAGTCCTCTCAACGTCTGCTTTGGGTCGATTTCGGTCAACTAGGGCAGCCACATTCACTCACCAGACGAAGAACAAAATGCTCAAGCACGTTAAGCGTCACTGGAATGAGACGCGCGGTGACCAACATGATGGATGGGGTACGTCGTGGTGGTATTTTGAAGTCGCCAACGACGGCCAAGTCGTTCGACATCTTGAACAGTACCAGTCCGGTGAGTTGCTGCACTACGACCTTCAACACGATAGTGATACCTACGGCGGCCTTGCCAAGGACACGTTAGACCTTTCCGAAGCGGCGTACCTCTACATCTCGGCGGAGGAGTTCGAACAAGTATGGGAACGAGCAATACAGGCGAGATGCCGAACATCTCACAGCTGAACGGCGGCAATGGGTCGATAGCTGACGTACACCGCAGTAGTTCGGCAGCCAAATGTTCTTCAAACGTCTGATGCCATGGCCCAAACGCTTTTCCAGTACACGTCTCGTCGCTCGCAGCAGCTCATCTCCCAACGAATCGTAGGTAGACGAACTGCGAACGGCCACTTACGAAATCGCGTCTGGCTGCGCAGTGAATGAATCGCAGTATGTATCGCACGATAGGTATCGAGTCGGATGAAAGGCCCGGCCGATGGTGTTCGGCCGTCGAGCGCACCCTGGTTTGGCTTCAACGCTTTCGCAGATTGCGCATCCGGCAGGAGCGACAAGCACACATCCATCAACGGCTCCATTCGCTTGCCTGCTCGCTCATCTATTGGCGGTACGTCGAATGGCTTTTCCAACCGTTCCAAGCTTCGCAATCAGCCCTGCGGCGTCCACCCCAGCCGCTCCTCGAACACGCGGCGGTACAGTGTGTCGATTTCCTTCGGAATCTTGCGCACGTATTGCTCCGCATGCGCGCGCACTTCGCCCTGCAGCCCGGCCAGGTAGGCGACCGCCTCGTGCGGGCTGGGCGCGCGTTCGCTGACCTTGGCGAACTTGGCAGGCAATGCCGTCCAGACGGCGGCATCGATGCCCCGGTCGGACATCCAGGCGGACACGCGCATGTCGACGGGGCCGTGCGGATTCGGGATGCTGCCGACCCATTGCGGATATTCGAGACGGATCTTCTCGCGCTGGCGCAGCATTTCGCGGGCCGCGTCCAGGTCGGTCGTGTCGAGCAGCGCCCACCAGGTTGGCATGGGCGGCGCCGGTTCGTGCAGCACCAGCGCCAGCTCGTCGCTGTCGTCGCTGTCGCGCACGAACTCGAGCGGCAGCAGTGGTCCGTCCGGCCGCCAGCCGGAGGCAAGCTTCAGCGGACCCGGTTCCCACAGCAGCGAGCCCCAGGCAATACAGGCGATCTTCACGGCGGTTCCTTTCATCGAATTCGGCAATTCCATTCTACAGATCGGCAGGCAAGGCCGCCTTTCCCAAGCGTGCGCCATCAATACGTCGTCTGCGCCATCAATACGCCATGAACTTGGCCCCGCCGCCGCGGTCAACCGGTGGGGCGGCACGACGGGCGAGGCCCGCATGGATGAGACCGAGGTAGTGATCGCGGGCGCCGGCCCGACGGGGCTGGTGCTGGCATTGTGGCTGGCGCGCCAGGGCGTGGCGGTGCGCATCGTCGACCGTAACGCGCAGCCGGGCAGCGGCTCGCGGGCCATGGCGGTGCAGGCGCGCACGCTGGAGCTCTACCGCCAGCTCGGGCTGGCCGACGAGGTGGCAGCGGCGGGGCTGCGGAACCCGGCCCTGAACGTCTGGGTCCGGGGCCGGCGCCGTGCGCGCCTGGCGTTCGGCGATGCCGGCCGCGCGCTGACGCCGTTTCCCTTCGTGCTCATCTATCCTCAGGACCACCACGAGCGCCTGCTGGTCCACCATCTTGAACGGGCCGGCGTGCGCGTCGAGCGCGGCACGGAGCTGATCGGCGTCGAGGCGGGCGACGGGGGCGTGCGCGCCTGCCTGCGCGGACCGGACGGGCGCGAGTGGCCCGTCGACGGCGCCTGGCTGGTCGGATGCGACGGCGCCCATTCGAAGGTGCGCCACTTGCTGGGCACGGACTTCGCGGGCGGCACCTACGACCAGACCTTCTATGTCGCCGACGTCGAGGTGTCCGGGCCGCCTGCGGACGGCGAGATCCACGCCTCGTTCGAACGCGCCGACTTCGTGCTGCTGCTGGCCTACACCCGTCCGGAAGACGGCCGCGCGATGGCGCGCCTGATCGGCGCCGTCAAGCAGGACGGGGCGGCGGAGGCCGTGCCGGAGCACGCGCTGCAGTTCGAGGACGTGCGCCGGCGCGCCATCGAGGCGCTGGGCGTCGAGATCCGCGGCGTCAACTGGTTCTCCACCTACCGCGTGCACCACCGGGTCAGCAGCCGTTACCGGGTCGGACGCGTGCTGCTGGCCGGCGACGCCGCCCACGTGCACAGCCCGGCCGGCGGCCAGGGCATGAACACGGGCATCGGCGACGCCGTCAACCTGGCCTGGAAGCTGGCCGCCGTGGTGCAAGGGCGCGCGCCCGCGGCGCTGCTGGACAGCTATGAACGGGAGCGCATGGCCTTCGCGCGCAAGCTCGTCGAGACCACCGACCGCGTGTTCTCCGTCGTGACGGCCGAGGGCAACCTGGCCGACGTCGTGCGCACCCGGATCGCGCCGCTGGTCGCCGCGCTCGCCTACGGCATCGAGCCGGTGCGCGCGACGCTGTTCCGCGTACTGTCGCAGACCGGCATCCACTACCGCGACAGCATCCTGAGCGAAGGCCAGGCGGGACGCGTGCACGGGGGCGACCGGCTGCCCTGGACCGGGTACGAGGGGCCGGACAACCACGCGACCTTCGACGGCGTCGCCTGGCAGGCGCACGTGTACGGCGAGCCGAAGCCGGGATTCGAGGCCTGGTGCTTCGATGCCGGCGTGATGGCGCGCCGCTTCGACTGGCACGCCGCCTGCGGCGCGGCGGGATTGGCGCGCGACGCCGTCTACCTGGTGCGCCCGGACGGTCACGTGGCGCTGGCCGAGCCGGACGGCGACCCGGCCGCGCTGCAGGCGTATTTCGCCGCGCGCGACATCAAGCCGGCGCCGGTGGCCGCATCAGTCCGGCGCGCGGGCGGGTGATGCGTGCAGCCAGCGGGCATGCAGCCAGCGCGCCAGCCAGTCGAGCGCGTAGCCCACATTGCCGCGCACGTCCAGCCAGGGCAGCAGGCTCGCCTGCTGGAACACGAGGGCGGCGCGCGGATGGGGCGCCGTCGAGGGTTCGCCCAGGAAGCGCACCGTGCCGGCCTGCAGCGGTTCGAGCCCGGCCAGGCCGCGCAGCAGCGTGGACTTGCCGCAGCCGCTGCCGCCCGGCGGGCAGACGACTTCCCGCCTGGCGATGGCGAGGGAGATCCCGTCGACGATCGCGTGGCCGCCGTAGCCGATGGAGAGGTCCTGCGCGGCCAGCGCGCTCGTGTCGGTAGGGACCGCCGTCATGCCGCGCCGAGCTTGTCCAGCGCCGCCTGCAACTGCGTCAGGCTCGGGGTGACGATTGGGATGAACGCCGCTTCGCGCCAGCGCCGCGCGAAACCGCCGCCCTGCTGCTGCAGGTAGGCCTTGCCGCCGCTGGCCTGCAGCTCGAGCATGACGGCTCCCTGCACGCTGGCGGCCAGCGCGATGCGCAGCCGGAACATGTCCGGCGCCGCCGACTTGAAGCGGCCGTCCAGCACGCCCTCGGCGAGCGCCGCCGCCTGGGCTTCCAGCGCGGCGCGCGCCTCTTCGATGCGTGCCGGCAGCGGGCCGCGCACGGTGCCCGCCAGCGCCTGGGCGGCGTCGAGGGAGGCCCTTGCCAGGCCGATCGACAGGCCGCATTGCATGCCGAGGAAGGCGGGGCGCACGCCGGGCAGCCAGGCGCGCGCGTCCGCCGCGATCACGTCGGCATTGTCGATGCGTACGCCGGACAGCTTGATCGCGGCCGTATTGCTGCCGCGTAGGGCCAGCAGGTCGAGGTTCGGGCTGCGCACGGCGCCGGAAGCATCGTGCGTGAACGCGATCACGGCGGGCGGCGCGCCGTCCGGCATGTTCACGGCCGCGGCGGCGATGAAGCCTTCCTTGCGCAGGTTGGTGATCCAGGCCAGGCCGCCGTCCAGGCGCCAGCCATCGTTTTCGCGCTTGTCGTCGCGCACCGCGTCGATCTGCAGCGACTCGATCCCGGACAGGAATTTCATGGCGTTGGACAGGCCCGTCGCCCCGGCCTGGCGGCCCGCCACCAGGTCCGCCGTCCAGCGCGCGCGCAAGGCGTCGTTCTCGCCCTGCAGCAGGTATTCGATGAAGGTGCGCTGGCCCCAGAACACGAAGGCGGCCGTCACCGATCGTTCGGCCACCGCTGCGATGGCCGCGATGGCGTCGACGGCCGTACCGTCCGATCCGCCGTACTGCGCGGGTACGCCGATGCCGAACAGGCCCGCGTCCGCAAGCCGCGGCACGACTTCCGGCGCCAGCGAGGCGTCCGTGTCGAGCCGGTCCGCATGGGTGTCGAGCCAGGCCGCGAGGCTGGCCGGCAGGAGCGCCGTGCCGTCGGCGGCGGCCCTCATCAGATCGCCCCGCTGGCGAACGGTTGCAGCTCCGGGTTGATGGCGCTGCCGGCCAGCGTGTTGGCGAAGTTGCACAGCGTGGCCAGGCTGATGCCCAGCACGACTTCCAGCGCCTGGCGTTCGCCGTAGCCGGCCGCCAGGAAGGCCTGGTAGGCGGCGTCGTCGACGGCGCCGCGGCGCGCGATCACGGCTTCGGCGAAGGCACGCACGGCATCCAGTTTCGCGTCGCCCGTGTCCTTGCCCTGCTGCAGGGCGCGCACGCCCTCGACGGGCAGCTGCGCCTTCTTCAATGCGACGGCCGTGTGGCCGGCGATGCAGAAGTCGCAGCCGTGCTGGCGCGCCGCCGTGATCTGGACGACTTCGCGCTCGGCCAGCGTGAGGCTGGTCTCGGCATTGATGCCGGACACGGTCATATAGGTCTGCAGCGCCTGCGGCGAATTGGCCAGCACGCCGATCAGGTTGGGCAGGAAGCCGTTGTTGGCGATCGCCTTCTCGACGAAGGGACGGGAAGCTTCCGGGGCGCTGTCTTTCGTATGGACGGTGAGGCGGGACATGGTCTTTGCTCGCTGAAGGAATCGATGATCGTTATTGTAGGCGGCTGCCCGCGGATGGTTGGGCTCTCGCGTCTCGATTTTTTGCTCGTTCGTCCAGCTCGCGTACGGCGCCTGCCGGTTCCGGGGCGTTTCGGGCATGGGCCGCGTGGGCGCGCCGGCGGAACGCTCCCGGTTGTTCGCCGATGACCTTCTTGAAGGCCCGAGAGAACGCGGCATACGACCCGTAGCCGACCTGCTCGGCGACGCGCTCCACGGACTCGCCGCCGTGCAGGCGCTGGGCGGCGATGCGCGTGCGCAGCGCCAGCAGGAATTGCGCGGGCGCCTGGCCGCTCGCCTCGCTGAAGTGCTTGTAGAAACTGGAACGCGACATGTGCGCGGTCCGGGCCATCGCCGCCGTCGACCAGTCCTCGCCCGGCGCATGCACCATGCGTTCGACCAGCGGCGCGAATCCGGGCAGGCGCGCGAGCGCGAGCAGGCCCGACGCGATGTCGGCGCGGCGCGCGGCATGGCGCACGACATAGAAGAACATCAGCTCCGCGAGGCGGGCGATCAGCGGGGACGGCGTGTCCGGCGTCGGCGGATGCTCGGCCTGCACCAGGTCGAACAGGCTGGCGACGGCCGCCAGCGCCGGGTCGCCCGCGCGCAGCACGAGGTAGTCGGGAAGCGAGCCCACCACCAGCGACGCCAGCGCGCCGTGGAAGCGGAAGAAGCCGCAGGCCAGGCCCGTGGCCCCGGGGGCAGGATCGCCCAGCGGCGCCATCGCGCTGCCCGGGACGGCGTCGGGAATGGCGTCGGGCCCCAGGCGATGGGGCACGTCGCGCAGCATGAAGACGCCGTCGCGCGCCTCCAGCCGCAGCGGCTGCTGGCCGGCGACGTGCAGCCAGCAGCCGCCGTGCAGCACGAGGTGGAACCCGCCCAGCGCGCGGCCGGCGGTGGAAGCGGTCCAGCGGCCGCAGTACTGGCCGACGTGGAAAGTGGTGGCGTCTAGCTGCACGCCGTCGATCAGCGATTGCACCAGGACGTCGACATCGCCGGACCCGGCAGATGAAGTAACGAGCTTGTTCATGCCGCCATCATCGCCCGGCCGGCGCCGCAGCGACCGAATGAACGGGCATATCGACATGCGCAAACCTTCTTAGGCAGCCTCCGCGCGCAACAGCCTTGCCGCCTCCACCATATTGCGCAGGGCCGCGCGGGTCTCCGGCCAGGCGCGGGTCTTGAGTCCGCAGTCCGGGTTGACCCATAGCTGTCCTGGAGGGATCACGGCGCGCGCCTTGCGCAGCAGGTCCAGCATGGCGCCGGCATCCGGCACGCGCGGCGAGTGGATGTCGTAGACGCCGGGACCGATCCCGTTCGGATAGGCGAAGTCGCCGAAGCCGCGCAGCAGCTCCATGCCCGAGCGGCTGGTCTCGATGGTGATCACGTCGGCGTCCAGCGCGGCGATGGCGGGCAGGATGTCGTTGAATTCGGCGTAGCACATATGCGTGTGCACTTGCGTGTTGTCGGCCACGCCGGCGGCGGCGATGCGGAAGGCGCGGCCGGCCCAGGCCAGGTAGGCGTCCCAGCCCGCGCGCCGCAGGGGCAGGCCTTCGCGCAGCGCGGGCTCGTCGATCTGGATGATGCCGATGCCGGCCGCCTCCAGGTCCAGCACCTCGTCCCGGATCGCGAGCGCGAGCTGGGCGCAGCTGGCGGCGCGCGGCTGGTCGTCGCGCACGAACGACCATTGCAGGATCGTGACGGGGCCCGTCAGCATGCCCTTCAGCGGCCGCCGCGTGAGGCTCTGGGCGTAGGCGGTCCAGGCCACCGTCATCGGCGCGGGTCGGGCGACGTCGCCGTACAGGATCGGTGGCTTGACGCAGCGCGAGCCGTAGGACTGGTTCCAGCCGCCGGCCGTGAACGCGAAGCCGACCAGCTGTTCGCCGAAGTACTCGACCATGTCGTTGCGTTCGGCCTCGCCGTGCACGAGGACGTCGATGCCCAGTTCTTCCTGCTGGCGCACGGCGTGTTCGATCTCGGCGCGCATGACGGCGGCGTAGGCGTTCGCATCCAGTTCGCCGCGCCGGCGGGCGGCGCGCGCGGCGCGGATCGCAGGCGTCTGCGGGAAGGAACCGATCGTCGTCGTCGGGTAGGCCGGCAGTTTCAGGCGCGCCTGCTGGCGTTCGCTGCGGATGGAGAAGGGCGAGGCACGGCGGTCGGCGTCCGCGGACAGGGCCGCGAGGCGCTGCGCGACCTCGGGACGGCGCACGCGCGGGCTGGCGCGGCGGGCGGCCACGGCGGCGCGGGCGGCCGCGAGTTCGGCGGCCACGGCCTGTTCTCCTTCGGCCAGGGCGCGCTGCAGCGTGCGGACCTCGGCCAGCTTTTCGACGGCGCCGGCCAGCCAGGGCCGTACTTCCGGATCGACGGCGCCGTCCTGCGCCAGCGTCAGCGGCACGTGCAGCAGCGAGCAGGACGGCGCGAGCCACAGCGCGCCGGGGCGGCGCGCGAGCAGGGGCGAGAGGCGCGCCAGGCAGGCGTCGAGGTCGGCGCGCCAGACGTTGCGGCCGTCGACGATGCCGACCGACAGCACCTTGTGGTCCGGCAGCCAGTCGGCCACGGGCACCAGCTCCTCGGGGGCGCGCACGGCGTCCACGTGCAGGCCCGCGACGGGCAGCTTGCAGGCCATGCTCAGGTGTTCCTGCAGGGGCGAGAAATAGGTCGCCAGCAGGATCGGCAGGCCGGCCGCGTGCAGCAGGTGGTAGGCGCGTTCGTAGGCCAGCGCCCACGGTGCCGGCAGGTCCAGGCCCAGGATCGGCTCGTCCAGCTGCACCCATTCGGCGCCCGCGTCCTTCAACCGTCCCAGCAGCGTGGCGTAGTGCGGCAGCAGGGCGTCGAGCAGGGACAGCCGGTCGAAGCCCGACGACTGCGCCTTGCCCAGCCACAGGAAGCTCAAGGGGCCGAGCAGCGCCACCTTGACCGGATGCCGCAGCGCGCGGGCCTCGCCCACCTGGCACAGCAGCCGCTCCGGGTCCAGCGCGAAACGGGTGGCGGCATCGAATTCCGGCACCAGGTAGTGATAATTGGTGTCGAACCACTTGGTCATTTCCAGCGCCGGCTCGCCGCTGGCGCTGCCGCTGTGCGCGTGGCCGCAGCCGCAGGCGGCCGCCGTGGCCGCGTCCGCGCCGGCCTCGCTCGCCACGCCGCGCGCCAGCGTGAAGGTGCGCGCGAGCGCCGTCTCGGCGCCGTCGAATCCGAAGCGCGCCGGTGCGCAGCCGAACAGCAGCACGTGGTCGGCGACCTGGTCGTAGAACGAAAAATCGCCCACGCTGATGTAGTCCAGGCCCGCGTCCCGTTGCTCGGCCCAGTGGCGCGCGCGCAGCGTGGCGCCCACGGCTTCCAGCGCGCCGGCGTCGATCTCGCCGCGCCAATGCCGTTCCAGGGCGAACTTGAGTTCGCGCTGGGCGCCGATGCGGGGATAGCCGAGAGTATGAGATTTGATCATGATGATTCTAGTTCTTGATGAAAGATACTTGTAATCATCGGCAGCCATCGTTGATAATTCAAACGAATTATTTTTCTGATCAGATGAATTTTCCTCATGAGCACCTCGATCCTCGAAGTACGGCACCTGCGCACGCTGCTGGCGCTCCAGGAAGCGGGTAGCGTCTCGCGTGCCGCGGCGCTGCTGAACGTGACCCAGTCGGCGCTGTCGCACCAGCTCAAGACGCTGGAAGAGTTCTAAGGCATGACCCTGTTCGAACGCAAGTCGGCGCCGGTGGCGTTTTCCGCCGCGGGACGGCGCCTGCTGGCGCTGGCCGCCGCCACCATCCCGGCCGTGGAGCAGGCCGAGCGCGACGTCGCGCGCCTGGCCGGCCATGGCGGCGGCAAGCTGCGCATCGCCGTCGAATGCCATACCTGCTTCGACTGGCTGATGCCGTCGATGGACGCGCTGCGCCTGCGCTGGCCGGATGTCGAGCAGGACATCGTGTCCGGTTTCCAGTCCGACCCGGTGGGCCTGCTGCACCAGGACCGGGCCGACGTGGCCATCGTGTCCGACGTCGACGAGGACGAGACGGACGTCGTGTTCCACCCGCTGTTCGGCTTCGAGATCGTGGCGATCCTGCCGCGCGGGCACGCGTTGCTGGACAAGCCATACATGGAGGCGCGCGATTTCGCCGGCCACACCCTGATCACCTATCCGGTGCCGGACGAGATGCTCGACCTGGTGCGCCAGGTGCTGCGCCCGGCCGGCGTCGAACCGCCGCGCCGCACGACGGAGCTGACGGTGGCCATGCTGCAGCTGGTGGCGAGCGGGCGCGGGTTCGCGGCGCTGCCGCTGTGGGCCGTGCACACCTACCTGGAACGCGGCTACGTGGCGCGCCAGCGCATCGGCGCCGGCGGCCTGACGGGAAGGCTGTACGCCGCCATCCGCAAGCGCCATGCCGGCGACAGCCATCTCGCCGACTTCGTGCAGGTGATGCGCGAGACGTCGCTGCGCACGCTGCCCGGCATCGACCTGCTGTAGGAATCGGCATTGCGCCGCATCTCGCCACTTTGCGCCGCGCCCGGGTTATAGTAGTCGACGACTTCTCGACAAGGAGGGCGTAGTGCGTTACAGCCTCGTGACATCGGCCGGCAAGGGCCACATCAACGAAGACCTGGTCGCCGTGCACGAACGGCACGGGGTCGTCGACATCATCGTGATGGACGGCGCCACGCCGCTGTCCCCGCAGCGCCACGTGCGCGCCGGCGCCAGCGATCCGTCCTGGTTCGTGCAGCAATTCGCCGCCGACCTGGCGGCCGTGCTGCACCGCGCCGGCAGCCAGGAAAGCCTGGTGGCCCAGGCGCTGGTCGGCACCCGGGCTGCGTACCGCGCGGTGGCGGCCGCGACGAACGTCCCGCCGCACGACTGGCCGGTGGCGACGCTGTCCTGGGTGCGCGTGCGCCAGGGGCGCGTGCAAGCGGAAGGCATGGCACCGGCCCGGCTGGAACTGTACTGCCTGGGGGACAGCAAGCTCCTGCTGCAGGACGGCGACGGCGTGCGCGACCTGGACCCGTTCGACAACCCGGCGGAGCGCGAAGTGCAGGCGGCGGTGGCCGCCCTCGTGGCCGAAGGCGTGACCGACGCCGCCGCGCGCTGGGAGCGGCTGCTGCCGATGCTGCAGGCGCGCCGCCATGCCCAGAACACGGCCGCCCACCCGCAGGTATTGTGCCTGGAGCCGCGCGGCCCGTTCGCGGCGCGCACCAGGACGCTGGACGCGCCGGCGCAGGGCCAGCTGCTCGCCATGACGGACGGCTTCTACCGCCTGGTCGACACCTACGGCCTGTACGACGACGCGGCACTGGCCGCCGCCGCCCTGGAACGGGGCCTCGATGCGCTCGTGGACGAGTTGAGGGCGTTCGAGGCGGGCGCGGTGGCGGCCGCCGGCATCACCGCCAAGCGCGCCGACGATGCGTCGGCCGTGGCCTGGCGCTTCGGCTCGTCACGGAAGGAGGCGGCATGAACGACAGCCTGCGGCGCGACCTGGTCGCGCGCTACATCGACGCCTATAATGCCTTCGATATCGACGGCATGCTTGCCCCGCTCGCGCCCGACGTGCGCTTCGAGAACTGGGCTGGCGGCCAGATGACGGCGTCGTCCGAGGGCATCGACGCCTTCCGCGGCCTGGCGGAACAGGCGAAGGGCATGTTCTCGCAGCGCGAGCAGCGCATCGCCAGCCTTGCCGCGCACGGTGACGGTCTGCTGGCGCGCATCGACTGGCGCGGCACGCTTGCCGTCGACATTCCGGACGGGCCGCAGGCAGGGACCGAGCTCGCGCTAAGCGGGGAATCGGAATTCGGTTTCGCCGGCGGACGCATTGTCCGCATCGTCGACCGCAGCTGAGCGCGGCTGGGGGACGGCGCGCTGGCGCAGCAATCCGAGCAGCTCGTCCGCATCGACCGGCTTCACCAGGTGATGGTCGAAGCCGGCCTGGCGCGACAGCTCGCGGTCGTGCGGCTGGCCGTAGCCCGTCAGGGCAATGTACATGGCAGTTCCGAGGGGAGCTTCGCGGCGCAGGCGGCGCGCCAGTTCGTGGCCGTCCATGCCCGGCATGCCGATGTCGAGGATGAAGGCGTCGGGCGGATCGGCGAGCGCGGCCGCCACGGCCTGGGCCGGGTCGGCGATGGCGGCGACGCGGTGGCCGCCCGCGTGCAGCAGCGCCGCGAGCGTGGCGGCGGCATCGGCGTTGTCGTCGACCAGCACGATGTTCAGCGGCGTGGCGATGGCGGCGGCTGCGCCGGCGGGCCTGGGCGCGTCGGCCTCCCGTTGCAGCGACAGCGGCAGCGTCACGGTGAAACAGCTGCCCAGGCCCGGGCCCGCGCTGTCGGCGGCGATGCTGCCGTCATGGGCCGCGACGATGGTGCGCGCCAGCGCCAGGCCCAGTCCCAGGCCGCCCTGGGCGCGGTCCGGCGTGCGCTTGCCCTGGGTGAAGAGTTCGAAGATGTGCGGCAGCAGCCCCGCCTCGATGCCGCTGCCGTCGTCGCGCACGCGGATGGTCGCGGCATCCGGCTCGACCGTCATGTCGAGCGCGATGCTGCCGCCCGGCGGCGTGTACTTGGCGGCGTTGGCGAGCAGGTTGGCCACGACCTGGACCAGGCGCGCGCGGTCGCCCCACACGAGCACGGGGACCGTGGATGCCCCGGCGTCGATGGACAGCGCGTGGCGGCTGGCCTCGACCAGCGGCTGTACCTGTTCGGCGGCGCTGGCGACGACGCTGCGCAGGTCGACCAGCGTCTTGTCGAACTGCACCATGCCGCGGGTGACGCGCGAGACGTCCAGCAGGTCGTTGACGAGCGCCGTCATGTGGCTGACCTGGCGCCCGATCAGTTCCGCGTAGTTGCGCACCTTGGCCGGATCGTTCGGCGCGATGCGCAGCACCTGGGCGGCCGCGCTGATCGGCGCCAGCGGATTGCGCAGCTCGTGCGCCAGCATGGCCAGGAATTCGTCCTTGCGGCGGTTGGCCGCCTGCAGCGCATCCTCGGCCAGCTTGTTGGCGTGGATGTCGGTGTCCGTGCCGAGCCACTGGACGATGGCGCCGGCGTCGTCGCGCAGCGGCAGGGCGCGCGCCAGGATCCAGCGGTAGTCGCCGGACGCGAGCCGCAGGCGGTAGGTCATCTCGTAGGGCGCGCCGGTGGCGATGCTGCGTGCCCAGGCCGTGCGGGCGCCGGCGCGGTCGTCCGGGTGCAGCGCCCGCTCGGCCCAGTCCAGGCCCTCGGCCTCGCCCGGCGCCAGGCCTGCGAAGCGGTAGAACTGGGCATTGTGGTAATCGATGCTGCCGTCCGGGCGCGCGGTCCAGACCATCTGCGGCATCGCATTGGTGATGGTGCGGAAGCGCCGTTCGCTTTCGCGCAGCGCCGCCTCCACACGCACCCGCTCGGTGATGTCGGTCTGGGCCACGACGGCGCCCGTGATGGCGCCCGTCCCGTCGCGCACGGCGGTCGCGCGCAGCAGGAGGCGGCGGCGCGCGGCCTCCGGCGTGAATGGTTCGATCTCGACCAGGTCGCCGTCCACGTCCTCGCCGGCCAGCGCGCGTACCAGGGCCCATTCTTGCGCCGCGATCGGCTGGCCGTCGCGCGCGGAACCGTCGGCCCACCAGCCGCGCGCGGCGCGCGTGTCGCTCTGCGGCTGTTTGCCCCACAGCTCGCGGGTCGCGGCGTTCACCAGCACGACCTTGCCGTCGGCGTCGCAGTACGCGATGCCGACGGGGACGGCCTGCAGGAATGCGTCCAGGCGCTGGCGCTCGGCCTCGGCGGCGCGCGCGGCCGCCAGCGCGTCCTGGCGGCTGGCCCGCAGCGCGTCCTCGGCCTGCTTGATCTCCGTGACGTCGCGCGTGGTGCCGGCGATCGCCTCCACTTCGCCGTCCGGTCCGATCACGGGCGTGAAGATGTAGTCGTAGTAGCGCAGGCCGAAGGCGCCGTCGAATGGCACCACGCCGCGGATCGGCTTGCGCGTGGCCTTGACCTGCTCGATCTCGCGGCCATGCATGGCCGCGTGCCAGTCCGGATAGCCCAGCTCCAGGCAGTTCTTGCCGATCGCCTCGTCCCAGGTCCGGCCCCACATCTGCAGCAGCACGGCGTTCGCGTAGGTGAAGCGGTGGTCCAGGTCGAACACGTAGACGAGGTCCGGCGTGGTGCCCAGCACGGCCTCGTACAGCCGGCGGCGGCGGTCGGCCTCGGCCTGGATGCGGGCATTCCGTTGTTCGCGCAGGTGGCGTTCGATCACGAGCGCGGCCATGTCGGCGAAGTAGCCCAGGTCGGCGCACATGCCGGCATCGGGACTGCACGGATGGCCGTGGTAGAAGGCGAGGGTGCCCAGCACGTGGCCATCCGGCGCATGCAGCGGAAACGACCAGCAGGCGCGCACGCCGTAGTCGCGCGCCAGGCCGAGGTAGGGCGCCATGCGCGGCTCGGCCAGCACGTCGGGCACCACCACGGTGGCGCGCAGCGCCGCCGCGCGGCCGCAGGCTGCCTGTCCGGCATCGACCGGCACTGTGCGCAGCGCCTCCATGAAGCCCGGCGCCAGGCCGGCGGCGGCGCTCAGGTGCAGCAGCGCGCCGGCATCGTCGGCCACGTAGATCGCGGCCTGGGTATCCGGGCCGGTGAGCGCGTGGGCCGCCTGCAGCAGGCCGGACAGCAGGTCGTCGAACGGCGCGCCGCGTACCGCGCGGGACAGGACGTCCTTGAGGCTATCGAATTTCAGGCGTTCCTGCGGGGTGGGCATGGTGGGATACCGGTAAGGCGTTGAAAAAAACAGACGTTTTCGACAAAACTTGCCAAGCCCTGATTGTAGCGCATGGATTTGTCAAGAGGCCGGGTGTACCCTGATACTTTCCATGCGTAAAGATTAGAGCCGGCACGCATGGCGTCCGGTTCATTCGTGTCGTCGTTTCCCGGCCCGCCATATTATGATTGGCCTATTCATCTCACATAATCACCACAAGTAAGCGAGGCTTCCATGAAACATGATGCAGGAATCCGTATTTCGCGCCTGGCCGAACAGAAACAGCGCGCCCGCCGCGTACGCATCGGCGTCATGCTGGTGCTGTGCGCCTTGCCCGTCGCCGTGGCGCTCGCCAAGGCCGGCGACGCCATGGCACGCGTCACGCCCATGTGACCTTCCGCGCGCACTGCCGCACGCCGGGCGGGAGCGCGCGTTCCTTCAGAAAATCCTCGCCGCAGCCATCGCCGCAAGCGCGCCGGAACGTAATGACCGGCGCGCCCGTGCGCAGTACTGGTTGGTGCGCGGCTCTCAATGGTGGATGGCATGGCGGCGCGCATGCGCGCAGCCGAACACCTCCGTGCTCAATGCGGCAATGCCGTCGTCGATGCCGACGCCCGGCCCGGCCAGCAAGGCGCGCCGATCCAGCACCGTCGCGGCCACGTGGCCGGACATGACTTCCGCGGCATAGGCACGCACGGCATGCACGCCGTCCGCCGCCGCGCCCTCGCCATCCGGGGTCGCGACGAACAGCACCCGCAATCCCGGATTGAACATGCGCGCCGCGTTCAGACGCGCGATCAGCGCGTAATGGCGCGCCGCATCCGCTTCTTCCGGCGCGATGGGCACCAGCGCCACCTGGGCCGCGGCCAGCGCCGAGCGGCATTCCTCCGACCCGCAGTCGCCGGCGGCCACCAGCACGTCGTCGAAGCAATCGGCGGCGCAGTCGAGGCGCTGCCCGCACGCCGCGTCGACGACGAGCACGCGGCAGCCGTCGCGGCGGCGCAGGTCGGCAAGGGTCTTTCCGAGCAGTCCGTGGAGCGGATCGGGATGTCCGCCGGCGATGGCGACGATCATCGTACACCTCCGGCAACGGACGGATGCGAAGGAAGGGGGAGCGGGACGGGGTCGGGGTGCATGGGATTCCTTGGGCTGTTGGAACCCGGCCAGTTTAGGCGCGGCGCGGCAAAGACCGCATAAAAAGCAGGCGCGCCGCCGTAAACGGGATGTAGCTGCCGGCTAGCAGTCCGCCACGTTCCCCTCGATGCCGCACAGCGACACCGAACGCTTGCGCTCGACGTAGTCGCGCGCCGTCACGCTGCCCGCATCCGGGCAGCTCGCACCCGTTCCGTTGCACGCGGTGGCCGTCAGTTCGAAGATGTTTTTCTTCTGCGCCTGCGGCGTTCCCCCGTTGTAGTCGAGCCCCTCGTTGTAGGTGGCGGCCGCGCAGGTGACGGTGACCTTGAAGCCCGTGTCGGTCACGAAGTCGTTCAGGGTGCGCGTGGCGATGGCGGTGCAGGACTGGGCCTTGCTGTCGCGGATCTGGTAGAGCGCCCATTCGAGGCCGCCGCGCGCGGCCTGGTCGGCGCGCATGCCGAGCACGCTGCCGTCGATGGTCGCCTGCTGCGCACCCTGCAGGCGCAGCGCGGCCAGCGCGAACGCGGCCAGCACCAGCAGGAAGACGATGGCGGCGATGTAGGCGAAGCCGCTTTGCTGCGGTGCGCGCTTCATGGCACGTTCTCCACGTGGGCGCCCGCCGTCAAGGACACGGACTCGTCGCCGTTCGCAAGGCCGAGGCGCAATTGCAGGTAGCCGCTCTGTTGCGTGGCGCCTTCGTTTTCGCGATAGACGAAGCCGCAGTCCGCCACCTTGCTGGCGACGACGGCCGGCGCGCCGGCGGTGGGGCAGTTTCCGGGATCGGTGAGCTTGCGGACGGTACGCAGCAGCGTGCCCCTGCCATCGCCGCCGGCAAGGCGGCCGTTGCCGCCCGCGCACAGGTAGCCCACGACCTGCTCGTTCTGCGGCACGACGACGAAGCGGGCGCCATCGTCGCGCGCGGAAAACGGGGCGCTGTTTTCGAGTGCGAGGCGCACCACGCCGATGCCGGCGGGTGGCGCGCTGATTGCCTTGATGGGGGCCATATTGCTCCTCGACTGGTACAGATCGTCGGTACTCTGGTTGCCGATCACGACGATGTCTCCGCGCGCGGCGTTCGGCAGCGCGGTCAGCACATCGAAGACCTTGTCCGTCGCGCCGGGATCGTAGGCACGGCTGTCATCCGGCCTTGTCGTATCCGGTTCGACGCGGTAGCGGCCACCGGCCACGGTCGGCACCATCTCCATGCAGATGCCCGCCGGCGTCGGCGTCATGTTCAGCGAGTTCGGCACGGCCGAGCGCACGTCCGTCACCATGCGGTGGAGGGCCGTATCGGCCTGGTTGACCAGGCTGGCGCGGCGGGCGACGAACTGGTAGGACTGCAGCGCCGGCTTGATCTGCAGGGTCAGGATGGCGCCGACGATCCCCACCAGGGCGATGGTGACGATCATCTCGACGAGGGTGAATCCACGGTTGCGCTTCACGGTTTGGTCCTCCAGCCGGTCAGCTTGAAAGGATCGGTAACGCCGTCGTAACGCACCGTGATGACGATTTTCCAGGTGTCGTCGCCGGGAACGTTCGTCAGCAATTCGCCGGCCAGCGGATGACGCACCTCGACCAATACCCCATAGTGTTCCAGTCCAGGCACGGCGACGCCTTCGACGTCGACGATGCCTTTCTTGTCCTTGCCGTAGTTGTTATAGTCCGCGACCTTGGCGAAATCGATCCGTTGCGCCGGCGCCGCCGCCGCATCGTTGGAGAAGGGCTTGAGGAGGATCTCCTCCATCAAGCCGTCGGCAATGGTGGCCATTTGGCGCACGATCACGGGATCGACGCTGGCGCGGTCCGTCCGCGTGAACGCGGCGACGGCGCCCGCGAGGGCGACGGCGACGATGACGATGGCGACGATCAGTTCGACGAGGGTGACGCCCCCGTTGCGCGTGTGCTGCATACGCTTATTCCACATGACCGGTGGCTCCGAACAGCTGGATGGTGCGGGCGGCGAACCCGTCGACCTCGATCGTGACGGCGCCGTTCAGGATCGCGCCGGCGGCATCGGTGATCGTGCCGTCGGGCTGGAAGTAAATGTGCCTGGGCTGCCCATTCGCCAGGCCCGCCAGTCCGCCGCTGACGACGGTGTCGGCGCTGCTGCGGTAATCGTCGTCGGCGACGCCGGCCAGCGCGGCGTCGCACACGTTTGCGCCCGGCGCCGTCGCCATCCTCAGCACCATGGCGTCGGGGCCGGCGCCGACGCAGACCAGGCGGCGATGCGCGACGGCCGTGGCGCGGGCCAGGCGCAGCGCGCTCACGACCTGATCGCCGTAGGACAGCGCCGCGCCGTCGCTGCGGTTGGCCAGGCGCGGCACCGCAACGGCCGCCATCACGCCGATCAGCAGCAGCACGGTGATCAGTTCGACCAGGGTGAACCCGCCGCGCCTCATCGGAACACCTCGCGCATGTGGATGACGCGGCGGCGCTCCGGCGCAAAGATGCCGAAGGTGGCCCGCGCCGAAGGGTCGCGCAGGTCGGTGTCGCAAGACGGATCGACGGCACGCAGGAACTCGCTCTTCGCGCCCGGCGCGTTGGCCTTGTCGGCACGGCAGGAATGCGTCGCGCCGGTACTGCCCAGGTTCAAGGCGACGTCGACGAATCCTGGTCCCGAACCGGCCGGCGGTTGCAGGGCGAGGGTGCCCGCTCCCTTCTTGACGGGTGTAAAGGTCGGCGTCGTATTGTTCAGGGCCTGGCTGGTCAGCGCGAAAGCCGCCTGCGTGAACAAGGACGTGCTGTCCTCGACGTTGCGCAGCCAGGCGTTGCCGCTCCAGTATTCGACACTCACCGGCATCGTGAGCGGCTTGTTGGCGCTCCCGTAGACGTTCGACAGGCGCACCCGGCCGGTGCGGATGACGACTTGCGGCTCCGGCGCGTGCGCGGACGAGCTCACGGGATCGGCGGCAACGGCCTCGGTCGCGCGCAGCCTCGCGGTCAGCGGCGCCGATTTTTGCGCCGCGAACCGATAGCCGCCATTCCAGCTGGCGCTTCCGGCGTCGAACCGCTCGGCGCAGACCATGGAAGGCGAATCGGGCTTGGACGAACATGCCGCCTGTGCGCTGACGAGGTTTCCCAATGACGCGGCGACGAGGCTGCCCTTCTCGTCGAGGACACTCAGTGCCACGTTGTGGGCGAGGTCCTTGGCGTAGTTCGTGGTCTTCTGGTCGCGCAGGTTCATCGCCGTCACCTTCAGCTGGATGCCGCGCTCGTCCGAATAATACTGGTTCATTTTGACGCCGTCCTGCAGGGTCGTGCGTGCCCATGACGGTGTGAAATCGATCTGGAAATACGCCGGGATGAACGTGGCGATGGCGCACGATGGGGCGTCGCCCGTAGTGCCGGCGATCGTACGCTTGTCGAGATAGGCGTCCACGCCGGCAGCCAGGTTGGCGCCGCCCGCTTCGTCCATGCGCAGCGCGAACGTCTGCACGCCCGCTTTGTTCATGGTGGGCTTCAGGGGAGGCGCATTGGCTCCCGGCTCTGGTTTAACGACCGCGCTGCCGTCGGCCGCGACCTTCAACCCGTGCGCGCCGTCGATCGGGTTGCACTTCTTCCCGTCCAGCCAAGGGATCACCGCTTGGGCCTCCGCGCCGAAGTTCGGCGTGGTGTCGCCGTCGGCGTTCTTGGCCGTAGCCGTCGCCGTGATGGGGCTGCCCGCGATCTTCTTTGCCGGCAGGATCACGGCGACATCGAACCGGGCAGGGACCGCGACGGCCGTGACGCTGCCTTTCGCCTGCGATTCCTGTCCCGTATAGGACGCCACCAGCGTGAGCCGCCCGGCATCGGCGTAGGCCAGCGACGGCTTCGCAATGCCGTCGACGTCGAAGGACAGGCTGATCGCCTGCGGCTGGGCCGTCAGCTTTTTGCCGGCGACGATGGGAGCGACGGTTCCCGACCCCGGATTGTCGTAGGCGAAAGACAGGTTGATGTCGCGGTTGGTATTGCTGAATAGGGGTTTGCACGCCTTCCCGTCATAGCGCAGCGCGCTGATGGTCAGGCGGCTGCGGGTAGCGATGTTGTCCTGGCTCGCGACGAAGGCATTGTCCGAGCCAACTGCCAGCGACAGCCCGATATCGCTGACCTGGACGCCGCAATTCGATGTGGCGCCCGTTCCGTTGACGCGGCAGGACGCGGGCTGGCGCACGCCATTGCTGGCCAGCGAGAGCGTGATGTTCCCGACCGGCTGCATCATGACGTCCGCGGTGGCGCTGCCGCTACCGTCGATGGCGATCGGCTGGTTCATCGGCTGCAGCGTGACGTTGGCGCCGCCGGTGTAGGTGCTGCTGCAGCTCGCGTTCGCGCAGGCGGTGATCGTGACGCTGGACGGCGCGCACACGCTGGCGTCCTGGGCGTGGCTGATTACGAAATGGTCCAGCGCCGGCGCCGGCTGCGCCTTTCCTTCGCAATAGGGCCCGTCCGCCTTGCTGTTGGCATTCTTGCGGATGTCGTAGCCGCTCTGGTTGGTCACGCAATCGCACTGGCCCGGCGCGGTGCCGCCGGTGCATACGATCGTGTCCGTCACGCGGCCGTGCCAGTTCAGCGTGGCGTGGTTGACGGTGGCGCTGCCGTTGATGATCGCCTCCGAGGCGTCGAGCGTCAGTTCGCCGGTCGTGACATTGCCCTTGACGGAACTTCCGGACGCGATCTGGAAGCTCTGTTTCGCGGTGACGTTGCCCTCGACCGTGATCGGCGAACCCGACGTGATGACGGGCGCGACGATGTTCCCCTTGATCGTGCTGTAGGACGCGAGGGACAGCGACGTGGTCGCCGTCACATCCCCCGTCAGCGTCACCGGCGAATTGGTGACGATCGTCGTGCCGCTCACCGGCCCGACGATGGTCGTGTACGACGCGATGTTCACGGGCCCGCTCGAGACGACCTTGCCGGTAATCTTGGTTTGCGAGCCGGTGCCGAGGTTCATCGAGGCCGCCGTGATATCCGCCACGATGGTCTGCACCTGCGCGCCGATAGAGAAGGTCTTGCCGGCGACAAGCGTGGCGCCGTTCACCTGCAGTAGCGAAGTGCGGATGTTGCCGATGTCGAGGTTGCCGCTGATCTTGAGGGTGCCGCCGCCGCTGATGGACAGGCCCTGGTCGTAGCCGAAATTGACGTCGCCGTTGGCGGTGACGGTGTAGCCGCCCGAGATCACGACCCGGTCGTCCCAATTCGGCAGCGGCAGGGCCGGGCACGTATAGGTTTTGCCGGACAGCGTGCAGCCCGTCACGGGATTGCCGGCAAACGTGTACGTGTCGCCGGCGCGCGCCGCCGTGCCCACCGCGCACAGCAGCAGGAACAGGAACAGGGACAGCAGCACGAAAAGCGGGCGGCGCAACGGCATGGGGGCGGCAGCGGGTGTCGTCGATGGAATGCGCCGATTATAGCTTGACGGTTAGCAATCTTGCGTAAAATCAAGTGTCCTTGCCATTATCCGGGGGCGGAGAGGCGCGTGGCTGTCTCGCGCCGCCAACGGGTAGAATCGCCCCGAGGCCGCAGGGAGACGGCGAACGCAGTATGGGAGAGCATATGGAGGAGCAGTACACGTCCGGCGAGGCGAGGGCGGACAGGGGGCAGGGCGGTGGACAGGAAGCGAAAACGGCGCGCAACATGCCCGAGCTGATCGTCGCGACATTCCTGGACCTGACCCGGGAGCGCCATCCGAGCGCGATCACGTTCCGCGACATCGCCGCGGCGGCCGGCATCTCGCACATGGCGCCCTACCGCCATTTCAAGTCCAAGCAGGCGATGCTGAACCGGATCGCCGACATCGGATTCGGCATGCTGGCTGCGGCGCTGGAAGAGGTGGCGGCGCGCCACCCGGAGGAGCCGCGGCGCCAGATCTTCGACGCCTGCGCCTGCTATTACCGCTTCGCCGCCGGCCATCCGGCCCATGCCCAGGTCATGTTCGGCACCGACCGCGAGCTGTGGGACAAGGCCGAGCCGCTGCCGGCGCTGGAGCAGACGCGCGCGATCCTGCTGCGCATCATCGACCGCTGCCGCCAGGCCGGCGTCCTTCCGCCGGAGATCGACGAAAAGAAGGTCCTGGGCCTGTTATGGGCCCACGTCCACGGCTTTACCCTGCTCGCCGCCAACCGCGTGCTGACGGAGCGCGAGGTGGGGGCGCCAGAGGCCTTCATCGCGGCCGGCGTGCGCGTGATCCTGGCCGGCCTGGCCGGGCTGGACGCGCCCGCGGCCTGATCGTCGGACGAGCCTCAGCGGCCCAGGCGGAATGCGTAGCGGTCGTCGATCACCGTGATGGGGCCCACCGGCAGCTTGGCCGGATGCGGGTCCGCCAGCTTCTCGAAGCGCACGTCCGCCGCATGCACCTTGCGCAGGAAGTCCTGGACGAAGCCGATCGTGAACAGCTCGCCGGGGCAGCGGCGGTAGCCGAAGCCGAACGGCGCGTAGCCGGGCGTGTCCGGCACCGGATAGGTGACGCCGTCCACGACCGCGTAGACGGCGCCGTAGCCGCTGTTCTCGATCGTGCCGTCGCGGCCGTCGCGCAGGGCGCGCGCCTTCCTGGCGAACGGGCAGCCCCGCAGGCCAGCCTGCTGCGCCGCGGCTTCGTCGTGCTGCGAGGTGAGCGGCGCGTCGAGGTAGCGGTCCGGGTTGAACGCGTCGGGGTCGGGCCAGTGCAGGGGATTGCGGTTCGAGGTCGGGTGCAGCGTCAGCACGCCGTTGTAGCCCTGGCCGCTGATGCTCTGGCGCGCGTTCGACAGCGAATAGCTGCCGCCGTTCGGGGAAATGACGCGGAACAGCTCCATCGCGAAGCGGTCGAGCGGCGTGAACGGGGAGGCGTCGCGCCGGTCCGGGTCGGCCATCGTGCGGGCGAACCAGTCCTTGACGGCCGGGTCGCCATCGTCGTCGGACAGGCGCGCCACGATGTTGAACAGCGTGTTGCCCCATTGGCTGAAGGCGAGGAAGTTGTGGAAGCATTCGAACACGATGTCCTTGCGCCGGAAGTGCTCCTTCAGTTCCCCGTTCTTGATCCAGCTGTGCACGATGGTCTTGTCATAGCCGGGCGTGCGGCCCTGCAGGATGTCCTCGACGCGGGCGTCGACCCAGTCGCGCAGGAAGGGACGCAGCTTGCGCACCTTCATATAGCTCTGGTAGACGAGGTCCGAAGTCGGGAACCAGAAGCCGATCACGGTATTGAAGGCCTTGCCGATCTCGCGGATCTCGTCGGGGATCTGCTCTCCCGAGACGCCCAGGTGCAGGTCCCAGTACAGGTCGAAGTAGCTGCCGTAATAGGCCTGCATCAGCGGCTTGCCGGCGTGCTCCGGCACGAACAGCTTGTCCATGAAGGCAGCCATCTTGGGCTGGTACCGGGCCGGGTACAGGTCGGGGGTGAAGGCCGTGTAGTAGATGCGCTTGCGCTCGTTGTCCGGGCCGCGGTTCTCGTAGCCCTGCAGGAAGACGGACAGGCCTTCCTCGTCCATGTTCGGGGTCCAGTCCTCGTACAGCATGCCGAAGATATGCGGCGGGATCGCCTTTTCCTTGGTCAGCTCCGTGTCGATGAGGGGCAGCAGCGGCTTCTCTCCGGTGATGATGGAACCGGCCATGAACGGCTTGACGGCATGCTCGACGTAGTCGGGATCGAAATACGGGGGCAGGAAATTGATAGCGTGTTCGTCGGTCCTGGGTACAAACATGGATGCACTCCTTGGCGGTTGTGGATGAGGCGCCGCGCTCGGCGGCCCGGCAAGGCGGCGGCGCGGCGGTGTTACAAGAGTAACAGCCGATTTTTTGCCTGTAAATTGATTAAGGGTATCGTGCGCTGCCAGCGTCCAAGCATGCATATACCTGAGGAAACAAGTGTTCCAGCCGTTACTGCGTGAAACAATTTCGAAGCGTGCTCATCCATTGCTGACGTTAGCATCGCTGCATGAACTTCACATTCTCGTCACCACTGCACGGCACCTGCATCGTCAAGCTCTGGGCGACCGGACGCTATGGTTTTTCGCTGCCGAAGCGCGTCGACATCGCCACGCCCGAAGGCACCGTGCACAGCTACCTGTATTTCAACCGCAAGGTGCAACTGAAGGCCGAACTGCCGAACCGCGCCATCGTGCGGATCGCCGTCGCCCGGTTCCTGTCGGTCGTGGACGACGGTATCGTCGAGATCGATGCGGAGATGCCGTCCTACGACGGCGCGCTGACGCCGACGCGCACCAATACCCCGCGCGCGCCGCTGCGGGTGCGGCCGGGCCGTTCGCACGGCAGGATCAAGCCGGGGATGGATGTCGGGGCGCTTGTCGCCGATTTACGCTGCGAAACGGCGTAAGGCCGTAGAATCGGGTGTGGCCGGCAGCGTTTTTTGCCGGCGCCTGTCACGCAACGGCCGCGCATACCGTCTCATGGACATGGACACCTCAATTCTTCCCAGCGGCGACGCGGTCGCCAACACTGTTGCCAACCCCGTCGCCGTCTTCACGCGCCTGCGCCCGCGCCTGTTCGGCATCGCCTACCGCATGCTCGGCATCCGCGCGGATGCCGAGGACATCGTCCAGGAAGCCTGGCTGCGCTGGCAGGGCGGCGGCAGCGTGGACGCAAGAAACCCCGAGGCCTGGCTGGTCACCGTGGTCACGCGCCTGTCGATCGACCGCCTGCGCGGCGCCATCGCCGAGCGCGAACGCTATTTCGGGGCGTGGCTGCCCGAACCCCTGCTGGGCGACGCCGTCGAAGCGGCCGTGGAGTCGCCGGAACACGCGCTGGAGGCGGCCGGCGACATCTCGACCGCCTTCCTCGTGATGATGGAGCGGCTGGCGCCGGAAGAACGCGCCGTGTTCCTGCTGCACCAGGTATTCGAATTCGACCACGCGCAGGTGGCGGCCATGGTGGGAAAAAGCGAGGCGGCCTGCCGCAAGACGCTGCAGCGGGCCCGCGAGCGGGTGCGCGCCGAGCGCCCGCGCTTCGCCGTCGACCGCGAGGCGCACCTGGCGCTGCTGGCGCGCTTCATCGACGCCAGCCGCTCCGGCGACTTGGCCAAGGTCCAGGCGCTGCTGGCGCACGACGCCACCTTCACGGGCGACGGCGGCGGCAAGGCGACCACCGTCGTGCGCACCGTGATCGGGGCCGGCCGCATCGCCCGCCTCGTCATCGGCATCGAGCGCAAGTGGGGGATCGACGTGCGGCGCGACATCGTGGACGTCAACGGCGAGCCGGGCATCCTCACCTGGATCGGCGGCGTGCCGGATTCCGTGACGTCCTTCCTGGTCGAGGACGGTCGCATCGCCGCCGTTTACATCGTGCGCAATCCGGACAAGTTGGGGGCGCTGCGCCGCTTGATCCCGTAGGGTGGGGCAGCCGGCATCATGGAGAGAGCGCTGCGCAGCGCTCGGCCAGCAGCGCATGCAGCTGGCGCACGGCCGGCGAGAACTGGCGCCGGTGCGGGCATACCATGTTCAGCGGCGCGGGTTCGCCCGGCTGGTCCGGCAGCACGACGGCCAGGCGGCCCGCGCGCACGTCCGTGCCCACGTCCAGCCAGGAGCGGTAGGCGATGCCTTCGCCGGCCAGCACCCAGCGCCGCACCACGTCGGAGTCGTCGCACACGAGCGCGCCCTTCACCTGGACGATGCGGCGCGCCTTGCCGATCGGGAAGACCCATTTGTCGTAGACGCGTCCCTGCAACTGCCACAGCAGGCAGCTGTGGTGCTGCAGGTCGTCCAGCGAGGCGGGGGCGCCGCATTGTTCCAGGTAGGCGGGCGAGGCGACCAGCACACGCCGGTTGTCCGGCGCCAGCGGTAGGGCGACGAAGCTGGCATCCTCGGGCTGGCCATAGCGCAGCGCGATGTCGACGCGGTCGCGGAACACGTCCGTCACCTGGTCCGACAGCTGCAGGCGCACTTCCAGGCGCGGGTGGCGGCGGCGGAACTCGCCGATCCACGGCAGCAGCAGGTTGCGGCCGAAGTCGGACGGCGCGGCCAGCAGCAGGGTGCCCGTCAGCTCGGCGTCGTCGCGGCGCAGCACTTCGCGTCCGCTGTGCAGCAGCTCGATGACTTCCCTGGCATACGGCAGGTAGCGTTCTCCCTCGTCCGTCAGGCGCAGGCTGCGCGTGGAGCGGGCGAACAGGCGCAGTTCGAGGTCGCGCTCCAGGCGCATGATGGCCGCGCTGACCTGGCCGGGCAGCAGGTTCGCTTCGCGCGCCGCCTTGGAGAAGCTGCCGCAGGCCGCCGTGCGGACGAACAGGTCGAGATCTTCGAAGCGGACCATTTTCACTCCGCGAGTGAAAGTGCTAACCGATTCCACCAGTTTTTCATCAGCTCGGCACTTCCTATCATGGGACCCATCTCCTTCGTGTGACGTAAGCAACAAAGCAGCAGTCTACACGCGGGAGCCACCGTACAACAAAACAACGCTTCACCCCATCCATATAGATAGAAGGAGTCCACCATGAAACGCTTGAAGATCTCCGCCCTCGTCGCCGGCGCCGTGTTCGCCGCCTCCGGCATCGGTCATGCGTTCGCCGCGGACGCGAAGCCGGCCGCCGCCGTCGAGCGCGTGGCCGAGTTCACCGGCGCGATGCCGACCGGCGTGACCGTCACGGAGACGGGCCGCATCTTCGTCAACTTCCCGAAATGGGGCGACGACGTCAAGTTCAGCGTGGCCGAAGTCGTGAACGGCAAGACGGTCGCCTATCCGGACGCCGCCTTCAACCAGGAAAACGCCGATCCGGCCAAGGGCCTGATCAGCGTGCAGAGCGTCGTCGCGGACGGCCAGGGCCGCGTGTGGATCCTCGACACGGCCGCGCCGGGCTTCGGCGAGCCGAAAGCCGGCGGCGCCAAGCTGGTGGCGGTGGACCTGAAGACCAACAAGGTCGTCAAGACCGTCGTGTTCCCGGCCGACGTGATCCTGCCGACCACCTACGTCAACGACATGCGTTTCGACTTCCGCGTCGGCAGCGAAGGCGTGGCCTACGTCACGGACTCGTCCATCAAGGGTCCGGGCGGCCTGATCGTGCTCGACCTGGGCACCGGCAAGGCGCTGCGACGCCTGAGCGGCAGCCCGCTCACGTCCCCGGAAAAGGGTTTCGCGGCGCGTGTGGAAGGCAAGCCGCTCGCATCGACCGGCCCCGACGGCAAGTCCCAGCCGTTCAACGTGGCATCCGACGGCATCGCGCTGTCGGGCGACGGCAAGACGCTGTACTTCTCGGCGCTGTCCGCGCGCACGCTCTACTCGGTGCCGACCGCGCTGCTGCGCGACCCGGCCGTCACCGACGCCCAGATCGCCAAGGCCGTGAAGAACCTGGGCAAGAAGGGCGCTTCGGACGGCCTCGAGGCGGACGCCGCCGGCAACGTCTATGGCGGCGACTACGAACACAATGCGATCCGCAAGCTGTCGGCGGACGGCAAGTGGAGCACCATCGCCCAGGGTCCGGACATCGTGTGGCCCGACACGCTGTCGATCGGTCCGGACGGCTACCTGTACTTCACCGCCAACCAGCTGAACCGCCAGGCCGGCTTCAACAACGGCAAGGACTTGCGCCAGCAACCCTACCGCCTGCTGCGCGTGAAGATCGGCACGGCACCGGCCCCCACCAAGTAATCAAGCACGCAAACGAGCACACGAAGGAGAACACCATGGATATCGTCCAAGTCGCGCGCGAGCGCCGTACCGTCAAGGCCTACGACAGCGCGCGCCGCATCCCGGCCGGCATCGTCGAGCGCCTGCGCGAACTGCTGCGCCTGGCCCCGTCGTCGGTGAATTCCCAGCCCTGGCACTTCGTCATGGCGTCGACCCCGGAAGGCAAGGAGCGCATCGCCAAGGCGGCCGACGCCGGCTACCAGTACAACGCGCCGAAGATCCGCGACGCCTCGCACGTGGTCGTGCTGGCCAGCCGCGTCGAGCCCGACGCCTCCCACCTGCAGGCGGTGCTGGCGCAGGAAGAGCGCGATGGCCGCTTCATCAACGATGCGGCCAGGACCTCCCAGGACGGCTCGCGCAAGTCGTACACGAACCTGCACCGCTTCGAGCGCAAGGACGTGGCGCACTGGCACGAAAAACAGACCTACCTGGCCCTGGGTACGCTGCTGCTGGGCGCCGCGGCCCTCGAAGTCGGCGCGACGCCGATGGAAGGTTTCGATGCGGCCGTGCTGGACCGCGAGCTGGGGCTGCGCGAGAAGGGCTACACGGCGACGGTGATCGTGTCGTTCGGCTATGGCGGGAATGACGACTTCAATGCGAAGCTGCCGAAGTCGCGCCTGGCGGAGGATGTGCTGTTCACCGACATCTGAACGCCGGTCCGCGGCTGAAGAGCGTCGTCCCTGCGCAGGCAGGGACCCAATCTCATGTGCGCAGCAGCGATGCTCGCAAGATTGGATTCCGCCTGCGCGTGGATGAAGTGTGCCGCCTGCGCGCCGATGTCAGGTCGCCGCCGTTCCGATCAAGGATAGCAGCGACACCGCCGCGGCTCCCATCCCCAGTCTCGCCACGCCGCGCGTCGCGTACGTCAGCATCATGGCCAGCGCCCCCGCGGCCACCGTCAGCATCCCCGCCCACGCCACCCAGCCCTGTCCCGCGCCGCGCAGGGCGATGCAGGCCAGCAGCGATACGGCCAGGCCCGCGATCCCGCCCACGTGCAGCCAGCGTTTCGACGCGGGCCGCGGTTCCGAGCCCCGCCCGTGCAGCTGTTCCCAGTGACGGTCCATCGCGAGGCTGAGGGAGACGAAACCGGCCATCGCGGCGCCGAGACCCGCCAGCGCCAGCAGGAAGTCATGCATGCCGCTCATGCCGTGCGCTCCGCCAGGCGCGGCGCCGCCGCGGTGCGTGCGCGCAGCCGGTACGCGGCCGCCAGCAGCAGCACGCCCAGCAGCAGGCTCACGAGGTCGAAGCCCGCGATGGCCCACAGGCCCTGCGACAGGCTCGTCGCCAGGCCGGCGCCGCCGGTGGCGGCGTTCAGTACCGGCAGCAGGGCGAACAGCGCGCCGCCCACGGCCAGCTGCAGGCGCCACATCCAGCGCGTCGGAAAGGCCAGGCCGGATACGGCGGCGACGGCCCAGGCGCCGAAGAACCAGGCGATTTCCACGTCCGCTCGCCCGGCGCCGCCCACCGGGACCAGGCGGTTGGCCCAGAAGAACACGGGCATGGCGGCCAGCAGGCCGGCGATGCCGGCCACGTTCAGGCCGTCGACGAGGCGCAGACCGAAGCCGATGCTGCCGTCCTTGCGTACCTTGAGGTGCCTGGGGCGCTCCTTCACGGCCCACATCAGCAGGCCCGTGGCGACCATCGCGCAGCCGGCCAGGCCGGAAACGAAGAACAGCGCGCGCACGAACGGGTCGGCGAAGCGGCCCACGTGCAGGCCGTACAGTACGCCGCGCGTCTGCACCGCGCCGCCGCTCGCGTGCGCCGGGTCGGAGAGCAGCTTGCCGGTGGCGCCGTCGAAGACGAGGTTGGGCAGGTCCTGCGTCATGTCGCGGCCCTCCTGCAGCACGAGGTTGACGGTGGCGTTGGCATGGCCGGGGTTGGTGACCGTGATCCGTCCCACGGGCGCGCCCTGCCACAGGCGGCTCGCCTCGGCCACCATCGGGCCCAGCGGCGCGAGGGGCGCCAGTTCCTTCGAGGGCTTCGTGGTGCCGGCCGGCCCGCCGTTCAGGTCCGCGTAAAAGGCCTCGGACCGGTCGTGGTAGACGGCCTGCACACCGGCCGGCAGGTACATGAACATCAGGGTCACGAGGCCCGTGTACGTGATCATCAGGTGGTAGGGCAGGGCCAGCACGGCGCTGACGTTGTGGGCGTCGAGCCAGGAGCGCTGGCCCTTGCCCGGCCGGAAGGTGAAGAAATCCTTGAAGATGTGCTTGTGGGTGACGATGCCGGACAGGATGGCCACCAGCATGAACATGGCGCAGAAGCCGACGATCCAGCGTCCCCACAAGGCCGACATGTAGTGCAGGTCGAAGTGCAGGCGGAAGAAGAAGTCGCCGCCGCGGGTCGCGCGTGCCTTGGCCAGTTCCTGGCCGGTTGCCGGGTCGATCGTCACGCTGCCGAAGCTGCGGCGCTTCGGCCGCGCGTCCGGGGCGGCGCCCTTGGGCGGCGCCGGGATCCAGCCCGCTTCCAGCGCCGGGTTGCGGCGCGTAGGCATCGTGATGAACCAGCGCCGGCTGGTGCCGGCCTTGGCCTCCAGCGTCTTGCGGGCGAGGTCGATGGCGGCGGCCTGCGGCACGCGGGCCGGCGCGGCCGCGTGCAGCTCCGGCTTCATCCACAGCGTCATCTCGTCGCGGAAGTAGCTGGCAGTGCCGGCCGCGAACACCATGAACAGGATCCAGCCGACCAGCAGGCCCGACCAGGTGTGCAGCCATGCCATCGATTGGCGGAAGCCTTCCTTCATGCGCCACCTCCGGCGGCGCGCAGCGCCTGCGCCGCGATGGCTGCCAGCGCGCAGGCGCCGCCCAGTCCCAGCCAGGCGCGCGTGGCGCTCGCCGCCGCGAACGCCCACATTGCCGCGACGGCATAGATGGCCAGCCCGGCGAGCGTCGCCGCGACCACGTTGTCGACCGGAGCCATGGACAGGCCAAGGGTGAGGGCACGCGTGCACAGGCTGGCCAGCAGATAGCCGCCGCAGATCGCTGCAACGGCGCGCGACGCGACGGCCGCCCGGTAGCGCAGGCCGTGGGCCGGAAGCGTTCGCGCGGGGCGCGCTTCCTCGGATGAAGTGGAGTGCATGGTGGTCGAGTTCGGAACGGAATGAGAATGATTCTCATTATAGTCACGTGTTCAACATGTTGGAAAGCCTTGCAAGGCGGGTGTGGCCAAGTAAGGAAATATTCTTGCGAAATAATGAAAAGCATGGACATGTCGGAATGTTATGGCTATAGTTGCGAGCAATTCTCATTTGCGAATGATTCCCATTAGCGTTCGCAATCGTTTCTACCGCCTATTCGAGGAGTCCCATGACGTTCCGCCCGCAGGCCGAGGCCGCCGCTCCCTTCCATCCCTTCCCCCTGCGCGGCACTGCCCGGGCCGCGATGCTGCGTGCCGCCCTCGGCTGCGCCACCGCCTTCGCCGTGCATGCCGCCCATGCGGGCGACGCCGCGCCGGCAAGTGCGCCCGCGCCGGAAGAGACGGACCGTCCGGTATCGACCGTCACCATCACGGGCAGCACGGAAAAGGAGGACGGTTTCGCGGCCAGGAAGGCCTCGGTGTTCAAGGGCATCGACGATATCCGCGAAGTGCCGCAGCCCGTCACGGTGCTGACACGCCAGTTCCTCGACGACCGCCTGCTGCCCGACCTGCACGACGTGATGCGCAATATTCCCGGCGTGACCGTCGATTACACGGACAGTGAGCGCGTGAACTATTACTCTCGCGGCTACCAGATCGACGCGCTGCAGATCGACGGCATGACCATGACCCAGGGCGGCACGATGTTCATCCAGCCCGATACGGCCGTGCTGGACCGCATCGAAGTACTGCGCGGCGCCTCAGGCATGCTGCGCGGATCGGGCAATCCGTCGGCGGCCGTGAACCTGGTGCGCAAGCGCCCGACGAAGGACTTCCAGGCCAGCGCCTCGGCCATCGTGGGCAGCTGGGACCGCCGCCGCGTCGAGGCCGACGTGTCCAGCCCCTTGAACGCGGCCGGTACGATGCGCGGCCGCGTCGTCGCCGTGAAGGACAAGAAGGACTTCTTCCAGGACGCGCGCAAGGAAGACCGCGAAGTCCTGTACGCCGTCGTCGACGCGGACCTGACGCCGGACACGACGCTCACCGCCAGCCTGCAGCACACCGACCTGGACGCGACGGGCGCCTGGGGCAACCTGCCGGTGAACCTGGACGGCAGCCCGTTGAACTTCCCGCGCTCGACCTACCTGGGCACGGACTGGAACCGCTGGAACCGCTACAACGACCAGGCGATGCTGGAACTGAACCACCGGTTCGCGAACGGCTGGAACGTCCGGGCCGGCGCCCAGTACACGGGCCTGAAGATCAAGCCGTGGGGCTTCCTCCAGTCCTATTTCACCCGTCCGGCGGGCGCCACCAACCCCTATCTGTTCAACGTCAGCACCTCGGCGTACACGGGCGACACCAGCAACCAGCGCGTCTATTCGTTCACCGCGGACGGCCCGTTCGAGGCGTTCGGCCGCAAGCACACGCTCGTCGTCGGCGCCGAGAAGGTGGACTACGACACCATCGGCACCTCGGGCGTCTTCAACCTGGGTCCCATGGCCAATGTCGACATCCGCACCTGGAACCCCCATACGAGCTACGCGCAGCCGGCCATCACCACCGTCGGTACCACGCCGTATTCCGCGCCGGGCAACAAGACGAGCCAGAAGGGCGTGTACGCCACCACGCGCCTGTCGATCACGGACCCGCTCGCGGTGCTGGCGGGCGCGCGCCTGAGCTGGTGGGAATACGTCGTACCGACCGCGCCGAGCGGCAACTACAAGATCGACCGCCAGACCACGCCCTACGCCGGCATCACCTATGACATCAACCGCAACGTCAGCGCCTACGCCAGCTATACGGAGATCTTCACGCCGCAGAACTACAAGGACGCCTGCGGCGGCATCCTGAAGCCGGTGACCGGCAAGGACTACGAAGCGGGCCTGAAGGGAGAATTCTTCGGCGGCCGCCTGACGGGATCGCTGTCGCTGTTCCGCATCGATAACGAGGGCAAGGCCACCCAGGACCTGGCCGGCGGCAACCCGTGCCTGCCGTGGTACCCGACCGGTTACTGCTACGTCGACGGGGGCAAGCAGCGCAGCCAGGGCTGGGAACTGGAAGTGTCCGGCGAGGTGTGGCCGGGCGTCGAGCTGCAGGGCGGCTACACCAATACCCGCACCAAGTACCTGAGCGACAGCACGGCGTCCAACGTCGGCCAGCCGCTGCGCAGCATCGATCCGAAGCACCAGCTGCGCGTGTTCGCCACCTGGCGTCCGGACGGCATGCTGTCCGGCTGGACGTTCGGCGGCGGCGTGCAGGCCCAGGGCGACAGCTACGTCCGCGCCGGCGCGCTGACGGCGAGCCAGGGCGGCTACACCGTGGCCAACGCGATGGCGGCCTACCGCTTCAACCCGACCTGGTCGCTGCAGGCGAACGTGAACAACCTGTTCGACAAGGTGTACTACGCCAAGTACAGCCCGAACACGATCGGCAACTACTACGGCGACCCGCGCAACGTGCTGGTGTCGCTGCGGGCGAAGTTCTGACGGCAGCGGCGGGTGCGCCGCGGCGGTGCATTCCGGCGTCGCCGCGGTGCGCCGCAGGGCCATCCGCGTGCATCGGCGGCGGCCGTGTTCCGGGACGTCCGTTTTTGGTGAATTTCGGATAGATATATTGCAACGTCTCAGGTATCTTACCGGTTTTGCGGACGGCATCCCGCCGGCCGCACAGCATGGGAAGAGACGATGGAAGAGCTGGTCGGCAGTATCAACGGGATCATCTGGAGCCCGGCCCTGATTGCCCTGTGCCTTGGCGTGGGCCTGTATTTTTCGCTGCGTTCGCGCTTCCTGCAGGTGCGGCATTTCCGCGAAATGCTGCGCCTGATGATGGAAGGGAAGAGTTCGGAGCAGGGCGTGTCCTCGTTCCAGGCGCTGGCCATGACGCTGGCCGGCCGCGTCGGCACCGGCAACATCGCCGGCGTGGCGACGGCCATCACCTTCGGCGGCCCCGGCTCCGTGTTCTGGATGTGGGCCGTGGCCTTCCTGGGCGCCAGCTCCGCCTTCGTCGAGTCCACGCTGGGCCAGGTCTACAAGGAGCAGATCGGCAAGGAATACCGCGGCGGCCCCGCGTTCTACATCGAGAAGGGCCTGGGCATGAAGTGGTACGCATGGACCTTCGCCATCGCCACCATCCTCGCCACCGGCGTGCTGCTGCCCGGCGTGCAGGCCAATTCCATCGCCGAGAGCCTGAAGACGGCCACCGGCATCGACCCGAACGTCACGGCCGCCCTGCTGGCGATCGCGCTGGGCTTCATCATCTTCGGCGGCATCAAGCGCATCGCGCAGTTCGCCGAAATCGTCGTCCCCTTCATGGCGCTGGCCTACATCATCGTCGCCTGCGTCATCGTGTTCCTCAACATCGGCCAGCTGCCCGGCGTCGTCAAGCTGATCTTCAGCTCCGCCTTCGGCATGGACGCGGCCTTCGGCGCCATCGTCGGCATGGCGGTGCAGTGGGGCGTCAAGCGCGGCGTCTATTCCAACGAGGCGGGCCAGGGCACCGGCCCGCACGCCTCGTCCGCGGCGGAGGTGAGCCATCCCGTCAAGCAGGGCCTCGTGCAGGGCTTCTCGGTGTACATCGACACGCTGTTCGTCTGCTCGGCCACGGCCTTCATGCTGCTGATCACGGGCCAGTACAACGTCGAACGCGCCGACGGCTCGCCCATCTACACGGGCGTGCACGGCGTGGCCGCGGGACCGGGCTACGTGCAGACTGCGCTGGAAAACGTGATGCCCGGCTTCGGTTCGCTGTTCGTGGCGCTGGCGCTGCTGTTCTTCGCGTTCACGACCATCGTCGCGTATTACTACATCGCCGAAACCAATATCGCCTACATCAACCGCGCCGCCCACCGTCCGTGGATGAGCTTCGTGCTCAAGCTGTGCATGATGGCCGCCACCGTGTACGGCTGCATCAAGACGGCCGACGTGGCGTGGGCGCTGGGCGACATCGGCGTGGGCCTGATGGCATGGCTGAACATCGTCGCCATCGTCCTGCTGCACAACGTCGCCTTCAAGTGCCTGCGCGACTACGAGGCGCAGAAGAAGGCGGGCAAGGAGCCGGAATTCGATCCGGCCACGCTCGGCATCGCCAACGCCGCCTACTGGGAAGGGCGCGCGGCGGCGCGTGCGCGCGAGGAAAGGGCCGTGCACGAGCAGTGAAGTGCATGCGCGCGACATGAACCTGTCATGTGCGCACCCTATCATGTCGGCCTCGCCGGATGGGCCGGCGGGGCCGCAGCCCGGATCCTTGTCGATCCGGGTTGCGGCGCCGGCGCGGCGACGGTAATGTGAAAGCGCAAGTCGGCAACCATCTGATACGGACATCGGCGGAACCATGAAAAGCGGCACACCGTTATACAAGAACCACGTATTGATGCTGTCGCAGAGCTTCTTCATCAAGGACAACCAGGCCGAGCTCCAGCTCCACGCGCACAAGTACGACTTCGACATCCGCTTCTTCCACGAGGCGCGCGCCTTCGTGGCGGCGGTGGCCGCCGAAGAGGGCAACAGCCTGTTCGTGATCGACCTGGACGCCATCCACAACATGCAGGCCGACCAGGGCGACGGCCGCCGCACGCTGATGCTGGGCGAGCTGCTGCAAAGCCTGCCGCCCGACCACGACTACATCTACCTGCAGAGCGCGCGCCAGGGCGGCCGCTTCCTGCTGCAGCAGCGCCTGGTGGACACGCACTGCCTGGCGTACGCCGAAAAGCCGATCGCCAACGACGTCCTCGTCGACAAGCTGTTCAACCTGTTCGTCCAGAAGAAGCACGGCGAGATCGTGGACGCGATCCTGCTCGGTGCGCTGCCGGCCTGGGACGAGGACCTGCTGCGCGCACGCCGCGTGCAGGTCGCCCACCACGCCGACCCGCTGACGCTGCACCTGCAGGTGAAGGAGCGCCAGCCCTGCATCGTGCTGGTCACGGACGCCGAATATGCGCGCACCGAGGCGCTCGTGCGCGTACTCAAGAAGGATATGGAAGCCGATCCCGTGCGCGAGATCATCCTGCTGCAGGGGCGCGACGACCCGGCGCTGGCGCGGCGCGCGCTCGACAGCGGCTTCGACGCGATCCTGGCCGGCGGCGATCCCGCGCTGCTGGCCGGGCAACTCGTGCGGCGCGCCGACAAGATCCGCATCAACCGCGACCTGATCAGCAAGGACCGCGCCACCGGACTGTTGAACAAGGTCGGCCTGCAGCGCAGGACCCAGGCACTCGTGGCCCAGGCCGCGCGCCAGGGGCGGCCGTTCGCCTACGGCGTCATCGACATCGACAAGTTCAAGACCATCAACGATACCTGGGGCCACAGCTTCGGCGACATCGTCATCAAGCGCCTGTCGCTGGTGCTGCAGGCGCACCTGGGCGAGGGCGACCTGCTGAGCCGCTTCGGCGGCGAGGAATTCGTCGTCGTCTTCGATGGCTGCGGCCTGGACGAAGGGTGCCGGCGCCTGGACGCGCTGCGCCAGGCGTTCGGCGCCATCCCGTTCGAGGTGGCGCCGGGCGACGTGCGGCATTTTTCGTTCAGCGCCGGCGTCGCGGCCTTCCCCGAGCAGAAAAGCGAGAACGAACTGTTCCTGCGCGCCGACGCCATGCTCTACAAGGCCAAGCAGGACGGGCGCAACCGGGTGTGCGGCGGCGCCCTGGCCGGGCGCCGCCTGTCGGCCTGACGCGCCGGGCCGCTACCCTCGCGTTGCGCGCAGCCGTCGGCGCCGCAGCGCGCCCAGTCCGGCCAGCAGTGCGGTGCCGGCACCGAACAGCGCGGCCGGGGCGGGTTCGGGAATCGGCGTGACCGAGACCGCCGATCCGGCCAGGCTCATCTCCACCGTTCCCATGGCCGCGGCATCGGCCGGATTGGCCATGGACGCCAGCAGGATGGCCGTATCGTCCAGCACCGGACGGTACTGGTCGGCCCTCAGCTCGGCGTCGGCCAGGTCGGACGACCACCATCCCTCCGGCTGTTCGATGAGCAGCTTGAGCTGGCCATGGGCACTGAAGCTGTTGCTGCCGTCGGCGATCTGCGTGCCCGTGTCCACGCTTCCCGTGGCGGCCAGCGTGGCGTAGAAGGTGACGGCGGTGTGCGGCGTCACGAAGAAGGCCAGGTGGTCGCTGTCCACGTCCTGGGTGGCGATCCGCGTGCGCGCCCCGACGGGCATGCGGGTGTCGATGCTCAGCACCTGCTGCAAGGGATCGTCGCGCCGGGCCAGCGCGGCGCCGATGGCGGCTTGCTGCCAGCCGTACGCCAGCGCGAGCGGACGGCTGTCCTGGCTCGTGCGCAGGTCGGCGTAGGACACGACGTCGGCGCCGCCAGGCAAGCGTTCGGAATAGGTCATGTACACCGAACCCGCGTGCGGCGCCCAGGGATCCGGCATGAAGGTCAGTCCGGGTGCGATGCCGTCGCCGGGAGCGAGGTCGGCCAGCATGAAGCCGAGGCTGGCGAGCTGCGCCTTCCCGTCGACGTCGGCGGCGGCGGGCCCGCAGCAGGCGAAGCCGACGAGCGGTGCCGCGAGGGTGCGTCCTTTGTCCATGGCTGCCTCCTGTTCCACTACCAGCATAGCACCGCCGCCTGCGCTGTCCATCCAAATCGTCCCGCGCCTCCCGTCGCGTCGGCGCAGCGCGACACCATGCACGACAGCTTGTGCAAGTCGGCATTTCGAATATGTACTTCGGATATGGATTGTATATGGAGCGTATGATGGGTATCGTGAATATCGAAGAAGAACTGCACGACCAGATCCGCAAGGCGAGCACGGTGTCCTACCGGTCGATCAATGCCCAGGCCGCGTTCTGGATCCGCATCGGCATGCTGTGCGAGATGAATCCCACGCTCGGCTTCAACGAGATCGTCGCGCGCGAATTGCGGGCCGCGGGCGTCGGGACGGAGGGCCCCGTGCCGCACGGATTGAAAGTCGCGTCATGACCAAGCGCCCGGAAGAAATCGTGCTGATGGCCGAGGCGGGCCGGCTGCTCGCGAGCGTGTTCGGCCGCCTGGACAAGCTCGACCTGGTCGGCATGTCGACCATGCAGGTCAACGACCTCGTGGACGGCCTGATCGTGGGCGAGCTGCGGGCGCGCCCGGCCAGCAAGGGCCAGTACGGCTATGCGTATGCGCTGAACGCCTCGCGCAACGCGGTGGTCTGCCACGGCGTGCCGTCGGACGCGGACATCCTGCGCAGCGGCGACATCGTCAACTTCGACATCACGCTGGAAAAGAACGGCTACATCGCCGATTCCAGCAAGACCTACCTGGTGGGCGCCGTGGCGCCGGCCGCGAAACGGCTGGTGCAGGTGACCTACGAGGCGATGTGGAAGGGCATCAAGGCGGTGCGCCCCGGCGCCCGGCTGGGCGACGTGGGCCACGCGATCGAGCGCCATGCGCGCCGCCACGGCTATTCGGTGGTGCGCGAATACTGCGGCCACGGCATCGGAAGGGAGATGCACGAGCCGCCGCAGGTGCTGCACTGGGGCCGGCCGCAGACCGGCCTGGTGCTGCGCGAAGGCATGGTCTTCACCATCGAGCCGATGCTCAACCAGGGGCGTCACGCGGTGCGCACCGAGGACGACGGCTGGACCGTCGTCACCTGCGACGGGCAGCTGTCCGCCCAGTTCGAGCACACGGTGGCCGTGACGCGCCACGGCGTGCGCGTGCTGACCCTGCGCGCGGACGAGCGCGTCCCGCAGTAACGCCCGGGCGGGCGCGCCGCGAGCGCGCTGCGCGCTAGGACGGCGTCACCGAGGGCGCGCGCTTCAGGCAGCGCAGCGTGAACGTCGACCGGGTATGCTTCACGCCCGGCAGCTTGTACAGCTTCTGGCGCAGGAAGCGTTCGTAGCCTTCCGTTCCCGACACGGCCACCTTGATCAGGTAGTCGTATTCCCCGGACAGCAGGTAGGCCTCCATCACTTCGGGCAGCTCGGCCAGCGCGTCCGAGAACGCCTTGAAGATCTCGTCGTCGTGGCGGTCCACCGTGACCTCGATGATCACCGTGTCCGGCATCCCCAGCGCGCGCTGGTCGAGCAGCGCCGCATAGCCCGTGATGTAGTCCGCTTCCTCCAGCGCCTTCACGCGGTGCCAGCAAGGCGTGGGCGACAGGTGCACCGTCTCGGCCAGCTTCTGGTTGCTGATTCTTCCATCCCTTGCCATCGCGCGTAGGATCTGGCGGTCGATCTCGTCGAGCTGGCCGTCTTTCATGTCAAGCCTTCCATCTTTATTGCCCAGGTTACGTAGAGGATCCTTCTTCATTATAGGTCATGTGAAGAGGATTCTTCGAAAATTGGCGCTGTTATCGCTATCAAACAAAAGCCTATTCTGCGCCGCATCATTTAACATCGCAGCTCGCTGATCAAGCGACCCCGCCCCGGTCGCGCCGTCCCCATTCAGGACGGCTTCATGCCGGGCTTGCCGCATTCATTACAGGAGTTCTCGTGTCGGAAGCAGTTTCACGATCCGGAGTAGGCGTTTCGAGCGATGTCTTGAATGCCGAGTTGCCGCTGATGCTCGTAACGCCCGCGCTGTTCGCCGCCAACCTGGTGGTGGCGCGCTGGGCCCAGGGCGCCGACATTCCTCCCGTGTTCCTCGCCTTCGGCCGCTGGGCGCTCGCGTTCCTGATCCTGGTCCCGACCGTCGGCCCGCGCCTGTGGGCCCAGCGCCACCTGCTGGCCGCCAACTGGCGGCGCCTGTTCCTGCTGGCCGGCCTGGGCATGGGCGTTGCCGTCGCCCCGCAATACGTGGGTGCCCGCCATACGGGCGCGGCCAACGTGGCGATCATCTTCGCGGCCTGCCCGGCGCTCGTCACCATGATTGAGACGCTGGTGTGGAAGGCGCCGCTGTCGCGCCGCCAGGCCGGCGGCATGTTCCTCGCGATCCTGGGCGTGCTGGTCGTGCTGTCCAAGGGCGACGTGACCGCACTGGGCCAGCTCCAGTTCGGCAGCGGCGACCTGTGGGTGGTGCTGGCCGCCACCGGCTGGTCGCTGTACACGGTGTTCAACAAGCGCCTGCCGCTGCCCCCGCTCCCCGGCACCGTCAAGCTGGCTGCGATGATCCTCGGCGGCGCCCTCGTGCTGGCGCCGTTCGCCGCCCTGGAGGCAGCGACCGGGAACGTCCCGAACTTCGGCGACGTGCGCGTGTACATCGCGCTGGCCTTCCTGGCCGTGGTGCCGAGCCTGGGCGCCTACTTCTGCTTCGACCGCCTGGTCGCCATCGCCGGCCCGGCGCGCGCCAGCATGTCGGTCTACCTGATCCCGCTGTTCGCCACGCTGGCCGCCTGGCCGCTGCTGAAGGAGGCGCCGCACCTGTACCACGCGGCCGGCTTCGGCATCATCCTGGCGGGCGTCGCCTTGTCGAGCATGCGCAAGCGCTGATCCGCGCCTACGCCACGTCGATCACCACCTTGCCCTTGGAGCGGCCGCGGTCGACGTAGGCCAGGGCTTCCGCGGTCTGTTCGAGCGGGAAGCTGCGGTCGATCACCGGCCGGATCGCGCCCAGCTCGACCAGGGCCGCCAGCTTGTCGAGTTGCGCCCCGTCCGCACGCATGAACAGGAACGTGTAGGTCACGCCGCGCCGTTTCGCCTGCGCGCGGATGCGCCGGCTCATCAGGCGTACGCCGAGGCGCATCGGCCACGAGAGGCCTTGCCGCGCGGCGAAGTCGGGCGTCGGCGGCCCCGAGATCGACACCAGGTGGCCGCCCGGCTTGAGAACCTGCAGCGATTTTTCCAGCACCTCCTTGCCCTGGCTGTTCAGCACGACGTCGTAGCCTTCCAGCCGCGTGGCGAAATCTTCCTTGCGGTAGTCGATCACGACGTCAGCGCCCAGGTCCTTCACCCAGCCGACGTTGTCGGTGCCCGTCGTCGTCGCGACGAAGGCGCCCAGGTACTTGGCGAGCTGGATGGCGATGGTGCCGACGCCGCCCGACCCCGCATGGATCAGCACCCGCTGGCCCGCCTGCAGGCGGGCGATCTCCACCAGCGCCTGCCAGGCCGTCAGGCCCACCAGCGGCAGGGCCGCTGCCTCCTTCATGTCGAGGTTGGCGGGCTTGCGCGCCAGCGCTTCCTGGCGCACGACGGCGTATTCCGCGAACGTGCCGATGCGCTCCGCGCCGAGCCGCGCATAGACTGCTGCGCCGGCCTGGAAGCGCTGCGCGCGGGCGCCGGCCGCCACCACCGTCCCGGCGCAATCGTTGCCGAGCACGAGGGGCAGCGGATACGGCAGGATCTTCTTGAACGCGCCGCTCCGGATCCTGTTGTCGAGCACGTTGACGCTGGCCGCGTGGACGCGCACCAGCACCTCGTCCTCCCTGAGTCGCGGCTGCAAGATGTCCGCCAGCCGGCCCGGACTATCCTTGCTGTAGCGGTCGATGACGAAAGCCTTCATGTTTCTTCACTCCTCCCTGGTCGTAGTCGGGCCGCCGCGCAGCGCAGCCGCTCGATTTAATGATGATATGCATCATCAATGGTGTCAAGATTTTTGATGATGGTTATCATCGCCGTATAATCCGGCTTGAATGGTTGGTTCCGGCGGAGGCGGGGTATGAAAATCAGCAAGGCGCAGGTGGAGGCGAACCGGGCGCGCATCGTGGACACGGCATCGACGCTGTTTCGCACCCGTGGTTACGACGGGGTGGGGGTGGCCGACCTGATGGGGGCGGCCGGCTTCACGCATGGCGGCTTCTACCGCCACTTCGATTCGAAGACGGACCTGATGGCGGAAGCGGCTTGCGCGGGATTCGCCCAACTGGCCGACAAGGCGGTGGCCGTCGACGCGGCCGCGTTCGTGGAGGCCTACCTGTCGCGCAGCCATCGCGATGCGCCCGGCGACGGCTGTACGATGGCCGCCCTGGCCGGCGACACGGCGCGCCAGCCGGAGGCCGTGAAGCGGGAGTTCGCCGACGGCATCGAGCGCCTGCTGGCGGCGCTGGCCGCGGCGGACGGTGCGGAAGGCGCCTCTGCGGCGGCGGCGCGCGCGCGGCGCATCGCGACGATGTCGCAGATCGTGGGGGCCATGGTGCTGTCGCGCGCGTGTCCGGACGATGCGGCGCTGGCGGACGAGATACTGGAGGTCAGCAGGCAGGCGGTGCTGCCGCGGCTGCGCGCGGAAAAGTAGGGCGGGCACCCGGTGCCCGCCCTCGCCGAGCGATCCGGTCAGGGTGCCGGCGGCGCCGCCGGATCCGTCGACATCGAATACGGCGCCGATTCCGGCTTGACGCCGCGCTGCATGTTCGGCTGGGCCGACATGCGGAAGTCGAGCTTCGCGCCCTGCATCAGTTCCTTGTGGCCCAGCCAGTTGCGGTCCACCGCCGCGCCGTTCACGCGCAGCTGGTCGACGTAGCGCCTGTCGTCGCTCGCGCCCGGCGCGTCGATCGTCACGGTGCGGCCGTTCTCCAGGTGCAGGCGCGCCTGCGGGAACAGCGGGGCGCCCAGCGCGTACTGGTCCTTTGCCGGCGTCACCGGATAGAAGCCCAGCGCGGAGAACACGTACCAGGCCGAGGTCTGGCCGTTGTCCTCGTCGCCGCAGTAGCCGTCCGGCGTGGCGCGGTACAGGCGGTTCATCACCTCGCGCGTCCAGTACTGTGCCTTCCACGGCGCGCCCGCGTAATCGTACAGGTAGATCATGTGCTGGATCGGCTGGTTGCCATGGGCGTACTGCCCCATGCCGGCGATCTGCATTTCGCGGATCTCGTGGATGACTTCCTTGTAGTAGCTCTCGTCGAAGATGGGCGGCATCGTGAAGACGCTATCGAGCTTGGCGACGAACTGGTCGCGCCCGCCCATCAGGCGGATCAGGCCTTCGACGTCGTGGAACACGGACCAGGTGTAGTGCCAGCTGTTCCCCTCCGTGAACGCGTCGCCCCACTTGAACGGATTGAACGGCGACTGGAAGCTGCCGTCCTTGTTCTTCCCGCGCATCAGGCCCGTTTCCGGGTCGAACAGCGTGCGGTAGTTGCGGGCGCGGCGCGCGAAGACGTCGGTTTCCGACTTCGGCTTGCCCAGTGCCACGCCGAGCTGCCAGATGGCGAAATCGTCGTACGCGTATTCCAGCGTGCGCGCGGCGCTCTCGTTGATGCCCACGTCGTAGGGCACGTAGCCAAGTTTGTTGTAGTGCTCGACGCCGGCGCGGCCCACGGCTTCCATCGGCCCCGCGTTGTTGGCGCCGTGGACGAGCGCCTGCCACAGTGTCTCGATGTCGTAGCCGCGCAAGCCTTTCAGCCAGGACTCCGACACGACCGAGGCCGAGTTGTTGCCGACCATGACGTTCGCATAGCCGGGGCTCGACCACTCGGGCAGCCAGCCGCCTTCCTTGAAGTCGTTGGCCAGGCCTTCCTGCATCTCGCGGTTGATCGCCGGGTACACCAGGTTCAGGAACGGGTACAGCGCGCGGAAGGTATCCCAGAAGCCGGTGCCGGCGAACATGGTGCCGGGCAGCGCCCGGCCGTTGTACGGGCTCCAGTGGACGTTCCTGCCGCCGGCATCGACCTCGTACAGCTTGTTCGGGAACAGCACCATGCGGTACAGGCTCGAATAGAAGGTGCGCTGCTGGTCGATGCTGCCGCCCGCGACTTCCACGCGGCCCAGCACCTCGTTCCAGCGCTTCGCGGCCTTGGTCCGGGTGGCGTCGAAATCGTCCGTGCCGATCTCGCGCTGCAGGTTCAGCTCCGCCTGCTCCAGGCTGATGAAGGACGAGGCCACGCGCATGCGCACCTGTTCCCCTTTGGCCGTGGCGAAGCCCACGATGGCGCCGGCGTGGCCGGCCTGCAGCTCCCGCACGGCGGCGGCCTGCAGCTTGTCGCCGTCCCACAGCTCGGCCGACTTGAACGGCTTGTCGAACGCGATCACGAACCAGTTGCGGAAGTTCTTCGGCAGGGGGCCGCGCGCATAACGGGTCGAGTAGCCGACGATCTTGTTCTGGTCCGGCAGCACCTTGACGTAGGAGCCGCGGTCGAACGCGTCGATCACGACCCAGGCCTGGTCCGTCTTCGGGAAGGTGAAGCGGAACTGGGCCGCCCGTTCGGTGGGCGCGATCTCGGTGGTGACGTCGCTGTCGGCCAGGTAGACCTTGTAGTAGTCGGGACGCGCGACTTCCGCCTTGTGCGAGAACCAGCTGGCGCGGGCGTCCTGGGTGAAGCGCTTCTCGCCCGTGACGGGCATGACGGCGAACTGGCCGTAGTCGTTCATCCACGGCGAGGGCTGGTGGGTCTGCTTGAAGCCGCGGATCTTGTCGGCGTCGTAGGTGTAGGCCCAGCCGTTGCCCATCTTGCCCGTCTGCGGCGTCCAGTAGTTCATGCCCCAGGGGACGCCGATGGTCGGGTAGGTGTTCCCGTTCGACAGCTCGACCTTGCTCTGCGTGCCCATCAGCGTGTTCACGTGGTCGAGCGGCGCCGGTTTGTCGGCGGCGCTGGCCGCGCTGGCGGCCAGCATCATGAAGAAGGCGAGGGCGCGCATCAGTAGGCCGTCTGGGTGTACGGGCGCGCGCCGCGCTCCTTGCCCCAGTCCTTGTTCGGCGTCGCCTGCATGCGGAACACCAGTTCGCCGCCGGCCATGATTTCCTCGTGGCGGATGAAGCTCTTCGCCAGCGGCTTGCCGTTGAGCGTGACGGCGCCGACGTAGCCGTTGGCGTCCGACAGGTTCTCGGCGCGCACGGTGAAGCGCTTGCCGTTCGGGAGGTTCAGCGTCGCGCGCTCGACGAAGGGGCGGCCGAGCACATACTCGTTGCTGCCCGGCGCAACCGGGTAGAAGCCCATCGACGTGAACGCGAGCCAGGCCGAGGTCTGGCCCAGGTCGTCGTTGCCGGCCAGGCCGTCCGGCGCGTCTTTATATTGGCTGTCGACGATCTGCTTCAGGCGCTGTTGCGTCTTCCACGGCGCGCCGGCGAAGTTGTACAGGTAGCCGACGTGGTGGGACGGCTCGTTGCCGTGGGCGTAGTGGCCGATCAGGCCCGAGATGTCTTCCATGTGGGCGTAGACGTTCTCGTCGACCTTGGCGTCGAACACCTGGTCGATCTTGTTGATCAGGCCAGCATCGCCGCCCAGCATCTTCACGAGGCCCGCGTTATCGTGCGGCATGTACCAGGAATACTGCCAGGCGCTGCCTTCCGTGTAGTCGCTGCCGAAGTTCGATTGCACGGGGTTGAACGGGGTGCGGAATTCGCCGTTCGACTTCTTGGCGCGCACGAAGCCCGTCTTCGGGTCGAACACGTTGCGCCAGTTCTGGGCGCGCTTGAAGTATCGGTCCGCCACGTCCTTGCGGCCCATCTTCTCGGCCATGCGGGCGATGGTCCAGTCGTCGAACGCATACTCGACGGTCTTGGAGGCCGCTTCCGGTTCCAGGTCGATCGGCACGTAGCCCAGCTTCATGTAGTGCTGCAGGCCGCCGTAGGGGCCGTACTCGGCGCTGGCCGTCATCGCGCGCAGCGCCTCGTCGGCATTGAACTTCAGGCCCTTCATGTAGGCGTCGGCGATGACGGGGACGGCGTGGTAGCCGATCATGCACCAGGTCTCCAGGCCGGCGAACTGCCACACGGGCAGGATGCCGTACGGGCTTTCCTTCTGCGATTCGATCAGCGAGCGCACGAAGTCGACATTCTGCTGCTCCGGCTGGATCAGCGTCAGCAGCGGGTGCAGGGCGCGGTAGGTGTCCCACAGCGAGAACGTGGAGTGGAAGCGGAAGCCGTCGGCGCGGTGCACCTGGTTGTCCGGGCCGCGGTACTGGCCGTCGCGGTCCATGAACAGCGTCGGCGCCAGCAGCGCGTGATACAGGCTCGTGTACACCATGCGCTTCATCGGCTGGGGTGCCTCGATTTCCACGGCGGACAGCGCCTTTTCCCAGGCGTCGTGCGCGTTCCTGCGTTCGGCGTCGAAGTCCCAGCCCGGCATCTCGGCCAGGTTGGCCAGGGCATTGTCCTCGCTGACCGGAGAAATGGCGACCTTCACGAGGATCGTATTATCGGCCGGCTTGCCGAAATCGAAGGTGGCTTCCAGCGCCTTGCCTTCGACCAGCACCTTCTCGCGCGGGTTCTTGCCGGGCGAGGCGAAGCCGCGGTACTCGACGCCTTCCTCGCGGTTGATCAGCTGGTGCTCGGCGAACGGGCGCGAGAACTGCACGGCGAAATACAGCTGGCGGCCCGGCGCCCAGCCGCGCGTCTCGCGCATGCCGGTAATGGTGTCCTTGCCCCTGAGGCGCAGGCGCGACCACAGGTTCTTGCTGGCGTAGTCGTAGATGCTCTGGCGCAGGTCGAGGATGACCTTCGCGTCGGAACCCGGCTTGAAGCGGTAGCGGTGCAGGCCCACGCGCTCGCTGGCGGTGAGCTCCACGTCGACGTCGTTGTCGAGCAGCTTGACGGCGTAGTAGCCCGGCTCGGCCTTTTCCTGCTGGTGCGAGAAGCGCGAGCGGTAGCCGCTGAACGGGCGCTCGGGATAGCCGGGGTCCAGCTTCAGTTCGTCGCTGGTGGGCATCAGGAGAATGTCGCCGAGGTCGGAGTGGCCGGCGCCGGAGAAGTGCGTGTGCGAGAAGCCAAGGATCGAATTGTCGTCGTAACGGTAGCCGGCCGCCCACGGGTAGCTCTGCTTGAAGTGGCGCACCTGGGTGTCCGGGCTCACCTGCACCATGCCGAACGGCCGCGTGGCGCCGGGGAAGGTGTGGCCGTCGCCGCCCGTGCCGATGAAGACGTTCACTTCGGCGGTCTTGGCGCCGGCGGGCGCCGTGGCCTGGGCCACGGTCTGGGCCACGGTCTGGGCCAATGAGGCGCCGTTGCACAGGATACCCGCGGCGAGCGCCGCGGCGGTGAGGGGGGTACGAAAACGCATTCTGTCTCCTGCTGATGATGCTGTTGGTAACGAACATGAAACATAGCGCGAAATTTTCTGGCTCGGCAATATAAATGCTCCGGCCACCCCATGTTTAGTAAGACAGCTAAACAGGCGCCGCCGTTTAGCGGATAATGCGGGCCGAATTCCTCCATCCCGCCATCCGATGACCGACCGAGCTCCATCCTTCCTGCTGCGCGCCATGCGCGACGACGACCTCGACGCCGTGCTGGCCGTGCAGGCCGCATGCTATCCGGCGGCGATGCAGGAAGGAGCGGACGTCGTGCTGGCGCGGCGGCGCGCGGCGCCCGCCACGGCCCTCGTCGCCTGCGACGGCAGCGGCGTGTGCGGCTACCTGTTCGCCTATCCTTCGCTGCGCGGCAAGGTGACGCCGCTCGGTGGCGCGTTCAGGGTGCCCGAGGTGGCGGACACGCTGTACCTGCACGACCTGGCGGTGGCGCCGCGTGCGCTGGGGAAGGGACTGGCGAGGCGCCTGGTGCAGCGCATGCACGACGCCGGCGCGCAGCTGGGCCTGGCCCATGCGGCGCTGGTATCGGTGCAGGACTCCCGCTGCTTCTGGGAAGGGTTCGGCTATGTTGCGGCGCAGGGGGACGCCGCGGCGCTGGCGAGCTATCCGCCCGGCGCGCTCTACATGTTGCGCAGCGCGGGCGAGGCACGCTGATGGCAAGTTGATCTCGACATTGCTTTGCAACTAATGGTTGTTATCTTCTTGAGCATGTATCTCGTAGTCTGAAGGGCAAGCCGGTCCGATTTCGACTTGGGCCCGCCCGCAAAACGTGAGGTTTCGTGGTTTTTTTACGACCAAAAATCCATCCGTTGCGGTAATATTGACGTGCGGAAACTATTCATTCCATGTTCATGAACTTCACCACGCCCAGCCCGCGGCGCGCGCGCGGCTTCACGCTGATCGAGCTGCTCATCGTCGTCGCGATCGTCGGCATCCTGTCGGCCATCGCCGTGCCGCAGTACCGCGACTACGTGATCCGGGCGCGCCTGACGGAAGCCTTCACGGGGCTGGGCAGCGTGCAGACGGCGGCGGAAGAGTTCTGGAACAACAATCACACCTACGAGCACCTCGACCAGGGCACGCCGAGCCGCATGCCCAGCGCCGAGAACTTCGACTTCACGCTGGTCAGCGCCAGCGATTCGGCCTTCGTCGTCAAGGCCACCGGCAAGAACCAGATGGTGGGCTTCAGCTACACCATCGACCAGAACGGCAACCGCAAGACCCTGGGCACCTTCAACGCCAACGCCTGGGGCACCAGCGATAGCTGCTGGATCGACCGCAAGGGGAGCACGTGCGTCCAGTGAGGCGCGCGCGCGGCGCGGGCTTCACGCTGGTGGAGGCGGCGGTCGTGGTCGCCGTCATGGGCATCCTGCTGGCCGTCGGGATGCCCTCGATGTCGAACCTGATCCTGGGCCGCAAGGCCGCGGCGGCGGCCGCATTCTACCAGGAAGGCCTGACGCTGGCGCGCAACCAGGCCATCGCGCGCAATATCAACACCCGGCTGGTGCTCACCGAGAATGCGGCGAACGGCCAGATGGACTGGCGGGTGGACCTGTGCAAGCCGGTCGACGGCGACCCGTGCGATGCCGACAATGGCGCATGGTCGGGCACGGAGACGCCGCCCGCCGCGGCCGCGGATCCGACCTTCACGTCCGTGCAGCGCAGCGCCGTGGCGATGCCGGGTTCCGACGAGATCACCCAGGGCCTCGCGCCATCCGGCGCCACCAGCATCTACTTCACGCCGCTCGGCTGGGTCGACGCGCGCATCCCCGCGCGCTTGCAGCGGCTGACGATCTCGCCGGGTCCGGGCCGGCGCGGCGCCTTCAAGACGCTGACGGTCGCCGTGACCCTGTCCGGCGTGGCCACCGTGTGCGACGCCGATGCCGCCGCCCACGTGGCACGCGGGTGCCCGCCATGAGGGCGCGCGCACCAGCGGTCCGCGGCCAGCGTGGCATCGCCCTCGTCGAGGTCCTGGTCGCCGCCGTCCTGCTCGCGATCGGCGTGTTGGGTGCGCTCGGCCTGCAGGCCCGTTCGCAGGGTGCGCTCGCGGACGCGGGCATGCGCGCCGAGGCCGTCGTCGCCGCCAACAAGCTGCTGGGTATCATGGCGCTCGACCAGGCCAACCTGGCCGCGTACGAGATCGCTGCAGGCGGCGCGCCCGGCGAGCGGCTCGCTCCGTGGTACAACGAGACCCGCAGCCGCGCGCACATCCCCGGGGCGCAGGTGACCGTGGCGGTCGCCCCCGACGCCGCCGCCGGCCGTACCGAAGTCTCCGTTACGATCTCGTGGACGCGCAAGAGCGGCATGGCCGCGAACTCGCATACCGTCTCCGCCTGGCTGGCGCCGTCGACATGAAACGACTTGGCGCGCGCCCGGCCGGCGGCTTCTCCCTCGTCGAACTGATGGTCAGCGTGGTCGTCGGCCTGCTGGCGCTGCTGTTCGCGCTGCGCCTGTTCACGAGCAACGAGGCCGTGCGCCAGTCCGCGCTGGGCGGTTCCGACTCGATGCAGAACGGAATGGTCGCGCTGTTCTCGCTGAGCAGCGATGCCGAGCAGGCCGGATTCGGCCTGAACGATCCGATCATCGCCGGCTGCAACACGGAATTCAGCGATACCGAGGCATTCGCGCTCGCGGGCGCGACGCGCGCCGGCGCCGCGATCACGCCGCTGGCGCCGGTTGTCATCGCGGCGAACGGGACGGCTCCCGACCGCGTGAGCTTCTATTCGGGCAGCGCGCTGGCGGGTACCGGCACGCTGCGCCTGACCGCCGACTACGCCGGTGGCACGTCCATCCGGGTAGATCGCTTTCCCTGGGGCTTCGCCGTGGGCGACGTCATCGTCGTCGCTCCCGAACAGCCGGGCGGCCGCTGCGCGCTGGCCCAGGTCAGCGGGGCGAGCGCGATGAACGATGCGGAGCCGTCGCTGAGGATTGCCCAAAGCGAAGGCCTGCGCTACAACAGCGGGCAGCTCGGCGCGAATTTCACGGGCGCCGCCTCGCGCGTGTTCGACCTGGGGCCGGCGGCCTCGCTGTCCTTCCACACGTGGTCCGTGGCCGACGGCTACCTGCAGCTGCGCGCCACCGGCGACGGCGGTTCGTCCGCGAGCGCCGCGGCGGTCGCCGACAACATCGTGTCCCTGAAGGCCCAGTACGGATTCGACATGCGCGCCGGCGGCGCGTTCCAGCCGGACGGCGGGCTGCAGGTCGGCCAGTGGTCCGCCACGATGGTCGACGCCGACGGTTCCGGCGTGAACGGCGACGCCGGCGACTGGCAGCGCATCGCGGCGGTGCGCCTGGCCGTGGTCGCGCGCAGCAAGGCGGCCGAGCATCCCGGCCAGGGCAGCGCCTGCACGGCGACGACGGTGCAGCCCACCGTGTTCGCTGGCCAGGTCCCGCAGGGCGTGGCGGCCGTGCCGGTCACGCTGGACGTGGCCGTGGCCGGCGACCCCGTCGACTGGCGCTGCTACCGCTACCGCGTGTTCGAAACCGTTGTCACCCTGCGCAACGCCGGCTGGAGGCCGCCGCAATGATGTCCACCCTCCTGCCCGCGCGCCTCCGGCGCCATGCCGGCATCGCGCTGCCCGTCGTGCTGGTGATCCTGGCCCTGATGCTGATCGGCGGGATCTACCTGCTGAAGTCCGTGCACTCGACGGGCCTTACCACCGGCAACCTGGCCTACGACGCGACGCTCGGCCGCGCGGCCGACCGTGGCCTGCTTGACGGCTTCCAGTGGCTCAGCGCCACCGCGGCCAGCAACCGCACGGCGCTCGAGAAGGACATCCCGACCCAGGGCTACCATGCCGGGCTGGCCATCGGCCTGACGCCGCGCGACACCAACTTCTGGGCCGACAAGAAGGTCGTCACGGACACCGACACCGGCGCGACGATCGAGTACGTGATCCATCGCCTGTGCAGCAAGGAAGGCGCCTACGACGCGCAGGGCACCTTCTGTACGCAGACCGCCGCCAACACCGCAACGCTCGGCAACACGACGCCCCTGGGCACCAGCCTGGCCACCGACACCGCCCAGTACGCGGGCGCGCCGCGCATCCATTACGTGATCACGTCGCGCATCACGGGCGGCCGCGGCGCCAGCGTGACGAACCAGATGGTCGTGCTGATCGGGGCATGAGAACGACATGATGAAGAAAATCCTCGCATTCCTGCTGCTGGCCGGCGCCGCCGGCGCGGCGCTGGCGCAATTGACCGGCATCGCCCAGCTGCCGCTGCTGAACCTGAACGGCACCGGCAACGTCAAGCCCAACCTGATGCTCCTGTACGATAACTCGGGGTCGATGGCGTCCACGTTCACGCCCGACTACATCGACGACAGCAGTACCTGCCGCTCGCGCGCGACGATGTACAACGAATCGACCAGGAAGACCACGACGACCGGCTGCAAGGTCGGCCATCCGCCGTTCAACAGCGCCGATTTCAACCGCCAGTACTACGATCCCAAGGTGCGCTACGCGCCGCCGGTGCAGTACGACGGCACGCCGTATCCGTCGATGACGCGCGAGGCCACGACCAACTGGACCACCGTGACGACGGACGGCTTCAACATCAACAAGACGGACCTGCTGGGCCAGAGCGGTACCCGGACCAACCTGGCGGCAGGCTTTCCCGACCTGCGCTGGTGCGATACCGAGGGCAGGAACTGCGTCTACAACACGGCGACCTATTCGTATCCGAACGATACCCGCTACACGTCCGACGTCATCACGGCCAATCCGTACTACTACACGATCAACGTCGCCGAATATTGCACGGACAGTACGCTGACCACCTGCGTGCAGGCCGCCGTCGGGGCCCCCGCGCCGGCCAATTACCCGGTGGCGGCCAAGGTGCGCTGGTGCGATTCGTCGAAGCTGACCAACTGCCAGGCCAAGTTCGTCGGCAACTTCAAGTACCCGCGCTTCGGCAACCCGAACGGCAGCGTGGTGGGCGCCTACGGCACCATCACGATCAACGCGTCTGCGACGGCGGCATCGATGAACATCGCCAGCGTCACGGTGACGGAGCCCGCCGGTGCCGTCACCATCACGAGCGGCGCGGTGAATGCGCCCAGCGGCACCAACACGAGCTCGCGCCAGGTGGCGCTCGCTGGCGCCCTGGCCGCCTCGATCATCAACAGGACGGGCCTGGCGAACCAGTACCTGGCCTGCATGAAGACGGCGCAGGGGGCCGTGCCCGCCTGCTCGACGTACGGCATCGCGCTGGCGACCGAGAACGTGGTCGCCGTGATCCCGATCGATTGCGCGCCGGGGACGACGGCCAAGACCATCGGCGTTTGTTCGCTGGTGGCCGACAACAGCCGCAGCGGCTGGGCGCTGACGGTCAACGCCAGCGCTTCGCAGTCGCAGGCCGCGCAACCGGCAACGGGGCTGATCGCCGTGAGCGGCACGGGCGCGGGGGGAGGCTGGTTCTCGACGACCCAGACGACGCTGAAGGCCAGCACCAAGCTGAACGCCACGACGATCATCGGTACCGACCTGACGTTCGTGCGTGGCGCCAGCAACACGACGATCGCGGCGGCGATCCGCGACGCCATCAATGCGCGCGCAAGCGTGGTGGCCTACACCGGCGGCAATGCCATCTCCGACACCTGCAAGGCGGCCAGCGCCAACGTCGTGTGCGTCGTCGACACGGCGGCCAGCGCGGGCGGCGCCAGTATCGCCATGGGAGCGCTGATCAACGCCAACACGGTGTCGTTCTCGACGACCGCCACCAGGGCACCGGTCGCCGCCGCGTTCGACGCCATCCCGACCGCGACTACGCCGCTGGGCAGCGGCGCCGCCGTGTTCGTACGCACCGACATCGTCCCCGCGGTAAACAGCTATCCCAAGGCGACGGGCCGCACCGATTGCGCCGGCGCCACCTGCACCTACGACGAGGAAATGACCAACTTCGCCAACTGGTATGCCTACTACAAGACGCGCAACCAGATGATGAAGACGGCCGTCGGCCAGGCTTTCCAGGCGCTGAACTCGAACTACAAGGTGGGCATCGTATCCTTGTCGACCGCCGCCGTGCAGGGCACGATGACGGCGCCGGCCGAATTCTCCGGCACCAACCGCAGCGCGTGGTACACGTCGCTGTACGCGATGAACGGCAGCCAGTCGACGCCGATCCGCAGGGCGCTGCATGCGATCGGCAAGATGTATGCGAACCAGAGCCCCTACGTCGCCAAGGCGGGCCAGGAAGTGGTGGAGTACGCGTGCCAGCAGAACTTCACCTTCGTGACGACCGACGGCTACTGGAACGGCGATCCGGCCGACGACGTCGTCAGCAATGACCAGGCCGAGAACGTCTCGCGCTTCTGCACCCGGGCCAAGGGCTGCGTCGATCCTTCCGTGCAGAGCGCCAATTCGCTGGCCGACGTCGCGCTGTACTGGTACAACGGCGGCTCCAATACCGGCACCTCGTCGCTGCGTCCTTCGCTCGAGAACTGGAACAAGCCGGGCCTCGTGCGCGGCAGGGCTGGCGACAACCAGCGCCTGCACATGAGCACCTATACGCTGGGCCTGGGCGTGGACGGCATCATGACGTACACGCCGGACTACGATACCGATCCGAAGGGCGACTTCTACAACCTCACGACGGGCATGCAGAGCGGCTGCCCCTGGAACAACAACGGTCCCTATGTGTGGCCGGATCCGAAGACGGGCGATGCGAGCGGTTCGGTCGCCTACCAGTCGCGCGTGGACGACCTGTGGCATACCGCGATCAACGGCCACGGCAAGTACTTCAGCGCCTCCGACCCGAAGCAGGTGGTGGCCGGCCTGTCGGAGGCGCTGTCGGCGATCGAGACGCGCACCGGGGCCGCGTCCGCCGCGGCGACCTCGACGCCGAACATCACCATGCAGGACAACGACGTGTTCTCGTCCACCTTCACCACCGTCAAGTGGTACGGCGAGCTGGCCGACCGCAAGATCTCGACGTCGGACGGCAGCGTGGCGGCGGAGGCTCGCTGGACGACGATGAAAACGATGGTCGGCAGCGTGGGCCCCAGCAGCGATACGCGCACGATCTGGATGCTGGACACCGCGACCAATGCGCTCAAGTCCTTCTCCTACGGGGCCATGACGGCGACCGAGAAGGCCTGGTTCGACAACAAGTGCAGCGACCTGGCGCAGTGCCCGACCTTGTCGCCCGAGAACCGCGCCATCGTCAATGGCGGCGCCAACATCGTCAACTGGCTGCGCGGCCAGCAGCAGCATGCGGACGACAACGTCATGCGCGCCTACGCCCGCGTGGTGCCCGACCCGGCCAAGCCGACCGAAAGCTACCTCGTCGTGCTGGGCGACATCGCCACGTCGAAGCCGGCCTACCTGCGCGACCCGCGCAAGAGCTACACGCTGGACGGCTACGCGACGTACAAGTCGAACAATGCTTCGCGCCGGGCGACGATCCTCGTCGGCGCCAACGACGGCATGATGCACGCCTTCGACGCGGCCGACGGCTCCGAGCTGTGGGCATACGCGCCGCGCATCACCATGAAGAAGCTGTATCGCCAGGCCGGGACCACGTACGGCACCAACCACCAGTACACGGTCGACGGCGCGCCCGAGCTCGGGGACGTCCAGATCGGCGGACAGTGGCGCTCCGTCGTGGTGGGCGGCCTGAATGCGGGCGGACGCGGCTACTATGCGCTGGACGTCACCGATCCCGCCAATCCGAAGGCCTTGTGGGAGCTGTGCGCCGATGCCAGCGTCTGCAGCGGCGCGAACTACGATGCCGACATCGGCCTGAGCTTCGGCAACCCGCAGTTCGGTACCTGGCGCAGCGCGGCCGGCACGACGTACTGGGTCGTGTTCCTGACTTCGGGCTACAACAACGTCCCGGGCATCGAAAACGGCAACGGCGGCGACGGCAAGGGTTACCTGTACGTGGTCGACGTCGCCACCGGACGCGTGCTCAGCAAGACCGGCACCACGAACGGCACGACGGCGACGCCGTCCGGCCTGGCCCGCATCACGGCGATCACGGCCAATCCGCAGACGGATCCGCTCGTGACCTATGTGTACGGCGGCGACAACCAGGGCAAGATGTGGCGCTTCGACTTCACGGCCGGCGGCGATCCCGCCGTGCTGCAGATGGGCGACGCCGGCACGGCCCAGCCGATCACCGCGCGTCCCGAAGTGACGCTGTGCCGCGTGGATACCCGCGACGCGCAGGGCAACGTCACGGCGGGCGTGAGCCGGATCGTCGCGTTCGGGACCGGGCGCCTGCTGGACGTGCCCGACGTGTCCGACCCGGCCATGCAGAGCGTGTACGTGCTCAAGGACAGCGGGACGGGCATCTCGCCGGCCAACTGGCGCAACGACTCGACGATGACGAAGCGGGCGCTGACCAAGGTCGCCAGCGACGCCGGCGACACCTACACGATGGACGCCGCGCGCGTCGACCTGTCCACGCACGCGGGCTGGTATTTCGACCTCGACCGCAACACCGGCGAGCGCGTCAACCTCGATCCGAAGGTGGTCGCCGGCACGCTCGACGTGGTCACGAACCTGCCGTCGGCATCCGACGCCTGTACGGTAGGCGGGCGCAGCAATCTGTACCTGCTGGATGCCTGCACGGGCACGCCGCTGCAGGCCGACGGCGTGGCGGGTACCACGCTGTCGAGCGCTTCGGCGGCCGTCGGTTCGCTCGTCGTGCAGCTGCCGGGCGGTACCTTCGTGCAGATCTCGACGCTGGCCGACGGCGCCCTGAAGCCGACCAAGTTCCCGCCGGCCCAGTCGAGCGCGGCGCGCAAGTCCGGCTGGCGCCGCGTGCGCGAGTAAGCGGCCTAGCGCGGAGGATCGAGCGCCGTCAGCGTCTCGGTCGCCGTGCTGCCATCCGGGCTGCTGAGGCGGATCCGCACGGGCAGCCAGCCGTGTCCGGGTGACAGCCACACATCCAGGCGCGGCTGGCCCGGCGCCGCCACCTGGGCCAGCCGCACGGCCGCAATGGTGCCGAGGCCCGTGTCGATGTCCTCCGTTTCCATCACCTGGAAACGCGCGACCCGGGCCTGCGCGCTGTCCGCCACCACCACGTCGATGCGGTCCTGGACCTGGTCCGGCTCGCCGAGTCCGATGCCTGCCAGTTGCAGCAGCAGCGACGCCGGATCCTGGATGCCCACGCTGCCGGGCGCTTCGCGACCGCTCGCGCGGAACAGCACCCGGTTGCCGTCGTCATCGAACTCCGTGACGAGCACCGCGCGCCCCCGCGTTTCCACGGCGCGGCGCGGCACGATGCCGGCATCGCCCACGGTTCCCTCGCTGTGCAGGCGCCCGAGGACGCCGTCCATGTCGATCCGGTACTGCCGGCCGTCCGTGCGCCAGTCGAGGCGTGCGGTGCCGGCCGCGGCCGGGACCATGCCCGGCCGCTCGACCGACCGTGCATAGGCGAGGACGGCGGCGTCCGGGATGCGCACGCGATAGCGACCGGGCATCTGGACCGGAGGCGGGGCCGGCATGTCCGCTGCGGGTGACCCTGCCGCCGTGCCGGCAGCGGCGCTGGCTACCGGAGGCGGCGCGTCCGGCAGTGTCGCTACCTGGCCCCGGATCGCCGCACGGGCGGGAGCCGGTGCCCCGGCCGTGGCGGCAGGCGGTGGTGCCGTGGACGCTGGCCGCGCAGGGGCTGGCGGGACCGGCGCGGGCAGCGGCAGCGGCGCCAACCGCAGCACGAGGTCGCCGCCCGGCGTCGCCAGGCGCGCGGGCGCGCCCGTACCGTGGCGCGCGACGAGTTCGAGCAGCGCAAGGTGCAGCAAGGCGGATCCGGCACACAGCGCCAGCAGGCGGCGGTGCCGGACGGGAACGGCAATCTTCATGGCGCTAGTGTAGCGTCCCGGCCCCGGCGCGGGGAAGCGCAGGCGGACGCCGCCCTGGCGGCAGCCCGGCCATAATGGGGCCAAGGCATCGACCAGGAGACCCGCATGACCCGCCACGCGCGCAAGCAGCCCGTGCCGCTGCACCAGGTGCGGCGCTTTCTCGAACCCGGCCCCGTCGTCCTCGTCTCCTCGGCCTGGCGGGGCGAACGCGACGTCATGGTGATGGGCTGGCACACGGTGATCGAATTCGCGCCCTCGCTGGTCGGCTGCGTGATCTCGTCGGCCAACCACAGCTTCGAACTGATCCGTGCGAGCGGCGAGTGCGTGATCAACCTGCCGACGACGGCGCTGACGGAACAGGTGCTGGGCGTCGGCTCCACGACGGGCGCCGACATCGACAAGTTCGCCACCTTCGGCCTGACGCCGGATCCGTCGGAACGGGTCGCGGCGCCGTCGATCCGCGAATGCCACGCGCAGTTCGAATGCCGGCTGCACGACGACAGCCTGGCCGACAAGTACAACTTCTTCATCTGGGAAGTGGTGGCCGCGCGCGCGGCGGCCACGCCCAGGCATCCGGAGACGTTGCACTACAAGGGCGACGGCACGTTCATGGTGTCGGGCAAGGTCATCCACCGCCGCCGGGAAGGGCTCAAATGAGGAGGCACCCCCGGAATCGAGCAGGCCCGTGCGCCCTCAATGCACCTGGCGGCGCTGGTTCGGCACGTGCAGGGTCGTAAGCGCGGCGTGCCCGTGCGCGCGCTGCCTGCGCGTATGGGGCGCGACCGCCAGCGCGAGGTCGGTGCTCAGCCGGTGCAGGGCGATCACGTCGCGCAGGGCCGTGGCGACCTGGCGCCCAAGCGCGCAATCGCCGCCCTCGACCTGGGGCATGACCCGGTGCAGGGCCGCGAGGATCACGGCATTTTCCTCGCGGTGTTCGTGCAGGCGCTCGTAGCCCAGGGTCTCCATGATCAGTTCCTCGTGGCGGAACACCGATTCCACGGCGGCCACGGTGGCGCCGAAGGCATAGGTGAATCGATCGTCCGGCTGGGCGCAGGTGTCGTCCAGGCGCCGGCACAATGTCTTGCGGGAGTGGCGAATGGCCGCGCACATCGCAAGCGGGTTCGTCGGGTGTAGCTGGTGCGGCATCATGGTGCACTCTCCTCCTGATTCGATACCTTGCAGTTTCTCTGGGTGCTGCGTCCGAGTATTTGATCGAAGTCAAGATGCACCAAGATCGACCATCGATTTGCGGCCAGGTGCGCCGGTGGCACCTGAGGCGTCGTCGGGTGCCCGGGGCGCGGCGAATGAGCGTTGGACGCCCGCGTCCTGCGACAGTTCTGGCGCGGCGCGCTTTTTCCTGCTGCGGCGCAAAAGAGAGGGAGGCACCACGCCGCCGCCGCGATTCGTCTACACTGTCGGACCCGCCTGACGATCCCGCAGGCAGGAACCAATGCGGCAATGCCGCTTCGAGAAAGGAAACATATGGCCAAGGTCACCGTCATCGCCACGCTGCGCGCGAAGCCGGGCAAGGAAAACGAACTGAAGGACTACATGACGACGCTGGTGGGCTACACCCGCGCCGAGATGGGTTGCCTCGACTACGACCTGCACCAGCTGCAGGCCGATCCGTCCGTCTTCGTGATGTACGAGAACTGGACCGACCAGAGCGAACTCGACAAGCACCTCGCGATGCCCTACATGGTCGACTTCATGCGCGCGGCGCAGGACATGCTCGTCAGCCCGCCGGAGTTGCAACTGCTGGACATGGTCAGCACGCCCAAGCGCTGAGCGGCCACTCAGCGCACCACCAGCACGGGGATCGCGCTGTGGGTGAGCACCTTCTGGGTCTCGCTGCCGAGCAGGCGGGCCACGAGTCCCTTCTGGCCATGGGCCGCCATCACGATCAGGTCGCAGCCATGGTCGCGCGCGGCCTGGATGACGGCCTCCCAGGGGCGGTCCAGGCGGCTCAGTTCGGTCGATGCGGGCACCGACTCTTCCTGCGCGCGGCGCATGACGTAGGCCAGCGCATCGTGCGCCAGTTGGGCGCGCTCGCGCCGCCAGGCGCCGCGCGACGGATCTTCCACGACGGCCGGGTCGGGCGCGAGGATCATCGGCGCGCACGCATGCACGCCGACGATGCTACCGCCGCCCAGCCCGGCCAGGCGCAGCGCCGTCTCGAGCGCCAGCGCCGACCGTTCAGTGCCGTCGGTGGGCACCAGGATGCGCTTGTACATGGCAGGCTCCCTGTGCTAGGCCGGCGCGGCGGCGTCTTGCGGGCGGAGCACCAGCACCGGTACCGTGGACGCCGCCAGCACGTCCTGGGTGACGCTGCCCAGCAGCAGGCGGGTCAGGCCGCGTCGCCCGTGCGTGGCCATGAAGATCAGGTCGCAGCCGTGCTTGGCGGCGTGCTCCAGGATCGCCTGGCTGGCGGAGTGGGCGATCGTGGTGACGGCCGTGCAGGCGACGCCGGCGGCGCGCGCCGCCGCCGCGACGCGCTCGACGTGGCGGTTGGCTTCCAGCAGCAGCGTCTCGGCCTCGATGGCGGGGTCGATGGCGACGGCGCCATCCACCGCCGCGGTCGGCAGGTAGGGCTGGCCGACCGCCAGCGCGACGATGGCGCTGCCGTTGGCGCGGGCAAAGTCGATGGCGGCCCGTTCGGCCGCGATGGAAAGTTCGGAGCCGTCGGTCGGCACCAGGATGCGTCGGTACATGAGGGGCTTCTCCTGCATGGTGTGCTCAACGATGCACCAGCACCGGGATGGTGCTGTGCACGAGCACTTTCTGGGTTTGGCTGCCGAGCAGCAGCCCGGCGATGCCGCGCCGGCCGTGCGAGGCCATGACGATCAGGTCGCAGCCGAGGCGCCCGGCCGTGTCGATGATCGCCGACCACGGCTCGTCGGATTCGATGTGTTCCAGCCTGCACGCCACGCCGGCGGCATGCGCGGCGGCGCCGATTGCCCCCAGCAGCTTGCGCGCGCGTTCGCGGCTGGCCGCGGCATATTGCTCGGACGTATCCTCGAGCATCTCGGCATCGGTGCTGAAGATACGGAACGGCGGGGTGGCGTTCAGGGCGACGACGTCGGCGCCCAGTTCGCGGGCAAAGGCCACGCCGGCCTCGGCCGCGCGGCTGGAGGCCTCCGATCCATCGGTCGGTAACAGGATGCGTTTGTACATGGTTGCTCTCCGGCGGCCGTGTGGTAACGGCCCCTAGGATCGCGAAAATGCACTGCGCATTCCTTGATGTGAATCAAAAACGCCCAGGGTGGACGCGCCGCGCCCGCCCCGCGGGATGGTCAGGCGAAGCGGAAGCTGCCTTCCGCCACCGGCCGGCCGCCGGCGCCCACGCTGAAGTGGCGCGCGCCGAGGTCGGCGGCCAGCACCAGCTCGCTGCCCAGCGGCGCCGGCGCCTTGAATCGGCCATCGAGGCTGACGATGCGCCCGCCGCCGCTGGCCTGCTCCAGCTCGGCGCAGGCGCGCGCCAGCGTGTGCATGCCGTGGATGATGGGGCGCTTCATGCCCATCAGCCGCGCCGACCAGCCCCACAGGTGGATGGGGTTCCAGTCGCCCGAGACGGACGCGTACTCGCGGCCGCTCTTCCTGCCCAGCTGCCAGCTCGCCACCTGGGGCAGCGGCGCATCGCCGCCGCGCGGCTGCTTGCGAGGACCGCGCTGGCCGCGCACCACCAGGTAGGTGCTGCGGCAGGTGAACACGTCCGCGTCCCGCTGGCGCGCGACGGTGTCGAGTTCGGCATAGACGGCGCCGTTGTCCGCCGGCGGCCTGATGTGCACGCTGGTGGCGAGCAGCAAGGGCGCGTCGCGCCTGGCGTCGCCATGCACCTGCAGGCTGTTGGCCGTGTGCACGGTGCCCGGCAGGCGGAACGGGAACGCGTCGTCCAGCATGGTCGCCACCTGGGCCCGCTGCGCCAGCAGGTACCAGTAGGTCAGGGGGATGCCCTCGTCGCGGAAACCGAGCGCCTGGCGGTAGCGCCGCAACTGGTTGCCGTCGATCTGGTCGAGGGTGTAGCTGGTGCGCGGCGTACGTACGCCGGCAAGGCGGCGCGGGTGCCGGAACAGGGCGCGCAGCATGGTGGCGCCGTTCAGCGGAGGCAAGGGATGGGGACTGTCAGCGGTCATGGTCGAAAAAACATGGGACTGCGAAAACTGCATTGTGCCTGAAAGAAGATGTTGCTTTGCGATACCTGTTCTTGGGACTATACTCTACACCCTGGTATTTTTGCATAAAGAATGACTTTTTTAGATGAGGATGGAATGAAGAAGCAGGCGTTGTTGATGGTGGCGCTGTCGGCTGCCGGGTTGGCATCGGCACAGGAAACGGTGCGCATCGGCCACGTGGCCGCGATGACCGGTCCGGTGGCCCACTTCGGCAAGGACAGCGAAAACGGTGCGCGCATGGCGATCGATGCGCTCAATGCGCGCGGCGCCACGATCGGCGGCAGGAAGGTGAAATGGGCGCTGGTGCCGGAAGACGACTCCGGCGACCCGAAACAGGCGACGGCAGCCGCACAGAAGCTGGCCGATGCCCGCGTGAACGGCGTGATCGGCCACGAGACCTCGGGCACGACGATCCCGGCCTCGAAGATCTACTACGACGCGGGCATCCCGCAGATCTCGGCCTCCGCGACCAATCCGAAGTACACGTTGCAGGGTTTTAATACCACGTTCCGCGTCGTCGCGAACGATACCCAGCTGGGCCGCGGCCTGGCGCGCTACGCCGTCAAGAACATGGGCGCCAAGCGCATCGCGGTCGTCGACGACCGAACCGCCTACGGCCAGGGCCTGGTCGCGGAATTCTCGAACGGCCTGCGCCAGCAGGGCGTGAACGTGGTGGCGCGCGAGTTCACCAACGACAAGGCGACCGATTTCGCGGCGATCCTGACCAAGATCCGCGCCAGCAACCCGGACCTGGTGTTCTTCGGCGGCATGAATGCGGTGGCCGGACCGATGCTGCGCCAGATGAAGCAGCTCGGCATCCAGGCGAAGATGATGGGCGGCGACGGGATCTGCTCGGATGCGATGCAGCCGCTGTCGGGCAACACGATGAGCGACGGCCAGGTCGTCTGCGCCGAGGCGGGCGGGGTCGAGGAATCGGGCAAGGCCGGCATGGAACGCTTCCGTGCCGACTACCGCAAGCGCTACGGCATCGACGTGCAGATCATCGCGCCGTATTCGTACGACGCCGTGCTGGCGATCGCCGCGGCGATGGACCGCGCCGGCTCCTCGGCGCCGGCGAAGTACCTGCCGGAGCTGGCCAAGAGCAACTACAAGGGCGTCACCGGCACCATCGCCTTCGACAAGAACGGCGACATCCGCGACGGCGTCCTGACGCTGTACACCTTCAAGGGCGGCCACCGCACGCCGATCGCCGTCACCAAGTAGTCGCCGACCGGCAAGCAGGGACGCCGCTCAGGAAGGCCGCGGCGCCCGTCCGGCCTCGTGGCCGGGCGCGGCCGCCGGATGCGGCGGGGCCAGCATCAGCTCGTCGATCATTGCACGGGCTGCCTTGAGGACCTGTTCCGAGATCTGGGGATTGCCTTTGGCGGCGCCGCGCGCGACGGCGATGCTGCCGATCATCGTGGAGACGACGACCATGGCGCGGGCGAGCGCGTCCGAGCCCGGTTCGTTGTCGGCGATCCGGCGCTCGAACGCGCGCACCATCACCATGTAGCCTTCGGCAAAACGCGCACTGGTCGCCTTGTCCTGGCGGCCGATCTCGCTGGCGGAGGCGGACATCGGGCAGCGGCTGGCATAGTCGTACAAGGCATCGGACGCGAGGTAGTCGTCGAGATAGCTGCCGAGGTCCGGCATGCCGTTGATCGTGCTCGAATACATGCGCGACGCGGTCTGGTCGAGGCCGTACGACAGCGCCTCCAGCGCCAGCTCTTCCTTCGAGCGAAAGTGCGCATACAAGGCGCCGTGAGTGAGTCCGGCTTCCTTGCTGATCTCCGCTACCCCGACGCCATCGATGCCGCGCTCGCGAAAGAGCTTGCTCGCTGCACGGATCAGGGCGGCACGATTTTCGGCCGCCTTTTCTTTGCTGATTCTCATGGCTTTGCCTATTGTGGTGGATTCGGCGTCCGCATGTGCGAGTCGGCTGCACCGTGGGCAGGGGCGCGCCGCGAGCGGATCGTTATGATTGTGAGCGTTAGTATATCTGTTCGCCGTTTACCCGCGGGTAGCGAAAATATTGACAGACGCTGCCTCGTCGTTGACTGCTGCGCCAAGGCACAGCGCCAGGTCAAGCGTTTTACATTATACGTATAATTTACGGCTGACCGGGAGCGACCTTTGGTTACCGGGCGCGCCGTCCATACGTACCGCCGTCCGCGCCGAAAACTGCTATGCTCGGGGCGCGATGCCGTCGGCATCGCGGCTCCGATCAACCTGAAGCAGGAAAGCGACAGCAATGCCGACGACCGACCCGCGCCCGGATGCGCCGTTCCACGTGGTACTCAATGCCGGCTCCGGCCATGCGGAGACGGAATTGCGCTGTTCGACGATCCGCGACGTGCTCCGCGACGCCGGCCGCCGCTGCGAACTCGAGGTCGTGCGCGACGCCGCCCAGCTCGGCGACGTGGCCCGGCGCATGGCGGCCAGGGCCGCGGCGGAGGGCGGCATCCTGGTCGCCGCCGGCGGCGACGGCACCTTGAACTCGGTCGCCCAGGAGGCGGTGCGGCAGGGCTGCGTGTTCGGCGTGCTGCCCCAGGGAACGTTCAATTATTTCGGCCGCACCCACGGCATTCCCGAAGACCTTGCGGAGGCCGTGCGGGCACTGCTGCGCGCGCGCGTGCGCCCGGTGCAGATCGGCATGGTCAACGAGCGCATCTTCCTCGTCAACGCCAGCGTCGGCCTGTATCCGCGCCTGCTCGAGGAACGCGAGCACGACAAGCGCCAGTACGGCCGCTCGCGCGTGGTCGCGATCCTGTCGGCGCTGAAGACGGCGCTGGGGCGCCACCGCAACCTGCGCATCACGCTCGAACTGGATGGCCAGGTGCGGCACCTGCGCACCCCGACGCTTTTCGTCGGCAACAACCGCCTGCAGATGGAGCAGGTGGGCATGGGGCCGCTGGAGGAAGCGCTGGACGGCGGCCGCCTGGCGGCCATCGCGCCCAAGCCCGTGGGCAAGCTGCGCATGCTGGGCCTGCTGCTGCGTGGCGCGCTGGGCAGGCTGGGCGACGCCGACGACGTCGTCGCCTTCGCCTTCAAGTCGATGACCGTGCGCGCGCCGCTGCTGTCGCGGCGCCGGCGCATGAAGGTCGCCACCGACGGCGAGGTCGACAAGCTGGCGCTGCCGCTGCGTTTCCAGGTCATCGAAGACCGCCTGGCGCTACTGGTGCCGGATGCGGCGCCGCAGCCCGGCCAGTCCGCCGCAGCGTCGGAGGGCAGCGCCGCCAGCCCGGCCTGAGGCGCCTTCAGCGGCGTGCAAGCAACGCGTGCACGTCGGCGAGCGGCATCGGCTGCGCCAGCAGGTAGCCCTGGGCCTCGTCGCAGTCGGCGGCGCGCAGGAAGTCCAGCACCTCGGCCGTCTCCACGCCCTCGGCGACCACCGACATCCGCAGCGCATGCGCCATGTCGACGAAGGCTTTCACGAAGTCGAAGGCGCTGATGCGGCCGTCGTCCTGGAGCACGAAGGAGCGGTCCAGCTTGAGCACGTCGATCGGGAAGCGACGCAGGTAGGCCAGGCCCGAGTAGCCGGTGCCGAAGTCGTCCACCGCCACCTTCACGCCCAGCCCTTGCAGCTCGCCCAGCATGGCGGCGGTGCGGTCCATGTCCTCGATCAGGGCGCTTTCCGTCAGTTCCAGCTCCAGGCAGTGGGGCGCCAGGCCGCTGGCCGCGAGTTCCGCGCGCACGTCCTCGACGAAGCCCGGTTGGGCGAGCTGGCGCGCGGAGACGTTGACCGAGACGCGCACCTCGCGGCCGTGCTCCTGCACCAGGCGCCGGGTCTGGCGGCAGGCTTCGCCCAGCACCCAGCGTCCGATCGGCACGATCAGGCCCGTCTCCTCGGCGATGCCGATGAATTCCCCGGGCGCCACGCGCCCCATCCGTGGATGGTTCCAGCGCAGTAGCGCTTCCAGGCCGACCACCGCCATCGTGCGCAGGTCGACGCGGGGCTGGTAGTGCAGCTCGAACTCGCCGCGCGCCAGCGCCGGCCGCAGCGCCAGTTCCAGCGCCATGCGCGCCTGCGTCGCCACCGTCATGCCGCGCTCGAAGAAGCACAGGCGGTTGCGGCCCGCGCTCTTGGCGCGGTACATCGCCGTATCCGCGGCCTGGAACAGCAGCTCGCGCGTGCCGGCATCGTGCGGATACATCGCGATGCCGATCGAGGCGCCGATGATCACGTCCTGGCTGCCCACGCGCACCGGCGCCGTGAGCGTTTCCAGCAGGCGTGCGGCGAGGGCACCGGCGCGTTCGCGTCCGCAACGCGCCGCCACCACGAACTCGTCCCCGCCCAGGCGCGCGATGACGTCGTCCGCGCCCAACACGGCACGCAGGCGCGCCGCCACTTCGCACAGCAGCACGTCGCCCAGCTCGTGGCCGAAGGAGTCGTTGACTTCCTTGAAGCGGTCCAGGTCGAGGAACATCACGGCCAGCTCGGTGCCTTCCCCGCCGGCGGGCGCGCCCGCGTCCATGATGCGCTGCACGCTGTCCTGCAGCAGGGCGCGGTTGGGCAGGCCCGTCAGGGTGTCGTGCGTTGCGAGCTGCTGCAGGCGGTCCTCGGCCCGCTTGCGCGCGCTGATGTCGATCATGAGGCCCGTCACGAGGAGCGGTTCGCCGGCATCGTCGCGCCGCACGTTGCCGTTGAAGAGCACGTGCAGGGGTTCGCCGTCCGCGCGCCGCAGCACGGCCTCGACGCCGCGCACCGTCGTGTTGCCGTCGCCGTCGGCCTCCAGGCCGTCCCAGGGCAGGCGCTCGAACAATTCGACCAGCGGCAGGCCGATCAGGGCCTCGCGCGTGCGCCCCGACAGGCGGCACAGCGAGGGATTCGCATCGAGCAGGACGCCGCCCGCGCCGGCGCGCACGTAGCCCGAGGGCGTCATCTCGATCAATTCGCGGAAGCGCCGCTCGCTCTCGCGCAGTTGGCGCTCCGCTGCCTCGCGCTCGGTCAGGTCGCGGACGATGGCCTGGAAGTACTCCTGGCCGCCGTCCTCGAACAGCGAGACGTGCACCTCGGCCGGGAAGGTGCTGCCGTCCTTGCGGCGCTTGACGACGCGCAGCAGCCGGGTCTCGCCGCGGCGCAGGCTGTCCAGCAAGCCGGGACGGTAGGCGAAGCCGCTGTCGATGGCGCTGACCGGCAACCCGATGAACTCGTGTTCCGCATAGCCGAAGTTGGCACAGGCGCGGCCGTTGACGGCGACCACGCGCAGCGTACCGTCGACGATCAGGATGCTGTCGCCGGCTTGCTGGAACAGGATGCGGAAGCGCTGTTCGCTGCGGCGCATCGCTTCCGCGGCCTGGCGCTGCTCGCTGATGTCATGGAAATAGACGGACAGCCCGTCCACGGTCGGATACGCGCGCACCTCGATCCAGGTGGCGAGCGGCGCCCACCACGCCTCCACGACGAAGGACAGGCCGGTGGCCATCGCGTGGCGATAGCGCTCCAGCAGGGGCGTGCCTTCCAGCGCGGGGACGACGTCGAGAAGGGGGCGACCCAGGCCGGCGCCCAGCTCGACGCCGACGAAGTGCGCGGCCTTGCGGTTGGCGTAGATGACGCGCCAGTCGCGGTCGACGGCGAAGAACGCGTCGCCGATGCTCTCCAGCATGGCATTCATGCGCGCGCGCGATTGTGCGAGTTCCTCGCGCGCGAGGCGGTGCGCGGTCACGTCGCGCGCCGTCGCATACAGCACCTGGCCGTCCGGCGACCAGCGCCCGGACATGGCCAGGTAGACCACGTGGCCGTCGCGGTGCAGGTAGCGCAGTTCCTGCTCGCGGCAGGCCGCGACGTCGCGCAGCGCAAGGCCGATCGCCTCCAGCGCCGCGCGGTCGTCCGGATGCACGAACTCGCGCACGTGGCGGCCACGCATCTCGCAAGGCGCATAGCCGAGGATGTCGAAGGCGGCCGCGTTCACGCGCAGTACCTGGCCGCCTGCGTCGAGCAGGGCCATCAGGTCGAACGCATGGTCGATGTGGGCGAGGTGGTCGTCGATGGAAACGGGGAAGTCCGGCGCGTTCACGGTATCGGTTCTTTCTGGGGCGGTACGGCGCGGGGGCGGCATGCAGGCTGCATGGTGGGAGTTTATAACAATTCCGTACGGCAACAAAAGAGGGTGTCCGCAGGGCGATGCGAAAACCCCACACAAACGAAAGCGCCGCCCGAAGGCGGCGCGGTGTGGCGCAGCGAGGGCTCAGCGCTGCTCGTTGCCGCGCTGCGTATTGTCGCCCGGCCCGCTGGCAGGGGCGTCGCTCTGCCGGTTGCCCTGGCCGCGCCAGGAATCGCCCTGCGCCGGCGTGCCGCCGGGCTGGCCGTGCTGCACCGACTGCTGGTTGCCGCTGTCGGCCAGGTCCGGCGCGCCCACGCCACCGTCGCGACCGCCGTCGTTGAGATTGCCGACGGTGCCGGTCGTGCCTGCGCTGCTGGTGCCGACGCCGCTCGACTCGTCGTAATTACGCCCTTTGATGCCCTTTCCCTTGTATTCCTGGTTGCTCGGCATATTCATCTCCTTGGAAACGAGGTAAAGACTCCATGCTATGCCGACGGCGGAGACGGACAATCGGAGAAGGAGACAGGGTGCCGTAGGAAGTGTCGCACACGCCCGTCCGGATGCGCGTCCGGTGCCAAATATTGACAAAATTTCCAAACCATGGCGGAATCGGGAACCTGCCGGGAGACGGCCAGCATGAGACGACAACAAGAATGAGCAGAAACGGAGCAGGAAAGGCGAGGGGATCGGGACGCGCCACGCTGGAAGAGGTGGCGGGCCTGGCGGGCGTATCGATCATGACGGCGTCGCGCGCGCTGAGCCAGCCGCGGCTGGTATCGGACGCGACCCGGGCAAAGGTCGAGCAGGCCGTGGCCGAACTGGGCTATGTGCCGAACCGCGCCGCGCGCGCGCTGGCATCGAGCCAGTCGCGCGTGATCGTGGCGCTGGTGCCGTCGCTGTCCAACGTGGTGTTCACGGCGGTGCTGGACGGCATCCAGGATGCGATCGCCGAAGGCCAGTACCAGCTCCTGATCGGCAACACGCATTACTCGGACGCGGAAGAGGAAAAACTGCTGCGCACCTACCTGCAGTCGAATCCGGACGGCATCCTGCTGTCCAGCCTTGCCCACAGCCCGGAAGTGACGCGCATGCTGGACGGCTCGCGGATTCCCACGGTATCGATGATGGACCTGGCGGACGACACCGCGCGCCTGACGGTGGGCTTTTCCCAGCTCGACGCCGGCAGCGCGATGACGCGCCACCTGCTCGCGCGCGGCTACCGCCGCATCGCCTTCATCGGCGCGCAGCTGGACGAACGCACGCTGCGCCGCGCCGACGGCTACCGCCAGGCCATGCGCGCCGCCGGCCTGTACGATCCGGCCCTGGAAATCATGGTGCCGGACCCGTCGACGATCGCCCTCGGCGCCGAACTGATGCAGCGCGCCCTGGACACGCTGCCCGGCGTCGACGCCGTCTTCTGCTGCAACGACGACCTGGCCCATGGCGCCATCTATTACTGCCAGCGCCACGACGTCAAGGTCCCCGGCGACGTCGCCATCGCCGGCTTCAACGACCTGCCGGCGTCCGCCTGGATGGTGCCGTCGCTGACGACGATCGACACGCCGCGCTACCGCATCGGCTACGAGGCCGCGACCCTGCTGGTAGACCTGCTGGCGGGGCGGGAGCCAAGGGCGACGCGGGTGGATCTCGGGTTTACCTTGCGGGAGAGGGAGAGTACCTGAGGCGCGGCGCTGCTGACCAACAGGAAATTTACTTGGATCAAATAACCTAGGTCTTAGCGGCCATACCATTGATTCTTTCCGACGCGAGTGTTTGCTCGTTTTCCAAACAGGAAGAAACAATGGATTTCCAAGCGCTGGCAACTGCATTTGCGGGTCTCTCCGAACTGAACCGTCCAATCCGCCTGAGACTGTCGCAAGGCGGCGCGATATTCGACGACGCGCTACTCGTCAAGCACGTCAGCGGCAGCGAATCCCTGTGCGGGGGGCTCGAGTACCGACTCTTGTGCGTGTCGACGCGCGCCGATCTGCCCTTGAAGGGCTTCATTGCCCTTGCCGTCGAACTCCAGTTCGTCACGGACCGTGGCAGCCTACGCTCGGTGTGCGGCATCGTGGCGCAAGCCGCTGCGGGGCAAAGCGATGGGGGATTGGCCACTTACGAGCTGGTCGTGCGCGACGCGCTGGCGTTGATGGAGCATCGGACCAATACCCGTGTGTTCCGCAATCGAAGCGAATTGGACGTCACTGAAGTGATCGTCAGGGAATGGCGCAAGAATAATCCCGTCCTGGCCAAGGCGTTCGACGTGGATTGGTCGCGCATATCGGGCGCCTATCCGAGCCGCGAATTCACGATGCAGCACAACGAATCCGACGCGGCATTCCTGCGCCGGTTATGGAAGCGCCGGGGCATCGCATGGTTCATCGAACCGGGGCCAGCAAGCGATTCCCGCAGCGCTGATCTCCCGTCGCATCGGCTGGTGCTGTTCGACGACGCGTTCTCCCTCGCGCAAAACGCGGCTGGCACCGTACGCTATCACCGTGACGATGGTACCGAGCACGCGGATACTATCGTGGCCTGGAACCCGGTCCGCACGCTCGTGCCGGGGCGGGTCAGCCGGCACAGCGGCGACTACCTGCAGGGGCGAGCGCTGTCCACGTCCGTGTCGGCGCACGTGGATCAGGGCGCGACGGGCGGGCAGTTCGCGGCCAGTCTCGAGGACTACCTGGTCGACGTTCCGCACGCCGCGGAGGACGGCGACGACTACCGCCAGCTCGGCGAGTTGCGCATGAAGCGTCATGAATACGAGTCCAAGGTCTTTCACGGCGAGGGGAGTGTCCGAGACCTGTGTGTAGGCCAGTGGATTCGGCTGGCCGGGCATTACGACATCGACACCCATCCCGCTGACGAAATGGAATTTGTCATCACGGGCTTGGAGGTCTATGCGGAGAACAACTTGCCGAAGACCGTGGACGACCGTGTCCGGCGGCTGTTCCGGTTGAATCGCTGGAACACGTCGATGCCCGAAGCGGAGCTGCGGCAAGCCAGCGATGAGCGCGGCGTGCGATATACGAACCGATTTTCCTGCGTACGGCGCGGCATCCCGATCGTTCCCGCGTTCGACCCCCGGGTCGATTTGCCGCATCCACGCCTGCAGAGCGCATTCGTGGTCGGTCCAGATGGCGAAGAGGTGCATTGCGACGAACTCGGTCGAGTCAAGTTGCGGTTTCCGGGGACGCGCACCGAGGACCACATGCACGCGCAAGGCGCTGGCGCCAGCGACAGCGATCGCGACTCGGCCTGGGTCCGTGTCGCGAGCACCTGGGCCAGCAGCCGATGGGGTGCAATCACCTTGCCACGCGTCGGCGACGAAGTCATCGTCGACTTCCTTGGCGGGGATCCGGACAAGCCCATTATCGTCGGGCAGGTCTACAGCGGCACAGCAACGCCGCCATCGTTCAGCGCTACAGGTACGCTGCCGGGGAACAGGAACCTTGCGGGCATCAAGAGCAAGGAGGTGCAGGGCCTGCGCTACAACCAATTGCGGTTGGACGATACGCCCGGCCAGATCAACGCCCAGCTGTCCTCGCAGCACGGCCATAGCGAGCTGAACCTTGGCTGGCTTACGCACCCGCGCGTCGACGGGAAATCCGATGCGCGCGGGGAAGGTGCGGAACTGCGCAGCGACCATGCAGTGGCGGTACGCGGCGCGCAAGGGGTACTGATCAGTGCATCCGGCAGCAACAAAGCGAGTGGCGGATTGCTTGACCGCGCGGAGCTGATCGGCCTGGCGGAAGCGCTGCATGGCGTGCAGCAACAGCTTTCGGAGTTGGCGACGACGCACCACGCCGAGGGCGCTTCGGACAAGGAGCTCGCGCAATTGATCGGCTTCTTGAGGCAGTGGGAGGCGGGCAGTAATACGCAGAAGAGCAGCAACGGCGGCGGGAAACCCGTGGTGGCGCTGTCCGCACCGGCCGGCGTCGCGGTGGCCAGCCAGGACAATCTCGCCATCGGCGCCCAAACCCACGTCGATATGGTCAGCATCGGTAACACGCAGCTATCGGCGGGACGGAAGCTGTTTGCACGCGCTACCGAAAGCATCGGCCTGTTCGCGCACCGGCTCGGCATCAAACTGATTGCCGCCAGCGGCAAGATCGATGTGCAGACCCACGCCGATGACATCGAGCTCACGTCGGCCAAGCGTATCGTGCTGACCGCAGCGGACGAAATCGTACTGCAGGCACCCAAGGTGCGCTTCATCACGCAGGGGGCGCAGGTCGACATCGGCGGCGGGGCCATCACGCAGCAAAGCAGCGGGGCACATACGATCAAATCTTCCGAGTTTGCCCACCTCGGGCCGGGCAACGGTGCCCCTTTAGCCGCAAAGCTTGCCACTAGCGCGGTCGCGCACGACCAGCAAGCTGTCCTGCGCTGGATAGGAACGGATGAGCCGATGAAGGACCAGCGCTACCGGATCAGGACGGAGGATGGCCGAACGTTCGAGGGGCGCACTGATGCTTTAGGAATGACCGAGCGTTTTGCCAGTGCCGTCCCGTTCGGAAGCTATGTAATCGAAGCACTCGACGATTAACTTCACTAGGAGAAGACGATGGCTCGTGCAGAATACCCGCTCCCCGCGCAGCAGAATCCGGACGCAGCGCGTAAGGCGACAGGCTTTGTGACACCGAAGGAAGATCAAAAGCCGCAGTGCGCCAGAATGCTTCCGAAGCGGGTATTGCCAGTCATTTTCCTGCCGGGGATTATGGGATCGAACTTGCGGATGAGCGAGCAGCGCCGCAAGGAACTGAATAAAGAGGACAACATTGCGTGGCGTCCTGACAGTTTGAGCGCTTCAAATATCAAGCGCAGCGCAGGGAGTTCGCCGCGTGAGCGCCAGCTACAATTGGATCCTCTACAGACGGTTGTGGATATGTACGACCCGTCCGGGTTTCCGCAGATTAGCGGTGACATCCGACACAACAATGTGAAACTTGCCGAGAGCTTCCGCTCTCCAACGTTGGCCGATGACCCGCCGACTGCAAAGTGTGCTCGAAGCGCTGTTCAGAAAGCGAGGGCGAGAGGTTGGGGCGAGGTATATTTCAAAAGCTATGGCCGGCTGCTGCAACATATGGAGTCGCGCCTAAATAATACGTTTTCTCAGGGGATGCTTCGGCAAGAGTGGCGCGATGTCGTCGGCGTCGATCCGAAGCTGTGGCAGTCGGAACAAAGTTTGCCGCAGAAGCCGTTATTGGAAGATGAGCTCAAGAGCGTTGTTGACGGATGCTGGTTTCCCGTCTTCGCCTTCGGCTATAACTGGCTTCAGTCGAATGGCGATAGTGCAAAGATCATCGCCGAACGCATCAACAAGGTTATCGAAGAATTCAGTCAATCCGGCTATGAGTGCAACCAGGTCATCGTGGTCACGCACTCCATGGGAGGTTTGGTTGGCCGTGCGTTAATTCACCCAGCTTATGGCAACCTCCAAGACAGGGTGCTCGGTATCGTACACGGGGTCATGCCTGCGATCGGTGCTCCGGCAGCCTATAAACGCATGCGGGCAGGCTTCGAAGACCGCGGCATTTTGCTCGACGGTGAAGCAAGCCTTGGAGCGAAGGTAGCAGGAAACTTCGGAGATGAGGTAACGGCGGTGTTGGCTAACGCCCAGGGAGGCCTGCAGTTACTGCCGACGGAGGCCTATGGCAATGGTTGGTTGCGGGTTATGCATAGTGGGCGTGTATTGGAGGCTTGGCCGAAGCATGGGGATCCGTACAGCGAGATCTATGCAGTAGTTGGAAAATGGTATTCATTGTTTCGAGAAGAATGGATCAACCCTTCTGGCGAGCCAGCCCGCAATGGGGGTGGGACGCTTGCACGAACGCTCAATTATCTCGAAAGGGTAAAACATTTCCATCGGATGATCGTGGATACCTATCATTCAAACAGTTATGGTCATTATGGTGCCGACTCAAGGCGTCAAAGCTACACTGAAGTGACCTGGGAAATCAACAATAGCTGTGCGGATCCAACTGGATGGATGGAATGGCCAATACTTTCCGACACCCGGCGAGGCACGGTCGAACTCGTTCGTTGGGACGCATTGAAGACTGCTCGGGCTTTTCAGCCATATGCCGACGAGATGCCATCTCCAATATGCGCCACCATTCTGCCACCAGCTGGTCTAGGCGATCAGACGGTGCCAGCCAAGTCCGCCGATCACCAATTAAAAAGCGGAAAATTCCGAGGAATTTTTCGGCAGACTGGCTACGAGCATCAGTCCAGCTATCAGCACTCGAATGCTATCGCAGCAACCCTTTACTCCATCGTGCGAATTGCTCAGCATGGGAGATGGAAATGTTGAATGTGCCGTCTGCCTTGATCGTACAGATCGTGTATTTGCGCTACGCATTCTGCTTCCTTGCAGCTTTGATGCTCCTCTCATGTGATCGGAATCTGACCCAGAAAAGTGAGCCAAATATGATGCCGTTATCCTCGCGTGTAGCCCCAATGTTCAACAAGACGAAGACCGTTTGCTTCGGACGTTTCATGGTCGACGTGCCTGAGTCTACAACAGTCGTATGGGGAGATTCGATAGTGCCGTTGACGATAAGCATCTACGAGCATGGTAATCGTCAGGTGAATGCGCTTGCAGATGACTTTATCAAAGAGCTTCAATCGGGAAAGGCTATCTATCATGGCGATGTGCCACTATTGTTGTCTGTGAGCGAAGTAGAGAGTGTCGGCGGGCGAATAATTACAGGGTATGAAGATTTCGAATCAATCAATGACTTGCGAATTCAAGGCTATTTCGAATTGGGCGACGACGGTGTCATCATCAGGGCGCGGCCGCTACGCAGTGATGCAGCGGGAACCGTCGCGCTCATCAAAAGCATGGCAGCGCGTTTACGCCGCCGTGAGGTCGGTGAGGCTCCTTCCCAGCCGGGTAACTGCATTGAATACGCATTTATAGAAGATATGGATAATCCTGCCCCAGAAGATTTAATGGAGCATATTCGTATTGGGTTTCGCTTAAAAGAATTTCCAGATGCCCATTTCTCTATCTACGTCGCTCCTTCGAATCCCCATGATCCAGAGAGCGATTCGCTTGAAAGACAGTTCAAGCGGTTCAAGGAAAATCCTTCAACGCCTGAAGAGACACGAGTGCTAGCCAGAATTAAATATTTTCGCGAGGGTCCGCGCAGCATCCACGATTGGCAGGCCGGGTACGAAGTACTGATGCGTACACCCGTTGAGGAAGGCTCGCTGTCTCATCACGATTTCCAGATGAAGTTCACGGGCGTACCGCACGATCCGTATAAGCCCTATGCAGATATCCAGTTCCAAACTGGTGTTGTCGGTGACGCGGCTGGTGCAGGCGAGGCTAGTCTCACTGACGAAGAAGCCGTCGCGGTGTGGAACAGTATAACCAGCACGATCCGGGTGCGACCAATCGGCGTGGCTGTGAACAAGAGTCCTGCGGATAAGCTGCGGTCGCCGTTGGGAGAGCTAGCCGCGACCGGGCGCGTCTGTCCTCAAACGGGCTGGTGGAAATCCAGCGAAACAAATCTTCTCGATGGAACTGGTCGCCGCCATCTTAACGCCGGGGAACGAATGCCGCACGTAATGATCGTCTCGAATCTATCGTTATGGCAAAGGTTCAAGGGGGAGCGAGGCGTATATCGTGCCGCTACGATGTGGCAGCTTGTTGACTATGACGACGCACTGTCGCCTGTCCTCGCGATGGGTGAACCAGGGCCGCAGCCATACGAGAGGTGAGCGATGCCCAATGTGATTCGTCTCGGCGATCCCACTTCGCACGGCGGCAAGGTCGCCAGCGTCAGCGCAAGCCACTTCAAGGTCGATGGCATCGCGGTTGCCCGCGTCGGCGATATGTGCACCTGTCCCATCAAGGGACATGAGGGCTGCACCATCGCCGAAGGCGACCCCCACCACACCATCGACGATATCGCCGTCGCCTATGATGGTCACAAGACCTCGTGCGGTGCGGCCTTGATCGCGACGGTCGGAAACTTCAGCGGGCAGTGATTCCCTGATCTTGGCGACTGAAATCAGGGAACCACGACCTCCAGCAGGTAAGTGCGACCAGGCTCGATGCCATCGATGCGCGCCGTGTCGCACCGTACACCGTCGGCATGCACCGTGACGCTGTCGACCGGCCCGCGTTTGACGGTCACATCGAACCGCGCCCCACGAAACTCGCGCACGATCCGCATCCCCGGCCAGCCCGCCGGCAATTGCGGATGCACGGTCAGCCCGTCGGCATCCCCCTTCAGCCCGCACAGGCCCTCGATGATCGAGCGGTACACCCACGACACGGTGCCCGTGTTGAACAGCTGGCTCGAGCGGCCTGCCGTGCGCGGGTATTCCTTCCAGGCGCCGCGGTAGTAGTTGGGGATGAAGACGGGCAGCTGGCCGCGCTGCAGGTAGTCGGCTTCGGCGGGGCCGGGGATCATCTTGTGCAGCGCGTTCCAGGCGCGGTCGGTTTCGCCGATCGTGTACAGGCTGTAGATGTAGAAGACGGACGCGTGGTTGTAGACGGCGCCGTTCTCGGCCGATCCCGGGTGCTTCTGCGTGACGCGGCCGACGTCCTCGCGCATGGCGCTGTAGGGCGGGGCGAACATCTGCACGCCGTAGGGGGTATCGAGCTGGGCGTCGACCTGGGCCAGCATGCGCGCGCGCTGTGTCTCGTCCGCGGTGCCGGCCAGGAAGGCCCAGCTCTGCGGGTTCAGGTAGATGCGGCCTTCCTTGTCGGCGGCCACGCCGAACTTGACGTCGTCGTCGGTGATGCCGCGCGCGTACCAGTCGCCGTCCCACAGGTGGCGGTTGGCGGAGGCGTTCATGTCGGCGGCGCCGGCGCGGAAGTGGTCCGCGCGCACGGTGTCGCCGCGCGCCGCGCAGACGTCGGCCCACAGGTTCAGCGCGTAGGCGGCGGCCACCGTCAGCCAGCCGGACACGCCGCGCCCCTTCCAGCCGACCATGTTCATCGGGTCGCACCAGTCGCCTTGCTCGATATAGGACAGGCCGCGCTCGTCGCGCTTGTGCAGCAGCCAGTCCATCGCCCGCGAGATGCGCTCGAACGCGCTCAGGGTCGTGCCGTCGTGGGTGGCGACGGGCGCGTCCAGGATCGCCATGTCGCCCGTCTCGTCGAGGTAGGCGCGCAGGCAGACGGGCAGCCAGACGCAGTGGTCGGTGTGCGGGATCTGGTTGATGTACTTGAGTTCCGCGCCTTCGAACAGCAGGATCCCGTCCGGCATGGCGCCGCTGGCTTCCTGCTGGGACAGCGCGTGCAGGAAGGCCGCGCGCGCCACCGCGGGCTTGACGAAGGCCATGCCCATATTGTCCTGCAGGTAGTTGCGGGTCTGCGGGTCGGTGCTGAGGCGGTTGACGTCGCCGTGGTAGAACACCTGGCGCGCCAGCCAGTGGTTGACGAAGTTGTCGAATTCCGCATCGGGGGTCTCGACGCGGATGCAGCCGGCCCCCTGCGCCACGTAGGCCGCGTAGTCGCGCGCGGCGCTCGCAAAGCCTTCCTCGCTCAGGTAGCGGGTGCGCATGGCCGCGATCTCGGCATCGTCCTTCGCGGGGCCGAACAGGAAGCGGCGCGTCGCGGACTGCGCCGGGGCCAGCTCCAGGCGGTACTGCACTGCGGCCACCGGCGTCTCGTAGCGCGCGTCGCCGCCGGCCAGCAGCGGGGCGCGTACGCCGTCCGGCGCGTGCAGGCCGCCTTCGCCCTCGAAGTGCGCCTGGCAGGCTTCCCAGGCGTCCGGCGCCGTCTCGCACAGCAAATAGGTCTTGTCCTTCAGGTCCTTGTTCTTGAAGTAGTCCTGCAGCTTCTGGTAGGGGGTGACGCTGGACGCGACGATGCCGCCCAGGTCGGCGCGGTACTCGGCCGACTGGTTCATCCACGACATGTAGCCGACCGTGAAGTAGGGATAGACGCTGATGCGGCGCGGGCGGTCGGACAGGTTGTCGACGGCGAGCGTCCACAGCTCGGCCACGTCGTCGGTGGGCAGCGCCAGGCGCAGCGCGATGCGGATGCCCAGCTTCTCGACGGTCCACGCGATGTCGGCCTGGCCCACGGAGAACGCGAAGCGGTCCGGCTGGGCGCGCACCGGCTCGTGCGGCGCCGAGAAGATCTCGCCCGTGTCCTCGTCCTTCACGTAGAAGAAGCGGCCCGGGTGGTGGGCGTAGTATGCCTGCTCCGGCTGCATGAAGCTCTTCGCCTCGAGGTTCGGCGCGTGCGCATACTTGGCCGGCTCGGGCTGCATGAACTGGGCGGTCGCGTAGCCGCGGCAGGTCAGCTGGATCATCATGCGGCGGTTCCACAGGAAGCCGCCGGCCTGGGGCATCGCGGTCGGGCTGGCGAGTTCGTAGCGGGTGCCGTCGTCGGTCGGTCGGAGCATCGGGTTTCCTTCGTTCGTATCGGTGTTGGTGATGATGGCGGTCATGCGGATGGATCCTTGCGCGCGGCCAGCTCGGCCTGCATGCGCGCGATGCCGGGGGCGTCGAGGTTGTACAGGCACATCACGAGCACGGCGACGAGGGCGAAGCCGGCCGGGATCAGGGACATCAGCCAGACGATGCCGGCCTGCGAGCCGCCGCTCTGGACGGCGTTCGGCACGTAGCCGAGGGCCGTGAAGACGGAGCCGATGGTGGCCACCGCCATCGCCGTGCCCAGCTTCTGGGCGAAGGTGGCGGCGGCGAAGGTCATGGCGGTGGCGCGGCGGCCCGTGCGCCATTCGTTGTAGTCGGCGGTGTCGGCCAGCATGGCGAAGGCCAGCGGCGACTTCGGCCCCAGCACGAGGCCCAGCAGCGCCTGCAGCGCGAACATCAGCTGCACCTGGTCGGCGGGGACGACGTAGAACGCCGCCGACAGCAGCGCCGTCAGCGACATCAGCGCGATCATCAGCGTCTTCTTGTCGGCGAAGCGCGTGAGCAGCGGCGTGCAGGCGGCGCCGATCGCGGCGGCGATCATGTAGGTCGGCACGAAGGCCGCCATCAGCTCGGGGCGGCCGACGACGTACTTGAAATAGTAGGCGGCGCTGGCCGTGCGCAGCGTGATCGTCACCATGATCACCAGGGACAGCACGAACAGCACGATCCACGGGCGGTTGACGGCCAGGTCGCGCACGTCGCGCAGCACGTTCGAGCGCTGGCCCGGCGGCGGCGCCACGCGTTCGCGGGTGCCGCCGAAGGTCAGCAGGAACAGCACGGTGGCGGCCAGGCCCCAGGCCAGCATCGCCAGCTGCCAGCCGCGCGCATCGTCGCCGCCGCCCAGCAGGCGCACCAGGGAGGGCGTCGCGGCCGTCACGAGGGTGCTGCCGGCGAAGGCGAAGATGAAGCGCAGGCCGTTGATCGTCGAGCGCTCCTGCGGGTCGGCCGACATCACGCCGGACAGCGCGTTGTAGGGGATGTTGACGCAGGTGTAGCACACCATCATCAGCAGATAGGTGCCGTAGGCCCAGGCCAGCTTGGCGTCGCCCTCCAGGTTGGGCGTCGTGTAGGTGAGGACGGCGGCGCCGGCCAGCGGAATGCTCATCCACACGAGCCAGGGGCGGAACTTGCCGAAGCGCGTCGCCGTGCGGTCGGCCGCGGCGCCGATCATCGGGTCGGTGAAGGCGTTGACGATCTTCACCGTCGACATCATCGCCGCGGCGGCGGCGGCCGAGATGCCGAAGGTATCCGTATAGAAGATCAGCAGGAAGGTCGCGACATTGGTCCAGTAAAAATTGAAGCCCATGTCGGCCACGCCGTAGGCGAGCTTTTCGCGCCAGCGCAGCGGTGCGGCCGCGTCCCGTCCGGCCGCCGTGTCGGCGGCGGAGGCGGGCCCGCGGATGGGTGCGGCGGCGCCGCGGATCCGGTGTTCGAGCATGCGAGTCTCCTGATATGTATGTTGCGCACGGCTTCTGCGAGCGTGGTTGATAGCGCTAACACTTCGGGCGAGTATGCCCCGGGACGAGGGCCATGTCAACGCGCTGGCCGCGCACGCTCAGTCTCCCGGATAGTGCACGCCCACCTGGCGCCGGATCTCGTCCAGCACGCCCATCAGCGCCAGCGTCTGCGCATGCGGCATCAGCGGGCTCTCGATCTCCCCCGCGAGCCAGCAGCGCTGGGCCTCGATCGCCTCGTGCACGTAGCCGTTGCCGAGGTAGGGCGTGTCGAGCGTGCGGGGGTTGCCATCGGCGTCCGTCAGCGTCAGGGTGGGCGGGCGGTGGAACGGGGCGTCCAGGCGCAGGCGGCCCCGCTCGCCGGACAGCGTCATCAGGCCGGGCGTGCGCGCCTTGAGGGAACAGGCGCCGGTGGACAGGGCGCCGTCCGCGTGGCGCAGCGTGAAGACGGTCTGCAGGTCGACCCCTGTCGGGCCGATCTCGGACTGCGCCTGCACGGCCGCCACGGGGCCGAGCAGGAAGGCGGCCAGGGACAGCGGATAGATGCCGACGTCGAGCAGCGCGCCGCCGCCCAGCCGCGGATTGAACAGGCGCGCCTCGGGGTCGTAGGCCGCGGCGAAGCCGAAGTCGGCGTGGGCCTGGGACACGGTACCCAGTTCGCCCGATGCGACGATGCGGCGCGCCTCCAGCAAGCCCGGCATGAAGCGCGACCACATCGCCTCCATCAGGAACAGCTTGCGCGCGCGCGCGCTGGCCACGACCCGCTCGGCCTGCGCGCGGTTCAGGGCGAACGGCTTCTCGCACAGCACGCCCTTGCCGCCGGCCAGCATGGCAAGGGCGTTTTCCGCGTGCAGCGAATGCGGGGTCGCGATATACACCAGGTCGACGTCGGCGCAGGCGGCCAGCGCCTCGTAGCTGGGGAGGCGCAGGGGGATGCCGAACTCCTCGCCGAAGGCATCGGCGCCGTCCTGGCTGCGCGAGGCCACGGCGGCGAGGACGGCGCACGGAGTGTCGCGCAAGCCGTTGGCGAAGTCGCGGGCAATGCGGCCGGTGCCGAGGATGCCCCAGCGGACGGTGTCGTTCATGCGTGTCTCCTGTCGTGGTTGGTGCGGGGATTCTGGCCGATCGGATACGGGCCGCCCAGCTGTTCATCCTGACAGGGTAGCAGACGAACCCGCCGGAAGGCGGATGCCGGCGCACTGCGGATTGGTTTAGCATGGCCTTTTCTTGTCGAACGACTCACTGAAAGGGGAACAGCATGGCGAAGGTACTGGTTCTGTATTACTCCACCTATGGCCACGTCGAGCAGATGGCGAATGCCGTCGCCGAGGGCGCGCGCGGCGCCGGCGCCACCGTCGCGGTCAAGCGCGTGCCGGAGACGGTGCCGGAGGAGATCGCGAAGAACGGCCACTTCAAGCTGGACCAGCAGGCGCCCATCGCCACCGTCGACGAGCTGGCGGACTACGACGCCATCGTGATCGGCGCGCCGACCCGCTACGGCCGCATGCCGTCGCAGATGGCGGCCTTCCTCGACCAGACCGGTGGCCTGTGGGCGCGCGGCGCCCTGAACGGCAAGGTCGGCGCCGCCTTCACGTCGACGGCCACGCAGCATGGCGGCCAGGAAGCGACGCTGTTCTCGATCATCACCAACCTGCTGCACTTCGGGATGGTCGTCGTCGGCCTGCCGTACAGCTTCGCCGGCCAGATGACGCTGGACGAAGTGGCCGGCGGCGCACCCTACGGCGCCACCACCATCGCCGGCGGCCAGGGCCAGCGCCAGCCGAGCGCCCTCGACCTGGACGGCGCGCGCCACCAGGGCGAAATCGTCGCGAAGACGGCCGCCAAGCTGTTCGGCTGATCCGGCGCAGGCCAAACGCCCGCCGCGGACGCCGGCGGGCTTTTTTTACGCCGCTTTTACGCCCGATCGCTTACCATCCCGGCATGAACCGTGATGTCGCTCCCGTTGCGCTCCTCGTCGAGGACGAACCGCAGATCCGCCGCTTCGTGCGCATGGCGCTGGAAGGCGAGGGCTGGACCGTGCACCAGTCCGAGAACCTGAAACGCGGCGTCATCGACGCCGGCACGCGCACTCCCGATCTCATTATCCTGGACCTGGGCCTGCCGGACGGCGACGGCGTCGACTTGATCCGCACCGTGCGCGCGTGGAGTCCCGTGCCGATCATCGTGCTGTCGGCGCGCGTGGACGAAGCCGACAAGATCACGGCGCTCGACGCCGGTGCGGACGACTACCTCACCAAACCCTTTGGCACGGGCGAATTGCTGGCGCGCGTGCGCGCGGCGCTGCGGCGCCAGCACAAGGCGGCGGGCGAGCCGTCGTCGACCGTCGCCTTCGGCAACGTCGCCGTCGACCTGCAGAAACGCCAGGTCACCCGCGCCGGCGAGCCGGTGCGCCTGACCCCCACGGAATACCGGCTGCTGTCCGTGCTCGTCGCCCACCTGGGGAAGGTCGTCACGGCCCCGCAGCTGCTGCGCGAGGTCTGGGGGCCGGCCAACCGCGAGAATGGCCACTACGTGCGCATCTACATGGGCCACCTGCGCCAGAAGCTGGAAGACGATCCGGCCCAGCCGCGCCACCTGCTGACCGAGACGGCCGTCGGCTACCGCCTGCGACCCTAGTGTTGTCATATGGCGATGCCGGCGCCGCACGATTGCCGGAATCCCACCTGCTCGGCTGTTTTTGTAGGAAAATCCACCGGATATTTTCTATTTGACACTAATTTCGGCCCGGTGCTATAGTCCGGCAAAAGTCATGGGAGCGTTTCCAACCCCGCCCCCCAAATGACAGCCGAAGGACCGCCATCGATGGCGGCCGCATGGAGACAACGATGGTCCGAATCCGCAAGGCCTTGCTGGCCGGCGCGTGGCTGTGCGCCGCCGCGCCGGGTGCGCACGCCGCGGCGCCGCTGCCGGCGCAGGCCGAAGTCATCCACTGGTGGACGTCGGGTGGCGAATCGGCGGCCGTCAAGGAGGTGGCCGCGGCCTACCGCGGCGCGGGCGGCGCCTGGATCGATTCCGCGATCGCCGGCGGCGACCAGTCGCGCGCCGTCACCATCAACCGCATCATCGGCGGCAATCCGCCCACGGCGGCCCAGTTCAACACGTCCAAGCAGTTCCTCGACATCATCGAGGAAGACATGCTCAATCCCGTCGACGACGTGGCGCGCCGCGACGACTGGGACCGGGTGCTGCCGCAGCCCATCGTGGACGCCATCAAGCACCGCGGCCATTACTATGCCGTCCCGATGAACATCCACATGCAGACGTGGATCTGGTACTCGAAGGCGGCCTTCGCCCGCGCCGGCATCGCGCGCGAACCGCGGGACGTCGACGAACTGTTCGCGGCGCTGGACAAGCTCAAGGCCGCCGGCCTCGTGCCGCTGGCGCACGGCGGCCAGGCCTGGCAGGAGACGATCCTGTTCTCGCTGATGCTGTCCAACCTGGGCGGGCGCGAGCTCTATCTGCGCGTGATGCGCGACCGCGACCAGGCGGCGATCCGCTCGGCGGCATTCCGCCGCGTGCTGGTCGCCTACAAGCGCCTGCAGGCCTATGTCGATCCCGCTTCGCCGGGACGCAACTGGAACGACGCGACGGCCCTCGTGATCGCGGGGCGGGCCGGCATGCAGATCATGGGCGACTGGGCCAAGGGAGAGTTCACGGCGGCCGGCCAGCGCCCGGGCCGCGAGTTCGGCTGCCTGCCCGGGCTCGGCCCGGACAGCCCCTACCTGATCCAGGGCGACGTGTTCGTGTTCCCCAGGACGGGCAAGCCGGACGCGCTGCGCGCCCAGAAGCTGATCGCCGACGTCGTCGAGCGGCCCGACGTGCAGGTGGCGTTCAACCGCCTGAAGGGCTCCATTCCCGTGCGCACGGACGCCGACCCGTCTGCCTTCGACGAGTGCGCGCGCAAGGGCATGGCGATCCTGCGCGACCGCGCCCGTCCCGTCGGCGTGGCGGAGGTGTACCTGACCCCGGACCAGAACGGCGCGCTGCAGGACGTGCTGACCGCCTACTGGAATACCCCGATGCCCGTCGAGCGGGCCCAGAACAGCATCGCCTCGGCGCTACGCTACTGACATGCGGCCAACCGCTTCCTCCAAGTTCCTGCCCTGGCTGGCGCCGCGCGCGGCGCTGCTGCCCATGGCCCTCGTGGCGCTGGTCGGCTACGTCGGCGCCGCCTGCTGGACGCTGTGGATCTCGATGACGGGCTCGCGCACCTTCCCGAGCGGCAGCTTCATCGGCCTGGCCCAGTACCAGCGCCTGTTCGACAACGAGCGCTGGATGCTGTCGCTGCACAACCTGGCCGTGTACGGCGTCCTCTTCGTCGCCGCCTGCGTCGTGATCGGCTTCCTGCTGGCCGTGTTCATCGACCAGGACGTGCGCGGCGAAGGCGCCTTGCGCACGATCTTTTTGTATCCGTACGCGATGTCCTTCGTCGCCACCGGCCTCGTCTGGCAATGGCTCTTGACCCCGGGCGACGGCATCGACGGCGCCATCCGCGCGCTCGGCTTCCCGGGCTTCAGGCTCGACTGGATCGTGTCGCAGGACATGGCGATCGTCGCCGTCGTGCTGGCGACGGTGTGGCAGGCGTCCGGCCTCGTCATGGCGCTGGTGCTGGCGGGCCTGCGCGGCATCGACCCGGAAATCTGGAAGGCGGCGCGCCTGGACGGCATCCCGGCCTGGCGCGTGTACCTGCAGATCGTCGTGCCGATGCTCTGGCCCAGCTTCGCCACCGTGCTGCTGTTGCTGGCCACGTCGGTGGCGAAGCTGTACGACGCCGTCGTCGCGATGACGCAGGGCGGCCCCGGCATCGCCAGCGAAGTGCCGGCCAAGTTCATCATGGATCACCTGTTCCTGCGCTCGAACGTGGGCCTGGCGTCGGCCGGCGCCGTCGTGCTGCTGGTGCCGGTGCTGGCGCTGCTCGCGCCGTACGCGTACGCCCGCAGCCGCAAGGCGGCCGCCTGAATGTCACCTGAGGAAGACCATCCCGTGAAGGATACCCGATGAGCCGCCAATCGATCGCCCGCCCGCTGCCGCTGCAGGGGGCTTCCACGCAGGGCGCCGCCAGGCCGAAGGCGCGTGCGCGCCGGCGCCGCCTGACCCCGGCACGCGTCGGCGTCTACGCCTTCCTGCTGTGCGCGGCGGCATTCTTCCTGCTGCCGCTGTACGTCATGCTGGTCACCTCCGTGAAGCCGATGGACGAGATCCGCCAGGGCGGCATCTTCGCGCTGCCGCACGCGTTTACGTTGGAACCTTGGCGCCAGGCCTGGAGCGGCGTCTGCACGGGCGCGGCCTGCGACGGCATCCGCACGGGTTTCCGCAATTCCGTCGCCATCGCGATCCCCAGCACGATCCTGCCGATCCTGCTGGGCGCCATCAACGGCTACGCGCTGTCCTTCTGGCGCCCGCGCGGCGCCAACCTGCTGTTCGGCATCCTGCTGGCCGGGGCCTTCGTGCCGGTGCAGGTGATGATCTATCCGCTGGTGCGGGTGCTGGCGCTGGCCGGCATCTTCGGCTCGCTGCCCGCGATCGTGCTGGTGCACACCGTGTTCGGCCTGCCCGTGATGACGCTGCTGTTCCGGAATTACTACTGCAACGTGCCGCACGAGCTGTTCCAGGCCGCGCGCATCGACGGCGGCGGATTCTGGCGCATCTTCTTCCAGGTGATGCTGCCGATGTCGCTGCCGATCGTCGTGGTCGCCGCCATCATGCAGGTGACGGGCGTGTGGAACGACTATATCCTGGGCCTCGTGTTCGCGGGGAGGGAGAACCTGCCCATGACGGTGCAGCTGAACAACGTGATCAATACCACCACCGGCACGCGCCTGTACAACGTCAATATGGCGGCGACGATCCTGACGGCGCTGGTGCCGCTGGCGCTGTACTTCGTGTCCGGGCGCTGGTTCGTGCGCGGCATCGCGGCCGGCGCCGTGAAAGGATAGGCACCATGTCGAACGTCACACTGCGCAAGCTCTCGATCACGCTGGGCGGCAAGGACATCATCCGCGACCTCGACCTGCACGTGGAGCCGGGCGAATTCCTCGTGCTGCTGGGACCTTCCGGCTGCGGCAAGTCGACGCTGTTGCACAGCATCGCGGGCCTCGTGGACACGAGCGGCGGCCTGGTGGAGATCGGCGGGCGCGACATGACGGACGCCGATCCCAGCGAGCGGGGCATCGGCATGGTGTTCCAGTCGTATGCGTTGTATCCCACCATGACCGTCGAGGACAATATGTCGTTCGGCCTGCGGATCGCGGGCACGCCCAGGCCCGAGATCAGGAAGCGCGTGCGCCAGGCCGCCGAGATGCTGCAGCTGGACGCGCTGCTGTCGAGGAAGCCGTCGCAGCTATCCGGCGGCCAGCGCCAGCGCGTGGCGATCGGGCGCGCCCTCGTGCGCCAGGCGCGCGTGCTGCTGTTCGACGAGCCGCTCTCGAACCTGGACGCCAAGCTGCGCGCGGAGCTGCGCCGCGAGCTGAAGCTGCTGCACCGTAACCTGGGCTCGACGATGATCTACGTGACCCACGACCAGGTGGAAGCCATGACGCTGGCCAGCCGCATCGTCGTCATGCGCGGCGGCGAGATCCAGCAGGTCGGCTCGCCGGTCGACGTGTACGAGCGGCCGGCGAACCGCTTCGTGGCCGGTTTCCTGGGTGCGCCCGCGATGACCTTCGTCGATGGGCGGCTGGAAGACGACGGCGGATTCGCCGCGGACGGCATCGCCTTGCGTCCCGGCCCTGGCTGCGTGGCCGGCAACCCGGGCGCGCGGCCGGCGGTGCTGGGCGTGCGCGCCGAACACGTGCGCCTCGCCGACCCCGGGGCCCCCGGCAGCCTGCGCGCCGAGGTGGCGCTGGTCGAGCCGATGGGGAGCCACCAGGTGGTCTGGGTGAAGGCGGGACGGGCCACGCTGCCCGCCCTCGTGCACGCGCCGCGCGCCGTCGTGCCGGGAGACGCGGTCGGCGTGGTCATCGACCCGGCCCGGGTGTCCCTGTTCGACCCCGAAACGGGTGCGCGCCTGTAAGGCAGGCATGCAAGTTCGTGCAAAGGAAGGTGCGGGAGAGGGGTGTCCTGCGGTATCCTTCGGGTTGGCGGCAACGCCTGTCTACATGAGGATCAGTTTGTGGCAACTATCAAGGACGTAGCGAAACTGGCCGGCGTCGGCCTCGGAACGGCGTCGCGCGTGGTCAGCGGCAAGGGCTCGGTGTCGCCCGCCACGCTGGCGCGCGTGAAGAAGGCGATCGACGAGCTGGGCTTCCGGCCCTCGCACGCGGCGCGCGCGCTGCTGTCCGGGTCCAGCCGCATGGTGGGCGTCTACATTCCCGTCCTGTCGGGCACCTTCTATACGCCGATCCTGCAGATCATCGATACGGAGCTGCGCGCCGCCGGCGTGCACATGGTGCTCGCGTTCGGCGTCGGACTCGGCGACGAGCGCCGCCAGGCCATCGAGGGCGTCGAATTCCTGATCGAGCGCGGCTGCGACGGCCTGGTCGTCATGACCAGCGCGTTGCTGGAGGAAGACATCGCGGCGCTGGGCCTGAAGGCGGGCCAGCTGGTCGCGCTGAACCACAGCTTCGCCGCGATTCCCGATCAATGCTTCACGGTCGACCACGTGCTGGGCGGCCGCCTGGCGGCGCGCGCGCTGCTGGACCACAAGCACCGCAAGATCGCCGTCATCGAGGGCCCGCGCCGCCTCGCCGACAACGTGGCGCGCGTCGAGGGTTTCATGAGCGAGCTGGCCGAGCAGGGCATCGATCCGGCCAAGGTGTGGCGCATGGAGAGCGACTTCTCGCCGGCCGGGGGCTGGGCGGCGGCCAAGCAGCTGCTCGATTCGGATTACGGCTGCACGGCGCTGTTCTGTGCCAACGACGAGATGGCCGTGGGCGCGCTGTCCTACTTCCAGGAGGCGGGCATCCGCGTGCCGCACGACCTGTCCGTGATCGGCTACGACGACACGCCCAGCGCCGCCTTCTCGGCGCCGCGCCTGACCTCCGTGCACATGCCGTGGCGCGAGATGACGCAGAACGGCGTGAATGCCCTGCTGAACCTGTGCTACGACGTGCGCCGCACCGTCACGCGCGACTTCCCCGTGAGCGTGACGCTGCGCGCCTCACTCGCGACGGCCGCCGGAGGCAAGCGCAAGGCCGCGTGAGCGGGCCGTCCGGCGACCCGGCGTGCCGACCGCGAGCTTTTTTTTGAACGAAGGCTGGAAAGCTTTCCAATCACATGACGACAAGAACGGAGACCATGAGCACACCATCCAGCGAACCCGGCCTGCCACGGCGCGGCGACTTCCCGCAGGACTTCCTGTGGGGTTGCGCGACGTCCTCCTACCAGATCGAAGGCGCGGCCGACGCCGGCGGCCGGGTCGAATCGATCTGGGACCGCTTCGCCGCCACGCCGGGCCGCATCCGCGACGGCTCCAGCGGCGCCGTCGCCTGCGACCACTACCACCGCTGGCCGCAGGACCTCGACATCGCGCGCGACCTCGGGCTGAACGCCTACCGCTTCTCGATCGCCTGGCCGCGCATCTTCGGGCAGGCCGGCGGCGAGCCGAACGCCAGGGGCCTGGACTTCTACGAGCGCCTGGTCGACGGCATGCTGGAGCGGGGACTGCAGCCCTGGGCCACGCTGTACCACTGGGACCTGCCGCAATACCTGCAGGAGGGAGGCGGCTGGGCCGCGCGCGCGACCGTGCACGCCTTCCTCGAGCTGGCCGAGGCCATGACGCGCCGCCTGGGCGACCGCGTCAAGCACTGGATCACGCACAACGAGCCCTGGTGCACGGCCATCATCGGCAATTACGAGGGCTGGCATGCGCCGGGTAACACGGACCTGGGAACGGCGCTGCAGGTATGCCACCACGTGCTGCTGTCGCATGGCCTGGCGGTGCCGCTGATCCGCGCCAACGTGCCCGACGCCCGCGTCGGCATCGCGCTGAGCCTGCACCCGCTGCGCGCCGCCAGCACGGATCCGCGCGACGTCGCCGCCATGGAGCGGCACGACGGCCTGCGCTACCGCTGGTTCCTCGACCCGCTGCATGGCCGCGGCTATCCGGCGCAAACGCTGGACCTGGTCGGCGCCAGCGCTCCGCGCGTGGAGGCGGGCGACATGGAAGCGATCGCCGTGTCCACGGACTTCCTCGGCGTGAACTACTACTTCCCGGAGACCATCGTCGACGATCCGGCGCACGGCCCCCTTGGCGCCCGCGTGCTGGAACCGCAGGCGGGCGAGGGACGCGAGATCACGGCGATGGGATGGCCCGTGGAGCCGGCCGGCCTGGCGGAGCTGCTGGCGCGCGTGCAGCGCGACTATGCGCCCGGCCCCATCTACGTGACGGAGAACGGCTCCTGCTACGACGACACGGTCGATGCCGACGGCGCCATCCGCGACGGGGCGCGCACGCGCTACCTGCAGCGCCACCTGGCCGCCTTGCGCGCCGCCCGGCGCGACGGCGTCGACGTGCGCGGCTATTTCGCCTGGAGCCTGCTCGACAACTTCGAATGGGCGGAAGGCTATCTGCGGCGCTTCGGCCTCGTGCACGTCGACTATGCGACGCAGCAGCGGCGCCTGAAGGACAGCGGCAAGTGGTACCGCGATTTCCTGCATGGCGGCGATTGACAGGGCTGCCGTTTCCATTCAATATTGGCAAGGTCGATTGGAATCGTTTCCAATCGCCTGACAATACCAAGAATGGGAGACAAGGCATGAACAAGCACCGCGCCGTGGCGCATCTGGTTCCGCACGCCCTGGCGCTGGCCGTGGCGCTGACCCTGCCGGTGGTGGCCGGCGCGCAGCAGGCCGCCTGGCCCCAGGCGAAGAGCGCGATCGCGAAGGACCCGGCCATCGAGGCACGCGTTGCCGCCATCGTGGCGAAGATGACGCTGGCGCAGAAGGTCGGCCAGATCACGCAGGCCGAGATCAAGACCGTCACGCCCGACGACGTGCGCAAGTACTACCTCGGCTCGGTGCTGAACGGCGGCGGCAGCTGGCCGGGCAACGACAAGCATGCGCGCGCCGCCGACTGGCTCAGGATGGCCGATGCCTACTACGAGGCGTCGATGCGTACCGACATGGCCGTCAAGGTGCCCATGATCTGGGGCACGGACGCCGTCCACGGCCACAACAACGTCTACGGCGCGACCATGTTCCCCCACAATATCGGCCTGGGCGCCTCACGCGATGCGGCGCTGGTCGGGGAGATCGGGGCCGCCACGGGCAAGGCGGTGCGCGCGACGGGCATCCTGTGGGCCTTCGGCCCCACGGTGGCCGTGGTGCGCGACGACCGCTGGGGACGCACCTACGAGAGCTTCTCGGAAGATCCGAAGCTGGTCGGCGACATGTCGGGCGTGTACGTGAAGGGCATGCAGGGCGCGTTCAAGGACGACGCCAACGTCATCGCCAGCATCAAGCACTACATGGGCGACGGCGGCACGGAGCACGGCATCAATACGGGCGTGACGAAGGCGAGCGAGCGCGACATGCTCGCCATCCACGCACCGGGCTACGTGACAGGCCTGCAGGCGGGCGCGCAGACCGTCATGGCCTCGTTCAACAGCTGGGACGACGTCGCCACCGGCGCGAAGCACGGCAAGCTGCACGGCAGCCGGCGCGCGTTGACGGGCATCCTGAAGGACGAGATGGGCTTCGACGGCTTCGTCGTCAGCGACTGGAACGGCATCGGCGAAGTGGCCGGCTGCACCAACGACCATTGCGCCCAGGCGATCAACGCCGGCATCGACATGGCCATGGTGCCGAACGACTGGAAGGCCTTCATCGCGAATACGATGAAGGACGTCGAGGAAGGCCGCATCCCGATGGCGCGCCTGGACGATGCCGTCAGCCGCATCGTCCGCGTCAAGCTGCGCGCCGGCGTGTTCGACCGCAAGCCCTCGCAGAACGCCTATGCCGGCAAGGACGATGCGCTGCAGGCACGCGAACTGGCGCGCCGCGCCGTGCGCGAATCGCTGGTGCTGCTGAAGAACGAGGGACCGGCGCTGCCGCTGGCCCCGGGCAAGCGGATCCTCGTCGTCGGCAAGGCCGCCGACAGCATGGCCAACCAGACGGGCGGCTGGGCGCTGACCTGGCAGGGCACGGCCAACACGAATGCCGATTTTCCAGCGGCCGACACGATCCTGGCCGGCCTGAAGGCGGCCGGAGCGCAGGTCACGTACAGCGCGGATGCCAAGGGCGTGGACCCGTCCCGCTTCGACGCCGTGGTCGCCGTCATCGGCGAAGCGCCGTATGCGGAAGGCGACGGCGACATCGTGCCGTCCGGGACGCTGCGCCATTCGAGCCGCTATCCGGAAGACCTTGCCGTGCTGCAGGCCGTGCGCGGCAAGGGCAAGCCCGTCGTCACCGTGTTCCTGTCCGGCCGTCCGCTGTGGGTCAACGACCTGATGAACCTGTCGGACACCTTCGTCGCCGCTTGGCTGCCGGGCACCGAGGGCAAGGGCGTGTCCGACCTGCTGGTCGCGCCGGCGGGCGGCAAACCCTACGAATTCCAGGGCAAGTTGTCGTTCTCCTGGCCGAAGGGCGTATGCCAGACGCCGCTCAACGTGGGCGACAAGGACTACGCGCCGCTGTTCGCCTTCGGCTACGGCCTGCGCCGCGGCGAGCGCTCGACGCTGGGCCGGCTCGATGAGCGCTATCCGGCCGGCGGCTGCATCCCCTCCAACAGCTGGCCCCTGTTCGGACCGGCCGACCGCGCCAGCTTCCCGCTGCGGGTCAAGAGCGGCGCCAGGGTCCAGGCGCTGGGCCAGGACCTGAACGCCACGACGACGCTGCCGGGCATTTCGGCGGCCGTCGCCCAGATCAATACGCAGCAGGATGCGCGCCTCGTCACCTGGACGGGCCCGGCCACCTACGAAGCGCACGGCACCCGCCCGCTGGCGCTGCCGGCGGCGCTGGCGAACGGCGGAGCCTTGCGCTTCGATACGATGGTCCAGTCTGCGCCCACCGGCAAGGTCACGGTCGCCATGGCCTGCGACGGCGGCAGCGCTTGCGGCGCGCCGCTGGACGCGACGAAGCTGTTCGCGCGCCTGGCCGGCAAGGGCCGCCAGTCCGTGCGCATCCCGCTGGCCTGCTTCACTGCCAAGGGCGTCCGTCTCGACGCGGTGACGACGCCGTTCAGAGTGACGAGCAGTGGCCCGTTCGCGGCCGCCTTCGGCAATATCGACGTGCTGGGCAGCGCCAGGGACGCGCAGGCGCCGTCGCCGCAGGCAGCACCGGCCGTGGACGTCGCCTGCGGAGAGCTGCAATGACGCTGCGCCTGCTTGCCGACATCGGCGGAACGAACGCGCGTTTCGCGCTGCAGGCGCCGGGCGGCGGTTTCGCCGACCTCGAGGTGCTCCCTTGCTGCGAACACGCGACGATCGGCGCGGCGATGGACGACTACCTGGCCCGCGCAGCCGCGCGTGGGGTCGACACGGCCGGCGTGCGCGCGGCGGCGCTGGCGATCGCCAATCCCGTGGAGGGCGATGCGGTCGCGATGACGAACCACCACTGGCGCTTCTCGATCGAGGCGCTGCGGCGCGAGCGCGGCCTGGACACGTTGCTGGTCGTGAACGACTTCGCGGCGTTGGCGATGGCGTTGCCGCACCTGGGCGACGAAGGGCGCATGCGCGTCGGCGACGGCGAGTTCGCCCCCGTCCCGGGCCGGCCCATCGGCCTGGTCGGTCCCGGTACGGGCCTGGGCGTGTCCGGCATCGTCCGCTGCAACGGTCGCTGGATGGCGCTGCCGGGAGAAGGCGGCCATGCCAGCTTCGCACCCGTCACGCGCCAGGAGATCCGCATCCTGGAAGCGCTGTGGGACGAGCTCGGGCAGCAGGAAGGGCATGTGTCGGCCGAGCGGCTGCTGTCCGGCATGGGCCTGGAGGCGATCCACCGCGCGCTCAACGGTCCGCTTGGCGGCGAGCGCCTGGCCGCGGCCGACATCACGGCGCGGGCGCTGGACGGCAGCTGCCCCGCCTGCCGCGCCACGGTGGACGCGTTCTGCGCGATCCTCGGAAGCGTGGCCGGCAACGTGGCGCTGACGCTGGGCGCCACGGGCGGCATGTATATCGGCGGCGGCATCGTCCCGCGCCTGGGGCCCCAGTTCAACGCCTCCGGTTTCCGCCGCCGCTTCGAGGACAAGGGGCGCCTGCGCGGCTACCTGCAGAAGATCCCGACCTGGGTCGTCACGGAACCGTATCCGGCCCTGCGCGGCGTGGCCGCGCTGCTGGACGAACACGCGGCCGCCGCCGCCTGAGGAGAGAGACCATGGAACATACCGCGTCGAACCGGCCGCTGGCCGCGACATCCAGTACGGGCAGCACGACGGCGCCGCTCGTGATCGTGACGATCCTGTTCTTCATGTGGGGGCTGCTGACGTCGCTGAACGACGTCTTGATCCCGCACCTGAAGGCCATCTACACCCTCAGCTACGTGCAGGCGATGCTGGTGCAGTTCTGCTTCTTCGGCGCCTACTTCATCGTGTCGCTGCCGGCGGGCGCGCTGATCCGGCGGGTCGGCTACCAGGCCGGCGCCGTCATCGGCCTGGCGATTGCCGCCTGCGGCTGCGCGCTGTTCTCCCCGGCCGCCACCAGCGGCTACGGCCTGTTCCTGTTCGCCTTCTTCGTGCTGGCGAGCGGCATCACGATCCTGCAGGTGGCGGCCAACCCTTACGTGACCGTGCTGGGGCCGGCCGCCACGGCGTCGAGCCGCCTCACGCTGACCCAGGCGTTCAATTCGCTCGGCACCACCGTCGGCCCGGCCCTGGGCGGCATGCTGATCCTGTCCGGCGCGGCCGTCGGCGCCGACCGGATCGCCTCCCGTGCGCAGGAAGCGGCCGCCGTGCAGGGCCCGTACCTTGCGCTGGCGGCCGCGCTGGCGATCCTGGCCGTGCTGTTCGCACTGGCGCGGCTGCCGAAGATCGTGCACGGGGACGACCCGGCCGTCGCGGCTGCCGGCGCGAAGGGCTCCGCGCTGGAACACCGCCACCTCGTGCTGGGCGCCGTCGCCATCTTCCTGTACGTGGGCGGCGAGGTCAGCATCGGCAGCTTCCTCGTGAACTTCCTGGGCGAGCCCGGCATCGCTGGCCTGGCGCCCGCCACGGCCGCGCACTACGTCAGCCTGTACTGGGGCGGCGCGCTGGTCGGCCGCTTCATCGGCTTTGCCGTGATGCGCACGGTCAGCCCGGGCAAGGCGCTCGCCTTCAACGCGGTGCTGGCCATCGCCCTCGTGCTGTGCGCGATGCTTGCCAGCGGCGGCGTGGCCATGTGGGCGATCCTGGTCGTCGGCCTGTTCAATTCCATCATGTTCCCCACGATCTTCAGCATGGCGCTGCACGGCCTGGGACGGCACACGGGCCAGGGCTCCGGCATCCTGTGCATGGCCATCGTGGGCGGCGCCGTGGTGCCGTTCGCGCAGGGCTACCTGGCCGACACGGTCGGCCTGCAGGCGTCATTCCTCGTGCCGGCGCTGTGCTACGGCTTCATCCTGTATTTCGGCCTGAAGTACGCCAACCTTTATCGGCTGGAGACCGGCGCGGCCTGACGACCGGGCAAGTCTCCTTTGCCGGCGCGGGGCAGCCTTGCCCGCGCCGGCTTTTTTCTTTGTGGCGGATGGTGTACCATGCCGCATCCCATCGGGGAGTAGCCTGCTTCCGTTCCCCGGAAGTTCCCGCATCAACATGCTCGGCAGCCAGCGGCGGCCGTGGTGCGGGCGCCGTCAAGGTTGGCAAGACCGTTGGTATGCCTGCGCGCAGTGTCGGGCCGCGCGGGCATGCCTTCGTCCATGCCCGGCCGGAAAAAGAATCTCCATGAATTTCATCGCCACCGCCGCGCTGGCCCTCGCCATGTCCACCGACGCCTTCGCCGTCGCCATCGGGAAGGGGGCTGCCCTGCAGCGGCCGCAATGGCGCGAGGCGCTGCGTACCGGTGCGATCTTCGGCGTCATCGAAGGCTGCACGCCGCTGGTCGGCTGGGCGCTGGGCCAGGCGGCCGCGCCCTATGTCGAGGCCTGGGACCACTGGATCGCCTTCATGCTGCTCGGCTTTCTCGGCCTGCGCATGCTGCGCGAGGGCTGGCTGGGCGACGACGACGGCGAGGACGACAAGCCGCAGAGCCACTCCTTCTGGCTGCTCGCGCTGACGGGTTTCGCCACCAGCATCGACGCGATGGCCGTCGGCGTGGGACTCGCGTTCATGGATGCGGACATCCTCGGCACGGCCGGCGCGATCGGCTTCTGCACCTTCATGATGGTCACGCTGGGCGTGATGCTGGGCCGCGGCCTGGGGAAGGTGGCGGGAAAACGCGCGGAACTGGCCGGCGGCGTGGTGCTGATCGCGATCGGATCGACGATCCTGCACCAGCACCTGTCGGCCGGCTGAGCGGCACCGGCCGGGACCGTTCGTTCGCTGCCGGCGTCAGTCCGCGTCGTACAGCACGTTGATGCGGGCGACGTACTTCGGCGCGCGGCCCTTGACCGGCAGGCCCGCATGCATGACGGAGCCGATCTCGAAGCCATGCTGGAAGAACAGCGCCGATCCGGCGCGCGGCTGCACGTCCACCGTGGCGCCGTTGCGGCCCCACAGCCGCGTGGCGCCGCCTTCCACGCCATCGTCGGCATCGTTCAGGTACAACAGCATCGACAGGCGCGACTGGCTGCCCGGCCAGGTGTCGATGGCGTCGCCGCTCGCGTTCACGCCATAGCCGGGCCAGGTGCCGTCGATGTGGCGGCGGAATTCGTCGCCCTCGCGGTACTTGTACATGTCGATGCGCTCGGACAGGCGCGGCCACAGCGCCTTGCCGTTCAAGGTGGCGGGAAGGTGCGGCGCCAGCGCGCGGAAGATCGTGTCCATCAGGGTGCGGTCGGCCATCCAGTGCAGCGCCAGGTTCATGCGCATGCCCGGCGGCGTGGCGATGCCCGGGGCTTCCGGCCGAAAGCCGAAGTGCTCGGCGATCTCGATCAGCGCCTGCGCGCCTTCCCGGCTGACGACGTTGTCGACCACGAAGGCCAGTTGCGGGCCGAGGTCGATGTCGGTACGGGCCGACGGGGCCGAGGCGGGCAGCGACGCATGCAGGCCATCGGGCCAGGCGTCGAGCGCGTAGACGGGCGTGTCCTGGACGGTACCGCCCATGGGCAGGGAACCCGGCTGCGTCTCGACGACGTAGCCGGAATACGGGGTTGCGGTGGCGCGGGCGAGGGCGCTTGTCGGCATGGTGACTCCCAGCAGTGTGAACAGGACTGGGATCATACGCCGCCCGGCGCCGCTTATTTTCGCGCGAAAGCGAGAACTGTTTTCGCCGGATCCGAGGTAATCCGCCGCCCCAGCCATCTCCGCACGGGGATGTCGTACCAGACGAGCAGCGCCCAGGCCAGCAGGATCGACCCCAGCAGCGTCGCCGCCGCCACCGGCGCTCCCTGGGCCAGGGTGATCTTGTTGTTCGCCACCCAGGCGGTATAGGTGTAGACGAACGGGTAGTGGACGATATACAGCGGATACGATATCGCGCCGAGGAAGCCGCAGGCGCGTGCCATCGCACCGGATCCGGCGTCGCCGCTGGCGCCGAGCCAGACGAGCAGCGGGAACAGCAGCACGATCGCCGCGGTTTCGTACAGGCCGTTCATCCACAGTGTGTCCGGCCCGCCGAAGCGCGGCACCGCGAGCGCCGCCGCCAGCAGGACGGCGCACAAGGGAAACGCGTGGCGCACGCGGCCCGGCCGCGCGACGCGCGACAGCAGCAGCCCGGCGAAGAAGGGGTACATCAGGCGCGTGAAGCCCAGTTGCAGCTGCGCGGGATCCAGCGACCAGCCGCCGATCACGTCGCCGTTCGGGCCGAACACCGTGTGGTGCGCGAGCGCGCAGCCGGCCAGGAAGACCAGCAATGCCAGCAGGCCGTTCGAGAAGCGGCGCACGACCAGCGCGTACAGGATGTTGGCGACATATTCGAAGAACAGCGACCAGGCGGGACCGTTCAGCGCATGCATCTCGCCCCAGCCGCGCAGGTCCATCGACGGCGGCAGCGGCAGCAGCGTCATCCCGACGGCCATCACCAGCAGCAGCTGCCACAGCGGCGTGTCGGCGATCTTCGGGAAGATGGGGCCGGCCTGGAAGTCGAACATCAGCGCGCCGACGATCATGGCGACGACGATCATCGGATGCAGGCGCACGAGGCGGCGGCGGAAGAAGTCGCCCGTCGACATGCGGTCCCAGCGGTCGTCGTAGGCATAGCCGATCACGAAGCCGGACAGCACGAAGAAGAAGTCCACGGCCAGGTAGCCGTGGTTGATCAGCTGTTCGAAGCGGCTGGCCGCATGCGCCTCGAACAGGTGGAAGGCCACGACCAGCACGGCGGCCACGCCGCGCAGGCCGTCCAGGATCGGGTAGTGGCGCTTGCTGTCGGCGAACGCGCCCGCCGTCACGGCTTGCCCGCCGGGCAGTACTTGCGCACGTAGGTCTCGTGCTGCGGCAGCCGGGCCACCGTCTGCGCGACGCCGCGGCGGATGTTCTCGAGGAAGCCGCGCAACTCCTCGTCGCCCATCAGGTCCGCGCTGCGGTGGTGCTGTTCGGGGTGGATGCCCTGGCCCAGCATCACCTGCACCCAGGAGTTCTCGGCGAACAGCTCGTTGGCGATGCGGAAGACCTGGCCCGTCTCGCGGAACAGGGCGATGCGGTGGCGCAGCGCCTCCGGCACGTCCATCGCGGACGCGTCGCGCCAGTACGGCGTATCGCGGCGGTTGGTAACCTTGTAGTGGGCGATGATGAAGTCGCGGATCTGGCGGATGTCGGCATCGGCCTGGCCGTTGAATTCGTCGACGTCGGCCTGGCTGATGCCGTCGGTCGGGAAGGTCTGCAGCAGGCGCACCAGCGCGCGCTGGATCAGGTGGATGCTGGTCGATTCGATCGGTTCCAGGAAGCCGCTGGCCAGGCCCAGCGCCACGCAGTTCCTGGCCCAGACCTGCTTGCGCTGGCCAGGCGTGAAGCGGATCACGCGGGGCTCCGTCAGCACGCGGCCCTCGACGTTGGCCAGCAGCGCGGCGCGTGCCGTGGCGTCGTCGACGTAGCGGCTGGAGAACACGATGCCGTTGCCCGTGCGGTGCTGCAGCGGGATGCGCCACTGCCAGCCCCAGTCGTGCGCGATCGAGCGGGTGTAGGGCACGGCCGGCCCGACGGACTCGGTCTGCACGGCGATGGCGCTGTCGTTGAACAGCCACTGCGACCAGTCCTCGTACCCGACGCCCAGGGCCTGGCCCAGCAGCAGCGAGCGGAATCCCGTGCAGTCGAGGAACAGGTCGCCCTCGATGCGGGTGCCGGAATCGAGCACCAGCGCGGCGATGTCGCCGCCGGCGTCCTTGTCGACGGAGGCGATCTTGGCCTCGATGCGCTCGACGCCGAAGTGCTCGGAGAAACGGCGCAGGTAGCGCGCGTAGCGGGTCGCGTCCAGGTGGTAGGCGTAGTTCAGGCCCTCGTTCGGCAGGTGGCCGAAGCGGTTGTCGCGCGCCGCCGCCAGTTCCAGGCAGTAGTCGCCATAGTCGCCGGCCAGGCCGCGCTCGCGGCCCTTGTGCCAGAAGTGCTGGAAGCCGGCCGTCCAGTGGTCGGTCCCGGTCATGCCGAACGAGTGGATGTAATCCTCGCCGCGCTGGCGCCAGCCCTCGAAGGCGATGCCCAGCTTGAACGTGGCCTGGGTCGCGGCCATGAATTCCTGCTCGTCGATGTCGAGCAGGCGGTGGAAGTGCACGAGGCTGGGGATGGTCGCCTCGCCCACGCCCACGGTGCCGATCTCGTCGGACTCCACCAGCTTGATGTCCAGCACCTTGCCCAGCGTGCGCGAGAGCGCGGCGGCGGCCATCCAGCCGGCCGTGCCGCCGCCGGCGATCACGATGCGGCGCACCGGACGGTTGCCGCCTTGTCGTTCCTTGTTCGTCTCCATGGTCTCCTCGGAGGTGTTCTTATCGGTTGATGCGTTTCAGGACCTGGCCGCGCAGGATGCGGGCGCCGTCCTCGTCCAGCGGCGCCAGCGCGTAGCGGCGCTGCGCCGGCATGTGGGCAAGGTTCGCCTCGTCCGGTTCGAAGATGTAGTGGCGGAAGATCTCCTGCCAGGCGCGCCGCTGCGCCGGCGGCAGCTCGCGCATCGTCAGCAGGGCGAGCATCAGCGAATTGGTGGGCGTGTCCATCCAGTCCGGCGACTGGCGCCACCAGTAGTTGACGAGGATGTTGAAGCGGTCCAGCGCCTCCACGTGGTGCCACCACATCGACGGGATGAACAGCGCGTCGCCGGGCCCAAGTCCCGCCACCTGCGCGTGCTCCAGCGCCGTGCGGAAGCGGGGGAAGCGTTCCCAGTCGGGCGCGTGGAAGTCGACCATGCTGATCGGCTGGCCGGCCGGGGTGAAGTCGATGGGCCCCACGTACAGGTTGGCCAGCTGCTCGGGCGGGAACAGCGTGAAGCGCCGGTGCCCGGCCGCGACCACGGCGATATTGTCCGGCAGGTCGTAGTGGGCGGCGATGCGGGTGCGGTTGCCGATCCAGATGCTGGCCAGCGCATCCCGCCCGCCCAGGTCGACGTCGTTCTCGGCGCGCAGGCCGGGCAGGGCCGTATCGATGGTGGTCGAGCCCACGTAGATGGCGCCCGGGCGTTCCTGCGTCGCCTGGACCTTCAGCTCGTCGAGGATGCCGTCCAGGCGCGCCCGCACGGACTGGTAGTTGAAGCCGTCCAGCGCCTCGTTGTAGAAGAAGCGGCCCGCGATGGCCGGGTGGCCCAGCAGCGCGTGGACGGTGGCGTCGCCGTAGAAGCGGCGCAGGTAGGCGTCCGCCGCGTCGTGCGAGCTGCGCGCGGCCCGTACCAGCGGCCAGTCGGCGGCGAGGCCGCGCACGATGTAGGGCGCGGTCGCGCGCAGCATCTCGTCCGGGATGGCGCCGTCGTGGACGGCAACCTCGCGCACGCGCTTATCGACCGGCAGCATGATGCAGGGCGGCTTGGACGCTTTGCGCATTCCGCGCGGCGTCGGCACGGTTGCGGCGCGCGATCAGGTTGCGGAACTGCGACAGCGACGCCACCTGCATGTAGATCGCCTGCAGGTAACCGGCGCGGTGCAGCGCGGCCAGCTGGTCCGGCGCCAGCGCCTGCAGGCGCTCCTCCGCCACCGTCCAGAAGCCTGCCAGCTGGTGGCGCGCGCCGTCGTCCAGCTCCACGTCGAGCACGAAGGATTCCAGCAGGTCCAGTTCGCGCAGCGCCGCGGTGAAGCCGCGCGACGCTTCCAGCCCTTCGTGGATGGTGCGCAGCACGGAGGAAATGCGTTCCAGGTATTCGCTGGTGCCGCCATAGGTCAGGAACACGGGTTCGCCTTCCGGCCCGCCGGTGCGCACGCGCGGGTGGTCCATGTCCACGTGCACCTGCAGCTCCTCGCCGCCGCGCCCGATCAGGAAGGGCTGGCGCTCGACGGTCAGCGGAATGACGGGCGCGTCCCAGCCGTCCGGGCCGAGGAACAGGTTTTCCCCTTGCTCGAAGCCGAGCAGCGCGAGCGGCGTGAAACTGCCGTCGTCGTCGCGCGCGAACACGATCGGGTAGCAGGCCTGCAGGTCGCGGAATTCGGCCGGGAAGGTCAGGGCGGACATGACGGCGTCGCCGTACTCCGCGCCGCGCGCCGTGACGATGCGCAGGTGCTTGTGGTCGACGTTGTTGAGGATTGCGTGATTGGCCATGGTGTCTGTGTCTCTGTCGTTGTCGTTGTCGTTATGTGGGTGGAACGGGCTAGCCCGGCGGCAGGCCGTGGGTGCGGATATGGTCGAGCAGCTCGCGGTTGGACGGCAGCAGCGCGGCCATGCGGGCGCCCAGGCGCGCGGCCTCGCGGAACTGCGCCTCGGCCAGCGCCGGCAGGTCGGAGCCGCGTGCGGGCATCTCGGGCCGGAAGCCCATGCCGTACAGGATGTACTGGTAGCTCGCCGAGGGGAAGACTTCCTCGATGCGGTAGAAGTCGCGGTGCATCGGCGGCCGGGTGCGCCATAGCGCCAGCAGCTCGCGCAGGCGTTCGGGAATCGTTTCCTGGCGCCGGTGGTCGTCCCAGTAGCCGCCCGTGCGCCGCGACAGCACGTAGTGCAGCTTGAGGAAGTCGATGACCCGTTCCCAGCGATAGGTGAACGCTTCGTTGAAGCGGCGCGCGACGATGTCCATGTGGGCGCGGGTGGCCGGCATGTCGTCGGCGAGCCAGGCGACCGACAGCTCGACGAGGGCCAGCGCCGACGCTTCCAGCGGTTCGATGAAGCCGGACGACAGGCCGATCGCCACGCAGTTGCGTTCCCAGAAGCGGGCGCGGTAGCCCGGTTCGAACGCCAGTTTCCGCGCCGCCGGAGGATCGGCCGGTCCGCCGCTCGCCGCGACGTAGGCGCGCAGCAGCCGCTCCGCGTCCTCGTCCGCCATGTGGGCGCTGGAATACACGTGGCCGATGCCGCGCCGGGTGGGCAGCCCGATGTCCCAGATCCAGCCCGCTTGCTGCGCGGTGGACGTGGTCTGCGAGGCGATGGGGCTGTCCGCGGCAGCGTAGGGCACCTGCACGGCCAGCGCGCGGTCGTTGAACAGCACGTCCCGCTGCGGCACGAGCGGCACGCCGTAGTGCCCGCCCAGCAGCAGCGACGCCATGCCCGTGCAGTCGACGAACAGGTCGCCCTCGACGAGGCCGTGTTCGCGCGTGCGCAGGGCGGCGATGTCGCCGGCCCGCTCGCCATCCTTCACGGTCACCACCTCCTCGACGTGGGCCAGCAGGTGGCGAACGCCCAGCCGTTCGGTGCAGTGGCGCTGCAGGAACAGGCCGAACTTGCCGGCGTCCAGGTGGTAGCCGTAGTTGGCGACGGCGGCGAATTCCGGCGTCTGCGGCTGCTTCGGCGCGCGGCCCTCCAGGCACAGCAGCGGCTGGGCGCTGACCAGTTCCGCGAACGGCACGTCGCGATGCTTATCCGTCCAAGCGGCGGCCAGGTTGGCGTCGCCGTGGCCCTGCGGCAGGCTGAATGGGTGGAAATAGCGGTCGGCATCGCCGCCGTCGACCCAGCGGTCGAAGCGCGAGCCCTGCTTGAAGGCGGCGTCGCATTCGCGCAGGAAGTCGGATTCGGCCACGCCCATGCGGCGCAGCGTGTCGCGCATCGACGGCCAGGTGCCTTCGCCGACGCCGATGGGCGCGATGCCGGGCGATTCGACGAGGGTGATGCGCAGGCGGTGCTCGGCGGCGAGCACGCCGGCGACCAGCCAACCGGCGGAACCGCCGCCGACCACCACGATGTGTTCGATGGGCTTACTCATTGCTGCTTCCTGTCACGCAAAACCCGGACCGGTCGAGTCTACCCGAAAAAGCTGTTTTTGGAACAACTTTTTGGGGGCTCCGATGTGCGAACGACGGGCGCGCCCGGAAAGCGCGCCCGCCGTCGTGGTGCCGACGCTACGCCGTCAGAACTTGTAGCGGGCGCCCAGCGAGTAGCGCGGACCAGACTGGGTCACGTACAGCGCCTGTTCCTTGCGGCGGCCATGCACGCGGGCCGTCTCGTCGGTCAGGTTGATCGCCTCGAACTGCACGCTCAGCTTGTCCGTGATGTTGTAGCCCACGCTCAGGTCCAGCTGGCCGTACGGCTCCACGTACTGCGGGTTCGGGCCGGCCGAGTCGAAGGTCGAGGACAGGAACTCGTCGCGCCAGTTGTAGGCGGCGCGCACGCTCCACTTGGCGTCCTCGTAGATGCCGACCAGGTTGGCGGAGTTCGACAGGCCGACCAGCGCGAACTGCTCGCCGACCGACGCGTTGTCGTACTTCAGGCCCGAGTGCACCCAGGTGTAGTTGGCCGAGACGCCGAAGCCGGAATTGCCGAACATGTGTTGCAGGTTCAGTTCCGCGCCCTTCAGGCTCGCCTTCTTCTGGTTCGAGAAGGAAGTGATCCGGAAGTTGGCGACCGGGTCGCCCGGCTGGCCCACGATGGAGCCGGTGGCGTTGCCGCTGGCGTCGTCAGGGCCGCGGGTCACGCCCTGGCTGCCGGCGTGGTTGCGGAAGATGTAGTTGCGGATGCAGGTGGTGTCGGCGTTCGCGCAGCCGTTGGCGAGCGCCTCGTTCCACAGCGCGCCGCCGACGGGGGTGTGCAGGTTGAACGGGGTCTCGACGACCTGCGACTGGCCCGCGTAGTTCTCCAGGTCCTTGTGGAACATATTGACCGAGAAGAAGCTCTGCTTCGCGTAATACCATTCCCACGACAGGTCGAGGTTCTTCGACTTGACGGGCTTCAGCGCCGGGTTGCCCTGCGAGCCGGTGCCGCCTTCGACGCGCGCCAGCTGGTTCAGGATCTGGCCGCCGGCGATCTGGTCGTAGCGCGGGCGGCCGATGGTTTCGCCATAGCTCGCGCGCACCTTCATGTCCGAGCGGATGTCCATGTCCCAGTCCACGCTCGGCAGCAGGTTATGGTATTTGCCGGTCAGGGTGGTGAAGGTCGGCGCGCCCTGGATCACCGTGAACTCGTTCTGCGAGCCCCAGCTGATCGCGGTCGATGCCGGCACCAGTGCCGTCGAGACGACGTCGGTCTTCTCGTAGCGCACGCCGATCGACGTATGCATCGGCAGCGCCGTGTCCCAGTCCGTGTTCAGCTGCAGGTACAGGTGCTTGGACTTTTCCTCGGTGCGCTGGTCGGTGTCGAAGGTGGTCTTCGGCACGTACAGGCCCGGCAGGCCGGACGCGGCGGCCACGGTCTGGCGCACCTGGTCGAAGTTGAAGGTGTAGAAATTGTTGAACAGGGCCGGATTGCCGCTGCCGTCGATCTGGTCGAAGTACTGGCGCACGGTGGCCGGGTGGAACAGGGAGGCCGGATAGTCGGACGGCTTGGTCGCGCCGCCCCAGCTGTCGCGCTGGTTGTTCGACAGTGCCGAGCGGTTGTCGACCTTGATGGCGCCGAGGCCGAAGTTCAGGTTCGACGATTCCAGCATGCGCAGGCGGCCCTTGATCTGCTCCTGCTCGATCTTGCCCTTCATGTAGCCGTTCTGGAAGTTCGAGCCCGTCACCTGCTGCGGCGCGCGGTTGTAGTCGGCGCCCTGGATGCTCAGCACGGGGAAGTCCTGCGAGAAGTCGACCGAGGTGTCGCCGCGCGAGAAGCTCGCGGTGCCCAGCGTGTTGAACGAGCCGAACGGGCTGTCGGCCATGGACTCGGCGGTCGAGTGGTGGGCGTCGAACTCGAGCTTCAGGTCCGCCGTGGCGCGCCACTGGGCATTGAAGCCCAGCGACTTGTTCTCGGTCTTGGTGGCGAAGTCGCCGGCGCCCATTGCGATGTCGCCGGTGCCGGCCGGGAGCTGCTCCGTATAGACGAGCGGCGCGGCGACGGGGCCGTTGGTCCAGGTCGAGGTCGAGGGGCCGAAGTTGAACCAGGCCGAGACGTCGTTGCGCTTGGTGTGCAGCTTGTTCTCGGAATAGGTGTAGTCCAGCGTGGTGGTCAGTTCCTTGGTCGGCGCGAACTGGAACACGAGCTGGCTGTTGGTGCGCTGGCGCTTGACGCCCGTGAAGCTGTAGTTCAGGTTCTGCGGCACCTGGTAGACGTCGCTGCCGTCCGGCCGGTTGACGGCGCCCGTCTGCGGGATCGTGCCGTAGCCGCTTTCGTCGGCGCGATACGGGCCTTTCCAGCCGCTCGACACGGAAGCCTGGGCGTAGCCGAGGTTGCGCTCCTGGTAGCTGGCGGAGACGCCGAAGCCGAAGCGGCCGTCCTTCGAAGTGGTGCTGTAGATACCGGAGAATTCCGGCGTGGTCGACTTGCCGGTACGGTCGTCGCCCGGCACGTTGCTGGCGGAGGTGTCGTGCACCGCCTTGACGCCGATGCTGGAGAAGGTGCCCAGCTTGTCGAGCGGGCGCGCCGTCATCACGTTGACGGTGGCGCCGATGCCGCCGGTCGGGGTCTCGGCGCGGCTGGTCTTGTACACCTGGAGCTGGGAGATGGCTTCCGAGGCCAGGTTCGAGAAGTCGAAGGCGCGGCCGTTCAGGTCGCCCAGGTTCGACGTCGGCATCTGGCGGCCGTTCAGCAGCACCATGTTGAAGTCGGGGCCGACGCCGCGCACGGTGATCTTCTGGCCTTCGCCGTTCTGGCGGTCGATCGACACGCCGGAGATGCGCTGCAGCGATTCGGCCAGGTTGGTGTCCGGGAACTTGCCGATGTCCTCGGCCACGATGCCGTCGACGATGCCGTCGGAATTGCGCTTCAGGTTCAGCGACGACGCCATCGACTGGCGGATGCCGCTGACGACGACCTGCTGCACGGCGCCGGTCGGCACCACCGTGTCGGACGGACTGTTGTTGCCGGTGTCCTGGGCGTAGGCGGGAATGACGAAGGCGGCGCAGGCGCTTGCCACGGCCAGGCTGATGCGTTTCGGGTTCGACTTGGGATGATGCATTCGGGTCTCCTGTTTTTCTTTACTTGTTGTTCATCGCGTCGGTACTGCTCGGGGCATGCCCGCCCCGTGGTGCTCCTCGATGTACCGGCCGCGGCGCGAGGGGTGCTGCCGGTGTGTTTTCCTGGCCTTCCCGCCATCGGCACTGGGGCTGGAAACGTTTCCATACGATGTCGAGGGAATCTTATGTTCAAGAAAATCAGTTGTCAACCGAATACTCATGCTTGCCTGGTTTTGGTGCGCAAAGCGCGGGGTGGACGCAACACTCTCCGGGCGTGAAGGGCCGGCGCGCCGGGCGTGGCACGTTTCCCGTGCATTTGACGACCCAAAAATGGCGGTGCTATATTTTTGGAAATTCCCTGGAAGCGTTTCCAAACAAGGCGTCCAATCGACGGAGGAGACCCGATGCATAGCCTGATGCCCAGAGCCTGGCGGCTGGCCGCGATGTCGTTCGTGCTGCTGTTCTCGGCGGCGCGGCAGGTACCCGCCGCCGACGCATTCCGCTGGCCCGAGGGCGTGCGCGCCGCCGTCAGCCTTTCCTACGACGACGCACTCGACTCCCAGCTCGACCATGCGATTCCGGCGCTCGACCGCGCAGGCCTGAGAGGCAGTTTCTACCTGCAGTTGTCCAATCCCTCGGTGCGCGCGCGCATGGCCGAATGGCGCGCCGCGGCCGCGCGCGGCCATGAACTGGGCAACCATTCGCTGTTCCACCAGTGTTCGGGCAGCAGCCCGGGCCATGCCTGGGTGCAGCCGGAGCGGGACCTCGACACGACCAGCGCGGCCCAGATGCGCGACCAGGTCGTGGTGGCCAACACCATGCTCGCGGCGATCGACGGCGCGAAAGAGCGAACCTATACGGTGCCGTGCGGCGACCGCCTGGCCGCGGGCCGGGACTACCTGCCGGGCATCGCCGGCGAGTTCGTCGGCATCAAGGTCGGCGGCGGCGACGGCGTGATCCCGTCGATGGCCACGCTCGATCCGCTGGCCGTGCCGGTGCTGGCACCCGAGGGCCTGAGCGGGAAGGAACTGATCGCCATCGTCGAGCGGGCCGGCGCGCGCGGCACCATGGTCAACTTCACCTTCCATGGCGTGGGCGGCGACTACCTGCAGACGTCGGAAGCGGCCCACCGCGAGCTGCTGGACTACCTCGCCGCCCACCGCAAGGAATACTGGACGGGCACCTTCGTGGAGCTGATGCGCTGGGTACGCGCTCACCAGCGCTCCCGTTGAGCTGCGTGCAGGCGTCCATACGCCGTCCGTGGCATCATGGCGGGCTGTGGCGCCCCATGGTGGCGGCGCCGGGTACATGGAGGCGGCAATGAGGATTCGGGCGGCGATGGGAACGGCCGTGGCGGCGGTGGTGGCGGCTTCGCAGCTGGCGGGATGTACGCCGCCATTGCGGCCCGCGCGCACGCTGGACGACGGCGAAGTCCTGCGCGTGATGAAGCGCGAGCAGGTGCAGGGCCTGGCCATCGCCACCGTCGAGAACGGCAAGGTGGGCAAGGTGCGCGCCTTCGGCATGCGCAACGCGGCCATCGGCGCGCCGCTGACGCCGGATACCGTGATGTACGGCGCCTCGCTGACCAAGACCGCCTTCGTCTACATGCTGCTGCAGATGGCGGACGAAGGCCTGCTGGACCTCGATGCGCCGGTGACGAAGCTGTTGCCGCAACCCTTGACCAGCTACCGCGTGAAACCGTTCGACTTTTCCGACCTGGCCGACGACCCCCGCTGGAAGACGATCACGCCGCGCATGCTGATGCTGCATGCGGGCGGCTTCGCCAACTTCCGCTGGCTGGAGCCGGACGAGCGCCTGCGCATCCACTTCGACCCGGGCACGCGCTACGCCTATTCCGGCGAGGGTTTCTACATCCTGCAGCTCATCGTCGAGCAGGGCCTGGGGCTGGACATCACGGAGGAGATGCAGCGGCGCGTGTTCGACCGCTTCGGCATGAAGCGCACCAGCATGACGTGGCGCCCGGAATTCGCCGAGAACGTGGCGGACGGCTATGCCTTCGACGGCACGGTGCAGGCGCACGACCGCCGCTTCCGCCCGCGCGCCGCCGGTTCGATGGACACGACGATCGCCGACCAGGCGCGCCTGTGGGCCGCCATCATGCGCGGGGACGGCCTGCGCCCCGACACGCGCGCGGCCATGACGACGGCCTGGCTGCCGATCACGTCGACCCGCCAGTTCCCCACGCTGGGCGCCGCAGAGACGGACTGGCCGCAGAAACTGGCGGCCGGCCTGGGCGTGGTCACCTTCGAGGACCGCAACGGCACCGCCTACTTCAAGGGCGGCCACGACGAGTGGACGGCGAACCTGGTGTTCTGCCAGGAGACGGGGCAGCGCTGCGTGATCCTGCTGTCGAACGACGTGCGCGCGGAGAAGCTGTATCCGGAGCTGGTGCAGCTGGCCCTGGGGCAGACGGACATGCCGTGGACGTGGGAGTACAGCTGGTTCGGGGTGGAGTGAAGAGGGACGCCGGATCTGTCGGCGAACCATAACGACGTCGTCCCCGCCTGGGCGCACTGCTGTCCGGGATAATAATGTTGTGTTGGTCATC